>JBBROM010000004.1:0-285780 GCA_038229415.1 Terriglobales bacterium
TCAAAAGAGCGCTTCCAGTTGGTTTAGCCAGTTGGCGGGCAAGTCATCGGTCGTCGTCGGTTCGCCTGCCGCTTTCCTCTTCGCTACGGGAACGGTCGTCGTATGGGCCTTGTTGGGGCCGAGGTTTAACTACTCCGACACGTGGCAGCTTGTGATCAACACGAGCACCAGCGTACTGACATTTCTCATCGTCTTCCTGATTCAGAACACGCAAAACCGAGATGCTAAAGCACTCCATCTAAAGCTGGATGAGTTGATTCGTGCAGTTCATAATGCCGAGAATCGGTTGATTCGCGTGGAGAAGGGCTCGGATGAGGAGATGGATAAGCTGGCCCAGCACTACGAGCAGATCCGCAATGAAAGCGGTGGGGGAAGATCTCCGCTTCCAGGAGCGGAAGACGAAAGCAGCACATGGAAAGTCCCCGATGGGCCGAATCGCACCTAAACACAACGGTTCTTAGCCCATCATTCGCCTTAAAACGCAGACCGCGGAAGTGTGCCCCGAGCGAGACGTTGCTACAGGTTCTTCCTTAGCCGGATACGGCGTCTCCCTGATGTTTTCGACGGATGCCTTTCTTTAAACTCGATCTCAGGTCAGCGATATACGTCTATTTGCCGCGGTCAACAGCCACGGAGAACGCCGGCCAGTAAATGTTCGGTGATTCTGTTGCTGTACATGCGTCGCCGACGAACCTCACACATTTCGCAAGGAGCTAGATTTCATGAAAAAGACATTAGGAATTGTTTCCATTCTTTTGGCAGGGACGTTGGCGTTTGGTGCGTCAGCAAAGGAAGACTCAGTGGAACGTTTGCAGTCAGCCGCTGAAGTATTAACAGCAATCGGCGCAGCGCCAGACAAGGGCATTCCTGAAGAAGTAGTGAGCGATGCCAAGTGCATTGTGGTGGTACCGCATCTGGTGAAGGCTGGCTTTATTCTGGGCGGCAAGCACGGGCGTGGAGTCGCCAGTTGCCGTACCGCCACAGGCTGGAGCGCTCCGGCTTTTGTTTCGGTGGGCGGTGGAAGCTGGGGTCTGCAAATCGGCGTAGAGAGCGTTGATCTGGTGATGCTGATCATGAACGATCGTGGCTTGCAGCATTTGCTCTCCAGCAAGTTTCAGCTTAGCGGAGAAGGCTCGGCGGCAGCTGGCCCAGTGGGCCGTCATGCTTCGGCAGGCACAGATTGGAAGCTCAATGCTGAGATCCTCACCTACTCGCGCTCGAAAGGTGTATTCGCGGGCCTGACCTTGGAAGGTGCCGTGATCCAGCAGGACGACGACTCCACTGCGGCGATCTACGACAAGCAGATTGGCTTTGGTCCAACCCTGCGCGGAGAAGTGGCCACGCCTGATGCGGCAGAGCCGTTCTCGCACGCTTTGGCGACTCTGAGTGCGAAGAGCTCGATGAAGGAAGCGACCGACGCAGCGAAGAACTAGCACAAATTAGGCAGTTAAGTTTTTTCACAATGCAGGCGAATGCGCTTTTCTCATGGGGGTATTCGCCTGCATCTCTTTTGGATCGCGTTTGGATCGCGTTTGCGGAAATGGACTTTCGCAAAAGCGGTGTTCCTTGGTGGCGAGAGGCATCTCTCCACCATTTTTCACAACAGAGTACAGCAAACCCCCGATGTTTCTGGCACACAGTTCATCTTAGGATCAACATCGGCGCAAGGGCATGTTCTCCGGGCGCGACTTTACTTAAGGAGTGTTAAACATGCTGTGGACCATCTTTGTGATTCTGCTGGTGCTTTGGCTGCTGGGCATGGTGAGTTCGTATACCCTGGGCGGCTACATTCACATCTTGCTGGTGATCGCGCTCGTGGTGGTAGTGATTCGGGTGATTCAGGGCAGACCGGTCGTTTAATGGAGTAAAGCCCAGAGGCCAAGGGCTGGCGTTTGGAGTGTCTAGCATTAGCAGATTCGGACAGCAAAAAGGGGCAGCGGACATACTGAAATTCAGTAGGCCCGCTGCCCCTTTATCAGATTCTGAATGCCCAGGACTGTGAAGAAGGTGAGCTGATTTCAGGCAGACTTCTTCAACCCGAATGCCAAAGCCGCTACTCCACCTGCAACCAGCAATACACTCAGCACTGTCGGAACCCGTTCACTGTCATGTGTCTGGATGCCAATTTTGGTATCGCCAATTTTTACGCCGTGATCCTCAGTGTGAGGCACGGGAACTACGAACGACAGTACCCCTAAAATTAACAGCAGAGCGCCAATTATCGGAAGGCTCTTCATGGATTCTCTCCTCGTCTGAGTTTCGAATTGCGAGATCTACTGAGTTGCCAGTTGCGCCTGCAATTGTAGCAACGCTTCATGGTTCTACCGTTTGACTGCTCAGCTCATAGGAGAACAGCCGCCCCATCAAACTGGGCGGCTGTTTTCATGGGTCTCGGTTTTTACTAGGCCTTATGGGTTAGGTGTGCTTCTGCCTCTGCATTGACATTGGCGTCCATATTCCACTCATGGATCTGCTTCTCAGCAGCTTCCTTGGTAATGCCGTACCGCTCTTGGATCTTGCCGAGCAGCACGTCCTTCTTGCCAGCGATCACGTCCAAATCATCGTCGGTGAGCTTGCCCCAGCGCTGCTTCACGGTGCCAGTCATCTGCTTCCACTTGCCTTCCATCTGATCCCAATTCATGGTGTTTTCTCCTTGATTCTTAGGTTTGAATGAAAATGAGCGATCCGATCGGGACCGCACGATCTGCTGCTTCTTCTGTTGTAGAACAGGCCTCGGCCGGAGTGAATACATTTGGCCATGTAGACGGAAAGCCGAAGTGCTGTAGACCTAACGAGCGGCGAATGCAGCGGAGTAACGGAAGTTAATTAGCAGTTGGAGGTGATGGGAGTGGGCCAAGACTTGCAAGACTGTGACTGAGGAATTTCTTGCCTTCGCCTACGGTTTGTACGGCGCGCACCAAGTCGGTCACGATGTCGGACTTGAGTACATAGCCGCGCGCTCCGGTTGAGAAAGCTTCGCTGATGATCCGCCCCGTATTGTGTTGGCTTAGAAAGATGATTTTGCTAAGAGGCGCAACTTGAGCGATGCGTCGCGATACCTCAAGTCCGTTCATGGTCGGCATGGTGATATCCAGGACGACGATGTCAGGCTGAAGGTCTTGCGCGCGTTGAACGCCTTCTGGACCGTCGGAAGCTTCGCCCACGACCTCGAATTCAAGACGACCGGCAAGCAGCGAAGAAACACTTCGCCGCACCAGCTCGTGATCATCCACTAACAGAATGCGCACAGTGTCACCAAACACATTGTCGCACTCGATCCTTGTGCAAATCACTAGGGTATTCCGTGTATATATCTTCCCCAAATGGGCGTGTTTGCCAACCCTTCGGCATCAGTCCCTCCACCCTAAGTCGCGTCCGATCTGGTCGAATCCACAATCTACAGAGTCTTCCTGATTCCATCTAAGGGGAGTGCTGGATTGGAGCGACAATCCTTCCATCGTAGGGTTAGGGGAGTAGGCCACTGCCTGATCGCCACGAGTGCGGCATGAGACGGCGTCGGCAAAAGAGACGGCCTTGAGGAGGAACAGAATGAATCCGATTCGTTATTTTGGTTTGTGTTTGTTAGCAATGATGATGGTGGCGATGCTGGCAACCCCGTCGCATAGTCAAGTCAGCTTCGGCGTATCCGTTCGTTCCGGTCCACCCGCATTACCGGTGTATGAGCAGCCCGTGATCCCTGGCGAAGGCTACATCTGGACACCCGGATATTGGGCTTATGGCGAGGATGACTACTACTGGGTGCCGGGAACGTGGGTTTTGGCACCCGAGGTTGGCCTGCTTTGGACGCCGCCGTGGTGGGGCTGGGGTGGGGATGGGTTCCTCTTCCACGAAGGCTACTGGGGTCCGCGCGTCGGCTTTTACGGCGGCATTTGCTATGGCTTCGGCTACTGCGGTGAGGGCTACGAAGGCGGCCGCTGGCGCGATGGGCGCTTCTTCTATAATCGCGCCGTCAACAACATAAACATCACAGAGATCCACAATGTATACAACGAAACCGTGATTAACCGGCCAGTGACCCGCGTAGCCTACAACGGAGGCGAGGGGGGAATCGTAGCACGAGCCACCCCCGAGCAGGAGGCTACAGAACACGAGAGACATATTGCACCCGTAGCTACCCAAGTGGAGCATGTGCAGGCCGCCCGATCCAATCCGGAACTGAAGGCCTCTATGAATCAGGGAAAGCCACCTATTGCGGCTACACCCCGGCCTGGAGCGTTACAAGGTCGTGACGTAATGCCTGCGAAAGAAGCGGGGGCACCGTATAAGGCTCCAGCGGAGAAGCAGCCCGGGAATCGCGGTAACAATGCATCGGAGCAGAAGCCTGATGGCGATAGGCAGAATAACGCCAACAATGGCAATCAGCCTGAGGCGGGCAACCCCGCGCGTAGCGGTGTGATGAATCATCCGAATGACATGCCCGCGCAGGAGAAGCCGGCTCCGCCGAATACGGGCGATCCAAAGCGCGATCAGAAGATGATGCATCAGATGGAAAGTCTGAGCGCGAAACAGGATCAAGAGCGGCAGAAGCTGCAACAGCGTCAGGACCAGGAGCACCAGAACATGGCGCAACACAATGCAGATGAAGCGGCAAAGCAGCAGATGGAGCAACGCCATCAGCAGCAGACGCAGCAGATGCAGCAGCGGCAGGAGCAGCAACGCCAGAAGATGGAACGCAAGGAGCAGCCGCCCAAGCGCGATGAGCCCGGGACTCCCAAGGGCTAATATCGCCTCTATGGGGCAAAGGAGTGGGCTGAATCACTGAGAACTTCCGGGCTCTCAGGGTGTTGCGGATATCACGCAACTCCCTGAGGGCCCATTTTCTTTTGACAGAAAGGCACCGGAAATCCGAGAGAGGACGTCATTTTCGCTTGGAAAGCGGTGTTTCGTTTGAATCGGGCACAATTTTCGCGCAAAATTTCTTATTTTTGGATATAGTCTTTTTTGAAACTGGGAAACCCCATATTTTTGAGCTGCCTTCTGGGCTTATTGCGGACTGGTAGTGTTACAGTTTTTCACTCCTTGCAAGAGTCACAAGTTGCGGAATAAGGATTTTGCCAATGAGCGTCACAGAGCACCTCAACAACTACCACAAGTCGGCTTTAGGGAGGTACTCGCTGGCGCTATTGTCCGTCGCAATTGCATTGATGATGAGAATTGCGATGCAGCCGCTCTATGGCGAAGAGAATCCTTACCGGTCCATGTGGTTGGCGGTGGTTTATTGCGCATGGTTCTGTGGAGTTGGGCCCTCGATTCTTGCCATTATCACTGGGGTAATCGGGGTCTGGTACTTTATTTTGGAACCAGAGTTTGTATTTTCCCGGCTAGACTCGCGTCAATTGTTGGGCGCCGCGGGCTTTGTAGTTTTTGCTTTAGCAATTGTGGCTCTAGGAGAAGCAAACCGGCGATCGATTGCAAAACGCCTGGCTGTGGAAGAAGAGCTAATACGGAGTGAGCAGCAGTTCCGTGATCTGGCAAACTCAATTCCCGAACTGTGCTGGATGGCCCACCCCGACGGCTATCGCTTTTGGTACAACGAACGTTGGCATCAGTTCACCGGCACAACGCCTGACCAAGTGGGCACGATTGACTGGACGAGGTTTCATCACCCCGACCATTTGCCCATTACCATGACACGCTGGCAACATGCCATCCGAAACGGCGAAGAGATGGAATCGGAGTTCCCACTGCGGGGTGCCGATGGGCAGTATCACTGGTTTCTGAGCCGCATGCGTCCGCTGCGCGACCGTTCCGGCAAAGTGGTTCGGTGGTTTGGCACGAACACTAATATTGACAAGCAAAGGCAAGCAATGGAGCAGCTAGCTGCAGCCGGTGAACAGGCTAAAAAACTAGTGCAGGCTCGCACCGCTGAGCTTAAAATCGCCAACGATGGATTGCGCGAGCTCGCCGGCCACCTGATGCGCGTGCAAGACGACGAACGCAGAAATATCGCGCGTGAATTGCACGACAGCGTTGGACAGTTATTGACTGTGTTGAGCATCAACCTTGCCACGGTGGACCGCGAATCGGAAAAGCTCAATCCTGAGACTGCAAGGTTGATTCCGGAGAATGCGGAGCTGGTACAGCAGATTTCACGCGAGGTGCGAACCTTGTCCCACCTCTTGCATCCCCCTCTGCTGGAGGAAGCTGGCCTCGCATCCGCTCTCTCATGGTATGTAGACGGATTCTCAGAGCGCAGTGGGATCGCCGCCGCTGTGGACATCCCAGATAACCTGCCCCGGCTTTCCGGGGCAGCCGAGCTGGCCATCTTCCGCATCGTGCAGGAAGGACTCACTAACATTCACCGCCATTCCGGCAGCGAGACTGCATCCATACGGCTCTGCGAGGAACAAGACACTGTGATTCTGGAGATTCGGGACGAGGGTAAGGGCATCCCGCTGGAGAAACTCCAGGAGCTCGCCTCATTCGGAAGAATGGGGGTTGGATTCCGCGGAATGCGCGAGAGGCTGCTACAGCTCGATGGAATCTTGGAAGTTACCTCCAACGCAGAGGGAACAGTCGTGATGGCCCGCATACCCAAAACAGCTGGCGCAAAGTAGCCGTCGGGTCCGAACGTACCCCCTTGCACGGTGGTGCCGTAGATATTGCCTACGCCATCCACAACCAAGTCAGTGTCAGCGTATTCACCATCACTGCTCCCCAGCGAAGCCATACAGCAACTTGGTTGAACTCGCTGACCCGCCACTTGAGAGAAGTACGGCTAAGGCGAAAATGATCATGAAACGTAAGGCGTATCTGATTGCCACTTCCCAGCTCACTCTGCGACCTGGGCTATTTTCGAGTCCCCGGTTGCCCTCGGGAAATATAGCATAGGGCTTCACTCAAGCACTAGTTGGCGTGCAAAATTATTGCACGCAATGGAATCAATCGGTTAGCCCTAATACACCTTGACAATTCGAGTAGAGGCCTCGAAAACATCTCCTCTTGAAAGTACGACGAAAGCATCTTTGACTCGGACTGGGAAACCGGCGTCAAGACTCTGACCAAGAAGAAGGGCGCGCCCAAGTTCTTCGGACCAGAGGCTCTGGCGAGCGGCAAAGTGGTTCCGCTCAACTGGGGCGACTACACGATCGTGTAACGTCACCATCCGCAACTTGCTACCCTAACCCGCCCAGCGAATGATTTCTGGGCGGGGGTGGGTAACTCACCGAAAGCATGCCCTGATAAGACGACGCTGTGGGTTGTCTTTGAATGGAATCTACGCGGAGTAACAAAGAGACATCGCCAGAGGCTCACTTGCGTTTCCGTCGAAAGCTGTTAAACAACTACGGGACGCAACTCTGCCAGTCTGTCGGCCAGGAATCCGAGGACGTCATCCATGCCATCCCCTGTTTTCGAGGAAACGCGGAAGATTTGCATACCGGGGCGAACAGCCTGAATATTTCCGGACGCGGCCTCCCAGTCGAAGTCCACTGCGTCAGCGAGATCCATCTTACTGACGATGGCTACGTCGGCACTATTGAAGATGGTCGGGTACTTGAGCGGCTTATCTTCCCCCTCGGTTACTGACGTCAAAACCAGCCTAAGGTTCTCGCCAAGATCGTAAGACGCAGGGCAGACTAAATTGCCGACGTTCTCGATGAACAGGATGTCCAGTTCGTCAAGATTCCATTCTTCCAACGCAGTCTCCACCATGGCGGCTTCCAAGTGACAGAGGGTTCCGGTGGTGATCTGCTTGACCGGTGCCTGACTGCGTGCCAGCCGTAGCGCGTCGTTTTCGGTCGCCAAGTCTCCAACGAGTGCGGCGACGCGATGATGGGGGCGAAGCATGGTCAAAGTTTTTTCGAGAAAAGCGGTCTTGCCGGACCCTGGGCTGGAGACCAGACTCACTACCAGCACACCAGCGGCTTGAAAGCGTTCGCGCAACGCTCGGGCGGCCATGTCGTTTTGCTTGAGCACATTCTTGCGGACTTCCACCAGGCGCGGTTGCGATTTCATTCTGTAATCTCCAATGCCACCACTTCGAGTTCCCTGCCTTGCAATACTTCTGGCGTTGGCGTGCCACACTCCGAACATCCGAACCACTGCATAGAGGGCAATTGGCGCTGCACCTTGCAGGTGGGACAAAACACAATGATCGGCACATCTTCCACCAGCAGCCGGGAGCCTTGCAGTGGGGTGTCAAAGCAAGCCATCTCATACGATGCGATCAGGGACTCTTTCACAATTCCCGTGAGAAACCCGACTTTGAGGTGGACGGCGCTGAGTTGAACGCCCCGGCGTTCGACCTCTTCCTGCGCCATTTCCACGATACTCATTGCGATAGAGAGTTCGTGCATTCGCCTCCCTGATATTCCGTGGCAGAGGCGAATGCCGCCAATGCAGCCTGGCCAAGACTGATACCGCCGTCGTTCGGCGGAACCGCATGATTAATCCACACTTGTAGAGGCGCGGCTTCCAGCAGCGACTTCATCTCTTCCAGCAACAGTTCATTCTGAAATACGCCGCCCGACAACACCACGGTGTCGAGACCATGGGCATGGCAGGCTGCGATCGCGGCTTCTGCCAGACCGTGAGCCACTCCCCGATGGAAGGCACGTGCGATGTCACCAGCATCTCGTCCGCGAATGCGATCTTCCAACACGCATTGCAGCAGCGGACGAAAATCCAGCTCGCCATCGGTATAGGGGAACGGATAGGCTGCGGTGTTCCGCGCCTTACGCGCTATCTGCTCCAGCCACATTGCAGCCTGGCCTTCAAATGTGCTCGGTCGGATAAACCCGGTCAGGGCAGCCGCAGTGTCGAACAATCGTCCCATGGAAGTGGTGGTAAAGGTTCGCACACCGCTCTGAATCAATTGCGCCGCGTTGCGATATCGCGCGGGAAAGTGGAATGGCACGTTTGTGAGATTTTGTAGACGACCCGCTGGGAGTTGCGCCAGGAACCCCGCCGCCGCCTGTACCGGGTTCTGAGCCGCAGCGTCACCTCCAGGCAGCGCGGCAGAACGAAGATGCGCGACCCGCTCAAAGCCTTGGCGTACACTTCCGACAAACACCTCACAGCCCCAGATGGCACCATCGTCGCCATAGCCAGTGCCATCGCAGCAGATTCCGACCACCCGCTTTTCCCACTCGCCACATTCGGCTAGTACTGACGCGATATGCGCACGGTGATGCTGCACCGTGTAAACCACTCCGTTATAGCGCGCGGCCAGAGTTTCAGCGTACGCCGTGGAATGAAACTGCGGATGAAGATCGCTCACGATCCGTAGATCATCCCGGCGAACCTCGTACATCGAGAGCAGATCTTCGATCGTCTCCTCAAATGCCTGGAACGAACGGTAGTGGTCGAGGTCACCAATATGCTGGCTGACGAAAGCTTGCCCAGCCACTACGAGAGTGATGGCATTTTTAAGGTCGCTGCCAACGGCCAAGATGGGGTGTTCGGAGGGGATGGCTGCAACCGCTCCTGGCGCATAGCCGCGGGCGCGCCGCAACACTGCCGGCCCGCAGGCTCCCTGCCGAACCACGGAATCATCCACACGCCGGGCGATGGGCCGTTGGCCTACCAGAAATGCGTCGGCAATCCCCGCAAGTTGCTGCTGCGCGTCATCGTCTTGATACGCGATTGGCTCACTGGAACGGTTTGCACTGGTCATCACCAGAAAGGCGGGTGCCCCCGCCGCGAACAGCAGATGATGTAACGGCGTATACGGCAGCATCAGGCCAAGTTCGTGATTGTCCGGCGCAACTCCGGGAAGGGCGAGCCGCGCTGGTGCCAGCACGATGGGCCGGGCTACCGAGCCTAGCAGTGCTTCAGCCGACGGGGATAGTTCCACCAAGGTGCGCGCGACTTCGAGGTCGCGCACCATCAACGCGAAGGGTTTTTCCTTGCGATACTTGCGGTCACGCAGCGCGAGCACAGAAGTGGCATTCCATCCGTCGCAGGCAAGGTGATATCCGCCAATGCCCTTGATGGCGAGAATTTTCCCCTCGCGCAGCAGCGCCGCAGCTTGCTGAATGATGTCTTGATCGCGGCTGGCTTTGCCCTCCTGCGCGGGATGAAGCACATAGCTCGGACCACACGCCGGGCACGCCACGGGCTGCGCATGGAAGCGGCGATTGCCGGGATCGTGATACTCAGCCGAGCAGTAGTCGTCGAGATTCCACGGCGCCATGGTGGTGTTAGGGCGGTCATAGGGCAACCCTTGAATTACGGTGTAGCGCGGCCCGCAGTTAGTGCAGTTGATATAGGGGTAGCCGTAGCGCGGATTCCGAGGATCGAAAAGTTCGAGGAGGCACTCTTCACAAACCGGGAGGTCGGGAGAGATACAGACCGTAGGATGATCGTGCCGCTCGCTCTCGCGAATGGTGAACGCACTATAGCCGACTGGCTCGGCAGGTAACACTTCGATGGCCGTGATGCTGGCTGCGGGTGGCGGTTGGCGCTTCAAGGCTCGGAGAAACTCATCCATGCCTTGATCGGTGCCCTCCAGATGGATCTCGACGCCCGCTTCCGCGTTCAGCACCCAGCCCGCCAGTGTGTTGGCATGGGCAAGGCGATACACAAACGGGCGGAAGCCGACCCCTTGCACCACTCCACGCACTCGAATTGAACAAGCGCTCGGCACGACTAGTCCGCCTCCACCATGCAGCTATGGCCCTGCCAGCCGACTTGTAATACCTTGCCATCTTCCACCAGAATGGGCACGCAACGCTGACCGCTTGCCAGCTCCCTCATGCGGCGCAAGGCTTCGGAATCGGCCTCGACGTCATACTCCACAAACTCGCGCTGCCCCCACTCCAACCATTCGCGCATTTCCGCAGTATGCGGACAGCGCACGGCTCCAAATAGCTCAAGCTTGGCCACGGTGCAGAACCTCCAGGGATTCACGAATGACGTGATAAATGGATGCCTGCACTTCCTGAATGCGCGGGATGTAGTCGCTCTGCACCACAATAGAAAAATCCGCTAGACCACGGCGCTTGATCTCGCCGCCGTCGTAGCCTAGTAGCGCTACCGTCAGCATTTTGCGTTTGCGGGCTTCTTCCAAGGCAATGATTACGTTGCGCGAACCTCCACTGGTGGAAATTGCGATCGCTACATCTCCAGGCTGGGCTTGTGCGATGAGTTGACGAAGAAAGATCACGTCCGCCCCTACATCATTGGCCACGGCTGTGATGTTCGCGGGCTCCAGGGAAAGCGACACTGCGGGCACAGAATGGTAGCCACTCGGCGGCAATATGCAGTCAATCGCGAAATCATTGGCATCCGTGGCCGAACCACCGTTGCCGAACACAATCAGTTTGCCACCCCTGCGCAACCGCTGATCTATAGCGACTGTAGTCCGACTGATCCGGTCAGCTTCTTCCCGTGCCACCTGCTCCCGCAGTCTGGTGTCGTCGCGCACCTTCATCAAAATCGAATCGGCAACCTGCGTGAGTAGCCCTTCCGTGGCCTGCTTCTCTTTTCCGAGGAACGGATATAAGAATCCCGACTCGCCGACATCATAGCCCAATTCGCGGTGTTCGAAGAAGACATGCACCGTCTCCCACAGTGTGTGGTAGAGAATCTCGATCATCTCCTGATGAAGGAAGGCATCGTGGGTGATATCGGCGACATCCGCTGCGTAAGAACCTTCAAAGCCGGGGAGCGCAAAGGTCATGGCTCCGCGCAGGTGAGCCTGTTGCAGAGTGGCCCAGACTTCCGGATCACCTTCGGGCGGACCGAAGCCCATCACGATGTCGTCAGGATGCAGGATGGCTTCGATCCAGGGACGGAAGGCGGTGGATAGGTCGAGCGCGGGAAGAGCACGCTTGCCGACAATCACGGGATGCACGAACTCCACCGAAACGTGTTGCGCATCGGTGACGTAAGGCCCTCGTCCGAAGGCAAGCAGACGCCCGCCGCGCAAGAACCGCTCTGACATTTGGCGGGAAGCCTCCGCCAGACGTGGTGCCTCGCGCACGAAGAACCGCTCGAACAGCGCGTTGCGTTCAAGCAGCCGCTCTTCTACTTGACTTGTCAATTCGACCGTCGTCGCCATTGCAGGTTCCCTCAACAGATTCGTGGCAGCGGGTCGCCGACCAGCATATCCACGATGCGGCTGCCACCATAGAGCGTGGTTACCAGTACCGAACCGGCGGGCTGTGGCCGCACCTCGCCGATGATCCTTGCCTCGGAGCCACCCGGAGCAAGGTTCAACGCATTGATCGCCGCATCAGCATATTCGGGTGCCAGGACCGCCAGGAACTGACCTTCGTTGGCGATGTGGAGCGGATCCAGTCCCAGCAGTTCGCAGGCCCCGCGCACCTCGTCACGAACCGGAATCTCTTCTTCCTGCAAGTGGATGCCGAGCCTGCAATCGCGGGCTAGTTCGTTCAACGTGGTTGCCACTCCGCCACGAGTGGGGTCGCGCATCCAGCGGATGCCCGGCCCGGCGGCATTGATCATCGTCTCCACCAGTGGCAGTATGGATCGGGTGTCGGAACGGAGATCCGCTTCGAGATCGAGTTCGCCACGCGCCAGCAGGATCGTAATGCCGTGGTCGCCAATGGGGCCGGACAGAAGTATCTTGTCGCCCGAGCGAACGGAACGCGCATCCAGCGTCACCCCTGGAATCGGCGCACCGATGCCGGTGGTGGTGATGTACATCAAGTCTGCTTTGCCGTGTTCCACGACTTTGGTGTCACCACCCACAATCCGCACTCCGGCCCGCCGCGCCGCATCCGCCATGGCGCGAACCTCGGCTTCCAGAACGGATGTGAGCAGACCAGCCTCCAAAACGTAGGTGACCACCAGCGCTTCCGCCTTAGCCCCCGAGACCGCCAAGTCATTCACGGTGCCGTTGATGGCCAGTTCGCCGATCGAGCCTCCGGGGAATCGCAACGGGCTCACCACAAAACTATCCGTGGTAATGGCGACTTGTGTGCCATTGATGGAAACCTGCGCCGCATCATTCAGGGGACTTGTTCTAGAGTCGGCGGTTGGGTCCGCGAACAAGGGCACAATCAGGCCCTCGATCAGCCTGCGGCTGGCTTTGCCGCCTGCGCCGTGGGCCATCTCGATTTGCTGATCGCGAAACCGAATCGCGACTGGCTTGGTATCCCTGGGGTCACTGGGCGATTGCGGACTCAGGCCGTTGTCCCCATAATGTTTACCATTGCCTTGCGATGCTCGTAGCTGTAATACGCTGCGCATGATCCCTCTGATGACACCATGAGAGCGCCCACTGGGCGTTCGGGAGTACATTCCTTGCCAAAAAGCTTGCACTGCTGCGGCTTGAGCACACCCTTGAGCACTTCTCCGCACTGCGCCGCCTTGGGATCGGTGACGCGGATACCGGGCACCTCGAAACGCTGCTCCGCATCCCATTCAGCATAGGCACTGCGAATACTGAGCGCCGACTGTGAGATAAAGCCCAACCCACGCCATTCAAAGTAGGGACGCAACTCAAAGACTTCCGCCATCACTTTGAGTGCGGCAAGGTTGCCCTCCCACGGCACCACCCGCTTGTACTGGTTTTCGACCTTGGCCTCGCCCACACGCAACTGGCGCAACAACATTACGATGGACTGCAGCATATCCAGTGGCTCAAAACCGGAAACCACGATTGGCTTCCGCTCGTTATGGGCGATCCATTCATAGGGCCGACAGCCGATCACGGTGGAGACATGACCGGGTCCGATGAATGCATCCAGTCGCATGTCGGGAGAATCCAGAATCGCACGAATCGCCGGGATGATAGTGACGTGATTACAAAATACCGAGAAGTTTTTGATGCCCTCTGCCTTGGCGCGTTTGAGGGTTAGCGCGGTCGAAGGCGCGGTAGTCTCGAATCCGATGGAGAAGAACATCACGTGCTTCTCTGGGTTGAGGCGAGCCAACTTCAGGGCGTCGGTGGGCGAATACACGATGCGGACATCCATGCCGCGCGCTTTGTGCTCAAGTGGGCTGCCCTGCGTGCCCGGTACGCGCATCATGTCCCCGAAGGCGGCAAAGATCACGTTTGGATCTTTCGCGATGGACAAGCCGTCATCAATCCGGCCCATGGGCAGGACACAAACGGGACAACCTGGCCCGTGAATCAGCTCGATGTTTTCAGGGAGAATATCTTTCAGGCCGAAGCGATAGATCGCATGGGTATGGCCGCCGCAGACTTCCATCATGCGGTAACGGCGACCATCGGCCAAGCGGCGAATTTCTTCCGCAGTCTTTTGAATCAGCTCGGGTTCACGAAACTCGTCAACGTATTTCATCATAGGTCGCTCTCCTGCCAATACCCTGGACCCGGCTCTGGCCTGATTCCCTGCGTTGGTGACGAAGGCCAGATCAGTTGGGCTTCTTCATGTCCGCGCCGACATCTACTTCCCGGAAGATATCGGCCTCCGAAATCGGATCGTCAAGTCCGTATCCACGAACCTCTTCCATCGCGGAATCACACTCTCCGAGCGCCCGCAGCATATCCATTTGATCCATGGCGTCCTGCTCGCTGATCTTACTCATGGCAAAACCCACGTGAATCAGCACCCAGTCGCCGGGCACTGGCCGGTTATCCTGCAACAGGCCCAAGTCAATGCGACGGCGCACGCCGACCACATCCACCATGGCGCCATCGGGGTTATCCACATTGATTTCGACGATCTTACCCGGTATGGCTAAGCACATTTGTCACTCTCCCGAACGTACTGCGTCATACCTGTTTACGGCACACAAAGCCAAAGGAAAACTTCAATTCGTCCTTCAAGGTAAGCATGCCCCCCGCTACTTTGATCAACTGAATTGCATAGTCAGTTTGCAGCAAGGAAAACTCCCCGTTGCATCGCAGTACATCCCCGACAATGGAGAGATTCCCTATGATCGGCTGACTGCGGGTGACATCGTGAAGCGTCATGTCTCCATCCAGGGTTACGGTGTATTGCCCTTCCCCGATCTTGGTGCAAGTAGAGGGGCGGTTGCACTGATAGCTGACTTCCGGGAACTGGGCTGTCTGCAGTACGTCCTGATGCACAGTGCGCATCAGCTCGACTGCATCCTTCTCCCGGATGTCGTCCATCAACTCAAGTGAAGTGAGGTCGGCCTTGGCCTGCAGCGTCGAGTTTTGCGGCGCATCTGGGTCAAACTGTACTTCACCCGTGAACTCGCGTATGGCAAGCGACGGGCTGTGCCCAAGAACCGAAAGCATTCCACTGGCAAAGGCCTGCACCTTAAATCGGCTCGAACGAGCATTGATTACATAGCGATCCAGAACGACCTCCCGAAAGCACTTACCGGCACGCAAAAAAATCGCGCAACGGGCAGGTTACATGGCACGCAGTTTGAGATATTTATCCAGATCAGGCAGCGCTGCAGTTAGCAATCCACTGGGATTCATTTGCCCCAAGTATTTCTTGATGGCCGGGTTGGAAAGTATCATCCCAGCGCCCAACAGCATCAGCGCCGCGCCACCGAACATGAACATCGTGTCCCGATCATTGCTTGCATCACTGTAGTTTCCGTTTTCCATCACCATCTCCTTTGCATTTTGTAATTATTCTTCTGAAGTAATTGCATCCCCGTTCAATATCTTCGCCACCAGTGATTCGACCATTCGAACGGCTTCGTCCACGGCCGCTTCTACTGGTGCACTCAACCCCATCTGTCCTTCTTCGCCACCCAGTGTGGCTGGTTCGCATCCCACCAGCAGCACTCGCTTCATTTCACCATTCGTCGCCTTCACCATGCGTAATACCGCCATAGGGTTCATGGCGTGCGCGTCTACAAAGCTGGTCGTCCCGGGCTCGGAGTCAAGCGCATCGAGGTCAGGCTCAACCAGGTAGAGCGTTCCCGGCTCGTCGCCGCGCGGACAGGCGTCTACCAGAATCGTGGTGTCGTAGCCATCCTGCAATGCGTATGCAAGATCGAATCCACGAATGCCGAAATCGGCAACACGAACTCCTTCCGGCAAGCTACCTTTACGCGCAAGGCGTTGCACGACCTCCACCCCGAAGCCATCGTCACCCAGAAAAATGCTGCCAATGCCTGCGACCAGCACCGAAGGCGTGGCTCGCGGAGCAGAGGCCTCGTGTCCCATCACCTGAGCGGCGCGAGTCTCCAGCTCCTTCTCTGCTGGAGTCAGCAACTCCACTTCCGCCGGGGAAAAGAAAAACTGATGTCCGGGCTGACGCAAGAAGCCCATATCACGGCCGGGATCATCGTCCAGCACCACACAAAGATGACAATTGCCTTCGTAGTCTTGTTCGATGCCCGAAATTGTCGCGATCTGGCCCACGAGTGCAATATCAAGAATGTCGCCACCTTTACGGGGACGCAGCCGCACCCGGTCGCCAACTCTGACTGTCGTGCCCGCGACCTCCACTTCGTGGACCTGCGGTTTGTCTTCGAGGAGTTGCCATTCCCATTCGTTCATCGCGGCTCCTCCTGCAAGGCGCGCAGTCCGCGCAGCACTCCGTGCATTTTCATCAACTGCTCATCTGGCATGGCCTCGGTGCGTTCCAGCAGCTGACGCGCGCGATCGTCGGACTGACGCATCTCCTGCTTCTCATCGTCCGTCATGGTCATAATGCGCAGTGAGAGAATCTCGTCAATCTCCAATCCATCAAACAGATCGCCCGAACTCTCAGCCGCAATCTGGGGATGGTCATAGAGGATGATGGGCGACGACAACATGATGTCGTATTGCCCTTCTTCGCCGATTAGAACTGGCCAGGTGCCGACGTTCAGGCAAGCAGCCGATGCCTCGCGCAGATCGTCCGGCGGATCGAGTGACGAAATGAATACTCCTTGCTCAACCCCCAGAACCGTATGCGTGGAAGCCAGCGAACGCAACAACGCGCCATTGCGATCCGATGTGCTAACCGATGCAAGTGGCGTAAGATTCTGGACTTTCACTCGCAGCCGGAATACGCCATCACCCAGTTCTGCCGCACTGAGCTCCACCGTTCCCCACAAAGCAATGCGTTGGCGCAGAATCAAACCGACAATGTGCGAGCTGGCATCGCGTACAGGCTCGAATTGATCTTCGGCAGGAAACGAGAAATTGCAGGGAAAGACTTTTAGGGTCAGGTCGTTGAGGCGGCAAACTGGCAGGACGATCTCGCGCTCCACCGCTTCCTGCCAAGGCTGATAGACTCGCCCCTCTACCGACAGTGCGCCCACGGCCTGGTGTTCTGGCACGCCTGCAGTTGGAAGCTCCGTCAATGGGAGAGGCAACTCGCCAAGCGTACGGGCGACCAGTTGAAGGAATCGTACTCGTACCTCAAGCGTGGAGTCGGAACCTCCGCGCACCAGACACTCGGTTTGCATAACCCAGGCGTCGTTGCCGCTCTGCGCTTCCGCATAAGGTTGCGGATAAAGTACGCCAAAATTCCAGCGCTGCTGATTCTTCACTGCAGAGGGCCGGTAGGGATACAACATGTAGCCCTCGTAAAGAACCGCCTTAGCCATCTGATCCGCCCGCGTGAGGTTCATTGCAACACCTCATCCAAGTCCACATCAACATCCAGAGGCAAGACCCGCTCGATGGTTTGTTCCCAGGTGGGAATACCGTGGCGAACTTTGTACTGATATAGGCGGTCGAACATTTCCCGGCTCAGGCAAAGCCACGCGCTGTTGGGGTAGTAGGACTCCATCATGTCGCGCCAGATTTTCACCGGAAGTCTGAACTTGGCCTCTCGATCCCACGAAATGGGCGCGACTTGTAAAGCCTGATCGGGCTTGGCATAGAAGACCGTTCCACTGAATTGCAGGTTCAGCGGCACCTCGCCGCCTTCCACGCCTTCAAAATATTTGGTGGCGCCCACATTGAAGTCAAAGGTACAAGGCACGGGCAGGTCTACCAGCGTATCGCCGCGGAACGATGGCACAACGACGCTGGCGTGCGTCCACAGCAGGCTGCGCAACGTCTGGCTCCAACGCTCCGGCTCGCCGAATAAATCCTTGAGCCGGGCCTGATCCTCCGGTGTGTAATGCCTGCGTGTAACCTCAATTTGAATCTGGCAACGCAACACAACGGTGTGGATGGTTTCCTCGGGATCCGCATTGGTGATGCGCAGCTTGAGTGCAAGCAAAGGACTGGCGGAGAAGTGCACCACCTCGACGCCTTCGGTATGAAAGCTCAGATCAGGCACGGGGCTCCTCGCGCACTTCCCGGGACTTACCCCGCAGTTCGGTAAAGAAGCGCCCGATCTCCTGCCAGACTTCGGTCCCGCCGGAAAGACCTTGCCAATGCAGGCGGATCAAGCCTACCAGCTTGTAACATTCGTCAATCGGCACCACGTAATATTCGGCTGGAGCCGCCTGCCGGGCATGACCTACGCGATTCACCAGCAACGCTTCGACGTCAGACTCCAGGTTGGCCAGCGCCGGGTTCTCCGCAACGATGTCGCTCCATGCGTCTACCGGCAATAGGGATTCGATGGCTCCTGCAGGACTTGGGTAGAGCACGGCAACTTTGCCCGTCTGGCTGCTGGTAAAAAAGAAAGCCATGTTGATGGGAATCATCAGGCTATCCCACTGGGCATCCGTCATATGGAAATCGGCGAGGCGACTGGCATCACGTGGCATCCGTTTGTATTTGGCACCTTCATGACCGCTGAACAACATGGCGCATGCTTCACAAGAACAGGAAAACTTCCGCTCGCCCAGTTCGACCAAATGGGGATGCTCAGCAGCCAAGCCAGCTCCGCATAACTCGCAGCGTTCCAGCGGACGTGGTGCCTTGCGCCCGGCCAAGTCGCGCAGAGTGCCGAACGCGTTGCCCGATCCGGAAAACTGTCCTGTGAAGCTTATTTCACTCATAGCCGTCCGTGTTTACCCTTGCTTGTTACTTTGTGATCCGTTCGTGCTTTCGCTGCGTCCCCGCCTCTTGCTCTGCGCTAGGCAACCGGCGCAGATGCTCCTATTAGTTTCTCCAGTGCGAAAAACCCGGAGGCGGGCGGCGCTTCGAGTCCCTCCACCGCCAGCGATGTCATGTCCGGCGCGGTCGCATAGAGAGCTTCCTCTGCGGCTACGCGAAACGACTCCGCCGAGGAGCCGCAACCGTGTTTGTCGAGCGTCATGCACAGCTTTACTGCACCTTCCACCACGCTGATCAATTCGACTTCGCACCCTTGCTTGCGTAGCCGGGGGCTCAATTGACTTACCGCCCGCAGCACACGTGTTTCCAAGTCCTCGGGATGAAGCCCATGCAACACCAGCAAGCTGCTGACCAGCGAATCGCGTCCCAACTGGTCAATGATGCGCAGCCCCGCATCTCCAGACTGGGCCACAATTTCCAGCATCTTATCGAGGCCAGTGCCATAGAGATCGAGCAGGAGTTGCATCAGATCCTTGGCGGTGGCGCGAACCGCAGGATCGGCGATGACGTCAATCTCGCCAACCAATCCGCCAATTCGATGAATCCGGGCCTGAAATTCTTTTTCGTCGCTCACGCGTCCTCTTTTATAAGAACCATTCACTCATTTACGACCGCGGATGACAAAGGGCCAGAGTCCTGTTCCGACTTTGCTGGCCCTCGCTACAGTTGGCTACCTGCTACGTCCACCGACTATTCCTTGACGGATTCCACCGGCTGCGGCTGCATACCAAACATTGGCGAATGGCGCGTTGACAGCACCTTGCCTTTACCCAGATACATGTGCACACCACAAGGCAAGCAGGGATCGAAACTGCGCACAGCGCGCATGATGTCAATGCCCTTGAACTTGTCTGGCCCGTTTTCCTCAAAGATTGGCGTATTCTGCACCGCATCCTCGTACGGTCCCGGCGTGCCGTAAATATCACGCGGGTTGGCGTTCCACGGAGTCGGTGGGTAAGGGTGATAGTTGGCGATCTTGCCGCCCTTGATCACCACGTGATGGGAAAGCACGCCACGAACCGCTTCGTGGAATCCGCAGCCGATGGCCTCGTCCGGAACCTTGAATTCGTTCCAGGTCTTGGTCCGTCCAGCGTGCAACTCTTCCAAGGCTTTCTCGACGAAGTGCAGCGCCGTCGCCGCCGCGTAGGCCTGAAAGTAGGTGCGTGAGCGATCACGCTCAATGGCGTTGCTCCACTTAGGAATCTTCCACTCGAACTCAACTTCGGGCAGAGAAACCGTCTTGGGCAAATAGATTTTTACGCTGTGGCCCGTGGCCTTCACGTAGCCAATATCCACGATGCCAGCCAGAGCAGTCGCCCAGAAGCGCGCGATGGGGCCGCCGCCGGTGTCGAGCGCCAAATGATCTCCGGTCCGCTTGTCGTACCACCGTGGCGACATGACCCAAGTGTACTTGCCGCCAAAGTCACGCTTTTGCGGATGCGGAATCGTCGTCTGATTCCAGGGATGGTTCCGGTCAACGGGATTGCCCAGTGGATCGTTCTTGACGAACATCTCCGAGTTTTCCCATCCGTCATAGTAGGAACTACCCAGTAGAATGCGGATATTCAGGTTGATGTCCACCAGATCAGTGGTCACCAGCTGTCCATCCACCACCACGCCTGGCGTCACGAACATGCCGCGACCCCAGTTCGTCATATTCTTGTAGGTGTAGTCACAGACGTCCGGATTATTGAATGAGCCCCAGCACCCGAGCAGAACCCGCCGCTGGCCAACCGCTTCATAGCCCGGCAGTGCTTCGTACCAGAAGTCAAACAGATCATCGTGCAGAGGCACGACTTTCTTCATGAACTCCACATACTTCATCAACCGGACGAGGTAATCGGTAAAGAGTTGTACCGTTGGCACAGTGCCCACACCGCCTGGATAGAGCGTGGAAGGATGCACGTGCCGGCCTTCCATCAGGCAGAACATTTCGCGGGTGTAGCGGCTGACCTGTAGCGTTTCTTTGTAGAACGATCCAGTGAACGGATTGAGCGCCGTCATGATGTCGGCGATCGTCTTGAATCCGTGCAGGTCGGAGTGCGGCGCTGCCGTCTTCTGAGCTTTGGCCCAAACGCCGGGATTCGTCTCCTTGACCATTTGTTCGCAGAAGTCCACACCCACCAGATTGTCCTGGAAGATGTTGTGGTCGAACATATACTCGGCGGCTTCGCCCAGATTGACGATCCACTCCGCGATGGCGGGTGGCTTGACGCCGAAGGCCATATTCTGTGCGTAGGTGGCGCAGGTGGCGTGATTGTCACCGCAGATGCCGCAGATGCGGCTGGTGATGAAGTGGGCGTCACGGGGATCCTTGCCCTTCATGAAAATGCTGTAGCCGCGGAAGATGGACGAAGTGCTGTGACACTCGGCCACCTGCCGGTTTTCAAAATCAATCTTGGTAAATATCCCCAAACTGCCCACGATGCGGGTAATGGGGTCCCAATTCATCTCCACCAGGTTCCGGGACTTGGTCGGAGCGTCCTTCGTAGGTGCTGTGGTAGTGCTCATGTGCATCGCTCCTTGTATCAGTAATTTCTCGGGGAGTACCCGGTAGTCAGTTCCGGCCGTGGATGGCGCCACTTCGGTTCCTTGTTCACCGTGGCTTGTGTCAACGTGCGCAATGTACTGACGGCGCGGCCGTACGCACTGGCGATAGCACTGGAGACTTTGGCACCCGGCGGCTCATCCATAAATGGCATGAACTTGTCCGGGAATCCGGGCATCGTACAACCGATGCAGATTCCGCCAACGTTGGGGCAGCCACCGATACCGGCCATCCAGCCACGTTTGGGGACGTTACAGTTCACCACCGGCCCCCAACAGCCCAGCTTCACGATGCACTTGGGCGAACCGTAAGCAGTGGCAAAGTCACCCTGCTCATAGTAGCCTGCGCGGTCACAGCCTTCGTGCACAGTCTTGCCAAACAGCCAAGTGGGACGGAGTTGATCATCCAGCGGAATCATCGGAGCCAGCCCGGCCACCTGATAGAGCAAGTAGAGGAGGGTTTCCATGAAGTTGTCCGGTTGCACCGGGCATCCCGGGACGTTGACGATCGGCAAGCCCGCCTTTGACTTCCAGTCCCAGCCTAGATAGTCGGCGAGACCCATAGCGCCCGTAGGATTGCCCTGCATGGCATGGATGCCGCCGTAAGTGGCGCAAGTGCCACATGCGACCACTGCGAGAGCCTTCGGTGCCAGACGATCAATCCATTCGTTGGTAGTGATGGGCTGGCCAGTCTTTGGGTCGGTTCCCAATGCTGCCCAGTAGCCCTCTTTCTTGATGCTCTCGTTGGGGATGGAGCCTTCCACCACCAGAACGAAGGGATCCAGCTGGCCCGCTGCTGCCTTGTACCAGAAGTCCAGGAACTCAGCCCCGTTCTCATAGGCGAGCACGGGATTGTGCAAGTGCACCTTGGGGAGTCCGGGGATCGCCCCCAGCAATACATCCTCAATGCTGGGTTGAGTGGCGGCGGTGATGGACACTGAGTCCCCGTCGCATCCTAACCCTGCCGTCATCCAAACGATATGAACTTCCGCTACCGGAGACGGTCTTTGTGTTGATCGTCCGTACGGAACTGTTTCCGCTGCCATGATTGGACTCTCCTCTCGCTGCTCAATGTGCAGTTGGGGCATTTCGCCCGCAACGGTTTGCCAAATTTTTTCGATAATATTTTTGCTTTGCACAGAACGTCAGCCGTCCTCGCTACTATTTTGTGCGAAACACACCTTGCGTTCGATATTTAGCCTGGTTAGGGAACCCTTGTATAGAAACAAAACAGCAGGATCATCTCAAGCGGACGCCCCCTGATTTAACTTAGGCGGGAATACTAGTCAGGGGATCAGGGATTTCCTGATGCATGCAGGAATGTTATTTATTTTGTTGCAGTTACAGTTGTGCCATGGAGTTTAAGAGCGGCTCGAGCATCCCTATCAATCAAAGTATTAGTTTGGCCGTGTGACAATCTCGCGCGTGGGCTATCCCTTTTCGCTCAGATTCCATTGAATGGCATGTTGCACGAGTTCGCGGGCGCTGCGAAGCGACAATTTTTCTTTGATGTGCGCTTGATAGGACTCGACCGTCTTCACACTCAAGTGCAGTTCCTCAGCGATTTGGCGCGTGCTACGTCCGTCTCCGATCAGGCGGAAGACTTCCAGCTCCCGATCGGTAAGGCCTGCCATGGGAGAGATGGGCGCATCGGAATTGCCGCCGATGTAACGCTGTAGCATCTGGTTGGCGATGCGTTCGCTGACGTAAATCTCATGATTGAGGATGCGACGTATTGCCGACAGAACTTTTTCCGCGGCTTCCTGCTTCATGATGTAGCCATTCGCGCCCGCCCGCAGGGCGCGCTCCGCATACATCAGCTCATCATGCATGGAGAGAATCAGAACCGGCAGGTGCGGGTAGTGGGCCTTTACATTTTTCAGCAGATCCAGCCCGTCAGGACCGTTCAAGGAAATGTCCACAATCAAAAAGTCGGGGTGTGCAGTGCTGATTGCCTGCATCGCGCCATGCGCCTCCTCGGCTTCTGCTATGACCTGCAGGTCGGGCTCACGATTGATCATCATGGTCAGACCCTGGCGTACGATGGGATGATCATCCACCACGAGTACCCGAGTCTTGTGCCCTGCCGTGGCTTGCTTGATTTCAGTGCTCATGGCAAGCGTTCTCATTGTGCTTTAAAATTCCTGGTTCACGACTCATGGTTCCATATTCCGTATAGGAAATTGGCACATCACGACGGTTCCTTGCGTTTCACGCATTTTCACCTGTAGCGTCCCGCCTATCATACCCGCACGGTGATTCATGATCTGTAGCCCCATGCCAGAGTTGTGCGGTACTTCCGGGATTCCCACCCCGTCATCTTCAATGCTCAGAGTGCCTTGATCGTACTTGAGCCCAAGGTAAATCACGATGTTTTGGGCATGGCCATGCTTTATTGCATTATTCACCGCCTCTTGGGCTACGTGGTAAAGATGAGTGGCTGCAGTGTAGTCCTGAATCAAAACCGGCTCGTCGGACCGGAAACGGCAGGTAACTCCGAACACATCCTCCACCTCGCTGGCATACCTCCGCAAAGCGGACATCAAGCCTTGCTCATCGGAGACCACGGGAAGGAGTCCGCGGGCCAGTTCTCGCGTGGTGTGAATCGCCTCATTTACCAGACGAACGATCTTGGCGGCGTCCGCGGCCTCTGGAAGATTCTTCTCGGCCAGTTTGTGTTCCTGCACCTTGCTCATGAAGGCAATGCCCGTAAGATGCTGACCCAGACCATCGTGGAGATCCTGCCCGATGCGTCGCTGCTCCCGGCTACTCACCTCTAAAATTGCTGCCTCCAGTCGCTTGCGCTCGGTAATGTCTATTCCTGACGCGATGATGTATGTGGGTGTATCGCCCGTGCCGCTCAGCAGCGTGCACGACCAGGAAATGAGCCGGCGGGCACCTTCCCGCGTGATCCAGTAACTCTCGTAGTCATTGGGAACTTGATCCGTGCGCAATTGTTCAAACATTCCCGGAAGAAGCGCCGCCTCATCGGGAATCATGAACAGGTCCCAAAGATATCTTCCTTCAACCTCGGCCGATGAGTAGCCGGATATCTGTTCACACGCACGGTTGAAGCGGATGATGCGCCCTTCGGGATCCAGCACCACCACCAACGCGCCGACGGTATGGAGAATCGCGGAGACCACGTTGCGCTCTTCCTGCAACTCCTTTTCCGTGCGTTTTAGATCACTGATGTCGAAGCCCACTCCGTGAATAAACCAGGGCCGTCCATCGGGCTTGCGAATCATCTTGGCTTCGCAATGGAACCAGATGACGCGGCCATCGCGGGCCAGTACGCGATAGGACGAACGCAGCGGCTTGCCGGAGAGAAACATCTCAGCTGCTTCCAAACTCCAGCGTGCCTTGTCTTCAGGATGAATACGCTCGTACCAGCGGATGGGATCTTCCAGCCACTCCTCCTGCGAAAAGCCCAGGCTGGTCTCTATCTGCGGACTGACATACGCCTCGCCGATGCCACGGTCGAGATACGCCATAAAAATGACGGCGGGGATCTGCTCTACCAGTGCCCGATACATGGCTTCCATGTGTGGGATTTCTGGCTCAGTGGATTGGCTTTGTGTTTCTGGCTCTTGCGATTGCGAAAGCGCATCAGTGGAACTAGAGGAGAAAATCTCGGCGAGGCCTGCGAGAATCGCCTCCGCTTGAACCGGATCCACCGCATCCATATCGAGCGGGGCTGGCCCCGTAGTGGGCCAGCCCCCAGCGATGTCCGATGCTGCGCGCGTCAGTGAAAAAGGTGGCATTGCCCTGCCTCACATCCGAGGATGTTCGACTAGTATCGCCCTACATACCTGGCTTCGTAGACTATTTCTGTAGCTGCTCCGGCAAATGGGTGGGACGCCGCCAACTGGGCTCCTTGTTCATGGAGGCCATGGTGAAGCGGCGCAGCGCATGAATGGCACGGCCATACGTCTGCACCGCGGCCGAGGACAACAGCGAGCCCGGCGGCTGATTCATGAACGGCATAAATTTGTCCGGAAAGCCGGGCATAGTGCAGCCGATGCAGATGCCGCCAACATTGGGGCACCCGCCGATGCCACTCATCCAGCCACGCTTGCCCACGTTGCATTGCACCACCGGGCCCCAGCATCCGAGTTTGACGATGCATTGTGGTGCCCCATATTCCGCCGCAAATTGCGCCTGCTCATAATAGCCGCCGCGATCACAGCCTTCATGCACCGTCGCACCGAACAGCCAAGTCGGCCGTAACGCTTCGTCCAAGGGAATCATCGGTGCCCGCCCTGAGGCCATGTGCAGCAGATACAGCAGTGATTCCATCATGTTGTCGGGCTGCACCGGACACCCCGGAATGCAAATAATCGGAATGCCAGCCTCCGACTTCCACTTCCAACCGAGGTAGTCAGGCAACCCCATGCAGCCGGTAGGATTGCCCTCCATGGCGTGAATGCCACCGTACGTCGAGCAAGTTCCTGCAGCCACCACGGCCCACGCCTTGGGGGCCAAACGATCTATCCAATCACAACTGAGAATGGGCTGACCGGTAACGCGGTCGGTTCCGAATGCCGCCCAATAGCCCGCAGCCTTATTGTGCTCGTTGGGAATCGAACCCTCGACCACCAGAATGAACGGGCGGGAGCGGCCCTCCGCGGCGGCGTGGAAGAACTCCATAAACTCTTCGCCGTTTTCAGAGGAAAGAAAAGCGTTATGCAACCGCACTTTGGGAATCCACGGCAAGGCGCCGAGCACGACGTCTTCAATGCTGGGCTGGGTGGCAGCGGTCATGGAGATGGTGTCGCCATCGCATCCCAGCCCGGCTGTGAACCAAAGGATGTCAATCTCTGGGATCGGCAGTGTGGCTCCAGCCGCAGTCGTAGTCACCGTGCCGTTATTTCCGCTAACCGCATCTCCCATTTTCGCATCTCGCCCTCTGCGATTCGCTGCCTGGTTCGCCCGATGCCTTGACCGCCCTAATCGAAGTTCGCAGCACTGCACCCGGCCTCACATTACAAGAGGCGGATGGCGGTGTCAATTAGGCGTGATGACAAGGCAGGATGAGAAGCGAAGTTCCAGCTGTTGAAAAGGTTGTTCGGGAGAGAGGATTTAAACCTCCGACCCTCTGATCCCGAAACCAGATTCAAGGCGCCTTTGAAATCGATTGATCTGTGTATTTTCCAAGACAGGCGGCCTTGATGACCTTTAGCGCCGCAGCGCGCCGGGGACTATCCTGCTCCGCTTCGTGTACCGCTCCCATGCCGCCTTCGCCCAACAGCCGCAACACGCGATAGGCGCCGATGGCCGAGGGCCCCGGACGCGCCGCAAAGCCGCAGACGGGGCCAGCTTCGGAAATAGTCTGCGACAGATCGCTCGGATCGGCGGAATTGGCGTCAGTGGACATGAGTCGCTTCAACGACAGAGCTACACGCCGGGCCCCGCTCTCCTGAGTGAGCAGCAGCGGCATAGGCTTGCGTATGTTCGCCGATGCATTCCTTTCGGTTTGCGAGGAAAGTCGCTAGCAATCACGTTCTCCACCCAAGCGCACGCGAATCCTCTGTGCGAAGGTCAATGCTCTCTCGTGAGGCGATTCGTGCTGGCTGACATAATTGATCTTGTAGCAGTGGCGACAAGCGAAGATGGCCCACGTGGCAACCCAGCGGGGCATCGAAACCAAACTCCGACTCCGCGATAGTTGCACCGAGCTGCAGGGCGCATGATCGCTTCTTAGACGAAGTAATGATGACGGCAGAGGACTTAGTGGTTCGAGCCAACCGACTGGCCGTTTTGCAGCAGATATTGCAAGACTTTTCCACGATTGCGGATTTTTCCGAGGTGGTGGTAGAAGGTACAAGTTTGGACAAAAAGCTCTAGCGTATTGGTTCCTACAGGCTTATCATCAATCCCGCCGCCCGGCACTGTATGGGTGGCACGACCCTGCCCAAGCGGTGGTCGCCGATAGCCAGCGAGAGGAACCTAGTTTATGCGCACTCATACTTCCGCAATAGCAGTAACTCCAGCTTCCGCTTCTAATTTAACCTCTAAGACAAATGCTACTCCAACTAAATATGTTTACTTCTTCGGTGGCGGACATGCCGAAGGCAATGGCAAGATGAAAGATGTTCTGGGTGGCAAGGGTGCCGGTCTGGCGGAGATGACCAACGCTGGGCTGCCCGTGCCTCCGGGATTCACCATTCAAACAGAAGCGTGCCGGGAATGGATGCGCACTGGCAAAGCGTCGCCGCTAATTCGCGAACAGACATTTGCTGCGTTGGAGCGGCTGGAAAAGCTCACAGGTCAGCAGTTGGGCAAAGGCGATAATCCGCTGCTGGTCAGCGTGCGGTCTGGGGCAAAGTTTTCCATGCCTGGCATGATGGATACGATCTTGAACTTGGGTTTGAATGACGAGAGCGTAAAGGCATTGGCGCGGCAAACCAGCAGTGAACGCTTCGCCTACGACTCTTACCGGCGGTTAATTCAGATGTTTGGCCACGTTGTAATGGATGTTCCCAAGCATGCGTTTGACGAAGTATTTGAGGCTGAAAAAAAGCGCAGTAAGGCAAAGCACGATACAGACTTGGATGCCAAGGCTCTCAAGGCTGTGGTGCAGAGTTACAAAAAGATTGTGAAGAGTCATACGAAACGTGATTTTCCGCAGAATCCCGTGGAGCAACTCACCATGGCTGCGAATGCTGTGTTCCTCTCCTGGCAGAATGAACGGGCTAAATCCTATCGCCGACTTAGTAACATCTCGCACGACATCGGCACGGCAGTGAACGTGCAGGCAATGGTGTTCGGAAACCTGGGCGACACTAGCGGTACTGGGGTTGGTTTTACGCGGAACCCGGCAACGGGGAACAAGGAGTTTTATGGCGAATTTCTGCTGAACGCGCAGGGTGAGGATGTAGTAGCAGGCGTACGAACGCCAGTGCCGATCTCGCAGTTACAGTCGGTGATGCCCGGTGTTTACGATCAACTACGCGACATTACCACGCGACTGGAACAGCACTATCGCGATGTACAGGACTTTGAGTTCACTATTCAGGCTGGCAAGTTATTTATGCTGCAAACCCGCAATGGCAAGCGCACGGGCCGGGCGGCGGTGCGCATCGCATTGCAAATGGTGGAAGAGGGCCTGATTACAAAGGAAGAAGCAATTTTCAGGGTGGAACCGAATCAGCTATATGACTTTCTGGTTCCACAACTGGATGAGACGTCTGGCACAGTTGAGGTACTTACTATCGGCTTGCCTGCATCGCCGGGTGCAGCTGTAGGTCGAATTGTTTTCACTGCTGAGGCTGCGGTGGAGAAAGCTGGGTTGCGCCGTGAAAATCCGGTGATTCTGGTGCGTGCAGAAACTACGCCCGAAGATATCGAAGGCATGGTTACAGCGGTGGGCATTCTTACTTCGCGCGGCGGCATGACGAGCCATGCGGCCGTAGTGACGCGCGGCATGGGTAAGTGCTGCGTGGCGGGTGCGGGCGAACTTCGCGTGGATGAAAAGACGAAGACCCTGAAGGTAAAGGGACTGACCTTCCATGAAGGCGACTGGATATCTCTCGATGGTTCGACCGGTCGCGTCATCAACGGCAAGCTGAATCTAGTTGCCGCTTCGCCGGACAATCCTGAGTTGAAAAAGATCATGCAGTGGGTGGATCCCCACCGGCGGATGCGAGTTCGCGCCAATGCGGATATTCCGCGCGATGCGTTGCAAGCGCGTACGTTTGGCGCGGAGGGCATTGGTCTCTGTCGAACTGAACATATGTTTTTTGCGGAAGATCGCATTGCGCATATGCGGGCCATGATTATGGCGACGACCGAAAAAGAACGCCGCGCCGCGCTGAAGAAGTTGTTGCCCATGCAGCGCGCAGACTTCCTGGGCATCTTCCGCGCCATGGACGGATTTCCGGTGACAATTCGCACGCTCGACCCTCCGCTGCACGAATTTCTGCCACGGCGCGAAGAGCTAATGGTGCAGATTGCTGTGCTGGAAGCGACGAAGCCGCGTTCGCCGAAGCTGAGGGATTTGCGAGTCGTGTTGCAACGCGTGGAGCAGTTACATGAGTTTAATCCGATGCTGGGGCATCGGGGCTGTAGGCTGGGCATCACTTATCCGGAAATCACGGAGACGCAGGCGCGCGCGATTTTTGAAGCGGCGGTGCGAGCCGCGAAAGAAGGCTTCAAAGTACATCCGGAGATCATGATTCCGCTGACTACTTCACTTAAGGAGTACCACCACCAGGCGGCAATTGTGCGTCGAGTGGCGGAAGAGGTTTTCGCCGAGAAGGGTGCTCGGGTGGAATATCTCGTCGGCACCATGATCGAGTTGCCACGCGCATGCCTGATGGCGAGCGAGATTGCGCAAGAGGCAGAGTTCTTCAGCTTCGGCACCAATGACCTGACGCAAACTACGTTTGGTTTTTCGCGTGACGACGTAAACAAGATTTTGCCTGCGTATATTTCTGGCGGAATCCTGAAGCAGGATCCGTTCGAGGTGCTGGATCGCGAAGGTGTGGGCCAGCTCGTTCGCATGGCAACTGAACGCGGCAAGGCGACGCGGCCCGACCTGAAGGTCGGCATCTGCGGAGAGCATGGCGGTGAGCCGCAGTCGGTGGAGTTCTGCCATCAGGCTGGCCTCGACTATGTTTCGTGCTCGCCGTTTCGTGTGCTGACGGCGCGTCTGGCGGCAGCGCAAGCCGCAGCCAGCGAAAGGATGAAGGGCGAAGGCGGAGGAACGACGTAGACTTGGTGTGAGAGTGCCTGCTCCATGGAGATGGCACGTGTGCACAGCGGGTTCGGTCCCCGCACGGCGGGCAGTACGTGGGCAATTCAAGGGCATATCCAGTTTTCGCTGCAGTTTGTGTATTAGGGGGGCGGAGCTTCACGGCAGCTGATGGATTCGGGCCGTGGAGGATCACGGCAGCATTGCCGATGACCCGGCTCCATTCAGAATCCCGGCCACCTGCTTGGGCAAGCTGTCGAGCGGCTCAGCCAAGACTGCGGTTTCACCGACAGGTTTTTGGGCGGCGGGACGGGCGATGAAGCTTCTGGGTCCCAACGGAAACCTTTGATTGGTGCATTATCCACACTGGACATCCAAACTAGGAGTATATGGTGGTCGGCTCTGGCCTGCGTCAGGGGAACTTCTCCCAGCGGCACGCCTCTGACTGCCAGCTGACTACCAAGTGTCTTCATCTCGCAAGTCACTCGCAACCGAACGCAGGGGACAACGCAGGGACAAAGATGCAAGATCGTCACCGACAGCCACAGAATCCAGGAAGACGGCGGATCGCGGGAACCTATGAATTTTTATTGCGGAATTGGCACTCCTTCTGAAAACTGTAAGACCGTAATGTTTTTCAAGAGCGGCCGTTTCTCGGAGGCTTCGCTGGCGCCTGCGGTGTGCCATGTTTCGGCGTCCGCTGTTGCAGTGCTGCGACTTCCGGAAACGATAAAGGCGAGTCTATGCGCAGGCACAACATCCGCCTTCGCAATCAGGGCTCTTCTCGTGTTTCTGGTTGCGCTGTGTTCCCTTGCGAGTCACGCCCAGCGGGACGTCGCGAATCCGAATAGCGGCCCTGCAGGCGTGGCAAGCGGAGCGTCTTCGGGCACCACAACGATTGCGACCTTGACATCCATCGCCGTCACGCCAGCCAACACCGTAATTGCCAAAGGTTTGACGCAGCAGTTCACCGCAACTGGAACCTATAGTGACGGCAGCACGCAGAACATTACGAACAATGTTACTTGGGTTTCGGGCGACACTGCGTATTTCACGATCAACGCGACGGGCTTGGCGACAACTCTGACCACCGGCACTACGACACTGACCGCTACCCAGAGCACAATCAGCGGCACGACCAACGTGACTGTTACCTTCCGAGGTCTGGTTTCGATCGCCGTCACCCCAGCAAACCCGAGTGTGGCCAAGGGCGCGGCCGAGCAATTCACAGCGACCGGCACTTACACCGACGGTACAATGCAAAATATCTCCGGTTCGTCCTCTTGGGCCTCGTCCAACACCTTGGTGACCACGGTGAGCACAAGCGGTTTGGCATCCACTAGTGCCCAGGGTGCGGCAACGATTACGTCATCGCAAGGAACCATAAGCGGGAGCACAACGCTCACGGTGAAGGCAGCAACCTTGTCATCCATTAGTGTGACGCCGCTGAATCCGACGATCGTCATCGGCAGTACACAGCAGTTTGGGGCGACCGGTATTTTCACAGACGGAACGACGCAGAACTTGACCAACACTGCCACCTGGACGTCGTCCGCCACCAAGGTCTCTACCATTGCATCCGGTGGGCTGGCGACAGCCAAGACTGCCGGGGCAAGCACGATCAAGGCCACCTCCGGCACAATCCGTGGAACCACCACATTGACAGTGGTCGCGGCGGGCACGGTCACCGTAACGCTTACGCCGGCCAATGCCTCAGTGACGACGAGCCAGACGCAGCAGTTCACAGCCACGGTAATGGGTGCGAGTACTTCGTCCGTGACGTGGTCGGTGGATGGTGTCGCAAGTGGCAATTCGATGACCGGCACCATCAGTTCCAATGGGCGATATACTCCGCCGGCCGTCTCTGGGACACATGTGGTAACCGCGACCAGTCAGGCCAACCCCGCGGTGAGCGCGTCGTCGAATATGTTTACTACCACCTACCCAGGGATGTTTGTTTACAAGAACGATTTGTTGCGAACTGGCCAAAACCTGAATGAGCCGGGTCTGAACACGACCAGCGTCAACAAGAATACCTTTGGCAAGCTGTTCTCCTGCGCTGTGGATGGGCCGATCTACGGCCAGCCGCTGTACTACGCCAACTTGAGCATCGCGGGCGGCTTTCACAATGTGGTCTTCGTTGTCACCATGAACGATTCTGCCTATGCTTTCGATGCGGATAACACAACTTGCCAGATTCTGTGGCAGCATAACTACTTGCAAAGTGCAGAGTTGCCCCTGCCGATTACAGATGTTGACCCTTCCTGCGGCGAAATCCCACAGATCAACATCGGCATTCTGGGGACCCCGGTGATTGACACCACCTCGGGCAAGATGTACTTCATCACGGCTACCAAGGATATCTCGGTTCCAACCGCACCCACATATCATCACCGGATTTATGCAGTTGATGTACTCACGGGCAACACACTGGCCGGACCTACAGAGGTTGCGGCAACCGTGGCTGGAGCGGGGGAAGGCAGCTTATACGGCCAGATTACCTTCAACCCCATGATGCAGAAGTCGCGAACCGCGCTCACCTTGGTGAATGGGGTGGTATACGCGGGATTTGGTGGTAACTGCGACACCCATCCCTACCACGGCTGGCTGTTCGGATTTGACGCCAACACGGTCGCAATGACGAACGTAATGTCCCTCTCAGCGAATGGTGAGGGGAATGGGGTATGGATGGGCGGCGGCGGCCTCTCGGTGGACGCGAACGGGAACATGTTCATGGTGAGCGGCGATGGTACGTTTGACGGCAGCAGCGGAGGTTCGGATTGGGGCGACTCCTTCTTGCGGCTGCAACCGTTCAACGGCAGCTTCAATATTCTGGATTACTTCACGCCCTCTAATCAGGCGTCGCTGAACATCGGCAACAATGATCTCGGATCTTCCGGTCTGTTGCTGCTGCCCGACCAGCCCGGCACCTACCCACACTTGGCCGTCAGTGGCGGCAAGGATGCCGTGCTGCATCTGGTGAATCGGGATCAGATGGGTGGCTATAATCCTGGTTTTGACAACAACCTGCAGGATACGGTCCTGACGCAGAAGTTGAAGATGACTCCCAGTTACTGGAACGGTTACGTTTATATAGGCGCGCGGACAGATAACCTGCGGCAGTATCAGATTACGCTCAGCGGCACCGGGCAAGCGTCGCTCACGCAGGTTCAGGTGAGCGCGGCGACCCCAGGGTACCCGGGGACGGCACCTTCCATCGCAGCAGCTTCGCCGACGGCGATTTCGGGAGTGGCATTCTTCCTGAACAACGGCAACTTCACCAACAGCGTCGCGTACCTCTATGCTGTGGATGCCAGCAACATCTCCAAGCAATTGTGGGTATCAAGTCAGGCCGCGAATAATCGCGACCAGTTGCACAACGCCGTAAAGTTCACCATCCCAACGATAGCGAACGGCAAAGTCTACATTGGCACGCAGGGCTTCCTCGACGTCTTCGGGCTGCTGCCGTGACGAGGACTTTGGGAGAGGCTCGGGGCGAGAGTTCTTAACAGGAGCGCTGGAAAGAATCGCTCACGAGGACTCAAAGCCGACGGCATCTCTTTCTTGGTTGTCTACTTCTGCTTGGGCGCAGCGGAAGTCGCTGGTTTGGCTGCTTCATCCGGTACCGTCTTCGCCGGGCTATCGGGCACCACGGGCTGCTTGTTCGGCGGAGTTTCGGTTCCGACAGGGTAGATCAAGATGCGCACGGAACCCCAGCTGCTATCTCCGCTTGCATCGGGTTGTTTCCCCTTGCCAAGCGTACGGAGTTGGGCATCGTCAAAGGCGAAGTTTTCCACCAGATACTCGCGCACAACCATTGCGCGGGCTTCGGTTAGTACTTGGCTTTTCTGCGAGTCTCCTTCCATGCCAGTCGCGGCCACTACCACTGCTACACCAAATGGGTTGCTCGCAAGGAACTCGCCCGCCTCTTTGAGCGATCGCTGATTCTTTAGCTTCGCTGTATCTTGCTTGTCGAATAGTTGCTTTGCCGATAGCGTGAATTCCTTAACAGGAGATGCCTGAGGCAACTGCTCGACCTCGTACTTTGTCAGCTCACTGGAATCCTCGTATCCACGACTTTTGAAGTATCCCCGCAGGAAGAAGTTGTGCTTAAGTGCCGACATGTTCTCATGGAAGTCGGTGACTCCGGCTTGCGCCTGGGTCATGGTGTCGCTCATCTTACTGGTAGTCTCTTCCAGATTGCTGTAGAGCTTTTTGTCATTGACAAACGCGCCAGCGGTTCCCTGCCCGTGATCTATCTTGGCGCTGATGGATTGCAGATTAGCGGTCGCCTGGGTTGCATTCTGGATGGCCTGCTGGCTGGTATCTAGAATTCCGCTTGTCTTTTTAAGTAGGTCCGACATTTCAAGGGGCGGTTGGCTTGCAATGGTCTGGCCGTCGCGCACATCCCCCGCTCCGGCGGAGCCAAAGGAGATCGCGACAAACTGGTTACCCAGCAATCCCTCAGTTTCAATGGAGGCGACCGAATCCTGCTTGATGATGTCGCGAGTCGAACGGTCAAGGTCAACGACGACGGTTACGCGTTCTCCCGGCTTGTGGGGCAATTGAATGCTGCGCACGGTGCCACTGTGAACGCCACCCACGCGTACATCCCCGCCCGCGTCGAGCCCGACTACATTGTCGAATTGCGTCTTCAATTGATAAGTCGAGCTAAAGAGATACTGCTTACTCCCGATGACGAAGATGCCCGCCACCAGAATGGCCAGTGTCGCAACAATGAAAGCTCCTAAACGTGCCGACTTAGACATATGGCCTCCTACGAATACTTCAAGAAATTCTTTACGAACTCATTCTCACTTGACTGCAACTCCGCGAAGGTGCCCTCGATCACTACGTTTCCCTTGTCGAGAAGGGCCAGGCGGTCTGCAATCGTCTTGGCGCTGTGAATATCGTGCGTCACTACGATGGAAGCCATCTGGTGTTCCGCTTGTAGCTTGAGCACCAGCTCGTCTATCTCGCCGGAACTGATGGGATCGAGGCCAGCAGTAGGTTCATCGAGCAGCAGAATCTGGGGGTCCAAGGCGAGTGCACGGGCCAGCCCGACTCGTTTCTGCATACCGCCGGAAATGTTGGCAGGCATTTTCTGAAGGCTGCCCTCCATACCCACTTCCGCCAGGAGGTTGCGGACGCGCTCAGCACGCTCAGCACTCGACATCTCTGGACGGTGGTGCTCCAGCGGGAAGGCAACATTCTGTTCCACCGTAAGCGAATCGTAGAGCGCGGCGTGCTGGAACAGGAAGCCCATACCCTTCCGGATGCGACCCATATCATCGAGAGAAAGTCCGACAATGTCTTCTCCGTGAATGCGCACTGCACCCGAGTCGGGCTGCTGCAATCCGATGATGAGCCGAAGTAGCACACTTTTGCCGGTACCACTACGCCCAAGTACCGCCAACGTCTCGCCTCGCTTTACGCTAAGGCTAATTCCATTCAGAACCTTCTGCTTTCCGAAGGACTTGTGGACATTCTCGACCGAGACAGCGGGCGTACCGTCATCCGGGCGCTTCGGTTTTTTCGGTGCCACTTGGTTAATTGTTTCCATGGGTTTTAGTAAAGCGACGGGATCAGGGGAACAATATGAGAATCAATTTCACCAGTACGACATCCGCGAGGATCACGAACAGCGAGGCCAGTACGACGGAACTGGTAGCAGCACGGCCCACACCCGCTGCGCCTCCCTTGGTTCGCATACCCTGAAAGCAGGCGATCACCCCAATGATTAAGCCAAAGAACATCGTCTTGAAGGTGGGGGGCAGGAAGTCGTTGAAGGTAGCACCTTTAAAGCCCCGGGTGACAAACTGCTGCAACGACAACGGCGATACCAATGCCTGCGACACCCAACCCATGAGCATGCCAAAGAGATCGGCGGCCAGAGTCAACAGAGGCAGCATCAGAAAGCAGGCAATAATGCGCGGCGCTGCCAGCAGGCGATAGGGATTCACCGCCGAGGCCTCGATAGCGTCAATCTGTTCCGTCACCTTCATGGACGCAAGCTGCGCGCCAATGCCAGCACCCACCCTGCCACTGACGACCAAGCCGGTAATGATCGGCCCAGTCTCGTGGATCACGGAAAACACGATGGCCGCCGGGAGCAGTGAGGCGGCTCCAAATCGAGTCAGACTGTAGCGGGCTTGCAGGGAGATCACTATGCCTGTGGCACCACCCGCCAGCGCCACCAGGGGCAGGGACTTCGATCCGATCTCATCGAGCTGATTGAGTAGTTCGCGAAATTCAAAGGGTGGCGTAAATGCGGCGTGAACGACGCGCATAAAGAACACCCCCAGATCACCGAACCATTCCAGAAATTGCATGATCAAGCCGGGCTCGCCCTGCTCTTCGCTGGATCCGGGCAAGACGGTTGCTCCGGGCAACGGAACTGCGACCCCGGCTCCGGGAGTGCTGTCACGCTCCATCACGGATTAGAACCTTGACTGGGAGTGGAGTGCCCGCCCTTGCGGCGCATGCGGGAAAGCAACGTGTGCGGCCCTCCGTAAAGGAACTCAAGTGCCACATTTCCGCCCATGTAGGCAAGCAGGCCGTAGTTGCCCATGCGAAATGCATCCTTGGCACCGTAACGGTCGGGGAACCACGCGTAAACAGCCGTCATTGACCCTGCGTAGGGTCCTACCACTGCCGGCAAGGAAAATACAGTGTGGCCATCTTCACCGCGGCGCGCGGTCCAAGTCGAGATCAGCGCGTGCTTTAACCGTGGAAGTGCCCCGGTGCATTCGCAACGGTAATACAGAGTGTCTTCGTGGAGAGCTTCCGCCAGCGCGTAGCGAGTGGTGGTACTCACCACCGCGATGCCGAGGTTCGAGCCAAAGCGCCTACCGTAGCCTTCCGCACCTTGCTTCCATTCCGGGGGCGTGTTATTCGCCTGATTGATACCTGCAGCCAGGGCGGCTCCCACAATCGTATAGGGCCCGAATGCATCGAACACATAGTTGCGGAATTTGATCTTTTCCGTCGGCTGAACATAGGCCTTTGCCGGAGCTGACGCAGAGGATGCCGGCGTTTCAGGCGAAGCATTCGGCGGGTTCGCCGGTGCCTGCGCGGTCACCAGGGACGTTAGAGTAGCAACGCCTGCCAGCACTGCGAAAAAATAGGAAAATGTGCGCATATTATTGATTGTCATTTACTGACATTTATTGTCAACCGGAGTCGAACTCTGTCCGATTGCCTTTCTTGATCTATTCAATATCTATTCAATCCCGTCAATCCAGCGCTCGGAAAGCTAGCGTATTGATAAATCTGCACGACCGTACGCGCCGATGCAGGATTCAAATCAAGGTTAACCCAGAGTAGCTTCCGAACTGCAAATATTCTGTTCACAATCGCTCACTTGGTGGTGCAACTGGGTGCTCAGGAATTCCGCAGCGCCAAACCACGCCTTTGTCTTCGATGATCGTGATCGGCTAGGGTGACGGACTCTTCATCTTCCACAGCATCTTGCGTAGCATGCCCATCAGTTTTTCTGCCTGCGGCGAGGGGAGACCCAACCCACGGAGAAACTCACGGTGCTCTTGTTCGGCAGTGGCATGACCATCTATTGGGATGTAATCGCAGGCGATCAGACACTCCTGCAACAACATGAGCAAGCGCTCGCTCTCCGCCGCGGTGGCGGGCGCTGCTGCAAGGCTCGCTTCCCGCATGGCAAGCGAATCTGGCGATGCGCCGGGGAAACAGGTAATCGCATAGAGGCAGACCGCGACCGCTTGCCCAAGGTTCATCGAATCATTGCCTTCGCCGGTTTCGCTGGTGGGAATGCGCAGCATCCAATCGCAGTGGCTTAAGTTGTCATTGGTCAGGCCCCATTTTTCGTTGCCGAACAGCAGGGCGACCCGTTTGTCCGCTGGACTCGCGTGGATGTGTTGATGGATGAGGGGAATTGCTTCTGGGAGGGTCCATATAGGCATGGAAGGCTTGCGGCGGCTGGCGGTGCCCGTACCGATTATTAGATTGCAGTCGGCGATGGCATCCGCGACAGTGCGGAACTCCTGAGCCTGTTCAAGGATGCTGACCGCGCCGACGGCCGACCGCGCCGCCTTTAGCGCCGGGCTGAAGGGAGTGACCAGCCGCAGATGCGAGACTCCGAAGTTGCTCAAGGCGCGAGCGGCGGCTCCCATGTTCAACGGATTGCGGGTGGCCACCAGGACCACGCGTAGATTTTCAACCATCATTCTGGACCGGGTTCCGGTTGAGCAGGCGATGCGTGATTCTACCCTGTGGAGGATCAGTTGCTCGTAACATTTACACCATGCACGACTCTAAGTGCCAGCGGAGGATGCACAAGCGGTGCGCCGCCTGCTACCCTCTTTGTGGAGCCGTTGGCTCCAGGAATCAGCACTGTTTCCCTGATCGTCCATCGCCGAGGAGCTTGCATTCATGCCCGAATCGCCGGAACGCACGGTGTTCCTGTTTGATGTGGATAATACCCTGCTGGATCACGACCGGGTCACTGCCGACCTGCGCAAGTATCTTTCGACGGAAGTGGGAGTCGAGCGAGCCCAGCGTTATTGGGAGTTGTTTGAGGCGATTCGGGCGGAGCTTGGTTACGCCGACTATCTGGGCGCGTTACAGCGCTACCGCATCGAGTATCCGCACGACCCCCGGCTGTTGGCGGTTTCGTATTTCTTGCTCAAGTACCCTTTCGCGAATCGGCTCTTCCCCGGATCGCTGGATGCGATTGAGTATGTGGCCCAGTTCGGCCTCCCAGTGATTCTGACCGATGGCGATGTGGTGTTTCAGCCGCAAAAAGTCTACCGCTCCGGCCTGTTCGAAGCCTTCCATGGAAATGTGCTGATCTACGTGCACAAAGAGGTGGAACTTGAAAATATCGAAGACCGCTATCCAGCGAAGCACTATGTTGTGGTGGACGACAAGCTGCGAATTTTGACGGCCATCAAGAAGCGCTGGGGGCACCGGGTCACGACGGTCTTCGTCCGTCAGGGGCACTATGCGACCGACAAGGCTATCGAGGGACTACCCCCCGCGGACCTGACCTTGGAGCGAATCGGGGAGCTGCCCAGCCTAACGGCGGAGCAACTCTCCCCTTCGCACAATCACAGCTAGTTGCTAGTTGATGGTGACCGGAATGGTGGCGATCCGGTTGATGTTGCCGTTGTTCGAGAGAATCGTCACCGGAAATGTGCCTTTGGATGCGGTACTGCTTGCGGCGAACGTCACTGTCACTGTGCCTGAGCCCGTAATTGTAGTGGGGCTGAACGTGGTGGTAAGCCCCGTCGCTCCTCCGGCATCGGAGCTGAACGTCACCTTGCCGTTGAATCCACCGATGGGCACTACCTGATAGGTGTTGGTGACGCTCTTGCCGTGGGTCACGCTCAAGGCTCCAGTCGCGGAAATCATCCAGTAATCCTGGGCGTCGGCCGTCACGGTGCAGCTTGCGATTGGGTCCGCTGGCTTAGACCATGTGGAGCTGCCGTCTTGACCGGTTAGACCTTGCCAGCCTGAAAATGCATCCGCTGAACCAGCGTGTGGCGTCGGCACTTTGAAGTCCTGTGTGGTTGTACTGTTCCACCAAGTGTTTTTGCTCGAGTTCAGAGTGCTGTTGAAGGTCGTCCAGTCCCCACTCACCAAATAGCTGTCGCTAAACACATATTGGGTTCCGGTTGCGTAGATGGAGTTGCTGGTCAGCGTGAGCAATTGTGTGACCAGGTTGTAGGTCTGGCCTGTCTCCCAATTGGAACCGCTGATGCCACCTTTCACTCCCTGAACATTCACGTTGGCGGTACTGTTGTTGTAAATCACACCATTGGTGAAGCTCACGTTCTCCGAGTTGCGCAGCGCGAGTCCGCCTTGATACGCAGAATTGTCATGCGGCGCGGGATTGTTGGAGCAGACGTGACTTGCGTCTATGCTGACCGGGCCTTCGCTCACTTCCACGAACAAGCCGTTCAGCAAATTATTCACGACTGTCAAGTTGCTGGCTGTAACGTTCGAGTTGTCGGTATCCCAGTGCATACCGTGCGTCTGGTTGTAGGCGATGGTCATGCCGCTGATGGTCTGGTTATGGTCTTCAAAATAGTGGGTGCCGCCGCTGTTCCAGAAGTAATACGCGCCCTGTGCGCCGCGCCAGTTGTTGTAGTTGGCGGTGACATTTTGCCAAAGCATGCTCTTGGTCTGCGTGGAACCGAGTCCAGTCTGGCCGTTATGGTTCGCCGACGAGTTGGAGATCGTGACGTTCACCACGAGGTTGCTCATCTTGAGGCCGATGGCGTTGTTCCACGCAAATGAATCGTTGTCGAAGATCACATTCGATGCATTGCCGGATATGCTCACCGCTGATTGATCGCGACAACTGCTGGCGTATTGAAACACCATGCCTCGAACCACAAACTGGTCGTGTCCTTGCACTGCCAACAGCGAAGGCTGGGTGGCGACCTCGACGTCGGCGGTGGTCATGTTGGTGCCGGAAGGCGGCCAGACGTAAATCTGGTTGGCCTTTTCATCCACGAAAAACGCGCCGGGATGTTGTACCTGAGCTAGGGACAAGACCTGCGTCAGAGGCGTGCTGTTGATGAAGACCATCTCCTGCCGCAGCACGATGTCTTGCGCCGCCGGCCCACCGCTGCTAGTGGTGCAGAGGCCAAAGTTGTTGAGCCACGAGTTGGTGTAAATCGAACTGTTGCCGGAGTAGACGGCCCATCCCGTATATTGCACGGCCCCGGTCACAATCGCGGTGCCGGTGGTCGCTGCCTGAATCGTAATGGGCAAGGTGGTGTCTCTGGAGCTGGAACTGGCGGTCAGTGATTCGCGATAGGTGCCGGGGTTGACGATGACCTTGGTGCCCACGCTCCCATGATTATTCGTTATGGCGGCGGAAAGGCCTGCGCCAATCGTTTTGAGTGGCTGCGCTGAAGTGCCGGGATTGCCGTCGTTGCCCTTCACGGCGTCTACATAAAGGGTCGCGGTTTCCAGACTTTCGTTGACAGTGGCCTGCGCAAAGCCGCAAACGGTGAGCGAGACATTAATAGCGAACAAGAAAACTAGCAGGTGAAAAATACGCATGAATCCGTCCCCCGGGGAAAGTGGGACAAAGCGGCGCGCAACCGGGCGCGGCCTTCGCCCGGGACGAAATAACCGATTCAGTGCGAGAGTTCCGTTCTGATCGGCGAAGATGATTGACTAATGTGTTTATATCATCAGGTAAGCGATTGCGCGGACTCAGAGGTTGCCCTGCGTCCATAGCTTACCTGCACAGTTAATGCATCATCACTTCACCAGCGGGCCCCTTGCGGCGGCTCATGAAGAACGCGAGCGGTACCATGAAGGCGCACAGAATGGCGAACACCCACAGCACGTCAATGTACGCGAGCACACTAGCCTGAGCCTGCACCATCAGATAGACGCGCTGATACGCCTGCTGCATTGCATCTGCTGGAGGGACTCCAGCGTTGGTTAACGATCCTGCAATCCCCTTTGCCGTTCGGCGCATCGCGGGATCATATTGAGTGGCGTTTTGCACCAGCTGGAACTGATGCACCTGCGAACGCTGCGCCAACATGGTCTGCACAATGGAAATGCCCACACTGCCACCGACGTTGCGCATCAAATTCGTCAGGCCAGACACCGCATTGTTCTTTTCCATCGGAATGCCGTTGTAGGAGATGGTGTTGATGGGCACAAACAGGAACGCGAGGCCAACTGCCTGAATCATCCGCAGCCACACGACATAGCGGAAGTCCATGAGCAGGCTCAGACTGGTCATGTGCCAGAGCGCGGCGGCGGTCATGCACCAGCCAAATGCGATCATGTAGCGCGGGTCAGTGACGCCGATCATGCGGCCGACCAACGGCATCAGCAGCATGACTACCACTCCGCCGACGGAGAGTGCCATGCCAGCCTGTTGCGCGGTATAGCCCATCAGAGTCTGCATGAGCTGAGGCAGTAGAACCGTGGTGCCGAACAGGGCCACGCCCACCATAAACATCATGATGCACGAGATGGCGAAGTTGCGATTCTTGAACAGCCGAATGTCTATGATCGGCTCTTTCTCGTAGTACTCCCACACCAGTGCCACAAGAATGCTAATGACGGTGATGGCGGCAAAGATCACGATGAAGTCGGAGTGGAACCAGTCTTCGCGTTCACCCTTATCGAGCATCACCTGTAGCGAACCGAGTCCGAGACCCAGAAGTCCAAAGCCAATGTAGTCAATTTTCTTGGCCAGCTTGCGCTGTTCGGCCAGATGTGGAGGATCCTCCACCATCTTGTTGGTCAGGTAGAGCGAGATCAGTGCCACCGGCACGTTGATGAAGAAGATCCAGCGCCAACTGAAGTTGTCGGTAATGTAGCCGCCGAGTGTGGGGCCGATCGCAGGCGCAAGCACTACCGCCATGCCATAGACGGCAAAGGCGATGCCTCGCTTCTTCGGCTCAAAGGTGTCGGCGAGAATTGCCTGTTCGCTGGGAGCAAGCCCGCCGCCACCCAGTCCCTGTAGAACGCGGAAGAAGATCAGCGCGCCAAGATTGGGAGCCAGCCCACACAGCAGTGAGCTGATGCCAAACATCACGACGCAACCCATGTAGAACCGCTTGCGGCCAAGGCGAGTGGCCAGCCATGCGCTGACCGGCAGAATCACCGCATTCGACACCAGATACGAGGTGAGCACCCAGGTGCTCTCGTCCTGCCCTGCGGAGAGATTGCCAGCGATGTGAGGCAGCGCCACATTGGCGATGGAAGTATCGAGCACTTCCATGAACGTGGCCAGCGTCACCGTGAGGGCGATCGCCCATACGTTATATTTCGGACGCCAGACAGCGCCCTCCGCCGCTTCGCTCATCGCACGTATACCTTCGGAACCACCGACATACCCACGCGCAGACGCTGCACAGTGTCCTGATTAGGGTCAAGCTTGATGCGGACTGGAATCCGCTGGACCACCTTCACGTAATTGCCGGTAGCGTTTTCCGGCGGCAGAAGCGAGTAACGCGAGCCGGTCGCGCCGCCGATAGCTTCGATCACGCCCGTGAGCGATTTACCGGTGGAGTCCACCGAAATTTTGGCCTTTTGACCGACCTGCATATGACGCAGCTCGGTTTCCTTGAAGTTGGCGGTGACATAGAAACCGCTGAGCGGTACCACGGCCATCAACTGCTGACCGGGCGCGACATTCGCACCAATATCCACCGTCTTCTTGCCGACGATACCGTCCACCGGTGCCGTGATCTTGCAGTAGGAAAGATTGAGCTGAGCCTGTTCGAGCAGGGCCTGTTTCTGGGCAACGCTCGCCGCCGCGGATTCTGCCTTGGCCCGTGCTATCGCGAGCATCTGCGGCCCAGTCGTGGCAATGTGATAATTGGCGGCGGCCTGATCCACCCGAGCTCCACTCTGGTCAATCGCTTGCTGAGCGACGGCAACGTTTTGCTCGGCTTCGATCAACGACGCCTTTTGCGCATCAGCCTCGGCCTGGTTTGCCGTGGCAGTCGCGGCAGCGGAATCATACTGTTGGCGGGAAATTTCGTCTTTATCTACCAACGCTTTGTAGCGGGCAAGATCCTGGGCGGCGCGATCTGCATTGGCCTGCGCCTGCGTGACGCGGGCCTTGGCGACATCGAGACGAGCTTTGGCCGCCCCGAGTTGACGTTGGGTGCTGTTACGGGCCGCGGAGGCGTCCTGCTGGCCAGCCTTGGCTGCACCTAACTGCCCTGCTGTTGTGATCGCGGTTGCGGGCACATCGGCTTGTGCGCTTCGGAGGCTGGCTTGTGCATCGGCCAAGTCCGCCTGCGACTTGGCGACGGCCACCTGATAATCCTTGGGATCAATTTCGACCAGGACATCGCCTGCCCTCACGGTTTGGCCCTCATGCACCGGCACATTGGCGACGTTGCCGTTTACGCGCGCACTGATAGGGCTGACTGCGCCGTCAATTTGCGCGTCGTCGGTGGAAACCGAGCCAGCGGCCCACCACCACAGGCCACCTCCTACCAGCACGACTGCGACCACTACGAGGATGATCAGATTGCGGCGATTCATTGGCGTTTCTCCTGCGACTGGGCTTGAGTGTGGTCTTGGGTCTGATTCTGCGGAGCTTCTGTCTTGATCTCGGTCCTACCTTCGGGCGGCGTTTCCGATCCGAAGCCTTCCATCCAATACTTCCAGTTATCTTCGGCTTGTCCAAGGGACCGGGCCGTTGCCACCTTGGCCAGATTGTGGGCGAAGACGGCGGAGATGTAGTTCTGTTCGGCGGAGGCTTGCTGCTGCTGGGCCTGCACCACTTCAACGCTATCGCTGACACCCGCCGAGAAGCGATCACGGGATTGACTTAGCGTTTCGCGGGCCAGCTCTAGATTTACTTGTGCCACTTCCACCTGTAGCGCCGTGGAACCGAGGTCGAGCAATGCAGTCCGCACGTCGTACTCAATGCGCGACTTGAGGTCAGCAAGCTCGGCGTTACGCTGGCGAAGCGCGGCGTCTGCCTGCAAAACGTCGGCATGAACGCGGCCTCCGTCAAAGATGTCAAACTTCACACCCGCCGTCGCGGTAAAGGTGCCGTGGGAATGTCCGAAGGTTTTGCCGATGTCACCGTAGTTGACTTGGGCTACCAACGTGGGATAGCGCTCTGCCTGGGCTGCGGACTTCGCGCTGCCTGCGGCGCGAACCAGTGAAAGCTGCGCCTGGAAGTCCGACCGATGTGTAAATGCCTGCCGCATCGCCTCTTCTGGAGTAAGGTGGCTCACCGTCTTGAAGTTGGCCTTGTCGGCAAGCTCGAAGGACTGCGCCAGTGGCATGCCGATGATGCGGGCCAACGAAAGTTTGTCTTTCGCCAGTTGATTTTCTTGCACCACCAGCTGCTGCTGATCGCTCTTGAACTCCACCTGGGCTCGTAACACGTCAATGCCTGCGGAAATCCCCGCTTTCTTCTGCGAGCCAGCGCGGTCGAATAGAGCCTGCGCCGTTGCGACTTGCGCGCGGAGCGAATCCACACGCGAACTGGTCGCAATCACCTGAAAGTAGCCAGCAGCGGCCGCCTGCGCTACTTGATCGCGAGCATCTTTGTAGGAGAGCTTGGCGGCCTTCTCGCCTTCACGCGCGGTTTGCAGGTTCTTGATCGAGGTGAAGTCGAAAATAGTCTGTGAGGCTTGGGCGCGAACATCGGAGTAGCCATAGGGTCCAACGATGGGATTTACGTTGGGAATGTTGATACCGAGCGCGCTAAGGTTGGTCTGCGCAGCGGTTTCAGAGACGCTGCCTGTGATCTGTGGCAGCAGGCCGCTGGTGGCACGCCAAACTCCGCCGCGCGCGCTCTCGTTGCTCGCGTCACGAAGCAGGATTCCCAGGTTGTACTTCAGCGCACGGCTCACCGCATCTTCCAACGTGAGGGAAAGCGTCTCACTGGTGGCTTGCCCCTGCGCGCCGCTGCCCTGAAACTGCGCTGGCGAAAGCACAATTGGAGCCGGAGCCTGTGCAGCCGACGCGGTCGGCGGAAAACTGGAGAGTCCGGTTTGGGCTTGCGCGGCGCTTAACAAAACAGCCAGCATGAGGGCTGAACCGGCTCCACGGCTATACGGAGACCGGAAATGCACAAGGAAACGCATGAATTCTACCTCCGGAACCTAAAAACTGAGACCTTGATCTGCTTGCTTTGCTCTAGTTTACTGACTAATTCTTGATTTGAAGTTTGGATGTTTGGTTGAACAATTAGGAGCAAAGGGAACACAGTGTTGCTATAGTGGAACAATGGCGCGCGACTTGAACGACATGAGCTACTTTGCGGAAGTGGCACGCAGCTTGAGCTTTACCTCAGCGGCGCAGCGGCTCGGCGTCCCCAAAAGCAGCGTAAGCCGCAGCATCACAAGCCTGGAGCGCAGGCTGGGGGTTCGGCTGCTTGAGCGTACCACGCGCCGGGTGGCGCTCACCGAGGTCGGAGAAACGTATCTGCGGCACTGCCATCGGCTGGTGGAAGAGGCCGACGAAGCGGATGCGGCTATCAGTTCCCTGGGGGCTGAGCCGCGCGGATTGCTGCGGGTAGCGGCCAACGTCACCTTCGCCCGCACCGTGCTGGCGGCGGGGCTGGGAGAGTTCCTGACGCGGTATCCGGAGTTGCGGCTGTCGCTGCGGCTTGAGGGGGTGAACGTGGACCCGATTCAGGCGAACGTGGATGTGGCGATTCATGTAGGCCCAGCGGTGGACTCCGGCTTAGTGGTGCGGCGACTGGCGGTGGGGCGGCTCGGCATCTATGCCAGTTGCGACTACATCGCTCGCCGAGGCGTGCCCGATTCCCCGGAGCAGTTACAGGAACACGACTGCGCTGCTGTGGCCGACAGCGGCGACGGATCGGTCTGGGTTCTGCATCGGCAAGGCGAAACTGTAAGGGTGCGTCTGAAGCCGCGCCTGATGGTGCGTGACCCGGTGTTACAGATGCAAGCTGCGTTGAGCGGTGCGGCGATTGCAGCATTGCCGGGATTTCTGGCCCTGGCAGAAGTTGCGGCAGGAAGATTGGTGCGGATTCTGCCGGAGTGGGAGCCCCAGCCGATGGAAATTTACGCACTTTACGGTTCAAGGTTGGGGATGACGCCGAAATTGCGCGCGTTTCTGGATTTTGTGACGGAACAAATTCGCCCGTTTACCACGGACGACCAGAGCGACGTTGCTCAAAAGGCTTTGCTCACGTAAGACTTTGCAGCAAGCTAGATCAGGGACGCAGTGAAATTACGACATGCCGAAGCGATTGCCGAAAATTAAATTGAAACGGGCCTACGAAAAGCCTTCCGCGGAAGACGGTGAGCGGATTCTGGTGGAGCGCCTGTGGCCGCGTGGCATGACCAAGCAAGCGGCGCAGATTGACCATTGGGCGAAGGACGTTGCGCCGAGTGTGGAATTGCGCAAGTGGTATGGCCATGAGCCGGAGCGATGGCCTGAGTTCCAGAAACGCTATCGCGAGGAGCTGGATAAAAATCCTAGAGCGGTTACTGGGTTTCGGGAACTGATCGGAACGGACACGGTCACCTTCGTGTTCGCGGCTGCGGATATGGAGCGGAATAGCGCGCAGTTGTTGCGGGCGTATTTGCTGGGCTAGATCGGTAACACTTCTTGATGCTGCCTAAAACGATAGAATTACGATTCGCTGCTTGGAAGTTAGGAAAGGATTCTGCATGTCTTCACAAACGCCGCACGACGCACCCACTCCGACTGGTTCTTCCTCCGGTCTACCTGCATTGCCGCTCACCATTGATGGCTCCAGCGTTCTGCATCAGATGGTGGTGTTTAACTGGGCGGAATGGCGCGCCATCAGCGCCGAAGAGCAGCAGGAGATTCTTGACGAAGCCATCCCCGCCCTGACTGCGATGGAGGGCAAGAATTCAGCGCTGTTTTCGCTACTCGGGCACAAAGGCGACCTGATGCTGGTGCACTTTCGCGACTCTTTCGACGCGTTGAATCAGGTGGAGCTTGACCTCACCAAATTGCGGCTGAACGATTTTCTGGAAGTGCAGACTTCGTTTCTGTCGGTCGTCGAATTGGGGTTGTACGAGAGCACTGTAAAACTGTATCGGGAATTGGCGGAGAAGGGCTTTGTGCCGCAAAGCGCGGAATGGAATGCTGCGATCAAGGAGACGTTGGCGCGACAGAAGGAGGCCATGCGGCCTCGTATCTTCCCAACGATTCCAGATGCACGTTACATCTGTTTCTATCCGATGGATCGCAAGCGTGGCGAAACGAAAAACTGGTACACGCTGCCGATTGAAGAGCGTCAGCGGCAGATGCATGAACACGGCATGATCGGCCGCCGCTACGCCGATGATGTTCGGCAGATCATCACCGGTGCCATCGGCTTCGACGACTGGGAGTGGGGCGTGGACCTGTTTGCGGAAGACCCGCTGGTGTTCAAGCGCCTTATCTACGAGATGCGCTGGGACGAAGTGAGCGCGGTTTACGCGCTGTTCGGGGACTTCTTTGTGGGAATGCGCTTCCATGCGAAGGACTTCGAGAAGTGGGCGGCAGGCGAGTTGCCTGCGAAGTAACTTTGCTTAGCGCTTGTTGCGGGCACTTCGAGCGCGCCTGGGCGGCGCGAAACTATGTTCGTGCTTCTTCATGTCAACGCGCAAGCCGCGAAAGCTGACACCTTCTGTCTGCAATCGGAAGCGCTGCTCGGCCCCGCTTTCTCCGTTGAGCTTGATCTGGCCGCCCGCACCGACGATACGCTGCCAGGGCAGTCCGACGGCTCCACGCAGAATCCACGCGACGCGGCGTGCGGCTCCGGGCAGTCCGGCTGCATAGGCAACTGAGCCGTAGGTCGCAACTTTTCCCTTGGGAACACTGCGAATCGCAGCACGGATGCGGGCATCATTCTGCGCGGTGGCGGCGAGGCTCATCGCGAGCGAAGTTTTCGAGGAGAGTAAGAACTTCTTCGCCACTCTTGCCATTCCGACCTCCTATATCGCAATATACCCGGCCACAATCAGCCACAGCGACACCACTGATACCACGATCCAAAGCAACACTCCTTGCAACATAGGCCGAACCCCGACGCGCTTGACCGTGTTGCGGGAGATGCCGCTGCCGATCAGGAAGAGTGTTACGGTCAGGCCGATTTTCGCCAGCTTCGAGAGCCACGCGAATACGGTGAGGCCATAGATCGCAGGCCCGGCGGGCAAATACGTATTGGCGACCGCAGCCAGAACAAATAGTCCGATGAACCAGGGCCACTGAATTTTGGCTTTCGACCCGCGCACCAGCGCTGTACCGAAGGCTAGAGGCACGATCCACAGCGCACGCGCGAGCTTGACAGTGGTGCCGATGGCCAAAGCTTCCGCACCGTATTTCGCGGTTGCGCCGACGACGGAACTGGTGTCGTGGATGGCGAGCGCAGCCCACAAGCCGAACTGGGTTTGAGAAAGGTGCAGCGCGGAGCCGATGGACGGAAAGGCAAGCAGCGCAACTGAGTTCAGCACAAAGACCGTGCCGAGCGAGACCGCCATCTGTTCATTCGACGCCTGTGTGATGGGGCCGATGGCTGCGATGGCGCTGCCGCCGCAGATTGCCGTGCCTGTGGAAATCAGAAAGGCTTGGATGCGCTCGACCTTGAGCAGTGCGCCGATGGCCATACCCAAACTCAGCGCGAAAACAATGCCCGCGAAGGTGTATACGAAGCCCGAACTCCCGGCGCGAAGAACTTGGTTCAGGTTCATGCCAAAGCCAAGGCCAACCACGGAAACTTGCAGCAGCTTTTTGCAGAATTGGCGCGTGGTGGAGGTGTAGGGATTGCCGACTCCCAGTCCTAAAAATAAGCCGAGCGCCAAGGCGATGGGGGGTGAGACGAAGCCGGACGCTGAGACGGCCAGCAAGACCCAGAACAGTACGCGGAGAACCATTGCGTCAGGATATCAGCGGGCAGTGGGCGAAAGCGATAATCGTTGAAGTTACCTGATCGCGTTACACTTTGATGCCACCCAACCACTTGGGAAATGATTGGCTCATCTGTGGGGCTCCTATGAAGATCGTCGCTCTCTCGCCTTTTGAGTCGGCAAAGTCCAGTGACATCCTTGAGCTTCTTTCGCGGCAGCGGAACGCTCTACTGATTCTTCCTGGATGCTCGCACAACACGCCGTCGCCGCAGCAAGTTCAGAGGGTGATAGGCTCGGGCACCCACGTGTTTGTAGAGTGGCAGGGGGACGCTCCCAATCAATGCGCTAAGAAAAAGGGCCGCACATCAACGGAGCGCCCGACTCCCAACATTGTCACAGCGCGCTCGATAGCGCCGATGCCGAAACAAGTATTCTTCGCTAACCCAAACAGGAATGATATGGACATGCTTGCTGCCGCTATGAAGCGTCGCACAATTCGTATCAGGGGCAACGACTTTACGTTTTTCCTTTGCGGGGAGATCATGGCGTTCAACCCTGATGGGAGTACCAAGCACAGGCAAGGGCTGGAACATGGACACGTGGTAAACCCCGTGCACAGTTTGATGGGCCATTGGAATCACTTGGGAGCAAAACTGTCTGCCTTGTCCAGCAATTCGCTTGCAATTCACGTCGCCAACAACTGCAAGAACAAGCATGGGCTGAAAACCGACGTTCGGGTCTACAAACAAGGCAAGGAGGTCGCCCGCGAAGAACGCTGGCGATCCACTCGGTGCACATGGGTTGAGTGGGAAATGTAAGCTTCCACGCGCTTACGCCTTGCGGCAACCGGAGAGCGCTTGCTCGACAGTGTCAGCGGTGTCGAAAAAACTGGTTAGGCGAGTGATCTCCAGCAGGTCGCGCACGCGCGGATTGAGGCAGGAAAGCTTAATGCTGGTATTGACGGCGCGAGCCGCATTCACCACCGCCACCAGTGTGCCGAGACCGCCGGAGTCAATGTGATTGATCCCGGCAAGGTTCACCACGATGGTGCTGTCCTTCTGCATCAGACTGCGCAGCTTGTCGCGCAGTAGGGCAGATTCTTCTCCAAACGAGATGCGGCCTTTGCAATCGAGAATCAGGACGCCTTCGACGGTTCGCTCAGTCAGCTCCAGCAGCACGGTTCACTCCGGCCACCACGCTTGAGGTGCAATCGGTGGTGCCAACACTGTAACTGACGAGGCTCGATTTGCGCCACCAGCTTGTGATTGTGGCTGCAAAGTCCGGGTGCGAGAGTGCGTCGGCGTTCCTCAGGGTTCCAGCTCTTCCATCCCGTATAATCAAGGGTCGCCGGGGCACGCGTGGTGCGCCGGACACCTTTTTATGGCATCCGGCTATCAAGTATTGGCGCGCAAGTATCGTCCGCAGTTTTTTGCGGATGTGATTGGGCAGGCGCACGCCACCGACACGCTGAAAAATGCCTTGACGCAGGGCCGCATCGCGCATGGCTACATCTTCAGCGGACATCGTGGCATCGGCAAGACGACCGTGGCCCGCATTTTGGCGATGGCGCTGAACTGCCGGGCGCAAGAGAATCCTTCGGCCGAGCCTTGCGGCGTTTGCGATTCCTGTGTGGAGATTCGGGAAGGCCGCTCGGTGGATGTGATGGAAATTGATGCGGCTACCAATCGCGGTATTGACGAAGTCCGCGAACTGCGCGAAGCAGCGCGCTATCGTCCGGCGCGTGACCGCTACAAGATTTGGATTCTGGACGAAGCCCACCAGATTACGGAAGCCGCGTTTAATGCGCTGCTAAAGACGCTGGAAGAGCCTCCGGCGCATGTCGTCTTCATGCTGGCAACGACCCAGCCAGAAGATATTCCACAGACGATTCGCTCGCGTTGCCAGCACTTCAGCTTTCGCGCGGTAAAGTTCGAGCAAATCGTCACCCAGTTGCGCGACATCGTGCAGAAAGAGGGCATGGCCGCTGATGAAGATGCGCTAGCGCTACTCGCCGAAGCGGGCGACGGTTCGATGCGCGATGCGCTTTCGCTGATGGATCAAGCGATCGCTGGCATTGACGGCCACCTGAGCGCGGCGCATGTGCGGCAGTTGGTGGGTTCGTCACCGTCATCGGTGTTGGAAGAGATGATGGCCTCGATTGAACGCGGTGCAAGCCAGGAAGTGTTGGAGCGGGTGGATACGTTGCTCGCTGAGGGACAGAATCCGTCGCACTTCGCGGCGCAGATGGTGCGCTTCTTGCGCAACGCGATTGTGGCCAAGGTGGCGGGGAGCGATTCGGCGCTGCTGCAGATTTCCAGCGAAGAGCGTGAGCGTGTGGCTCGCGTCGCTGCGAGTTTTGGGGAAGAAGACCTAACCCGGCACTTGCAGATCATGCTGCGGACGCACGGCGAGTTGGGCTATCGCTCGGAACAGCGCTTTCTGCTGGAGCTGGGGCTTTTAAAGATGGTGCATGCACAACGTCTGTTGCCGCTGGAGCAGCTACTCAGCGGCCAATTGGCAGGCGCTTCCCTTGCGTCTTCGAGTTCTCCGGCAAAGGTGAATTCCCCGGCTGGAGCGCCTCGCAGTGAGGTTCGCCGAGAAAGTCCGCCTTCCACACCCGCAGTAGCGCAGGTTCCGCGAGTGTCTCCGTTTGCCGCCGACACGGCACGTAAAGGCAATATGCGCAGCGATGGCGGTGCGGACGCTGGCCCGCGTCCTGTCACTTCCATCAGCGGGCCCCAGGTCATCATGGGATCGGCTGCGCCAGCGGCGGAGCCGGAAACGTTCGCGGTTTCGGTGCCGGAGATCAGGCTTGCGCCAGAATCGGCGACACTAGTCACCTCTCCAGATTTAGCGACGCCACCGGAATCGCACACCTCTACCGCCTCCGATAGCACGTCCCTGCGCGACGCCATCATTGCAGCGCTTGAACAAGGCAATCAGGCGATGGTTGCCGAGATACTGGATGACGCCGAGATTGCTCTGAACGGTAGCGAACTGTCGATTCGACTCTCTGTGCCAGAGTCTGCTGCGAGCGTCAGCTTTGGGCAGGACGCCAGGCGGATTGCGGGCGATACCGCATCGAGCGTCACCGGAAAGCGAATTACGCTCAAAATAAGTGGTGGTGGTGCGGCACAGAATGCTGCGAGTGGCGCGGCACGGCAGAACCGTCCGCAGAGCACAGGCAGTGCCCGGGCACGTGCATTGCAAGACCCCGTAGTGCGCAAAATGCAGGAAAAATTTGGTGCCGAAGTGCGCACCGTAATTGATTTTCAGCGCGACAAATAGTCTCCGCCACAGATCGCACATTCACAAAGGTCACGGCATATGAATCCATTCAACATGCAAGAAATGCTGGAGAAGGCGCGGCATCAGGCGGAAGAGTTGCAGCAGAGGATGGCGCAGACCATTGTCGAAGCGTCTGCTGGCGGCGGTGCTGTCACCGTAAAGATGGACGGCCGCAAGCACGTTATCCGTGTCACGATTGATCCGGAGACCTTGAAGTCAGGTGACAAGGAAATGCTGGAAGACCTGGTGACAGCCGCGGTTAACGCAGCCGGTCAAAAAGTGGACGATGCCATGAAGTCGCAAATGAGCGGCTTGCTGGGCGGCATCAATCTGCCGGGGTTGATGTAGGGTTTCAGAATTGGAGTTTTGCCTTGTCACGATTTGCCGAGCCGATGACGCGGCTGATTGACGAACTGAAGAAGCTGCCGGGCATTGGCGCCAAGAACGCACAGCGGTTGGCGTTCCATATTCTGCGCTCCAGCGAAGAAGACGCGGGCAAGCTGGCCGAGGCGATTCACGATATCAAGGCCAAGCTGCACTTGTGCTCCATCTGCAACAACATCACCGACGACGACCCTTGCGTTTATTGCAGCAGCCCGACGCGCAATCAGCGATTGGTTTGCGTGGTGGAAGCGCCTACCAATATTTCGGCGATTGAGAAGACGCACTATAACGGCGTCTATCACGTGCTACACGGCACGCTTTCGCCGCTACATGGTGTGGGCCCGGAGCATCTGCGCATCCAGAATCTGATTGCAAGGGTTGAATCGGACGGCGTGGATGAGGTGATCCTGGCGACAAATCCCACGGTGGAGGGTGAAGCCACGGCAACCTATCTTTCGCAGCAATTGCGCCGAGCAGGGCCAGCGACTCTCAAAGTGACGCGAATCGCAACGGGAATTCCCGCTGGCAGCGACATTGAATATGCGGATGAAGTGACGATGCAGAAATCCATGGAAGGCCGGCGGGAGCTGTAAGTCCGCTAACCTTCGCGGCGTTCGCGCTCGGTCTGACTCTGTTGCAGATTTCCCATAAAGTGCGACTGCAAAAGTTGGGCGCAGCGCTCTCCGCATACCGGCAAGGCAGCCTCTTCCGTGGCGAGTTCGCGGTTCCACGGAGAAAGTGTTAGCGATGGAATGGTGCGGCCATCGAAAGAGGCCCACATCATCCACCAGCCATCTTCTTTCACCATCGTCTGTTCACAGCCCGGTCCAGCACAGCGGTAAAGGACGTTCACGGCAATCGGCTCCCTAGCTCCCTAAGAGAAACAGAATTCTACAAGAGATTCGCAGACGGTGCATGGCCTGAGCTTCGCAGCCTAGGGATACAGCAAAAATGGCTTGCGTCTTTCGACGAACGCCGCGAGAGCGTCGCTGAGGTCGTCCGAGATGCGGCGAGGATCTTCGCCCGCTTGCAGCGCCTGCAACACCGCAGCATTCGCGATGAGCGTGTTGGTCTTTTCAAGCTGGAACTGCTGTGGACACAGGTGATGCAGTGCTGACGCGAGTTCCAATCCTAGCTCTCCGGAGTCGAGAGTCTCGCGGTCGAGTACAACCAGATTCACGCCTTCGCAATGCTGACCTTCATATTCGCTGCTGGTTGGGGTAAACGCGGTCGGCACAAAACGCACTCCAGCGATGAGTCGCGCGTTGAGATAAGCTGCCAGTTCAGCACCACGAATCCAGGGTGCACCGAGCAGCTCAAAAGGCGTTCCAGTGCCCCGACCCACGGAAACATTGGTCGCTTCCACCATAGCGACGCCGGGATACAGCGTCGCTTCATTCAGTGTTCGCAGATTGGGCGATGGCGGAATCCAGGTGATTCCTGTGGAATCGAACCAGTCGCCGCGCTGCCAGCCCTCCATCGGAATAACCGTGAGCTTGGCGTGAATGTTGCGCTCTTGATTGAACATACGCGCGAGTTCGCCGAGGGTCATGCCGTGGCGAATGGGGAGCGGATGATAAGCAACGAAGGTGGAGATGCTTGCATCGGAGATTGGCCCTTGCACATAAGCCCCGTTGACGGGATTGGGGCGGTCGAGCACGATCAGCTCGATGCCAGCTTTCGCAGCCGCTTCCAGGAAATAGCCCAGCGTGGTTTCGTAGGTGTAGAAGTGAACGCCTGCGTCCTGCACGTCAAAAACGACAGCGTCCAGGTTTTTAAGCACGTCGAGCGACGGTCGTCGCTGCGCATCAGTCGCCCCATAAACGCTGAAGATCGGCACACCGGTTGCCGCATCCTTCGAGTCGCTAATCTTCTCGGTATCGAGCGCGCCTGCCACGCCGTGCTCTGGACTGAAGATGGCTTGCAGGCTTATACCCGGCGCACGCGCCAGTATGTCAATCGTGCGCTGGCCATGCGCATCGAGCCCGGTGTGATTCGTCAGCACACCGATGCGGCGAGGATGAATCACGTCCGGCTTCAGTTCGGCAAAGTTGTGGGCTTCGAGAACGTCGAGCCCAGTCTTCACGCTTGCATTGCGAACCGTGACGCGCCGCCCTGCGGCGGCGGTTTCGCTATAGCCGGTAATGTGCGAGAGTTGCAGCTTCGCCGCGACGGAAGGCTCCAGCGAAAGCGCACTGGCTACCGCCGTCGCAACCTTCGTCCGCAAGGCAACCGCAGTTCCCTTCTCACCAACATGAATCGCATTCGTCAGCAGAATGATGTACGTCTGCGTCGTGGGGTCAATCCACAACGAGGTGCCCGTGAAGCCCGTGTGTCCGAACGAGCCCACGGGTAGCAACTCGCCACGATTGCTGGAAAATGGAGAATCAATATCCCAGCCAAGTCCGCGCACGGCAACTGCATTCGCGGGCTGTTGCGGCGTGCTCATTTTGACGACGGTGGCTGGCGAAAGCAGCTTGCCATCCAGCAATGCCTGTGCGAACAGTGCAAGATCATCGGCTGTCGAAAAAAGCCCGGCATGTCCGGCAACGCCATCCATACGGCGAGCGGTAGGGTCGTGGACTACTCCTTGCAGCATGTTGCCCGATTCATCATTTTCGGTAGGCGCGATCTGCGCGCGCCACGCGGCAGGCGGATTGAACATCGTGTTCTTCATGCCCAGCGGAGTGAATATATTTTTCGCGGCATACTCGTCTAGCGACATCCCCGACATACACTCGACCAGCGCCCCCAGTGTGATGAAGTTGATGTCGCTGTAAACGAAGCGCGCCCCGGGAGGCCGTGCCAGCTTTTCCGCGAACGCCATGCGGAGCCCGGTGTCTTTGCCCTGCCATGGCTGAGTCAGGTCAAGATCTTCGCGCAGGCCGGAATAGTGGATGAGCAGTTGGCGAATCGTAACGTCATCCTTGGCGTTCTGCGCGAACTCGGGCAGGTACTTGGCGACGGGGTCGTTCAAGCGGAACTTGCCTTTCTCGAAGAGTTGCATCACCGCCGTGGTGGTTGCAACTACTTTGGTAAGCGAGGCGAGGTCGAAAACGGTGTCGGCCTGCATGGGCAAAGGCGTGGGTTGCAACGCGCGTTGGCCGAAGGCTTGCCTGTGGACGATGCGTCCGTTGTGCCCGACGATCAACACCGCACCGGGAATTTGATGTTCGGCGATAGCTTGCGTGATGACCGCGTCTGCGGCAGAAAAGTGCGCGTCTGCGGGTGGCTTTGCTGCGGCAAGAGTCGTCGTGGCTAGGAAGACCGCGAACAGTATGACCACTGTGGTGGTGCGGGCAGGTGCGTATCGAGTCAGGAAGTTCACCGCGCCATTTTAAAGCATTGCCGCACATGCCAGGTTGGCTGATGATATGGCGTCTGCTATAACCAGCAGATGCCGTTGCCGCAGCAACTAGAGTCGCAGGACAAAATCTTCGCTCGCGCATTTGGCATCCTCGAGGAGGCCATTGCGGCCAAGTCTTTCCCCGGCGCGGCTACGGCGATTACACTGCATGGGCATCTGGTGGCGCTGCGAGGTTTTGGCCGCTTTACTTACGACGACACCTCACCGCTGATCACGGCCGAGACGGTGTTCGACCTCGCCTCAATCACCAAGGTTATGGCAACGACCGCGATGGCGATGCTGCTGATGGAGCGCGGCCAGCTTGATCTGGAGATGCCACTTGTTGCGATCGTCCCTGAATTTATCTCCGCGAATACGCCCGATCCACGCCGCAAGGCGATTACGTTGCACCATCTGCTGACGCATTCCTCTGGACTCGCCGCACACGAGCGTTTTTACCTGACTTGCAGTTCGCCTGAAGCGATGTGGCAGGCGATCTTTTGTTCGCCGCTGCAAGCCACACCTGGCTCGCGCGCGGAATACAGCGACATCGGCTTCCTGCTGCTAGGGCTGGCGCTGGAGCGCATCGCGGGCGAGGCGCTCGATGCGTTTTGCGCGCGTGAGGTGTATGCGCCGCTCGGCATGGCGCACACCGAATTCCGCAGGACCGCCCCATCCGCTTCGTTTTCTAACCCCACAGTCTTGATTGCACCAACCGGCTATGCCCCGCGGCGCGAGAATACTTCCGGCGACGAATTCCTGCTGCAAGGCGTGGTGAACGACGGTAACGCACGCACGCTCGGCGGGGTTGCCGGTCATGCAGGCATGTTTGCGCCTGCGGAAGACGTTGCGCGCTTCGCGGAGTGCATGTTGCGGGGTGGCAGTCCCCTATTCTGTCCGGAGACCGTCGCGCGCTTTACTGCGCGAGAGAATTCTCAACACAACACCTCGCGGGCGCTCGGCTGGGACACGCCTTCTTCACCTTCGTCATCGGGCCAATACTTCTCGCCGCGTTCGTTCGGGCACCTCGGCTACACCGGGACGTCGTTGTGGATTGATCCGGAGCGCCAGCTTTCCGTCACGCTTCTGACCAACCGCACTATGCCGCTGCAAGCAAGCGTCCCGCGCAAGAAGTCGGATTTCGATGCCATCAAGCGAGTGCGTCCGTTGTTCCATGATGCCGTGGTGGAGGCGCTGGAGTAATATCCGGACATGAGCATCTTCCGAGATATGCACGCTCAACGGAGCTTCCAGGGCGACCACGACTTCAGGGAACTGAAGAGAATGCTGGCCGAAGCGGAATCTCGCGGCTTCGTGGAGAGAGTCGAAATCCCGGTAGGTCGACCTTTGCGTTGGGGAGAAGAGTGGTTTCTTGAGATCGAAACCGGTGAGATGTTCAAACTTACGCCTCCCGAGGAAAAGGTTCGGGGTGAATGGGTTAACCTCGAAACGGGCGTCTAAGTAAGTCGGGGAGCGCACGCGCGATATGCCACTCATCACCAAGAATGTGAACCATACGAATTTGGGGCCAGCCTCAGCCCTCGCCACCGAGGTTCGCCGCCTCCGCACCGAGCGCTCCAACCCTGCAGCCGCCGATCTCGACAGGATGTCTGCCTTACAGATTGCCCGCACCATCAATGCGGAAGATGCAAAAGTAGCGGGCGCAGTGAAGAAGGTGCTGCCGCAGATCGCGCGGGCGATTGATCTCGTTGCGAACGCCATCGGTAGCGGAGGGCGGCTGATCTACGTTGGTGCGGGTACCAGTGGACGCATCGCGGCGCTTGATGCTTCTGAGTGTCCGCCCACGTTCGGAACCGATCCGAAGACCGTGCAGTACGTGATCGCGGGCGGCGAGCGGGCGCTGGGTAACGCGGTCGAGGCGAATGAAGATTCGCGCGAACTCGGCGTCGCCGACCTGAAGCAGCGCAAACCCGGCAAGCGTGATGTGGTGGTTGGCCTCGCCGCTAGTGGACGGACTCCCTACACCGTGGCCGCGCTGGAGTATGCGCGGCGGGCTGGTGCGAAAACCGTCGCGCTGACGTGCAATCGCAACTCGCCGCTGGGGGCGGCGGCGGATGTTGCCATCGTGGTCGAAGTCGGGCCCGAGGTGCTGGCTGGCTCCAGCCGCATGAAGGCGGGCACCGCGCAGAAGATGGTGCTGAACATGCTCACCACTGGTGCTATGGCCCGCCTCGGCCACATATATGGCAACCGTATGGTGTACGTCCACACCAAGAACGCCAAGCTGGTGGAACGCGCGATTGGGATTCTGGAAGAGCTTACTGAAGCCTCGCGCGAAGAAGCGGTAGCTGCGTTGGAGGCGTCCGGGCAGAGCGTGCCTGTGGCGCTGGTCATGCTGAAGAAACGCCTGTCGGCTCGCGCGGCGCGTAAGCTGCTGGAAGCAACGGGTGGAAATGTGGGCAAAGTGGTGCGCTGACTTAGGGACTGTAGGTGAGACTGCATCAGTGTGAGAGTTTAGGGTATTCTTGAACGGTTAACCAGAATCAGAATTATCGTGCTCTTAGAAGAACTTGCGGCACTCCCATGCCACGACCATATCTGAATCGCCGGCGGGCAGTGTTTTCGGTCTTGGTCGGCTTCGCAACTTCGGCGCTCGGCTGGGTGTTCAACCCCTCACGGATGTTAATGCTTCCTGGCACCCTTCTAGCAATCGCCCTATCTGGCCGACGGGCCGCAATGACGAACCGACCCTTGGTTGTACTTCTTAACATCATAGCTACGTCGATCTTGTCATACTTAGGCGCTTCTCTCTGGAAATGGGGAAACAGCAATCAGAAACAGCCAGCCCCCTCAGCGACGCGGGCGTTGCTCATCTTCTGGCTTATTCTTCTGGTACCTTAGCTGCTGTTCGCGCCTCTCTCCGGAATGGCCTTTGATGGAGGACACACCGCTGAAGCATATTTGTTCGTTTGGTCGACTATTTCCTATCCTGTTTCGGTAGCACTGGCCGCCATTTTGAGGAAGTGGTTTCCCTATGCGGTTGTTCTTCCTGTTCTGAACTTCGCCGCGTGCTTCGCCTCGCCTTTGCTGCACAAATAGCCACTCGGGCAGCTAACAAACGATTAACGCCGACCAAGGCCCCGCGTCATTTCCACACCGCCCGCATCTACAATTAGGCTAGTCTTCGGCGCATTTTTCGGCGCCCGCAAAGGAATCATCCCCACTCATGGACAAATTTGTAATTCGCGGTGGCACTCCTCTTAATGGCACCATTCGCGTCAGCGGAGCCAAGAACTCGGCGCTGCCTTGCATGGCCGCGGCCATTCTCACTGAGGATGCGGTCATTCTCGAAAATATTCCGCAGGTGCGCGACATTGAAACCGAGCGCAAGCTGCTGGCGTCGATGGGTGCCGAGGTCGAACTAGGCTACGGACGCGCGCAGCATCGCACCACGATCAGTTGCCGCAATCTGGCCAAGTCTGAGGCGTCATACGAGCTGGTGAAAACGATGCGCGCCTCGACGCTGGTGCTGGGGCCGCTGGTTGCGCGCACGGGCAGCGCGCGGGTTTCCATGCCGGGAGGCTGCGCCATCGGCGCGCGTCCGATTGACATGCACCTCAAGGGCCTTGAAACGCTGGGCGCGAAGATCACCGTCGAGCATGGCTACGTGGAAGCTACAGCCGACCGACTGCGTGGTGCGGAGATCGTCTTCGACAAAATCACCGTCACCGGCACCGAAGATTTGATGATGGCCGCGGTGCTCGCCGACGGCGAAACCGTGATGGAGAATTGCGCACGCGAGCCGGAGGTGGTGGACCTCGCCGATTTGCTGACGAAGATGGGCGCGAAGATTTCGGGCGCAGGAACTTCGACCATCCGCATTCAGGGTGTGGAAAAGCTGCACGGCGCGAAGCATCGCATCATTCCTGACCGCATCGAGGCGGGCACGTTCATCGTCGCGGGTGCCGTGGCGGGCGGCAATTTGGTCATCGAAGATTGCGAGCCGGCGCACCTGGGCGCGCTGCTGCGCAAGCTGCGCGAGGCGGGCGTGGACGTATCCGCCGCGGGCGACACCATCGAAGTCAACAGCAGCGGCCAGCTCGTTGCCCTGAATGCGGCGGACATGGGCACCGAGGAATATCCCGGCTTCCCCACCGACATGCAGGCGCAGTACATGGCGCTGGCCACGCAGGCTGAGGGCGCCAGCGTAATCACGGAAAACATCTTCGAGAATCGCTTTATGCACGTCAGCGAACTGGCGCGCATGGGCGCGGACATCAAGATTGATGGCCGCCGCGCCATTGTGCGCGGCAAGACTCCGCTGAGCGGGGCGCCGGTGCTGGCGAGCGACTTGCGCGCGTCGGCGTCGTTGGTGATTGCTGCGCTGGTGGCTGATGGCGAGACGATTATTGACCGCGTGTACCACATGGATCGAGGGTACGAAAACATCGAAGAAAAGCTGCGCGGGGTCGGCGCGCACATTCGACGGGTGGGGGATTTGATTCCGAAGCGGTAGTTCCAACCTCAGGTGTATGTTCTTGGTGAACCGCAGAAACACAAGGTCCCTCCACTCCGTAGTTCCTCACTTCGTGAGGAACTACTCCGGTCGGGATGACACGGCATAAGTAGCTGCGCTACAAATATTTTCCAAACTGTGACTGCCGTCACATTCGTTCCTTCGATCTCTCAATCATCCTCATAGTGTGTCATCTCGACCGGAGCAGAAGCGCGCGTTCAGCGCGCTTCTGCAGAGTGGAGAGACCTTGTGTGTCCGCGATGAAGGAACACAACTACTACGTTTACATGGTGCAGAGCGGCGCGCGCTATACGTGGGTATGACCAGCAACTTGGATCGGCGTATCTTTCAGCACAAGATGCATCGGCACGAAGGTTTTACTGACGATTACAACGCGACTCGGTTGGTGTTTGTGGAGCGTTACAGCGAGGTGGTTTCGGCGATCACACGGGAGAAGCAGATCAAGCGATGGCGGCGTGAGAAGAAGAACTGGCTGGTGGAGATGCAAAATCCGCAGTGGAGGGATTTGGCTGCGGAGTGGTTTGTGGCCCCACCAACAGGAACACAAGGTCCCTCCACTGCGTAGTTCCTCACTTCGTGAAGAACCACTCCGCTCGGGATGACACATCTAGGGAAAACAAAAGGCCGCGATTTTCATCGCGGCCTTTCGCATTCTTCTAACGTATTGAGCTACGAACTACCGGCGTGGGCCGCGACGATCTCTGCCGCCACCGCCACTGCTGCCACCGGGGCGTCCGCCACGGCCACCGCCGGGACGTCCACCACGACCGCCTGCCGGGCGTCCGCCTGCGGGACGCGGAGGACGCGCCTCGCCTTCGGCTACCGGGGCTCCATCGCCATCCACGCGATTGAAGTTGGGCTCGTCGTCGTCAAAGTCGGCGCCGCCTTCGAGCACCACGCCACCACCAGAAGCAAAGTCTTCGCCACCCTCGGCACCTTCTGCCGGAGCGCCGCCTTCGCCTTCCATCTTGGCGCGCTGTTCTTTCAGAATCGCCTTACGGCTCAGCTTGATGCGGTTGCCTTCAACAGCCAGCACCCTCACCAGAACCTGATCGCCTTCGTTCAATTCGTCGGCTACATCCTTAACGCGATGCTCGGCGATTTCGCTGATGTGCAGCAGGCCGTCGGTGCCGGGGATGATCTCCACGAAAGCGCCAAACTCGGCGATGCGGGTGACCTTGCCCAGGTACGTCTTGCCGACTTCGGCGGTGGCGCAGATGTCGCTGATCATTTGCAGCGCCTTCTTGGCCGCTTCCTGATCGCTCGATGCCACGTTCACCTTGCCGGAGTCCTCAACGTCAATCTTGACGCCGGTCTGCTCCACGATGCCCTTGATCACCTTGCCGCCCGGGCCAATCAGGTCGCGAATCTTGTCCGGCGGAATTTGCACGGTGTAGAAGCGCGGCGCGTAATCGCTCATGGTGGCGTTGGCGGTGCTGATCACGGCATTCATCTTGTCGAGGATGAAAAGACGTCCGCGCTTGGCTTGCGCCAGCGCTTCGCTCATAATCGCCGAGGTAATGCCGGTGACCTTGATGTCCATCTGCAGGGCGGTAATGCCTTCAGAAGTGCCAGCGACCTTGAAGTCCATGTCGCCGTAATGATCTTCCGCGCCCGCGATGTCGGTCAGGATGGCGTACTTGTCGCCTTCCTTCACCAAGCCCATCGCCACACCGGCGACCGGAGCCTTCAGCGGCACGCCTGCATCCATCAGCGAGAGTGACCCGCCGCAGATCGCAGCCATGGAGGACGAGCCGTTCGATTCCAGTGTGTCGGAGACGACGCGCATCGCGTAAGGCCATGTTTCCGCTGGGGGCAATACTGCGGACAACGCGCGCTCGGCGAGCATTCCGTGTCCAATTTCGCGACGACCTACGCCAGTCATACGGCCCACTTCGCCCACCGAAAACGGCGGGAAGTTGTAATGCAGCATAAAGCGCTTCTTGGCTTCGCCTTCGAACACTTCCATGCGCTGCATGTCGTCCGAGGTGCCGAGTGTGGTGGTGACCATCGCCTGCGTCTCGCCGCGGGTAAAGATGGCCGAACCGTGGGGACGGGGCAGAACGCCAGTCTCAATCCAGATGGGACGAATCTGCTCGAAGTCGCGCGCATCCGGACGGCGGCGCTGTTCCAGCACAGCGTCACGGAAGATTTTTTCGCGCAACGCTTCGTAATACGTATTCAGCTTCGGCTTCGCCGTCGGATCATCCGTAGGTAGCGCCGCAACCAATTCCTTCTTCAGCGCCTTCACCAAGTCATAGCTCTCGGCCTTGGGATGCTTCGCCGTATCCAGAGCATCGGCCAACCGTTCGCCAGCCTGCTGCTTCAGCGTGTTGAAGTACGCTTCGTCAAACTCCGGAGGAGTGACGGTGCGCTTCGGCTTGCCCGTGCGTCCGACGAGGTCCATGATGCCGGCGCAAATCTTTTTCACTTCGGCGTGGCCGAACTCAATCGCGGCCAGCACGGTCTCTTCCGAAACCTGCTTGGCTCCTGCTTCCACCATCATGATGGCGTCCGCGGTGCCTACGACGACGATGTTCAGGTCGCCTTCGCGCACTTCGGTGTAGGTAGGGTTAACGATGAAGTTGCCATCCACGCGACCGATACGCACGGCACCAACGGGGCCGCCGAACGGAATATCCGAAAGCGAAAGCGCGGTGGAGGCGGCGTTGATGCCGATCACATCTGGGTCATTCTCCGTGTCCGCCGACATGACCAGCACGATGACTTGGGTCTCGCAACGGAAGCCTTCGGGGAACAAGGGACGGATGGGGCGATCAATGACGCGGCAGGTAAGCGTCTCGCGCTCACTGGGGCGGCCTTCGCGCTTGATGAAGCCACCGGGGATGCGTCCGCCAGCGTAGAAGTATTCGCGGTAGTCAACGGTCAGGGGGAAGAAGTCAATGCCTTCCCGCGGTTCTTGATTCGATACGGCAGTCGCTAATACGACGGTCTCGCCCACGCGGACGACGGCGGAGCCATGGGCCTGCTTGGCCAGCTTGCCGGTTTCAATATTGAGGGACTTGCCCCCGGTTAGTTCGACATTCACTGTCTGTACGTTCATTCGATTTCCTTTTTTATTGGGGTGCCATGTGGCATGTGGAGCGCAGCGGTCGCACACAAGCGGCTGGCGCTGGACGGGAAAGAATAGGGATCGTCCGTGGCTTCATCTGCCACAAAGCACGAAATAGTTCGGCTGGAGGTGAGAATTCTTCTCAAGCTGAGCGGAGACACTCTCCGCGTTTCCCTTCCCTGGGACTGCTTCCGGCAACGGCCGGATTGCAAACGGCGTATTCCGGCGTATAAAGCCGAAAGGCATCCACAAGTCTTACTTGCGGATGCCCAGCTTGTGAATCACCGTCTGGTAGCGCTCTGAATCGTTGGACTTGAGGTAGTCCAGCAGGCGGCGACGCTTGCTGACCAGCATCAAAAGGCCGCGGCGTGAACCGTGATCTTTTTTGTGCATCTTGAAATGATCTGTCAACTGACCAATCCGCTCACTCAGAATGGCAATCTGCACTTCCGGGCTGCCCGTATCCGTGGTGTGAGTCTGGTACTGGCCAATGAGGGACTGCTTTTGCTCTTTGGCTAACACTAGAGTTGATGCGCTCCTGCTCTTCGTTTGTCTACAGTTTCCCGTATCGTGTTCTAGAGTAACACGTTATTCATGCTTGCGTAAAGACGAATTGCGTCAAGACGCAATTCGGAATCGCCAAGAATGGCGAGCACCCGTCAGATTCTGTGGTTTTCAGTTTTCTCCCCCTTGCTTGGCGGGCGGGGCACCGGCGACGATGGGTAACCGCCGCCGGTTAAGCGCCGCAATTGCCTTACTGTTTCACAGCCTCTTTCTTTGCAATGGCTTTGGCTGGTATCTTGGACATCGACGCTGCTTGCGAGGCCCAGAACTTGTCCGCAGCCATCCACTCCTTCCGGGGATAGCTCATTTGGGGGATGAACTTGAATATATTGGTCTCCGAGCTCTCCACCCCTTGGGCTTGGAAGTCGTCCAGACTCTTCTGGCCGTCGGCTCCTAACGCTTGCTTGTAAGCCGCGCCATGGATGGTGTCATACTCATCCTGCTCTGCCAACGACTTCATGGGAACAAAGATGAGATACGTATCTGAGGGCCCGCCTGCCAAAATGTGAAAGATAGCGTACTGGTCCGAGAGACCAGCCTTTTGGTGGGCTGCCAGGATTGTCTTGCGCACCTCGGTGAAGTGACTCCCATGGCCTGGTTTGATGTGAAGGGTGTAGATGCGGAAATAACGCAAACCGGCCACTGGAATGGTGTCGGCGTGATAGCTGAGTTCAGGCAGGTAGGTGAATACCCCCGTGCGGTATTCCGACAAAAAATCGCCGTCTTTTGTGCTCAATACATCCATCTGTGCGGAAAGGGCTGCGTTCTTGTCGGTGGCTTGGGTATCTGCCTCCCACGCCGCCATGGAATCGTACCCGGTCAGATACAGGGCGCGGGGTTCGCCCGTTAGGGCAGTCATGCCAATGTAGGGGACAGGCCAATGAGCTTTGGCCAGAGCCGCGGGATACCCTGCCTCCCACTTCTGGTGGGCCGCGCCTTTGCCGGGCTTCACCACTTCCCGGGTGATCACCAGCACCTTCGGGGGCAGCAACATCGTCTCTTGAGCTTGGGCGAGCACCGCCGAAGCCACACATGACATCGCCACTGCAAGTATTAATACTCTGTTCGTCATCGTTTCTCTCCTGTAGGTTGAGGTTCTAGGAAGCCCACAGTGCGACTGCTGGAGAACCGGCTACGCGTGGTGTCGGACACTTCTCGCGCACGTGAACTTCACAAAACGTTTGGCAAGACACCCGAACGCTACGCCGAATTGCAGAAAAGTCAATGTCCTTTTTTAGGAGGGCATCTTTCGCAGAGATCGCTGCGTGTGGCGATCACGGCTTCGCCCTCACATTCCGCCTAAAATCTGGTAGCATGACCTTCGGCTACTGCGAAGACTTGCATCTGAAATTTATCCGAATCCGCCTTAACTGCCGTGCTTGCAACACTGTGAAGAACAGCGTGCAATCCGTTTTTGAACCAGCTGCGTACTATCCATGACGAGAGTTGATGAAGCATCCAATGCGGAGCGCCCCCAGATGACAGATGCTGCCATCGTTGCAGGCATTCGCAGCGGAGATGAGTCGTCGCTGGCGCAGCTTTACGACCGCTACTCTCGTGTGGTGTATTCGGTGGCGCTGCGGGTGATTGGAGACACCGGATTCGCCGAAGATATCTTGCAGGAGATTTTCCTGCAATTGTGGAAGAATCCGGGGGCGTTTGACGCCAGCCGGGGTAATCTTGGGCCGTGGCTCAGCGTAATTGCCCGCAATCGGGCGATTGACGCGATTCGCAAGCGCAAGCCACAGGATGACATTGAAGATGTGGTTCTTTCGGTAAGCACGAACTTTGAAGAAGAGCTGGACCGCAACCGCAGTGGAGCGAAGGTGCGGGCAGCGTTGGCAGAGATGCCTCCGGCGCAAAAGAAGGCGTTGGAACTGGCGTATTTTGAAGGAATGAGCCACACGGAAATCGCCGCAAAGACTGGCGAGCCGCTGGGCACGATTAAAACAAGGATTCGCAGCGGGCTGATTTCGCTACGCAGCGTACTGGCCACATGACGGCACACGAACAATTCGCGGACGACTTGGCACTGCACTCGCTGGGATTGCTGGAAGGCTCCGAGCGCGTCGCGCTGGAGCAGCATCTGGCAACGTGTGCCGACTGCCGCGAGGAATTGGCGCAGTTCCGTGGCGATTCTGCACTGCTGGGGTTGGCCTTTAGCGAAGGTGAACTTGTGGCACCCCCGGCCAGCGCAAAGCAGCGCCTGATGGATGCGGTGCGCGGAACTAGTAGTGGATCGGGAAGCGAATCGAGTGGCACAGTGCAAACAACTGCGCCTGTGTCGCTGCCTAGAATCGAGCAGAGCTTCACTCCGCCTATTGCGATGCCGCAACGGAGTGAGGTCATTGCCATGCGTCCGAAGCCGATCTGGTTCGGCGCGTCGGGCTGGCTTGCAGCAGCCGCCATGCTGGTGTTGAGCGGGCTGATGTGGATGCAGAACAGCGCACTACGCCGCCGCATCGAAACCGCAGCGGATCAATCCGCACAGCAGGAAATTCGGCTCACCAAGGCGGAGCAGCTTGTCAGCGTGTTGACCGCGCCCGACGCCGTGCGCGCGACGCTGGCTTCGACCAAGTCCAAGCCCGAGCCGCAGGGCAAGGCGTTCTATCGCCGCGATGGTGGACAGCTCGTATTCGTGGCAAGCAACATGCCTGCATTGCCGCCGAACAAGGCGTTTGAGTTGTGGCTGATTCCGGATAACGGCGCGCCGATGAATGCTGGCGTCTTCAAGACCGACGCGCGCGGCAACGGTACACTGGTCAAGACCGACCTGCCTCCGGGCGTAATCGCCAAGGCCTTCGCGATTACCGTCGAGAACGCGGAAGGTTCGCCGGTGCCGACTTCACCGATCATGATCGTGGGCGCGGCCGGAATCTAGACGGCGGAAACTACATTCTTCCTCCCACCCTAGCCGCAAGAAAATGCAGCGAGGGTGGGGCACCAACCTTCTCTTTCCATCGAATTCTCCGCGTCTACTTAGTTCGGCAGATTCTTCTCGTTAGAACTTCGATAGCGAAGCCGCGACCAGCTTCCTAGGCGCAACGAGCCGCCACGCTTGCTGCACTTGCGCGGCGAGAACATCGTCGGTCACGCGGGCGAGTTCGATGCCAACCCACCCCTTGCATCCCACGTACGGCGGCCGGAAGTACGTCTCAGGCGCTTCCTCCACGAGCGACTCCTGCAATCCGGGTGCGGCGGGAATCCAGATGGCGATGTGTCCGGTGTTGTGATGATTGTTGTCGAACATGGCAAACACTTTGCCGCAGAAAAACGTCGGCTCACCGTGCGATAGTTTTTCCTCAGCGCCGGGCATCGCCAGGCAAACCTTGCGCACGCGCTTGAGCTGCTTCGCCACGGCCGCGGAGATTGGCTTTACGGGGTGGGTCGGTACGCGCTCAGAGGGCTTGGGCACGGCGGTAGTGTAGCGCAAAGAGAGGGATCTTCGTTCGCCAAACCCGTGCATCATTCTTCGTCCAAAGTACCGGGTGCCCCATGTCTCGCGGTGTTCGAGACGTGGGAGCGATGACCGACCACCTCAGGCCAGGCATTTAACAGCACCGACCCCCTCTCACCTGATGCCTAGAACCCGTAGCTGCTCCACCGCCATTGTTCCGGTGAATCCACCAGTTCTCTCGCAACCGGATTCCGGTGAATGTAGCGCAGCTTCTCGTTGATCTTCCTGGAACTGAACACGTTGAAATCATAGAAGCGAGGCGTCCACAGGCTTGTGCCCGTTTCGAGCACCGTCTCTCTGCGTGCAGCCAATCCAAGAAGACGCTTCGTGAAACCAAGCTTGAGCGCCTGCATCGCGGTGGAGAGCGTCGCCCGTTCCGGTTCGTTAGAGAGCAAATGAAAGTGCTCTGGCATCACCACGTAACCTACGATCACCAAGCCGTAGCGTCGCCGAACATGCTCAAGCACTGTTAGGAAGAGATCCCGCCGCTCGGCAGAACCGAGCATGGGACAGCGTTCGACACAACTGCAAGTAATGAAGTGCAGATGATCGAATCCATAGAAGCGATGGAGACCGGAAGTCACACCACGAGACTAGAGATTCTCTTGTAATCGAATCTGTGACCGATGAACATTCGAGAATCACTTATGTTCCCGAGACTCGGGGTGCCGAGGTACGGGTACGGGGTGCCCCGATGCGGGTGCCCCACGTCTCGCGATGTTCGAGACGTGGGAGCCTAGATCGATAACCTTCAGGAAGCGTCAACATACCGCCCATGTCACCCTAGCCGGAGCCGTTGGAACGAATCGAACCCACGACAGCGGTGGAGATCGGAGGGACTCGTGAAGGTTCTGTGGGAAACGGGGATTCTGTGACCGATAAGCATCCGTGATCCCACGTCTCGAACCCCGCGAGACGTGGGGCACCCGGTTTGAGGTGGCACCGCGCGGCGTTAGAATAGGTCTATGGAAACAATTGATGTTACTACCTGGGAGGAATTCGTAGAGCAATTGCACCTTCTTCGCATTTCAGCGGATGGTGGGTACCTATTTCGTGGCCAAAGGAATGCTTGCTGGTCTCTCGACACCAGCCTCGAACGGAATCATTGTCCGGGCATGGCTATTGAAGACTACTACCGCCTGATTTCGGTGATTCGGCCACAGATTGAGGCCTTTACTGAGCACAAATGGGAGGCATTGCCCGATCGTCAACAATTCTCGCGATTAGCCAAGGAATATGAACCGCTGACTTGAACCTTTCAGGCTTTTGCGGTGGTTTACCTGGGTATAGTTACATGTCTTACCTGCGTCATCACCGATTCCCTTCCCCGCTACTCGATTGGACTGTAACCCCCTACGTGGCGGCCTATTTTGCGTTCGCAGATGCCTGCGATCTCGAAACGGTGGCTATCTATGCCTACCTGGAGCGGCCGGAAAACACGAAAGCATGGTCAAGCGATGAAACTCAGATCCACGTTTTCGGTCCCTACGTCCACACTCATCGGAGACACTTTCTGCAGCAGAGTCGTTACACTCTTTGTGTCAAGTTCGACGCTCAGCAAGGTTGGAGTTTCGCTCCCCACGAAAGCGTGTTTGCTCGAGGAAGCGAGCGTCAGGATCTCCTGTACAAGTTCATTATTCCTGCAAGGGAGCGCATGAAAGTCTTAAAGATATTAGACACCTACAATCTTAATGCTTTTTCTCTACTCGATTCTGAAGAGGCTCTCCTTAAAACTATGGCTTTACGTCACATCGGCTTCGCGCGCCCCTAGAGACTAGAGTTTTGACTTCATCGCCCACCACTACTCCTCTTCCTTCAGCCGCGCCAGCACGCTGAAGTCTTCGAGGGTGGTTGTGTCGCCTTTTACTTCGTTGCCGCTGGCTAGTTCGCGGAGCAGGCGGCGCATGATCTTGCCGCTTCTTGTCTTGGGGAGTATCTCGGTGAAGCGGATGGTGTCGGGGCGGGCCAGGGCGCCGATTTCTTTGGTTACCCACTTACGCAGATCTTCTTTCAGTTCGGGCAGGCGGTCAGCGGATTTGTGGTCGTGATTGAGGGTGACAAAGGCTACGATAGCTTGCCCCTTGAGTTCGTCGGGGCGACCTACTACGGCGGCTTCCGCTACGGCCGGATGCGACACGAGCGCGCTTTCTACTTCCATGGTACTTAGGCGATGTCCACTTACATTGATCACATCGTCCACGCGGCCCATGATCCAGAAGTAGCCGTCCTTGTCGCGGTGGGCGCCGTCTCCGGTGAAGTAACTGCCGGGGATTTGCGACCAATATTGCTGGACGTAGCGGTCGGGGTCTCCGTAGATGGTGCGTAACATGCCGGGCCAGGGGCGGCGGATGACGAGAAATCCGCCTTGTCCGTCGGGGACGGGGTTGCCGTCTTTGTCCACAATTTCGGGCAACACGCCGGGTAGCGGCTTAGTGGCCGAGCCGGGCTTGGTGGGCACCACGCCGGGGACGGGCGCGAGCATCATGTGTCCAGTCTCGGTCTGCCACCAGGTATCCACAATGGGGCAGCGATTTTTGCCGATGACTTCGCGATACCACATCCAGGCTTCAGGGTTGATGGGCTCGCCCACGGTGCCGAGCAGGCGCAGGCTGCTAAGGTCGTGCGCGTTGGGGTAGTCGTCTCCCCACTTGATGAAGGTGCGAATCGCGGTGGGCGCGGTGTAGAGAATGTTGACGCGATGGCGCTCGATGATGTCCCAGAAGCGGTCGGGCTGGGGATGGTTGGGCGCGCCCTCGTACATGACGACGGTCGCACCGCATTGCAGCGGGCCGTAGAGAATGTAACTGTGTCCGGTGACCCAGCCGATGTCGGCGGTACACCAGTAGATGTCGTCGTCGCGGAGGTCGAAGACCCACTGCGTGGTGAGGTAGGTGCCGACGGAGTAGCCACCCGTGGTGTGCAGGACGCCTTTGGGTTTGCCGGTGGATCCGGAAGTGTAAAGGATGAAGAGCGGATGCTCAGAGTCGAGCGGCTCGGCGGGAGTGCCGGGCTTGGCATTTTTATTAGAAGCGGCCATGAGGTCGTGCCACCAATGGTCGCGTCCGGACTGCATGTTGATGGGCGTGCCACTGCGGCGAAGGACGATAACATTGCTGACGGTAGGGCAGGACTTCAGGGCTTCTTCCACGACCGGGAACAGTTTGACTTCGGTGCCCTTGCGGAAGCTGCCGTCTTGCGTGATGACGAGTGTGGCTTGGCAGTCATGAATGCGATCTACGAGGGCGCTGGCGGAGAATCCGCCGAAGATGACGGAGTGCGGCGCGCCGATGCGGGCGCAGGCCAGCATGGCGACAGGCAACTCGGGTGCCATGCCCATGTAGAGGGCGACGCGGTCTCCTTTTTGGACGCCGAGGGACTTGAGCACAGCGGCGAATTTTTCGACTTCGGTGAGCAGTTGCTGATAGGTAAAGGTGCGGATTTCGCCGGGCTCACCTTCCCAGATAATCGCAGCTTTGTTGCGGCGCGCGGAAGCGACGTGGCGGTCCAGACAGTTAAAGCTTAAGTTGAGCTTTCCGCCGCTAAACCACTTGGCTGATGGGCAATCCCACTCCAACACATTTTCCCATGGCTCGAACCAATGCAGCTCGCTGGCGATGCGGCTCCAGAAGGCGTCCGGCTGCTCGATGGACTCGCGATAGAGCCGCTCGTACTCGGCAGGATCGCCGATGCGGGCGCGGGAACGGAACTCTTCCGACGGGGGGAAGACGCGATCTTCGTGGAGGATGGATTCGATGTTGCCGGTGGGGCTGGACGTGGACATGAAACTGGCTCTCCGATGGGAAACTTGATCGAGGCGAATTTTACACTGGGAGCAGCGAATGGTGGATGAGGGCTCCCCCATCGCGCTGCCGGAAACCGTGTTACACTCGCCGCGTGCATTCGCCCTCCATCACTTCCGTACAAGGCTCGGGTCCACGGCATCCCGCCGTCCTGCGTGTGACGCACTGGATCACGACCGTCTGCTTTTTGGCCTTGCTGGTCACGGGCATTGAAATTCTTATCTCGCATCCGTGTTTCTATTGGGGCGAAACCGGCAGTTCGGTCACTACGCCGTTATTCCGCATTCCGGTTCCGGCGTCGCGCCCCACGGTTCCCAGTGGCTACAGCTATGTGCTGCCCGATCAAAACGGCTGGAGCCGTGCGCTGCACTTCGAAGCGGCATGGGCGGCGGTGCTGACCGGACTCGCCTACTGCATCTGGGGGATTTGGACCGGACATTTTCGCCGTACTTTGCTTCCGTCCGCTGACCAGCGGACGTGGCCCGCCTTTCGCGGGCAGATCCTCCACCACCTGCGCTTTCGGCGGCCTAACGATGGCGAGGCTCATTCCTACAACTCGATTCAGCGCCTCTCGTATCTGGTGGTGATCTTCGTGCTGTTTCCGATGATGATATTGACTGGGTTGGCACTCTCGCCCGGGTTTAACTCTGCTGTACCCGAAGTCGTGAACTGGCTGGGTGGCCGTCAGTCCGCGCGAACCTTACATTTTTTTCTGACAGTCGCGCTGTTTGCGTTTCTGCTGGTTCACGTGGGGATGATTTTCCTTGCCGGGTTTTGGAGCCGTGTCCGCGCCATGATCACCGGTAAAGTCCAGCCCCCAAAGGAGCAGTCATGAGTCAAGTCTCTCGCCGCAAGTTCGTCCAAGCTGGTTTGGGTGTGGCCGCTGGCGCTGCCGGGGTCGCTGTGGCTGCGCGTATCGCCGGGCAATATGGGTTGCTTCCGCCCGATGGCAGTGGCATCTACGGCCCCGGCGAGACACTGACCTATGCGGCGCAGAGGATCATCACAGCCCACTCACTGGCGCGTGAGTTTCCGCGCAGCACGATCTCGAAGACGCCGTTCGCCAATGCGATCGCGCCGTCCAGCGATGCCTTCAAGGGATTACAGACGGGCGGCTTCAATGATTGGCGCCTCACGGTGGATGGCATGGTCGCCCATCCCACCACGTTCTCCATTGCCGACCTCAAGCAGCTCCCGGTCCGCAGCCAGATCACGGAAGTGGTCTGCGAAGAAGGTTGGTCGTATGTGGCTGAGTGGACAGGAACGCCGCTGGTGGAGGCGCTGAATGCCTGCGGAGTTCTACCCCACGCACGCTATGTCGTCTATTTTTCGATCGAGCCCGACTGGTGGGAGAGCGTGGATATGTCCGATGCGCTGCATCCACAGACGCTGGTTACTTATGCAATGAACGACGGCGATCTTCCGGTTCGATTTGGAGGGCCGTTGCGCCTGCGTGTCCCGCGGCAGCTCGGTTACAAGAGCATAAAGTTCATCCAGCACATTACCGTAACGGACGATATCCGCAAATTCGGCAAAGGCCTTGGTTCGTCAGCGCCGGAAGCTGGCTACGCGTGGTACGCAGGCATCTAGCGCTGGCAACGGACTATGGCAGAAAGCGCGCGCGCTCGTCGCCCGTCGGGATTTTGCACTGGTCGAACTTGCCGAAGATTTGATAGCGATGGCGGGCGATGAGCGAGTAGAAGAAGTCGCGAACCGCGCGGGGTAGGATGCGGGCGGCAGTGGCTAGCTTCCACGGCCAGCCCAGTGTTTCCGCGATGCCCAGCGAGGCGTCGGATTTTTCCAGCAGAAATTCGGCGGGCGTGCCGGGATTGCGGACGAGGATGACCGATCCCATATTCCCCGGGTCACGGCCCACTCGAAGCAGAAAGGCGCGGGCGAACTCGCCCTGTCGCGGCGCCAGCAGGAACTTCCCTTCCCGATCATTTTTCAGGACGAACTTTACGGTGCGGTCACAGAGTCCGCAAATGCCGTCGTAGAGGATGACGGACTTGCCTTCGAGATTGGGCTGAGGCGTTTGCACTCTACTGATGGTAGATGAAAAAAGATCGCGCCGGATGCGGGCCAGCATTGCACAGCTGGCGGACTCGCCCTATGATTCACAATCATGCAACTGAGTGGCGCGATGCTCTACGTCAAAGATCTGCCTGGCATGGCCGCCTTTTACGGCGACTTTCTTGGATTGAAGCCTGTTGCTGAAACGCGGACGGATACTTGGGTGGAATTCGAGGCTGGGGGCGCAACGTTCGCTCTGCACGCTATTCCTCCCCACATCGCCGACGAGATCGAAATTACGTCTCCTCCCGAAGCTCGGGAGGAGACCCCCATAAAGCTAATTTTTGTAGTGGCGGACGCTGCATCCGAAGTGGAGCGGCTTCAAACGGGGGCACATTCGACGGGATTGACCCTGAGGGCAACATCTTTCAGCTTTGCTCCTCAGCTGGCTAAAAGCTACTTCTTCTTCGCGTCAGCAGCCTTTTCGGCAGCTTCGGCGGAGGCGCTTTCCATCTTGTCTTCCACAATAGAGCCGTCGTTGGCGTTCACGCCGACTTCGTACAGGCCCTTGGCGGTCTTGATGTCGAAGGAATACTGCTGGACGCCGTTTTCGGTTTCCAGTTCGGCGCTCTTGATCTTGCCGGGGTGCTTGTCTAGGGCGATCTTCTTGGCCGCTGCCATGGTGAGCTTGGGTTTGTCGGCTGCCCACGCGGGGGCGAGTGAGGCTGAAAGCAAAATTCCGGCTGCGATCGCCGCAATCAAAGTGGGGGAGGTACGTTTCATAGGAGTATTCTCCGAAATCATGAATTTGGTGGAACCTTCCATTGGATGCGCAATTACATGGAAACGTCAACCGCAAAGGTTTGGGTGGCAGTATTTTCATCTTAGCCACAGGATTGTTCATAGGGCAGCCGCGTCAGCAGACTGTGCTAGCCTGAAATTCCGGAACCTTGCTTATGACAGACAAACCCTTGCAACTTGATGTGGACGAGCGCATTGAGTGCGCGCACACCATTTCGTCAAACTTTTACACCAATCCGCACATTCTGGAAATTGAGCGCGCGAATATTTTCCGAAAGACGTGGCAACTGGTTGGTACAACCGACCAACCGTGCGGCGAAAAGGATGGCGCGGCGCGGACGATTGCCGACGCGGGCAGCTACTTTACGGCGGAGGTTGCGGGTGAGCCTCTGCTGGTGATTCGCGACAAGGAAGGCACCCTGCGGGCGTTTAGCAACGTGTGCCGTCATCGGGCTGGCCCAATTGCGACGGGCTCCGGGCCGTGCGCGAATGTATTGCGCTGCCAGTATCACGGATGGAGCTATGCGCTCGATGGGCGGCTGGTAGGAACTCCCGACATTGATGGCGTGGAGTTCTTCGATCGGAGCACCATGGGCATGTTTCCGGTGCGGCTGGAAATGTGGGAGAACTTGTTGTTTGTGAATTTCGACAAGGAATCGCCGGCTCTGGCCGAGTTTCTCGGTGAGATTCCGCAACGGGCGGCTGGGTTTGACTTCAATGACCTAGGGATGGTCGAACGGCGTGACTATGTAATTGACTGTAACTGGAAGGTATATGTAGATAACTATCTGGAGGGTTACCACATTCCGATTGCGCATCCCGGACTTATGCGCGAGATTGACTACAGCCAGTACAAAGTGGAAACACATCGTTACTATTCGCAGCAGTTTGCGCCGATCCGCGGAGCGAAGCCTGGTGACGACGGAGAACGATTTTATGCGCTTGGCTCGGCGGGCAAAGGTTTGCAGGAAGCGATTTACTTCTGGGTCTTTCCGAACTTGATGCTGAATATCTATCCCGACAATATCTCGACTAATTTGATTGTGCCGCTGGGGAAAGATAAGACGCTGACGATCTTTGAATGGTTCTTCCACAAGCCGAAGTCAGAGGCCGAGCGCGACCAGATTAAACTGCGGGTGGCGCGGGCCATCGCCTTTAGTGACGAAGTGCAGCAAGAGGATATTTTTCTGTGTGAGTCGGTGCAGAAGGGCTTGCGATCGTCCACTTATGAACGCGGGCGGTATTCAGTGAAGCGCGAAAACGGCCTGCACCACTTCCATACGCTGCTGAGTGAGTTTCTGGAAGTACGGTAGGCGAAACGCTGTGAAAGATTTTGGCTGCCCCCCAGGGATTCGAACCCCGATATGCTGAGTCAGAGTCAGCTGTCCTAGCCGTTGAACGAGGGGGCAGCAAGTTCGCGCCAGACACTTCGAAATAGCTCGGCGCTGCTTTATTCTAACGGGTGCGCGGGGGTGGGTCAATCCTGCCCTACGCGCGGTCACTCGCAGAATCCCGCCCAAGCGTAGCTTGGACGGGACACCTGGCTCAATGGCTTTACGAAAGGTACTCGACGTGATGGCAATGGAGCAGGATCCTTCAGTGAATGCGGCTGCGCAGATGTTGGATGCGTCCCGCTGCGCTCTGTTAGTGGTGGATGTTCAGGAAAAGCTGGTTCCGGCGATCTTCCGCAAAGATGAGCTGATTCGGAACGTGCAACTGCTGACGCGGCTGGCTGGCATTCTGGAAATTCCCGCCATCGTTTCGACGCAGTATGCCAAAGGATTGGGAGGGACGATTCCGCAGATTGCCGAGTTGACTGGCGACGCTGCCACCTGTGACAAGACGGCCTTTGGATGCTTTGCCAGCGATGCATTCCTCTCTCTTGTGAAGCACCTGCCCGGACAGCGGAATACGCTATTGATCTGTGGCATGGAAACTCACATCTGCGTGATGCAGACGGCGCTGGGAGCCCTACAGGAAGGCTACATTGTGCACGTCGCGTCCGACGCGGTGGGCTCGCGGACGGAAGCGAACTGGCAGGTGGGCTTGGGCAGGATGCGCGATGCGGGCGTGGTGATTTCGTCCACTGAGATGATGATCTATGAGTTGATGCGCGGGTCGGGCGGCGCGGCCTTCAAGGCGATGCTGCCACATTTGAAGGGCTGAGACAGCGGCTGAGAAGCAATACCACCCATAACACCAAGTTCCGCAAGGGTCCATAAAGGTTCAAGAAGGTCCACGAAGGAACAAGAAAAGGGCCACCCGCGAACGGGTGGCCCTTACCAATATCTGAGGCAACACTTTAGGCGTCGGTGGTCTCGGCAGCTTCGGCATTTGCTGAGTTGTCGTCACCCGAATTCTCATCCGCCTTGCGCTTTACACGCACCACGGTGATTTTGGTGAAGCCTTCCTCGAACGTCGGTGCCTTGATCTTGGCTGCCATCTTGCGTAGCACGTCATCTTCCACCTGGCGTTTGCGTGTTTGATTGCGCTGCAAGCAGACTTCGAGCGGCACGTCGAAGTACACAGCGTGCGCCTCGTAGCCGTAGTCATTCGCCATCTTGATCCACGTCTGGCGGTCGTGCGGAGTCAGGTTGGTGGCGTCCACGTAGCTCATGGGACGCTTGGCCACCAAACGCGCGCGCAACATCGAGCGCAGATTTGAGAAGACAAGGTCAGGCAACTTCTGGTCGGTCTCGTCGTCGAACAGCAGGAAGCGGATCTGGTCGCTGGACAGCGGGGTGATGCTGTTGCGCTTGAACCAGGAACTTTTGCCTGAGCCGGGCAGTCCGATGGAGAGCACGACAGAGCCCTTGGACTTGCGAGCGACCGCTGGTGCCGCTGCGATGGGGTCTTCCGACTCTGATGCTTCCACTGGAACTGGTGCTGGACGAGGTTCGCGTGGCTCGCGAGGTTCACGACGGCCTTCGCCACGTTCACGGCGGTTTCTGACGCGGCCCGGTGCGGGCGCGGGCGCAGCATCCTCCTGCTGACTAGGGATACCACTGAGGTGATCCATGGTCGGCTGGAAAGGTTTTTCGGCTTTGGCGGGCGCGGCTGCTTCCGCCGCTACAGGCTTGTCGCCACGACGGCCTTTGCCACCACGTCCACGGCGGCGGCGCCGGGCGCGCCCAGTGCGGGCGTCACCAGAGTCGGCGCCAGCCTGAGCAGAACCATCCGAATTGGAATCGGACTCCGCGTCGGAGCCTTCTTCGGCATCATCCGAGCCAGTCGCTTCCACAACTGGTTCAGGTGCAGACGAACGGCGACCCTTTGTGGCTGGCGGCTGGCTCACCACTTCTGGTTCTCGCGGCGCATCGCGCCGAGTCTCTCCGGGAAGAAGAGACGATTCAGCCGGGCCGGATTCGCCAGCGGTGGATTGAGATTTTTCGTTTTTCATGAGGCCAGGATCTGGGAGCGTCCCGGTATCCTTCTGTTCCTTGCGTCGCCCAAAGCGATCGCGCAACCAATTGCGCATATTTTTATGATCGAAAGGTTCTAGAGAATCAAGGTAAGAGCGCTACGTGTAGTGCACTGCAAACCCCACTGCCAGCAGTATATACGGGTTGGGCATTGGTGTGCCGACGGCACGTCCGGGGCACCTGATGCGCCACCCCGCCGAGTCTTGGCTCGAGGTGCAGAAGTCGTGCAATAATGCGGTCATGGCGATGCTTTCTGAAGCTTTGGCAGGGCAAAACTATATTTCGCTGATCACCTTTCGCAAGGACGGAACGGCAGTGCCGACCCCACTTTGGTTCGCGGAAAGTGGCGGAAAGCTCTTTGTAATGACGCGCGGTGATTCGTTCAAGACGCGGCGCATCCGCAATAACGCCAGCGTTCGTGTCGCGCCCTGCACCATGCGTGGCCGGGTCATTAGCGAATATCTGGACGCAACCGCAACCATTCTGCCCGAATCCGACTGGCCCGCCGCTCGCCGTCTGTTGGAACAAAAATACTGGCTGATGCGCCTCTCGTTTCTATGGAGCAAGAAGAACGTGTTCCTGGTAATCGAAGACGCTGCATCGTAAGACCCGCACTCAGCATTGCTCCTTAAAGTCAGTTAGAATATTTAGGAACCAGCAAACAGGCGAACACCCTGAGCAGTCCTCTTCGACGGACCTGTATTCCCGTATAAGAACGCCTGACAACGCAGGCGCGGGCCCAGCCCGGAACATTCCCTCACAATGGAGGAAGTATGGCAGTTAAAGTAGCAATCAACGGATTTGGCCGCATTGGCCGTAACGTGCTTCGTACCGCCCTCAACGATCCAGAACTGGATTTCGTGGCGGTCAATGACCTTACCAGCCCCAAGACGCTGGCTCACCTGCTGAAGTACGATTCGGTGCTCGGCAACCTCGCCCACACTGTGACTGCTGGCGACGACTTCATCACCATCAGCGATGGCAAGAACGAAAAGAAGATCAAGGTGTTTGCCGAGAAAGACCCGGCGAATCTGCCCTGGGAGTCGGTCGGCGCGCAAGTCGTGGTCGAATCCACTGGCCGCTTTACCGACGCCGTGGATGCCAAAAAGCATCTGCGCGGCAGCGTGAAGAAGGTCATCATCAGCGCACCCGCCAAGGGTGAAGACATCACCATTGTGATGGGCGTGAATGACGACAAGTATGTCGCCGCCGATCATCACATTCTGTCGAACGCCTCCTGCACCACGAACTGTTTGGCTCCCATCGCCAAGGTGGTGCACGAGCACTTCGGCATCATCAATGGCTCGATGACGACCATTCACTCCTACACCAACGATCAGGTCATCCTGGACTTTCCGCACAAAGACCTGCGCCGCGCCCGCGCCGCCGCTCTTTCCATGATTCCCACCTCGACCGGTGCCGCCAAGGCGATCAGCCTAGTGATTCCAGAACTGAAGGGCAAGCTGGATGGCTTCGCCATGCGCGTGCCCACGCCGAACGTTTCGGTGGTGGATATGGTTGTGTTCACCGAGAAGAAGACGACGGTGGAAGAGGTGAATGGCGCGTTGAAAGCCGCGTCTGAAGCTGGGCCGCTCAAAGGCTACCTGGGCTTCGAGACGAACGAACTGGTCTCCAGCGACTTCAAGGGCGATTCGCGCTCTTCGATCGTAGACGCGCCGATGACCCGCGTGATCGGCGGAAACTGCGTGAAGGTGATCTCCTGGTACGACAACGAGTGGGGCTATTCCTGCCGTGTCCGTGACCTGATTCACTTCCTCGACAGCAAGGGCCTGTAACTTAAGAACTGCCGGGGCGGCGGCGCTACTCCGCTCCGGCTTTCCATACTGCTCAAAGATCAAATCGCGAGAGAGCCAGTCATGTCAAAACTTTCCATTAAAGACCTGCCCTTAAATGACAAGCGCATTTTTATGCGCGTGGACTTCAACGTTCCGCTGGAAGATGGCCGTGTGACCGATGACACGCGCATCCGCGAAACGCTGCCGACGATTGAGTATGCGCTGCGCCATGGCGCACGGGTGATTCTGGCGTCGCATCTGGGACGACCGAAGGGTAAACCGAATCCGAAGCTGAGCCTGAAGCCAGTGGCCGAGCGGTTGCGGATTCTGCTGGACGAAAAAATGGGACGGGGACAAAACGTAGGCTTTTGCCCGGACTGCATTGGCCCGCAGGCAGAAGAGATGGCCGGAAAGCTGGAAAAAGGCCAAGCGTTGCTGCTGGAAAATTTGCGCTTCTATGCCCAAGAGGAAGCGAATGACGAGACCTTTGCGCGCCATCTGGCGGCACTGGCTGAGTTTTATGTGAACGACGCATTCGGTTCGGCGCATCGTGCCCATGCTTCCACCGCAGGCATTACCAAGTTCGTGGAGAAGTCTGCGGCTGGCCTGCTAATGCAAAAGGAACTCGACTACATGGGCAAGGCGCTCAGTAATCCCGAGCGTCCGTTTGTGGCGATATTGGGTGGGGCGAAGGTGAGCGACAAAATCGGTGTGATCCAGAATCTGCTGTCGAAGGTGGATACGATCTTGATCGGCGGCGCGATGGCTTACACGTTCCTGAAGTCGCAGGGGCTGGAAGTCGGCAAGAGTCTGGTGGAGCAGGACAAGCTCGAACTGGCGCAGCAGTTGCTGGCTGAGGCGAAAGCGAAAGGCGTGAAGTTCCTGTTGCCGGTGGATCACATCGTTGCTGACAAGGTGGATGCAAACGCGCATCCTAAGACGATTGGCGAAGGCGCGGCGATTCCGGCTGAGATGATGGGGCTCGACATTGGCCCGCGCACGGTTGAGATGTACGAGGAAGAGATCAGCCGGGCGCAGACCATCTTGTGGAATGGCCCGATGGGCGTGTTTGAGATGAAGCCATTTGCCAACGGCACCATGAAGGTGGCCGAAGCGATCGCGGATAATCCCGGCTCGGTTTCGATTGTGGGAGGCGGCGATTCGGTGGCTGCGGTTCATGCCGCTGGCGTCGCGTCGCGGATTACGCATATTTCCACGGGCGGCGGCGCGTCGCTGGAATTTCTGGAAGGCAAAAAGCTGCCGGGTGTTGAGGCATTGACCGATAAAGACCGATAAATAGGAGAAGGACGAATACGAATGTCACGCAAGAAGCTGATTGCCGCCAACTGGAAGCTGTACAAGAACACTGCCACGACCGAGGAATTTTTCTCTGCTTTTCTGCCGCTGGTCGCAGGCCATGACCGCGATGAGATCGTCGTCTGCCCGCCGTACCTTTGTATTCCTTCGGCGGTAGTAGCGGCGCGTGGCTCGAACGTTCACATCGGCGGACAGGATCTTTACTGGAAGCATGAAGGCGCATTCACCGGCGAAATTTCTGGTGGAATGCTGCATCATGCCGGATGCAGCCACGTCATCATTGGACACTCGGAGCGTCGGCAGTTCTTCCACGAGACGGACGACACGGTGAACCTGAAGTTACAGGCTGCGCTGGAGTCGAAGCTGGTGCCGATAGTGTGCGTGGGCGAAGTGCTAGAGGAGCGCGAAGCCGGACTAACGGAAGAGGTATTGCGGCGGCAAGTGCAAGGTGCATTGCGCGGAGTTTCGGGCAAGAAGGCAGCGACGCTGGTGATTGCATATGAGCCGGTCTGGGCGATTGGCACCGGCAAGACTGCTACTCCGGCAATGGCGGTGGAAGCTCATGAAGTGATTCGCGCCGAAGCGGCGGAATGCCTGGGCGACGATACCGCAAAGGCAATGCGCATCCTGTACGGCGGCAGCGTGAAGCCGGACAATGCGAACGCGCTTATGTCCGAAGAAGAGATTGATGGTGCTTTGGTCGGCGGGGCGAGTCTGGACGCAGTCTCGTTTGCGAAGATTGTGAAGTGGTAGCGGGTTGCCCATAAAAAATTCTGCCGGGTTGGGGCTTGCGTCCTGACCCGGTTTTATTTGTGGGCGGGTTATCTTACTGAGTAGACGGAGTTTCCTTTGGTCGTCGTGGTGATGGGCGTGACTGGATCGGGCAAGACGACGGTGGGGACGCTACTGGCGTCGCGGCTGGGCTGGATTTTTGCTGATGCGGATGACTATCACTCGTCTGCGAACAAGCAGAAGATTCACGACGGGATTGCATTAACGGATGAAGATCGAGCGCCGTGGCTGGCTTCGCTGCGTGAGTTGATTGTGGGCTGGACCGCCGCGAGTGAGAGTGCCGTGCTGGCGTGTTCGGCGCTCAAACACAGCTATCAGCAGGAACTGCGGGTGAGTGATGTGGTTCGTCTGGTTTATTTGCACGGAAGCCCGGAGTTAATCGCGCAGCGCCTGCACGAACGGCATGGGCATTTTGCGGGCGAGGCGATTTTGGCAAGTCAGTTTAAGACGCTCGAAGAGCCTGAAGATGCGGTGGTGGTAGAGATTGAAGGTTCGCCCGCAGAGATCGTGGACCGGGTGATGGCGGGGCTGGATATTCACGCAAGTTAACGTTCGTGGCGGCGCGATGCGCCTTGTGTATCGCGCGCAAGTACGCGTCCTTGCTATAATTTCAGAGTCCTCAAGAACGGCCAGTGGTACGACCGTGCGGAAGTGGCGAAATTGGCAGACGCACCATCTTGAGGGGGTGGCGCCGAGAGGCATAGGGGTTCAAGTCCCCTCTTCCGCACCAATTTTTAAGAATTTTTGGCTGCATTGACAGGATTTGTACTAAGCCTGCAAGAGCCAATCGCAAATTTCGCGAACACATTTCTGAACGCAAAGGAAAGCGGGCTGCACTCTCGGCCTGCACATACGACTATGGTTTGGTGGATGTATCTGGTTGGCACGATTCATGTAATTGTTTGCCTGATTCTTATTGGCGTGGTTCTTCTACAGCACGGCAAAGGCGCGGATTTGGCGCTATTCGCCGGTGGCAGCAGCCAGACGGCGTTTGGCCCGCGCGGCGCAGCAACTTTGCTGGGCAAAGTCACGACTTGGGCAGCGGTGTTGTTCATGTTTACCTCGATCACGCTCTCGCTCGGTCAAGGCAAGCATACGGATAGCTCGGTGATCGAGAAGCTGAAGAGTACGCCAGTTCCGACGACGTCGGCTCCCGCGACGCCAGCTCCAACTGCCCCCGCGCAGCAGGTTCCGACTCCTGCGGCTCCGGTAAAGAAGTAGCGATTCCCAGACGAACGGCGAGGACGAATCTCCGATGATTCACGAAATCCTCGCCGTCGGCCCTTTGCAATGCAACTGCTCTATTGTTGGGGATGAGACCACGCACGAAGCGATGGTGATTGACCCCGGCGACGACATCGCACAGATCGTCGCAATTCTCGAACGACACAAACTCCAGGTTAAGCAGATCGTCATCACGCACGCCCACATTGACCATGTGGGCGGAGCGATGAAGCTGCGCGCGCTGACCGGGGCACCGATTTTGCTGAACGAAAATGATTACGCGCTGATGAAGATGCTTGACGTGCAGGCTGCGTGGCTGGGCATGGCACCTCCGGGCGACGTAGCGATTGATGGCAGCCCTGCGCACATGGAGAAAGTCGAGGCCGGAACGCTAAGCGCTACGGTGCTGCACACTCCCGGACACACTGAGGGCAGCATCTGCTTGTACTTCGAGCCACAGCAGACGTTGATTGCGGGCGACACACTTTTTGCAGGCAGCATCGGCCGCACCGACCTGCCGGGCGGGTCGTTTGAGAAGATCATCCGCTCCATTCACAATGTAGTGATGGCGCTGCCCGATGAGACGAAAGTTATCCCCGGCCATGGTGAATTTACGACAATTGGCGAAGAGCGGGAGCGGAATCCGTTTCTGGTGAAGCGGTAAGGTTTTTACCGAATGCTTATCTTTTTTATGTTATGCTTTGGGCATGATGCGGCATCTGCTTACTCCACTGCTCATCGCACTCCTGCTTGGCGCAACAATACAAGCACAAGACCAAATCCAGCAGGAAAAGCTTGCAAAAATGGTCAAAGATCGCACCAATAGCTATGTCGTCTGGGGCGACGGCATAAGCAGCCCAGGTGCCACCATCGTACTGAAAGAAATAGGACGGTCGAGTAGCACGGTCCGCTACCGACTTCAGGCCAAAGGATTGCCCTTTGACAAGACCTATTCTATTCTCAGCTACCCCGTAACCGTAGATGCGCCGCAAGTTACGATGAGTGACATCATCATTGATCATCAGGGCTTTGCGCTTTGTCGGGGGACACCGGGTCAGACTACGGAGCCGGGGCAGGATGACTATGTGGATCTGGTAGTGATTCCCGCCAAGGGCGAACCCTATCGCTTCGGTCTTGTATCGAGCGACGGGCTGCATGCTTTCCAAAAGGTGGTTCCGATCCCAAATCAATCTTCCGACAAGAGTTGCGGTATGCAGTCCGTCCTGCTGTTCGCCAATTCAGAGTTGGTATTTATAGAGGGCACGGGCTTCAAACCGCATTCAGAGGTCGAGATGATGGCAAGCTCGGAAGGTGAAAGTCACAATAATAAGCTGATGGCAGACGGTGATGGATTGGTGCGAGCGTCGCTACTTCCGTATGTGAAGGGGCATGACAAGGGAATGATGACGGTTGTGCTGAAGAGTCCTGAGTGCAGTCCACAAGTGTCCTTCCCGTGGGGTAAAGGCGTGAATAAACCGCAGTAATAGGAACTACAAGTTTTTAAGGCAGGCTTCCAGCCGCTCAACTGCTTCCGCGAATTCCGCCTCCGGCGGAATCAGACTCAGCACCAGATATCCGTCCTGATGGAAGTCGAAGAAGTGACCGGGATGGACGAGCACTCCGATTGCCTCAAGAATCTGCACGGCTAAATCTTCGTCGCTCCCCACCGCTGGGACGCGCAGAACTGCGTACCATCCTGCCTGCACTTCCAGCCGTGAACACGCCGGGATATTGGCGAGCACCTGATCCAGCTTATCCAGGTTGGCCCGCACTCGACGGCGCAACTGCTGCTGCACTTCATCGCGCTGCGCCAGCATTCCGGGGGCAGCGATTTGCACGGGCGTGCCGACCGAAAGAAACGTATCGGCAATCACTTCCAGTCGAGCCAGCGCATCCGCTGCTACATCAGGCGGCCCGCTAATCGCCATCCATCCCAACTTCATCTGCGGCAGGCAGCAAATCTTGGAAAGACCGCTGAGGGTGAAGGTTAGGACTGCAGAATTTCCTGCGAAGCTGTGTGGAAAATCGCTTTCACTTTCGCTGTGAGCGTAATCAAGAAAGACCTCGTCCACCACTAACGCGAGCCCAAATTCCGTGGCAATCTGGTTCAGCTCTTCCCTTTCGCGCGCGCTCACGGCAGATCCCGTCGGGTTGTTGGGATGAACCAGCACGATGGCCCTGGTGCGCGACGTAACCGCAGCGCGCAGACTCGGATAGTCAATCTGCCAGCCGTGGTCGTAGACCAGTTCGTAAGGACGCAGGGTTACGTCCTGCAGGTCGGCGAGAAACTGCAGCAGCGGATAGCTGGGCTGAGGGATCAGCACTTCATCGCCCGGGTTGCACAGCAGGTGGAAGGCGTGGGCATACGCTTCGCTGGTGCTGGCGGTGAGCACGATTGAGTTGGGGCTTATGCTAGCCGATGGTTTGCACTGGCGGTAATAGTCGGCAACCGCCTGTCGGGCCGACAACATTCCCACCGGGTTGGGCTCGTACTTGAGCACTTCGGAGCTGGCGAGTGGCCCCAGCAATTCCTGCGGATAATGCAGCCCCACGCGCGTCGGATTCGATTCGGTCAGATCGAGAATCGGCAAACCCGCGGCCCGCCGCGCTTCGATTGCTTGCGTGAGGCGATTGGTGGAGAGCTTCCACTGGGTGCGCGCGGCAAAAGGAACGGGCTTCATGACAGCCCAGTATGGCATGAGCAGCGGAGAAATCATCTGTCTGTGAGAAATCCCCACCCTGTCCACACAGAACGCAGACAAGGAGGGGGCACCCGGCTTCGTAATCCCACGTCTCGAACATCGCGAGACATGGGGCACCCGATTCTGCGAGAATTCTGGGATGACTCCTGCTTCAGTTGCGGATTTACCTTCCACTGAAACTTCGGCTGCGATTGCTCCCACGAATGCGGCGCGGGTTCGCTTCGGCATCGTCGGCTTTGGACTGCACGGACACAAGCGTCTGATGCCCGCGTTCGCGCTTGCAGAGCGTTGCAGCGTCACGGCGGTGTCGAACCGCTCGCTGGAAAAGGCTCGCGACATCGCGAAGCAGTATTCCCTGCCTCATGCGTTTGATTCCGCCGACGCGCTGAGCGCGTGCCCTGACGTGGATGCGGTGCTGGTAACGTCGGCTGACGTGGCGCATCTTGCCGATGTACTTGCGGCCATTGGGCACCGCAAGCCCGTGCTGCTTGAAAAGCCGATGGGCATGAACGCTGCGGAGTGTCAGCAGATGGTGGAGACTGCCGAGCGAGCGGGTGTGATCCTGGGCGTGGCCCATGCCTTCCGCTTTCACGAGAGTGTGCGGATTCTGCGTGATGAAGTGGCGGCGGGAAAGATTGGTAAGCCGGTGTTTGCACGATCGGAATTTTCGTACCTGGCTAGCGGGCATCCGCGGAAATGGCTTACGGATCCGAAGATTGCGGCAGGCGGCCCGATAGCCGACATCGGCGTGCATTGTTTTGATACGCTGCGCATGATTCTGGCTGACGAGGTGGTGGAAGTGACGGCGCGTGGCTTTTCAGACGCAGAGTCCGGGCCCGTGGAAGCGGCGGCGGTGATCACACTGCGTTTCCGCTCGGGGGCGCTGGGCAGCGTGGCGGTTTCGACGCGTGCGACGTATCGCACGCCAGTGGAGATTGTCGGCAACTCGGGTGCGCTGCTGGCCGACAACTGCCTCACCTCCGAGCGAGAAGTGCGCGTTGAGCTATACCAGAATTTGGAATTTGCAGAGGCGCAAGAAGTGAACAACCGGCTCACCTACACACTGCAGGCCGATGCCTTCGCAGAAGCAATGTCGGGCGGAACGCCATTCCCGATCTCCGGGCGCGATGGCTGGCAAAATCAGTTGATTCTGGATGCGGCCTACAAGAGTTTGCGGGATGGTATAGCGGTGCCGGTCGCGATGGTTGCTCGCTAACTTTGACCGGCCCCGCCAAACCGCTGCCGTTTTTCCGGCAGAACTCGACAGAAGCGGGTAGTTCGAGGACGTGGAGTACAGCTACAGCAGACCCATGCTCCGCAACCTGGGAACTGGATCAAGAACCGACTCACGACGAAACACCCAGCGAGCCACGGCGAACCCAATCATCACATAAACGAACTGCGCCAACTTCATCATTCCTCTTCCTCCCCAACGGTCGCCTTTTCCGGCTTATCACGGCAAAGCGGGGGAGAATCGTCCTACAAGTTCGACCTTAGCGCTACGTGGAGCCAAGGTCAATGTCACGAACGTGCAAGGGGTTGACTCAAAAGGGTCATATTGACGGGGGGTGGATTTTCGTCGCCTGGTTGCGGCTTTCCAAAGCAACGTTGTAAAGTTTAGATAGGGTATGGTTCGGATGCACGGCTTTAAAAAATGGATTGCGCTGGTTTGTCTGCTTCTGACCTTCGGGTCGGGAGTCGCCGTGGTTGCGCACCACCACGCCAGTGGCACCGAATCCGGACAGTGTGCGGTATGCGCGGCGGCCCATTCAGCCGCGTCTACTGAAGTCAGCCCTCAACCGCCCGTTACAACCGTTTGGGCTAGCGTCGCCCCCACTCCTCGTTCAATCCCACGCCAACCTGTAGCGTTCTTCGCCCTCTACATTCGACCTCCGCCTTCGGCGTAACCCCCAGTGACTTGCATCGCAACCAAGCGATGTGTGGGCGGTTTTGCTTTTCATGTTTTTGGAGGATTCCATGTCAGTTCTACGGCGGCAGCCTAGGATGGCTGCATTTGCACTATTATTTCTGGTTTTTTCGGTGCTTGAGCTCACTGCTCATGCGCAAACCGGCGGCAACTCGACCTCTGTGGCTGGGACCATCACCGATGCTTCTGGCGCGGTCGTCCCCGGCGCGAGCGTTGTTCTACGCAACCCTGTCAGCGGATTCAACCGCACCGTGGTTACCGACAACGCAGGCCAGTTCAGCGTCCCCAACGTGCCGTTTAACAACTACCACCTGGCCGTGACTCGCGATGGTTTTAGCCCGCTTACGCAGGACGTGGATGTCCGTTCGTCCGTGCCCACTGTGCTGACACTGACCTTGCAGATTAAGACTTCAACCGAAACCGTAAACGTTGAGGCAACGAGTGACGACCTGCTGGAGACGACTTCGAACTTTCATACGGACGTAGACCGCGAGTTGATCGCCAAACTGCCGCTCGAAAGTGCTTCCTCCTCGGTAAGTTCGCTGGTAACGCTTTCCACGCCGGGTGTTGCGGCGGACTCGAATGGTTTGTTCCACGGCTTGGGCGACCATGCTCAGAACTCATTCTCGGTGGATGACCAGCCCATCACCGATCAGCAGAGCAAGGCGTTTTCCAACCAGATTCCGCTCGATTCGATTGAGTCGCTAGAGGTGATCTCGGGCGCACCGCCAGCGGAGTACGGCGAAAAAACCAGCCTCGTCATCAACGTGACCACGCGCTCGGGTCAGGGACTCACCACACCCAAAGGCACTGTGAAGCTTTCTTACGGCACCTTTGGCAGCACGAATCTGGGCTTCAATATTGGTTTCGGCGGCAAGAAGTGGGGCAACTTTGTCTCCTTGAGCGGCCTGAATACAAGTCGCTTTCTCGATCCGCCTGAGTTCAAGCAGTTCCACGACAAAGGCAACGAAGAGAACGCCTTTGACCGGGCCGATTGGCAGCCCAATGCCAAGGACTCTTTTCGCCTGAACTTCGGCTATACACGTTCGTGGTTCCAGAACCCCAATACGTATGACGACTTGCACCCGACGCTCACCGACCCGGCAGGCAACTTGGTGGGATCGAACGACCAACGTTCGCAGATTGGAACCTACAACCTCGCGCCTTCCTGGACGCGACTGCTGAATACTCACACCATCTTCTCGCTGGGCGCATTCGTGCGCCACGACCAGTACAACTACTATCCCAGCAAGAATCTGTACGCGGATTTGGGGCCGATTCAGCAGGAGACGATCTCGCAGGATCGCAATCTGACGAATGCAGGCGCACGGGCGAGTTTGTCGTACTCGAAGGGATCCCACAACGCCAAGTTCGGTGTTACCTATCAGCAGACGTTTCTGCGGGAGAGCGATCAGATCGGCGTGGTTTCGCCATTAGTGAATGCACCTTGTCTGGATGCGACGGGAGCACCCGTGGCGGGTTTCACGGATCCTACACAATGCGCCGCAGCCGGATTACAGCCAAACACAGCGGCGAATCCCGCCGCGACCGCGCCCTTTCTGCCGTTTCTCTCGTGCTTCGATCTGACCCGACCGAATCCCGCCGCCAGCAGCGGCTGCGCTTCGCCGAGCGCCGTCCAATACGGCTTCCGGGGGCGTGCCGATATCAAACTACTGTCGCTGTTTGGGCAGGACACCCTCACTAAAGGCCCGTGGTCTTTCAGCTACGGTCTGCGTGGCGACATCTACCGTGGACTCGCCTCGCACAGCGAGATCCAACCGCGACTTGGCATCTCCTACAACATCAAGAAGGCGGGCACCGTGCTGCGAGTCTCCTATGCCCGATCTTTGGAGACGCCGTTCAACGAAAACCTGGTACTGTCGGCCACGGGATGCAACTTCAATGTGATCGCAGCGCTTGTGCCCTGCATCCCGGCAAACTTCAGCCCGGGATGGCGCAATGAGTTCCACGCTGGGCTGGAGCAGGCGTTCGGCAAATATCTGGTGTTCTCCGGCGAGTACATCTGGAAGTACACGCATAATTCCTACGATTTCAGTGTGCTGGCCAATACACCGATCTCGTTCCCCATCGAGTGGAAGAGTTCAAAGATTCCGGGCTTTGCCGGACGCATCAGTGTGCCGAACATTCACGGAATCTCCGGCCAGTTCGTGTTTTCCAGCGTGTCGGCGCGCTTCTTTCCGCCGCAAATTGGCGGACTCGGCACCACCGTCGGGCAGAGCGGTCTTCCCTTCCGTATTGATCACGACGAGAAGTTCAACCAGACCACGCACGTGCAGTATCAATTCCCAAAACGGGGGCCGTGGATGGGCTTTAACTATCGTTACGACAGCGGCGCTGTGGCCGGAGCCGTGCCCTTTGCAACCGACTCTACGACGCCGGTGGATTTAACCGCCTACACCGGTGATCAGCAACTGCAGATTGGGCTGAGCTGTGCAGGTCTACTGCCGACGTTGACCGCACCGCTTACCAGCTGTGCGCCAAACGATCTGCGCTCCTCGAATGCCGTGATTCCGGCACCAGGCACGCAGAATGCCGATCATAACCCGGCTCGCGTGGCACCGCGCAATCTGTTCGATATCGCCATTGGCGACGACAACCTGTTCCACACCGACAGCAAGTACAAAGTGACGGCGCAGTTCACCGTAATCAATCTGACGAACAAGGAGTCGCTGTACAACTTCCTTTCAACGTTCAGCGGCACGCACTTTGTAACGCCGCGGAGCTTTACGGGGGAGATTGGGTTTAACTTTTAGGGGCGATTGCCTGCGCGAGGGAGTTTGGGCGGCAATAGTGTGCGAACGGCCAAGGGACGTGGCTTCCCCGGACTTGGCCGTTTGTTTTGAGCTAAGGTTCTTGGTGCCGGGAGGGGGACTTGAACCCCCACAACCCTTGCGGGTCTGCGGATTTTAAGTCCGCTGCGTCTGCCGATTTCGCCATCCCGGCCGGGGGCGTAAGGTGTTGATAAATCGAGGGTAATAGATGGTTGTGGGCATTGCAAGTCGGCGCGTCGTACGCGACCGCTCGAGAACGAGTGTGGGGGCATAGTTAGAGCGAAGCTGGTGTCTGCTGAGGCCCTATTCTTTCCGCGGGAGCCAGGCACGGGTCGCAGGGTTATACTAATTTGCCGCAGGCTCGGAAATTGCAGCCTCGCTCGGCCGTCACGAAAAACCGCAACACATTCGGAAACTCGGGAGATGCATCTGATGGTAGTGTCTGTCTGTCTCGCCAACCTGCCCAGCCCTTCCAGCAAATTTTTGGCGTTTAAGAAAGTTGCCACCGCGTTGCCGAACTTTCTACGTGTGGCTGTGGTTCTGAGCCTCTGCACCCTGGCGGTCTCGGTGTGGGGAGCGAGCAAGCCCGCGGCGAAGCCTCGGCCCGCCTCGGCCCCCAGCACTGCGGGGCAGTGGGCCGGGCCCGTTAATTTTTGCGCGTTTCCCTGCCTGGTCGGGTCGGATGCAGCAGTGCTGAACACGGGCAAAGTGCTCTTCTACTACTACCCCGCCAAAGGCAAGTTCAACTCCCAGGCGATGCTGCTCGATCCGGCGACGGGCCAACTCACCGATGTGTCTTTGCCCGTCAGCGGAGACATCTTCTGCTCGGGACTGACGATTGTGCCCAACGGCAAGGTGGTGGTTACGGGCGGCAACGTCATGGTCGGACACTGCAGCGCCAATGCCGCCTCCGGTTGCGGGACGTCCACGACGATGATTTTTGATCCCGCCACCTCCACCTGGGCAACCGGCCAGAACATGAACTACGCCCGCTGGTACCCCAGTAGCGTAGAACTCACCGATGGCACCTTCCTGGAAGTCTCCGGAACCGACGCAACGGGTACGCTGGTGCAAACGCCACTGGAGTCGTACAACTACACCACGGGCAAGTGGACGACGTTGGCCGCATCGGCAAACCTGCCAGTATCGGTTCAGCAGGTGTATCCGAGACTTTCGCTTCTTCCCAGCGGCAAGGTATTTCTGTCGTCGCCTGCCGCGCGGAACTACCTGTTCGACCCTGGCACCAATAGCTGGGCCTTCGTAGCCAATTCGAACTTTGGATATCGCTACTACGCTCCCCATGTACTGTTGCCGGGGCAGCAGAAGATTCTGGTAGCCGGGGGCTCGCCCTCCAGGACCAATGGTGGCACCACCTCCACCGCCACAGCGGAGGTGATTGATATGTCGGTGGCCCAGCCCAAGTGGAGCTACACCGGGGCAATGACTTATGGCCGATACAACGAGAGCCTCGTCCTGCTGGCGGATGGAACCGTGTTGGCGGTGGGTGGCGGAAGCGGAGGCGGGAAATACACAAACCCGGTACTGACCCCTGAATTGTACGATCCGAAAACTGGGCTTTGGTCGCTGATGGCGGCGCAGCAGATTCAGCGGACCTACCACTCGACCGCCGTGCTGCTGCCCGACGGACGCGTGATCTCCGCCGGTTCTGACAACGGCGCGTCGACCGAAGTGACCTACGAGATATTCAGCCCGCCTTACCTGTTCAGCGGTGCGCGTCCGGTCATCCAGTCCGCGCCCGCATCGGTTACATACAATGCGAAGTTCAACATCACCACGGCGAGCGCCGCGACCATTACGCGTGTTGCGCTGATGCGTCCCAGTGCCACGACTCACGCCGATGATTTTGATCAACGGTACGTGGACTTGACCTTCACTCGGGGTGCGGGCACGATTCAAGCCACGGCACCGGCGAATGGCAGCCAAGCGCCTCCCGGCTACTACATGCTGGTGATTGTGAACTCAAATGGCGTGCCTTCCGTCATGCCGTTCGTGCAACTGAACTAGGACTCAACTAAGACTGAACTCAGACGCGGGGCAGTTACTGGGTGCGGGTTCCCGCGAAATGCCTCAGGCCATCCGCACCCTCCCGAATGGCGCCCGGCAGGTGAAATCCTCGTCTGTTGCCAAGAAGGCAACCCTCACCCGGATTTCCACCGTTGTTTCGGAGTCGAGGCCAGCTAGACGATGCTATGTGTGCGTGTAACTTATTGATTCGCAATGCGTTTATGTGTTTCTACTCGGACTCATCGGGCACGAAATTCATTGACCAGAACGCCCTGTTCGGGTTACAATCTATGTTCCGGAGAGTTCCAGAACTCGCAGGAGAGAAGTCCGCCTCCCGGGTGGTGTTAGGCCAAAAGCTTGCCCCCACGGGTTCTGGGAGAATCGTTGATGTTAAGCAGACAGTAAACTCTCTTCGAATCACTCTTTACCACATAAGGCAGGTCTTCATGGCAAAACGACGTGGAAATCCCAACTGGGGCAAACCGGAACCGATCGGTCCCGTGGTTCCCACCGTAACCGAGTTTGAGCAGGTGGTGAAGGAATGGAAGCTAACCCCAGACCAGTACCTGCGCTCAACCCGTCTGCGGGAGTGGGCCCGCCGTAACAAGAACTCAAAGTACATCCCCGAGCCGTTGCTGGAAGCCTGGGGCTTCGAGATCGAGTCGGCGCTGTAGGTTTTAGATTTGAAAGTGTAAAGGCCGCCCGCGGGCGGCCTTTTTCTTGCACGTCGCGGTGCTCCCATTAGCGATCCATGAACTCCAGAATCGGGCCGAGTATGTAAGCCACACTGAATCCAGTGAGGTACACGCCCGCCGCCAGCCAGAGCATCGCCCGACTTAAGCGCGATGCCGTGCCACACGCTGGGTCATTTTCTTCACAGGTAGTTCGCGCTCTTTGCAATCGCGGCGCCCACCAATAGGTGTAGAGAAAGCTGAGGGCAATCATGATGCCCGCAACCCAAAACACCACCCGCTTGTGATGCGAGAGCGTAACCAGCCACGGCAGGAACGACAAGGCGGAAGCGACGGTCGCTCCTAGCCCCAGCAGAACCAGCAGAGACGGCAACGCACAGCACAGCAACGTGCCGACCGAAGTGAATAGGGACAGGTAGCCCAAAACAGCATCGCGCCCAGTCCGGGATCCCTTTACAACATAAAGTTCTGACTCTGTCATCGTTGATTCGCCCCCTTTGCATCGCCTTGCATTGCAATGCTGCGGTATTGGATTGAGGTTGGCAGCTTGCCTGCCGGAGTCTCGGGAATGGTTCCTGAAACGATTACGGGCTTGCCAGCCAGACTTTGCCAGTCGGCTTTGCTCTGCTGAGACTCGGGCGCAAGATCGTAGACTTCGTGGGTACCTGCGACCTCAATTCGAGGCTTACCACCTTCCGAGCGTAGAGTGCCAGAGACTTCCACCTGTGACTGTTTAGTCACGAAGCCGTTCTTTGCGATTGCATCCTGCAACTGCTTCATAGTGACGGTGTTGCCGGGGTTTAAGTCCACGGTAGCCGAGCCTTGATTAAGACTGACCTCGACCTTGCCGACTCCGTTAATGCTGGTAAGAGCCACGCGCACGGCGTGGGCACAGACTGCTCAATCCATTCCGAAGACGGTCATGACGACGTGATGAAATTCAGCGTGGGCCGAGACCGCCAAGAGTAGCGAAAGAACCACGGTTCTCCATACAAATGTCCTCATAAATTCTCCCTAGTGACTGGTGTGACTATGTTGGAAGAGGAAATAACTGACATTGAGGGCAACCCGCACCCGTTCGCGGGGTAAGAGGCTACCTACGTCGCGATAGATGGGAAATTGCACTCCGCCTGATATGGCAAAGCTCTTGTAGATGCCAAGTACACTCGGCCCCAGAAAGATCTGGTGCGCGTCGCTGCCCGCAAGGGTTGCGCCGCCGAACCTTGCCGTAGTGGACTTCTCGCCCGTCAGCTCGGCGAAGCCGCGCCAGTCCCAGAAGGGATAGTCTTTGCGAAGGGCGCGCGGACGATAGCCATATACGGCGCTATAGGTGAAGGTTTGCGGGCGGCGGTCTCCGTTATTGGCTGCAAAGCCGGTGTAGCCACCGCCGAACCACACATAGTTGGAACGGGATGCCAGACCGGTTGCAGCGGAAAGCGTAATCCCGGGCGCTCGTTCGAGGTTGTCCAGAACTCCCGGGCCACCTTGCGGCCCGGGCACAACGATCCCGGCAAAGGCGGTGCTTTCGAGACGCAATCCAACGTTCTTGGCGTTGTGATGGAAGCGCCAGCCGAGGTTGCTTTCAAAGTCGCCGCCACCACCCAGCCGTGTGCCCGGCAATGACGCGTTAGTGAGAATTGCTGGAACGGTAAACGACACTTGCAGGTGTGGCGTGAAACCGTAGGCAAAGAGCGACCGCGAAGTGAGTTGCGATCCCGCCCCGGTGTTACGCCAGATCAGCCCTTCGTCAAAGCTCCACTCCCCCTGCGAGTTAACGGGTGTGGCATAGCCAAAGATGGGGCCGTGTCCGGCGGCGCTTGCTTGCGCGACCAGGCACAGACCCCAGCAAAAACAGACGAGCCATTTCATAGTCCGATTCCTTTCCCTTTGCTAGAAACGGCAACAAAATGCAGGTTGCCTTGGGCGCAAAAGCATGAAGGCCCATGCGCCGCATCGAAGCCAGCGTGAGGATGGAATCAGATTCGGAGGATTGTTATGGAAGCACCGCCCGGCGGCCCGGATGGAGAGGTGTCACGAAATGCAGATACCACGGGAACGACTTGCGGGGTCAGCGATACGAAAACTGGCAGCGCAGCGAAAACAGCCACATCCACCACAGCGTGAAACTTTACTGGCTCGGTCGTAACGGCTGGATGCTCTGGACTCGCAACCGTTGGCTTGCAACAGGGATGCGATTCAGGTGCGCCAGCACAGGCACCCGCCATCTTCTTGCAGCACGCCATCTCATCGGGCGTAAGCTGCTGGCCGGGCGAGAGGCACGCCATGACAGGCGCGACGCTCCAGAGCAGCACCAAACCCGAAACCACGAAGATGCGTAGCGAGCGCATGGGTCGAGTTTATGCTGGCAACTGTATCGAGCGCAAATCGGCATGAGTAACGCAGGTGCTCTACGATCGAGTCTGCGCTGTAAGGGGTCTTAGGAGTAGGAGAGCAAAAGCACTCACGCGGCGGCTTTCTTGCTTGCGTGTTGGCCTTCCAGCGGGCATGATAATGCAGTAGATTGTGAAAATTGTGACACATGTGAGGATTTATGAAGCGAGTGACTGGTATTGGCGGCGTTTTCTTTAAAGCGAGCGATCCGGGTGCGCTGTATGCCTGGTATGAGAAGCATCTAGGGATCAAGCGTGAGGCGGATGGATTTGGCGCGATCTTTCACTGGAATGTGCTGGCAGAGGCGGGCACGAGCGCGGAAGAGCCCGGAATGACGATATGGTCCATCTTTCCAGAAAAAACAGCGAATTTTGGCACCGGTCCGCAGACGTTCATGATGAATTACCGGGTGGACGATATGGACGCCTTGCTGACTGCGCTCGAGTCGGAGGGTGTGACTATTGATCCTAAACGGGATAACCATGAATTCGGGAAGTTTGCCTGGATTGTGGATCCGGAGGGCAACCGGATCGAACTGTGGGAGGCTCCGAAACAGGGCAGTTGAAAGCGGTAAGATGAAGCAAATGGTCGAGGACAGGCTGGAGCCCAAAGGATGATTCGACTTCCTATAGCGAACGGCGATCTCGCGGCGTTGATCGTAAGCACCAGCTTTGCGGCCGGGCTGAACGTGTATGCCACGGTGGCGACGCTGGGCCTGCTCGGCCACTATCAGATGGTGGTGCTTCCGGATGCGCTGAACCTGATCACCAGCTGGTGGGTGATAGGCACAGCTGGAGTGCTGTTTGCGATTGAGTTTGTGGCAGATAAGATTCCGGCCTTCGACCTGATCTGGAACGCACTGCACACGTTTGTGCGGGTTCCGGTAGCGGCGCTGATGGCGTGGGGGGCGACCTCGCACCTTTCTCCGCAGATGCAGATGCTGGCGACGATTGCGGGCGGCCTGATTGCGTTTGCCGCGCATGGAGGCAAGACAGCGGCGCGCGCGGCAGTAACGCCGTCTCCTGAGCCGATCAGCAACATGGCGCTCAGCATGGGTGAGGATGTGACAGCAGTGGGGCTGACGTGGGTCGCAACGCAGCATCCCTATTGGGGTGCGGGGTTCGTGGTGTTGGCGCTGGCGGCAACACTGCTGCTAATGCGGTGGGTGATTAAAGCGATGAAGAAGCTATTCAGCGCGGGACCGAGCGCTGCGGCGCCGGTACAGTAAAAAATAAGGGGACGGGCATATCACGCCTGTCCCCGGAAACCCTTCGGCGAACTACTTCTTGTCTGGATCCATCTTGTCGCCGACCTTTTCAGCACCCTTCTTCACCTTGTGGGCAGCCTTCTTCGTGCCCTTGGCAGTGGCGTGCGCGGCCTTCTCTGTGGTGTCTTCCGTCTTGTCCGCAGCCTTCACGGTTGCCTTTTTGGTGGCGTGAGCAGCTTTCTTGGTGTCCTTGGCAGTGGTGTCGGCGGCCTTTTCCGTGCCTTCCTTGGTGGCGTGGGCGGCCTTCTTAATGCCGTGGCCCATCTTCTTGGCACCCTTTTTGGTGGCATCGGCGGTTTTCTCTGCGCCTTCCTTCACATCCTGGGCAGCGTCTTGCGCAGCGGCAGAAAGCGTCAGCGCGAGGCTGGCGGCAAGCAGCAAAGCGAAATTGCGGAAATTCTTCATAGTTGGCGTCTCCTGAGAATTAGATATGGCTGCGAGTGCGCAGGGCGCCGCTCACGAGCACAGGCAAATTATAGCCCGAGACGGGCTTTTGCTAGACTGAAGAGTTGGATTGCGAGGCCTTACTTATGTCGCACAACCCCGCTTTTGTAGATGTACTCACCGCGCTGGAAGAGTTCCGCGCTGGCCGAATGATCGTCGTGGTGGACGATGAAGACCGCGAAAATGAAGGCGATCTGACGATGGCCGCCGAGTTCGTCACGCCAGAAGCCATCAACTTTATGGCACGCTTTGGCCGCGGACTGGTTTGCCTCACCCTGACCGAAGAGCGACTCGATTATCTGCGGTTGGGGCCGATGGTGCAGCACAATACGTCGGCGTTTGGCACGGCGTTTTGCGAATCTATTGAAGCGCGCGAGGGCGTGACGACGGGTATCTCCGCCGCCGACCGGTCGCGGACGATTCAGGTGGCGATTGACCCGGCGACCAAGCCCCAGGATCTGGCGAAGCCGGGGCATGTGTTCCCGCTGCGGGCGCGCAAAGGAGGCGTGCTGGTGCGGGCTGGGCAGACCGAAGCTTCGGTAGATTTGGCGCGACTGGCGGGGCTGATTCCGGCGGGGATTATCTGCGAGATTATGCGCGACGATGGCACCATGGCGCGGGTGCCCGACCTGATCGAATTCTGCAATGAGCACCAACTGAAGATGATTACGGTGGCGGAGATTATTCGCTATCGGCGACTTACAGAGCGGTATGTGCATCGCGTGGGCGAAGCGATGCTGCCGACACCTTATGGCGAGTTTCGGATGCTGGCCTATGAGAGTGAAGTGGATGGCGGCGAGAGTCACGTCGCGCTGGTGATGGGCGATGTGGCGAGCCCGGTACTTGGCGCGGAAGGTGCCACTGCGAGCGTTGAGCCGGTGCTAGTGCGGATGCATACGCACTGTCTAGTCGGCGGAGTGTTTGGCGCGGACGTGTGCGACTGCCGCGAGACGCTTGACCGCTCCATGCAGATGATTGCCGAAGCTGGACGCGGGGCAATTATCTACTTGCATCAGACGTCGCCAGCGTTTTCGGTGGAGCATGTAGGTGATCGCAATGTGCTGGCCTTCCACAGTGAGCGCCACTTACCCGCCCTGCCCGAAAGCGATCGCCGGACGCAGCGCAACATTGGCATCGGCGCACAGATACTAAGTGACCTGAAGCTAACCCGGATTAAGTTACTCACGAATCATCCCCGGCGCGTGGCTGGACTGGAAGGCTTTGGTATTGAGATCGTGGAGCAGGTACCGGTGGATAAGAAGTGGGCTACGATTGCGGGGTAAGACATCCCACCCTAATCCGCCAACACCGGGCGGATGAGGGTGGGGCACCGCAACGATATTTCTAATCTACATTCCCTTACCAAGATTGGTGCCCCATGCTCACGCCACGCTTTTGGCGTTAGCATGGGATATACGATCAAAGCTCTAACTCGTTCGACTTACAGCGTCGCCGTATCAATCACAAACCTATACCTTACGTCGCTCTTCAGCACCCGTTCGTAGGCTTCGTTGATCTTGTCAGCGGAGATGACTTCTATGTCGCAGGCGATGTTGTGCTTCGCGCAGAAGTCGAGCATGTCTTGCGTCTCGCGGATGCTGCCGATCATGGAACCGGCCAGGCTGTGACGCCCGCCGATGAGCGCAAAGGCACTGACCGGAATCGGCCTTTCGGGTGCGCCCACCACCACCATCGTCCCGTCCACTGCAAGCAGGCTAAGGTAAGCATTCCAGTCAATGTTGGCGGAGACAGTGTTGACGATAAGGTCGAACGTTCCTTTGAGCTGCTTGAAAGTCTCAGGGTCGGAGGTGGCATAGTAGTGGTCGGCACCCATGCGCTTGCCGTCGGCCTGCTTGCTGAGCGACTGGCTCAACACGGTGACTTCGGCACCCATGGCATGCGCGATCTTCACGCCCATATGGCCAAGTCCGCCCATGCCGACGATGGCGACTTTTTTGCCCGGGCCCGCCTTCCAGTGATGGAGCGGCGAATAGAGCGTGATGCCAGCACACATCAGCGGCGCAGCCTTATCGAGCGGCAGCGATTCGGGAATGCGGAGAATATAGTTTTCGTTCACCACAATGCTCTGGGAGTAGCCGCCCTGGTTGATTGAGCCGTCCTTGTCTTTGCCGTTATAGGTAAAGTTCACTCCTTTGCGGCAAAACTGGTTTTCGCCGCTGAGGCAGTAGTCGCACTCGCCGCAGGAGTCCACAAAGCAGCCGATGCCAACGTGATCTCCAGCCTTGAACTTGGTGACGGCCGAGCCGACCGAGGTGACGACGCCAGCGATTTCGTGTCCGGGAACCATGGGGAAGGTGGCGCCGCCCCATTCGTCGCGGGCCTGATGAATGTCGGAGTGGCAGATGCCACAGAACTGGATGGCGATGGCGACGTCATTCGCGCCCGGTGCGCGGCGCTCGATAGTGAAAGGGGCAAGTGGCGCTTTGGCGGATGCAGCGGCGTAGGCTTTGGTGGGCAAGTGAGTTTCTCCTATCAGGAATTATCGTTTGGATGATGCCAGCGGGCAAGTGGGTGCAGAAGGTGGCTTCCGCTCATTGATGTTGTCATCAGCTTCGGGAGCACCGGTGGCCCGGTAGGGGTCCTTCGGCACGCGAGGTTCTCTCGCTGGGCGAGAGAACCTCGCGGCTCAGGATGACAGCGTAAAGCACAAGTGAATTGGAAGCTGAAAGTTCGCCGGGTGCCCCTTCCTTGTCTTTCGCGACGTTGGAAAGACAGAGCGGGTCTTTTCGCGGCGCGATCAGTGGTTGACGCCACCGGCGCGTGTTTACGAATTTACGGACCTATAGGGAATCTTAGACACATCAACCTGAACCCTAATGCCATGCTTCTCCAGAAGCATACGTACTGCCAGCTCTGCTGCCGGGTGTCCTCCAGGGCCAATTATCAACCCATTGCAAGGAATTGGCCCCGGTTCGCCTTTTCTTAGCAGAGGATATGCGATATATGGAACGAGAGTGTCCGATGTGGATCGGAACTCGAAAGGGTGATCCTTTGGCTTGAATTGTTTCACAGGCAGGACTAATCGCCATTCCCTCTCTTCAGAAAAGGTCTCATTCTTTAGAAGCGGAGCTATCCTTAGGAAATCAAACTGTAGTTCTAAGTGGCGTTCGCGGAGGACATGGGCGATCTCGACACTGCGTGAGTAATTCCCTTGGGCGGCGAGTACCTCCCGATATGTGCCAGCCTCAATCAACTGCGGTACTAACTCGGTAGTCAGAGACTCGCTCCTTACTCTAACAACGTCCACCCATTTGTCGAGAACCGCCCTTAGAATCGCGCGCTTTTCTTGATCGTCGTAGATGCACTTAGCAAATGTGAACTTAGTTCCAGATTCACCCGGCGGGCGAACGTTTTGGAGGTTCAAACCTATGCATACGCCGGTCGAATTCCGTGCGTACCCTCTCCACTGGCTAAGCTGATCTTTCGCTGCTGAGAAAGACGCCACCATGATACAGAGCTGGTCTGGCGCCAGAGGTCCGGCATTAAAAGCTGCGATTACCGCATCTTGAAGATGTTTTCGCCAGTTAAAACCATCACTGGACTCTGGCTGTTCATCAGCAACTTCCAAAGCAAGTTTCTTGGCGTGCGCGAATTCTTCTCGGTCATTAAGAAACCTATACTCCGTCGCCCAAATTGCTTTGGATGTGACGATCCCCATGGCTCCGCCATACGACGTGTAATGCCACAGGCATTCGGGGATTGGTTGGTTTATGTGTTCATTTACGGCGTCCGAGCCTGTCGGGATAGCGAGACGGTGGATCATACCTAATAATAACGTCAGCATTAGGTTCGCATTTTCTGTTGCCTTGCCTTAACAGGGTTTCCGCGGCACAACCTGGCTATCCTTAATGAAGAATTGGGCGGAGCAGGTGTCTGAGCCGCAGATGACTGGAAGGAAGCCGGCGACTTGTTTGCGGGTGATTAGGCCTAGCGTCGCGCAACTGGGGCAGGAGAGGACGGCCCAGAAGGGGTCTTCGGGTTCGCCCGTTTGTCCGGCGTTTTCGAGGACGAAGACGGCACCGGGGCCCATCTGTTCGGGAATCCATTCATTGATGATGTCGAGAGTTGCGACCATCACGGCCTCCGGCTGGAACGGGCGGGCTGGGAGGAGACTCCGCCTGAGTTGCATCCATTGTTGGGCAGTTTGGGTTGTGCAGTCAATCAACAGTCTGTGGATTTGTGTTAACTAGGTGGATAACGGCTGAGACTGTCGTCCCTACGGGACTCAGGAGGATTGGGTAGCTTACCCGGCACTTACGTGCCGGGCTTTCACCTTGCGTCCCTTCGGTACTTTACTTTGTCAACTTCTTGTGGCGCTGTCGGCGGCTTCTCTCCGCGCAGCATGAGGAGATGTGGTGCGCGCCGGAACGCAGGGTCTCTCCACTGCGCTCCTTCACCCGCTGGGCGGGTTCGGTCGCTTCGGTCGAGATGACACGGGGGGAGACTCGCGAGGTTGGTTCTAGGGCGTTGGGCAGCCGCCGCCTACAAAATGAACGATTTCGAGCTGGTCGCCGGGCTGAAGAGTGACTTCGGCCCAGGTGGTCCGGGGAGCAAGTTTGCGATTGTGCTCGGCGGCGACGCGGTCGGGCTTCATTCCCAGGGATTCGACAAGGGCGGCGAGGGTTTGGGCTTCGGGGACTTCGCGGGGGGTACCGTTGAGGGTGATGATCATGGTGTTCCTAATGGAAAGCTTACCTCAGGGGCTCAAGCCCGATTCTTGTAGGGCGTTTGACGCGCGGCTGGAAGCCGCGCTCTACCGTTCGTGCCTTTGCGATCCACGTCTCGAACTGCACGAGACGTGGGGCACCCGAAAAATCTGGCTAGACGGATTTTGCTCTTGTTTTCCTTTCATTTTCATCTGAATGCCCAAAATAGCATTTCGACGCGCAAAACTCACAGGAGAATGGCGCATCACGCTTGACACTGCGGAAGGCACCACCTAATCTAAAACGTTCCCAAAGAAGAGTGTTTTTGGACACACGCTAAGGGTGCAGGGTCTCCATCGCAACTATGCCTGAGAATTATTACGTCCGCTATCTTCCGATACTGCTGCACCTGTTTGCGGCGTTTTTGATCGCACTGCCGGTGCTGGTGCTGACGACTTTGATCGGCCGGCGCAAGAAATATGCCCAAAAGTTCCAAGCGTATGAGTGCGGCATTACGCCGACGGGTGACACCCGAGACCGATTTTCGGTGAAGTTTTACCTGGTGGGGATGCTGTTCATCCTGTTCGATGTGGAAGCGGTGTTTCTGTACCCGTGGGCCATCATTTTGAAGGAACTGAAGATGTTCGGTTTCTGGGAGATGATGGTGTACATCGCGGTGGTGCTGGTGGGCTTCTTCTACATCGTGAAAAAGGGTGCGATTGACTGGGGAGAAACCGCCACGGTGAGCAGGGAGAACGTATAGCGATGGCAGCCGTGACTGAGGCCGTTACCGATATTGAGCAGTTGAAGGAAGACCCGGCTCTGGCCTGTTTGCTAAGCTGGAACGCCTCCGCTGTGGCAGGCGCGAAGCGGGATCGCGGACAGCTAAGCGTTTATGTGCAGAGCGAAAAGATTCGCGAGGCATGCGCCATTCTGCGGGACAATCCGGCATGTCCGTTTGATGGGTTGATTGACCTGACAGGTGTGGACTGGTATCCGCAGGAGCCGCGGTTTGAAGTGGTTTATCAGCTGCTTTCGTACAAGAAAAAGACGCGCATAACGCTGAAGGTGAAGCTGAGCGGCGAAGCGCCAGCGCTGGATTCGGTTACATCGGTTTGGCCGGCGGCGAACTTTTACGAGCGTGAGGTCAGCGATTTGTTTGGCATCCGGTTCGCAGGTCATCCGAATCCGCTGCGGATTTTGATGCCGGAAGACTGGGAAGGCCACCCGTTGCGCAAGGATTATCCAGTGGAGGGGTACCGCTAGATATGGCTCATATGTCGAGGACGCCCGTGCTGGAACCGGGCCAGAGTCAGACGATGATTCTGAACATGGGCCCGCAGCATCCGTCAACGCACGGGGTGTTGCGCCTGTTGCTGGAAATTGACGGCGAATCCGTGGTACGGATCATGCCGGACATTGGCTACCTGCACACGGGCATTGAAAAAACTTGCGAGGCGAAGTTCTACCAGCAGGTAGTTCCGATGACCGACCGGATTGATTATCTGTGTCCGATGGTGAACAACCTGGCGTACGTGCTGCCGGTGGAAAAGCTGCTGGGGCTGGAGATTCCTGCGAAGGCGCAGTGGGTGCGGGTGCTGCTGGCTGAACTGACGCGCATCAATTCGCACTTGGTGTGGCTGGGCACACACGCGCTTGATTTGGGCGCGATGTCAGTGTTTTTGTACTGCTTCCGCGAGCGCGAAGATGTGCTGCGGCTGTTTGAAATGGTGGCCGGTCAGCGGATGATGACTAGCTACTTCCGCATCGGCGGGCTGGCACTGGAGCCTCCCATCGGCTGGTTCGACAGGGTGCGTGAGTTTGCCGATCGTTTCGATTCGAAGATTGACGAGTACGAGAACCTGCTGACGGAAAATCCGATATTCAAGATGCGTACCAAGGGCGTGGCCACGATCAGCGCTGAGGACGCGATTGCGCTGGGCGGCAGTGGGCCGACGTTGCGGGCTTCGGGTGTGGACTTTGATAATCGCAGGGACTTTCCGTATTCCGGCTATGAGAAGTTTCAGTTTGAGGTTTGCACCGCGACAGCGGGCGACGTGTATGCGCGATATCAGGTGCGCGTGAAGGAACTGCGCGAGTCGAACAAGATTGTGAAGCAGGCGCTGGATGGAATGCCCGAAGGGCCGATCAAAGCTGCGGCTCCGAAGGTGGTGCTGCCCGACCGCGAGAACATGAAGACACAGATGGAGTCGCTGATCTACCACTTCAAGATCATCACGGAAGGGTTTACGGTGCCAGCGGGCGAGGTGTATGTGCCGATTGAATCGCCGCGCGGGGAGATGGGCTATTACGTGGTGAGCGATGGCACGGCGAAGCCGTATCGGGTGCATATGCGGACGCCGTCGTTTGCGAACTTGCAACTGCTGGAGACGATGACGGTGGGGCGGTTGATTGCGGACGTGGTGGCAGCGATTGGCAGCATTGATATTGTGCTGGGAGAGATTGACCGGTGAGATTTTCTGACGCGTTTGAAGCGCGGTTTGCGGAGATGTTGACGCACTATCCGACGAAGCGGTCGGTGCTGGTACCGACTTTGCTGTTTGCGCAGGATGAGGTCGGCTACGTGAGCGAAGATGTGATCGCGGAGCTGGCGAAGCGGCTGGAATTGACGACACTCGACGTGCGCAATGTGATGAGCTATTACTCGATGCTCGTCACCAAGCCGCGCGGCAAGTTCAACGTGCAGGTTTGCACGAATATTGCGTGCACGTTGCGAGGCGGCGATGAGCTGCTGACGCAATGCGCCAAACGGTTGGGGATTGGTCATAAGGGCACGACGGCAGACGGACAGTTTTCGCTGGAAGAGGTCGAGTGCATTGGGGCATGTTCGTGGGCTCCAGCGATCCAAGTGAATTACGACTTCCACGAGAATTTGGACGCGGCAAAGATGGACGCGGTGCTGGATGAGTACGCGAAACGATAGTTGTCGGTTGCCGGTAAGAGCGGTTTGCAGTTTTGAACGAACTAGGAATTCTTGTGGAGTGGCATGGCGGATTTGGTATCACATCCCGATGAGGTCAAGGTAGTCTCCAAGCGATTTGGTATGGGGGCTGAGAAGATTGACCGTTACCTCGAGCTCGATGGCTACAAGGCGGTGCAGAAGGCACTGGCCATGCAGCCAGCCGACATTATTGACGAGGTAAAGAAGTCCAACTTGCGGGGACGCGGCGGCGCGGGTTTTCCGACAGGGCTGAAGTGGAGTTTTGTGCCGAAGGAATCGGCCAAGCCGAAGTACGTGCTGTGCAACGGCGACGAGAGCGAGCCGGGCACCTGCAAGGACCGCCTGATTTTTGAGCACGATCCCCACGCGGTGATTGAGGGCGTGATCATCGCCGGGCTGGCGGTGGGCGCGCGCAAGGGTTACATCTACGTGCGTGGTGAATATCGCTATCTTTCCACCATTATGGAGAAGGCGCTTGCCGATGCATACGCCAAGGGCTTTTTGGGCAAGAATATTTTTGGTTCCGGCGTTGATTTTGATATCTACTGGCACGGCGGCGCAGGCGCTTATGAAGTAGGCGAAGAGTCGGCGCTCATGGAATCGCTGGAAGGCAAGCGCGGCATTCCGCGAATTCGGCCTCCCTTCCCTGCTGTGGTGGGACTGTGGGGCGGACCGACGGTTATCAATAATGTGGAGACGCTGGCTTCAGTGCCGCATATTATGCTGGGCGGCGGGGAGTGGTTTGCGAATTTGGGAACACCGCGCAACGGTGGAACGCGGTTGTTCTGCTTGTCTGGCCACATGAATAATTGCGGCGTGTTTGAGCTGCCCTTGGGCTACAACCTCAAGAAGATGATTTACGAAGTCGGTGGCGGCATTACTGGCGGACGCACACTCAAGGCGGTAGTGCCGGGTGGATCTTCTACTCCGCTGCTGCTGGCGAGCGAAATTGATATTGCGATGGATTTTGATTCGGTGGCGAAGGCGGGTTCGATGCTGGGCTCGGGCGGTGTGACTGCGATAGACGACCAGACCTGCATGGTGAAGTTCGCGCTGCGGATCATGAAGTTTTATCAGCACGAAAGCTGTGGCTGGTGCATTCCGTGCCGCGAGGGAACGGACTGGCTGAAGAAGACGCTTACGCGCTTCCACAGCGGCGGCGGTCTGCGCAAGGACATTGACGACGTGAAGTATTTGGCGGAAAACATGCTGGGACGGACGTTCTGTCCGTTGGGTGATGCAGCGGCGATGCCGACGATTTCGATTGTGGACAAGTGGCGCGACGAGTTCGAGGCGCATCTTGAAGGCAAGCCTTGCCCTTATGCGAAGGCAGGCGAAGCAGCGAATTCAATGTTGCCTATGCTGGCGCACTAGAGAGTTGCCAGTTGCCGGTGGGGTCAGTTGCCAGTAAGGGCATGAATGCGGCGAACGATAGCGCACAGGTAAAGATTTAGGTTCGAGGGGATTTAATTTCAGCATGGCTGACGCAAACATCACAGTTGACGGCAAGAAGATCACCGCGCCCGCGGGGACGTTGCTGATTGAAGCCTGCAAGAGTGGGGGTATCGAGATTCCTTCGTTCTGCTATTACCCAAACCTGTCATTGCAGGGCGCTTGCCGCATGTGTGTGGTGCGGGTGGATACGCCTAAGATGCCGAAGCTGCAAACGGCGTGTACGACGACGATCACGGACGGCATGGTGGTGACCACCGACAGCGAAGAGGTGAAGCAGTCGCGCAAGTCGGTGGTGGAGATTCTGCTGGGGAATCATCCGCTGGATTGTCCGGTGTGCGACGCGGGCGGGCAGTGTGAGTTGCAGGACATGACGTTCAGCTACGGAGCGTCCGAGTCGCGGTACATCGAACCGAAGAATCATAAGGAAGAGCAGCAGTGGTCTCCGGTAGTGTTTTTTGACCGGCCGCGCTGCATCCTTTGCTACCGCTGTGTGCGGGTGTGCGACGAGGCCATGGACGTGGCGGCACTGGGTGTGGAAAATCGCGGCGTGAGTTCGCTGATTGTGCCCAATGGCGGCGACAACCTGGATTGCGAAGAGTGCGGCATGTGTATTGACATATGTCCGGTGGGTGCGTTGACTTCGGGAGCGTACCGCTACAAGACTCGGCCGTGGGAGATGAACCACGTTTCTACCACGTGCACGCACTGCGCGGATGGCTGCAAGACGACGTTGGGTGTACGTCCTTCGGAAGCTGGCGCGGAAATTGTGCGCGGCGACAATCGCGACAAGAGCGGCATCAACGACGACTTCCTGTGCATCAAGGGCCGTTATGCGTTCGACTTCGCGAATCGTGAAGACCGCTTGCAGACGCCACTGCTGCGCAAGGATGGTGTGCTGACTCCGGTGACGTGGGAAGAGGCGATTAGCGCCGTCGGCGACAGGTTTGCTCAGGTGAAGCAGAGTGGCCGAGCGTTTGGTGTGATCGGTTCGCCGCGCTCGACGAATGAAGAGGCTTACCTGCTGCAGAAGTTTGCGCGCAACGTGTTGGGTACGAACAATATTGACCATCACCGCACGGCGGACTTCCCTGCTTTTGTGAGCGCGCTCATGGGCAAGCCGGAGATGGCGGGGTCGATGCGCGATGCTTACACTGCGCCTGCGATTCTGCTGATTGGCGGCGATGCGACTGAAGAGCATCCGCTGCTGGCGTACCAGGTGCGGAATAATGTGCGGCTGCATAACGCGAAGTTGTTTGTAGTGAATTCGCGAGAGATCAAGCTGAAGCGGCAGGCGGCGGCTTTTGTGCAGATTCCGGCGGGCGTCGAGGGCAGCGTTGCTGCGTTCTTGGCAGGCGATGATGCGGCTGCTTCGGCAATTGCGACTGCGACGACCTCTGCCGATGCGTGGCGCACGCTGCGCGAGCAGTTGCGTGGGTTGCAGAATTTGCTGATCGCGTTCAGTTCCGAATTGCAGGGTGACGGGATCGCCAAGTTGGTGAACTTTGCCAGCGGGATTACAGGAGCGAAGCTCATCTGCTTGGCCGACTATGCCAACTCGCGTGGCATCGCGGATATGGGTCTGTATCCTGATCTACTTCCGGGCTACGCAGCGGCGAGCAAGGCTGGACTCGACCTAGTTGGTATGCAGGCAGCGGCGGCGCAGGGTAAGCTGAGCGCGATGCTGGTGGTGGGTACGAATCCGATATACGACCTGGGCTTTATCGCGGATGCTCTGAAGAACACATTTGTGGTAGTGCAGGATATGTTCTTTACCGAGACGGCGGCGATTGCAGATGTAGTGCTGCCCTCGGCGAGTGCGTATGAGACGAGCGGCACCTTTACCAACACGGCGGGCGACTTGCAGTTGGTGAAGAAGGCGGGCGAACTGCATGGCACCAAGCCTGACTTTGAGATTATTGTCCGCATTGCGAGTGCGATGGGCGTGGATGTGAGCACGCTGGTTCCGTTTGGACCGGGTGCGACGGCTGACATGGGTCAGACGCGTGGAGCGCAGTCAGGCGAGGCGGATCGGTCTGCGGTGTACCTGCAGAAGCAGGGACTGGAAGCGCGCGTGAGTCCGTTTGATCCGGCGGCGTTGTTTGACGAGATTCAGCGGCTGGTACCCGGCTACGATGTTTCGCGCATGAACCTGATGGCGGGCAACGATGTTCGCACCACAACGGCGGGCAAGGCCGCAGCGCTACCTGCGGGCCGAGTTGAGAGCGTGCGTCCGGCACATGACACGCTGTTCTCTTCCGGATCGCTGGGAAGATATTCCAAAGTGCTGAATTCGGTGGCGGAAAACAAGAATCGCAAGTCGGTGGAAGTGGCGGCAGACTAACGCTGTGCGGGATTGGGATTGAGCCGCCACTAAGCTGATTTTAAGTGGCTGGAAGTTAGTGAAACACAAGTCTGATTACGGAAGCGACAGGAAGCGACTTTGAGTCTGGGACTTTACTTACTGTTGGGGTTCGTCAAGAGCTTCATCATCATCAACGTGTACCTAGTGGTATTTGCATACACGGTGTGGGCGGAGCGTAAGGTGCTGGGACACATCCAGAACCGCTGGGGTCCCACGCGGGTGGGTCCGTTCGGCTTGTTGCAGCCGATTGCGGATGGCGTGAAGCTTTTATTCAAAGAAGATATGACGCCGCCGTTCGTGTATCAGCCGATCTTTACGATTGCGCCGGTGCTGGCGCTGGTGATGTCGCTGATGTCTGTGGCGGTGATTCCGATCGCGCCAGTGCTACATGTACTGGGCTTCGATGTCCCGATGCAGGTGACGGACATCAACATCGGCCTGTTGTTTATTTTGGGTGTGACTTCGATTGGGGTGTACGGCATTGCGCTGGCTGGGTGGTCTTCCAACAGCAAGTACGCGATGCTGGGTGGACTGCGCGCGAGTGCGCAGATGATCAGCTACGAGGCGTCGCTTGGGCTTTCGCTGGTGGGTGTGCTGATTATGAGCGGCAGCTTCAGCCTCAACGAGATTGTGCATCAGCAGGAAGGTTTCTTCTGGGGCTTTATCCCTAACTGGAATATTTTCCGCGGACAGTTCTTTGGGTTCTTCCTGTACTTGATCGCGGCGTATGCGGAGACGAATCGCGTGCCGTTTGATCTGCCGGAAGCGGAGAGTGAGTTGGGTGGCGGATATCACACGGAATACAGTTCGATGAAGTGGTCCATGTTCTTTATGGCCGAGTATCACAACATGATCACGGTGGCGTGTGTGGCGACTTTGCTGTTTCTGGGCGGATGGGCGGGCCCGGTGTTTGGGCCACCGCTGCTGCAGACGCTGATTCCGCTGGGCTGGTTTTGTTTGAAGGTGGCGTTCTTTCTGTTCGTTTACATCTGGATTCGCGGGACGATGCCGCGCTTCCGTTATGACCAGTTGATGGCATTTGGCTGGAAGGTGCTGTTACCGCTTTCGATTTTGAATGTAGTGGTGACGGCGTTTTTCGTGGCGTGGTTTTCGTAAAGATTGGTTCGGCAGAGTGAGCTTTGTAAGTTGAGTTTTGAAAGGTAGAAGAGCTTGGAGCTTTTACTATTTTGGGTGTTCGCGGCAATCTGCATCGGCGGGGCTTTGAACCTGCTGGCACAGAAGCATCCCATTAACAGCGCATTGTCGCTGGTAGTGGTGATGGCGTCACTGGCAGTGGAGTACTTGCTGCTGGGCGCGGAGTTTGTCGCGGCGGTGCAGGTGATCATCTACGCGGGCGCGATCATGGTGCTGTTCATCTTCGTGATCATGCTGCTGAATGCAGGCGAAGAGCCACACGGCGGCAAGACGAGTATGGTGGCGAAGTTGGTGGGCATTCCTGCGCTGGCGATTTTGGCGGTGATGCTGGTGTGGTCATTGGGCACGCAGGCGGGCGGATCGGTCGCCGTGGCCGGAGCAGAGCCGGGACCGCCGCAGGTGATAGCGCGGTTGCTGTTCAACGACTTTCTGCTGCCGTTTGAAGTCACTTCGGTGCTGGTGCTGATTGCGATTATGGGTGCGGTGGTATTGGCGGCGCCGCTCAAGCCGCATCACGCGGAACAGATTCTGGAACATTTGAAGTCGGGGGGGCAGAACTAGATGGTTCCAATCTCCTATTATCTGGGGCTGAGTGCGGCGCTGTTTATAAGCGGTGTGGCGGGCTTTCTGCTGAAGCGCAATATCATCACAATTTTTATGTCCATTGAGCTGATGCTCAATGCGGTGAACTTGTCGTTTGTGGCCTTCGCGGCGCAACTGCACAACCTTAACGGGCAAGTGTTCGTTTTCTTTGTGATGGTGGTAGCGGCGGCAGAAGCTGCGGTGGGACTCGCGATTATTATCGCGGTGTATCGGACGCGGAATACTCTGAACGTGGACCAGGTGGATCTGCTCAAACTATGACGGCGAATTTGCATCTTTGGCTGATACCTCTGCTGCCGCTGCTGGGCGCTGCGATCAACGGCGTGCTGGGCAAGCGATTCTCGCGCCAGCTCGTTTCTGCGGTCGGGCTTGCAGGCTCGGGCTCGGCGTTTCTGTACGCCCTTTGGGTGGCAGCGCAGTATTCCGCGATCAAGGCAGCGATGCCGATTGTGGAAACGCTGGCACCGTGGATTCAGGCGGGCAGTTTTCGCGCGGACTTCAACTTTCAGCTTGACCAGCTTTCGTTCCTGATGTTGCTGATTGTGACTGGCGTCGGCTTTTTGATTCATGTTTATTCCGTCGGCTACATGTGGGATGAGGGCGGCTACTACCGCTTCTTTGCTTATCTGAACCTGTTCCTGTTCTTCATGCTCATGCTGATTCTGGCAGGCAACTACCTGCTGATGTTCATCGGGTGGGAGGGCGTGGGGCTGGCGTCGTATCTGCTGATCGGGTTTTACTTCACCAAAGATTCAGCAGCGAACGCGGGCAAGAAGGCGTTCATCGTCAATCGCATTGGCGACTTTGGATTTTTGATTGCGCTGTTTCTGCTGATTCAGCATTTTGGCACGCTGGATTACGCCGCGTTGGCCACGAAAGTGAGTCAGCTGGGAGTAGAGGCGGGTTGGGGTGTGCTGAGCATCATCGGCGTGTTGCTGATGGTGGGTGCGGCAGGTAAGTCGGCGCAGATTCCGCTGTATGTGTGGCTGCCGGATGCGATGGAAGGCCCGACGCCGGTTTCGGCTCTGATTCACGCGGCGACCATGGTCACCGCTGGCGTGTACATGGTGTCGCGGTCGCATGTGATATTTGATCGCGCGCCACAGGCGTTGATGGTGGTGGCGGTGATTGGCTGCGCGACGGCATTCTTCGCGGCGACGATTGGCATTTGCCAGACGGACATCAAGAAGGTGCTGGCGTATTCGACGGTTTCGCAGCTGGGATATATGTTCCTGGGCTGCGGTGTGGCGGCGTATTCAGCTGGCGTGTTTCACCTGATGACGCACGCATTCTTCAAGGGTCTACTGTTCCTGGCCGCGGGGTCGGTGATTCATTCACTGGGCGGTGAGCAGGATATGCGGCGCATGGGCGGACTGCGCAAAGAGATTCCGTGGACATTTTGGACGATGACCGCAGGCACGTTTGCGATTGCGGGCTTCCCGTTCTTTGCCGGCTACTACTCGAAGGACATGATTCTGTGGAAGGCGTCGCAGCAGAGCATGATCCTGTTCGGGTTTGGACTACTGACGGCGTTCATCACTTCGTTCTACATGTTCCGGCTGTGGTTTATGACGTTTTTTGGTGAGCGCGCTCCGGTAGAAGCAGGGCATGGGCACGACGATCATGGACACGGCACAGGTCATGCGCACGAGAGCGGCTGGTTCATGCTGCTGCCGCTGATTGTGCTGGCGGTGCTGTCGGTAATCGGCGGCTGGATGGTGGGCGGCGGCGACGGCTTTGAGAAATTTCTGACGCCAGTGTTTGGCGCGCCTGCGGAAGTGGCCGAAGCTGCGGGATCGCTTTCCGAAGGCGCGGTTAGTGCGATGGCGACCGTGGCGTTCTTGCTGGGCTTCGGACTGGCGTGGTTCCTGTATGTGCGGCGGAAGAGGATTCCGGCGCAGATTGCGGAGAACCTGGGCGGCTTGTATTCGGCGGTGCTGAACAAGTATTGGGTGGATGAGATTTATGCGGCTGTGATTGTGAATCCGATGGTGGCGATTTCGCGCAGTGTGCTTTGGCGGGGCGTGGATCAAAAGATTATTGATGCGACGCTGGACGATGCCGCGGCGGGCGCGAATCAGCTTTCGGACGAGGTTCGCAAGATGCAGAGCGGCAACATTCGCTCTTATGCGGCTTGGGTGACGGCGGGCGCGGTGGTGGTGATCGGATACATGATGTGGATGGGAGCGGCACGATGAGCCTGAACGACTCGATTTTGACGCTCGTAACTTTTCTGCCGCTCGCCGGAGCGGTGTTGCTGATGCTCTCCCCCCGGCGCGACCGCGAGATCCGCTGGTTTGCGCTGGTGATTACGTTATTCACGTTTGTGCTGTCGCTGCATCTGCCCGCGCATTTTGACTCTTCGAAGGCCGGCTTCCAGTTCGAGACGAATCTGCCGTGGATCACATCGCCGAACATTCACTATCACATTGCGATTGACGGCATTTCGCTTTGGCTGGTGGTGCTGACGACGTTCCTAACTCCACTGTGCGTGCTGCTTTCGTGGAAGAACATTCACGGCGAGGCGAAGGAGTTCTTCGTCCTGCTGCTGGCACTGGAAACGGCGATGATCGGCGTCTTCGTATCGCTGGACATGTTTCTGTTCTACGTGTTCTGGGAAAGCACGCTGATTCCGATGGCGTTGCTGATAGGCATCTACGGACATGACAGGCGCGTGTATGCGGCGGTCAAATTCTTCTTGTACACGATGGTCGCGTCGGTGTTTATGCTGGCGGCGATTCTGTGGCTCTACGGCAAGACGGGCAGCTTCGACTACACTACTGTGCAAGCAGCAATTCGAAGTGGGCAAGTAGAGGGGCTAGGCTACGTAGCGGTGTGGCTGTTCCTGGGATTCTTTATTGCGTTTGCCGTTAAAGTGCCACTGTTCCCATTCCACACATGGTTGCCCGATGCGCACGTGGAGGCGCCGACCGCAGGTTCAGTGCTGTTGGCAGGCGTGCTGCTGAAGATGGGCACCTACGGCTTGCTGCGCTTCAATGTCGGATTTTTCCCCGAACAGTCCCGCATTCACGCGCCGTGGATTATGGCGCTGGCGGTCATCGGCATTATTTATGGCGCGCTGGTGGCACTGGTACAGCCGAATGTAAAGAAACTGATTGCCTATTCTTCTGTGAGTCATCTTGGGTTTGTGGTGTTGGGCATCTTCGCGCTGAACACTGCGGGCGCGGATGGCGCGGTATACCAGATGCTCAGTCACGGAGTTTCAACTGGCGCGTTGTTTGCCCTGGCGGGGATTCTTTACGACCGGCGGCACACGTACGAGATCAAAGAGTTTGGCGGGCTGGCTGCGACGATGCCACGCTACGCCACGCTGTTTCTGTTCATTACGCTGGCGAGTGTGGGCTTGCCGCTGCTGAATGGATTTGTGGGCGAGTTCCTGATTTTGAGCGGCGCGTTCAGCGCCAAGGCGATTTACGGAGTGCTGGCCGCGAGTGGTGTGATTCTGAGCGCGGGCTATTTGCTCTGGCTGTATCAGCGAGTGTTCTTCGGCAAGGTGACGCAGCCGGTGAATTTGACGCTACAGGATATTACTCCGCGGGAACAGGCAGTGATTTGGCCGCTGATGGCCGCAGCACTGGTGATGGGCGTCGCGCCTTCGCTGTTTCTGCAACAGATTGAGCCTTCGGTGCTGGGCACGCTGCAGGGCGTGGCCGCGACGGCCGCGCGCATGCTGCCCACCATCTCTTCACTTGGACCACTCGGGGGCCGGTAGGACTTTATACACATGACGCCAAACGAGATCAGCTACTCGCACATTCTGCCCGAAGTAGTACTTAGCGTCTTCGGCATGCTCATCATGCTGGCGGAGCCGCTGCTGGGTGAGCGGGCCAGCCGCAAGCCGCTGGGCTACCTGGCATTTGCCGGAACTCTGGCGGCAATCGCGGCCACGTTTGTTCAGGGGCAGAACCCTGGTTTTGCCTTCTGGCACATGGTGCATGTGGATTCGTTCAGCACCTTCTTTCACCTGCTGGTGCTAGGCATCACGGCGCTGGTGATTCTGATTTCGTTCGACTACGTGGAGGAAGAGACGGTCCACGCCGGGGAATACTACGGACTGGTTCTGCTGGGTGCAGTGGGCATGTGCCTGATGTCGTCGGCAGTCGAGCTGGTGTTGATTTTTGTGGCGTTGGAAATTTCTTCCATCGCGAGTTACGTGCTGACGGGCATTCGCCGCAAGAGCGCAGCGGGAGCGGAGGCCGCACTCAAGTACTTCCTGCTCGGCTCGTTTGCTACGGCGTTCTTTTTATTTGGCGTGGCCATGATGTACGGGGCTACCGGCTCGACGAATATTCCGGAGATTGCGGTTGCGCTGGGCAAGGGGAATATTCCGGGGCTGGTGTATGTCGGCATGGCGCTGATGTTCGTGGGTCTTGGCTTCAAGATTGCGTCGGCTCCATTCCATGTGTGGACTCCTGATGTGTACGAAGGAGCACCCGCACCGATTGTGGGTTTCATGTCCACGGCTCCGAAGGCTGCGGTGTTTGCGGTGATGCTGCGCATCATTCTGCAGACGGGCGCTCCGGGCTGGCTCTACCTGATCTGGGGTTCGGCTGTGCTCTCCATGACGCTGGGCAATTTGGGCGCGCTGGTGCAGAACAACGTCAAGCGGATGCTGGCATACTCGTCCATCGCGCAGGCAGGCTACATTCTGGTGGCGTTTGCCGCCGCTCCGCAGGAAGGCACTTCCGCCGTCATGTTCTACACACTGTGCTATGCGGCGATGAACGTTGGCGCGTTCGCGGTGATCACGTTCTTCTCCGGCAAGGACGAGCGGCTGGTGCATCTGGATGACTTCTCCGGCTTGGGTACGACCAGTCCCCTGCTCGCCTTTACGCTGACGATCTTTCTGCTGTCGCTGATTGGCATTCCGCTGACCGGCGGATTTCTGGCAAAGTTCTATGTCTTTCAAGTTGCACTAAAAGCGAATATGGTTTGGCTGACCATCATCGGCGTAGTGAACAGCGCGGTAGCGGCATACTACTATCTGCGGCTGGTGGTGGTGATGTATATGCGACCGGCTCCGGAAGGCGCGGTTCGAGTCTCGGCTCCCTTGCCGATGCGGCTGGCTTTGCTGGCAGCTGCGGCAGCAACGCTTTACCTTGGCATCCTGCCCTCTGGCGTATTGAATTACACGGAAGAAGCTGCTGCCCAGATGCTGGCGGCTCCGGCGACCAAGGTGGTTGCTGAGCAGTAGCCCGTACTTATTCGGCCGCAGAAAAGCTTCGTAGACTCCTTTAGTTTTTCAGTCAATGGCGACGGCAACATCGCGGCTGGTGAAGATCCATGCGGCCAGACCACAAATCAAAGCCGCTTGCGCCAGAGAGATTCCCACCAACACCCAATCGGCTTTCCAATTCCCAACGAACATCGCTTGCAGAATTACGTCCATGAGCGTATGGACGGGGAGCACGTTCTGCCATCCGGCTCCGGCAAAACGCATGGTGCCAGCGGGCAGGGTTAGCGACAATGCGGTCGCAATCGTCGCAAGAAAGGGGTTGAGAAATGTCGAGTACAACACCGATACGCTCGCGGAGAGCAGACATGCCGACAGCAGGCACACCATCAAATACCAGAGATGAGCACGGCTGAATCCGATGTCACCGAGCAACCAGGTTCCCGTCACACCCAAAGTAAAGCAGTAAAGCCCGGCAGCCAAGGCTACGCCCGCCAGCAAACCCAGCACATACTGGCTGCGCGAAATGGACTTGGCCAACACCGCTAAAATGCGTCGCGAACGGCGTTCGGTATTGATCGCCGACCCGCCAAAGAAAACGCTGAAGGCGATGCCGTAGATGGAAAGTTCCTTGAAAAGGAAGAGTGCATCTTCTTGATGTTTCTGCAGGTCAACTGTCAGGCCCATCAGAGCGAGTGCCAGCACGCCGAGAATGAGCAGCAGAATAGGCCAGCGTTGCTCGCGCGCAAAATTGCTTGCAATCAGTAAGACGCCCCTCAATTCCGCCCTCCATCACTGACCGCATCCGCTTCGCGGGTTACTTCTAAAAACAGCTCTTCCAGCGTTCGTTGCACTGGATTGACACTGAGCACTTCCCCACCAGCACTCCAAATCTGCTGCACAGCTGGCTGTAAATACTTGCGCTGCGCCAGCAATTCCACATGGCCACCAACGCTCATGGAACCAGGGACAGCCTCCGGCAGAATTCCCCGGAACACAATACGCATCTGTTCTGACCCGTGAAGCAGGTCAGTGGTGCGGCCCAGACGCATCAAGTTTCCCTTGACCACAATGGCAATGCGGTCGCACACCAGTTCGACTTCTGATAGCAGGTGGGAGCTCAGGAAAACCGTCTTGCCCTGACTCCGCAACTTGAGCAATAGCTCACGCACCACCACGCGTGCGATTGGATCAAGGGCTGATGTCGGCTCGTCTAGGACCAGTAAGTCGGGATCGTTGACGATGGCTTGCGCCAATCCAACGCGCTGGGCCATGCCGCGTGAAAACTTGCCCACATTGCGCTTAGCTTCACCTGAGAGCTGCACGACATCCAACGCGGCGGCGGCTTGTCGGCGTAAGTCCGCGCCACGCAAGCCGTTCAGTGCACCGTAAAACTGCACCAAACTTGCCGCTGGACGATGGTAGAGCGCCACATTTTCGGCAAGAAAGCCCACCCGCCGACGGGTAGTGGCGTCGCCAAAAGGTTTGCCCAGCAAACTGCCATGGCCGCTGCTGGGACGCATGAATCCCATCGCGAGATGGATTGCCGTTGTCTTGCCAGCGCCGTTGGGACCGAGAAAGCCGAATATCTCGCCGGGCTCCACCGTTAGGGAAAAATCGCGCAGTGCGGTAACCGGTCGACCCATCCAAGGCCGATACACTTTGCTAATCTGCTCGAATTGCAAGACGGGTGTCATCAGGCGATGGTTTGATTGTATCGGCACACTGCCCCGAAAATCATTAGACACTCGATACAGTTTCAGACGAAACTTGCCCGGAGGGACGTGGAATCCTGCAGAGCAGCAACACTAGCAGCACAATCTGCGCCAGTCCAGGGAGCAGGAGCGCTTGGGACGAACTACCGGTCTTATCCATCAGCATTCCAACCGACGCCAACATAAGAGACGCGCCAACGTTGGTCATGGCGAAGAGGGTGGGGCCAATTCTTTCCGTACGCGGGCCAGCCACCTCCGCGAAGATAGCCAGCAGGGTTGGGAACACAGTCGCCAGACCGGCGCCAAGCATAACGAGTGAAAGCGCAATCGCCCAGGGATGGCGGAAGGAGACGAGCATGGCCGAGCCTATTACAGCCAGTGCCAGTCCCGCTTCCGCAGCGCGGCGTGCAGGCACCAAGCGGAACAGCCAGGGTGCAATGCCTCTTATCGCGACCAAGCTGCCGTAGAAGATGCCGGGCATGATCGTACTCAGAGCAGCGGACATACCGATCTCGCGGGCATGGGTCGCGGCCCAGCCGCCAATCGTATTTTCAGTAGACACGTAAAGTACTAATACGATGGCAAAGATGACGATTTGGGGCCAGTATCCGGCTGGCGCGGGGACTGGGCTGGAAGCTTCTTGTTGGCCGGATGCAAGGTTGTGGTCATGGGGGGAAGCAAGCCTTGCCCTACTCGGTTGCAAGGCGACACGGCTTGCCAGCAGAAGCAGGATGCAGGCAAAGCCTGCGGAGAGCCATCGCCAGTCGCCATACGATGCCCACACTGCCAGTAAAGGAGAGGTTGCCACCGCTCCCAATCCCCAAACGAAGTTGAGGAAGCTTAGGGCCCCAGCGCGCTGGCTGAGCGGTGCGCGAGCTACCAGCAGGTTTCCGGCGGGCACGGCCAGTCCGTTGCCGACGCCGTAGAGTGCGACCGATGCCATGCCAGCTAGAGCGGAGCCGTGCCCCAGGGCGAGAACTCCTACAGCCATACATAGCGTGCCAAGCGCCATGGTTCTGCGGAGACCTGCGCGTGGAATGAGTGCCACCCCGACAAGATTGCCACCCAACGCCCCTAGAAACTGGCAGGTAAAGAAGGTGCCAATCTGAGTGTGAGAGAGCGACCACTGCACCATCAAAGTGGGAACGAGCGGGCCCAACAGCGTTGTAACTACACCACACAATACAAAGACAAGATGCACGTTCCAATCGAACCTAGCTGGTTTCGATGCAAACGGCGCGGGCTGGGGCTTGGTGGTCATATGAATAGCTAATTACTGTGAGCTCGTAACATTACTTGCCTGATGTGGACTGTGCGCTCTTAATCTCTTCAAGACTCAGCGGCACCTTTTTGCGCCATTTGGCGAGCAGTTGGGGATCGCGCATTGCCGGTTCCAACGCATCAATTTCCTCTGGGGTGAAGTAGGTTCGCCGCTTACGTTCCACCTTGGCAGCGGGGATGTTGGCGTAGATCCAACGCCGATAGCTTTTCAGGCCCTCACCCCAGCCCCGATGAATGGCTTCGAGGTCGGTTTTGCGCTCGAATTGAACGGTGTAGCTGGTGGAGAGGAGCCGGATCAAGCCAAGTAAATGCAGGCGGTTGCCATGGCTCATGTCGCGCACATGGACGAGCTCGTGGGCGAGGATTGCGCAGACACCGTCGAGTGGCGCGTGGCGGTCGAACAGTAGTGGATTGACTTCGACATAGTAACGCATGGGAACAGGTAGAAAGAATCGCCAGATGCTGAAACGGGTGCGGAAGTAGTCGTAGTCACTGTGGAAGGTACGAACCCGCCAGCCGTGGCCGACGATCTCCGGATACGACTTGGAGACGACCTCGTCCGCGCGATACTTAACCCACTCTACAGAGGAAGGACTCGCCGGGAGTTCACTAAGTGCCGCAGCAGGGATGGTCGTTCCGCTGCAATTGCCTTCCGGCACAAGATTTGCCTGTGCCTGTATTGGCGAAGCAGCGATCGCGAGGAAGACCAGCGTCGCAAGCGACAAAGGGATCCGCCTCATTCGGGATAACCTTTCGCCAGTTTGCGGTAGTAGGGAATGAGTCGTAGGAGTTCGATTTGGGGCGTGGGCTTCGTCCCGCGTGCGCGATTTTGGTCACCGATCTCGAAGGCGATGCGCCACTGCTGGAAGAGTGTGGCATAAGCCTGCCAGATGGTGAGTTTGGGGTCGTAGATGTGGGTGGCTTCGGAGGTGACGCCATTCAGTTCCACGATGCGGAAGTTTCGCCCGGCTTTCAAGTCTTCTCGCGACGGAACGCGCACGTCGAAACGACCGAAGTAGAAGCCGTCGAAATGTTTGGCGATGGAATCAATCGAGTCGAGGAGTGGCTCCGAAATTAGATCGCCGCCGTCGAGGAAGATGGCTCCTTTGCAGTGAGTGCCCAGCTCGACGAGTTGCACAGCTTCTCCTGCAGCAGGAATCGATTCGGCACGGGCAGCGTTCTTGCTGAGATAGAAGTCACCCATGCAAACTGCGCGATCATCCTCAAGAATCAGGCGTTCAAGTGTGTGTTTGCCGTCGCCCACCAGCACAGGCATGTTCTTTTCAGTGATGGAAAAGATGTGGCCGCGGTTCTCATTGGGATAACGATAGTAGAAGACGCCGAACTCGATTCCGGGCAGGTACTCTTGCAGAATCGCAGCGAAATCTGGGTGCGAGAGGTAAGTGCGCAGCTCGTCGCTCGAGCGGATGACAGCGACGCCGGAGCCGCGCTGGCCTGCGTCTGGCTTCAGGACAACGGGATATGCGAGATTGTGATCGCGCAAGAAGGCCTCAGCCACGCTGATGCGCGATTCTGCCTGACCCGCAGGAATCAAGGTGTAGAGCGGCATCCACGGCTTAGCATTGAGCAATGCGCCGAGGATTTTGTGTTTCTCTTCCCCGAGAAATCCGCCTTCGGGCATCGCCGGGTTAGAAGCTGTAAATAGAGTGAAGCTGCGATAGCGTAATCCGAGATACAGCACGTATAAAACGACGGGCGGATAGAAAACGTACGGCGACCAGAACTCCCAGCGAAATTTGCGCTTCCACCAGCCGACGAGGGAGCGGCGTCCGCGATAGGTCAACAACTTCTCGACGAGGCGAGCAATAACATAGATCGCTGCGCCACCGACTAATAATTTAATCGAAAGCGGCTGGCGGGAGAGAAAGTCGCTATGCACAAACGGAATGCCGATGCCAGCAGAGATGCCGACTAGAAGCGGAGTCCATACTGCGGCTGCGAGCACAAAGTAACCGAGAAACTTGCGTACCGGCGTGCACAGCATTCCGGCCATAAAGTAAGTGGGCAGACGCGCGCCGGGAGTGAACCGCGAGATGAACACCATGGCTGCGCCGTTGCGCGAGATCCACTGGCCTGCACTTTCCAAACGCTGTTCGCTTAATATCCAGCTCATGGGCGGCAGGCGCAGCGCAGCGCGGCCAAACAGTCTACCCACTACGTAGAGCAGAAGGTCGCCGAGGAATATGCCGACGAAGCAGGCGAGAATCGCGGGCCAAAGCGCGAGCCTGCCTTCCGCCACCAGAACTCCGGCGCTGATGCAGGCCAAGTCTTCGCTAAGGAAGGTGGCGAGAGCCAGAAAAAGAAGTGTGACTGCACTGGTGATGAATCCGGGCTTGGGCCAGTGCTCGGTGTCCATCGGCAATGCGGCGCGAACGATGCGCTCAGCGGGTGCTGTAGCGCGGGTAACTGAGGTACCCGTTTCTACCTTGGCGATGAACGGCTCGAGCGCGGCTAACAAAGCGCGCGGCTCTTGGAAAGTCATAAAGTGGGTGGCTTCAAAGGGACGGTCGTCGTAGTCCGACTTGGGCTTGCTGTAGAAGACGTGCAACTCACTCTGCGGCACCAGACGCCCGGCTTCCAGTGCTGCTTCCACTGGAACCAGCGGGTCGTCCTTACCTTGCAGAATGAGCATCGGCCCTTGATAGTTTTGCAGAATCGCGCGCAGTGGACGCTGATCGGAGTCGTAGAAGTTGCGGGCGTAGGGAATGCCCATGTCCGAGTGGTTGAGGCTGCCGAAGCGCGGGACGAAGGTGCGAATGCCCCATAGCAGGCCGAGTTGCGCGCCGTGGATGCCGTGATTGATATGGTAGTCGCCCAGCATCTCCATTTCTTGCACGGTAATCGCACTTTGTAGGGTGACGGAGGCGACGCGATCAGGCGCGAGGCGAGCCATCTCCAGCACGACGCCGCCGCCCAGACTGAATCCGACAACATGGACGCGCTGGATGCCGAGCTTATCCATCATCTCCAGTATGTAGTGCGCGTGGGCGAGGAAGGAGTAGTCGGGCAGATCTTTAGTGGAATCAGCGAAGCCGGGCAGGTCGGGTGCGATGAGGCGATGTTCGCCAGGGATGCAGGTGAACGGCACGTCGCTCTGTTCGCCGGGGCCGGTCGGCGGCTTTGACGAATCCGCAACTGGATCGTGGTTGAGCCGCTGCATGTAGAGGTCGAAGACGTCGCTCTCGCCGGGGCTGCCGTGGATCAAAAAGATGGGCAACTTGGTGGGATCGCTATTTGCTGCTGGGACATCGCGGTAGGCAATCGTGACATCGCCGGGGACAACGCGCTCGTGGGAAATCGCGGGTACGATGACCGTGTGTTTGCCGACGGTAACCGGAGGAGGCGGGGCCTGATCCATCTGCCAGCGTTGAAAGTACGACGCGGACAGAGCTATGAGGTAAGCGACGAGCAATATCCGGCACGTCCAGCGCAGAATGCTTTGCCACCGCGAACGCCGAGGCGTTTGCGAGGCTGTTTCCGTCACAACGGGCGAAGTGGACAAGCGGGGCTCCCGTGGACAGTTTACAGGAGGATGGCAGAGTGAAGTGACGCGCACTTCGTTCTGGAAATTACAAGGAATATCCATTTCCTCGGGCTTAAGGAAATGGCGGGGACGACGGGGCTCGAACCCGCGACCTCCGCCGTGACAGGGCGGCGCTCTAACCAACTGAGCTACGTCCCCGCTGGTAAACAGCGGGATGTTGCGCTTGCTTCGTCTGCCTTTTCCCGTGGGTTGCGACCAGAGCCGCAGGGAGAGCGCAACGTGAAGTCAACAATCAAAGTGTACCAGAAAGATGGTTTGTGAAAAACTGCCGCGCTCCACGATTGTTCCACCGTCGTGACTCTGATGCCATAGTCAGTCGGCCTGTGCAGGACGTTGGAATATAATCGCTGGTTACGCGGGACGGCGTTATACTGTGGGCGCTGGTGATGGCGTTACGTCAGCCGTGTCCAAGGTAACACCCCGGATTTCGCAGCATTCATGAGAAGCAAGGGATATCCTCCCGTCCCCTGTATTTTTGCCATTTGGGAGGACATTTGCTTATGTCAGACAAAGGACCGCTTCGCCCGGAAGGTGATGATGCCGCCCCCAGGGGTGCCGCTGCGACGCGTAGCGCCTCGGACGCTAGTCCCTCGTCTGGCCCCTCCTTTGACTCCGCGGACTCTGCCCCAACCCTGATGGATTGGACTCCCAGCCAGCGCACCTCATTCCAGCAATTTCAGGGCGGTGTGGCGCTGCAATCGGGCATGCTGCTAGCTCAGCGTTACGAGATCCTGAAGATGCTCGGCGAAGGCGGGATGGGTGCCGTGTATCAGGCACGCGACACGGAGCTGGATCGCATCGTTGCGATCAAGGTCATCCGTCCGGAGTATGCGCGTGATGAATCCATTATTCAGCGCTTCAAGCAGGAGCTCATTCTCGCCCGGCAGATCACGCACAAAAACGTGATCCGCATCTTTGACCTCGGTGAGTCCGAGGGCATGAAGTACATCACCATGGAATTTGTGGAGGGAGCGGATCTTCGCGACCTGATCCGCAAGCAGGGCAAGGTTCCGCCGAACCAAGCGGTCGAGATCATGCAGCAAATCTGCCGCGCCCTGAATGCCGCTCATGGGGAAGGCGTGATCCACCGCGATCTTAAGCCGCAGAACATCATGCAGGACATGCAAGGCCGAATTCTGGTGATGGACTTCGGGCTGGCGCATTCGATGGACTCAGCGGGCATCACCCGGACTGGTGCCCTGCTTGGCACCATGGAGTATATGTCTCCAGAGCAGGCGCTTGGACACGAGCTGGATCGGCGCTCCGACTTGTTCACCTTGGGGCTGATCTTCTACGAGTTACTGACGGGCACTTTGCCCTTTCAGGCAGATACGGCACTGGCGAGTCTGCTGAAGCGCACGCAGGAGCGCGCGGTACCCATCTCCGAACTCGACAAGGGCCTTCCGCGGGCGCTGAGCAATGTGGTCAGCAAGTGCCTGGAGCGCGACCCAAAGCAGCGTTATCAGGACGTGCAGGAAGTGTTGGCCGACCTCAATGCGTGGCAGCAAGACAAGCCAGTTTCCATTGCGACGCATCATCTGTGGACGGCACGGCTGAAAGAATTAGCGAGGAAGCGCTTTGCGGCAGCAGCGGTGGTTGGCGCTGTCGCGCTGGTTGCCGTGGCAGCAACTTGGTATTTCACCAACTCGGCGAAGCCCGTAGCCGAACATGCTCCGGTGTCTGTGCTGGTCGCTGACTTCCAGAACGAGACGGGCGATGCTGTGTTCAATGAAACCCTGGAGCCAGCCTTTGCCGTCGCGTTGGAAGGCGCGTCCTTCCTCAGTTCGTACAGTCGAGGTCAGGCACACCGGGTCGCCGCGCAATTGAAGCCGGGTGCGACCACCATTGATGAGAGTCTGGGACGACTAGTGGCTGCACGCGAGGGCATCAATGTGGTGGTGTCTGGTTCGCTGGTTCCGGATAGCGGCGGTTACTGGCTATCAGCGCGGGCGCTGGACGCAGCGACGGGCAAAGGAATTACCAGCGAAACGATTCGGATCAAAACCAAGGACGATGTTCTGCTTTCGGTGGGCAAGCTGGCTGCGAAGATTCGCTCGAAGCTGGGTGACGCTACGCCAGAATCAGCCCAGTTGCAGCAGATTGAAACTTTCGGTTCCGGCTCATTGGAGGCGGCGCACGAATACGCGGTGGCGCAGGATTTGCAATCAGGCGGCAAGTGGGAAGAGTCGGTCGCACATTATCAGCGGGCGATTGATCTTGACCCCAACATGGGGCGCTCCTACGCAGGTCTGGCTGCGGTTTATGCCAACATGGGCCGCCGGCCGGATTCCGAAAAATTCTACCAGAAGGCGATGTCGCGGATTGATCGCATGAGCGATCGCGAAAAGTACCGTACGCGTGGTGGCTATTTCCTGATGGTGCGTGAACCCAAAGAAGCGATTCATGAGTATGAAACGCTAGTGAAGCAATATCCAGCGGACTTGGCGGGTTACAGTAATCTGGCGCTGGCGTACTTCTACCTGCGCGACATGTCGAAGGCTCTGCAGGAAGGGCGACGTGCGGTTGAAGCATTTCCTAAGTTTTTGCTACAGCGCAATAATCTCGCGCTTTACGCTATTTATGCCGGAGACTTTGCGGAAGGCGAAAAGCAAGCCAATTTGGTATTGCAGCAGAACCCCAACTACGTGAGCGCTTATTCGGCGCTGGCGATGGCTCTGACCGGTCAGGGCAAGACGACGGAGGCCGCTCAGGCCTATCAGAAGTTGCAGACGCTCAGTCAGCGGGGCGCGTCCCTGGCCACGATTGGGCTGGCGGATCTTGCACTGTATCAAGGCAAGCTCGCCGAAGCGCAGCCAATACTTGATTCTGGCATTGTGGCGGATGGTGCTGGTAGAGACGATAGCGCGGCAGCGGCGAAGTGGATCGCGCTCGCCCAGTTGCAACTCGCGGCCGCGAAGACTCCGCAGGCGGCAAACTCGGCGGACAAGGCCGTGGGGCTCGACAAGAGCGAGTCCGTGTTGCACGCTGCTGGCGTGGTTTACGTGAATGCGGGGCAGCTTGCCAAGGCGCAGGTGCTCTCTTCTCAGCTGCTGGCGCATGTGGAACCCGAGCCACAGCTTTATGGAACCTTGCTAAAGGCGGAGATCGCGCTCAAGCAGGGCAACGCCAAGGACGCCATTACGGGATTGAAGCACGCGCAAGAAATCTCCGACAGTTGGATCGGTCGCTTTGACCTAGGTCGCGCGTATCTGGCGCTGGGATCGTTTCCGGAGGCGGATGCTGCATTTGAAGACTGCATCAAGCGTCGAGGTGAGGCAGTTGCGCTGTATCTCGACGATGTTCCAACGTTTCGTTTGCTGCCCCCGGTTTACTACTATCTGGGCCGGGCGCAGGAGGGTTTGAAGAGCCCCGCCGCAGCGGAATCCTACCGCGCGTTTCTAGCGATGCAGCCCAAGGGTAGCGGCCCACTTTCTGCCGATGCTGAACATCGGCTCAGCGGCAAATAGTTTCGATACATCGTCATCATCGGTGTGAATAATTTCTTCTTGCAGACACAAGAGTGCGGCCTTGCAGGCGGCATTATTTGTGCCATCCTCGCAAGGCCGCTTATTTCATACCCAACCGCTTCGCTACTCGGTTACGACGAAGCTCAGCGTTTCATTGTGGCTCACGCCATTGCCGTCGGTTGCTGTGACCGTCATGGAGTAGGTGCCAGCGGGCGTCTTGCCACCCTGGAATCCTGAACTGCCGCACGCGGCTAGCGTCATCACGGCGATTACAACGGTGGTCAGACCCACTAGCTTCAGAACGCTCCGCCGCCGCCGCCGGAAGCCCACCAGAATCATCGCCGGCAAAATCAAGCCAAGTGCCAGCAATGGCCGCAGCCTTTCCGGTTCCTGCTGTAAGTGGCCAGAAATCGTCACGCCTGTGGAGATGGTGATCGTTGAGGTGGACGCCGCGACGCCGCTGATGGAAACCGATCCCGGGTTGAACGAGCAGACGCTTGCCGTGGGCAATCCCGAACAGTTGAGCTTCAGGGTGCCGGAGTAGCCTCCAGCGGGGGTGAAGGTGAAGGTGCCGCTTACCGATTGTCCGCTCTTCACCGATAGACTTGCAGGCCCGCTCAAGCTGAAGTCGGGGGGTACCGTCACGGTGAGGGACACCAAGCCGCTGGATGCGCTAAAGTTCGCGTCGCCTCCGTAGGCGGCTGTGATGCTGTAGCCGCCCGTAGCTCCGAAGCTGGTTTGCAGAGTGGCCTTCCCTGCACTGTCCAGCGTCGCTGTACCCAGCGCAGTGCCGCTGCTGGAAAATGTCACCAAGCCCGTGGGAGCTGTGCTGGCTGTGGAGGTTACGGTTGCCGTAAGCACCACCGGGGTATTCACCACAACAAGCGAAGATGACGCGATTACGTTCGTGGCGGTGGTGGCCGGGTTTACGGTTAGCGTCACGCTCGCCGTTGCGGGGGCGTAGGTTGCCGTGTCGGTCGGCGTAAACGTCACCGAGAGCGTCTGGGTGCCTGCTGAAAGCACAGTGCCTGCGCCGGGTGTATAGACAAACGTGCCGGGAACGTTGGCGGTGGCGTTCAGTTGGGTGCCGCCGAGTGCTGCGCCGTAGGAAATTGCAGGTGGCGTGTTCCACGACAGCGTCGGCGTGATGCCGGTCGCGGTCAGGGTAAACGTGGCGGACGTAGCCAGGCCAGTAACCGTGGCGATTGCGGTCAGTGTGCCCGCAGCGTTTGGGGTCGCTACTACGCTGGCTTGTCCGTTGCTATCGGTAGTGAGCACTCCGGAGGGCGTGAAGGTCAAACTTGAGCCAGTAAACGACACGCTGGCGCCTGAGAGCGGATTGCTATTGCTATCCAGCAAGGTAACCACTAGCGGGCTGGTAAACGCCGAGTTGACCGTGGCAGCCTGATTGTTGCCGGAGGCGACGGACAGTCCCATCGCCGCCCTTACTGTCAGACTCGCGGTAGTGCTACTGGTCTGCGCCGGATTACTTTGGTCTTGCACCGTGAACACCACGGTCGAAGAGCTGCCCGATTGCGGAGTACCGGAAATCTGGCCAGTCGCGCTGTTTAACATGAGGTTAGCGGGGAGGGATCCTGAAGTCACAGACCATGAGTACGGCCCGCTACCACCCGAGACGGGCAGCGTGGCGTTGTACGGTTGATTTGCAATGGCATCCGACAGATTTGTGGTGGCTGGCCCGGCCGACAGGATGAGCAGGGAGCGCAGAGTAAGGGATGAAGTCACTGTCTGCACCGGGTTGCCTGCATCCTGCACTTGGAACTGCAAGCTGAACTGCGTTCCCGGAACGTTGTTGCTATCGGCGGTACCGCCAAGAGTCCCGTCAGAAGCGAAGGTCAGCCCTGATGGTAAGTTGCCCGAGAGCATGGTGTAGGTGAAGGGTCCTGTGCCACCCGATATCGGAATTGCCGCCGAGTATGTATTGCCGATGATTGCGTCCGGCAACGTACCCACCGTGAACGTGAGCTGATTAGCTATATGCAGGGTGTACGAGCCATTGGCCACGCTGGGCGTGCTGGGGGTTGAGTCCGTCACCTGTACACCGAATGGGAAATCCCCGGTCGCGGTTGGCGTGCCGGTGATGGTGCCGGTAGCGGAGTCAAGAGAGAGGCCGGACGGCAGGCTGCCCGAAGTCAGGTTCCAGTTGAGCGGCATCTTGCCGCCAACCACGGAAACAGTTTGGTTGTAAGCTGCCTGCTTCAATCCGCCGGGCAGTCCCAGCGCGGTGACGGTGAGAGTAACGGCGTTCGCCGAAGCTATGGGCGAAGAGCCGTGGGCTACCACCACGGGCGACAGATTCTTGAGTAGATCCTGCATACCAGCGACGGTGGTATTGCCCCGCAGAATCACCTGACCCGTCTCACCAGGTGACAACCACAAGGTGGCATTGTTCGCGTTGGGGTCGAAGATGTCCGGATCGGAGAGGCTGGCGACCGGTGTAAGAATCGGATTGATGATGTTGGCGAAGACGTTATAGTCGGCTCGCTGCGCCAACTGGCATCCTGTAAGCGAATCCGCAGTGTTGGTGAAGTATTGTTTCGCCAGAATCAGCTGCAACGTGACATTGTTCGGGTTCATTCCAAACAGCTTCACGGCATAAGACGCGGAGGTGTTCCCAGTATTGGTGACGGGGTAGACTGCGTCACTGAGCGTGGTGTTCTGAATTGCGGGATTCTGGATCGCGGGATTTTGAATCGCGGGGTTCTGAATCGCGGGGTTGAACGCGGCGTTGTAGTTCTGATTCTGAATTGCCGGGTTCTGAATCGCTGGATTCTGGATCGCAGGATTGAGAATCGAGGGGTCGATCACCGGGCTGGTGATGGTCGGCGGCTGCAACGTTGGACTATAAACTTCGGCACTAAGAATCGAAGGGTTCTGCCCTGCAACTTGCGTATCGGGATCAATAATCTGCGGAGCGCTGGGGTCGGGATTCAGCGTCAAGCTGCCGGTAAGTGTACTGGCCGGAGCTGTGTCGGCCACAGTGATGCTTACGCTCGCTGTCGGGTTCGCCGACTGTACAAACACCGAGCGCGCGATGCTGGAGAGCGCTGGGACGGTCACCGACAGCGCGGTAGTCAGCGCGCCAGACTGCGAGAATGACGCAACACCGAGCGGATCCGCGGTGCCATCGGACAACGCGGGCTGATTGGTGATGGTGAGCTGGAAGGTGCGATCCACGTTGGTGTTGTTGCCCACGTAAAGCGGGAAGGCACGCTGAATCAGCGACGAGCCATCGGGCACATAGCCCAGCGTCTTGGAGTTGCCCGGCGAGCTTACCACCAGGCCGGGATCAATGCGTGCGGTGAAAACGTCCTGATTCCGACTGCCTGCATAGCGATTGTCGCAGGCTGGAACGGTTTGGCTGGGGTCGAACTTGCTGACGTTAGTCGAGCCTTGCGGATTCGAGGTTGAATACACAGGCGTGTACTTGGTCCAGTCGCCATCTGGCGGCGCTACTACGTTACGATTGTCGGCCCAGGCTGCGAAGAAATACTGCGGATTTGTGGCGCTGGTGTTGAATCCCCATTGCCCGCTCTGGTAGATAAAGCTAGGCGCGCCTGCAATGTCAATGTAGTCGCCGATGAATGGCGTGGTGCCTTGCACGAACATCGGCAAGCCCGGCGGATTGGTCTCGAGTTGTTCGGCTTGCGTGGTGGAGTCGTAGGGGTTGATGCCGTACTGGTAACGTGACACCCGGAAGGTGTTGAAGCTGGGAACCGTTAACAGTCCCGTTGGAAGCGGTGCCGCCTGCGCGCCCTGCACGTCAATGGTGTGGCGGCGGGAAGTGACGGTGGCATCGTCAATGTAGTCGTTAAATACCTGTGGATTCGCTGGATCACTTGAAAGTTCGGCTACCAGTTCGCGCGACTCGTTGTAGCCATCGGAGTCAGACTTGGGCTGGAAGAGGCCAATGGAGTGATCTTCGCGCAGGTCGTAGTAGACGAGCGTCAGTTTCCCCGCGTTGAAGCTCAGCGCAGGCATCACCTGATGGCCACGACCCGACAGATTCGAGAATGGCGTACCGTCGTCGCCATTTACAGCGCCGTTATCTATTGGAGTCAGCGAGCTTGGCCAATCCAAGCCGTCAGCGGACACAGCCATGGCGATGCGGGCGTCGCCGTTCGACTGCCGCTGCGAGACTGCAAGATACACGCGCCCAGTGCCATCCACGGCCAACCCGGGATAGGCATTGGTGCGGAAGGTTGTGCCGGAGTCGCCTTCATCGAACGGACAGTTGGTACCGGTAGGCGTAGCTACGCAAGTGGAAGGGAAAGCGATCGCTTTCACCGGGTTGTTCCAAGTTTCGCCGCCGTCGGTGGACTTGCTCACCATGATTGCGTCGGGCTGGAGCGGGAGATCGCTGAAACGCCGCCAAGCCGCATAGATTGTGGCCTGCGAATTGCCCGCCGAACTCGGGTCCATCGCAAGCACAACGGACTGATTTAGCTGATTGTTCTGACTGATGGAGATGGACTTGCTCCAAGTGGCACCACAGTCATCGGAATGAACCAGTCTGATCTTGCTGTTATTGCCAGCGTTATAAAAATTGCTGTATGCCAGAAACACGCGGCCGGCAGGAATAGTTTGCGACCCGGAGGTTCCATCGGGATTGCTATACGCCACGGTGCAGGTGGCCCCGTTGCGGGGAACATCCACCACAAGCGAAGGCTTGTCGAGAAAATTGATGGCATTGCCTTTCGCAATCGTTGCGGTTTTGATATAGCGGATGGGGTCGGTGGGCGCAAGATTGGTTACGCTGCCACTGGTTGCCGCCGGGTCGCCATTTTCCTTGTTGTTGTTGTCAATAAACGTGGCTACAAACACGGAACCTAGTGCGCCACTTCCGCGATTGAAGGCGATGCCGCTGTAGTAGAACAAACCGTTGGTGCCGGAACGAATCCACGGATCCGCCCCAGCCTGATAGCCGTGAATCGGCGATGCAAGCCCGGCGGCGGATGTGTCTTCGGGATAGCCCGGCAACAACACGCTCTTCCAGCTCAGTCCGCCGTCAAACGACTTGTAGAGACCAAGCCAGGAGTCGCCCTGCTCGGGAACGCCCAGCAAGCCCGCCAAGTCCACTGTGCGGTAGTCGTTCGCGCCCGCTAGCAGATGCAGAGAGTTGCGGGTGGAGACCGCCATCGAAGGCTCATTCTGACGCTGCAGAAACGGGTCGCCGTTTGTCCAGTCGGTACCCGATACCATGTTGATATTTTTTCCGGCAACGGGAGCCTGCGCCATGACTCTGGCAGAGGACAGGAACAGCGCAAAAGCAGCAATCGTAGACACAACAACGCGGGTCAACTTCATCACGTTCTTCACCTATCCGATTCCGTCCACAATGAAGGACGACGGATGCAAGATTTTTCCTACCACTGCTTAAAGAGGGAGTGGACTGGGGGCCACGCGGGGTTCCCCTCGGGATTATGACTGGCGAACAGCCTTGCAGCAAACTACGCCGCATCTACCAGTGCGGCAGTGTACGCCTTGGCAGGTCAGAATTCCAAGTGATTTCGTCTATATCTTTGTGATTGCGGTGCAGTCGCTGCGACGGTCGCAGGCATGGGACTAGATCGGAAGCCACATCGAACAGATGATGTTGCAGGGAGAAACTGAGAAAGTTAAGAAATAACCGCACGGCGCGGCCCCGGAAATGGTGGGCGATGAGGGACTCGAACCCCCGACATCCTGCTTGTAAGGCAGGCGCTCTAACCAACTGAGCTAATCGCCCCGCACGCGCTGTCTTCAGTATAGGGAACGAGGGAAGGCGGGGTCAAAAAGGCTCTTCGGAAGCGACTGTTGTGGACGTGATGCGTGAAAAGGACTGGAAATAATTCCGGGCATTCCTCACTGTCTTGTGGCACCATGAAGTTAGCAGGCCGCCATCCCCCGGTTAGGCTTGCGTGATGTACAGAGGAGTGCCCAATGATTCGCGTTTCCCCCGCAGGTCGAAGTGTGCGATCTTTTTCTTCTTTTGCTGGACTGAGTATGATGCTGGCGGTCGGCGTTTTAATTTCGGCGATTTTAGCCCATCCGTGTGCAGCGCAGACTGTGACCACCGTTTTCGGCGGCTGGGTGGGTGACGGGTACATAGGAAGGAGAACCGGCTTAATCGCGCCAAGCCATGTTCTGGAAGACGCAGGACTGAATCATTACTTCAGCGATTCCGCCGGTCAGCGCATTCGCAAGCAATCCCATTCAACCGGCAAGTCGAGCACCATCGCCGGCACTGGCATCGCGGGATTCAACGGTGACGGCATTGCAGCCACTACCGCACAGGTGAACTTTCCCAATGGCATGGTGTTCAGCGCAGCGGGAAACATCGTGTTTGCTGACACCGGCAACAATCGCATCCGCATGATCGGCGCGGACGGAACCATCAGCACGCTAGCCGGGCATGGCAGCTTGGCGGGGTACAAAGGCGATGGTGGGCCCGTGACCGCCGCGCAACTCAATCAGCCGTGGGGCGTCGCCTACGACACAGCGGGCAGTCTGTACTTCGCCGAGACAGGTAATCATGTCGTACGCAAGGTAGATACTTCTGGCACCATCAGCACGTTTGCAGGGACTGGGGTCGCTGGATATAGCGGCGATGGCGGAGTGGCCACCAGTGCACAGCTCAACAGCCCATTGGGTGTGGCTTTTGATACGGCAGGGAATCTGTATGTTGCCGACACCGGCAACCGCGTGATTCGACAGATCCTGCTTTCCGGGACGATTGTGACCTTTGCCGGAAATGGCCAGCCTGGACTGAGCGGGGATGGTGGGTTGGCGACCAGCGCGGCTATAGACAGCCCGCGCGGGCTGCTGGTAAATGAAGGCGCGCTTCTCATTAGCAACGGTGGCCAGTGCCGGGTTCGGAGTGTGGATTTGACCAGCCTCCTGATCAGCACTTACTCGGGCACGACTTGCGGATATGACGGGGGCTCTCACGTGCCGTCGGCTTCTCGATTCGAGCAGCCCAGCGGGCTGTCATTAGCCACGGCGTACGGTGGCGTCCTTCTCGGCGATTCGAGTAACGCATACGCACGCTGGAATCGCACAATTACCGTCTCCGACCTAGCCGGAAGCGGACGGAGCGGCTTCCCGGGAACGACCTTACGCGCCCCCGTGGCACGCACCAGAACAGTTTTCTCGAACACTTCGTACATTGCTGAAGCGGACGGTCATGACATCCGATTTGTCAAAGGATACTCTGGAACGTCTGCTGGAACAGGTGTTGATGGGTATTCTGGCGATGGCGCGCTTGGCTACAACGCGCAGATATCGCACCCGCAAGGGATCGCTCTTGACGCGAGTTACAACCTCTTCATTTCCGACAATGGAAACAACGTCGTCCGGAAGGTTGATACCAAGACCGACATTATATCCACGTACGCCGCCGATCCACGCTTCAAAGATCTTCGGCGCATCTCCTACGACTCACCCGGCAGCGTTTACGTTGCCGATGCTGGGGCGTGCGTCATCTGGAAGATCACGACGGCGGGCGTGGTCAGCGTGTTTGCCGGAACGCTCAACAACTGCGGCTTTGGCGGAGACGGCGCGGCCGCAACCGGCGCGTTGCTGAATTCTCCGTATGGCGTGTTTGTAGATCGGGCAGGGATAACTTACATCGCGGACTCGGGCAACAACCGCATTCGCAAAGTGACGGCTCTGGGCGTGATCAGCACCATTGCCGGGCAGGGAAACACCTGCGGATTTACCGGCGATGGTGGCGACGCGACGCAGGCGCGGCTGTGCTTCCCAGAAGATGTAAACCTAGCGAGCGACGGAACTATTTACGTTGCAGACAGTAACAACCGCCGGGTGCGCAAGATATCGGGTGGAATCATTACCACTTACGCGGGCACGGGAGTGGCGGGCTTCAATGGCGATGGGTTGCCAGCGGCGACCGCGAACTTCGACCATCCCGTGGGTCTGGCGTTTGGCAAGACCGATCAACAGCTCTACGTAATGGATGACCAACAAAACCGGGTGCGGCTGTGCAGTAGGCAGGCGTGCACGGCGAATTTGCGGGGCAGCGGCACTGGCTTGCATTATCCTTGCAGGGTGCGTCGCCTCATCATTAACGCTGACGACTACGGCATGACGCCGGGCATCAACCGCTCGATTCGCGAGTGCCACCTCGCGGGGACGGTAACCTCCTCCACGCTGATGGCGGGAGGAGCCGCGTTCGCCGCGGCGGTGAAGGATGCCGCTTCCCTGCCCCGGCTGCGGGTGGGTTGCCACGTCGTGCTGGTGGATGGCGCGCCGCTGTGCGAGCCAGCGTCGGTCCGTTCGCTGCTTGATGCGGAAGATCGCCAGCGATTCCCCAACGGGTTCGGGACTGTGGCGATGCGCGCACTGCGGGGCCAACTATCGGAAGATGAGGTTGAGCACGAAGCCGTGGCGCAGATTCACAAGCTGCAAACGGCGGGCGTCAACGTAGACCACGTGGATACGCACAAACACACCCACATGTTTCCGGCGGTTCTGCGGCCTTTGTTGCGCGCCGCCAAAGCCTGCGGAGTCAGGGCGGTGAGAAATCCGTTTACGCCGCCGCTGTGGAGGATGCCCGCGCCGCTGCTGCGGTATTCCGTGCAACCCGCGCTGTGGAAGCGCTTTGCGCAGACCCAGTTGCTGCGCGGCATGGCGCGGCAGTTTCATCGCGAAGTGAGGCGAGCGGAGATGCTGACCACCGACGGCAGCTTCGGCATTGTCGCCACCGGGTCGCTGCATCTGGAGCTTTTCTGCGCCATCGCACGAAACCTGCCAGACGGGACGTGGGAATTTGTGTGCCATCCCGGATACGACGATGCCGATTTGGCTGCGATTAGGACTCGCCTGCGCAGCTCACGTGCGCTGGAACGGGTGGTACTGACTTCGCCAGAGGCGCGCCTGGCCCTGACAGAAAACGGCGCGGAATTGATTACCTTTGCCGACTTGCCGCGTCCGTCGTAAGCGGGGGTGAATCCTTGGATAGCCAACGCCATCCAATAAGTGCGGTATTCCCCGAAAGGGCTGGGCTGGCTGAGCATGCGCATCGGAATCACCTGTTATCCGACTTATGGTGGGAGTGGTGTAGTGGCCACGGAGCTGGGCATTGAGCTTGCTCAACGCGGACACGACATCCACTTCATCACCTATTCGCAGCCGTTCCGGCTGGGGAGCAATCAGCCAAACATTAGCTTTCATGAGGTGGAAGTCTCGCGCTATGCCCTGTTTGAACATGCGCCCTACGACCTGGCACTTGCGACGCGCATGGCCGAGGTCACAGAACTCTACGACCTCGACTTGCTGCATGTCCATTACGCTATTCCGCATTCAGTGAGTGCGTTGCTGGCGCAGCAGATGCTGGCGGAACGAGGGCGGCGGTTACCGTTCGTCACCACACTGCACGGAACCGACATCACACTGGTGGGACGCGACCCGTCGTACAAACCGATTACGCGATTCGGCATTGAACATAGCGACGGCGTGACGGCGATTTCGGAATATCTGAAAGAAAGCACGTTCGCTGAAATTGGCGTCAAGAAGCACATCGAAGTGATCTCTAACTTCGTGAATTGCGACGTTTATAAACGCACTGAAGCTCATCAGGCGCAACGTACAAATTTTGCAGCAGCGAACGAAAAAATTCTGGTGCATCTCTCCAACTTCCGCCCGGTCAAACGCATCACCGATGTGATCGAAGTTTTCGACCGCGTGCGCAAGCAGGTTCCTTCACGGCTACTACTGATTGGCGACGGGCCGGACCGTTCCAAGGCCGAATGGCTGGCGGTGCAAAAGGGGATTCACGACCAGATCACCTTCCTCGGCAAGCTGGATCGCATCATTGACAAGCTCGCCATTTCAGACATCATGCTGTTGCCCAGCGAGATCGAGTCGTTCGGACTCGCTGCTTTGGAAGCGATGGCGTGTGAGGTGGTGCCGATCGCCAGCAATGTCGGGGGCCTGCCGGAGGTGATCGAAGATAGGGTAAGCGGATTCCTGGAATCTGTGGGCGACGTAGACGCGATGGCACTCGATGCCATCACGTTGCTCAAGGACGAATCGGCGCTCCGAGCCATGGGAGCCGCTGCACGCAAACGGGCGCATTCGCGATTCTGTGCCAATGACGTGGTGAAAAAATACGAAGAGTTCTACCGCCGCACGATTGACGCGTCGGCATAGGTAAGCGCCTGCATATCTTCCGCGGAGAGAACGGGCAGACGCAACCGCACCAGAGTTCCCTCCCCCGGGCGGCTTTCGACTTTTAGAATTGCCGACTCGCTGTAAAGCACCTTTAAGCGCTCCGCCACATTGGCCATGCCGATGCCTGAGCCCGCCGGAAGGCTGTTCGCCTGATTCGCAGCATCAAAACCCGCACCATCATCTTCCACCTCAATCACGATGGTGCCTTCCGCCAGCCGAGCCCGCAAAAAGATACGTCCCACTTCCACTCGACTCGCCAAACCGTGTTTGATGGAGTTTTCTACAAAGGGCTGGAGCAACATGCTGGGCACCATCACATCCAGCGCTGCCGGTTCGAGTTCCTTGGTGATGCGCAGTTTGTCAGGGCCAAAGCGCACCACTTCAATGTCGAGATAGTCGTCAATAAACTGAATTTCGTCGCGCAGCGAGACGAATGAATCCGTGCTGTAAAGCAGACGCCTAAGAATGCTGGCGAGCTTGAGGATCATCTCGCGGGCACGGTCAGGATCGAAGCGCACCAAGGACGAAACCGAATTGAGCGTGTTGAACAGAAAGTGCGGATTGATCTGGCTCTTTAGACCATCCATACGCGCCTGTAGCAGCAGCTTTTCCTGCTCCTCCAGCTTGAGCTGAATGCGCACGCTATTCCAGATTTTTAATGCGGTACCGATGACTGCCGGAGCGGTGAGATAGATGAGCAGCTGAATCCAGCGATTCGGCGGCTCCAGATGGAACAGGCGACCCGGAAAGGCGTTTGCCAACTGCTCCTGCACAAACTGCAACAGCAACACGATGAAGAAGAAGATGACTTGCCAGTCCGCCGTGGGATGTGGGAGGTTGCGGCGCACCCAGCGGTAGATGCTGAGGTCAATAAATGGAGAAAACGACCATATGTTGTTGCGGTCGCGCGTCAGGTGACGCAGTTCCCCGGCAACGGCTCCACAGAGAATATTGAACGGCAGTGCAAGAAACTCGCCGTGCAACAATGCAGGGATTGCCAGCAGCGTACCACCCAGCACTCCTGCAGCCCTGCCCACCACCACGCCAATGAGGATGGAGGTTTCAAACGCCAAGTCCGCAGCCATGAAATTCTTCACGCTAAAGCGGATCCATACACCCAACACCAAAGGAAATGCGATCCACAACGTGAGGTAGAGCTTCTGGCGCGGGGTGCGGTCCTCGCGAAACAATAGATTCTTGAAGAAAAGCGAGCGAACGAGTGCGCTGGAAACCGCTGCCGCGACGCCGAGCTTCACCAACAGCGTAATCAGAATGAGGCGTTGTTCAATCATGCGGAAGCAAACCTTGATGCGACGCTATTAGTGTAAGCCCGCGGATTCACGCGCGCAGCCGCGACTCTGCTTCCGCCAATACTGCTTCAACCTTAGCTGCGTCAGGCACACCACCTTGCGCCATCTCTTTGGTGCCGCCGCCGCGGCCAGCGTGATGAGCAAGTAGCTCCTTTAGCAATGCACCCATGTCCGAAGTGAGTCCTGCGGACTGCGCGAATACCAATCCCGGCGGCGCGAGGGTCGCCCCCAGCAACGCGATCACGGGAACCCCACCTGCATTTCGCACCAGTCTTTGCGCCAGCAACTTGATATACGCAGCATCGCGGTCGTCATACTTCGCTCGCACCAGACGCACGCCCGACGCCTGCTGACATTGCGCAATCAGCCGCTCCGCTTCCAGCGCTGCAAGATCCTGCAGCAGTCCTTCGGCATACTTGCGTTGCGCTCGCGCCTCGTCCTGGCTCTTGCGGATAAGTTGTGGCAGCTCCCACATGGGGGCGGAATAAAGTGCGGCGGAATCGGCCAACGCGGCATAATCTTGCCTAGCGGTTGCCACGGCTCGCAGGCCGCATACGAATCCCACGCGAATTCCTTGTTTCACTTTCTCGATCTTTCGCAGCAAGATACAGCCCACTTCGCCGGTGCGGCGAACATGCGTCCCGCCACAGGCGGTCAGGTCGAAGTCGTGAATATCAATCAGACGCAGTTCGTCGCGGCCGACTTCAGGCAACTTTCGCAAGCCCAGCGTGCGGGCTTCTTCGATTGGCACGAAGCGCATCGAAATCGAGCGGTCTTCCATCACCACTTCATTGGCCAGCTGCTCGGCTGCGGCAGCTTGTTCTGGCGTTAGGGACTTGGCGTCAATATCAATCGAGCAGAAATCGGTGCCGAGATGAAAGGACAACGTCGGCATATTCAATGCGCGAATGAAAGCGGCGGAGAGAATGTGCTGTCCGGTGTGTTGCTGCATGTGGTCGCCGCGACGATCGGCGTCTATCGTGCCATGCACGCGCAGCGGCAGGCTAAGTTTTGCGCCGCCGCCTGTGTCGAAGTTCTGCACGAAGTGTAGAATTCGGCCCTGCTCATCCTCTTCCACTTGCGTTACACGCAATGCGGTCGAATTCTCCGCTTTCGGCGCAAGTAAGCCGGTATCGAACGGCTGGCCTCCGCTGGTTGGGTAGAAATAGGTTTCATCCAGTACTGCGGCCATACGGCCTTCGCTCCCGGCCGTAGTACTGCTCACTGGCACCCACGCCACGATGTTGGCCTCAAAGGTGTGGATGTAAGAATCGTGATAGTAGAGGTGATCGGTCATAATCCTGTTCTAGTAGGGCTGAATGATGCCGCCCAAATTGCGCGACTTTGGCTTGGCAGGCATCTTACGCGGTGCTTCTTCCATTACATCAATGTATTTGAGGCCAGTGCCGGTATTGAATAACACTACGCGATCAGACGGCTCGAGGAAGCTACTTGCCAGCAGTTTTTGATAGGCCACCAGCGCAGCTGCGCCTTCGGGAGCGGCGAAGATGCCCTCTTCCCTCGCCCATTGCAAAGTGGCAGTATGAATTTCCGAGTCAGTCGCCGTCACCACGGTTCCCGCGCTATGACGCACGATATCAAGAATAATGTAGTCGGCGTAGGGCTTAGGCACGCGAAGGCCGGAAGCTGAGGTGGCTGCGTTCTGCCACATCTCACTAGCGGGTTTACCCTCCTGCCATGCCTTGAAGATTGGGGCACAACCGCTGGATTGGACGCAGATCATCTTGGGTCGTGCCGGGCCGATCCATCCCAGTTGCTCCATCTCATCGAACGCCTTCCACATACCAATCAGGCCGACGCCTCCGCCGGTGGGGTAAATGATTGCCTCGGGCAACTGCCAGTTGAGTTGCTCGGCGACTTCATAGCCCATCGTCTTCTTGCCTTCCACGCGAAAGGGTTCCTTCATAGTAGAAATTTCGAACCAGCCTTCCGCCGCCTTGCGCTCGCCGACCATGCGGGCGCAATCGCTGATTAGGCCATCTACCAGCGTTACGTGCGCGCCGTAGGCTTCGCACTCCACCCGGTTGGCGGCAGGCACATCCTTTGGCATAAAAATGTGGGCTTCGATGCCCGCTGCGGCAGCATAGGCAGCCATTGCTCCCGCTGCGTTGCCAGCCGACGGAATCGCCACTTTCTGGATGCCATAGTGTTTACACATGGTGACGGCTGCGCCGAGTCCGCGAGCCTTGAAAGAACCCGTGGGGTTCAGGCCTTCGTCTTTGATGAAAACGTTGGGCGTGACCCGGCTGGGCAGCATCGGGGTAAAGCCTTCGCCAAGTGTCACCGGCACAACGTCAGGCAGCACTTCGCGATAGCGCCACATGGTCGGCTCGCGGCCAATCAGCAGGTCACGTGGAAAGCTGTTGCGCAAGATGGCGAGATCATAACGGACGTAGAGGGAGCCGCCATCTTTTGGACAAATTGTCTGCGGCGTTTCCGCGCTGAGGTGTTCGCCACAACGAGTGCATTCCAGGAACATAATCGGAGCCATAGAGGGTGAAGTTTAACAGAGAAGAAAATTCGTGTGTAGGCAGGACTGAGGTACAGCAACGGGGCAAATTGCCGATGCTAGACTTGAATATGGGTAAAGTGCCAGTCCGCCTGCTTGCCGTGGATATTGACGGCACTTTGTTGAACTCCAGTTTTAAGATTGCCACGGAAGATATGGATGCCCTCCACCGCGCCCGCGCGGCTGGCGTGGAGATCATCATCGCGACCGGGCGCCGCCATCTTTTTGCGCATTCGGTGAGCCAGCAGTTGGGGTTTCCGCACTGGATAGTCTCTTCCAACGGCGCAGTCACTCGCTCTTCCGCAGGCGAGACCTTTCATCGTGACTTTTTGCCGGCTACGGTTTGCCGTGAGCTTTGCCTGGGCATGAAGGATTTTCGCGGACGCACGGTGATTACGTTTGATCGCGAGGGAAAGGGTTCGCTGGTTCTGGAACACATGGCGGACCTGGAGGCAAGCATCCAGCGCTGGCTGGAGAAAAACCTGCAATACATAGAATTTGTTGTTCCGATTGAGGACTGTCTTACCGAAGAACCCTTACAGGCCATGTTCTGCGGGCCGATTGCAGAGATGCAGCGCGCGCTCGATCAGTTGGACAAGTTGGGGCTGATGTCGCAAACAACGATCCTGCGGACGGAGTATCCGGCGCGGGACTTGAGCATGGTGGACGTACTAAATGGGGGTTGCTCGAAAGGTCACGCGCTGGAACGCTGGGCCCGTCACCGTGGTTACTCCCGTCATGAAGTAATGGCCATCGGTGATAACTATAATGATGTCGAGATGCTGGAATGGGCGGGAATTCCCGTTATCATGGGGAATGCGGACGTAGAGCTCAGGCAACGCGGCTGGCACGTGACGCGATCCAATGATGAGGCCGGGATTGCGGCTGCGATTGACGAGATCGTGTTCTGCAAAATGGCGGCTACACCGGAAGTTGTGGAAGCGACGATCTGAGATGATGGGTCGTGCGGTTGGCGAATCGCTCCTCGGTACGTCAAATAAGTTGAGTATGAGTACGAGTATCACAAGCTGTTTCCGACTGGTTTGGCACGCTGCCCTCATTCTGGGCTGCGTAGCCCTACCTGTACGCGCTGCCGAGCACGTGCAGTTTAACAACGGATTTTCGCTGCACTGCGAGCATCGTGAATCCATCGGCAGCCAGACGCGGCTCTATTTGGATGTGGGCAACTCCAGCTTTGTGGACGTCCCCACCGATCAGATTGCAGGTTACGAAGTCGAGCCGAGCGTGGTGCGTCCGCAAGCATCGAATCTGCAGCAGGTGCAGGTAGCTGTGCCGCAGGCTGTGCAATCCGCCAGCGTGCATCACTCGCTGGATGCCGACTTCATCAACAGCGTGATTCGCGCCGAAAGCGGCTTTCATACGCAAGCGGTCTCCCGCAAGGGTGCCAGGGGGCTGATGCAGCTTATGCCGGATACGGCGCAGAAGCTGGGCGTGCGGGACAGCTTCGATCCTGGGCAAAATGTGGATGGCGGCACTGGATACCTGAGCAGTCTACTCGACCGCTACCATGGTGATGTTGCCAAGGCCTTGGCCGCCTACAACGCGGGGCCCAAGGCGGTGGACAGGTATCACGGCGTACCTCCGTATTCTGAGACACGGCAATACGTTGCACGCATTATTCGTGACTACAACCGCAAGAAGCTCTCCACGCAGAGGCACTCCCAGAAACTGCCGACCGCGAAACAGCGAGCCAGCAGTGCAGCAACGCCCGGCGGCGAGTAGACTCATCTTTCCTGACATTCTCCGCAGCCTCGCGGTGTAAACTAAAGATTCCCCATGGCAAATACTACTGAACTTTTACCGGCCATTACCGGTCAACCTAACGCTTCATCCTTGAATGCAATCTCGCCCGAGAGATCGCGCCTGAAAGTCGGCTTTGTAAGCCTCGGATGCCCCAAGAATCTGGTGGATAGCGAAGTGATGATGGGCATGGTGGCGAGTGCGGGCGGGCAACTGATTCAAAGCGCCGAAGATGCCGACGTGATCGTAGTCAACACCTGCTCATTCATAGAGAGTGCGCAGCAGGAGTCGGTGGATACGATTCTAGAAATGGCGCGGCACAAGACGCACGGCCGAGCCCAGAAACTCGTGGTCGCCGGGTGTCTGGTAGAGAGATTTCGTGACGACATTCGCAAGAATATTCCAGAAGTAGATGCGGTGGTAGGAACGGGTGAACTGGAAAATATCTTGGCAGCAGCTGGGCTGACGCCTCGCCCGCAGTCTACTCCAGTTGGGCCGTTTGTGATTTTGCCACCGGCGGCGCGTGCCGAAGGCGATGCCCGGGAACAGCAAGGCCGTTTTTCCCGTGAGGCTTGGACGGGAGCCGTCGGCGACCTGCCGAACTACCTCTACGACGACAGCACGCCGCGTGTGCTCGCGGGCCCGAAGCATTCGGCCTACATCAAGATCGCCGAAGGCTGCGACCATCCCTGCACGTTTTGCATCATTCCGCAGTTGCGCGGAAAGTTTCGCTCCCGGCGATTTGAGTCTGTTATCGCGGAAGTGGAAAATCTCGCGCAGCGCGGCGTGCGTGAGATCACGCTGATTGGGCAAGACACCACCTGTTACGGCGAAGACTTGGACCTGAAGGATGGTCTGGCGCTGCTGCTGGAGCGTCTGGCGGGTATTGATGATCTGCGCTGGGTGCGTTTTCTCTATGCGTATCCGAACAAAGTGACGACGCGTCTGCTGGAGACGATTGCGGCACACGAAAAAATTTGTTCCTACATGGACGTGCCTCTGCAACATGCTTCGCCCACGGTATTGAAGCGGATGAAGCGCGGTGGCGGTGCAGACATCTTCCTGAAGTCTATTGAGAAAATGCGGCGTATTGTGCCGGACATCACGCTGCGCACTTCGTTCATTGTCGGCTTTCCTGGCGAGACGGAAGCTGAGTTCGAGGAACTCTGTGAGTTCGTGAAGGCAGCGCAGTTCGACTGGCTGGGCGTGTTTGGCTACTCCGATCAGGAAGGCGCAGCGGCTTATACGCATGGGGATGCCAGCAAGCTGAGTCCGCGAGAGATCGAGGCGCGCCGCCGCAAGCTGATGCAGATACAGAAAGCGATCAGCAAGCGGCGCAAGAAGTTGTGGGTGGGACGTGAGGTGGATTTGCTGCTGGAAGGCGTGTCGGAAGAAACGGAATTGCTGCTCGAAGGCCGCACCGCCATGCACGCCCCAGAGATTGATGCCAAGGTTCTGATTAACGATGTGCTCGATGGACTTGACGTGCAGCCGGGCAACTTCTATCGCTGCGAAATTACTGAGGCGCACGACTACGACGTTGTGGCCCGCATTCTGTGAGGCGAAATTTATGGCGAAACGTGTGCGGAGTCTGCGTTGCCCGATCTGCCGACAAATTGTGCTGAAGAGTGAGCCGGGGTTTCCTTTCTGTAGTGAGCGCTGCCGTACCGTAGACTTGGGCAAGTGGGCCAGCGGAGCGTATGTGGTTTCGTCGCCCGCGTATGACGTTGATGAATCCGACCGGCGCGAACCTGTGAATGATAGCGACCATGACCTCATCCAATAATTCAGGATCGGCTGGCGCTCCGGCGCACAAGGCTCCAGCATGGGCGTGGGTGGCTGGCACATTCTTCGGTGCGGGACTGATGAAGCCCGGCCCGGGAACCTGGGGATCGGCTGCAACGGTGTTGGTGTGGTGGCTGGTGGCCCCGCATATTGCGCCGGAATTTCGGCTTGCAGGAGCGCTGGCATTCGCCGCGCTTGCCGTTGCCATCGGCATTCCGGCAGCAACTCGCTTGGCCCGCGCCACCGGACGCAAAGACCCGCAATTTGTGGTGATTGATGAGACGGCGGGGCAGATGGTGACGCTGCTGGGGGCACCGATCACATGGCCAGTGCTATTGGCTGGCTTCCTGCTGTTCCGCGCTTTCGACATTGTGAAGCCGCCACCCGTGCGCTGGCTAGAGCGGCTACCCGAAGGCACCGGTATTGTTGTGGATGATCTTGGGGCGGGTGTTTATGCATTTCTGGTGCTGCAACTCTTGCTGCACTTTGGCGTGATTCCCAGTTAAGATTTTGCGATTCACCTCGTTCGGGTCGCAACTGTAGTGTCATCCGCGTTAGTCTTTAGGAAATGAATCAAAAAGCAGGTTTGTATGAGTGATCTTCAAGTTGCGGTGCCGAATCAACCTCACATTGACTCCATCGAACCGCGTGCTGCGCTGCCGGGTGGCGATGTACGTATCCACGGCACAAACCTGTTGCCGCGTGAGTTCGCGCGGCCCCACGTAGAATTCGGCTCCGCTCCGGGCTCGGTTCTGCTGAGTTCTAGCGATCTTGTGGTGGCACGAGTGCCGGAAGGCGTGGTCAATAGTGGCGTTGTCGTAGGCACCAACGGACATCGCAGCAACATCTTGCCGCTTGCCGTAGGGGTAACCATTGCCGAGAATCTGCATTTGGTCACCAGTCCTGCGCTGGATCGCGAAGGCAATATCTACGCGACGTTTTCTTCATCACGCGGCACTAAAGCACCGGTGGCCTTGTTCAAAATTGACACGAACTATCAGGTAACGCCTCTGGTCGAGGATCTGATGAACGCCACGGCAGTCGCCTTTGACCAAGCCGGGCAACTGTACGTCTCCTCGCGTTTCGACGGTGCTGTGTATACGGTCTCGCCCTCTGTAAGAGCAACCATGTTCGCGGAAGGGCTGGGCGTCGCCACAGGGCTGGCATTCGATCATGAGGGAAATCTCTACGTCGGCGACCGCAGCGGCACCATCTTTAAGATCGCACCGGACCGCCAGATTTTTGTCTTCGCCACTCTGGAACCCAGCGTTTCCGCCTATCACTTGGCCTTCAACTCGAAGGGTGATCTATTCGTCACTGGCCCAACCACTTCCAGTTATGAGGCTGTACATCGCATTGACTCCCATGGAGCTGTCGAAGTGTTCTACCGGGGATTGGGACGGCCACAGGGTTTGGCCTTCGATGCCCAGGACAACCTGTACGTTGCCGGATCGCTGAAAGGACGGCCGGGCATAGTCCGCATCACGCCTGCCGGAGAAGCCGCCTTGGCCGTCGCAGCCCAGGGAACCGTGGGAATAGCCTTCGCACCCGGCGGAGCCGCTATTGTGGCCACCAACACCGCCGTTCACTACCTTGCATGGGACACGCCGGGACTGCCGCTGGTCTAACGCTGCATTCCGTTTGCAAACACGAGATGTCTGCCGATTCTGGCGTCTCATTCCCATGGTTCGATAGACTAACTATGTGAATGCGGAAATCATCGCCGTCGGGTCCGAACTTCTTACACCGTTCCGACAAGACACCAACTCGCTCTATCTGACCGAAAAACTCAATTCTCTGGGCGTCGAGGTCATCTTCAAGACCATCGTGGGTGACGTGCGCGAAAACCTTACTGCCGCCGCGAAACTGGCCCTGGCACGCGCCGACATCGTGATCTTCAGTGGCGGACTTGGCCCTACGGAAGATGATCTGACTCGTGAAGCCGTTGCCGAAGTGTTGGAACTGGACTTGCAGCGCGACCCGGAGATCATCGCGCACATCGCCAAACTGTTTGCCTCGCGGCGCATGAAAATGTCTGACAACAACCTGCGTCAAGCTGACGTGGTTGCTGGTGCGACCATGCTGGCGAATCCGCTGGGAACCGCTCCGGGACAGTGGCTGGGCCCGGTGTTCGAAGGGCGCGAGAGGATTGTGATTCTGCTGCCAGGCCCGCCGCATGAGTTGCAAAAGATGTTTAAGGAGCAATGCCTGTCTAGGCTGCGCGAGGCGGTTCCGCCTTCGCATATCGCCACCCGGCTTCGTAAAGTGGCCATGATCGGCGAGTCGCTGCTGGATTCGCGTATCGCCCCAATCTATAAGCGCTATCCCGATGTTCAGACTACGATTCTGGCGGCTGCGGGAGAAATTCAGATTCATCTGCGTGCGCGAGCCTCGTCGCAAGACGTCGCCGAAGACCGGGTGGAGAGCCTGGTCAGCGAAATTGAAGATGAGCTCGACGATGCGATCTTTTCACGCGGCGAAGAAACGCTGGAGCAGATCGTCGGCTACTATCTGCAAATGCGCGAGGCGACAGTCTCTGTTGCAGAATCGTGCACAGGCGGACTATTAGGGCAGCGGCTTACCAGTGTGAGCGGCAGTTCCCGCTACTTTCGCGGTGGGGCGATTGTGTACTCCAATGAGCTGAAGACGACGTTTGCGGGCGTGCATCCCCGCCTGATCGAGGAACACGGTGCGGTGAGCCGCGAAGTTGCGACGGCGCTGGCACAGGGCATTCGGCAACGCTGTGACTCCACCTTTGGCATAGGCATTACGGGTGTCGCCGGGCCGATGGGCGGTACCGAGCAAAAGCCTGTGGGCACTGTGTTTGTCGCGCTTGCAGGTCGTGATTCCACCGAAGTGATTGAGAAGATCTACCCCGGCGACCGCAATCGCATCCGCTGGTTTGCCACGCAGCAGGCGCTGGATGCACTGCGGCGAAAGCTGCTGTAGGAAGGGTCGGCAGAGTTCATGCGTCTCTTTGTCGCTCTCGATATTTCCGTGAGCGTTCGCGACCAGTTGGCGGCATTCCAACGGCAGATGCGGCCATTCGCGCCAACAGCCCGCTGGGTGCGGCAAGAAGGAATGCACGTGACTTTGAAATTTTTGGGCGATCAAACCAGCGAACAGCTGGAGGCGATCATCCACCGATTGCGTAGCGTCACAGTCGTACCAATCAGTTTCTCCGTTTCCGGTCTAGGCTTTTTCCCTAATGTAAAGATGGCCCGCGTTTTCTGGGCTGGAGTCGAAGGAGCGCCCGAACTTGCCACGCTATCTAGCGCGGTAAATCAAGTGCTAACTGGCATTGACATCGCGGAAGATGAACAGCCTTTCCACCCGCACATCACGCTGGCGCGCATTGGTTCGGCGAAGCCGCATCGCGACTCGGCGGACCAAGCCAACCAGAACTTTGCGCCTCTTCAGAAGCAGCTCCTAAAAATTCCACGGCCAGAGTTCGGTACAATCACAGCCCGGGAGTTCTTTTTGTACGAGAGTAAGCTGGGCCCGGACGGCTCGATCTATACCAAGCGCGAGAGTTTTCCGCTTAATGAGGCTCTTGCGCCTTCAGCTGGTAAATAATACGTGGAGTGAAATTCGCTAGCGTCCACACCCGCTAACCAAACATGATCCCGTCATCCCAAATTCTCGTCGAAGCAGCCGTCATCGGCTACCTCCTTGGCTCCATTCCTTTTGGCTTGCTGCTGGTGCGGATGTTTCTTGGTCAGGACGTGCGCAGCAGTGGCAGCGGCAATATCGGTGCGACGAATGTGGCACGCACTTCGCCCAAGCTCGGATTGCTGACACTATTGTTGGACGCATTCAAGGGATTTGTGGCGGTTTGGATCGCCAGTCAATTGGGTGATGGCGACCCAACCACTCCTTCCGCACTGTTACCTATGTGCATCGCCGCGTTTGCGGCGGTTATCGGCCACAGCTTCCCCATCTGGCTGCGGTTTCGCGGTGGCAAGAGTGTAGCAACGGCGCTTGGCTCCTTTGTGCTAATTGCACCGGAGTCTGTACTCGCCCTATTTTTGCTGTTTGTAGTGATCGTCGCGCTCACGCGCTACGTTTCTCTCGGCTCGATCATGGGCGCGGCTTTGTTCCCCGTGCTAGCCTGGCGGCTCGATCATCGCGGATTCCCCGCGCTATGGTTCCTGATCGCAGCTTCGGCGCTGGTCATCATTCGTCATCGTGCAAACTTGCAGCGATTGCTAGCCGGAAATGAAAGTCGGTTCTCACTCAGCAAGAGCCCGAAGAGTTCCGGAGCATCGAAGTGAAGACAGCAATACTGGGCGCGGGAGCGTGGGGAACGGCGCTTGCTATTGTGCACGGCCGCAAGCAGCGCGGCGAGGTCGCGTTATGGGCCCATGAGTCTGAAGTGGTCGAAGGTATTAACTCGCGTCACGAGAACTCGCATTTTCTTCCCGGCCAGTCCATTCCATCGCAGGTTCGCGCCACTACTTCACTGCAAGAGGCTTTACCAGATGCAGATCTTGTCATCAGCGTAATGCCTTCACTGCATTGCCGCGCGGTGATGTTGCAGGCGGCAGCGCATCTTTCGGCGTCGTGCTTCATCGTCAGTGCTACCAAGGGTGTGGAAGAGGGATCGCTGCTGCGCATGAGCGAAGTGATTGCAGACGTAATGCAACAACAACGCGGATTCGCACCCGCGATTGGCGCGCTCAGTGGCCCATCGTTCGCCAAGGAAGTTGCCGCCGGCGATCCGACCGCACTTACCATCGCGTCCGCCGATGACGCTCTCGCACAATCCGTGCAGACCGAAATGAGCGACTCGACGCTCCGCATCTATACCAGTTCAGACGTCGTCGGCGTCGAACTGGGTGGTGCGCTCAAGAATGTGATCGCAATTGCCGCTGGCGTTTGCCGCGGCTTGGGACTGGGACACAATGCCAGCGCGGCGCTCATCACTCGCGGCCTGGCTGAGATGACGCGGCTTGCCGTGGCCTGTGGCGGCCGTGCGGAAACGCTGGCTGGGCTCGCCGGGCTCGGCGATCTAGTGCTTACTTGCACCGGCGATCTATCGCGCAATCGCAGCGTTGGAGTTGCGCTGGGAGAAGGCCGCAAGCTGGCTGAGATCGTCGTCAGCATGGAAGGAAAAGTGGCGGAGGGAGTCTTCACTGTGAATGCAGCTATGGGATTGGCGGAGCGTTATGGCATAGAGATGCCTATCACTGTGCAGATGTATGCCGTGCTGCACGACGGCAAGCCGCCACGCGAAGCCATGCACGATTTGATGACGCGGCGGGCGAAGAGCGAACGGTTTGACTAGTACACGTCGGAGTCGCTAACCCGCCGTAAGAAATGTACCGATACAGCGCTCGCTGAGGGTTAACTGTTCACACGTCCGGTCAATCTGCGCATAGTCGGCGGCATGAGCCGTACGGAAAGCCTTGTAAGCCTCAAGTGATCGCCAGCAGTCTACCGTAACGTACACGTTTGAAAGACTTGAAGTGGCGTTTTCCGTTTGCAGCAGCGTGGTTCCCAAATATGATTCGTCTTGGCGAAAGAGTTGCACCCAAGGCCCGCTTTCGCCATAAGCCGCTTCGAATGCCGCAGTATTGGCAGACGAAACATCAAACTCCCATATGATTACCGCGCCCGGTTCATTCATCATGCATCATGCCCGACGCTCCACTGTCGCCATACTCAAGCTGCTGGCGGTGGCGCGTGGCCAAATACATTTTCCTGCATCCCGCCGGGCGATGAGCCCAGTCCGGTAAGCGCGGCAGCACCCAGACCCACCAGTTGCAGGAAGATGTGGGCCAGCGCCCCTGCGAGTGGCACAAACTGAATCAGAATCAGCAGGAGCGCACCCAGAGCAATCGCCCCCACAGGTCCGGCGCTCTTGGCGACGGTGCGGCCAAGCCATAGCGCGACTGCCGTGTTGCCCACCATCGCAACAACCAGAAGGCACAATCCGACCGCGACGAGTACTAACACGCGGGCACCGCCGCTCAGGCCGAATGCGGCACCGAGAATCAGGGCGACCCCTACAGCGACGATCCCAAGTCCATAGAGCGCGGCATTCATCAAATTCCGCGAAGCGACGGCAGTAATCGTTTCGATGCGCGGGCGTCCGGCGATGGCATAGCACAATAGATAGAGCACGATTCCGAACACGCTGCCGATCACCAGAAGCAAGCCAAGGATGCCGATAGTGCCCGCGCCGAAAATCCAGAAGCCGCCAAACTGTTTCACCTCGCCGCCAATGGTGGCAGTAGGGTCTCGGTGAACACTGCCGCCGAAGACAACTACATCGCCGCCAACGGAAGCGCCCGCTCCCAGCCGCAGGTCGCCGCCAAACACGACCACATCGCCAGCCACGCTACCATTGATATCCGCACCGCCGCCGAACGCGACCACGTCGCCTTCTACACTGCCATCCACGGTGACTGATCCGCCGAACGCGACTGCATCCCCGCCCGCATTTTCACCAGACTCCACATGAACCGAGCCTCCGAACTTGGTGATGTCCTCTTTCTTGTTGCCGCGGTGCGAGGCCCAAGAGCTGCTGACGCTCACCAGCAACAACAGAACCGTTAGTCCCCAATACATCCGTCCGGTGATCTTCATAAATCTGCCTCCCCGCAGCATCCAACTGTGAATCGCTTTGGCGCAATCATTGCGGAATCGCCAAATTATACGGCCTGCAGGCCGTTCGCACGAGCCACTTCGGCAAATGCATCCCTATATAATCAATTAGTTACCTGGCGAGCACTGCGTTCGCGCAACGCTCACCTTGTTTCCCACACTATGCTACGTAATCTGTTCGGCAAGAGTTCCGACCCCAAGCCCGATAAGCCGGAAGATCCCGCCCCCAAACCCGGCTTTTTTGAGCGGATGAAGCAGGCGGTGACACGCACCCGCGAAAATCTTAGTGAGAGGATTGAAGCGGTTGTCGCCTTCAACAAAGAGATTGACCGCAGCACACTCGATGATCTGGAAGCCAGCCTGATCGGTGCGGATCTTGGCACGGTGACGACACACGAGATTCTGGAAAAGCTGCGCATTCGCGCAGACCGGCGGCAGATTCAAGATGCCTCCGAACTAAAGCGCCTGCTGCGGGAAGAGATTCTGGGCATTTTGCAAGCGTCGAACCAAAAGCCACCCACCGAAACCGATGGGCCGGAAGTGATCCTGATGGTCGGCGTAAACGGCACCGGAAAGACTACTACTGTCGGCAAGCTAGCCTACCTCTTGCACGCGCAAGGCAAAAGTGTTCTGTTGTGTGCAGCCGATACCTTTCGCGCCGCCGCCATCGAACAACTTCAAGTTTGGGGGGAACGCAGCGGGGTCGAGGTCATCAAGACCAAGCCCGGCGGTGACCCAGCGGCGGTGCTCTTTGACGCTCTTGAATCGGCGAAACTACACAACGTGGACTACGTGATCGTGGATACCGCAGGTCGCCTGCACAATAAAGTTGGGCTGATGGCGGAACTCGATAAGATTCGTCGCACTGCCGGACGACTGGTTCCCGGCGCGCCGCACGAAGTGTTATTGGTGATGGATGCGACCACGGGCCAGAACGGTCTTCAGCAAGCGCGGCAGTTCACCGAGTCGTCGGGCGTAACCGGCATCGTACTCACTAAGCTGGATGGCACCGCCAAGGGTGGGGTTGTCGTGGCGATTGCGCGTGAAATGGGCTTGCCTGTGCGCTTTGTGGGCGTGGGTGAAAAGATCGGTGACCTGCTGCCGTTTGACGCAGAGGCGTTTGCGGAATCGTTGTTTACCTAGGAGCAACGGAAATTGTCTAAGTCGTCTGCTAAAGCGGATAAGCTCTCAAAACAAGATATAGCGATGCTGCTCCGCGCGCTGGAACTGGCGCATAAAGGTGTCGGTCTGGCATCGCCGAATCCCTGCGTGGGTGCAGTGATTGTTGGAGCGAATGGCGAGGTGGTTGGTGAGGGCACTCACCTTTACGCTGACCGGAAGCATGCGGAAATTGTCGCGCTGGAGCAAATTGCACAGGCCGAGCGCATGACTCCAGGCTCGGCCCGCGGCGCAACCCTCTATCTAAGTCTGGAGCCATGCTCCCACTTCGGCCGAACTCCGCCATGTACCGAGGCCATCATCGCAGCAGGCATTCGACGCGTGGTGTGCCTGATGCAGGATCCGAATCCTCAGGTAGCCGGTCAGGGCTTCGCCATGCTGCGGGCATCTGGCATTGAAGTTGCGCTCGTTGATCCAGCAAATGTATCGCTCCAAGACGCTTTGCAAGACGCGCATCACCTAAACGAAGCCTTCGCCGCTTGGATTCGGCGGCGCACGCCATTAGTCACGCTCAAAGCGGGAATGACGCTCGATGGCCGCATCGCCGCTCCACCCAGCCACACGGTTGCGCCGGCTCCACTGGCTGCCGCCGAAGCCGAAAGCGGCTGGATCACCGGCACGAAATCGCGTGCGCATGTGCATGAGCTGCGCCACGCGAGTGACGCGATTCTTGTGGGCGTTGGTACTGTACTGGCGGATAACCCTCTACTGAACGACCGTAGCGGTCTGCCGCGACGCCGCCCGTTGCTGCGGGTGGTGATGGACTCCAAGCTGCGCCTGCCGCTGATGTCGCGGCTGGTGAAGACTGCGCAAGAGGACGTGATTGTCTTCTGTTCGTTTGCCGAAGAAAAGCGCCGCGCCCAACTGGAGAATTCTGGCATCCGCGTGGAGCAGGTTCCCCTGGCCGGCGACGGCCTGCCCGACCTCAACGCCGTTCTTCACCGCTTAGGCGCGATGGAGATCACTTCCCTGCTGATCGAGGGCGGCTCACGCGTCAATGCGGCGGCGCTCACCTTCGGCATTGTGGACAAGGTCTTTCTCTACTATGCTCCGATTCTGCTGGGCGGCGAGGCTGTGCCAGTCGCAGGCGGCGCGGGCTTCCGCAGCATCGCCGAAGCAGCGCGACTGCGCGCTTACAAGCTGCATCGCCTTGGCGACGACTTCGCGGTGGAGGGGTACCTGAAAGATCCCTACACGGACTGACGCCACCTAGCTTCCGGTATCACGACGCAGTGGGAACAGTCCTATGCGGGGATACTCACCCTTCCGTCGTGCCGAAGGCACAGAATGAAGTAAGCCCGGTACGAAGCGAAGCGGAGTGCCGGGTGGGGGTCAAGAAAAGTATAAAGTCCTGAAAGGACGACTGAGCGCGCACTTCGTCGGATTTCAGCCGTCCGTTCCGGACTTAAGATTTTGGTTTGCCTAACCCGGCACTCCGCTTCGCTCAGTACCGGGCTTACTTCAATGCGTCCCTGCGGGACGCGATTGTCGCGCCTTGATCCTCTGAGCCTGTGGGAGTGAGGCACCTGCACATGGTGAGCATTCCCACTCCGCATTTACAATCAACTTATGTTCACCGGAATCATTGAAGAAGTCGGCCGTATCGCGAAGGTCGTCGAGCGCGGCGAGAATCGGCGCGTCACGATTGAGGCGAAGCTCGTCACCGGAGACCTGCACACTGGCGACAGTATCTCCGTCAGCGGATGTTGCCTGACTGCGCTCGACATCACTCCTACATCGTTTTGCGCCGACCTCGCGCCGGAGACGTGGACGCGCACATCGTTTTCGCGCTTGCATGCAGGCGCGCTAGTGAACCTCGAACGCTCCATGCCCGCCGACGGACGCTTTGGCGGACACATCGTGCAAGGCCACGTGGATGGCGTGGGCACGCTGACTAAGTTCGCGCAACTCGCCGACTCGGGCAACTGGTGGCTGGAGATCGAAGTTCCCGCCGAGATCGAGCGCTATCTGGTGTTCAAGGGCTCCATCACCATCGAGGGCATCAGCCTCACCATTGCGCGGCTCGAAGGCCGCGCGTGCTCTGTCGCGATTATTCCGCATACTTATGAAGCTACGAACCTACGCACGCTAAAGGCAGGTGATCCGGTGAATCTGGAAGCCGATGTAATTGGCAAGTATGTGGAGCGGTTGATGGGCGAGCGAATGAGCAAGGAGCTCGGCATGGTCGAGATGGTCAAGGCAGGATTCTAGACAACACTGCTTGAGTAACTTCAAAGATCTTTTTCTTGTCATTCCCGACAAATGTGTGTAGTCTTCGGGCGAAGTCGTTCGATCCATTCACTTGCTACTGGAGTTTGAAATGAACTGGCACATTGGGGCTCTCAAGAAGTACGCCATGTTCGAGGGAAGAGCGCGACGGATGGAGTACTGGATGTTTTGTTTATTCAACATGATCATTGCATTTGGGCTTACGTTCCTGAGTCTGATGGCAGGGCGCCTGATGGGATCAGACGGGTCACCACTGTCAGGTATTGTCATTGTCTACGACCTCGCAGTATTAGTTCCCGGGCTGGCGGTTGGCGTGCGGCGGATGCATGACACGGGCCACAGCGGGTGGTGGTTAATTTGCCCGATTGTAAACTTAGTCTTTGCGTTCACAGATAGCCAGCCCGGCACGAACGAATACGGCACGAACCCGAAGGGAGTTGTATCTGCTGGGGCCGGAATTGGCCTCATTTAACGCCCTAACTCACCTTGGTGGCGGACTTAAGACGCTTCCCTACACCTCAATCTTCAACTCATCCAGTTCAAGGAATTCTTGCACAATCGGGATATTGCTGCGTTCCAGTTCGTGGGGGGTGCCGAAGAAGACTACTTTCGCTTCGTGCAGAAAGGCGATGCGGTCGCCCAGTTTGCGAGCTAGGCGCATGTCGTGCGTCACCACGATGCTGGTGAGGTGCAGTTGCACCTTGAGTTTCAAGATGAGGTCGCCGAGCAGAATCGCCATCATGGGATCCACCATGGTGGTGGGCTCGTCGTAGAGGATGCACTCGGGCTGTGCGGCTACGGCGCGTGCGATGGCGACCGAACGCTTCATCCCTGTGGAAAGTTCCGACGGCAGCATCTCGCTCATCTCGCCGACGCCGACCAGATGTAGCAATCCATTTACTACCTGCAGAATCTGCTCTTCGTCCAACGCTTGGCGTTCACGCAGTGGGAAGGCGACGTTCTCGCCCACCGTGAGCGAATCGAACAGCGCGCCGTTCTGGAAGACCATGGTGACGCGCTTGCGAAGCCGCTCAAGGCAAGACTCTGAAAGTTCGGAGATATCTTCGCCCCCCACCATAATCGTCCCTGCATCCGCCTTAAGAAATCCCATGATGCAGGCCAGCGACACCGACTTGCCCACGCCGCTGCGGCCGAGAATACAGAGCGTCTCGCCGGGCATTACGAAGAAGCTGACGTCGTCGAGAACCTTCTTTTCGCCGAACGCCTTGCATACGTGATCGAACTCAATGTAAGGCTTAGGCGCCGTGGCGATGGGCACGGACGGGATTGCGGGGGTCGTCATTTTGCGGTTTGCTCCTCACGCCCGTCAAACTCAAGCTGCGCGGCCTGCCAGTCTTCCGGTGTATTCAGATTGCGAAACAGGCTGCTACCGAATCCATGATTATGCAAAGTCTCCTCCGAAATCGTTTGCACAGAAACCTCTGAGTATAGCGAGTCAATGCGATTACGGCCCTGTTGCAACGCCCGTTCGGCGTAAGGCAGAAATTCCTTGTGATAGACGGCGCAAAGCGGCTGCCAGCCGTCCGCAAGGCGCGGGACGGTGACCAGGGCTTCACTGGTTTGAGACTGGGCTTGGGCTTGCGCAATCAGAAAGCGCAAAAAGTCCGGAGTGAGGAATGGCATATCCACCGCGAGAATCAGGACTTGCTCAGCGACGGAGGCAACAAGGGCTGCGTGGATGCCCGCTAACGGCCCTTGTCCCGGAAAATGATCTTCCGATACCGCTGCATAGGCCAGCAGACTCTGTGGATCCCCCACCAGCTGCACAATGGTCGGGATGCTCCAGGCCAAGTCGATCATGTGCTGCACCAGCGGCTGGCCCGCGAGCGGCAGCAAGGCTTTGTTCTGGCCCATGCGCGTACTGCGCCCCCCGGCCAGAATAAAGGTCTCGATCTGCGGCAACGGCTGCATGATGCAAATGATACCCGGAGCCACACTATGAACGAAATTCAGGGCGAAAAGCGGAGGCGAAATCTGGCCAGCGCCATCCAGCACTATTGGCGCATCTCGCATCTAATGAACAGGTAGTTTAAAGCGTAAAATTAGACTTGTTGCATTTGCTGTACAGAGGAGACTTCCGGTGAAATCCATATTTCGTTCCAAGGTTTGGTTGGTGGTGCTGGCAGGCGTGCTGGCATTAGGCGTCACTGCGGCCTGCAACAAGGCGGCTGCTCCAACCGATGCCCAGATTACACAAGACTCTCAGAGCAAGCTGGCAGCGGAATCCGCGCTGCAAGGTAAAGCGTTGACCGCCAGCGCCAATCAGGGCGCGGTGACACTGAGTGGTAGCGTGGGCACGGAAGCAGAACGCGACCTCGCAGGCAGCTTGGTAGGCGGTGTAGCAGGCGTAAAGACGGTGATTAACAATATCGCGGTGCAGCCCATGCAGGCGCAGACTGTTCCGGCACCGATGCCGACTTCCGCACCTGCCCCGGTTAGCAGGCCCGCACCCATGGCCAAGCCCAGCGCCGCCAAGGGGCACAAGGCTCCGATGGCGGACTCCACAGCCATGAACCACGGCGACAGCCATAGCGATTCCATGCCAACACCGGCACCAGTCGCAGCGACCCCGGCTGTACCGCCTCCTCCTCCGCCGCCCCAACCGGTCACTATTCCGGCTGGAACGCACTTGGCGATTCGGCTGGTGGATCCCATTGATTCCGAGACCAGCCAGTCCGGTCAGGTGATTCGCGCCACACTCGACACGCCGCTCACGCTGAACGGCGATGTGGTGATTCCGGCGGGCTATGACATTCAGGGTCACTTGGGAACGATCCAGAGTGCAGGCAAATTCTCTGGGGCGTCGCTGGTAACACTTGATCTGGATCGGCTGGTGGTGAACGGCAAGACGTACGCGCTCCAGACGAATGAATACCGTAAGGAAGGCACGGGCAACGGGAAGAGGACCGCAGCCAAAGTTGGCGGTGGTGCCATTCTCGGAGCCATCATTGGAGGTTTGGCTGGCGGAGGCAAGGGTGCTGCGATTGGAACGATCGCTGGCGCTGGTGCTGGAACGGGTGTTTCCGCGATCGGTAAGGGTCAACAGATCAAGCTTGGTGCGGAAACGCAGTTAAGCTTCCAGTTGGTGGCTCCGCTGACGGTGCTTCCGGCGCCTGACAAGAATGCCGACCGGCCGAAGGTGCAGTAAGGTTGGCTTGCGGATATTCAATCGTTGGAGGTTTGGATTGAGCGCCGCTCATGTTGGACAGAAGCATTGTCTCTTGTGGGCGGCGCTCTTGGTGCTGGCAACCTCTACAATAAGCGCACAAATCATTACCGTTGTCGTCTTGGATGCGCGATCAGGGCTGCCAATCTCTGGTAGAAACGTTCGTATAAGTATCCCTGATCCGCGCACCCAGACTCCCACGCCCCATCCGTCGTTTATGAACTTTGACGCCAAAACAGGGTCAAACGGAAAAGCTCAAGTTGATTTGCTTGGGCACCTACCCCCGAGGATTTATGTCTCTGAATCAGGCGGGTTTTCAACCCAGTGTTCGCCTCACGTCTATAAACTTCAGGATGTATTGTCCATCGGAATACTTGCGAAAAATGGCTGCAACAAGAAGGTCAGCGCCAAGATTCAAGCACAACCGGGTGAAGTTATCATATTCTCTAAGCCGGAGTCATTCATGGATCGGCTGAGGGACTTTCCGGGGTAAAGCTCTCGATCCGACCTTTGACAAATACACTCTTCGCAGCTACCGACAACCTTGATATGCTCGTGAGTCACCTATGCCCGGCATCTGCGCCATACTGCTCACGCACTGCGACGCTCAGCACATCGGTCGAGCGCTAGAGACTCTGCGTTCGTGCGATTACGTCATCGTGGTTGACTCTGGCTCCACCGACGGAACGGTTCAAATTGCACGACAGTATGGAGCTCGGGTGATGCCCATGCCCGCCCTTAGCTTCGGCGATTCCCTCGCGAACTTTATTCCGCCACTCGGAGATTGGGTACTCTCTTTGTCCGCGGATGAGGCAGTGAGCGAATCGCTGGAGGCTGAGCTGTACGAATGGCGCATCGCCGAGCCCGAGCCTGCACGCTATGTGGTTCCGATTCGTCGGCAGGACCCCGATGGCGAATGGCATACCCATCCGGGTGAACCACGCCTCATCCACCGAAAGTGCATGACGGTTTATACAGGGTGCAGGTTGGTGACTCCTAAAGACGTTCGCCTGGCCACGCTTCAGGGTGCGATCCTGCAATTTTCGTTTCCGCCGCCGAGCGAGAATTTTTCGCACCGTAAAAGGCGCTAGACGCACGAAAGACGGTGGGCTGTGCCGTTAGCCGCATGGAAGTCCTATAATTCTCGCGACCACTATCCATGGAAATTCTTGCCCATCCGAACTCGCTTACTTACACGCTCGTCGCTTTGCTGGGCTTGATTTTCGGCAGCTTTCTTAACGTCTGCATTCACCGCTTGCCGCTGGGGCTGTCTGTGGTTCGACCGGGCAGCGCGTGCCCCGTGTGCGGGCATTCCATTCGCTGGTTTGACAACATCCCCGTGTTCAGTTGGCTGCTGCTGCGGGGGCGTTGCCGGGACTGTGGCACGGCCATCTCGTTTCGCTACGCAGCCGTGGAAGTGCTTACTGCGGTGATCTTCGTACTTTGTGTGGCACTCCACGGGATCACCCTACCCACGCTCAAACTAGCTGTATTCGGTTGGCTTCTACTCGGGCTGATCTTTACCGACGCTGAGACGCGATTGCTACCAGACGCGATGACGCTGCCCGGAATTATGCTGGGCGTGGTGTTCAGTTTGCTGGTGCCGATCCGTGACCTCGGCAGTCTGTTGCTACCTTCGTTAATTACGTTGCCGGTTGCGGATAACCTCGCTGAGCGGTTCTTTTCGCTCGCCGACGGACTCGCCGCAGCCGCACTGGCAGCGGGCTTTCTGTATGGAACGCGCTGGCTTTATCTGAAGCTGAGGGGCGTGGAAGGACTCGGCTTGGGCGACGTGAAGCTGATCGCCATGATTGGGGTGTTTCTGGGCTTGCGGCTCACACTGATGACGTTGCTATTCGCATCGCTAGCAGGCGGATTCGGGGGATTGCTGGTGACGCTGGTGGTGTGGGTGAAGCGCACACTGCGCCGTCTACGCAAGCACCGCGAACCCTTACCTACGGCGATGCGGCGTGCCTGGGTCTCGGCGCAGATTATGATGCGCAGCTATCCTCTGCCGTTTGGCGTTTTTCTTGGTGGGGCAGCACTGCTAACGGCATTTTTTGCAAGCGGAAATTACTAGGGCGGAAAATTCCTTACCGCAACTGGGCACGAATCGCGATAATCTGCTTCATGTGATGGCAGGCGTGCGAGGCGTGAAAGCCTCGCCACTGATCGGGAGTCATTGCGCCTAATAACGGATGATCCAGCACCTTGCCCGGCCCGAAACGTTGCTGGGCAGCGTCAATCGCGACATCAAGAGCATCCAGACTGGCATACAGTTTAGGCAACACTTCCTCGACGGGTGTTCCCTTTGGCTCAACGTGCTTGGGAGACTGGCGTCCCTCGGGAAAGTAGCCTAAGCGACTGATCAAGTGTGTGAGGATTCGCTGCTTGAGAGACTGGCGAGTGATGATCGGCGCATTCTGCTCCAAGCAACGTTGCATGCCTTTCACCGTGCCTGTGTAAGTAAGCATCAGGTGCTCAAGAATCTCGCACGAAGACCACTTAGTCACGTCTGGACGGAAGGCAAGCTGCAACTCCGTCATGCCCTCGGTGGCTTTCGCGACGGTCTCCCGAATTCGTTGAATCTGATTGCTCATGGCTTATTCAAACTACTTGGGATTCTTAGCACTCTTGCTGGCTGTATTCGGAGCTGGTTCCACCCCACCCAACCGGGCAAGCGCCTGCTTCGCCTCTTCGGCGGAGGGGCCACTGGGCAGAATGTGCAGATAAGACGCATAGAACTGCTTGGCCTCAGCACCCCGGCCAGTCTTGTCCAAACATTCGGCAAGCTGAAATGTGGCAATCGCGTCCCCGGGCTTGTAAAGCAACGCTTCGCGATAACGGCCTTCCGCCCCTGCAAAGTTCTTGCGCTTGAAGTAGTAGTCCCCGACCTCGATATTCTTTAGTGCCCGGTGCGGATCCCAGGGATGGAACTCCTGCACGTCGTCGGCAGTGTTGTCGGCAGCAGATTGTTTGTCTTTTGCGGCGTCTTTCGTGACATCCTTCGTCGTAGCCCCGGTGTCAGAATCCCCGGATTCACTGCCTTCCGCTTCCTGAATCGCAGCCGCGCTATCGGGGTGTTTTCTCTTGTCGTCGGGAGGTGGTGCGGAGTCGCCGCGCGATTCCTTGCTGGAGCTTTCATTGGCGCTGGGTGGAGGTGCGGCGGCTTCGTCATCTGGCGTATCGCTGTTTGACTTTGCGTTTGAGTTGGACGAACTGGGGGAATTCCCCGAGCTGTCGGCTTTACTCTCTTGCTTGCCGTCTGGGGCGTCATTTTTCGTGTCGCTATCGTCGCTTTGCGTGCGAGGTACCGGACCGCTCTTGGGCACCGGAGGCTGCTGCGTATTCTGCTGCGCCCACAGATTCTGGCTTAGGCCAAGAACCGTAGCCATAAGAATTATGCGCGAAGGTTTCCTCAAAAACATGCTCTTATTGTACGCCGGAAGCAGCATCTCTCATTGGATGCACCTGGTGGCTACAGGACTGCAAAATCAGGATGAAAAATTGAATGCCGCCCACCAATTTTGGCGAGCGGCATCGTCAGAACCAAAGCTGCCGACTATTTGAGAGGACCTGCTGCGCTAGCCGAAACCGGCTCCATCGCGCTGCTCAGCAGTTTCACTTCCACGCGACGATTCTGGGCGCGGCCTGCGTCAGTGGTGTTAGAGGCAACGGGCTTGTCCTTGCCCATGCCGATCACATAAAACTTGTGCGGCGGAACACCCTTGACGCCTGCGAGATACTGAATCACGGCGTTGGCGCGACGCTGGCTAAGCGCGTAGTTGTAGTCGGAGCCACCGATAGCGTCGGCGCCGCCTTCCACGGAAACGATGTAGTGCTTGGCGCTTGCCGCCTGCGCCGCCAGTTGATCGAGCGATGCTTCGGCCTCGGGCGTGAGCACATCTTTGTTAAAGCCGAAATTCACCGTGGCGGAGGTCACCAGTTGAAAGTTGTCGAGGTTGGCCACCTGCGACTCCAGCGAGCTGGCGCGGTTGATGGCTCCGGTTGCCTGCGATTGCGCGGCGTCAGACTGCTGTGCTGCCGCGGCCGCCTTCTGGTCAGCAGCCGTCACCTGTTGCTGCACGCCCTGAATGCCAGCCTGCGTTCGCTGATCCACGTCCTTGATGCCGTGTGTGTTCTTAGCAGTCATGTCATCCAACTCGTTAACCTTGTTGGCGACAGGCTGGGTCTGCTGGCGAACATAATTTTTGGTGGAGCAAGCGGAGAGGATCGCGACGGCGCTAAGAATCGCTAAGAAAACGAACTTTGGCATAAAAACCTCGTTATGGAGACGGAAGTGAGCGTTTGCGAGCCTCATCTATTCATCAGTAAGCATCTGAAGTGCCAAACGCGGCAGAAACTACAAATTGCAACTTGCTGATTTCATTATATTTGCACGACGGCTATTGCGAACACTTGCGGCGAACTTTTCGGAACAAGGCATTCCCCACATTCAGAGTAAAATTTTTACAGCCTCAGTGCTTAAATTTTTATAGCCTCAGTGTTATAGACACCTGCATTTTTCCCGATGGATCTTCCCCAGAAAATTCGATCGTTACCGCAATCGCCGGGCGTGTACCTGTACAAGAACGCGGAAGGCGCGGTGATTTACGTCGGCAAAGCGAAGAACCTGCGCTCGCGTGTTGGATCCTACTTCCACGAGGGCCGCTGGACGGACGCGAAGACGGGATCGCTCGTCCGCGAGGCGGTGGACGTTGAGTACATCGTCGTCGCCAATAACGCCGAGGCGCTGGCGCTGGAAAACAACCTCATCAAAGATAAGCAGCCGCGCTTCAACATTCTGCTGCGCGACGATAAGACGTATCCGTATGTAAAACTCACGCTCGCCGAGCGCTTTCCCCGCGTCTACGTCACCCGGCGCATTCGCAAGGACGGTGCTGGCTACTACGGCCCATATTTTCCAGCGCGCATCGCCTATCGAATCACTGATCTCATCCATCGCCACTTTCTGGTGCCGTCGTGCAAGGTGGATTTGACGCGGTTCCATCCCCGGCCCTGTTTGCAGTTTCACATCAAGCGCTGCCTCGGCCCCTGCGTGAAGGATTTGACGACTCCAGCGATTTACGCCGAGGCCGTGAACGATGTGAAGTTATTTCTGGAAGGGCGGCAGACCGACCTGATGCGGAACTTGCGCCAGCGCATGGCGGATGCTGCTGAAGCCGAGGAATACGAGCGCGCCGCCCGCTATCGCGACTTGATCAGCACCGTGGAGCAACTACAGGAGACGCAGCGCATCGCGCAAGCCGAAGGCGATGACGCGGATGTGTTCGGCTATCACTGCGAAAATGGAATGCTGGCGGTGAATCTGTTTCATCTGCGCAGTGGACGAATCATGGATCGGCGCGAGTTTTTTTGGGACGACTTGCCGGATGTGGCGGAGTTTTCCGAGCAGGCTGGTAATCCCGATCCCGCCCAAGCGGGAGAGGGATCTGCATTTCGCAGCGGCGACGATTCGCCTTCTGCTGGCAACCAGCAACCGGTAACTGGCACCTTCTCCCCGAGCGCCTTCTTCGCTTCTCTACTGGCCCAACTCTATCTCGATTCGCACTATGTACCGCGCACCATTTACGTTCCAGTGGACTTCGATGATCGCGAACCGCTGGAAGAAGCGTTGACCGCAAAGATTGCCGCAGTAGGAGGACGTGCGCACGTGCAGATTACCGTGCCGCAGCGTGGCGACAAGCGCGCCCTGCTCGACCTGGCTGCCAACAACGCCAAGCAAAGTTTCGATCAGCGCTTTCGCACGCGCAAGCCCTCGGCGAAGGCTATGCAGGAGGCGCTGCAGGATGCCCTTAACCTGCCGGAGCCGCCCAAGCGCATCGAGTGCTTCGACATCTCGCACATCCAAGGTGCCGAGACGGTCGCTTCCATGGTGGTGTGGGAAAACGGCGCGATGAAGAAGTCGGCTTATCGAAAGTTCATCATCAAGACGGTCAAGGGCGTGGACGACTTCGCCTCGATGCGCGAGGTAGTGGGGCGAAGATACTCGCGGCTAAGTGGAATGATTGGCGAGGCTAATCCCGATGAGTTGGTGACAATTGCAGCGGAGGAGCACAAGATTGACGATGCAAATCCGGTTGAGGAAGCGTCGCCAAGCGGAGCTCCAGCTGCGCACAAGGCCAAGGAGCCCTCGACTATGCCGAGCCTGATCCTGATTGACGGCGGCATCGGGCAGTTACACGCCGCTGCGCAGGCATTGGAGGCAATCGGCATTATCAATCAGCCGCTCGCGTCCATTGCTAAACGTGAAGAGATCATCTACGTCTACGGGCAGGAGGATGAGCCGGTCGTACTCGACCATCATTCGCCCGTACTGCACGTGGTGCAGATGATTCGCGACGAGGCCCACCGCTTCGCCGTAACCTTCCATCGCAAGCGCCGCCAGCTACGAGACCGCAAAAGCGAGTTACTCGACATCCCTGGCATTGGCCCCGCGACAATGCGGAGACTGCTGCAACACTTCGGCAGCGTGGAAGCGGTGAAGAAGGCGGATGCGACAGCGCTGGAGGCGGTGGTGACGAAGAAACAGGCGGCGGCGTTGCGGGCAAGATTAATTCGCGATTCCCGCGGATAAATCTAGCCGCACCTAGGACTTGATGCTACCCTACCACCATGAAATCGATCTGTTTTCTGCTTTGGTTCCTTGCCGTAATGCCAAGTTCGACAGCCCAGCCGTGCGTCCCAGTCTCACCGAAAGATGTGAGCAGTTCCTATGAATATATTCAGGCCGAACTTAAAGCTCTTCGCTGGATTCGAAGTGCACTCATTGAATCCAGCAAAATAAGTCCAATCCCATCAGAATTAGGCCCTAAACGAATGCGCAAAGCAATCAATTTCTACGGTGCCGTTCAGGCGATGTCAGACGACTATGATTGTGCGGCAGAAATACTGACTCCATTCAAAGACAGCGGTGATGAAACGATTCGCAACAGCGCCAAGGCTATCTTGGGGGCAATTGACTCATCAAAAGTGGTCAACTCAAGATTGATTGGAGTCATGGAATCTGTCGACAAAGCAAAGGTGCCGGATGACATCGACGCCGTCGCGATTGCTAAGACGCTGGACGAATCCAAGAGCATTCAGGGTGACGCAATGGCGCTAACCCTTGCAGGCACAAGGATGAGTACATTTGGCATTCTTTCCCTGAACCAAAGCAATTCCGTATCGATTGCTTTCACAATCACGTCAAGACAAAAAGGCGTGCTACTGGCAAAAGTCCACGACCTTGAGATAAAAAGCAGCGGGCACAAAACTTACGTCGACGCTTGCGCCGATATCATGCTTGCTGTCTTGTTGAAGCACCTTCCTACATCGGACGAAGGAACAAGCGCTAGGTCGCCTTCGCACCGGAGTGCTCTAGTTTCGCCCGTCACGCACAAATAGCCATCCCGAGCCGCTGCATCTGAGGCATGTTGTCTGAGTACCCTCACCACTACTCTCGCAGGACGGGCATTCGATCCAATCTGAAAGTTGCAGGGCGCTACTGTGAACGCCGCGGCATCTCTTTCCGTCGAACCGATTACCGCAGCGCTCGTTTATCAAGTGGATTGAATAGCCAACACGCCCGCATATAGTGCAAACCGAAATGGGTCTCTCTCGCTTGCTTCCCATGTTCCCACTTTACAGGAATCTTGTGCCCGCCCCACGCGATTCATTTCGCGGAGCGAGCTGCATGGCTTCTTGATATCCTTGAAAGGAGGGGTTTCCCATGACCGTCACGCTCGCTCCTGAACTCGAACAGCTCGTCGCCGAAAAGATCAGCAGTGGACGATACGCTTCCGTCACGGCCGTATTGACTGACGCCCTGCATCTGCTCACCGAACGCGACGAAGAACACGAGCGCGATCTGGCGGAAGTTCGGGCCGAACTGGAAGCAGCGGAAGCGGAGATGGATGCGGGTCTCGGCATCCCGGGAGACCAGTGGCTTGCGATGGTGAAATCTCCCGCCGTCGGCCAAGCTGAATGAATCCCTACGCGGTCTCGCCAAGAGCCCTGCGAAATCTTCGATCCATCCGCTCCTACATCGCCAAGGATAACGAGGCAGCTGCCGACCGGTTAATGCTCCAACTTCAAGCGGCGTTTCAGCATTTGGCGGATTGGCCCCTGACCGGACGGCTTCGTCCGGAAATAACGCCCCGCTCAATCCGCTTCTGGCCCTTCGGCAATTATGTCGTAGCCTACGACGGAGCGGCGCGGCCCCTGCGTATCCTGAGCGTGATGCACGGAGCCCGCAACCTGCCAAGACTGATCCGTTAGCAAAGTGCCTGATCCTAAGCTCAAATATGGCAGCTAGCCAGCCCGCGCTTTTGCAGATACTGCTGGTGATAGTCCTCGGCCTCGTAGAAGGCTGGGGCTGGTTCGATCAGCGTCGCGATCGGCTTGCGGAACTTGCCTGAGTTGTCGAGCGCAGCTTTCGAGGCTTGCGCAGCCGCTTCCTGCTCCGGCGAATGATAGAAGATCACCGTGCGGTACTGCGTGCCCCAGTCGGGGCCTTGACGATTGACCTGCGTCGGGTCGTGATTCGCCCAGAAGATATCCAGCAGCGCGGCGTAAGAGACCTGCGCCGGATCGAACGTCACCTCCACCACTTCGGCGTGGCCAGTGTTGCCGTTGCAAACCTCGTGATACGTCGGGTTGACGGTGTGTCCGCCGGCGTAGCCCACGCGCGTCGCCGTCACGCCTTTGGTGGCGCGAAAGGTCGCTTCGACTCCCCAGAAGCATCCGGCACCAAATGTTGCATTTTCTAGCTTCGTCTGTTCCGTCGTCATCTCAGACCTCACTTTTTCTCAACAATCACTAACAATCCGAATATTTTCTTTGCATTCCACGGCGGGCGGGTTTAGTGTAACAGCGCTTCCCCAAATCCCTCCCCGCACCTGTCTATTAGAGGGGACACCCAGGAGAAAGTTGCAATGCACATTTTAGGTGTAAATGTATTCGCCATTTTAGTGGCAGCACTGGCCACCATGGTACTCGGATTTATCTGGTATTCACCGATGCTTTTCGCCCGCCCTTGGTGTGCAGCGATGGGCTACGACTTTAATGACAAGGCTGCGATGGATGCGATGAGGAAAAAATCGGGCCCGCTCTATGCTTTGGCGATGGTGGCGTCCTTGATCTCAGCGCTCGGGCTGGGGCACTTGATCTGGGGCCACCTGCATGACCAAAGCGCATTCATGGGCTTCCACGTGGGCTTGTTCATCTGGTTCGCTTTCGTGGCAACGGTGCAGCTGACAGACACCGCCTTCGGGGGTAAGCCGCTGAAGCTGTTCTTCATCAATACGGGATATCAACTCGTTTGCTTTGTGACTATGGGCGCCATTCTGGGGGCCTGGCAGTAGAGCTTGCACAATGACGCTAGAGCTGCCGCGCCAGAGCCAGCGCACCATGAGCCGCATCAACGGGCACTGCGTTAACAATCACGTTGGGATTCACCACTCGCAGAGAGTGCTCGAAGGTTTCGCGCACCTCTTGCGAGTGGGCGAAGACGCCGCCTACGGTCGCCACGCGAACGACTGCCTCTGGCGGCCACAGCTTGCGCATGGCGATGTTGGCCAGTTGCACGAGTTCTCCGCCCGCGCGCCGCAGAATCGAGATCGCCAGTCCATCGCCCTTCTGCGCGGCCTCTTCCACTAGCGGAAATAGCTGGGCGAAGTTGGCGGGCGGAATGTGGTTGGTCTCCTTGACCAGTGCGTCCACATCGGGCAAATGCCACTGATTCAAGATCATGCCTAGCAAGGTATCGGGTCGGCCGCGGTCCACGTCGCGCAACGCCGCCCGCACTGCGGTGCGGCCAATCCAGTGGCCGGAGCCCTCGTCGGAAACAGCCCACCCCCAGCCTCCTGCGCGCGCGGTGCGACCGCCTTCATCGCGCGCCATCACCATCGAGCCTGTGCCCGCTATCACGACGACGCCCGGCCCCTCGCCAAACGCTGTGAACAGTGCCAGTTCGTGATCGCCCATCACGCGAGTTCGCTCGGGGTTGCAGGCGTGCAACAACTCCGCCAGCATTTGCCGCAGCGGAATCAGCACGGATTCGCGCGCAGCCCCGGCGGCACCAAGGCAGACTGCCTCAATTTGTTCCGGTGCAATTCCAGCCTGCTCACACGCACCTGCAATCGCCAATCGTAGCGATTCTCGCGCACCAGCTTCATCCACGCGGTGCAGGTTGCTGCTGCCGCCACGCCCCCGGCCCAGCTCGCGCTCGGCATCGCCGACGATACACTCAGTCTTGGTGCCGCCGCCGTCAATTCCTGCAAAGTATGCCACGCAGAAGTTCTATCACAATTACAATGACGATTCGTGTTTTACATCTGCAATTCGCACACTTGCGGAACATAAAGGAAGAGATGCAACTGAACTGGCTTGATCTTGGGATCATCACGGTGTACCTGATCGGCGTAACACTGTTTGGCCTGCGCTTTCGCCGCAAGCAGCATTCGTTACGCGATTATTTTCTGGCCGACAACAACATTCCGTGGTGGGCGCTGGCACTCAGCATTGTCGCGGCCGAGACCAGCACTCTGACCATCATCTCAGTGCCCGGCATTGCATTTGGCTCGAATCTAACTTTTCTACAGGTCGTGTTCGGCTATATCATTGGCCGCGTGTTGATCAGTTTCGTGCTGCTGCCACATTATTTTCGCGGCAAGCTGTTTACTGCGTACGAACTAATGGGCCGCCGCTTTGGGCCGCGTCTGCGCACCATTAGCGCAGGTATTTTTCTGCTGACGCGGGCAGCAGCCGAGGGAGTGCGCGTGTATGCCATTTCCATCGTAGTCGGCATCGCGTTCGGCACTGGTCAAGTAGCCTCGATCGCCATCATTACCATGCTCACGGTGATCTACACCTTCGAAGGCGGACTAGCCGCCGTGATTTGGACTGATGTAGTGCAGCTGGCGATCTATGTAGGCGGAACCCTCATCGGACTCGCGGTGCTTACGCAGCACATTCCTGGAGGCATCGCAGCGGTGCATGATCTAGCGGCCCATGCGGGCAAGTTGCAAGTATTCGACTTTTCCACTGACCTATGGAAGCCTTACACCATTTGGGCGGGCGTGATTGGCGGTGCATTCCTCACTACAGCTAGCCATGGCATTGACCAACTGATCGTGCAGCGCCTGCTTGCGGCCAAGAACCAACGCCAGGCACAGACCGCGCTGCTTTCGAGCGGAGTGGCGATCTTGGTGCAATTCTCTCTATTTCTGTTTGTCGGCATCTTTCTATGGGCCTTCTATCATGGCGTGAGCCCTACGCCGAAGCCGGATGCAATCTTTCCCCACTTTGTGGTGACGGAGATGCCGCACGGTATCTCTGGCCTGCTGATCGCGGCGATTCTGGCAGCGGCGATGTCGAACCTGAGTGCAGCTTTGAATTCGCTTTCTTCCAGCTCAGTGATGGATTTTTATCTGCGTTGGCGACCTGAGCGCGAAGCCGACGGAATGAAAATTTCGCGCATCGCCACGCTATTGTGGGCCCTGGTTTTGGCGGGGCTTGCGATGCTCGCCATGCGCTCGGTGGGCGTGGTGCTGGAGGCTGGACTTCGTATCGCCTCGATTACCTATGGCGCGCTGCTGGGCGTGTTTTTACTAGGCGTGCTGACGCGGCGCGCCAATGAAACCGGTGCGATTGCGGGCATGGTAGTCGGCTTCGTGTGCATTTCGATCATTGCATGGTGGAATCTTGCACCGTGGACGTGGTTCGTCGCCATCGGCGCAACCATTACCTTCGTTGTGGGATATGCTAGCAGTGTAATGCTGACTCCTGCACAAGATGCCCGAAAGGCACAAAGCTAAATGGCTTCAAGCTTTACAACCCGCCCGGAACTCGCACGCGACCTTACGGTAAGCCATGCCACGGCGATTGTCGTCGGCACCATCATCGGCAGCGGCATATTTCTAGTGCCCGCCGAGATGATGCAGGACGTCGGTACCGCGCGCATGGTGTATTTAGTGTGGATCGTCGGCGGCGTGCTGAGCTTTTTCGGTGCGATGACTTACGCCGAGCTAGGCGCGATGAAGCCTGCGGCTGGCGGTGAATACATTTATGTACGCGACGGATATGGTCCTCTCATGGGGTTTCTCTATGCGTGGACGACCTTCCTGATCTCGAAGCCAGCATCTATCGCGACGATTACTGCGGGATTAGTGCGCATTCTAGGCACGTTTGGGGCATTTAGTGGGTTAGTATCGCCTGCACTAACCTTTCCGTTCACGATTACTTGGGGGACATTACTAGCGATTTCCGCCACACTGCTAATTTCGCTGCTTAACTATCTCGGCGTAAAGAAAGCGGGTGAGTTTCAACTCATCTTTACCTGGCTCAAGGTGCTGATGATCTTCGGCATAGTTTTCGCAGGATTCACTTATGCACACGGTAGCTGGAGTAACTTTGCCACAGAATTTGTAGGTGCGAAAGGTGGCTTCGCCGGGTTCATGGCTGCGCTGGTGGCGGCACTCTGGGCCTACGACGGCTGGAACAACTTGAACATGCTTGCTGGAGAGATTCGCAAGCCCGAGCGTAACTTGCCGATTGCACTGGTGGCAGGCGTGGGCGCTTGTGCTCTGCTCTATATGCTGGTGAATGCGGCAGTGCAGTATGTGCTACCCGCAGCAGCGGTCGCGGCGGCGCAACGTCCCGCCTCGGACGCACTCACACTTACATGGGGAGCAGCTGGCGCCGCGTTCGTCTCGGCTGGCATCGCGCTTTCCATGATCGTCACCCTAAACGGAACTATTCTGAGTGGAGCGCGTGTTCCCTTCGCCGCAGCGCGGGATGGATACTTCTTCCGCGCTGCGGCAGAGATTCATCCTCGCTTCCACACGCCGTCGGTTTCGATTGGTATTCAGGCACTCCTGGCTACGCTGTTGCTGCTTGGCGGTGGCAGCTTTAAGGCCTTCTTCTCGCTCGCGATCTTTTCCGAATGGCTTTTCTACATGATCACTGCGAGTACGGTTTTCATCTTCCGCAAGAAAATTGATGCTGCACTGCGACCCTACAAGATGTGGGGGTATCCGGCCGTTCCCGCGCTGTTCGTGGCAGCATCGGCGGTGCTGCTGTATTACACTTTCACGGATAACCTGGCTTACTCGTCAATTGGCGTGGCGGTGATTCTGGCGGGAGTACCGGTGTTCTATGGATTCAAGAAGACTTATAGGAGTGCCTGATCTCCGGGCCGGGAAGAATCCCAAGCAAGCCAAACAACGGCTCCCAATACCGCCGCCATGACGATGAGGGAGATTGCGTCCCGTGTAAGTAACCCGCTCTTTGCGAGGGAAACCAGTGCTGCGCGCCTTGATGACATTGCTGTCCGAAACTAGCTGACTCACAGACTTTCCTCTCGTTTTTCCTTGCGCAGTTCAACCGGATTTTCGTGCGTCTTCTCGCGAAATGCGCCCTTCATGCCGCCTGCAAGGCCTATGGCGCTATCGCCAAACTTGTCACGCATCTTGTCAGCAGCCAGCAGAGCGCTGCGCCAACGTTCGTGCTGGGTTGTAGGCTGCGAAGTTGCATCAGGTTTTTCTAGCACGTCGTCAGGTTCATCGAATAAGCTCACTTGTTTGCTTCGCATTTCCACAACCTCAACCTGGAGTAAATCGCCTTCTGCTAAGTCGGCTTCGTTCACACTAACTAAGCCTGACGAGCACACTCCCAGCAGCCGCACCGCGCGGCCTTTATTCCAGTTCTTGCGGAATAGCTGACGAATCACCACGTAGATTTCGTTGTCGAGTTGCGTTGACTGCGGCGGGGTTAACGCCCGCGTGATCGTAGTGAAGTCCGAGTAGCGCAGCTTGAGCTGCAACGTCCGCGCCTGGTATCCCTGCTCTCGCAGGCGACGACCCACCATCTCGCTCAAACGCATTAGTGTTGTTTCCAGCGTCACCGCGTCGGCGCTGTCCACCATGTAGGTGTGCTCGTGACTAATGGACTTCACGCCTGCACCTTCGCCAATGGCCGCGCTGAACCATGCTCCGGCATCTTCCCCGCGAGCCTTGCCAGCAAGCGCGAGCCCGAACTGGCCGAAACGTGCCTCCAGCACTCGCAAGTCAACGTTGGCCGCGTCGGAAACAATGCGTATGCCTATACCTGCCAGTTCTTTCTGCATCACCTTGCCCACGCCGGGGATCTCACCGACATCAAGAGGGGCGAGGAACGCCGCCTCCGAGCCCAAGGGCACCATCAGGATGCCGTTGGGCTTGGCCTTGCCGCTGGCCACTTTGGCGATGAGCCGCGAACTGCCAATGCCGACCGAGCAGTTCAGGCCGGTGGCACGCTTCATCTCCTTATGCAAGGCATCCGCCGACGCCATGGCTGGCCCCCACAGGCGCTCGGTGCCCGTCATGTCCACGTAGGCTTCGTCAATCGAAGCCATTTCCACCTTGGGGGAGAATCCGTTGAGCACGGCGCGCACCTGCTGTGAACACTCCATGTAACGCTCGCGATGGCCTGGCACAAAAATTGCCTGCGGACAAAGCTTGGCCGCTGTCCGCAGCGGCATGGCGGAGTGCACTCCGAACTTGCGCGCCGCGTAACTGGCTGCCGACACCACACCGCGCTCGTCGCGATTGCCGCCGACGACCACTGGCTTGCCCTTTAGTGATGGGTCAAACAGCTCTTCGACGGAGACGAAGAAGGCGTCCATATCCACGTGGAAGACGATTCTAGGGAGCGCAGGCATGGCCAGTTACAGCATGACATGAAAGTGGCGAGGTGGGGAATGAAAAGCGAAATCCGGGGAGTTATTATCGGGCCGCATCAAGGCCGATGGTTCGCCCACTGAATCAGGAGTTCAATCAGTCGAAACAATAGCAAAACGGGTATCGCTATCAGCGACCAGCGCCACGGGCCAGTTCTTAGAAAGCGCTCCCACTCGGTCGTCGCTGGCGATTTGCGAAACGCCCTCTCGGTAAGCCATCCAAACAGACTGACTATCACGACCAGAATGGCTGTTAACTGAAACCACCCAATGTCCATCTGTCCGGGCAACAGATACAAATCTTCAAAAGAAAAAACAGAGACATCAAGAGAAGAAAGAGCCAAAGCCACTCCATCAACGCATCTCCCTTAGTGACTACGCATGCAGTTCTTGCGCCCGCTCGTACGCCCGCACATATTCGCGCGCCGAGGGCAACCAGGAGAAATCCTGCTCCATGCCATTCTTCATCAGCGCTTTCCAACTGGCTTTGTCGTCAAACTTTATCATCGCTTCGCGGATGACGCCGATCAGCCCCGCTGCGGTGTAGTCGTAGAACTTGAAGCCTGTGCCTTCGCGAGTCTCGCTGTTCCAATGCTGCACGGTGTCGTCGAGGCCTCCAGTGGCGCGGACGATCGGCACCGTGCCATAGCGCAGGCTATAAATCTGGTTCAGGCCGCAGGGTTCATATCGAGATGGCATCAGAAACATATCGGCCCCCGCCTCGATCTTGTGCGCGATGCCATTATCGTAGGCGATGCGTACACCGACCCGCTCAGGCGCAACAGCCTGCCAGCGCCGGAACATATCTTCGTAACGGCGTTCGCCCGTGCCCAGCACAGTCAGTATGAAGTCTTCGCCCATCAGCTCCTCGGCTGCCTCCAGCACGAGATCAAAACCCTTCTGGGCCGCAAAGCGTGCCACAATCCCGATGATGGGCCGCTGGTCAGCTTCATTCAGTCCGAAGGTGCGCAGCAGGTCAGCGCGGCAGGCCTTCTTCCCTTCCAGATCGTCGGCGGAAAACGGCGCGGCCAAATACTTGTCCGTCTCCGGATTCCACTCGTCGTAATCCACGCCATTCAGGATGCCCCACACCCGGTCATAACGAAGGCGCAACAACCCGTCCAGCTCGAAGCCGTACTCTTCGGTCTGAATCTCCTGCGCATACTTGCGGCTGACGGTAGTGATCAGGTCGGAGTAGATGATGCCTCCCTTCAGGAAGTTGGGATTACCGTAATACTCCATGCGTCCAAAATCGAGCAGGCTTTCCGGCAGCATGTTCTGGCGCATCACGCCTTTGGGGAACACGCCCTGATAACCAATGTTGTGGATGGTAAACATGGTGGCAACATCGCGCAGGCTCCAGTCCTCGGCGTACACCGTTTTCAACATCACGGGGATCAGGCCGGTTTGCCAATCGTGGCAGTGGAAGATCTGCGGAATGCCCAGCACCTTGCATGCCTCAATCGCGGCGCGGCACAACATGGCGAACCGATCAGCATTGTCCGGAAAGTCGCCGTTGCGGTCACCATAGATGCCGTCGCGCAGAAAAAAAGGCGGGTAGTCCACGAAATAGTGGGTCACGCCGTCATGCGTTTCGCCGCCGCGGATGGAGCAGAACCGCAAGCCAGTGGCATAGGGAATGCTTACGCTGCGCAACACCAGCGGTGGGTTGTCCGGCTTATTCTGGTAGCGTGGCACAAACACGCTCACCTGATGGCCAAGTGACGCCAGCGCCTTGGGCAAAGCGCCCACTACATCGGCCAATCCACCTGTCTTGGAGTAGGGAACGCACTCCGACCCTACAAACGCGATATGCATGGGTGCTCCAGTGCGAAATTTTTCGCTGTAATCATTAGGATGGCAGTGTACCGACTGCGTTTGAGAGAATCAACGTGGAGTTAAAGTTCCGTTCAATCAGGACTCATATTGGCGAAGTTCCCCCAGACACGCGTCCGCCCCAAACTCGGTCAGAATTTTCTCGCCGATCCAGCAGCAGCGCGCGCCATTGTGGACGCTCTGGGCAACCTCAGCGAATGCACGGTGCTGGAGATCGGCCCCGGCGAAGGCGCAATCACAGACTTGTTAGCGCCGCGCACACAGCAGTTGATCGCCGTGGAGATTGACCGCGAACTTGCCCCTGCGCTGCGTCGGCGGTTTGCAGACAGGCCGAACGTTCGCATCGTCGAGTCCGACATTTTGGACGTGGACTTCGCCGAGCTACTGCGGGACGGCAAAGTGCGCGTGGTGGGCAATCTGCCCTACTACATCACCACCGATATTCTGTTATACCTGCTGGCGGCTCATCCGCATTTTGAAAACATCGTGATCATGGTGCAGCGCGAGGTAGCTGAGCGCATCGCAGCGACGCCGGGGAACTCGGAATATGGATCACTCTCTGCGATGGTGCAGCTATACGCGACGGTCGAAAACCTGTTCACGCTGCCGCCGGAAGCATTCACGCCGCCGCCCAAGGTACATTCCAGTGTGTTGCGGCTGACCATTGCACCGCGCTTTGCGGAGCTAGGCGTCGAGCCCCAACCGTTCCTTAGATTTTTGCGCGCCGCCTTCGCGCAGAAACGCAAAACGCTTTGGAATAACTTGAAGGGCCTGCATGAGGCAGACAGTTTGCGGACAGCATACTCAGTCGCGGGCTTGCGGATGGACGTTCGTGCCGAGGCGTTGAGTCTGCAACAGATGGCGACGCTTTGGCGAGCGCTGCAAACGAACAGTAGCCAGGCATAAGGTTAGTTCTGCAGCAAGGCTATTGCGCCTGATCCCGAGGTGGCTCCACCGCCACAAAATCCTGCACAAAGCGTGGCGCGTAAGCTTCCTGCAGTTCACGAATCCGATCCGCACTGGGTGAACGAAGAATCAGACCCGCGTGATGATGTTTTTTCAATCGCACCGCGACTTCTGGGTCGTTGTAAGCCGACGTGTCCGGGTCGTCCTGCTTGGCGAGCGATAGGACGATTCCGCCATAGTCGGGCGACACCGGAGGCAGCTCATAGGGTTGCTTGCCCGCTGCAATCTCAATCTTCGCCCATTCGCGCCACAAGCTGATCCCCGTGGCGGTCTCAATCATGTCGCTGATGTAGGCTCCACCAACGCGCGCCGCACATTCCAGAAAGTAGAATTGGCCATCCGAGTGGGCGCGAATAAATTCCGTGTGCGTAACGCCTCGCGGCAGGCCAAGGGCCTTTAACACCTTGGTATTCGCCTCGGTAAGCTGCTGGGCTTCTTCACTTTCGCGCGCTAGCATTCCGGTGATGAACACTCCGCCCTCGTGCGCCACGCGCATGGGTGGCTGGCGATATTTGCTCACCGTGTGGAACACCACTTCCCCGCCGTAGACGACGGCATCCACGTGATAGACGTCGCCCGGCACGAATTTCTCCAGCAGAAAATATGACTGGCGATCCCCGAGCTCCTCCAGCGTCGGCCATAACTCGTCGGGATGATTGATCTTCTTGATTCCAATAGCGGCCGCTTCGGTACGCGGCTTCAGCACCCACGGGCCGGGCACCCGCTCCATATACTCTGCCAAATCAGGGTGGTATACCACGCGCACAAATGGGGGCACCAGGACGCCGTGCTCGTGTGCCTGGGTGCGCATGGCCAGCTTGTCGCGGAAGTAGCGAATGGTGGTCAGGCCCATGCCTGACAGCCGCAGATGCTCGCGCAAAGCGGCTGCCGTCTCCATGTCGAATTCATCGAGCGCCACAATGCGATCTATCTTGTGGGTCCGCGCCAGATAGCTGACCGAGTGAATTACGTCCTCAACCTTGACCGCGTTGGGAATGTAGAAGATCTCGTCGAGACTTTCATGCGGCCAGTCGGCATCGCGAAGCTTCTCCACCGTAATCAGCAGGACGACGCAACCCTGACGCTTGCACTCCCGCATGAATTCCTGACCCTTTTCATAGGTAGCCATGCAAAGAATGGTGAGCGGCCTGTGCGACATGATGGTTCACTCCTGTGGAAAATGGGGATGGGAGAGAGTACCACGATGGGCTTAGGCACGACATGGACTTTTCTTGTGCGGATGTAACAGCAAAGGCCGCTCAACGCGGCCTTTGCTGTTTTCTGCTTTCAGACGCCGACGCGCCGAATGACCCTCAATGGGGTCGTGTAGGAGCAGGCGAGGGTGAGCTTCGAGGAGCTGGACTTGGGGATGAGGACGGCATGGGCGCGCTTCGTTGAATCGAAGGCGAGCTGACCGGCCCACTGATGCGGCCACCCGAAGTCGCGCCGCTCCGAGGAGCGGTTGATCCCGAGGAGTTCCCGCCAAAGCCGCTCGACGACTTGGTCGGCACAACCGAGCGTGGCCCGACCGCCGCCGAAGCTCCATCCACCCGCGCCACCGGACGCTGCCAACGATCATCCCGCACCGCAAGAACCGGAATCCCGCGACGCACGTCCACAGGGCCACTACTCCGGATTTGGCCGCCAGTTACGATCACCACGCCACCACCACCGGAACCTGCGCCACCACCCGTCCGCACTGGCACGACTGGTGCCACTGGAGGCTTGAAGATAACCGGACGAGACGTCATCGTTGGCATGGAGTTCCACGAGTTCCAGCCACCCGGCGACCACCCCCAACCACATCCGCTGCTGAAGCCCCAACTGCCATAGCGATAGGGCAGCCAACCCCACGGTGCTGAAGAAACCCAAGTGAAGCCAAAACCGGGATAGAAGATCCACGCACCGTCCGAAAACGGGTTCCAGCCTAGCCCGACGCCATTCGGACGCCACATATTGCCACAGCCACCACCGCCGAAGCTGCCAAAGTAAGAAAGATCGCTCGAGCCGTATCCATAACCCGAGCCGTTGAACGAGGCTTGCAGGTAGCGGTCGTGATAGTCGCGCTGCTGGCTGTTCCAGTCATCAAACGAATTCTGTTCCACACCGTGCTCCACCTTCGCCTGATTGTTTTCCAGATCAAAATTGGCGGTGTGGTTCTTTGACACTTCCAGCGAGTCGCCCCCCGCGGTCACTTCCACCGACCCGTGGGTTACAGCCAATTCGGCCTCGCCTGAACTCATCACAAGCCGGAAAGACGCCGAATGCCGCAACTCGACCCGGCTCTGGGCAAAGTCCAACGTAAACGCGTCATAGCGCCCCGGCTTCAGGTCAAAATAGGAGGTGCCACCATCCGTCTGCATCTCTGTGACCTTGGTGCCATCGTCGGCCAGCGAAAGCCGCGAAAAGGAAAGATGCGCGCCACCGGCCAGCCGCACGGTGCTGCCATTTTCAAACTCCACCTCGGCGCGCGAACCGCTGTTCGTCCAAATTTGCATACCCTCGACCACTGGCATATTGGTGATGGCGGCGTCGAACCCATCGCCGGCGCCCCGATCCACCTGAACATTTCCGTCCACGTCGCTCAGACGGACTATGCGCGCATGCGACTCCGCGATTGCGCTGGCTCCCAGCCCGGCGAGCATCACCACGGCCAGAAAAACTCCACTTGAGAGCTTTCTATTTGGCATAAACTACCCCCAGTCCAACAGAAATTGGACGTCTGTTGGATGTGATGCCCAATTCTACGCCGAAGTTGTCGGCATTATGTCTAGGAACTTGTTCGAGTTTGCAGTCGGGAGGACGGGCTGTGGGGCTATACAGCAACTGAGCGATTAGCGATCCGTGGCGGCACCGGCCATCGCCAAAATCCGCTCCGCGCGCTGCCGTACAATGTGGATCACGCTCTTGTCGTCGGCAATACTGCGCAGAATCGGCGCAATCGCCCCTGGCTCACTGGCTGATTGCGACTTTAGCATCTCTTCCAACCTACGGATTTCCTCGTCGAGCGCGAGCTTCTGATAGCTGTGATAGTAGGTAAGGCGGCGGCCAGATTCGAGCGTCAGTGCCATGTTTTGTAAGATGCGGGTCAGGTCCTGCACTGGCTCCAGCGCGGAGTAGTTGTAGGTTTGCGCGGAAACACGACCGTCCTCCTGGTATGAAAGCGTTTTATTGCCGGTAAATGCCAGGTTGCCCTTGTTGTAGGCCATCGGTTTTTCAAAGTGCTTGGCTTGCCCAGCGAGACGAAACATCTTAGCCGTAACTGCCGGAGAAACAATGAATCGAGTCTCGAACGGGTCACCCTCTGCATCTGGAGATAGCTTGCCCATGGACCGATAAACCGCTTCGCCGCTGGTGGCAACTTCCAGCACATAGTGCTCCGGCGATGAGCTGGGGAAGTCCAGCGTAAATACGATTCGTGGCCCGCTCTGGGCTTGCGCAGCAGGTGGAGTCGGCACCTGACCCCACGCGGCTCCCACGGCAAACGTAAGCACCGTCGCCGCCGTTCCACAGATAGCGTTTTTCCAATTTTGCAAAACTCTCAACGAACTCCTACCCCTTGGCGAGCCCGGGTGGCTGCGGTGTGCAGATGGCAGATCGCTATGGCCAAGGCATCAGCGGCGTCGGCTGGCTCGGGGATTTCTTCTAGCCGAAGCAATCTTGCCACCATGTGCTGCACCTGCGATTTTTCCGCCTTGCCGTAGCCCACCACGGCACACTTGATGGTGAGCGGGGCGTACTCCGCGACCGTCAGGCCTGCCGATGAGGCGGCCAGCATCGCAACCCCACGCACTTGCCCCAACTTCAGCGCCGACTTGGCATTGACGGAGTAGAAAACCTCTTCGATCGCGACTTCCTCTGGCTTATGTTCAGCGATGAGGCTGCCCAGTTCCCGAAACACGCGGTCCAGGCGGGTCGCCATGGCCTCCCGGGGTGAAAGCTTGATTGCTCCGCAGACTCGGCAGGCGAGCGTATCGTCGGCCCGCATGTCCACCACGCCGAAGCCGGTGTACTCGGTGCCGCAATCAATTCCTAGAACTCGGCTAAGTACCTGCACATTTTTACCCTAGTGCCGAGTCTACCTCAGCAGCAGCGGGGACGGCGTGCCTTGGCAGTTTCCGTTTCGCGGCGAAAGGCAGCGTAAGCAGCGCACGAGGACGCCGTTTCGTGGCGCAACAGGAAGCGATCGTAGGCCGCTTCATCGAAGATTTCGCGGAGCGCGGCATACACCAACTCGACTCCGCGGCGCAGCTTGGCCCAGAAGCTTACGGATGCATCCGTCATGCCGCCTCCTTTTCGTAATGCGATTCCACAAACGGCGCTTCCCTCACCTGCGCTGGCGTTCGTCCGGTGATGACTCGCCACCAGACAGCAGCGGCCTCCAGCACGACGACCGCCACCAAGGACACCAGCACTGCGGTGACTACGGCATCCAACCGATCATTGAAGATGAGGCGGCTGAGTTCCGTGCGGGCAGGATTGGCGGCAAGTTGTCCCTGCAAAAGATTGGCATGGGCCCAGAAGCCGAGGCGAGGATTCGCGTCAAATACCTTCTGGAAAGCCGCCGTGAACGTGACCGTCACCAGCCACAGCAGTGGCACCAGCGTGACCCACATATGCCGCGCGCGGCCGGACTTCACGATGATCGTCGTGGCCACGCACAGCGCCACCGCGGCCAGCAGCTGATTCGAGATGCCAAACAACGGCCACAACGAATTGATGCCGCCGTAGGGGTCGCCGACCGCCTCCCACAAGAAATATCCCCACATCGCAACGACCATACCGCTCGTCAGCAGAATGCTGGGATACCAACTCGTTCGCCCCAGCGGCTTCCAAAAATGGCCGAGCGCATCTTGCAACATAAAGCGGCCAACCCGCGTGCCTGCGTCGAGTACGGTGAGGATGAACAACGCCTCGAACATGATGGCGAAGTGGTACCAGATCGCCATCACCGCTTGGCCGCCCAGGCTGCTGGCAAAAATTTGCGCCATCCCCACGGCAAACGTCGGCGCGCCGCCGGTGCGGTTGAAGAGCGTCGTCTCGCCAACGGCGCACGCGAGCGCTGCCATCTGATCCGCCGTCACCGCGTAACCCCAGCCGCTGATAGTCGCGGCGGCGGCAGCGGGAGCCGCACCCACAATCCCCGCCGGACTGCTGATTGCAAAGTACACGCCCGGATCGAGCACGCATGCCGCGATCATCGCCATCACCGCCACGCTCGATTCGGCCATCATCGCGCCATAGCCCACCAGCCGCGTTTCGGTTTCGCGCATGATGAGCTTCGGCGTCGTCCCGCTGGAGATGAGCGCGTGAAAGCCGCTGACGGCGCCACAAGCGATGGTGATGAACGCGAACGGAAAAATCTTCCCCGCGAACACGGGGCCGGTTCCGTCAATAAATTGCGTGAGCGCTGGCATATGCAACTGTGGACTCACCGCAAAGATTCCCAGCGCCAGCGACGCAATCGTGCCCAGCTTCACAAACGTGCTCAGGTAATCGCGCGGGGCCAGCAACAGCCACACCGGCAGAGCCGACGCCGCGAATCCGTACACGATGATGATCACAGTGAGCGCCGCGCCAGAGAGTGTAAACGCCGCTGCCCACGACGGCGTTTGTGATACCCACTGCCCGCCAAATATGGCCAGCATGGTCAAGGCAAATCCGATTGCGGATGTTTCCAGCACTTTGCCCGGACGCACGTGCCGCAGATACACGCCCATCAGCAGCGCGATAGGAATCGTCATGGCAATGGTGAACGTGCCCCACGGACTCGCGCGCAGCGCATTCACCACAACAAATGCCACCGCTGCTAGCAGAATTACGATGATGCTGATGACGGCGACGTAGGCGACGAAGCCACCGGTTTTACCGACCTCCTGCCGCGCCATCTCGGTGAGCGACTTGCCGTCGCGACGCACCGAGCAGACGAGAATCACAAAATCCTGCACGCAGCCGCCCAGCAGCGCACCGATGATGATCCACAAGGTGCCGGGCAGATAGCCGAACTGCGCGGCCAATACCGGCCCGACCAACGGACCCGGCCCGGCGATCGCGGCAAAGTGATGTCCGAACACCACCCACTTGTTGGTGGGGATGAAGTCGCGGCCATCGTCGAGCCGCTCCGCCGGAGTGGCACGGCGCGAGTCGAGGCCCATCACTTTGAGCGCGATAAATCGGCTGTAGAAGCGATATCCCAAGGCGTAGCTGCAAAACGCCGCCAGCACCAGCCACATAGCGTTGATGGATTCGCCCCGCCGCAGCGCAATCGTCGCGAGTGCGAATGCGCCCAGCCCGGCAACGGCGAGCCAAATCAGAGTTCGTGTCCACTTCGGCATCAAATACTCTTGTCTCCAGTTTCAAACCTGCAATATGCCCGCGCCATATTCTTCGCTAAAGGAGCCAACAAACGCAACTATACGGGGACATGCACCCCCAACCCGTGATAGCGCGCGCCGTCAAGCAGTTCACTGAGGCAGACACGGTAGAGCGGGGCTTCCAATCCCGCGTTGAAGGCTGCACAGGCAGCAAGGCTTTAGCCGCTGGGGTAAGGGTATCCGCTCGAAGTACGAAAGAAATCTTATCTCTGGGGCTAAAGCCAGTTCCATTCTGGCGCGCTTTACGCGGGGCTAGAAGCCCCGCTCTACCGTTCCTGCCTCGATTCGAGAGCCAAAGGCGGTGCGAACAGAAAATTACCGTTCTTAGCCAGTCGGGCGGAAATTCCGCTACTGCCTTAGTCTTCCCTGAACAGAATAAAGCCCCACTCCCTACCGGAATGGGGCTTCGTTTTTTCACCACTTACCTACTGCCCCGCCAACACCACCGCGGGAACCTGCTTGGCCTTCACCATATCGTTGACGGCCTGCACGTCCTTGTCGCGGATTTGGTTCCACTGCGCCAGCAGCGGAGTTAGTTCGGCGTTCAACTTATCAAACACATCGTATTGCTGCTGCGTGGGCGCGAAGTCGGACTCCACGCTGCCTTGCAGCGCATGCAGACGCTCGTCAATCAGGACGGGGAAACCGAGATTACCTTCTGACGCCTTGATCTTCACCTGCAACATCTGCTCCTCGACAGGCGTCATCTTCTTGTCGAGCGCTTCGGCAGCAGTGGCGATGTCCTTGAACTGGGCATCGCTGCCCATGCGCTTTTGCAGCGATTTGAGCTGCGCGCGGGTGTCGCGAATCTGGTTGATCGCGGTGTGCAGGTTAATCAGGCTGGTGTTGATGCGCACGGCGAGTTCATACTGCTTGGCTTGCTCGGCGGCGGTGGAAGTAACGCGCGGATCAATACGCAACTCAAAGGGCTGGGTGTAGCTTTTGCCCGCAACGGTGAGCCGCACCTGATACGCGCCCGGCGGCATGGCGATGCCGCGCGAGCGGAAGTCGCCGGAAACTTCACCGGGAATCTTGACCGGGCCTTCGGTACGGAAGTCCCAGTAGAAGCGGTTTAGGCCTGCTTCCGCTGGCAACCGGTCCGACGGAAGTTCCTGATCGGGCCATTCCTGCGGCTGATCGTCCTTGGGCTTTTCTAGGCTGGAGTACTTGCGCACCACTTTCCCGCTGGCGTCGAGCACTTCGAGGGTGATCTCTTCTTTTTCTTTTAGAGCCGCCCTGAGGAAGTAGTCAATCGCCACACCTTGCGGCGGGTTGATGGCTACGGGACGGCGCTTGTCTATGCCCCCGGCGAAGCGCCAGCGATACGAAACGGGCGGCGTAAACAGATGCGCATCTTCTGACGCGATGCTGCCCGCAGCCTGGCGCAGCGGCGCGATATTGTCGAGCACCCAGAACGCGCGGCCGTGTGTAGCCAGCGCGAGGTCGTCGCCCTTAATGATCAGGTCGTGAATCGGAGTCTGCGGCAGGTTCAGCTTGAGCGCCTGCCAGTTGGCTCCGCCGTTGAAGGAAACGTAAACCCCGGTTTCCGTGCCCGCGAACAGCAGGCCGCGCTTGCTGGGATCCTCGCGCATCGAGCGCAGAAAACTACCTTCAGGAATGCCGTTGACGATCTTCGCCCAGCTCTTGCCGGAGTCGGTCGTCTTAAACAGGTAGGGCTTCAGGTCGTCGAGCTTGTAGCGATTGACGGCAGCATACGCCGTGCCCGCTTCAAACGGCGAAGCTTCGATCATGCTCACCTGCGCCCATTCCAGATTGTCGCCGGTCTTGGGGGTCACGTTTTCCCAGCTTTTACCGCCGTCGCGAGTTACGTGAATCAAGCCATCATCGGTTCCGGCCCAGATGACGCCTGCTTGCTTGGGCGATTCTGCAATGGTAAACACGGTGTTGTAGACTTCAACCGAAGTGTTGTCCTTGGTGAGCGGCCCGCCTGAGGATTGTTGCTTGGACTTATCATTCCGCGTCAGGTCAGGGCTGATAATCGCCCAGCTCTTGCCTTGGTCGGAGCTTTTGAACACGTGTTCGGTGGCTGTATAAAGCGTGTTGGGGTCGTTCGGAGAAATCTGCACTGGCTGAGTCCACGCCAGGCGATATTTCAAATCGGCTGCACCGTGGCCTGACATATCTTCCGGCCACACGGCAATATCCTGCACCTGCTCGGCTTTGCGGTCGTAACGATTTAGATGGCCGCCGTTGTCGCCCGCATAAATTAAGTCAGGGTCGCGCGGATCCACTACGATGTAGCCGCTCTCGCCGCCAGACACTTCATACCAATGCCGCTCGCTGATATAGCCATCATCGGTGCGTGCAGCGATGCCAACGGTCGTGTTGTCCTGCTGCGCGCCATAGAGGTGATACAAGAATCGGGTGTCGGCGGAGACGTGGTAGAACTGCGCCGTCGGCTGGTTGTATTCGCTGCTCCAATTGAGGCCACCATCGAGCGTAACCGTGGCACCACCGTCGCTGCTGTTGATAATGCGGTTCGGGTTCACCGGATCAATCCACAGGCCGTGATGATCGCCGTGCGGCGCCGGCAGCAGGCTCAGTGTCTTGCCGCCATCGGTGGACTTCAGTAGTCCGGTATTCGCGATGTAGATGGTGTCGAGGCTCTTGGGGTCGGCCCAAATGTGCGTGAAGTACCAAGCACGTTGGCGAATCCGCTGCTCGTCGTTGGACTTGGTCCACTTTTCGCCGCCATCGTCGGAAACATAGAGTCCGCCTTCTTCGGCTTCCACCAGCGCGTAGATGCGATCCGAGTTGGCCCCGGAAACTGCGACGCCAATGCGACCGAGAATGCTCTTGGGGAATCCGCCGCCTTCGATCCGCTTCCACGTCGCGCCAGCGTCGCTGGACTTGTACAGTCCACTGCCCGGCCCGCCGCTAACGAGGTCGTAGGGCGAACGCCGAATCTGGTACATCGCTGCCCACAGCACGTTGGCATTGTTCGGATCGAAGATCACCTGAATCGCGCCGGTGTTCTCGTCCTTGCTTAGAACTTTGTCCCACGTCTTGCCGCCATCCATGGTGCGATACACGCCGCGCATTTCGTTCGGGCCATAGGCATGGCCCAGCGCGGCGACGTAAGCGACATCGGGATTCTTGGGATGCACAATCACTGAGCCGATATGTTGAGAATCTTTCAGGCCGATATTTTTCCAGGTCTTGCCCGCGTCCACTGATTTGTACACGCCGTCGCCGACGGTGATGTTGCCGCGCAGGCAAGCCTCGCCTGAGCCAACGTAAATCACATTGGGGTCGCTCTGCGCCACGGCAATCGCGCCGACGGATGAGATCGTGGTGCTGTCGGTTAGTGGCGTCCAACTCTTGCCAGCGTCGGTCGTCTTCCACACGCCTCCCGCCACTGCGCCAAAGTAGAACGTGTAGGGATTCCCCGGGATGCCGGCGACAGCCAACGCACGGCCTCCGCGAAATGGCCCGACCTGGCGGTACTTGAGTCCCTTAAACACGCTTTCATCAATAACTTGAGCCAACGCACCTTGGGCGAACACAATTCCGGCGCACAGCGATACCACTAGCACTCCGGCCCACAGGGCCAATGAACGCTTGCGATTCATGGGAGAAACCTCAGTTTCGGTAGGATGTACTGAAAAGATGACATGCTCATATTACTACTGGCGGTAGTGATTTAGAAATTCGAGCGGAAGTCGACCGGGCTTCACCATCGCACTATTCGGCGAAGAGGAAGGCCATGGCGTAAGGCAATCGCCGCGCCCACTCACCTTCGCTGTGCTGCGCTCCGGGATCCACCACCACTCGCAGGCGATCCTCCGCCAGCCCGGCAGCCCGCAGGTTCTGTTCCAGAGAGAGCACGTCGTCAATCACCTGCTGCCGCGAGCGTTCGCGCTCGGTCTCGTTCGTGCCAATCGCTACGAAAACGCGCTGCGGCCAGGCGTTGTGACCTCGGGTATGCGCCAGCACCTTGCGGTCGGAGACCCAAAGCGAAGGGCTCTCCAGCAGCGCTTGGCCAAACACTCCCGGCTCGGCCATCACGGTATAAAGGGTAATCAGCGCTCCTAACGAGGAGCCGCCCAGCCCCGTATGCTCTGGCCCGGATTTGACCCGGTAAACACTCTCAATAAACGGCATCACTTCGCGCGTCATAAATCGCGGAAACTTCTTTCCACTTACGCTTTTCAGCGGAACTTGGCGCGTGGTGTATGGCAGGTATTCGCGAGTTCGGTTCCCCTGGGCATTGTCGATGCCTACGATGATCATGGGCGGGATCGTCCCCTCACGCATCAGCCGGTCTGCCGTCTCATCCGCGTTCCACTCCACGCCAATAAACGATGTGGCGGAGTCGAACAGGTTCTGGCCATCGTTCAAATAAAAGACCGGATACCGGCGCGACCAGTTTTCTGGTGCGTCGTAACCTGGGGGCAACCAAACCCGCAGCATACGCGAATTACGGAAGATCGAGCTGTGAAACTCATGCAGACGCAGATCGCCGGTGATGGTATGCCCGGGGCCGGGCTCTACGCGAATGGCTCCGCCCGGCAAAGCATAAGAATCGCTAAAAGTGAAATGACCAGCCATAAATTCGTTCTTCGATTGTGCCGAATCCGGCGCTCCATCACAATGACATAAACCAAATAGCTGTGATAAACGATGTTTATCCATCCGCACCGCTTCATCATTGAGCGATGAACAGCGATGAAGCACGGCTAAACTGCAACCCGCAGCGCTCCTGGCAGCACATCAATCGCTTCGCAGTGCAGTGTCGCGGCTTCTCCATCCACCATCACATCTACGGGTTCCTCCAGCGCAAACTCAATTCGCTTCGCGCCCATGCGCTCGGCCATCGGATGTTGAATGTGTGCGCCGCTGTAGAGGCCCGGCAGGTTCGCCACCAAACCCAAACGCCCGATCGGCCCCCAACGAACATACTCAATCCATCCATCGGCAGTTTCGGCAAGAGGAGCAATTTTCATCGTCCCGCCGGTAAACTTGCTGTTGCTGAAGGCGAGGAACAGACATCGTCGGCGATCGAATTCCGCTGTCGCGTCTGCATTCGCTGCATCCTCGACGGCCCGAACCGGAAACGCACGCCGCTCTAGCCGGGCCAGCCGGGTAAAGATTGCCAGCCAATACCCCAGCGGCCCATACGCCTTGAACCTGCGCGTGCGCGCCATGTTGACGTCTGCGGCAAACCCCACACTGAGCAAATTCGTGAAAAATATTTCACCCTCCCGGTGGCGCAGCCGAAATACATCACAAGGTTGCGTCCGGCCTGCGAGTAACGCTGTGCGCGCCAGCTTTAGCCCCGCCTCCGCGCCTGCTCCAGGAGTAAAGTCGCGCAGAAACGAGTTACCGGTGCCGAGCGGCAGAAAGCCGAGCGTTGGTATCAAGTCATCGCGATTCAAATCTGCCGCTGCTGTCGCTTCAGGAAACAATCCATTGACAATTTCGTACGCCGTTCCGTCGCCGCCTACCACGATAAACTTTCGCACACCAGCCGCATAAGCTGTGCGCGCAATCTTAGTTGCATCTCCCTCGGATTTAGTGTCCATGCGGTCGATCGCCAAGCCTGCACGAGAAAGCTCCTCCAAGGCAGCCGTTGCCATGCGACCGCATCTGCCGCCTCCCGCCGCCGGATTCACAATCGCTAGATATTTCGAATTCAATGAACTTTCTCGATTTGCCAGAGTAGACACTTACCCGCAGAAAAACATTCAACAATTAGCGGAATAGTTAACTAAGTCACTTTATAGCTAGATTTCTTGGATCGCTTCCCGGCTGGTTCCCGCAGCCAACTCTTCCGCCAACACCTGCCGCTTGACCTTCATCGATGCAGTACGCGGGAAATCCTGCTCCCATACCACATATCCGCTGACGCGCTTGAAGTCTGGCAGCTTCCGGTTGCGTTCGTGAATTTCGGCGACAAGTTTGGGGATGGTCGTCTCGCCATTTTCGAGATGTAACACTAACAACAACATCTCCTTGCCACCTAGCGACCCGCGTGGCCACACATAGTTCGCCGCAAGCACTGCGTATTCTTTTACAGGTAGCCCATCGAACACAGCCTCTATGTCCTCCGGATAAATGTTCTTCCCACCTTCGGTTACGATCATGTTTTTCTTGCGGCCCATCAGTTGCAAGTGACCCGTGGCATCAAAACAGCCCAGATCGCCCGTCATCAGCCAACCTTTCACAATCGTTTCGGCTGTTAATTCGGGGTCTTTGAGATAGTGCGACATCAGCGTCTTGCTGCGAATCGCAACCTCGCCAATTCCGTCGGTACCTGCATTCGCAATGCGCACCTCCATTCCTGGCAGCGGGCGTCCCACCGTATCCGAACGAAAGGGGGTGAAGTCATTCAGGGTAACTGCAGTGCCAGCTTCGGTTAGTCCGTAGCCGTTCGAGACTTGGATGCCGAGATCATAGAAGAACTGCAACGTAGCAGGTTCCATGAATGCACCACCTACAAACAGCGCACGCAACTCACCACCGAATGCTTCGTGTACTTGTCCGAGTAACTTGCGGCTCAGTCCAAGCCTGGGCTTCTTGCGAGTAAATGTCTCATTGATCCCTCGCAGCATCTCAAACATAAGGCGCTTGGCTCTGGGCAGCTCATCGAACCGCTGCCGCAAGCCGCGCTCCAAGTTCTTGAGCACCATCGGCACCACCGCCATATAGGTGATTTTGTATTTCGAGAACGCCTCGCGGACGAACTCAGGACGCAGCGTTCGCAGATGCACCACACAGGCACCGCAGGTAAACGGCCCGATAAAGCCGACCATAAAGTCAATGGCGTGATTGGTGGGCAGAATGCTCAGATAGCGTACGCCAGGCCAAAACGGATAAAGCGAAGTAAGCGCCACACACTGCTCAAGGTAATTTTCGTGTGTGAGCACACATCCTTTAGGACGCCCACCGGTTCCGGACGAATAGACGATACAGGCCCAATCGCTACGCTGGCGCGGTACAAAGGTAGGTTCGCCGGTTGTGGCCATCGCAGCGGCCCCATCGGGCTGAAACTCTTCCCAGCGTTTTGCGATGCCGAGCTCGGCCGACTTAGGAGACTCTGTGACTAGCACCGTACGATGCGCAAAGTCCACGAACTCAGGAGCCTGCATCATGGCCCGCCACAGGTGATATTCAGTTACCAGCACTTCAGCTTCTGAGTGCGCGAGTAACGCCAACTGCTCACTTGCGGTGAGTTTGTAGTCGAGCGGTACAAGCACTGCGCCTGTGTAAAGCGCCGCATACGCGGAAACCAGCCACTTGGACTGATTGGTCATTATGATCGCGCAACGGCTCCCTGCCGCCACGCCGAAAGACTGCAGCGCTTTCGCAAGTGGCAATGCAGCATGCTTGAACTCGGAATAAGTAAGTCGCACCTTCTCGCGATCGCGATCCGCTTCGATCAGGCACGTCTCGTTAGGCCAGCGATCTAGCGCATCACGCAGTGCCGCACCAAGTGAAGAATATTGGGATAGATCGAGCATGAGGATTCTTGACTAGCCTTTACAGCCGCGCCTGAATGCGCTCGGCGAGCGTACGAAAGTCACTTACTCCCTGTAGTTCATAGTCCGGCAGCTCTACGTCAAAGTGATTTTCTAGCCTAGTGAGCAGACTTAGCGCCTGCAAGCTGTCAATACCGAGCGTCTTGAAGAAGTCATCATCTGCCGATAGCGTCTCGCGCGCTACCTTAAACTGCGCCGCCGCTAGCATCAAGATTTCGTCTATGGTTTGATCTTGTGTTCTGGTCATACTTTCCTTCTGCGACTATGGCAGATACGGCTGCGCGTCCACACTCTCTACAAACTTACGTAAACCCGCCTCTACTGCCGGACGCTGGAATAACTCACAGAAAATATCAATCTCGCGCCGTAGTTCTTCGCGCGGAATCGGCTTGATGAACGCTTTAGCTGCGGCGCTGGTGGCGCGATCAAACTTGCCGATCTGGGCAGCGGTTCCCCGTGCAACTCGCAGCGACTCGCCTTCGCCCACCACCTGACTTACCCATCCAGCTGCTTGCGCCTTGGTAGCATTCAGGCTGCGCCCTGTAAGTAGCAGGTCGCGCACAACGGCGTTCCCCATATCGCGCTTCAGCCGCGGAATTCCACCGAATCCAGGGATCAGCCCCAAGCGCAACTCCGGAAAACAGAAACGCGCCATCTTGTCAGCGATAATGATGTCGCACACCAACACCAACTCCAGCCCGCCCCCGAAACATACGCCGTGCACCGCTGCAATCGTCGTGAGCGAAGACGCATCCATCCGGTTCAGCACAGCGTGGATACGCTCGAGAAAATCGCGCACACCTAGCAACGCCTCCTTCTTCTGCAGTGCGGAAGCGCTAGCATATAACTCCCGCAAGTCTGCACCGGCGCAAAATCCAGATGCTTGCTTGCTGTAAAGAATGAGCGCATGAGCTTGCTCTTCCAGATCGGGCAGCACTGCCACAAACTGTTCCAACTCTACCAGTGTATGTGAACCAATTTCATTACACGGTTCACGATGCAGCACTAACTCGATGACCCCCTCGCGTAGCTCCCAAGAGAGCGTCTGTCCTGTGAACGAATTGTTGCCTGTACACCCGGTCATGCCACTACCTTACGGTCATACATCGCTTCGATCTCGTCCGCATATCGTTTCGTAATCGCGTCGCGCTTCAACTTACCGTTCGCAGTCAGTAAGCCGTTTTCGATCGAAAACGGTTCTGCCACGCGCTGAAATGTGCGAATCTGGCGATAGTGTGGCATCTCCCTATTCACAACTGCCACTGCGCTATTAATCGCGTCGTCAGCCACGTTGCCACTTACCAGCAATGACAAATAACTCTTCCCATTCCCCACGAGCACAGCATGTTGCGCACCCGGCAATGCCGCCATGATCTTATCCTCTATCGGTTCCGGAGCCACGTTGTGCCCGCCGCCCATGATGATCAGGTTCTTCAGGCGGCCAACAATCTTCCAGTTACCGCGCGTATCCACTTCCCCCTGATCGCCGCTATGGAACCACACGCCATCGGCGCGCGTCTCCAGCACTTGCGCAGTTTCTTCCGGACGATTCCAGTATCCAGCGAACACATTGGGGCCGCGTACCAATATCTCGTCATTGTCGCCAAGCTTCATCTCACATCCTGCCACAGCCGGACCGACACGCCCCGCAACTACCTTGCGCCCACCACCCTCCGGATCGTCCATGGTACAGATCGCCGTTGTCTCAGTAAGTCCGTACACCTGCAGCACTGCTATTCCAAGCATCTCAAAATAGAGTTGCGTATCTTCGCTCAGTGGAGCCGAGCCACAGATCAGGGCGCGCACATTGTTACTAAACATGGTGCGCCGAATCATCGGGAAAACCGCGAGCTGGGTAAGGTTCACCCACAAAAAATCAGCAATGCTGCCTTGGTGCGCTTTCTGCCGCAACCACGCTTGCCGCCCGCGCGCATACGCATACAGCGCGAGGCTGCCACGCGCTTCCATCTGCTCGTCCACGCCTTTGCGCAGCCGCTCCAGCAGTTGCGGAACGTTCAGGAAGTAGTCCGCCTCGGCCTTCGGCATGTCCTGTGCCAGACGCGTCAGGTCGGTGCAAAGGATCAGGAGGCTGCCGCGTTTAAGGCAAGTCAGCATCATGATCCAAGAACCAGCGAAATTGAGCGGCAGGTAATGGAACACGCGATCGCGCCGCCGGTGTATGCGCATTAGCACATCCAGCCGTTCGGAGGTACAACCTAGCATGTACCCAATGTTCTCTGCAGTCAGTACGACGCCCTTGGCTACACCCGAAGTTCCTGAGGTGTAGATGATCGTCGTCGCCGCACTCTCCTCGCGAGGTGTCAGTTCACTGAATGCGTTCTTCGCTTCCGCGTCGGCGGGATCGGAATCGAATATGTCTGCCAGAGTTATGCAAGGCGGCGCGTCTTCCATTTCAGCACGACTCGCCGAGCGCAAAGCATCATCCCCGCACACCACCAGTGTTGGCGTGCAATCACGAATTATCTCGGCAAGTTCGCTCTCAGCTTGGCGCGCATACATGGGGACAACAATCGCTCCCTCCGCCATGATGGCCAGATCCGCAGCGATGCGACGCACACTGTTGCCCGCCAACAGCACCACACGATCACCCGACGCAACCCCAGCACCATGCAGAACTTCGCGCGCCTGAGCCACCTGGGCCAGCAACTGCCGCGCGGTGGTCTCTAGCGGCTTACCGTCTTGCATTTCGGCCAGCACCGGCTCTACGCCCAGAGTCCGCAGTCGCTCGAAAATGTCGTTCAAGAAACTCATGCGTATTTTGCCACCAGCTGCTGCAACCCTGCGCTCAGCGGATGCAGATACTCCGTCCACTCCTGCGCGCCTTGCCGAATTTTGAACTCGGGATAGCGTTGCTGGACATGTTCTTCCAGGAACACCCCCATGCGCGCCATTACCTTCAGGTTCTTCACCACGTTGCGGCCAATGCCATCCACAATCGCATCGCCCTCGGTGTACAGCTTCTCCAGAATCACGGCCAACTTCGGTTCGAGATCAGGCTCATCCACGGTCAACAGCAAATCCTTCTGCCCGCGTTCGGTCATCAAGTTCCGAATGCGTTCGTCCATGGTGATGCCGGCAGAACGAACGAGTCCGGGCATGCTGGTGACGACGCCATGGTAGCGCGATGAAACCATCATCGAACACGCCCGCAGAATGCTCACCAACTCATACATGTTGTAGTCGTCAGAAGTGAACACGGGCGCGGGCTTGCCTTGCGCATTGAGTTTTTCGCCCACCTTGGCACAAGCCTTGGCGTCGAGGCGCTCCATCGCTACCAGTACAACGAAAATGTTGCGCCTTTCACGGAACTCGCGCACCGCGTTGGCAATGCCACTACAGTAGCGATCATAAGCAGCATCCACTTCGGGCCCAGCATTGTGGAAGTACACCGAGCGATAATGACTTTCCGCAAATGCTCCCATCGCAGCGCGCAGCGCGAACTTGCCCAGTGCAGCCTTCACCGGCCACCAGAACGGATTGATGGGGCACACCACCAGCACCGGCTGTTTGCCGTCCCAGCCATGTTCGCTCAACACCTTCTGCCCGAACTCTGCCGGGTGCGGTTCAAACGTCCACGCTGTATCAGTGCCCAGTTCGGTGGGCACGCCGAGTGGCCGCAGCACGTCGCGCGACTCTTCATTTCTTGTGATGATGAAAGAGTCTTTACAGTAACGCGCCACCATGCTGGCGATTAGCGGATCCATCTTTCCCGCCTCGCCGCCATAGCCCACGGATATCTTGTTCTGTGCCGCCGCAATGCCCAGCGATCCGATCATCATCGTAGTGAGTGCGTTGGCAAACTTGCTCTTGAACATCGAGCCTTCGCACGCAATCACACCATCGTGTTGCGGCACTTCGCTTGCCAGGAATGGCGGAAAGATATCGGTCAGCCGTACCTGCTTCGTTCCTTCAAAGTAGCCAGCGGTGCGTTCGAAGTTCTGCGTCATCACCGCAAACTCAGTGCGGTCCGCACCCAGCACATGCCGCACCTGGCGCAGCATCTCTTCCACGCGGACGTCGGCCCCCGTGTTGCGCGTTCCGTTGTAGCCAGCGAACAGCAGCTTCAGCTTTTCGCCCGCACGCCAAGGCCTGCCCGCGCCCATCACGTGCTTCACGCGCGCCGCTTCGATCAACCCGCTCACCCAGGCCTGTAGCACCAAGTCCATCATGATGCGCCCATACCCCCTGCCTGTTTCGCCGAGTCATGCGCAACTGGTGCGGCTGGCCACGCCCGGTACGGATACTCGAACTTATTCTGCCGTGCGAACTGCAATAGCGCAAAGCTGTATTCAGAAAACGGCACAGGCTTACGGCCCAACTCAGTCGTAACTCGCGTGTTGTCAAACTGCGTGTTCCAAGTGAGATAGGGCCAGAAAACTTTGAGCAGAGTCGCGCCCGCACCCACCGGATTCCGCATCGAAGCCAGCGCATTTACGCCCTTGCCAAAAATATTGCGCACGCCCGGCAGATACATCGGGCTGCTGCCTCCACACGCCTTGGCAAGCGCGTCGGTCAATTCACGAAACGTTTGCGATTCCCGGCCGGATGACAAGTGATAAATATCGTGCAGCGGCGACGCCTTCTGATGCAGATCCGCAACTGCTCCTGCCACGAAGTCTACGTTCACAATATCCACTTTGTCGGTCGGACGGAGCGGCAGCGCGGGTAGTCCTGCCAGAAACACAAACGCCCGCACCATATCAAACTGTGTTGTCGCTGCGTGGCGACTGTCGCCCAGCACAATGCTGGGCCGGAAGATCGTTCGTGGCACATCCGGCAGCAAACGGCGAATCATGTGCTCACAAAATTTCTTGGTGCGGGCGTAGGGATCATAGTCCGAACGATTCCAGTCTACCGATGTGTCTTCCTGCACCAACTCATCCTGCCGGACGCCAGCCACGGCGACCGTGCTTACGTGACTGATGCGGCGCAAGCCGTGATGGTCGCGCGCGCGCTGCGCCAATTGCACCACTTCCAGCGTGCCCCGCAGATTCGTATTGAGGCAAGCCTTCTCACTCTTGCGGTTCAGCGACGCCGCACAATGAATCACCGAATCGGTGGAGTGGGCGAGCGTACCGTATTCGCCAGCTTCGAGTCCGAAATATTCGTTGGTAAGGTCGCCACGAAAAATATGGATGCGATCGCGCAAGTGGCTCTCGAACTCGGCGAAGTCCATATGCAACTGTAAAGACTGCCACAATCGCTCTTCACCCTGTTGCTGCGACTTGGCGCGAACCAGTAAGTTCAGCGGCTCGGAGTAGCCGCGCAACAAGTTTGCGGCAATATGCGCTCCAATGTATCCCGTAGATCCAGTTAAGAATATTGCCACGTAGTCTCCGTCGGGTGGGATGCCTGAGTAGCGATTGCAGGTGCGCCAGACACACCGAGAACACTACGCGGTGGGCGCGGCTCCAGCGGCCGCCCTTCAATTAAGGGATACGTCCACTTGCGCAGCGCAGGGATGTGAACGTTGATCCAGTAGTCCCACCAGTCAATGGCCGCGGTGTCATACCCGAAGGTTTCCTTTTCATCCTCGACCAGCGCGAGTGAAAGTTTCTCCACATTCTCCGCCACGAAGTCGTGCTCATTGTGCAGAATGAACGGCTCAAACATCTCGATCATCTTTTCCACGCGTTCCAGGCTACGCTCGGTCTTGGCAAGCGAGCTCCGGAAGAACGGCAGGGGATAGGACAGCCACGCCAGCAGCTGCACCGCTGACTTTTGCGCGGGTGCCGACATGCGCTGATAACGCTCCTTGGAAACAGGGATCGCATCGAGATGCAGCTTGAACCAGCGCTCCGGGCCTTCCTGCTCACGATAATGCTGCCGATGTGCCAGTCCGGTGAGTTCAATCGAACGCCGCATGTCGCACGGATTCGTTACCGAAGTCGCCAGCTGATACATCGGTTCATGTCTGCGCTCAACGAGGGCCGCAGCGATAAGCGTCATGCCCTGGCAAACTGAATCCACCGGAATCAAGTCGAGCCGTTTGCGCTCATTCGAGGGCAGCTGCCGAAACGTGGTGCCCAGCAGATAACTCAATCCCGCCGAGGTGTTGATGCCCTCATTCCAGCCGCTAAACGGCTTGGCGACCGACGTTTCCACAATCGCCGGACGCACAATCGCAATCGGCAACCCTCCACCAAGCTTGATCAGCAAGGACTCCGCAAGGCTCTTCGTCAACGTGTAAGTGTTCGGCCAGCCCAGTTCCCTCGCCCGCACCGCACCCGCTTCTGTTAGATATTGCTTGAGCCAGCGAATGCGCCCCTTCCGCAGTTGATTCTCCAGCGCGGCGGTGTCCATGTGGGCGGACGACGCACGCTTGCCCAGCACCTGCTGCGTCAGCTCAGCCGTAACTACTTCTCCCTCTACCATCGCTTCCGCGGCAGCCACCATCTCGTGCAGTGACGCATACTCGCGCTCCGCATCGAATCCAGGTTCGCCGGCTGGAGTGTAGTCGGCTTTCAGCCTTTCGCTGACGCGGCCGTCACGCTGCCCCGCCACGTAGCAGGTGGAAAGATGCAGCAACGCACCATGGGCACTCTTGCGAACAAATTCCATCACGTTGGCCGTGCCATCCACATTAATGCTCAAGGCATCACGCAAGTCGGGATTAAAGTCCGTCAGGCCTGAGCTGTTGATGACGACATCCACGTTCGCCAGAACTCGCGCCTCGACATCCGCATCCAGCCCCAAATGCGGCAGGCTGATGTCGCCTTCCACGACTTCAACTTTTTCAGCCAGCAACTGCCACAGCCCCTCGCCATGCTTGGCATACAGAGGATCGAACACTGCGGACTCTTCCACAACTTTGCGAAAGCGCTTTTCCGCCGGATTCGACTTTTGCCTGCGGATCAGCAGGTAGACTCGGCCAATCTCTGGCAGGTCCATCAAAATATTTGCCAGCCACACTTTGCCGATAAAGCCAGTAAAGCCGATGAGCAGCACATGCCGACCAGCCAACGTCTTGCGCACTGAAAGCGGCTCGGCTTGTCGTGCCCCTTCAAAATGCACAACCGGACGCCTTAGCACTGGCACTTCCCGAACGGTCCGACGCACGGAGTGATGAATCACGCTAGGCCGCGCGGCAGAACCGATATCGAGAATCAACTGCTTAAGCGAAAGCGTCCCATCCGGGCCTTCGCGCAGTAGCCAGGCAAACATGCCGCGTGGGCGAATCACTGGATGCTCCAAACGTCCGGTAGCCAGTCCGTCGCGGAATTCCAGCCGGTTGGTGAGAATCCATTGCACGCCGAGGTGCTGTGCCAGCGGGCGAATCACATGGTCGAGACCCTGCGCCACCAGCACTACTTCCGCACCGGAATCCACCAGATTCTTGAGCTTGGCCACACCCAGCGGCTTCAGCTTGGGCCGGATCTCATCCTCAAAAAATTCTTGCCCCAACAGATCCAGCCGGTCGCGGCTCACCATCTGCAGAATCGCATGCACCGCACGTGTGGCGAAGATGCGGTGGGCCGCGTACATAAACGGCCGTAGCAACGCCATTAGCAGCAACAAGCTGCGCCGCACCCACTTTTGGGCGAAACTCTGCGCCCGCCAGCTAAAGAACGCAATGGGATGCAGCACCCGCAAATTGACGAGGCTGCCTTCCACGCGCCAATAGACGGCACGCTCAGGGTCAAACGGGTTGGAATTAGAGAGCTTACTCAAAGCGTTGTGCGCAAACACCTTTCAGCGTTCACAGGAGCTGAAGAGGAACACTATATTCTATCGAAAGTTGGCGGCAAACCCTACGCTCATTTCGCGCAACAAAAAGGCCGCTGAAGTCGCCCTCAGCGGCCCATCAAGTTGTTGTGCGGACTAGTCGCCCAGCACTTCCTCAGCCTTGGGAGCCACAGGGGCTGGCGTAATACCGCCGTTCGTCAGGCCCTTCAGCGAGTCGAGCGAAATGAATCCGCCTTCTACCTTCACCGGCGTTTCCTTCAGCACAACTTCACGATAGAGCTGCATCATTTTCGCGTTCTCGAGGTCTTTCTTGTTTTTGTCCTCGCGGGCGCGCATCTTTTCTTCACGAGCATTCTTGGCGATGCCCAGCTTATCGAGGTCGGTCTGCTCTTCCATCGTCACCAGGCCTTCGGTGACCACCACGTAGTCGCTCATATCGTCCATCTTCACCTTCTTGCCACCGGCAAAGATTTCGTGACGCCCGTGCTCCTCATACCACTTGGTGAGGGTCGCGGTCATGTGCATCTTTTCGATAATGTTGCGCCAGCCCACGCCCGTGTTGTAGGCGCAGAAGCTGATTTCGCCTTCCTGCGTGGCGTAAGGAATGATGCACTGCTCGGTGCGGCGGAAGTCGTAGTTGAACAAATCCTGGAACCACATGCCTGCGATGAACAGGAAGTTCCAGCGATCATTACGGCGCTTCATTACGTCTTCGGTCGTCCGCTCCGGCCCGACCTTGCCATAATTCTTGCCCGTGGCGTTAAAGTTCTTGTCGAACTTCTTCAGAAGATCCATCATCTTGAAGTGACGGGGCGACATGAAGGGATCGTAGTTCTTCATCAACGCCAGCGCCATGCCAACCACTGTCCAGAACTTGCCGCGCGCCGCGTCGTTCACGCGCGAAATATCGCGGGCCAGCTGGTCACCTTTCAGGAACGCCGTTACAGGAACCGCTTCCTTGGTTTCCTTGTCAATCATGATGGCCATGCCAGTACCGCAGTTGGGATGGCAACCGCAGTTCAGTTGACCCCAGTCGTTGGAGACATCGTTCACGTGCATCAAGTCAGCCCAGTCGCTGAAGGTGCCCATAAACGAAATCGGGTACCAGTCGCGCGACGGCTCACCGAGGCCAGTCTGATTCTTCACATCATGCGCCAAGTGCGAGAGCGTGTAGCGCTGCGCCGCACGGCGGTCGTCGGTCACTTCTTCGTCGCGGCCCGTGAACGAAACCGGCTGAAAGCTAAGGAAGCTGATCGTCTTGGGATTGTCGAGCGCGAACTTGATGATGCGTCCCACCTGCTCGTTGTTGATGCCGTTGACAATCGTCGTAACGGGAACGATTTCAACGCCAGCCTTATGCAGATTTTCGATGGCCTTCAACTTCACATCGAACAAATTGCCGACTTTACGATGCGCGTTGGCTGCGTTGCCAATGCCGTCGAATTGCAGGTAAGCGTAGCGCAAACCAGCTTCCACCGCCTGCTGCGCGAACTCAAAGCTTTTTGCAAATTCAATGCCGTTTGTTGCCGCTTGCACCGAGTTATAGCCAACCTTGCGAGCGTAAGCCACCGCTTCCAAAAAGTAGGGCGACAACGTCGGCTCACCGCCGCTGAACTGCACACTCATCTGACGACGCGGCTTGATGGTGATGGCGTTGTCTAGCATTGTTTTTATTTCTTCCCACGTTAATTCGTGGACGAAACCAACTTGGTTGGCGTCCATGAAGCAGGGGTCGCACATCATATTGCAGCGGTTGGTCAGGTCAATCGTCAGGACGGAGCCGCGGCCGTATTTCACTGTGCTGGAGCCGTGCTTGTGGAGCTTTTCGTCGTTGTGGGCCTTGATGTCGCGGCCGGGGAAGACCTCTTCCAAGTGGCGCGAAAAGTCGGTGTCAATGGACATCAGATCTTCAAAGTGGCCGTGGATGGGGCAGTCTTTCACCATCCAAATCTTGCCGTCGCGCTCGACGATCTGAGCCTTGATCTCGCCAGCCTTCTCATTCAAAAGGACTTCGTAGGGCAGCTTGCCGTCCAAAATTTGCTGGCGAATTTCGGGGACGCACTTGGGGCAAAGCGAGTCTGTGGTGCGGGGCCAGCCCAGCGGCGGCTTGGATTTTTCCCAGGATTTGAGTAGCGGCTTGTCGCTCCACTTCGGGGTGGGCGACGGATTGGGGTTCACGCTGTTGATGCGGTTGAACACCGCCCACGCTCCCTGCGCTGCTACCGTGACCGCTTTCTCGACGTACTTGACTGGCTTATGCATGTCTTCTCCCGAGTGTATTTTTCTTGAACGACTTTTCCGATTTCCTGCGAACGGTGTGGCGCGTGATCCTCACTGCATCTTCATTATGCCGCAGTCCGGTGGGGCTGCGCAGCGCGAGGACAAATGCCACGTAACTTGTTGGATACACAACTCCAATTGCATACTACCGGGGTGTGAAGCCAGCCGCATCTGGTTGGCAACGAGCGGGGCAAAATCATCATCCAGCGGCGAAAGATGGGATTGGATGGGGATCATCGGCGGAGAGGGGCGGGGCGGCGTGAAAAAATGCGCGGGGAAGTGTGATCAAATTTCGTGGTGGGTGGTGGCGTATGTGATTGGGGTGAAATGGGTTACGGAGTCGGCGAGAAGTGGGGCGAGGGCCGGTGAGACGTGCAAAAATCGCACGGACTTTTGCGAAAATCCTGAAAAACATATGTATGGATCGCGATGTGAGGGATTTGCGGCGATTCGCGACGGAAAACAACGGCGCACACAGAGGCACTGAGGCACAGAGAAATGCACGGGTGTGAAGGGCAAAATCTACCACGGAGGCACGGAGGATATTTTTGGAGAGAAGCGGGGCGGACATCGTGCATCCCACCCTTCGAAAGTCGCGAAGGATGGGGCACCCGCACCCGCGGTACAGGCACCGCGGGCGAGTGCCTCGAAAGGGTGCTCCACCCGCCATCTGGACGCCTATCTGGACGAATTTGAGTGGCGCTTCAATAGCCGCGACAATTCATTTCTGTTCCGGGACACGATGATGAAGACGAATCGCGGCTCCGACGGTGGAATATAAGGTACTTATAAAGATGGCGGATACAGTTTAATCAGTTCTGGTAAATTAATTGGGAACACTTCCGTTCTCTTGTACTGACTCCCCCCGCCCCACATCACAATCACTTCTAGCCTATTGGCCTCCAATGGAATTGGAACGATCTCAATAGCATCTGGATGTTCGATCTGCCATCCGGGGCCGCTTCTATTATTTTTGAGTGATAGGGGCAACCCTCCCGACCGGGACAAGGTGAGAATAATGATATATTTCTGCATTCCCGGATGTAATTCGACATTGTCATAAATGGAATTTATCCATACTGCACGATCAATTATTATTGGCGCTAGATTGGCAGCAGTAAATCTAACATGAGCGATCACATATTCAATCGAATAAACACCATCTGAAGCGCCCGGATCGAAGTAAATTGGGAGCACCAAACCGGGTACTACTCTCCGGGGGCCGTCGCTAAACCTCCAGATATCTCCATTGTCTAGGGTCAAATCTTTATACATCAAAGGGCCAAACGTAAGACCAATCCGAGGCTCTCGTTCCTTTTTGTGAATGATAGCTGGAACAGAGAGCTCGATAGGTTGTCTAAGATCGCCAAGGTTTAAAGTAAATTGAGGTGCAAAATTATTTGAAGAGTTCCCGCTACCTCTCACCTCTGATTTACTCTGGGAGTGGGGCTTGGAAGGGGCTATATTTGCCTCACGACTTTCTCCCTTGAATACAGAAATGGCAATCGAGAATGCCCATGCTACCCCCACACTCGCGGGCACATAGTAATACCAAGGAAATTTTTGGAGCGCCATCCACAGGCCCGTCATTGAGGCACCGCCAATTGAATAAATCCAAATAACGCCATCGCGCACCAGCAAAAATCTCCCGATGGAATCCAACCAATCGCTGAATTTATCGCTTTCGCCCATAGACACGCCTCTCCTCTAGCCCTGAACCGAGCCTTCCGGGAGAGCATACGCCCTCTGGCGGGTGGCCCACCTTTCGCATGGTGTTTCCTTTCCCAGTCTCGAACGTGGGTGCCCGATTGTTGCGACACGTCTTTTTGCGGCGCAAGGGTGGGATGCAGGATACATATAGCGTCGTCCCTGTCCAGCGGTCCCGCGCTGACACCTGACTTGAATATAGAAGATTTTAGGCGTCAGAAATGAAATTCAAATGATTGAAAAGATTGGTCGGGGAGAGAGGTTTTGAACCTCCGACCCCCTGGTCCCGAACCGGATTCCGCGACTCATTGAAGCCTATTGATCTTGGGAGATTCTGGGTATGTGCCGCCCCTACGGGGCTCGGGTTGGTTCGGCGGCTGCACCCGGCACTCCGCTGGGCTGCGTGTCGGGCTATCGCCTTTCGTCCTGCGGACTGGAGTTGTAGCGGAGTGCCCATGTCTCGGAAGGCGCTAGACATGGGCACCCGGTGGGTGGGCTGGAGGTGCGGGCGGCTTGGGTTGGGTAGGGGTCCTTCGCTTCGCTCAGGAAGACAATGAAAAGCTGACTGGTCCGCCGTCCCACCTAGCGCCGAGCAAATACGGCGTGAAAGTCGGTCACCCGATGGGAACACAAGGTCCCTCCACTCCAGCCAACGAATTCGCTTGCGAATCCGTTGGCTTCCGGTCGGGATGACACAGATTAGGAGAGTATGTGCCGCCCCTACGGGGCTCGGGTTGGTTCGGCGGCCGCACCCGGCACTCCGCTGTGCTGCGTGCCGGGCGATCGCCTTTCGTCCTACGGACTGGAGTTGTAGCGGAGTGCCCATGTCTCGGAAGGCGCGGGGCATGGGGCACCCGGGGGGTGTTGGGTTCGCGTGGGGGCGTTATGTCGTCCCTGCGGGACTTGATTTTGAGTTGCGCTTTTCCCGGCACTTCGTGCCGGGCCTAATTCTGCTGTGCCTTCGGCACGAGGAGAGGGTGGCACTGTGGGTCGTTGGGATTAGGGCATCGGCGGGTATGGGCCGCCCTGCGGGCTGCGGATTTCTTTTGCGGCTTACCCAGCGCTTCGCGCTGGGCTAACGGTGGAGCACCGCCCTCCGGGCTAAGACGAACGACCTTAAGGTGCGGGCGGCTTAGGCGCGGTAGGGGTCCTTCGCTTCGCTCAGGATGACAATGGAGAGCTCACCCGGTCTGCCGTCCCACCCTAGCGCCGAACAGTACGGCGCGCGAGAGAGACGGTACCCCTGCGCCTGAAGCCGCTGTTTTGCTCGCGCCTGTGGACGCGGGACTGGAAGTCCCGCTCTACCGTGTTTGCCTCATGTGAGATTCGTGTTGCGGTCGAAGGCTGGCCGCTGGAAATGCCCCACTCAAGCCAAAGGCGCGCTTGAATGGGCCACCTGCCGGACTGGAGTTGTGACGGGGCAGGCCCACGTCTCGGAAGGCGCGAGACGTGGGGCACCCGGCCCGGACGTCCACATTTACATCCTGCAAAATTTCGGGGCTTTGCCCCGATGGGCAGGTGAGGCACCTGCCCCCACGTGGGCCTTGTCGCTATATCCCCACTCAAGCCAAAGGTGGGCTTGAATGGGCCACCGGACTTGCGTTTTTCCCGGTACGGGAATGATTGGTTGGGAAAGTTTAGGTGGGCTTGATTTAGGGCTGACTTAAGGAGGTGGGGTGGGTAGCGTTGGAAGTAGGGTGTTGTTGATGGTGACGCTATGGGGTTACGTCATAAGTGGCGTAATTGGCGGTGGTGACGGGGTGAGTGATGGAATATCGGAATGCGAAGGTGAAGTGGAGTTATGCGGCGCGGGTGCCTATGCAGCGGCTGGGGAAGATGATCCGGGTGTGGGCGAAGGTGGATGCGCTGCGGCTGTTGTGTGTGGTGTGGAGTGAGGAGTTATGCGTGGAGTTTTGCGCGCGGCTGCTGGGGATAGATCAGCCGCGGGTGTCGCGGGGGTTTGGGGAGTTGTATCGGGTGGGGCTGGTGCGGCGGCGGCGCGAGGGAAAGTATGTGTTTTATCAGCGGCGGGTGGGGAGGCTGCATCCGGTGTATGGGCATTTTGTGACGATGACGAAGATGCTGGCGGGGCGGACGATGCAGGTGGAGTGGGATCGGGGGGCGATGGCGCGGGCGCGGAGTCGTCAGGGTGAGTGTTGGAGGAGGGTGGCGGGGTTGCCTTGGCCTCGGGAGGATAAGCGGAGGAGCGAGGGCAGGGGGAGCGTTGGAGGTGTGGAACCGGGGGTCAGTCGTCCTTTCAGGACTTGATGCGTGGGTGGCGGGTTACCCGGCACTCCGCTTCGCTGCGTACCGGGCTTACTTCGGGCCGTGCCTTCGGCACGCGGGTGCCGAGGCGGATAGCAACGTTTCCACATAGGGTGAGATGCGGCGAATGCGCACTGCCCCACTCAAGCCAACTGCGGGCTTGAATGGGCCACCGGCCGCCTTGCGGGCTAAGAGGAAAGGCGAACGGATTCGCAAGTGATACGGGCAACCGGCCTTTGCCTCATTCTTTCGGGTGCTCGCCCATGAACTCGGAGCAGCAGGGTTTTTGCACTGGGCGGAATTCCATCAGCTCGAAGCGGGAGAGGTCGGCGTCGAAGAGATTGAGTTGCCACTTGCCGTCGAGACCCATCTGCGACTTTTCGGCATCGTTCGGCTTCCAGCCGTGCGACTCCAGTTTGGCCTGCGCATTGTGAATGTCGGCCACGCCGAGTGAGAGGTGGTTCATCACGCCCACGGATCGCCGGTCGGGATGCTCGGGACTGTTCAGCATATATTCCATCCAGTCGGTGCCGTCGGGCACCTGAATGGCGTTCCAATCGGTGATGCCGGACTTCCAGCCTCCATGCCAGTAGGAGCGGAAGCCGAGAATGTCGCGGTAAAAGCTGTCTTCGATGATGCTGTCGCGGACCAGGTAGCCGGTGTGAATGATGTGGCGGGAGACCGGATCGGCTGGCTTGACTGCTTTTTCATCCGACTTGTGCGCTGACTTGGCAAGTTCCACAAATTCCACCGGATTGCCCTCCGGATCGTTCACCATGAAGCTCAAGCTGCCGTCGGGGTGCTTGACGATTTCGGGCACTTGGACGCTCTTGCTGCGGAGGTAGGAGCGCAGGGCGGCAACGTCGGTGGTGCGGAAGGCGATATGGTCCATGCGATTGTTGCTGGCCGCGTCGGGCGCGGGCGAATAGCCGATCCACTGGGAGCCGACCATGTAGCGCAGGGTTTGGTTGGGCTCGATGGTGGGGGCGGAGGCCAGGCCGAAAACGGTTGCCATCAGGTGCTCGGTTTGCGCGGGCGCTGTGGTGTAGAACGCGATGTGATCAATGCCCGTGATTTTGGGGCGTGCGGGAGTTTGTGCAAGTAAGGGCGCGGCGAGCAGCGCGGCGGTTAGAACGGCGCGGGTGAATTTCGATTGAAACTTAGACATGGTTCAGTCGTCCTTTCAGGACTTGAATGCTTCGCGCGGCTTACCCGGCACTCCGTGCCGGGCTTACTTCGGGCTGTGCCTTCGGCACGAGGCCAGTGGCGTCCCTACGGGACTCGACTGGCCGGGCCTCTTTCCCGGCACTTACGTGCCGGGCTTTCGTCTGGCGTCCCGCTTCGCGGGACTGGTGCAGAATCGCCGCGATCACAGCCTACGCTAAGACCAGTTCGGCTGCCACCATATCTTCTAGTGCGACGCCGACGCTTTTGAACAGCGTTATGTCGTGGGGCGAGCGGCGCGGGTTGATGCGGCGTGTGACTACGTCGTGCAACTCGCCGAGAACATGCTGGGGGTCGATCAGTCCCTGGTGCATGGGCATCATGAGGTCTCCGGCCTCGGCCTCGTAGCCTTCGCGCAGATCTACGATGACGCGGGAGCGGACAACGGTCGCGCAATCCACTTCCTGCTGCGTCGGCTTGTAGATGCCGGTGAGGTTGAGGTGGGTGCCGCGATGCAGCCATGCGCCTTCAAACAGCGGCTGTTTGTGATTGGTGCAGGTGCAGATCACGTCACTCTGCCCGACGAGTTCGCGCGGCGAAGCGGGCTCGACGTTTAGGCCCAGTTCGGCGGAAGTATCGGCGGCAAATTTCGCTGAGCTTGCGGGATTGCGTCCGCAGACGAGAAATCGGGCGAATGGCCGAACTGCGCGCAGCACCTGCAGATGCGTGCGAGCGAGACGTCCGGTGCCGAAGATGCCGAGAGTGCGGGCATTTTCGCACGCCATATATTTGGTGGCGACGGCCGACGCTGCGGCGGTGCGGATGGCGGTGAGGTGGCTGGCCTGCATCACCACGAGCGGCTGCCCTGTCATCGGGTCGAGCAGTTGATAGGTCGCTTCGACGCCAGTGGGGCCTACGGTGGCAATCTTGAGGCCGAAGCGGTTGCGGCTGGCGTGATAGCAGGGCATGAGCAGCGTGGTGCCGCGGCCTGCGAGGTCTATAAATGTGCGGGGCGGCATACGGTATTCGGCGAAGTCGGCGCCGAAGGCGTGCTCGATGGCGGCGACTAGCGCGGCTACCGCCCGCTGTGAGGCGAAATGTTCGCGGACCTCTCGCTCGCTCACCAGTCTGGGTGATTCCATAGGGTGCCATGATACCGAAACTGCTGCACTTGCAGGTTCAGGTTGAGGAGACGGTCGCTGCAATGGTCGGGTGCGTGGGCGCGGTAGGGGTCCTTCGACTACGCGGAGAGACTCGCGTTGCGAGTCTCTCCGCTCCGCTCAGGATGACAGGTTTGGGGGGATGAAAGGCCCCACTCAACCAACAGCGGGCTTGAATGGGCCACCGGCCTAGCTTCCCACCCTAGCGTCGCGATGGAGCTGCGCCGCGAGGGTGGGGCACCAGCCTCCTGCGACAGTTTTTTCGGTGTTCGCTGACTTCGCGATGTGGTTTGCGGTAGTCTTTCGTGTTGCATATTCTTGCGGGTTTGCGGGTGGTACCGCGGCTCGCTTGCGAGGGCATTCATGAATCGTGAAGTTCACAAGTGGTATAGCAACGACCTGAACAAAGAAATGTCACTACTCGTTTTCGGGCATGCCGGAATGCCTTACATCGTGTTCCCCAGTTCGCGCGGGCGTTACTTCGAGTACGAAGACTCGGGCATGATCCGCGCCATCGCCGACAAGCTTGAGCGCGGCGAATGCCAATTGTTCTGCCCAGATTCTGTGGACGATGAATCCTGGTACAACAAGAATATTCATCCGCATGACCGGTTAGTGCGGCACGTGCAGTACGAAAACTACATTCTGAACGACGTGATTCCGCTGATTCGCGCCAAGAACGCCAAACCCGCGCTTGGTGTTACCGGTTGCAGCTTTGGCGCGTTCCATGCGCTCAACTTCACGCTTCGGCATCCTGATCTGTTGAACTATTGCGTCTCGATGAGTGGTGGCTGGAACCAGAAGCAGTTCCTAGACGGCTACTACGACGAGCTCGCTTACTTCAACATCCCTACCGACTATGTGCCTAACATGAGTGATCCGTGGTACCTCGGCCATTTGCGCGAGCATGTAAAGATCGCGCTCGCCGTAGGTGACTGGGATATCTGCCTCGGCTATAACTACGAGATGGCCAAGATGCTGGGCTCGGTCGGCATTCCGCACTGGCTGGATGTTTGGGGCGAGCACGAAAAACACGACTGGCCGCTTTGGCAAAAGATGGCGAGGAAGTACTTCTAGGCTTTATGTAGCTAATTACTAAAAGTTTAATGACGTGAAAAGACGGTGCATGGATTGCCATGCACCGTCTTCTGATGTTTGAGCTAGTCTCAATCCTCTTCCAGAAGAGCTAGATCCCATGCGGCTACGCCGACGTTGTCTCCCTTGGCAACCGAACGGCCATTCATTAAGTCATGCGCATGGGCGTAAACATAAGAGAAACTTGTCTGCTCGCCGGAGTAGTTGAGATAGAAATGAATATGTTTACCGGTCTGGTTTATGCCATGCTTGGCGCGAATGTGCCCGGTAAGCGCTTCATCGGGACTGTTAACACCAGCTTGATACAGGGTATCCAGCACGACAGCCTGCTGCAGCGCATCGCTCAACACTGTGCCTTCATACGTGAGCGACCCGGAGCCGAAGTGATTGCGCGTGACGGCGGGCCACTTACCGAAGAACGGATGATCGTATTCGGCTAGCGCCTTGGCGGTGGTAAGCTGCAAGAATTCAGCCCAAGTGCTCACCTTGTTCTGGTCAGAGGCAACCCCGAAAGGATTACCCTTCAGTGTCAGCGGGTGCTCTAGATTAGAAAATTCCTGATAAGTGAACCCCGCTGCTTCGCGCAACGGGCCGGGTGCCCTTTCCCAACGTACGGCGGAGTTCTCATTCGTGAAGCCACTCTTGAAGGTCATTAAGACGTGTCCGCCCGCTTGAACATAGTCGGAAATTTTCTTCAGCAGCGTGTCGTCCGCCACATACAAGGCAGGCACAACTAGTAATTTGTATTGCTTGGCGAGCTCGGCTCCGGACGGGATATTCTCCGGGAAGATAAAATCCGACCCAACATTTACTTGATACAGAGCGCGGTGGATCTGCGACAGAATTGCGTTGTATCCTCCGGCCGCCTTTCCCGGGACCCAGCCCGATTCCTGACGCTCATACGGCATAAAGCTGATGGCGTTGGACGAATCAACGCTATAGAGAATGGCGACTTGATTGTTGATCTTTAGGTTTACGATCTCCGGGCCGACCTTCTTTAGTTCATGCGCAATTCGCGTGACTTCCGCATAAGCACGATTTGGCTCTAAATCATGACTTAGCACACCTTTCCAGTAAGTCTCCTGCCCGGCGTGGATGGAGTGCCAGTGCCAATACTCCACCATGTTGGCGCCGGAAGAGATATCGGTGTAAACGTCGAGTCGGAGTTGCCCATCGTATGGCGGAAACTGCGAGGTCGAATCCCAACCCAGGGTTTGTGCGTTCGTCTCCGTAACCAGAAAATTTTGATGTTTCAGCGAGCGGGAGAAATCGCCCTGCAAGGCCTGCCAAGCGCCATCCAGGTGCTCCTGGGTGCCGTGATAGGGGTTGTTGGCAACCACATCGAGAGACTTGGCAATCTCGAATTCGTTTACGTCGAGCTTCATCATAGAGCCGTAGTCTTGGGTGACGAATTGATCCGAGCGCCGGAAGCGGCGCACTAAATCTGCCTGAAAGGCGAGGAAGTTAGTAACTCGCATCTGCTCCCACCGCGACCATTCTAATTTGTAACTGGTGCTGGTGGCGTTGTCACGGGTGGGCATGTCAGCCCAATCATTTACATCCTGCCCCCAGTAATTCAGGAACCAGGCCTTGTTCAGGGCGTCGGTGGTGCCAAACTTCTTCTTCAAGTGGTCAACGAAGCCTGCAAACACATCGGGATTCGACGCACCATACGCGCCGGTTTCGTTGTCAATCTGCCAGCCGATTACAGCGGGATTATCTTTATAGTGTGCGACGAGATTGGTGATAACTCGCTCGGCATAGAAACGGAACTTAGGGTTATCGGTATCCATGTTCTGGCGCATACCATAGCCTACCTCTGCTCCGCCCAAGCGCCGAGCGTAGAACTCGGGATGCGCCTTCGCCATCCATGTAGGCATGGAGTAAGTGGGCGTGCCCATGATGACTTTGATCCCGGCAGAGCCCATTGCGTTGACGACGCGATCCATCCATGCGTATTCAAACTTGCCGTCAGCCGGTTCCCAGAGGCTCCACGTGGATTCGCCCATGCGTACCACCGAAATGCCTGCGTCCTTCATCAGCGCGACGTCTTTTTCGAGGCGTCCCGGCTGAAGATCGGCGGGCATGTACTCGTTGTAATAGGCTGCTCCGTAGAGCACATTCGGCTGCACCGCGCCCGGAGGCGGGGGGTTCTGCGCCATCGCATCAGTCGCATCTATGGACAAGAGCATCAGGCAGAAGCATAGAGCGAGAGCAGTTGCGATACGGCTGGCATACGTGGAGATCATTGGTTTCGGTTTCCTCGTGTTATTTCGAGTGTGGCCGGAATGATAGCAAGCGGGTACAGTGTACGCAACCGTAATGATGGCTGACCGGATCAATTCTGCCCCCCGGCCTGCCCATTTCCGCGCAAAACATTTAGAATCAGCGCGGCGTCATTTTGGCCCGATTGCAGCGCTGTGAGGGCCATTTCTCAGGAGATTTCCGGTGAAAAAGATTGGCATTTTGTTTGGCATGGAAAGCACGTTTCCGGGTGCGCTGGTCGCGCGCATTAATGATGTGGTGAAAGATCGCGGCATTACGAATGTGGTGGCCGAGTTCGTGCAAACTGGCGGCGTGCTCAACGGTCACACCTCGGGCTATCGCGTGATTGTGGACCGCATCTCGCAGGACATTCCGTTTTATCGTGCGTACCTGAAGAATGCGGTGCTCAGCGGGACGATTGTGATCAACAATCCTTTTTGGTGGAGCGCTGACGACAAATTTTTCAACTACGCGCTGATGTCGAAGATGGGCATCGCGATTCCGCCGACGGTTCTGCTACCGCACAAGGATCACCCCATCGGCACCACTGACCGCTCGATGCGCAACCTGGTTTATCCGCTGAACTGGGACGAAATTTATGCCTATCTCGGCTTTCCCGAAACTTCGGCGTTCCTGAAACCGCACTCGGGCGGCGGCTGGAAGAGCGTGTATCACGTGCACAATCAGGAAGAGCTGTTCAAGGCTTACGACGAGACTGGCGAGCTTTGCATGACGCTGCAAAAGACGGTGAACTTCAAGGAATATTTCCGCTGCTATGTGCTGGGGCAGGAAAAAGTGCACATCATGCCGTATGATCCGCGGGCTCCGCACCACGAGCGTTATGTGAAGGATGCGCCGGAATATGATCCCGCGCTTTTGGCACGGGTGAAGAATGATGCGCTGACTATCTGTCGGGCGCTGGGGTATGACATGAATACGGTGGAGTTTGCCGTGGAAGATGGCATTCCCTATGCGATTGATTTTCTGAATCCGGCTCCGGATGGCGAATACACTTCCGTGGGCCATGACAACTTCGTGTGGTTCGTGGAAAACATGGCCGAGCTGTGCATTGAGAAGGCGTTGAGTGATGAGGATCCGGCGAAGGATTATCACTGGGCGAGTTTTTTGGCCGGCACCGGGCGGTCGTAAATCGGGGAAAGCAAAATCCACCACGGAGGCACTGAGGCACGGAGGGCCACTGAGGTTCTTGAGGGGAACTGCCCCACTCAAGCCAAAGTCGGGCTTGCATGGGCCACCTAGGGCTTCATGGTGGATTGTGGGAATAAAGACCCCGCCCAAGCAGAGCTTGGACGGGGCACCCGGTTGAGTGGTGCCGCGCCCGATTTCCACGTGGCTACAGTTTATACTTGAGTTTGGCAGCGTCCGGGAGGACACCCGCATGAGTCACGTCTTCACCCTCGGCATTGAAGAGGAATACGCCACGATTGACCTGGAAACCCGCGATCTCCGTTCCCACATCCATTCGGAGATGCTGGAGCAGGGCAAGCTGCTGCTGGAAGAACGCGTGAAGGCTGAGATGCACCAGTCTGTCGTCGAGGTGGGCACCTCGGTCTGCCAGAACATCAAGGAAGCGAAGGCCGAGGTCAAGGGTCTGCGCCGCGACATGATCCAACTGGCCCACAACAACAACTTGGGCCTGGCTGCGATTGCGACGCATCCTTTTGCCGACTGGCGCAAGCAGGAAATTTATCCTGACGACCGGTACAAGGTAATTGTGGAGGACCTGAAGATGGTGGCGCGCGCCAACCTGATCTTCGGCCTGCACGTGCACGTAGGCATGCCTGACCGGGAAACGACCATCCACATGATGAATGCGGCGCGATACTTTGTGCCGCATCTGCTGGCGCTTTCCACCAATTCGCCGTTTTGGATGGGCATGAACACCGGACTGAAGTCGTACCGCTGCAAGGTGTTCGACAAGTTTCCGCGCACGAATATTCCCGACTATTTCCCGAGCTACGGCGAGTACGAGAATTACGTCAATCTGCTGATCAAGACCGGATGCATTGATAATGCCAAAAAAATCTGGTGGGATCTACGGCCGCATCCATTCTTTAACACGCTGGAGTTTCGGGTTTGCGATATTCCGATGCGGCTGGATGAGACGATCGCAATCGCGGCGCTGATTCAGGCCACTGTGGTGAAGCTGTACCGCTTGCATACAGCCAACACGGGCTTTCGGCTTTATCGCCGGCTGCTGCTGATGGAGAATAAGTGGCGCGCCGCGCGCTATGGTATTGGCGGTAAGCTGATTGACTTTGGTAAGCAGGCCGAAGTGGACGAGCGTGAGCTGATTCTGGAGTATCTGGCGTTTGTGGACGATGTAGTAGATGAGCTCGATTCGCGGGATGAGATCAATTACATCCATACGATTTTGGAAAAGGGTACCGGGGCCGACCGGCAACTGCGGGTGTTTGAAGAAACCGGCGACCTGAAGAAAGTTGTTGACTACATTATGGAGGAGACGGCTGCGGGTCTGGAAGCAGATGTGCCCGCTGCCGCGAAGACGGCATAGCTATTATGGATATCGCAATTACGCCTAACCGCGAGCTGGCCAAGCTCGCATTCGATTCGGAACTGACGATTGGTGCGCATAACGCTATCAACACCTGTCTGCGGGTGCAGCCCACCGAGAAAGTAACTGTGATTACCGACGACGTGTCGCGTGAAATCGCAGCCAGTCTGGTGCATGAGCTCGAGTTACTCGGCGCGCCTTATAATGCATGGGTGCTGGAAGAGGTGGAGCGGCGTCCGCTGACCCACTTCCCTGCCATCATCGGCGAAGATATGGAGACCAGCCAAGTGAGCATTTTCTGCGCGCGGGCGCAGATGAATGAGTTGAAGTCGCGTATGGAGATGACGGCGATTGTCAATCGTCGCCGGATGCGGCACGCGCACATGGTCAACATCAACAAGCAGATCATGCTGGAAGGTATGCGCGCCGACTTTGCCAAGGTAGACCGGATCAGTGCGAAGCTGATGAGCATTGTGACGAAGGCGGAGAAGATTCGCGCGACTACGGCGGCTGGCACTGACATTGTTGCCGACATGAACCATAACTATAAGTGGATCAAGACCAGCGGCCTGATTTCGCCCGAGAAGTGGGGCAACTTACCCGGCGGCGAGATCTTTACCAGCCCAGGTGAAGTGAATGGCACATTTGTAATTGATGGCGTGGTCGGCGATTATCTTTGTGCTAAGTTTGGCGACCTCAAGGACTATCCGCTAACTGTGCAGGTCAAGGGTAACCGGCTGACCGAAGCTCATTCTATTAACAAAGCGCTGGAAGAAGATTTCTGGAAGTACACCCACATTGACGAAAACTCCGACCGTGTGGGCGAGTTCGCCATCGGCACAAACATTGGGCTGACTAACATCATCGGCGAGATTTTGCAGGATGAGAAGTTCCCGGGGATTCATATGGCATTTGGGAATCCGTATGGCGAGCATACGGGAGCCGAGTGGTACTCCTCGACGCACATTGATGTGGTAGGCCGCCAGTTTGATATCTGGGCGGATGATGTGCAGTTGATGGAAAAGGGCAAGTTTTTGTTTGAGGCGTGAGGGTATGTTGTCTGTTGGAAGCGAAAGACCCCGCCCAAGCGGAGCTTGGACGGGGCACCCGACTGGAATCCTCGCTCTACCGTTCGTGCTGCAACCCGGGTACCCCGATGAACGAGCCCTACGGGCTGCAGAATAAAGATCGGCCCGCACCCAGCGCTTTCGCGCTGGGCTAGTTTAGAGCACCGCCGCTTCGCGGCTAAGATGCAAAGTGGAAGCGACTACTGCGGGGTCACCTTGAATACTGTTCCGAAGCTGCTCGGGGTGCCACCAGCGTATGTCACTCCGTAGTAGTTGCCAGCCGAGTCCCGAGCGAGCGAATTCTGCGGGTAGCATCCCTCGCTGGCTCCGGTAAACGAGTGCAGAACACTATAAGTCCACGAGCCACCGACGACAGCGGGCTGCGCCAACTGGTACACCACACCGCAGCCGCTGTTAGTTGTGTTCGAGTGCGTGGTACCGTAGAAATTGCTAGTAACGGGGTCGAGGGCGAGGCCCGTCGGAAAAGCGCCGTCAGATATTCCAAAAAATATGCTCAAGGTTTGGAATGACCACGTAGTCTGCCCAACTGCGGGAGGAGTGAGACGATAGATTGTACCGTTTCCGTTGCCGATGCCTCCCGATCCTGTTGTGCCGAAAAGATTGCCGTTCTTGTCAAGGATTAGTTCACTAGAAGGGTAAGCGCCATTTGGTGATACGAATCGGTAAAGTACGCTCTCCGCCCAAGTTGTCCCGGAAGCTGGAGGTGTAAGTTCGAACGCGATACCACCAAATCCATTGCCCAGACTGTAAAGTGTGCTGCCATAAATATTGCCCGCAGCATCGACGGTCACCGTAGTATGGGGAATATCCATCACCGGAGCCACCAAAGCTATATAAAACTGTTTCCGAAAAGTTGCTGCCTAGCGATTGCACCTTAAAGACCGTCCCAGAATTCGATCCTTGAACCGGGTTATAGCTTCCGCCATAAACGGTAGTACCGTAAACCACACCCTTAGAATCAACCGTCAACTTTGCCGCTGGATAATACCCATCTCTGGTACCACCTTTGAAGGTGTGCATGATGCGATAGCTCCAGGTGCCACCGGACACTGCTGGCGGCTTCAACTTAAAAACGGTGCCGCATCCGCCACCGCAGGCAGTCGACGCAGCACTCTGCGATGTAGTGCCGTAAAGGTTTCCACCTTTATCAATGGCAAGCCCGCCCAGCGGAAATTCGCCGTCGGCTCCGCCAGCGAAGCTATGGAGAATGGTTTCCGTCCACGCGCCACCCGATGTCGCTGGTGGGGAAAGCTGGAATACAGTACCCATCTGACCCGCACCTCCGTTCGAAGTTGCTCCATAGAGGTTGCCGCTGGTATCCATAACAAGCGGCCCAACGGGGGTTCGCCCGTCGGGGAGCAGGCCGAAGTTGTACAGGTTGGTGAACGTCTGGGCTGCGGCGGGGACGGTTGCCATGCTCATCGCCACGATCGCGGCGAAGAAGATTGCTAAGACGGCTCGTCCGGTTAAGCCGGAGTTCTTTTTACTGATCTTCGCGGGCATCGCGGACGAAGCCGGACACAACATCGTATCGGCGGGGTTCATAGGGACTCCTTACAACTTTGGATTGCTTGCACAGCATCCCCGGGGAGGGTATGCAAGAAGCATAGCCCGCGCGGGTCGGACGCGCAATACCGGATCGGCGTCCAAGAACTTTACCTCGGGGGCTGAAGCCCGCGCTGCTACGCTGCGAAGTGCAGGGCTGGAAGCCCTGCTCCACCCAAAAACAAGAACCGCAGCGGCTGAAGCCGGATTTGTTTGGGCCGTCTTGACGCAGGGCTGGAAGCCCTGCTCCACCCAAATGCCAACCCCTATGCTCGATGCGCGGGAGTTGAGGCGGGGTAGGGGTCCTTCGACTGCGCGGGGGAGATTCGCAATGCGAATCTCCCCCGCTCCGCTCAGGATGACAACGGGGGGGTTGCCTGACGTGGGGCTGGAAGCCTGACCCGGCGCTCACGTGCCGGGCTTTCGTCTGACGTCCCGCTTGGCGGGACTGGGGGGTGGTGGGGTTTGCCCGCCTGTGGAGATCAAGAGGTGTGAATGCCTTCTGGTTCCTTCCTCCCACCCTAACGGCGCGAAAAGCACGCGCCGCGAGGGTGGGGCACCAGCGGGAAAGGTGATTGGGAAAGCTGACGACGACCTGCGGGTCGGCGCGCACCATCTCTTCTGTCGTCCTTTTCAGGACTCGTACCTCAGGCTCGAACGAACCCGGCGCTAGAAGCGCCGGGCCTAAATCTATGCGTCCCTTGCGGGACGCTTGCTGTGCGGGCTTTACTGTCCTTGGAGGACTTTGTACCTCAGGCCCGAGTCGCCCTTGCGGGACGCTTGCTGTTCGAGCTTTAAGCTCCTCACATTGCACTACTGTGATTAAATCTTTCACATGATCCTTAGTTATCGCGCTGCCTTCAACGCTGCCTGGATGCCTGCCAAGTATGCCGAGTTTTTGCACTCCATTGGAACGACCTCTGGCGCGCCGGTGGATTTTCGGCTGTCGGAGTCGCCGATCTTTTTGCCGCACTCGTTGACGAATCGTTTTGCGGAGGCGGCGAAGGATCTCATCCTGCAACTGATGACGCCGGAGTATCACAAGCTGTCGGACTCGACGATTCCGCCGGAGTTTCTGGTGCCGAACGAGTCGCCGATTCCCATGTTTTGCCAGGTGGATTTTGGCATTGTGCGCGGTGAGGATGGTTCGCTCCAACCCAAGCTGGTGGAGATGCAGGCCTTCCCTTCTCTGTATGCGTTTCAGCCGTTTCTGGCGCAGCAATACATCGAAACCTACGAACTTGACCGCAGCCTGGAATACCTGATGAGCGGGCTAAACTTCGCGCAGTATGTGGAGATTCTGCGCAATGCGATTGTTGCTGGGCATAATCCGGAGAACGTGGTGCTGCTGGAAATTGATCCGCTGCAACAGAAGACGCTGTGCGACTTTATTTTGACACGGCAGTTACTGGGCATACCGGTGGTGAACATTCGTGAGGTGAAGCAGTCGGGCCGCGAGATTTATTATGAGGCGGGGACGCGGCGGATTCCGATTCATCGCATTTACAATCGTGCGATTGTGGATGAGCTGCAACGCAAGCAAGTGCCGCTGCAATTCAAAATGACGGGCGATCTCGACGTGGAATGGGCCGGGCATCCTAACTGGTTCTTCCGCATCAGTAAATTTTCTACGCCCTACCTGAAGCATGACGCCGCACCGCGAACGATCTTTCTCGATCAGGTCGAGAAAGAACTTGGTGGTATTCCCGACGAGCGGGAATTACAAAATTATGTGCTTAAGCCGCTGTTCTCGTTTGCCGGACTCGGCGTCGTAGTCGGCCCGAAACCGAGTGACATCACGGCGATTCCCGAGGACAAGCGCAAGGACTACATTCTGCAAGAGCGGCTCGATTTCGTCCCAGTCATGGAGACGCCGCACGGCCCGACCAAGGCCGAGTTGCGCATGATGTTCGTGTGGGATCGGACGCCTGAGCCGGTTTGTACCTGCATTATTGTGCGCACGGGGCGCGGCCTGCAAATGGGTGTGGACTTCAACAAGAACATGGAGTGGGTGGGGGCATCGGCGGCGTTGCACCCGGCGGAGTAGGATCGGCGAAGAGGCGAAGTCGGACAGCGAGGCAACCTGCGCCGCAGTTGCGCCATCGCATTAAAGGATATGGAAGGTATGCAGCAGCGCATTCTAATTCGCCGCCGTTTCGCCGCAGTGCTGGCTGTAGCGATTTTCTCGCTGGCGCTGCTGCTAACCCACGTGCGCGCGCAAGAATCTGCTCCCGAGCGGGGCGCCGGAGTTATGGTGGTAGATTCGCAGGCGGAAGCGGACCTGCTTCGGCTGGTGAATCGCGAGCGCCAAAGTCGTGGTATCGCGCCACTGCAGTTCGATGCCCGACTTACAGAAGCCGCGCGCATTCATTCGAGAATCATGGCCAGTCACGGCGATATTGCACATCTTTATCCGGGCGAAGCTGATCTGATGGAGCGATTCAGTGTGCAGGACTTACGGCTTGATGCGGCGGGCGAGAACGTTGCGTTGAACGACTCCGCTGCGGGCACGCATGATGCGTTGATGCATTCGCCGCGGCACCGTGAAAATATCCTTAGCCCAACCTACAACGCGCTCGGCATTGGCATTATTCGCGCGGGCAGCAGGATTTACGTTACGCAAGACTTCGCTCGCCGCTATGAAGACGTGTCCGTCGAGCGCGCAGAGCAACAAGTCGGCGAGAGTCTGAATCAGTTGCGACGGGCCCACGGGTTGACAGCTCTTACCTTGACCGACACCACCGACCTGCTGCGCGATCACTCCTGCCAAATGGCGGCTTCTGGGCGCCTTAGTTCGAAACGTCCATTGGGGTTAGGATTTTTTCGCTATTTCGTCACGGCAAGTACCTTCCAGCCATCTCAACTTTCCAATGCTGCCATCCAGTCTGCGCTTGATGGCAGGGTGGAGCGTTACTCGGTGGGAATTTGCGCGTCGGCGCCGAGCCATGCAGCGGGCGGCTCGCTGTGGATGAGTCTCATTCTTTATTAAGTGTCCTACCGTGTTAGTTACCAGTTGCAGCCTTAACCCTGCGGGTGTACGCTTCTTGTGAATTGGCCAGCCGTTGCTGGCTTGCCGGTCGCTCCCCTCCCCCGATTGTGAGCTGAACCGGAGTGTGCTTCGCAGAACCGCTCGCGCAACTTAGCCCGCACGATGCCGCCCAAGGAGGGGTTCCATGTTCACGTCACCGCGTGTCAAATACCTTATTGTTCTGCTCGCCGCCAGCCTTCTGCCGGTTACATTGCAAGCTCGCGATTCCTACCTCTTCGACAAGCTGGTGCTCGACACCGGCTCTCAGCCTACGGCCATAGCGGTGGGCGACTTCAATCGCGACGGACGGCTCGATATTGTGACCGCGAATCAGCTCGGCAATAATGTTTCGGTGCTACTCGGCAAGGCCGACGGCACCTTCGTCACGAAGAAGGATTACGCCGTGGGGGCCGGGCCTTCCTCTGTAACAGTTGGCGACTTCAACGGCGACGGCATTCTCGATATCGCGGTCACGAATGCGACCGCAAACACGGTATCTATTTTGCTGGGCAATGGTGCGGGGGGCTTCAAGACTCATGCCGACTTTGCGGTTGGTTCAAGGCCGGAGTCGGTCGCCATCGCAGACTTGAATGGCGACGGCAAGCTTGATCTGGTCACGTCCAACTCCGCCGCGAACACGATTTCCGTGCTGCTGGGGACTGGCACGGGCAGCTTCGGCGCGCACACTGATTTCGCCACTGGCACGCAGCCAAAGTCCGTGACACTGGGGGACTTCAATGGCGACCACAAACTCGACGCAGCGGTAGCCAACCGTTCGTCGAACACGGTGTCGGTACTACTGGGCAACGGCAGCGGCGGCTTTGGCGCGAAGACTGACTTCACTGCGGGCACGCATCCCGTTTCAGTTGCGGTTGGCGATATGAATCGTGATGGCAAGCAGGACATTATGGTCGCGCAGGATTATGGAAAGAATCAGATTTCCAATGCCGGCGTATTACTCGGCAAGGATGACGGAACCTTCCAGCCGATTGTGCAGTACGCGATCGGGTCTTCGCCGAGTCAGGTGATCGTCGCGGACTTGAACGGCGACGGAATTCCTGATGTGGTGACAACGGCCAAGAACGCCACGTCCACCATCTTTCTTCTCACTGGTGGAGTCTCGGTGCTGCTCGGCAAGGGTGATGGCACCTTCGGAACGCAGCTCCCTTACGCCACTGGCACTGGATGTGCCGCAGTGGCGTCTGGTGATATCAACCGCGACGGCCTGATGGATCTCATCGCTGCCAATCCCATGGACAATTCGGCGACGGTATTGCTCGGCGTGGGCGGCGGCAAGTTCACCAGCACTTCTGTGATTTCAAGCACGGTCTCGTCGGGCATCGGCCATGGCGACTTTAATCACGACACCCTGCCCGACCTGGTTACTGTGGACGGCCTATCCACATTGAGCGTGTTCACAAATAATGGCGCGGGATCGTTCTTTGGCGGAGTAAATTATGCCGCAGGAGAGACTCCGGCTCAACTTGCAGTGGGCGATTTTAATGGCGATGGGAACCCTGACGTTGCAGTGCTTGACGCCAACGGAAACAACGTGGGCAGCGTGATGATTTTTCTGGGCAATATAGACGGCAGCCTGACCGCTCACGCCACCTACAGCACTGGAGAGGTTCCGGAAGCGATCGTGGCGGCCGACTTCAATCAGGATGGAATTCTCGATCTCGCCTTTACCAATCTCGACAGCTTTAATCTTGAGGTCATGTTCGGCAACGGAGATGGGACGTTCCAGAATCCGGTGAAGTACCCGGTGAAGAATGGAGTCCAGCCTGTCGGCCTGGTCGCAGTTGACTTGAACAACGACCATTTTCCCGACCTTGCATTCAGCCTCAACTTCGAGCCTTACATTTCTGTGCTGTTGAACGATGGCACCGGACACTTCGGCCCCGAAGTCCACTACACGACGGTTGAGGGGTACTCCATCGCGGCTGGCGACGTGAATCAGGATGGCAACATGGATCTGATGCTTGGCACTAACGGAGACAGCAAAATTTCGTTGCTTCTTGGCAACGGTGACGGAACCTTTCAACCACAGCAGAAGCTGGACTACGGCGGCCAAGCTAGCGTCAGCGATATCAAAGTTGCAGACATGGATGGCGATGGCATCCAGGACATCGCCGTCGGTGTAGCCGATTTCTTCACCGTCCTGCGGGGCAACGGCGATGGCACGTTCAAGACCCACGACGACTTCTTTATGCCGCGACCCAGCGTTGTCGGCATAACCGTCGCTGATCTCACCACCATCGGCGCACTGGACGCTGCGTTGGGAGGCTCGGATGGCACTATGATCTTGCGCAATCCGCCCGTCATCGCGCTCGATCCGAATCCACTGAGCTTTGCGGCGCAAACCGTGGGCACCACCAGTGGCGCGAAGACAGTGACTGTTTCCAGTTCCGGCGTGGCTAGTTTGGCGATCCGCAGCATCGCGCTGGGAGGCGTTAATGCAGGTGACTTCACACTCACCAACAACTGTGCGGGCGCTACGATCACGGGCGGAGCGGCGTGCGCCATCACTTTGCGGTTCACGCCGCAAGCGACGGGTGCACGAGCTGCGATGGTGCAGATCAGCACAGCCGCACAGACTGCGCCTTACGTGGTGAGCGTCACCGGCAGCGGCAAGTAGCAGAAGGGATAAAACCGCGCGGGTGCCTCACTCTTGTCCGCTGTCCGCGTTCTTTTGCGGATAGGGTGGGGTCTTTGCTTGCTGTAGGCGCAGCCCTCTCGCCAATCCAGGCCTAATCGGACTATCCTGAATGGTTGGCGTACGCTGGCTGAAGCCGATGGCCGCTGCATTCTATTTCTGCAATTTCCTGAAGGAGACTTTCGTGAAGATCACTCGCTGCTTTTTGCTCGCTATACTCTGTCTCACGCTCAGCAGTCTTGCCCTTGCCGATGAGGGCATGTGGCTGCTGAATGCTCCGCCGCGCGCCCGCATCAAGGCCAAGTACCACTTTGACGTGACGCCCGCCTTCCTGGAAAAACTGCAACTCGGCTCGGTGCGCTTTAACAATGGCGGCTCCGGCTCGTTCGTTTCGCCGGACGGCCTCGCCTTCACCAACCATCATGTGGGCCGCGTTTGCCTGCAGCAGCTTTCGACGGCCGCAAAAGACTTCATCAAGGACGGCTTCTACGCGAAGACGCAAGCCGAGGAAGGCAAGTGTCCTGACCTTGAATTGAATGTGCTGCAGAAGATTGAGGACGTGACCGCGCAAGTGCAGGGCGCAGCCAAGCCCGGCATGAGCGACGCCGAAGCCGGACAAGCCCAGCGCGCCATGCAGACTGAAATCGAAGGCGATTGCAACAAGAAGACCGGGCTGCGTTGCGACGTTGTCACGCTTTATGCTGGCGGTGCTTATCACCTCTATCAGTACAAGAAGTACACCGACGTGCGCGTGGTATTCGCACCGGAAGCGCAGATGGCGTTCTTCGGCGGCGATCCTGACAATTTTGAGTATCCGCGCTACGATCTCGACATCTGTTACTTCCGCGTCTACGAGAACGACAAGCCGGTACATCTGGAACATTATCTGGAATGGGCCAAGCGAGGCGTGAAAGATGGCGACTTGATTTTTGTCTCCGGACACCCTGGCCGCACCGAGCGCCTGCTGACCATGGCTGAGCTCAACTTTCTAAAAGATGTACAGACCCCGCTCTTGCTCGACGTTCTGACCCAGCGCGCGCATATGTTGCACGACTTCGCCAACATGTCGGCGGAAAATGCACGAGTTTCGAGCGATGATTTGTTTGGCATTGAAAATTCGCTCAAGGCCTTCAAGGGCCGCAATCTTGGCCTGCATGACGCCGAACTGATGGGCGGAAAAGCCGAGGCGGAAGCCAAACTTCGCAAGGCGATTGACGCTGACCCCAAACTAAAGGCGGCCTATGCGGGCGCATGGGAAGCGACGGCCAAGGCGGTGGAAACAGAACGCCGTATCTATATGCCCTACTACTTTCTCGACCGGGCGTCGGGCAACCTAGTGGGCGATTTGATGGGCGACGCCAAGGCTCTGGTGCGGGTTACTGCGGAAAAGCAGAAGCCCAGTGCCAAACGTCTGCGCGAGTATGGTGATGCTCGACTTGCTTCGTTCGAGCAGGGACTGCTCTCCGAAGCGCCTGTCTACAAGTCGCTGGAAGAAGCGTCGCTGAAGAATTGGCTAAGCATGGCGCAAGCCAAGTTGGGCAATGACAATGCTGTGTTGCAAAAGATTCTGCAGGACCGCACTCCGGAAGCTGTGGCGAAAGATGCGATTGCCAACACCAAGCTCGATCAGGTTGCCGTCCGCAAGCAGCTTTACGAGGGTGGGCCGGATGCCATCGCGGCGAGCAATGATCCGCTGATCGTGATTGCGCGGACGATTGATCCTGACACGCGCGGGCTGCGCAAGCAGTTTGAGGATGAAGTGGATTCGGTGATCCGCCAGAACTCAACGCAGATTGCCAAGGCGCGCTTTGCGGTGCTGGGCACTGACACTTATCCCGACGCTACGTTCACTCTGCGACTGAGCTATGGCGTAGTCAAAGGCTACAGCGTGGACGGCAAGACGATTGCGCCGCTGACCAACATGGGCGGTGCTTTTACTCACGCCGCTGAAAACGGCAACAAAGACCCGTTTGAATTGCCGAAGAGTTGGTTCGACGCGAAGAGCAAACTGGATCTAAAAACGCCGTTCAACTTCGTCTCCACAGCGGACATTATTGGCGGCAACTCTGGTTCGCCGACGGTGAATCGCAAGGGCGAAGTCGTTGGCATCATCTTTGACGGCAACATTCAGTCGCTGCCGTGGGACTTCGCCTACGAAGACAAGGTGGGTCGTGCCGTCAGCGTAGATTCACGGGCGATTCTGGAATCCATGCGCAAGATTTATCACGCCGATGCGTTGGCCAATGAACTGGAAGGCAAGGCCAAATCGAAGTAGATGTGAGTTGTGGTTTTTGTGCCCCGTCCGGGCTGTGCCTGGGCGGGGTTTTTATTTGTGGCGATGGCGAAGAATTTCTTGCGAAACTTTTCTGCGCTTCGCGTATAGTACGACTCACAAAAATTTCCCTTCGGGAGCAAGCATGAAAATTGTCATCTGGATTCTCCGCGTTCTGTTGTGCGTGGCATTCCTCAATTTCGGCATGAGGAAACTAATCGGCGACCCCATGGCCGTAGAAATGTTCGGCAAGATCGGATTCGGCCAGTGGTTCCGCTACCTGACCGGAGTGCTGGAAGTGCTCGGCGCTTTGTGGGTGATCATCCCGCGGTTTTCGGTTGCAGGCTCTACGCTGCTGGCTTGCGTGATGGCCGGCGCGGTGTGCACGCATCTGTTTATCATTGGGATGAACCCTGTGCCAGCGCTTGTGCTGCTGTGCGTAAGTTTGCTGCTGACGTACTTGCAGCGGGATGGATTTGGCAGGTTGCTGGGCTAAAAGTTAGAGATATAGGATCGCGACCGATAGCCAGATTTTAGGTGCCCCGTCCAAGTTCAGCTTGGGCGGGATTTTGGTATAACCCCGCTACACTTCTTGCTCCTTTTCCCGTCGGGTAGAATCCAAAGAGCATGCAGACCCCGATTCCCCACGCGCCAGCCCTGCGCCGCAGCCTTGTACGTCTGATTTCGTTGGCGCTTTGCCTCGCGTTAGCCGGGCCGCTTCCGCTGGTGGCGCAAGACAAGCTGCCCCCAACGTTTCCGCTGCCGCAGGATTCTGGACGGGCCGCGCTCACGCAGGTGTTGCGCAAGTTGCAAAACACTGGGCGGCTGATGCAGGTGGACGCGCATCCTGATGACGAGGATGGCGGCATGCTGACGCTGCAAGCGCGCGGACGCGGCACCAGCGTGTTGCTGCTGACCCTGACTCGTGGCGAGGGCGGACAGAACAAAACCGGCGGCAACCTTTTTGATGCGCTCGGCATTCTACGCACTGCCGAACTAACCGCGTCCAGCAAAACCTATGGTGCGCAACAGCGCTTTAGCCGGGTCGCCGATTTCGGCTACTCCAAGACCGAAGCCGAGACGCTGGCGAAGTGGCAGAGCGAAGACGGCACTCCCGGCGGGGTGGCGCTCGAAGACATTGTGCGCGTGATCCGCACCTTTCGTCCTGACGTGCTGACCGCGCGTTTTTCGGGTACGGAAGGCGATGGCCACGGACATCACCAAGCGAGTGCGCTGCTGACGAAAGAGGCCTTTCGCGCCGCCGCTGACCCCAAACAATTTCCTGGACAGATCGCACTCGGCCTGATGCCGTGGCAGCCAGCTAAGTTTTACAACGGCGTGCTGCCATGGCTCGACAAGGCTGACTATACCGTCGCCTACAAGACGACCACGAAGGATTCCGCGTTGGGTACAACTTATGCCGCATTCGGACTCGAAGGCTTGCGTCATCAGCTTTCGCAGGGTGCCGGAGGATGGAGCCTCGGCGATGAGGATCGCTACTCGAAGTATGTGCTGCACGATACAGTCCTATCTAGACCTGCGCTGGCCGCGGGCGAACATGAAGCTGACTTATTCGATGGCATAGATATAACCCTGCCAGGTTTAGCGAAGCGCCTTGGCAGCGAGGCAGCGTACGCTCCGTTTCTTGCTCCTGTGCTGGAAGATATGCAGCGCGCCATCGCCAAAGCTGCGAAGGAGGCTGACTCCGATCCTTCCAAAGCCGTCGCGCCTTTGCTGGAAGCAGCTCAATCGCTGCAGGCGCTGCTGCCACGTGTGGAATCCGCTGCACTTACTCCTCTCGCGAAGGCCGATCTGCTTGACCGTTTGCGCGAAAAAGACGAGCAACTCAACGATGCGATTCGGCTCAGCTTGGGTGTAACCCTAGACGCCGTGGTGCAGACAGCAGCCGCGCCCGGCGCGCCCTCTGCCTTGGATGCGCAAGCCCCGAACGTCGCAGCGCCCGGACAAGCGCTCACGGTTGTCGCGCACTTCCACAACGGATCACGTTGGAAGGTGCGTGTGGATAGCATCACACTTGATGGCCCGCCCGACGCGGGCGGAACATCAATGCCACCCGAGTCATTCGTAGAAAAAAGCTATCTCGGCCCTGATCGTGTAATAGAGCCAGGGCAGGACTACTACGCTAACTTCCGCATACGCATTCCGAAAGATGCAGCGTTCACTCGCCAGTACTGGCATCGTGAAGATCCTGAAACCTCTACGCTGAACACGGTGGACGATGCGCGCTGGCAATCGCTGCCATTTCCGCAGCCTCCGTTTCATGCACGCGCTTCGTACTCTGTAGTGGGCCTGGATCACAAGCCGCAAGAGCTGAACTTTATCGGGCATCCGCTGTCGTTGAGCAAGGGCAAGCAGACTACAGGTGCGGAGATTGCAGCCGTCGTCACGGTGCCGTTTGTAGATGAACATGCTGCGGAGCATTCGCGTCCGCTGGCCATCGGGCCGGCGTATTCGCTGCTGCTTGATTCGCCCACGCAAGTACTGGCGGCGGGCTCGACCGCGCCGATTCACGTTGGCGTAAGCGTGCGCTCGAATCAGCCAGGTAACTCGCAAGGCAAGGTGGCGTTGTCGCTGCCGAAGGGCTGGACTAGCGAACCGGATTCGAAGGCAGTATCGTTTGCCGGGCGCGGCGACGAAAAACGGGCGGAGTTTCTGGTACACCCCTCCAGTACGTCCGAAGGACGCGCGGAAATTTCGGCTAACTTACTGGCAGGTGGCGCATTGTATGATCTGGGTTACTCGCTGGTAACTCGCGCGGACTTGGACGCTTTCTATTATTATCAGCCTGCGCTGCAGCGAGTGCGGATTGTAAATGTCAAACTGCCTGAGCATCTCGCGATCGGTTATGTCACAGGCGCGGGCGATACCATTCCCACTGCGCTCAAACAGCTTGGCATGGATGTAACTGCGATTACTCCGGATGAGCTTACTCCGACGAGCGCCAAGCCGCTTGATCTTGGTCGCTTCCAGACGATCGTGCTTGGTATTCGCGCCTATGAAGTGAGCAAAGATTTGTCCGCTGCGAACTCTAAGCTACTCGAATGGGTCAAGCAAGGCGGCACACTCATCGTGCAATATAATGCCGATGTCGCTGCATTCAACACTGCTAAGGTTACGCCTTACCTACTTACTCTAAGCCGGACGCGAGTCAGTGTGGAAGAAGCGCCGATGGAAGTGCTGAAGCCGAAAGACTCGCTGTTCCAGACGCCGAATGTGATTACCCAGTCAGACTTTGACGGCTGGGTGCAGGAACGCGGCCTCTACTTTGCCAGCGAATGGGACAAGGCGTTCGAGCCGCTACTAAGTTGCAACGATCCCGGCGAAAAACCACAACAAGGCGGGCTGTTGCGCGCGCGTTACGGCAAAGGCCTGTATATCTACACTGGATACGCTTTCTTCCGCCAGATTCCGGCAGGCGTGCCGGGGGCGGTGCGGCTGTATGTGAACTTACTGGCCCAGAAGTAGAACATCTACCACGGAGGCACGGAGACACGGAGGAAAGCAACAAATGATTTCTTCTAAGTGCCCTGAGATATTAGCTATTGCATAACTCGAAATCGGAGTTTTTCTCTGTGTCTCCGCGGTAGATATTAGCTAGCCATGCCAACACCGCCTCAGCCCGCGCTTGTCCGTGACCTGACGCTTCGTCAGGCTACTTCGCTTAACATGATTGACATGATCGGCGTGGGCCCGTTTCTTACCATTCCGCTGATGCTCTCGGCGGCGGGTGGACCGCAGGCTATGCTGGGGTGGATTCTCGGCGCGCTACTGGCAGTGTGCGACGGACTTATCTGGGCTGAGTTAGGTGCGGCCATGCCGCAGGCGGGCGGATCGTATCGCTACATCCGCGAGATCTATGGTGCCCGCAAGCTGGGGCGTTTGCTGTCGTTTCTATTCATCTGGCAGCTTTCTTTTTCCGCTCCGCTTTCCATTGCTTCGGGATGTATCGGACTCTCGCAATATGCTTCCTACATCTTTCCGAGCCTTTCGCATGAAATTTTCGCGCACACGCTCTCGCTTAATCTGCCACTGATTGGTGTGCTGGACCTGCGCACGGTGGCCACCAGCGGCACGTTCGTCGCGCTCGGCTTGCTCGCCTTCACGGTATTTTTGCTCTATCGCCGCATCAGCGCGATTGGACGCTTCTCTAGCTTGCTGTGGGCGGGCGTGATGCTCACCATCGCGTGGATTTTGTTTGCTGGCATCACCCACTTCAACCCTGCGCTGGCTTTTGACTTTCCTCCCGGCGCATTCTCGCTGACGCCTGCATTCTGGCAGGGCTTGGGCGCTTCCATGCTGATCGCCGCCTACGATTATTGGGGCTACTACAACGTCTGCTTTCTCGGCGGCGAGGTCCGCGACCCGGTCCGCACGATTCCGCGCGCGCTTCTGCTTTCCATTGTCATCGTCGCGTGTCTATATGTAGTGATGAACATCAGCATTCTGGGCGTGGTTCCGTGGCGCGAGGCCGCCACGCTGAATCCCGGCGGCGCTCCGTTCTACATCGTCTCCACGTTTATGCAGCGGATTTATGGCGGCTGGGCGGGGCAACTCGTCGCGGTGCTCATTATGTGGACGGCGTTCGCCTCGGTGTATTCCCTGCTGCTGGGCTACTCGCGCGTGCCTTATGCAGCGGCGCTTGATGGTAACTATTTTTCCGCACTCGCGCGTGTGCATCCCGAACATCGCTTCCCACATATTTCTCTGCTGATGCTGGCGTCGGTGGCTGCGCTATGCTGTTTCTTGCGGTTAGGTGACGTGATTAAGGCTCTGGTGGTGATTCGTATTCTGTTGCAATTCCTGGTGCAAGGTTTCGGTTTGTTGTGGCTGCGTTTCCGTAGGCCTGAGTTTCCGCGTCCGTTCCGCATGTGGCTGTACCCGATTCCAGCGCTGGTTGCGATTGCCGGATTCATCTTCATCCTGTTTGGCCGCCAGAACTTTCAGCGCGAGATAAAATTAGCTTCGGTGATCCTTTTCGCAGGTCTTACGGTGTATTTCGTGCGCGCCTTCCGCAGTGGCGACTGGCCCTTCGCTCGTGCAACTACCCCCGGCGCAGAAGGCGAGGCCCTGTGAGCGATATGCCGTTAGTACAACCAGTTTCCGTGCCCGTGCCTAAAACTATCTCTGCATTCGCGCCGCTGCGCGAGCCGCTGTTCCGCATCCTGTGGATCGCCGCCGTTATCAGTTACATCGGAACGTGGATGCAGCGCATCGGCGCGGCTTGGCTGATGACGCAGCTGACGACATCGCCGCTGCTGGTCGGACTTGTGCAAGGGTCGGCGGGGTTGCCTGCATTTTTATTCATGCTTCCGGCGGGCGCGCTGGCGGACATGATGGATCGCCGGAAGCTGCTGCTCTATACGCAGTGGTGGATGGTGTTCGCTGCGCTCGGCCTCGGCATTCTTACGGTGATGCATCTGACGACGCCGTTCCTGCTGATTCTGTTCACGTTCCTGCTGGGCATTGGCGCGGTTCTGAATGATCCCGCGTGGCAAGCTGTTACACCGGAGGTCGCGAGGCCTGAACAGCACGCCGCGGCCGTCGCGCTCAACTCCGCCGCCTTCAACGTAGCCCGAGCCGTTGGCCCGGCGCTCGCCGGGATCGTTGTCGCCGCCAGCGGCAGCGGCTTGGCGTTTCTCATCAACGCGGCCTCGTTCTTTGGCGTGATTGTTTTTCTGTATTGCTGGAAGCGCCCGCAAACCGTGCGCGCGGTCCCGGTCAACATCCTCGGCAACATGGGCAGCTTTATTGCGGATGGCATTCGCCATGCTTCTGGATCACGCCATGTGAAGAGTGTGCTGATTCGCAGTGTTGCCTTCAGCAGTTGCGGAGTAGCGTTGCTCTCGCTTTTGCCGATCGTCTGCCAGCCTTACGGTGCCACCGGATTCGGGCTATTGTGGGCGTTCTTTGGCATCGGGGCGCTTAGCGGCGCATTCGTGCTCGCCCGCCTGCGTCGCCACTTCTCGCTGGATGTTACTGTCGCTGCCGCCATCGCCGTATTCGCGGTTATGACAGGATCGCTTGGCCACGCCCCCAACTTCTCCGTCCTGTGCGGCATCACCTTTGTATCTGGCATGGCGTGGATCGTGATTCTCGCGAGCCTAAACGTTACTGCGCAAACCATGTGTCCTCCGGCGATGCGGGCGCGCGCGATTTCACTTTACCTCTTAGTGTTGCAAGGCGGCATGGCGCTTGGCGCGACAGTTTGGGGAGCCATTGCATCGCGCGTTGGCATTTCCACCGCCTTGGTTGTCGCGGGCGTTGCTCTGGTTGCCGGACTCGCGCTGGTGCCTACACACCGCTTGGTCGCGCAGCCACTCACCGAACCCGCTGCTCTGGTTCCGGAGTAGAATTTTACTGACCCTGCTCGACATCCAAGGAGAACTCAATGCGCCGACTTGCCCTACTCATGCTGCTACTGACTGCGTCCTTCGCCTTCGCGCAAGATGCCAATTCCAACGCTAAGAAGGAACCGCCGACGGTCGCCTCCGTCCTTGATCGCAGCTATTCCGGCATCGAAGGCGAATTGGTGCCCGCAGTGGAAGCCATGCCAGAAGAGAAACTCAACTTCGCTCCCACGGCCGGCGAGTTCAAGGGCGTTCGCACCTTTGCGCAACAGGCCAAGCACATCGCGGCGGTGAACTATCTGATTGGCGCGTCCCTGCTGGGTGAGAAAGCACCGGTGGATACCGGCGGAGAAAGCGGCCCGGACGCGATCAAGACCAAGGCGCAGGTCGTCCAGTTTCTGAAAGATTCATTCGCCTACGGACACAAGGCAATCGCCACGGTCACCGCGGCGAATCAGCTGGGGAATGTGAAGAGTCCATTTGGCGAGGGAGAGATGAATCGGCTAAGCCTGGCGGGCATTCTGACTTCGCATGGCTTTGACCATTACGGCCAGATCGTCGTTTACTTGCGGATGAATGGGATTATTCCGCCCGCCAGCCGGTAGTAGCTCGTTAACGGAACATAAGAGGCAGGCCACGCGGCCTGCCTTTTTGCTTTCCTTCCCGCTCCGCCTTCGCTATTATGTGCCGTCTGATACTTCTGCTGGACTGGACGCCCTTATGCCCACACGCCGCAACTTTATCTACACTCTGGGAGCGATCACTGCCTCCTCCGCCTTTGCGATTGATCGCACCGAGCCTGAGCTCATCCTTTACAACGGCAACTTTTGGACGGCGAATCCGCGCCTGCCGCGCGCCCAGGCGGTGGCCATTTCTGGCGGACGCTTCCTCGCCATCGGCAGCAACGATGAGATTCTGGCGCTGGCCGCGGGCAACGTGAAGAAAGTGGACCTCGGCGGCAAGCGCGTGCTGCCGGGATTCATTGACGCGCACTCGCATCCCGCCGCAGCTGGCCTATCGCACCTGCGTGAAGTGGATTGCGACCTGCGCTCTGTCGGCGCGATTCTCTCGGCCTTACGCGAGCGCGCCGCGAAAACGCCCAAGGGCGAATGGGTGCTGGGCTTTAAGTATGACGACACCAAGACTGTAGAAGGCCGCCCCCTTACGCTGGCCGAGCTTGACGCTGCCGTGCCCGATCATCCGGTTCTCGTCGTGCATCGCGGCGGACACACGGGCTGGGTCAATTCGCTGGCTTACAAAGTTGCCAAGGTGGACGACTCCACTCCTGACCCTGCGGGCGGACGCTACGACCACGACCCCGCCACCGGCAAACTCGACGGCCACGTGCGTGAAAAGGCTCGCCAGCACATTGAAGAAGCCAACCCCGTCACCTTCTCGCGCGACGACCACCGCGAGGGCGTCAAGATCATTTCGCGGATGATGTCGCGCACTGGCGTGACCAGTGTGACCGACGCATGGACCACCCCGGATGATTTGCGGGCGTATCAGGATGCGCGCGAATCGGGCGACCTGTCACTTCGCATCTATTGCATGATCTATCAAGCATTTGTTCCCAAATTGATTGATGCTGGCGTTCGCACCGGCTTCGGCGACGATTGGGTTCGCGTCGGCGGACAGAAGATGACCTGCGACGGCTCGATCTCTGAACGCACGGCGCGGCTCTCGCAAGCCTACATCGGACGCCCTGACGATTTCGGCATTATCGTCACGCCGGAAGCCGAACTCTACGAGCAGGCCAAACGCGCGCACTTGGCGGGATGGCAACTTGGCACGCACGCCAACGGCGACGTTGGCATTGACATCACTCTACGTGTGTATGAGCGCCTGCAGCGCGAGTATCCACGCAAGGACGCGCGCTACCGCATTGAGCACTGCACCGTCATCAACGATTCGCTCATCCAGCGCATCAAGGTACTGGGTGCGATCCCTACGCCGTTTTCCACCTATGCCTACTATCACGGCGAAAAGATGAAGGAATACGGTGCCGAGCGGGTGAACCATATGTTTGCGCTGCGCAGCTTTATTGACGCTGGCATCCGCCCGACGCAGGCTTCCGACTATCCTCCGGGCCCGTTCGAGCCGATGATGGCGTTGCAATCGGAGGTGACACGCACGGATATGCACGGCACGGTCTGGGGCCCCAAGCAGCGCATCACGCTGGAAGAGGCGATACGCGTGGGCACGATCAATGGCGCTTACGCTTCCTACGAAGAAAACATCAAAGGTTCGATTGAGCCGGGCAAGCTTGCCGATCTGGTCGTGCTGGGCCGCGACGTGTTTCTGGAAGATCCGATGAACGTCGTGAACATTCCGATTGAGCGCACGATGGTGGGGGGCAGATGGGTCTACGAATCGTAAGACGGAGTCAGAACACCTCGGACTCGCGAGCTACGGCCCGGTTTTCCACATAGGCACCAAACAGTTCTGGCACCTTGGTGGGGGCGACGGGCGCGCAAGTGCTATTCCGCCCCCACCACGGTGCAAGTTAACCTCTCGTTAACCTTTACAAACGTGCACCCGTAGCGAGCCACTTCGTCTCGGTCGTTCGGCGCAGGTCTCCTCTGGCACTCGCCGATCATTTGCGCGTCTCTATCACACGGGGCAATCCGGCCAGGATTGCCCCAAGCATTTTCTGCCCGAATGCAAGGCCGCTAATCCTCTGACAGCGGGTCGCTCTGGTAGCATGGATTTCAGATTGCTATGAATTACGACGCATTGCTTGTAGTCTCCTTTGGCGGGCCTGAGAAGCCCGAAGACGTCCTCCCTTTTCTGGAAAATGTGCTGCGCGGCAAGAACGTGCCCCGCGAACGGATGCTCGAGGTCGCCGAGCACTATTACCACTTTGGCGGCAAGAGCCCCATCAACGACCAGAACCGCCAGCTCATCTCTGCCCTTCAAGTAGAACTTGAACAAAATGGTCCCAAGTTGCCAATTTATTGGGGGAATCGCAACTGGCATCCGCTGCTGACCGACACCCTGCGCCAGATGCAGGCCGACGGTGTGAAGCGCGCCCTTGCCTACGTTACCTCGGCTTTTTCTTCCTATTCCGGCTGCCGTCAGTATCGCGAGGACATCGCCCGGGCGCAGCAGTCGCTGGTGGAAATCGGCGGCGCAGGCGCGGCTGGAGATTCTGCGATAGAAGTTCCGCAGATAGATAAGCTCCGTATCTTTTGGAACCATCCCGACTTTTTGGCCTGTGTTGCCGACCGGGTTCGCGATGCGCTTGCCCAGATTCCCGCCGAACGCCGCGAGGCTGCGCAAATCATCTTCACCGCCCACAGCATCCCCATGAGTATGGCCGCAGGCTGCGACTACGAGATGCAGCTGAAGATGGCGGCGGGTATTGTCGCGGGTGCGTTGGGCTTTTCAGAAGGTGCCGGCTGGCGACTCGTCTACCAGAGCCGCAGCGGCCCTCCGACGCAGCCATGGCTTGAGCCTGACATTCTCGACTACCTGAAGCAGGTGAAAGCCGAGGGCAAGCAGGATGTCGTTGTTATGCCGCTCGGGTTCATCAGTGACCACATGGAGGTGCTGTTCGACCTCGACACGCAGGCGCAGGAGTTGTGCCACGAGATTGGCTTGAATATGATCCGCGCGGGGACAGTCGGCGTACATCCGAGGTTCATTGGGATGATTCGCGAGTTGATTGTGGAGCGGATGGAGGGGCAAGTGCCACGGCTGGCGATTGGGGCTGAGGGTACGCGGACGGCGTGCGCTGAAGTGTGCTGCACTCCGCCACCTGCGAGGCCAGCGGTGCGGCCGGGTGCGTAGGCATAGTCAAAACATCGAGTCTTACCCATGCGCGGGCACCCACCTTTCGCGACCTTCGAAGGTGGAATGCAGAATTTCGCGCCTCCGGTAAAATCACTGCATGCCCTCTTCTCCTGATGCGATCATTGTTGGTGCTGGTCTGGCTGGCCTTGCCGCTGCGCGTGAGCTTACAGCGCACGGCAAGAGCTGCCTCGTTGTCGAAGCTTCGGACGGCATTGGCGGACGAGCCCGCACCGACGAAGTCGAAGGCTTTTTGCTTGACCGTGGCTTTCAGGTGCTACTCACGGCGTATCCTGAAGCCCGCCGTGTCCTCGACTTCACAACACTGCAGCTGAAAACGTTCGATCCTGGTTCGCTGGTTTATTGGGACGGCGCGACGCATTTGCTGGGCGACCCGTGGCGGATGGAAGATCGCATGTTCGACATCATCCTCTCCCCGGTGGTTCCCACAGCGGACAAGCTGCGCATCCGCACTCTGCGCAATCGCCTGAAGGCGACAACTGTGGATGCGATTCTCGCAGCCCCCGAGCGATCCACCTTTGAATATCTGATTTCACTCGGCTTTTCGCCTGCCATCATCGAGCGTTTCTTCCAGCCGTTTTATCGTGGCATATTTCTGGAGCCTTACCTCGCCACCTCGAGCCGCATGTTTGAGTTCGTCTTCAAGATGTTTGCCGAAGGCGACGCCGCCCTGCCCGCGCGCGGCATGGGCGCCATGGCACAGCAACTGGCGACGCAGATCCCGGCGGGCGCCATTCACCTCAACGCTCGCGTGAGTCATATTGCTCCCGGAGTCGTCACCATGGAAGATGGTGAGACTCGCAAGGCTCCCGCGGTGATCGTGGCAACTGACCAGCCCAATGCTGCGCGGTTACTAGGGAAAGCTGTGCAGCTCGGTAGCGTGCAACGAGCCACTACTTGTCTGTATTTCGCCGTGGAGAATGGCGACGAGTTGCCGGTTCGTGAACGCATGTTGGTGTTGAACGGCACTGGCCAAGGGCGAGTAAATAACCTGTGCGTGGTCAGCCGCATTCAGCCGACCTATGCACCTGAGGGCAAGCACCTGATTTCGGTGAGCCTAGTGGGCACGGAAGGCGAAGATGCAAATACTCCCACGCATTGGATCGCTTCGACCGGCCGCGAGGATGCGGCCCATGCCAACGGCGTCCTCGACGAGCTATTCAGTTGTTTCGGTGAGGGGGTGCGCCAGTGGCGGCATCTGCGCACCTATCGCGTTCCCTTCAGCTTGCCTGATCAAAGTGTGGAAGCTGGCGGGATAGCCGCGTGGAACCCTAAGTTAGCCCCAGGTTTATTTGTATGTGGAGATTATTGCGACACAGCTTCGATCAACGGGGCGTTACTAAGTGGCAGACATGCGGCGGAAGCGGTGCTGGCGGAGTTGTAGGTTGTTGGCGGAAAACTCCGACTAGCGAAGCGACTGAACTGGTCACTCCTAAGGTTCTCCCCACAACTTCTGCTCGTTCCCCAGCTTGGTCAGCGTCAACTGGACGTCGCTGATGTAGCGCTCCTGGAACGCGCCTTCGCAGTAGGCGAGATAGTAGTCCCACATACGGATGAACGGCTCGTCGAAGCCGAGAGATCGTACTGACTCCAGCCCGGCATGGAAGCGGCGCCGCCACTCGCGCAACGTCAGCACATAGTGCAGGCCGATGTCCTCAATGTTGAACACTTGCAGTCCGGTCGCACGCCCCAGCGACTTACTAATCTCCGCCAGCGATGCCAGCTCCGAGCCGGGGAAGATATGCTTCTTGATCCAGTCGCTTTGCCAGCGATACGCTTCCCAGACTTGTTCCTTGATCGTGATGGTCTGGATCAGTGCCGTGCCTTGCGGCTTGAGCATGCGGTCGCAGACGCCGAAGTAGTCGTCGTAGTGTTCGCGACCCACGGCCTCGAACATTTCAATGCTCACCAGCTTGTCAAAGCGCTCGGCGGTGTTCTCGGGCAGATGCCGGTAGTCGCTGAACAGAAGCTGAATCCGCCTGCCAGCTTCGCCCATCGCATCGAATGCAGCCCGTGCAAAGTCGTGTTGTTCGCGGCTGATGGTCGTCGTGGTCACACGGCATCCGTATTCGCGCGCCGCGTGCGCCGCAAATCCTCCCCAGCCCGTGCCGATTTCCAGTAAATTATCCTGCGGACGAAGTTGCAACTTCTGGCAGATGCGGTCAAACTTCTGGACTTGCGCCTGCTCCAGCGTGTCGGCTTCGCTGCGGTAAATGCCGCTCGAATACGCCAGCTGCTCATCCAGAAAAATTTTGTAGAAATCGTTGCCCAAGTCGTAGTGATGCGCGATATTCTTGGCCGAACCCGCCACGGTATTTTTGCGCAGACGATGACGCACATAATCCAGCTTGCGCCCGATCCACGAAAAGACTGCGTGTTCGGACTCAATCGCTTCCAGGTTCCGCACAAACACGCGGATCACACTCACCAGATCCGGCGTGGACCACAGGCCTTCCATGTAGCCTTCGCCCAATCCGATATCGCCACTCACTGCGATGCGCTGGAAGAATGACTCGTCGTGAACGCGAATCACCGCCCTCACATCGGACGCAGCATTGCCGAAACGGTGCGTCTGCCCAAGCGAGACAACTTCCAGCAGTCCATCGCTGGTGCGCGCCAGCGCCTTCAACACCAACTGCTTGGCGATGCGCAAGGTCATCCCTTGCTCGCCTGCCCCCGTGGCGCGTGGGAAGGACTCTTCACTTGGTCGTGTTGCCTGCGTGCTCAACGGAATCGCTCTCCTTGCGTAACGTCTTGGGCTTACTTATTGCTGCCTACTTGTTACCCCAGCGTGCTGCAAAATTTCTCGTTGGTGCAGCTGCAAACTTGCCCGGCCCGGGATGATGCACCACCGGCACTCGCTTGCCAATCAATCGCAGGGCCTGCCAGTGAATGTCGAAGACCACCTTGGCGGTCATCCACGGAAAGCGCAGCAACTCGGCTCGCAGATTTTCCGCCGACCACTCCCGGCGATCCAACTTCAAAGTCGAATCGAAAATCGCCTCACCCGCTTCGCTCGAATTCGACTGCACCACTAAATTTTCCGCAGGATCGGTGAACGTCCACTGGTAGCGCTGTTTCATGGCCATAAACGGAGACACATGGAATGCCTTGTCGAACTCGTACCGCGCGCTATCAGCCCCGCGTTGAACGCACTCTTTGGATGTCAGCCAGTAGTTGTGCGTCTCCGCAAAAGTGTTGTTCACCTCTGCCATCACGCACGTTAACGCGCCGGAATTGTCATAGCAGTAAAAGAAACTTACAGGATTAAAGTTGTAGCCCAAATAGCGCAGGTGCGTCAGCAGAAAAATTGGGCCATCGGGTAGTTCAACGCCGTGTGCCCATGCGTCGTTTCTGAGCCGCTCGTGCAGCGGCAAGTTTGCATCTCCAAAGTGGTCGCGCTCGCAGTAGCTCGCCCAATTCCAGCGATTGTAGCCACTGAAGCGCGAAATTCGCATCAACTCGGGCAGCTTGTCTACATCCAGAAACGCCATGAAAATGGGATACGCGAACTCATGCTGCGTCGGCCGAAAGCGCCGATGCCGCAACGTCCCGGAATAGATCGCCGATTCCATCAAGCTGTTTCTCTACCAGTCCACGCCGAGCGACTTCGCCACTCGTACTGCTGACTTCATGCCATCTTCGTGGAATCCGTAAAACCAGTACGCGCCACAAAAATGGGTGTGATGCTTGCGGCTTACATCTGCCCACCGCTCCTGCGAATGAACCGCATCCAGCGTATACAACGGATGACCGTAGTCAATCGTGCGCAGTACCTTCGCCGGATCAATCCACTCCGCCTGGTTCAGCGTTACACAATATTCCTCGCCGGCCGGAACCGGCAAGTTCTGCAAACGGTTCATGGAATACGTCAGCGTCGCCGCTTTGATGCCCGTGCCCAGCGAATAGTTCCAGCTCGCGCGCGCGATCTTTCGCCTCGGCAAAATGCTGCTATCCGTATGCATTACCGCCTGGTTGCGGCTGGTGCGGAACCCGCCCAGCACCTCGCGCTCAGTATCCGTCGGCTCTTCCAGCAGCGCCAGCGCCTGCGGCCCGTGACATGCCAACACGACTTCGTCAAACACTTCCGGCGCTCTATCCTCATGTACGAGCTGCACCGAGCCTTCGGATTGCGGGGCTGCGGCGAGGTTCCGTCGAATTGCCCGAATCTTAGCATTCCGCACGATGCGCTCGACATAAGGCGCAGTGATTTGAGGGATATAGCTGCTGCTGCCGCCCTTCAGCACATACCATTGCGGATTCGTGTCCCGACCCAGCCAGCCGTGATTCTCAAAAAACTTGATCAGTGTGAACGCCGGGAACTGCTCCACTTGGTCCAGCGAAGTAGACCACACTGAGGCCGTCATCGGGAACAGATAATATCGGGCAAACTCCGGCCCAAACTTGGCCGCGCGAAGATAGTCGCCCAGGGTCAGCCGCACATTGGCAGGATCCTTCAGCAACTCCGCGGCCTCGCGATAAAAGCGCAGCGTGTCGAGCAAAAAGCGATAGTGCGACGGCCGCAACAACGACGATTTCGTGGCAAAGAATCCGGCTAATCCGTGGCTGGAATACTCAAAGCCGGTTTGCCGGTCGGTGACGGCGAAGCTCATATCGCTTTTTTCGCGCTCCACCCCGAGCTCGCCGAATAGGCGAATCAGGTTCGGATACGTCTTGTTATTGTGGACGATGAAGCCGGAATCAATCGGCAGGACGCCGCGGCTGGTTTCAATCTGGTGGGTGTGGGTATGACCGCCAATGCGGTCCTGTTTTTCGTAAAGCCAAACTTCGTGGCGGCCTCCTGCATGTTTGCTCAGCAGGTAGGCCGCCGCCATGCCCGATATTCCTGAGCCGATGACCGCGATTCGGCTCAAGCGGCGCGCTGCTCCTGATGCTGATCCTCGCGCGGCGGGCGCAAATCCCACGCCAAGCCCACCCAGCTCATCATCTTCAGGAGGTAATAGGTCATGTCAATCTCATACCAGCGCAGTCCCTGCCGGGTGGCATACATGCGATGGTGATGATTGTTGTGCCAGCCTTCGCCCATGGTGATCAGCGCCAGCACAAAGTTGTTGCGGCTGTCATCGGAAGTCTCAAAGCGACGCCCGCCCCATACATGTGAGAGTGAGTTGATGGTGTACGTGCCATGCCAACACGCTACCGTGGAGATGAAAAATCCCCACACCAGAGCGCTCCAGGCGCCGATCCAGCCGCCAAACAGAAATCCACCCGCAAAAGACGCGACACCCAACGTCACCGGCGGCACCAGAAAGTGCTCGCTGATCCAGCGCAGTTCAGGGAATTTGGAGAAGTCGCGAATCAGATTTTCGTCGTATTCGTTATACTGCCCGCTCAACACCCAGCCCACGTGCGACCACCAAAAACCCTTTTGCATCGGCGAGTGAATGTCTTCTGGCGTATCCGACGTGGCATGATGTACCCGGTGATGCGACGCCCACCAAAGCACACCTTTTTGTGCCGAACTCTCGGCCAGGCAGGCCATCAAAAACTGGGTCACACGATGCAGTTTGTACGAGCGGTGCGAAAAATAGCGATGGTACCCAGCCGTCACGCCAAACATGCGGAGGTAGTACATCCCCACCGCGAGCGCGACCCAATACCAATGGAACGGCAAAAAGAACGCAGCCAGGCACACCGCGTGAATCAGAAAGAACGGCACTCTTGAAACCGAGCTATGCACCTTGTGTTCGTCTGCCAGTTCGAGACCGGCGCGCTCTTCCAAATCCAGCGAATCCTGCGGAATGATTTCTTTTTCAATAAGGGCTTGCACTGAATATTCTCTCCTGCAGCCGAAAGCGTTTTCTTCACGCAAAATCGGCAACCAAATGTACGATATCACTGCCCTTCGCCCAGATCGGGTAATACTTGTGTAACGTACCATCCGGTAACGTTGTCAAGATGGCGTCGCAACGGAGTGCAAAAGTCTGCGTCACGTGTCTACGTCGACTCCAACTATTTCTTCTTAGGAGCTTCCCCGACAATGTGCCGGATGATCTGTCGATATTGGATCCCGACCCATCTCTCTGCTTTTGCTCTTGCTTCACGTTCAGTTTTTCCTTCTAGCCGCGCCTCCGCAAAGAAATTATTTGTCCCGCCGTATTCATCGCCTTCATCGGCCGTAACCAAAGCCACACTAGCAAAAACTGATGGCCAAAGTGAGCGACCATCGGCTGTCAACGCAATCCCTACCTCCGGGGCAGGCGTTCCGAACCATGTATCGCTTGGGTAGAAATGACAATAAAAATTGAGGATGGGAGAATCGATGCTCTTCTCACCATTAGACTCTTCCTTCCAGTAAATATGGGGTGTTAGCTCCTTCAGTTTGCCTTTGAAAAGAACAAGTGGCACCCCCGGTGGCTGTCCTGTTCCAGACAACCGCGAATCGCTAGCTTTTCTGACATCAACTGACGGACTCTTCGTCAATTCGACAATCCGACGTTCGCACTCTCGAATTCCTGATATCCTTCCGGCCTCAAATGCTTCTTGCAAGTTGCTGAAACCCGTCATGTTTCAAAACCTCTCTTCAGGCTATTTTACTGTCGTGGCTCCCCTCGGCAACTCTCTTCTTGAATCCAGGGAAAACTGCCGTAGAATGCTGCCATCTGCAATTTTGTTGAAGCTGAGACCGTCCAAGATCGGAGTCCGGCACGTGAAACTACTGCTCAAGCTCGTCTTTCTCGCCATTTTCACCTACATGGTCACCATGACCATGACCATTCAGGGCTACAAATCTATTACGTTGGCGGGGGGCGAATTCGATTGGATCACGTCCCCCTGGGCCATCGCCACCCTGTTTGACGCCTACTTCGGCTTCGTCGCCTTCTGGGTGTGGGTCTGCTTCAAAGAACGCTCTGTGGTTAGCCGGGCCGTGTGGTTCGTTCTCATTATGGCGCTGGGCAACATCGCCATTTCTGGCTATATGCTGATTCAGCTCTTCCGTCTGAAGAAGGATGAGCCGGTGGCCACCATCTGGCGCACCACGTAAGCCGCAGGCGGTATACATCCGGTCGCCCACTACAATCGTATGTAAGGTACGACCATGCCCTTGCTGCAACGAATGTTAAAGCCGATCCTCGACCTGCTCACGCAAGGCATCACACCCGAAAAAATTGCGCTCAGCCTCGCCATCGGGATTGCGTTCGGCGTCTTCCCCATGCTCGGCACCACCACGCTGTTATGCACACTGATTGCGGTGCCTTTGCGGCTGAATCTGCCGGCGATCCAGTTGGTCAATTATTTGATGTACCCGGCGCAGATTGCTCTGCTGATTCCCTTCATCCGTTTGGGGGAGTGGTTGTGGAGCGCACCCCCGTTGCCGCTTTCGCTGTCGCAGATTCTCGCCATGGTACGCGCCGACGCCTGGCACGCCATCACCGTACTGTGGCATAGCACCATGCTGGCCGTCTCGGCATGGATTCTGGCCGCGCCCGTTTTTGTCGCGATCTTTTACGTCTGCGCCGTACCGCTGTTGCGTTACGCTGCCAGCAAGCTGGGCAAGCAGGGTTCTGCGCCCATCCTGAAACCCGAAACCGGAAGCTAGAAACGCTCATGGACGCCTACACACTCTCGACCGGGCTACATCTGCTGGGCATCGGCGCTGCCAGCGTTATCGCGATGATGTTCATGCTGTGGCTTCTGCACCTCGCGCTGAAGAACGCCAGCGTGGTGGATCCTGGCTGGGCTTTCGGGCTCGCGCTGCTGGGCTGCCTCTATGCCGCCCTCGGCCCGGGATTCATCCTGCGCCGCAGCCTGATCGCCGCCATGGCCGCCTTCTGGGGACTGCGCCTCGGCCTACACCTGGTCCGTCGCATCTGGGGTGAGCCGGAAGAGGGTCGCTACCAGCATATGAGGAACACCTGGGGCGGGAATATCGAGCTGAAGTTCCTCGTCTTTTTTGAAGCGCAGGCGGTACTCGATATTCTGCTCTCTGTCCCCTTTCTGGTCGCCTGCCTTAACCCCGCGCCGAGGCTACACTGGCTGGAGGTCTTAGGAGTCGGGCTGTGGGCGGTGGCCGTGTTGGGCGAGTCCATTGCCGATGCTCAACTCAACGCTTTCAAGACGAATCCGGCGAACAAGGGCAAGGTTTGCCAGACCGGATTGTGGCGCTACTCGCGACACCCGAACTACTTCTTTGAGTGGCTGATTTGGGTTGCTTGGTTTGTGTTTGCTTTAGCCTCGCCATATGGCTGGGTAAGCGTTTACTGCCCGGTGCTGATGCTCTACTTCTTGTTCAAAGTTACGGGCATTCCCGCGACCGAAGAACAGTCCCTGCGATCGCGCGGCGACGCTTACCGCGAGTACCAACGCACCACCAGCGCGTTCGTGCCCTGGTTCAGGAAGGCCTAGGACCCAACGACCCTTCCATGCCGACACACTGGACTACCAACCTGATGGAGCGTAAACTGCTCCCCGACTGGCTGATTCGCATCGGCATTCGAAGGATGCTCGCCCAAACCCTGCGCGAGCAGGACAAAGGCTCACCTGAGGCCCAGCAAGCTTACGTGATGCAGCGTGTGGCCGAACTCAAGGCCAGCCCCATTGCAATTGCGACCGACGCCGCCAACCGTCAGCACTACGAACTGCCACCACTATTTTTCGAACTCGCGCTCGGGCCACACCTCAAGTATTCATCAGGGTATTGGCCGCAAAATATTGATTCGCTTGAAGATTCTGAACAGGCAATGCTTGACCTGACCATCGCGAGAGCGAGGCTAGCCGACGGTCAGCGCATTCTGGAACTCGGTTGCGGTTGGGGCTCACTCACGCTAGAAATGGCGCGCCGCTTTCCACAGAGCCAAATCGTTGGCGTTTCCAACTCCGCGCCGCAGCGCCAATTCATTCTTGCCCGTGCCGCCCAGCGCGGTTTGACGAATATCCAAATCATTACCGCCAACATGATCGAATTTCAGGCTCCGGGAGTCTTTGATCGGGTTGTGTCTGTGGAAATGTTCGAGCATATGCGCAACTACGAGACCCTGCTGGGCCGGGTCGCGTCTTGGATGAAGCCTGATGCACTATTTTTTGTGCATATTTTCACCCACGCCCGGCATACCTACCCATATGAAGTTCGCGACGCCTCTGACTGGATGGCCGAGCACTTTTTCACCGGCGGCATCATGCCCAGCCACGATCTTCTGCTTTATTTTCAGCAGGATGTGAGCATTCTTGAACACTGGGCCATGAGCGGCCTGCACTACCATAAGACATCCGAAGCATGGCTACAGCGGATGGACGCCAACCTCGCGGAGATCTCCGAGCTCTTCCGCCAGACCTATGGTGTAGGAGCAAGTGGTCAGCCCTTGCCGAATGGGCAAAGGGAACAGGAAACTCGCAGATGGATCGTGCGCTGGCGCGTGTTCTTTATGGCTTGTGCCGAGCTTTGGGGCTTCCGCAACGGAACCGAGTGGATGGTGTCGCATTACCTGTTTGCCCGAAGCTAGGCCTGTATCCCCGAAAGTAACCCGGATACCACCTTGTAGTGCCCCACTTCTGCACTGACGTGGTATGGCGAAGCATACGACTGACGAGGCAGAATAGGTCTAGGTTCAGAGTTAAGTCATCCAGGCAAGAAGGACGTGGTTGGTAAAACTCTTTCCCCGGCAGCTTGATCGCAGCAAAACTGGCAATCGCGCGGCAGTTGTAAATTTTTCGTAAAACTAGGGACGTAAAGGAGTTACAGGATATCCCCTGAGCTGGTTCTTGCCTCTAATATTCTTGACAGGTCCTGTGGCGAGCCTCAAACTAGAAGTACAGCAATTTTTGACGGCTGCCATCCCGAATTTTCGCTCGGAGCCATTCGAGCCACCAGTGTTTGCAACACATAGGAGCAATGATTTATGCGACTCTTCAATCGTAACGTTTCGGCAGTTCGCTCTGCCGCATTGACTATTCTCTGCGGCGCGATGCTCGCCTCTGTGGCGTTTGCAGCGAATGCCGTCCCCACGGTCAACTGGCCGACCTCGCCTTCGCAAGCCAAGGCTGGGGCCGCAGCTGGCATCACCCTTACCGTCAGCGGAACTGGCTTCGTTAGCGGCGCTACTGTCCTGTGGAACGGCAGCGCACGGACGACCACCTTTGTGAGCTCATCCAAGGTGACCGCTTCGATCCCCAACACGGATTTTGCGACGGCTAGTACTGCCACCGTTATCGTGCAGAATCCCACCCCGGGTGGCGGCAACTCCAACCCGGTATTCTTCCAGATCGGCACCCAAGCGCCGCCGAACATGGCACGTCTGGACATTGTGACCGGCAGCGGCCCTGAAGCCGCTTCGCCGACCGACTTTAACGGCGACGGCAAGCTCGATCTAGTGGTAGCGAATTCGCCCGACAATACCGTCACCTACCTGCAAGGCAACGGCGACGGCACATACGCGGCGGGCGTGAACTATCCGGTTCCGGGATTTCCTGTCGCAGTCTCCTGCGCAGACTTCAATAAAGACGGCAAGATGGATATGGTGGTTGTGGATCAGCGCCTGAATGCCGTCTCGATTCTGCTGGGCAACGGGGATGGCACCTTCCTTTCTCACGTGGAATATGGCGTCGGTTCGAGCCCTTACTCGGCGGTATTTGGAGACTTCAACGGCGATGGCATTCTGGATCTAGCGGTAGCCAACCGGGGAAGCAACAATGTTTCCATCCTGCTGGGCAACGGCGACGGCACCTTCCAAACCCAGGCCACCTACAGCACCAACCTCTCGCCGCAGGCGGTTACTGTCGGCGACTTCAACGGTGACGGCAAGCTCGATTTGGCCACGGCCAACAATGGCGCGGACGACGTCTCCATCCTGCTGGGCAACGGCAACGGCACCTTCCAGGCGAAAGTAGACTATGCCACTGCGGCTGGGCCTACCTATATCGTCACCGGCGACTACAACAATGACGGCAAGCTCGACCTCGTCGTTTCCACTGTGTCGAATTTTGCTTCGATCCTGCTGGGGAACGGCACCGGCACCTTTGGCGCCTTCACCAAGGCAGCCAGCGGTGCCAACAGCCAGATCATCAACCTGGGTGACTTTAACGACGACGGCAAGCTGGACATGGTCACCGCCGATTTCAATGACAACACGCTGTCCATCCTGACCGGCAACGCGAACGGCACGTTCGGAGGCCGCGTGGTAATCCCCGTAGGTCTGAGCCCTGACTGGATCGGCGTTGGCGACCTGAACAACGACGGCAAGCTTGATCTGGTTACTGCCAACTCCAGCATCAACACGATATCAGTGCTGACTGGCACGGCCGTGACCGTATCGCCCACCGTGCTTAGCTTTGGCACACTAACCGCAGGCACCAGCAGTGCGCCGAAGGTCATCACCATCAAGAACAACGGGACCACGACGGCCACTCTGGGTACGGTGAGCATTACCGGTGCCAACGCTGGCCAGTGGACTGCCACCTCCAGCTGTCCCGGGACTCTGGCTGCTGGCGCATCGTGCAGCATTAACGCAACGTTCTCACCCACATTGTCTGGCAACTTCGTTGCCGCGATCAACATCGGCCTCGGTACGGGCGGCCAGATCATCGGTGCATTTGTGAAGGGGACGGGCAACATTCCGATTATCCTGACGCCGCGCACCTTTACTTTCGCCAATACTCTGGTGGGCGCGACATCTGCTGCGGGCGTGTTCAACTTCACCAACAACAGTGGCGTGCCGATTACGTTCTCCAGCATCGTGTTGAGCGGCATCAATCAGGCGGACTTTGCCCAGACCACGGATTGCCCGGTCGGTTCCGGTTCGCTGGGTGCCTTCACTACCTGCCATGTCAACGTAACCTTTACGCCTTCCGCCACCGGCAATCGCACGGTGACGCTGATCTTTACCGGCAGCTTCACTCTGGTGGTTCAGGGTTCCTTGCTGAACGGCGTAGGCACAGCGCTCAGCTTCTCGGCCTCTTCGCTGAACTTTGGCACCGTGGCCGTTGGCAGCACAACCCCCTTACCGCTGGTTATCACCAACACCAGCTCCAGCGCAGTTACGTTTAACAACGTCTCAAAGTCGGGCACCAATGCCTCTGAGTACGGCCAGAGCAACAACTGTTCGCCAAGCATTCCAGCGAATGGAAGCTGCACCATCACGGTAACCTTCAAGCCCCTCGCCGCCGGTACCCGGACAGCGACGCTGAAAGTTAGCGACTCTGACCCGACCTCGCCGCAGAGCTTTACCATGACGGGTGTTGCGCACTAGAGTCGGGTAGCTCGTAAGCACCACTCGGGGGAGGCATCGTATGATGCCTCCCCCTTTTTCTTTGCTTGCATTTGGAGCCGGTGCGTTTCGAGCGAACGCGACGTATGCGCGGCGCGACACTATCCTGGTTGAAACGCGCTGCACAACAACACAACAAGAAGCCGACCCGCGTGCGGGTCGGCTCAAGTGGAACGAACTCGAATCAGGCTTACTTCGCGGCGGGCCGCGTGGCAGCCAACTCAAGGGTGATGGCGACTTCATCCGCGACAACGGCTCCGCCACCATCCAGTGACTTGCTCCAGCTCACGCCGAAGTCCTGGCGGTTGACTTTGGTCGTCGCCGTCGCACCAATGTTAATGCTGCCCATTGCCGAAACCTCGGGTGTCGGGCCATCCACATTCAAGACCACTTCCTTCGTCGTCCCGTGCATCGTCAGGTCGCCTTTGACCTTGAGCGCGCCACCATCCATGTAAAACTGCTTGCTCTTGAAGGTGATGGTCGGGTACTTGGCGGCATCGAAAAAGTCCGGGCTCTTCAGGTGGCCATCGCGTTGCGGTTGACCGGTGTTCACGGTGGAGACGTCCATGGAAGCTTCCACTTTGCTGGCGGCCAGGTTCTTGGGGTCGTAGGTGATAGTGCCGGTTACGTTCCCAAACGTTCCCTTCACGTTGGACACCATCAAGTGGCGGACGGAAAACTCCGCCGACGAGTGGGCCGTGTCAATCTTGTAGTCAGCCGCCAGCGCCATGCTGGGGATCAGGAACAGCAGTGCAGCAAGTCTCAAACGCATAGTGTTTCTCCTTATGATTCAAACATCCTTGGTCAGACAAACAGTTGTTGTTGTGGACTGGAATCAGGCTCCAGCCCCGTCAAGGTCTGCACTGGCTGCCGATTTATCTTCGGCAGGACAAGCATCTCGTGTTTCCCACGCCCCTCGTGCTTTGGTGAGCAAGCCAATGAGCTGCGTCACCTCACACTCCGTCAGACGTGCCATTACCGAAACGTCCGCATCATCCATGCGAGAATCCAGTTGGGCCAGGACGCTCGATCCGTGGCAGGTGAGTGAACAGTTCACCTGCCGCCGATCCAGCGACTCGCGTTCGCGAGAAATCAGGCCCTTGGCGGCCATTTTGTCGAGCAGCCGAGTCATGGCTGGCACTCGCGTCGTCATGCGCTCACGAATCTGACAAACCGCAGCCCCGCGGGGCCCTGCTCCTCGCAGAATTCTCAGAATGTTGTATTGCTCGGGAGTCAGGTCAAAGGGAGCTAAGGTCCGGCTTAGCGCATCCCGCAATTCGGTCGCGCTTCGGAGTACGGTATAGATCGCTTCATGTTGCGGGGAACGGAATCTGGGTCCGTGGCATGGTCCTGGCGGAGCACCTTCCGGGACAGCCGTGGCAATTGCTGCTGCACTCTGCCCGCTATCTGCCAAATCTGCCTGCATATCGGAATAGATGACCGGTCATACAATTTGATGCAGAAAATTGCACCTCAGGCAAAGAATTTTGTAACTCTTTACCCTTTAAATGGTAATAGACGGCCTAGCAAGGCAGCCGGCTGCTTTTTGGGGGCCTCTGGGAACGTACGCACATATGACTTCTCCCAACGAAAAAGCCCTTGAGGATTGCTCCTCAAGGGCTCCGATTCCAAGTTGGAATGGCTTACTGTAGCGCATCCTGCGTAACCTTGATCGCGCAGTAGTTGTTGGACCCGCACTGGGCAGCGGTGCTGGTGGAACGCGTTCCGAAGTAGACGCCGTTGGTGCCCGGGGCGCCGCCCTTCAGGTAGTCCAGCACAAAGGCGCTGGTGCCGCCCAGCATTCCGGTTGCGGAAGCCGTCGGAGTTGCGCTGGTCGAGGTGATGGGTGTGTTGATGGACCACGAGGTCAGCAGGTTGCTGCCCGTGGTGTTGGTGCCTGTGCCCGTACCCACATAGAGACGGTCATTCGTTCCATCGGACAAGGTGACGATGGGTGAACAGTGCCCGGCAGGCTGAGCGGAAGTGTTGACGTTCGCGTTGCCCATTAATGTCGCTGTGGTGTTCAACACGCCGCTGCCGTTGAAGTTGCCCGCGTACAGCGCTGGAACCCCCGATGTGCTGCCCGAAAGACCGCAAGCGTACAAGGAGCCGCCAGCGGGGCCGGTGGACAGGTAGTTGTTATCGAAGTTTGCGCCGAGAACATAGCCAGCAGCCGGAACGCTGCCGATCGCCAAATCCACGTGCGAGCTAAGATCGAGCGGCATCTGCGAGATGATCGGGTGAGCATTGGCCACATCCGCTGCGGACGCGATGTAAACCCAACCGTTGAACGGATCCACAGCGACCGAATCCACGATCGAGGGATTGGTGTAGCCCTTGTTTGCACCCACCTGGATTGAGGAGGAAAGTGCAAAACCAGTGCTGCTGCTAAACGTATACGAGAAGACCTTGGCCCCATCAGAAATGTAGATTTTGCCGTGTTGGGCGTCATATACCGGCGAAGTCAGCTGCGAATTGGTGGTCACAATCGTGCAGAAGTCTACCGTCGGCGTTCCGTTAAAAACGCCGCTGACGTGATACAGGCGACCATTGTTGGCACCCATGAATGCTCCATCGCTGGTGTAATCAATGTAAGGGGAAGAACCGAAGTTGTCCGCCTTGAGCAGCCCCGTGCAGCCTGGGACCCTGGCATTCGTATAGTCCAGCGAAACCAGTGCGCCCGCCGAAGGGGCAACCGAGCCCGTGGTGGCATTGGTGCCTTGGCCAGTGGTCAAGGTGAGTACCTCGAAGAGTGCGCGATGGCGGCTCACTGACGACACCACAAACGCCGCCTTCTTTCCATCCAGCGACAATTCCGGAGAAAGGAAGATGCCACCGTCATCCACGGCATAGGAGAACGCGAAATTCGGAGCCGTGCCGGTGCAGGAGGAGCCGTTCGCTCCGGCATACAGATTGTTGAGACCAACAAGATTGGCCTGCACGCCAGCTGCCGGTGAAACCGTCCCCGGAGTAGAGATTGCAAATAAGATAAAGTCACTGGTGCAGGCACCAGGGAAGCTCGGCGTCGTGTTCGCGGTGTACTTGGCCGGGAACTCGCCTTCGGGCAAACCGCGGCTGGTTGCTTTTGGTCCTAGTGAGATGGACCATTCCACTGGCGTCGCAGGGGCTGGAGCATTGGGGCGGACTGCGCCTGACTTCAAATCGCGCAACGCCAAGGCTTGCTGCAAGCGCGGGTCCTTATTCGCTGCGACCACTGCGGCATGGCCGGAAATTGCGGGGAGTACACGATTCGTGCTCCAGCTTTGCACTGAACTGGTGGAGCGGGAGGCGGATTGTGCCGATGCACACACCGCGCTCAACAACAGCCCACAGCCAGCAAAAGCCACTAAAACTTTTCGGGGGTTCAGCATATTATTTTTCCTCCACGGAATTTCTGCATTCGATCAGTAATCTGATTCTCGCGCCGACAGCCAGAACATCTTAAGAACGTCTACGCGCTCACGCCGGATTGTGCCGCCGGCATAGATGGGATACGAATTTGCACCAACGGCACGGAAAGGCCTCCGCTGACGCCTAAAGACTGCAAGCGAAGCATATTGGCCGAAGGAATCGCGGTTCGCTGGTAGGACTTTTCACAGTCTGCCACCGAGGGGCCCCGCATATTGCCTTCCATGTACGCCAAACCTGGGCACCGCGTGCAGGTGCCTACATGAGAACAGCCGGAACAAACCGTCAAGTCGCGCGCGCGAATTGAGCGCACTTCGTTCAGTTGGTCCGAGTGCTGCCAGATATCGAGAAAGCGCTGTTGGCGAACGTTGCCACTGGGTAGCGGAAACTGCACACACGGATAAACGTCACCGTACGGCGAAACATAGCAAGCCGAATGTCCGGCGCTGCACGGGATGCCATCCAAGACGTCATCATCAGGCGCGGGCGGCGGGGCGCAAAACTCCACCGAATTCCCTACTACTTCATCGTCGCGAAAAATCTTGTGCAGTTGGTCGCCAGACGCGCGCAGCGCCAGCAGGGAGCGGTCCCCATCCATCTTGGGCGTAATCGTTGGGTCGAGCTGATAGCCGACGCCGAGCTCTTCTGCAAGTTTTTTCGCGCCCAGATAGTCGTCGGCGTTGTGCGTCATCAGCACATTGGCGATGGTGACTTTGAGGCCCTGTTCCTTCAGGAATTTGATCGCCCGTACGGTGCGTTCCCACGAACCCTTCACCAGGGTGATGGCATCATGTACTTCGGCGCGGTGGGAGTAGACGCTGATGTTGATCTGTTCCACACCCAGTTCGCGCAACTGCTGCGCCTGTTTTTCCTTGATCAGCACCGCATTCGTCTTGACCTTGACGTTGAACAGCAGCTTGCGGGCATAGGCGACCAGCTCAAGGAAATCCTTGCGCAGAAAAACTTCGCCGCCGCTAAAGGTGAGGAAGAATGTACCTGCCGCCGCCAGCTCGTCCAGCAAATGCTTGATCTCGTCGGTGGTCATCTCGCCGTGGTCATCATGGTCGAGATAGCAGTGGACGCAACGCTCATTGCAGCGGTAGGTCACATCCACATGGACATTGATCGGGACACCGTATCCGATGGCCTTCTGCGACATTTCTCCGATCAGTTGACCCATGTTTTTCTACTCCACGTAGCCGGCCGCGTTGGTCGCGATCGGCTGGTCCGACACCAGCAAAATTCCATGCTCCGAAAGGTCGCTGACAAATGCCTCAGCATCGCGCAACGCCTCTTCCGGCGAAACCTCAAACTCCTGGCAAACCCGGCCCGTCACAATTTCATGCAGCGGCGTCTTGCCATCTGCTGCCAGCCAAACCGTGACTGCAACAGGATTCAGCGTGAAAAACTTGGAGTCTACCGCCGACATAATCATCATCTCGTCGCCCAGTTGACGGGCGGCGATGCGGGCACTGCGCGCGATGTAAGTCTGCGTCATCCATTCATCCTAACGACCGTTCCAAACTGGGAACAGCCCACAACCGGGCTATTCGTATCCCCAACCGAGCCACCATTGCCCACGAAAGTGGGACAAGCGACTAGCCAATCAAATCCCACACCCGTTCGTCGGGATAAAAGTTCAGCCGACGCACCGGCACCCGCTCTAAAAACGCACACGCCCCGGCGAAGACCCGGTTTACCAGTTCCTCGTCCCGTGCGAAGAACAAAATATTTCTCATCAGCATGCGCAGTGCTTCAGCCCGAGGAATCTCCTCAAAGTGGTTCGAGTCACCCTTGCCGAGAAAATACAGCGCCTCGATTGGCCCGGATGTATTCACACCCGGCGTACCCATCTCTCCGGCGAATGGCGTCCCGTAGGCCACGTATCCGTTTCCGTCGCCCATCCTGCGGATATACGACGCTTCATCCGTAAGCACCGAAGCGTCGGGAGGGGCTAGCCGCGAAATCGTGGTCTTGCCTGCAGTTGAGACACCCGAAAATAGAAATGCCTTGCCGTTTCGTACCACGCTCGCCGCATGCAGAAGAAAGCCGCCCTCTTGTGCCAGTGCCAGCGAATGCACGATGCGCAGCACAGAATCAATGGCATAGGGCGTCAGGGTCTGCGTGATGCGGCCTTGGCGAGTACGCGAGTCCCATTCCGCGCGAAAGTCGCCACGCTCCATGCGCCAGAGGCTTCCCTCCGCAGTTACGCTAACGTCGGCATCCGGATCGGCTAGCGCGGCGCCGTCAATTACTGTGATCTCAAACTCATAACCGGGCTCCCGGCCACTGCCAGCAAAGGTGCCGAAACGGGACTCCAGCAGTGGAATCAGCCGCGCATCCTCTGAGCGGAGCAGAACGGCAATGCCCCCGATCTCGACGACGACTTCGGCTGCCATGGTGGAATTCACGAATTCTCCGTGCGGTGCAAGCCGCTCACAACGACGTGCGACGATGCGTTGTGCTTACTGTATGACTGCTTAGCCTGATACCGCTTATCCCAAAAACATTGAAGGCGGAGGGCAATCGTTCTTACCATGAGCGATCGGCGGAGGCACTCGGCTAGCCAGGAACGTTTGCGGATCGCGTAAGAAAGTGCCTGCACAGCACCGCGCCGCTCCCTGTGTGTCACCAGCCCCAGCAGACCTTCCGGGGGCAATGCCGGATCATCCCATTCCAGAAAGTCTCCCCGGCAGACCACCGTACGCATTCCGTCTTCGCCCAACCGCACGATTCTGTGGACAACCAACCGCCCACGCTGACGGCTTAGCCACACCTGACCCACCAGCGCTTCGCGCGAGGGAATCGCCTTCACGCGCAGCACGTCGCTTGGCCAAATCGCTGGCAGCATGCTGGTGCCGTGTGCTCGGAAGCGCAACTCACCGAAGCTGCGCAGCGCTTCTTCGGCCAGGGCGCACCCCGCCAAATCGTGCTCTTCCGGGAAAGCTATGACTACGAATTCTTTCGGTTGAAGTTGCACTGCGAACCGCCAGCTGGCGTCTTACCGCAGGCCAACGCCATGGTTTCAAACACTTCTTCGTAGCGATATTCAGGCTTGGCGTATTGCTTTTTTTCGGTCGGAACTGCGACCGTCGTTCCTGAGGTGGCGTTGAGCTTTTCCATGATCCGAGGATCTCCTTAGTCTTGGGTTTGCCTCATTGCGGGCAGAGACGAGACCCGTTTTGAAACTGATTATATCTATTTCGGGAAAAATTCCTTATCAAATTTTACAATTCCTGTGAATCGTATGGACTTTAGGCTCAGAGAGGGTGGAATCAGTAAATACAGGCTAGAAGAAAGGGGCGGGATTCCAGGATAGGGATAACTCTAGTAATAAGCCAGCGATCCCCGGCGTCTAGCGGAACGCAGCGCCAGATCGAAGGCAAACCATCCTAAGGGAAGCAGAAGACAGCCGGAGGCAAGCTGTGCCAATTCAGGAAATAGCTGACCAGGACTGCTCCCCGAGAGCAGGGCTGCCCTCATACACGTCAGCGCTTGGGTCAACGGAAACGCTCGTGCCCACCACTGCAAGGGGCCGGGCAACGCACTCACCGGGAACAGCGTTCCCGTCATCATCCACGTAGCGGTGCCGATGGCCCACAGAATGGCGCTGCCGCGCTGGATTGCCAGCTGCACGGCCGCTGCGATCAGGCCCAAGCCCACCACGATCACCAGCGAGAGAAGCAATACAATCAACACGCTCCAAGGATTCGCCGCCCCGAGGGACGCTCCGAAGAAGATCGCTCCGCCAAGCAGATAGAGAAACATCCCAAACGCGCTGCTCAAGAAAGAGGCGAACGCACTTAGCAGCACCAGCACCGTAGGCGAAGTAGAGGTGGTCATCAGGACTTCCAGCATTCCCGTAGTTTGGGCTTCTTGAATCAGATTTAGAAACGCGCTGATGCCGTTTAGCAGGAAGCTGTAAAAGCCGGTGCCAACCAGTAAAAAGAGGAAGTAGTCATGCCCTTCGGGCCGATAACCTGCACCAATCGAACGCGCAAGAAAAAAGAAAACGGCCAGCTCCGCTAGATGCGTGAGCGCCGAAAGGGCGAATCCAGCGGGATAACGCAGAGCGGTGAGTATGGCTCGGCGTAACACCGCCACCATCTTGTCGGCTAGTAGCGCGACCGAGCGACTCAGGCGAGGAATCATGCCGGGCCTCCCGTTGGTGCTGAATTAGAGGAAGAGGCAGCAGGCGGCTCAGGCGGCCCGTCCACTCCATCGCCAATTGCTAGATCGAGTTCATCGAGCAATGGGTTCCCTATCCGGCCACAGGCCCGAAAATAGGTCTCGCGAAGCGAGGACGAGTTGCGGCCCGAGGGACGGTCGTCATGATGAACCATGCGGCCTTGTTGCAGGATTGCGACCTCGTCGGCTACCGCGGCAGCTTCTGTAAAGCTGTGGGTCGCCAGCAGGATGGTTGTTCCCTGCTGCGCCAGCGCGCGCACCAAGTGCCAGAACTGCTCGGCCGAGCCGGGGTCGAGACTGCGTGTAGGTTCATCGAGCAGCAAAATCGGAGGGCGCTTGAGCAAGGCGCGAGCGAGGCCCAGACGCTGCGTCATGCCGCTGGAAAACTTCATGACCAGCTTGCCGGAAGCATCGTTCAGGCCAGCGAGCGCGAGCGATTCCGCAACGCGGCGCGTGCGGGTCGCGCGGGGCACTTCTTCCAGCGCGGCGAAGAACTCGAGATTCTCTTCCGCCGTAAGCCGGGGGAAGAACGACCGCTCGTGAACCAGCACGAAACCGACCCGTTGGCGCACGGCCTGATCTTCGTGAACCGTGTCATGGCCCTGCACCAGAATGCTACCCTCGTCAGGAAACAGAATGGAGGACACCATTTTCAGGGTTGTGGTTTTGCCGCTGCCGTTCGGGCCAAGTAGGACGAGGATACGTCCCGGAGCAAGGCGGAAGCTCAGGTCGCGAACTGCCCATTCTGGCTCCGTGAGAGCTAGCTCACGGTGCGGCCAAGGCAGCCAACTGCCGCCGCGCCGGTAGCGCTTGCTCACCGCGTTCAGGATGATCGCTTCAAATGCCATGGGGAGGAAAGGCCGCACTGCTTCGCGCCAGCGCGAGCACGTGCGAACGACCTATTATAGGTCTGGCTCGCAGGCGCAGCGGCTAGAAGGGTACGGTTCTAGTAAGGAAATATGAAATCTGATTCCAAAACAGAATCGCGGTCCAAGCTAACTCCCGAGTTTGCTTTATTGCTGCGGGCGGTGTCGCTAGACGCGTGTGAGGGCGAATCAAAGCTCGCTGCGAACAACGACTGGCCTCGCCTGGCTGATCTGGCCGATGCTCATGGCCTTTCCGTGCGGCTGGGTGGATTGCTGCAACGGTATCAGGATCAGGTTCCGGCGGAACTGCTTGAGGCATTGGCCCGCGAAACCGCGGCCAATGCTCGGCGCAATCTCGAATTCACGCAGCGTTTGCTGAGAATTGTGAATGCACTGGCGGAAGTGGGCGTCCCTGCGCTGGCCTATAAAGGCCCGGTGCTGGCAGAGATGCTCTATGGCAGTCAACCGCTGCGCGAGTTCCGCGATGTGGATGTACTCATCCGGCCTGAAGACTGGCCAAGCGCCAAGCAGCGCATGATCGCGCTTGGGCTCACGCCGAACCAGAGCTTTACCGTTGGGCAAGAAGCGGCTTACGTCCGCTCGAACAACGAGATGGCGTTTGACGGTTGGGGTGCCCGCAACTGGCTGGAGATTGAATGGGCCATTGTGCCGCGCTACTTTAGTGTGGAGATGCGGGTGGAGGATTTACTGGCGCGATCGGTAGAATTTTCGCTGGCGGGCGCGATGGTGCGAACGCTCTGCGCGGAAGACACGCTGCTGGCGCTGGCGGTGCATGGCAGCAAGCATGGCTGGTCACGACTGTGCTGGGTGGCCGACATCGCCGACCTGTTGCGAGTTCGCGAGTTGGATTGGGATGTGGTGTTAAGAGAAGCGGAACGATTAGGAGTGATGCGTATGGTGCGCGTGGCGTTGCGCTTGGCGGCGCAGGTGAATCCGGGCATGCGTGCAGATTTGCCTTTGAACACTATTGCGGAACAGCAAGCTGTGGATGGATTGGCGGGGGAATTTTGGCGCGCGTTGCAATATGAGCCGCAGCGCTATACGCAGGAGTCGTGGCGATACTTTCTGATGATGCCGCGCTTGCGCGAACGCGGCGGTGATCGTTTGCGATTTGTGTGGCGTCTGCTGGCGACGCCGGAAACTGGGGAGTGGAAGTTGGTGAGTCTGCCGGATTCGCTTTACGGGCTTTACTATCCGTTGCGGGGATTACGGCTGGCGATGAAGCTGTTGCGGAGGCTGTTGCGGTTCTAGCACTGGGCGGTTTGGTTGGCGCAGATCCCGTGCCGCCCCTACGGGGCTCGACTTTTGCGCCGTGCCTACCCAGGGCTTACGCCCTGGGCTAAATGCAAGTTCGCCCCTGACGGGGCTGCGGCAGGGGTGGAGCGAACGTCGCAAGCATAGACCAAAGTACGCGGCTAATGAGCTGCGGGTTATTTTCGAGCGGCGGTCGCAGCACTGCCTGGAGGCGTGGCACGGTAGGGGTCCTTCGACTACGCGGAGAGACTCGCGTTGCGAATCTCTCCGCTCCGCTCAGGATGACAGGGGGGATGAGTCTGAAACTGACCACTGCCCAGTGATCGCGCTTCTCGCGCCGGGTCTGGGGTTTGCGCTATCCTCAAGAGTTCTCTGGGAGGGCCTTTTTCATGAAGCAATTTCGCGGACTTGTCGAATCCGTCACTGCGTTTTCTGCCGTTATTCTTGCCACGCTTTCTCTGGTCGCATTCTTCCCTGCAAGCAGTGCGGCGCAGGATGTGACCTCGCTCTACAGCGACATGCACTGGCGCATGATTGGACCGTTCCGCGCCGGGCGGACGGTTGCGGGTGCGGGCATTCCCACCCAGCCCTGCGTATTTTATGTGGGCCCAAATAACGGCGGCGTGTGGAAGACGGACGACTGCGGCAACACTTGGCAGTCGGTGTTTGAGGGCAACACGCAATCGGTGGGGGCGCTGGCGATTGCGCCGTCGAATCCTGACATTATCTATGTCGGCAGCGGTGAGGGATTGCGCCGCCCTGATCTTTCCATCGGCGACGGCATGTACAAGACGACCGATGCAGGCAAAACGTGGACGCATCTCGGCCTGCGCGACGGCCAGCAGATTGGCGCGATCATCGTGGATCCGAAGAATCCTGACCGGCTATTCGTTGCGGTGCTGGGGCATCCTTATGGCCCTAATGTGGAGCGTGGAATTTTCCGCTCGCTCGATGGAGGGCAGACGTTCACCAAAGTGCTTTACAAGAACGACATTCTTGGCGGCATTGATCTCGCCTTCGATCCGCGCGACAGCAGGAAGATTTATGCGTCGCTTTGGGCTTCGATGCGCACGCCGTGGTGGTGGGGAAATAATCTTGAAGGTCCGGGCAGTGCGCTCTATAAGTCTGACGATGGCGGCGAAACTTGGCGCGAGTTGAACAAGGGCTTTCCGGAAAAGCATAACCGGATCAGTATCACGATTGCGCCGTCGAACCCCGACCGCATGTACGCGACTGTGGATGTAAGCGACGCCGGCGGCGTCTATCGCTCGGACGATGCCGGCGAGAGCTGGACGCTGGTTAACTCCGAGGAACGCGTGGTTGGGCGCAACTCGGACTTTGCGTGGATTCGCGTTCATCCGAAAGATGCTGACACGATTTACATCAGCAATACTTCGACGTATAAATCCACGGACGGTGGCAAGACGGTGACCGCGATCAAGGGTGCTCCGGGCGGCGACGACTATCATGCGACGTGGATCAATCCGCTGAATCCCGACATCATGCTGCTGACGGTGGATCAGGGCGCAGTCGTTACTGTGAATGGTGGCAAAACGTGGAGCAGTTGGTACAACCAGCCCACGGCGCAGATTTATCATGTGGCGACGGACAATCAGTTTCCGTATTGGGTCTATGGTTCGCAGCAGGATAGCGGCTCGGTTGGCACGACGAGTCGCAGTGACTACGGGGGCATCACGTTCCGCGACTGGCATCCCATTGGCATTGAAGAGTACGGCTACGTGGCACCCGATCCGCTGCATCCTGATATTTTGTATGGCGGCAAGTTTACCAAGTTTGATCGCCGCACGGGACAGGTGCAGGATGTGAGTCCGTGGGTGATTCGTACGGGCAAGTATCGGCTGAATCGTTCGCAACCGGTGATGTTCAATCCGGTGGATCCGCACATTCTCTACTTCGGTTCGCAGGTGCTGTTTGAAACGCGCGATGGCGGGCACAGTTGGAAAGAAATTTCTCCGGATCTGAGTCGCCCGGAGCCGGTGACGCCCGCGACGGTCGGCCCTGAGTTTGTAAACAACGATCCGCTCAAAGGCATTCATCATGGAGTGATTTATTCCATCGCACCTTCACCGAAGGATGTGAACCTGATTTGGGCTGGCACCGATGATGGCCTGGTACACGTGACCCGCGACGGCGGCAAAAAGTGGGAGAACGTTACGCCGCCCGAGATGACGGCGTGGAGCAAAGTGACGCAGATGGATGCGGGACATTTCGATGCAAAAACTGCATACATTTCGGTGAGCCGCTTCCGGCTGGATGATCTGCACGCCTATATTTATCGCACGCACGACGGCGGCAAGACCTGGCAGAAGATCACCAATGGAATTTCGGATGACGCAGCGGTGGATGCGGTGCGCGAAGATCCGGAGAAGCCTGGGCTGTTGTTTGCGGGCACCGAGCGTGCCATGTGGGCCAGCTTCGACGATGGCGACCATTGGCATTCCCTGCAAATGAACCTGCCGCTCACCGCAATGCGCGATTTCGTGATCCACGGCGACGACATTGTGGTGGGCACGCATGGGCGATCCTTCTGGATTCTCGACGACATCACACCACTGCGCCAGATCAAGGAAAGCGACTTCAGCAAGACTCGACTGTTTGCGCCGCAACTAGCGACGCGGATTCGTCGGAGTACGTATCCTGACACGCCGCTACCACCCGAGACGCCGATGGGGCAGAATCCGCCGGATGGCGCGGTGATTGACTACTTTCTGAAAGATGGGGCGAAGCAGGTGACGATTCAGATCGTAGATTCGGAAGGCAATGTGGCGAGGACGTATTCCAGCGATGACAAGCCGGAGCCGGTGAACGAGAAGGAACTCAACGTCCCGCTGTATTGGGTGCGGTACGAGAAGACGCTGCCCAACACGGTTGGCATGCATCGCTGGCATTGGGATTTGAGCTATGCGCGTCCGAAGGGGCTGGACACGGAGTATCCCATCAGCGCGATTCCGCACGATACGCCCAACGAACCGCTGGGGCCGAGTGCGCTGCCTGGTCAATATCTAGTGCGGCTTATTGTAGACCACGCTGTGATGCAACAGCCACTCAAGGTGCGAATGGATCCGCGAGTGCTGGCTACAGCGTCTGATCTGAAGGCCATGTTTGATGCACAGCAAGAAGCGGCCACGCAGATCGCCAAGAACAACGACACTTTGGCCGAGGTTCGTAATTGGAAGAAGCAACTGCGTGAACTGGCTGGTGTGCCTGAACCGCTTCGCGACAAGGCACATGACCTTGCCGACAAGCTGGAGAAATTAGAGAAAGGCAACGGAACCCGTGAGCCGGGCATTCTTGCTTCGAAGGGCATGGCGACAATGCACGGCTGGCTGAACCAGGTGTATGGCTCGCTGGGCAGCGCTGATACCGCGCCCACTGCGCAAGCGCTGGCAATGCTGCAGGAGCTGGAGAAAGTTTCTGCCGAGCAGATCGCGCAACTTGATCCACTACGCGGCACACTTAAGGAAGTGAACGAACAGTTGCGTAGTGCGGGAAAGCCAGAGATTGCGCTGATGCGCGGCGGCGAATCGGGTGCAACACAAATTCACGGAGCGGAAAAGGCAGAGGAGTAGTTCGCATGAAGGCTATCGCAATCATTCCCGGCACGCAGAAACTTGAGCTGATTGATCGTCCTGAACCGAGCTTGACGCAGGACGACCACGTGAAGATGAAGGTGCTGCGCGTAGGCATCTGCGGCACCGATCGCGAAGAGGCTGCGGGCGGTCGGGCGAAGGCTCCAGACGGCGTGGAAACCCTGGTGCTGGGCCACGAAATGTTTGGGCAGGTCGTGGAAGTCGGCAAGAGCGTTACGCGGGTAAAGCCCGGCGACTTCGCCGTCTTCACCGTGCGTCGCGGTTGCCACACCTGCGTTCCTTGCGGCATGCATCGCAACGATATGTGCACCACCGGCAATTATCACGAGCGCGGCATTTGGGGACTCGACGGCTATCAGTCAGAGTTCGCCGTGGATCAGGAGCGGTATGTGATTCCGGTGCCTACGGAACTTGCGGCGATTGGCGTGCTCGCCGAGCCGATGTCAGTTTCACAGAAGGCGATTGATGCGGCGCTCGGAACGCAACGTGGGCGTCTACCCGATGCGGTGGCGAATCCGGATTGGCTCAACGGCAAGCGCTGCCTGGTGGCGGGGCTGGGGCCCATCGGGCTGCTGGCGGCGATTGCGCTGCGCCTGCGCGGGGCGCAGGTCTGGGGACTTGATGTGGTGGACGAAGCGACGACGCGTCCGCAGTGGCTCAAAACGATAGGCGGAGAGTACATCAACGGCATGCAGGTGAAGACGACCGACATTGACGACACCGTCGGCGATTTCGACTTGATCTTCGAAGCGACTGGCGTGGCGTCGGTGGAGTTCAACCTGATTGACGCACTGGCGGTGAACGGCGTGTATGTGCTCACCGGGATTCCGGGAGGCGACCGTCCGATTGAGATTGCAGGCGCGGAGCTAATGCGGCAACTGGTGCTGAAGAATCAGGCGATTGTGGGCAGCGTGAATGCGGCACCCGGACACTTCCGCATCGGCGTGGACGACTTGGGCCGCGCACAAAATAAGTGGGGCGGCGACCATGTTGCCAAGCTCATCTCGCATCATCATCCCTACACCGATTTTCAAACCGCGTTGACAACGCACGCAGATGATGAGATCAAGGTGGTGGTGGAGTGGAGCTAGCGTGAAACGACAACACATCGAAACCATTGCTGTCCACGCTGGCGCAGAGGTGGATTTAGCCACTGGAGCCGTTGCTCCGCCGATTCATCTTTCCACCACGTTTGAGCATGGCCCGGCGTGCGAGGACCTGCATGGCTTCGCCTACATTCGCGAAAGCAATCCGACACAGACGCGACTGGAAGAAGCGATGGCGCAGCTGGAAGGCGGGGCTGCTGCCTTCGTGTTTGGATCTGGCATGGGTGCAGGAGCGTGCGTGTTGCAGGCGCTGGAGCCGGGTTCGCACGTCATCTTCCCGGACGATATGTATGTGGACTTTCGCAATCTTAGGCAGGGGTATTTGGCGAAGTGGCGGATTGAGAGCAGCGTGGTGGATATGACGGACATAGCGAGTGTCCAAGCGGCTGTGCGTCCGAATACGGGGCTGGTGTGGACTGAGACACCCTCGAACCCACTGCTGAAAGTTACTGACCTGGGTGCGGTGTGCGACATTGCCAAGCAGGCGAGGGCGCGGGTGCTGACTGACAACACATTCGCGACGCCGATCTTGCAGCGGCCGCTCGATCTGGGCGGCGACATTGTGATGCACTCCACCACGAAGTACTGCGGCGGACACAGCGACGTGCAAGGCGGCTGCCTTATTTTCCGCGAGAATGATTCTTTTGCGGAGCATGTGCTGCAAACGCGAAAGATTCTGGGTGCGGTGGCGTCGCCATTCAACTCGTGGCTGGTGTTACGCGGCTTGCGCTCGTTGGCTTGCCGTGTGGAAAAGCACTCGGCGAACGCAGCGGCAGTGGCAGCGGCGCTCTCGCAACACAGCGCGGTAGAAGCCGTAAACTATCCCGGATTGGCATCGCATGCTGGACACGAAATTGCGGCTCGACAAATGAAGGCGTTTGGCGGAATGCTATCGTTCCTGGTGAAGGGTGGCTGGGACGAGGCCGTGGAAGTTGCCTCGCGGGTCAAGTTGTTCATCAACGCCACCAGCCTTGGCGGGCCAGAGAGCCTGATCGAGCATCGCGCTTCGAGCGAGGGCAAGGACTCCATCACGCCGAAGAATCTGCTGCGGCTTTCGGTTGGGCTGGAACACGCCGATGATCTGATCGAAGACTTGCTGCAGGCGCTGGCGTAGACCAGTCGCCTGCTGAATCAAGTAATCTATTTCTTATTCGTAGCGCAAAGCCTCAATCGGGTCCAGCCTCGCTGCTTTCTGCGCCGGGTAGAAGCCGAAGAAGATTCCGACTGCGGCGGAAAACACCACCGCCACCACAATCGCAAGCGGTGAAATCAAAATCGCCCAGCCGAGAGTTTGTGTAATTAGGCGTGACGCACCTACCCCGAGCAAGATGCCGATGATTCCGCCTGTCAGACTGATCACGACCGCTTCAATCAAAAACTGCTTCTGCACGTCGGCCTCGGTCGCGCCCAACGCCATGCGAATGCCGATCTCGCGCGTGCGCTCCGTAACTGACACCAGCATGATATTCATGATGCCGATGCCGCCCACCAGAAGAGAAACACTGGCTACAGCCGCCAGTAGCGTGGTCATGATGCTGCCAGCCTGATCGGCGAGCGCAGCCATGTCGGCCAGGTTGCGTACCTGAAAGTCATCGTCCGAGCCGACGCGTATACGGTGACGATCGCGTAGTAAGCCCTCGATCTGCTTCTGCGCCGCATAGCTGGTGTCTTTCGAAGTAGCAGACACCACGATGAATCGCAGCCAACTCTCGCCCGTGATCTTCTTCAGCAAGGTTGAAATTGGGATCATCACGACATCGTCCTGATCATCGCCCATAGCAGCCGACTGGCCCTTGGCATCCAGTACGCCTGTCACCTTAAAGGGCAGATTCTTAAAGCGAATGGTCTGGCCCACGGGATCGGTTGCGCCGAACAGATTTTTGCGCACAGTTTCGCCGATCACGGCCACGTTCGAGGAGGTGTCCACGTCATTTTGCGTGAACATGGCACCGCTCGCCATAGGCCACGAACGCACGTCAAGATACTGCGGCTCGGTGCCGATCACTTGTGTGGACCAGTTGTCATTGCCAAAGATGACGCTGCCGGTGCTGCGACTGCCCGGCGCGGCGGCGGCTACGCTGGGACACTCGCGCAGAATGGCCGTCATGTCTTCATACACCAGCGTCTTGGTGGCGCCGAAGCCCATTCGCATGCCGCCCCTGGTCACCGAACCTGCGCTGACAAACAGCATGTTCGAACCCATGGCGGCAATTTGCGACTGCACCTGCTGTTGCGCGCCCTGGCCCACGCCCACCATGGCGATGACCGCTGCGACGCCGATGATAATGCCCAGCATGGTCAGAATGGATCGCATCTTATTGCGAGCCAGAGCCCGCAATGCAACTCGGATTGTTGGCAGAGTACCCATGCTGTTGCTCCTTCTGGCAGCGCTTAGTCTTCTTGTTCCGGCATATCGCGCAACACTTCCCCCGCACTGGGCGGATTAGGAAACGCCTCATCGTGGCGGATGCGACCGTCTTTGAATGTGATCTTGCGTTTGGCAAAAGAAGCCACATCTGATTCATGCGTCACCAGCACAATCGTCAAACCCTGCTCGTTGAGTTGCTGGATGATGCCCATGATCTCCACCGAGGTGCGACTGTCCAGATTGCCTGTCGGCTCATCCGCCAACAGAATCGCTGGCTTGTTCACCAGAGCGCGGGCAATGGCCACGCGCTGCTGCTGTCCGCCGGAGAGCTGCGAAGGCATATGGTCGGTGCGGTCGCCCAATCCGACCAAGGTCAGGCACTCCAGCGCACGTGCCGCGGCTTGCTTGGGTTCCATGCGCGCATAGACCGTCGGCAGTTCTACATTTTCTTGTGCGGTGGTGCGGGCCAGCAGGTTGAATCCCTGAAAGACAAACCCGATGCGGCGATTGCGAATGCCCGCCAGCTCTTTCTTGGAATAGCTGCTGACTTCGATGTCGTCGAGCCGATAGGTGCCGCTGCTGGGTTTGTCCAGGCAACCAAGGATGTTCATGAACGTAGATTTGCCGCTGCCGCTCGCGCCCATGATGGCAACGAAGTCGCCGCGCTCGATCACTACGGAGACACCACGCAAAGCATGCACGCGGGTTTCGCCGAGTTCGTAGTACTTGTGTACGTCGGTGATCTGAATCAGCCGTTGGAGGTTCGTTTCGGCGGATGGCGATTGGGCCTGCGCGTTTGACATGGTAGCCATTACCGTCGCGGCCCGGTCGCGCCTACGGGGTTCACGGCTCCCTTGGCCGCGGCAATTGAACCGGTCACCAAGTCATCACCTTCATTCAACTCGCCCCCGAGCACTGCCTTTACCTCAGTCAGCGTGTGATCGGTAATTCCGATGCGCAGCCGGACTGGAATCAACTCCTGTTTGGGACCGAGCTTCCAGACGATAGCTTCATCCAACTTGGGAGTTGTAGATGTGTTGCTACCTGCGGCGGCGGGTGCGCCAGCCATGCCCATATGGGCACCGTGCCTCTCGGCACCGGCAGCCGATGGAGTGCCCGATGCTGCACCCTGAACTTTGCTGGCCTGGCCCGCCGCTTGCTCCGTAGATGCTTGCGTCGTTGCCCCGTTGCCGTTTGCGTTACCGTTTCCGCTGCGCGCCACACCATACTTGGCATACAGCGCTCGAATTTCTTCCGGCTTCATGTCTGGCTTGTAGCGCAGCGCACCATTTGGAACCCGCAGCACGTTAAGCGCATCTGCGGCTGGAATGGAAACGTATGCCGTCATGCCAGGAAACAGACGGCCCTCTGGATTGTCGAAGTCACCGATGGTAGTGTAGGTGACCACATTCTGGACCGTCGTCGCATTCATGCGCACTTGCGAGACTTTGCCATTGAACGTCTGCTTGGGGAAGGCGTCCACATGGAACGTCGCTGCCTGACCAATCTGAATCGAACCGACATCGGATTCGTCAGTGCTCACCCAGACTTGCATCTTGGTGAGATCTTGCGCCACCGTGAACAACGTGGGCGCCTGTAGAGACGCAGCCACCGTCTGGCCCACATCCACATTGCGGTTGATTACGGTGCCGTCAATCGGCGTATGGATGGTGGTGTAGTTCAAGTTGGTCTGGGTCAGCGCGACGGCGGCATCTTTCTGCTGCACCTGCGCCACTGCTTGCGTAACCTGCGCCTCAGCAGCGGTTACCGAAGCGGTCGCGGAATCCGCATTCGCCTTGGCCAAGTCGAGTTGTTGCTGGCTGAACACGCCTTCCTTCGCCAAGCTGACGTTGCGGGTGTAGTCGGCTTGCGACTGCACGTTGGCGGCTTGGGCCTTTACCAGATTTGCCTTGGCAGACGCCAGATTCGCCTTCGCGTTCGCGAGATCCGCTTGTGACTGCAGCAAGTTCGCGCGGAAGAGCGCCGGGTCAATCTGCGCTACCACCTGCCCCTTGTGAACCTTGGTGTTGAAGTCGGCAAAAAGCTGGGAGATGGTGCCTGAGACCTGCGAACCGACCTGCACCGTTGTCACCGCGTTGATCTGGCCGGTTGCTTCGACGGTCTGGTGAACATCGCCGCGCGTGAGCTTGGTGCTGAAATACTTGGCTTTGGGCGCAGAAGAAGAGAAAAAGAAGAAGTACCACACAGCCGCAGCAACCAGTGCTGCCAGGCCCAGCCACCACACAATTTTAGGAATTCGCATGAATCATTACCCACAAGAAGTCTAACTCAGTAGGACGAAGTCAGACCTCTTACGGATGACATGTGCGAACACCCTAGCGATGGCGGAAGTGATAGGTGAACGACGCGCTCACATAAGACTTGAGAGGAAACCCGGTAATTCGTTCAAAGGGCTCGCCTTCTCCAGGCAAAGCAATCGTCTCCAGAGTTTGGCCGCCATAGCCGCTGACAACGAATACGTTCATTCCTAAATCAAAGCTGGCAAAGGGACGAACCAAGGCTCCCCGGAACTCGCGCACCGGCACGGCGGTGAAACCGTTACCCAGCGGCTTGCGACCCACCTCTTCATACTGGCCGCGGGCATGCAAATGAAATGGCAGCTTGTCCACGGTTGCCAATATGTCCCAAATCTGGCGGGGCGCCTCGGGCGTGGCCTCGCCGGTAAGGCGATCCCGCGCATCGGCTTTTGAGAATAGACCTTGCACAAATCCAAACTTGAAGTTGCGGCGGGCGGTGAAGGTCAGGGACTTGATGAGGCCCGGCCCCTCATCTTGTTGCAAACCTGTGTCATTGGAAATGCGCGCCAACTGCTGATCTGTAGTGACATGCACCAAGGTCAGCCTTAGTTCCGTCTTCGCGATCGTCTTGGAAGCCACCAACTGATACGAGCGCGCCTTTGCGACAATCGTTCCGCCTTGAATCGCGGTCGTCCCGATACGAGGGTCATCAATGTGGAAGGCCTGTCCGTAGCTGATGGAGACACGCGGCAGAAATGACACCGCACTTGGTGGCACGAACGTGACCGTTGCCTTGGGGGAACTGATGTTGGCGGAGCGGTTGAATGAGAAGCTGGGCCGCAGCAGATCCTGGTTATCCAGATTCACCCGGTCGAACCGGTAGCCCGCGTTGTAGTGGAACACATGGCCAAGCGTGCCATCCACCGCCGCAAACGGACTGTAAAAATTGATGGTCACGTTGTTGGACGTGTCTGGAATGAAGGTGTTGAGATTCGGGTCTCCAGGAATGTTATTGGGCAATAGCGCTTTGTCCAGATTCAGCGCCCGGGGTGCTTCGCGCCGAAAGTCCACGCCTCCCAACAGTGCAAAGGCATTGCTGATGCGATTGGTGTAAAGAGCATTCTCTGAGTTCACGTTGCGGTGTTCACTCTGGCGAATCAAGCCATCGCCAAAGTTGGGGCGGACGTCCAGCGTGTAGTAGCGGTAGAAGCCGGAAAACTGGAACTGTTGGCGGTCGTTCAAGCGCCAGATGTCGTTAGCGATGACAGCCCCGTTTGCAGTTTCCTCATGCTGGCGGACATCATAGGTGTCGTCAGGCGTAGGCCGGTCAATCGGAATCAGTCCCGGCTGAAATGCGGTGCCGTAGTAGCCGATGCCGTACACCGAAAGCTCGTGTTTGCCGAAGTCGAACACCTTCGAGATGTTGCCCTTGTACTGCTTGCGATGTTCGAGCCGTTGCAAGTATCCGTTGCCGAAAGAAATCTCTCCGCCAAGCCACGACTTGTTCGCGGGATTGGCTGGACTCCATCCGCCTACCAGATTCAGGTCGCGATAATCGCCGGTTAGGCGAAGCTGCGGCTCGATGCGGTCCCGCATGCCAAACGTGATGGCCTGATTCACCGAGTTGTTCCCTTCCCGCACGTTGAACGCCGCGCCATCGGTCTGCACGCTTTCAATCGCAATCGGAATGATGACGTTGGGGTCGGCATAGCCGTTGCCGTGCGCGTTGGCGGGCAGATTGTTGGGGAAGAGGTAGCCACCCACTTGGAAGAACATGGCAATCGGCTCGCCGTGGTCGCCAGCCACGCCGGGCGCAAAGTATTGTGGAGGCTTTACGCCGCCAGCCGGAGATTCCACGGGCAGGCCTGGAATGGAAATAGGGATGCCCGGCCGGCCCGGATTGGCGTCAAGTGTCTCGTCGCGGATCATGACGCGCTGCGCCGGATCAGGGTCGAAAACACCTACGTCATTCACGGAAGCGGCGACATCCACCGACTCGGCTTGTGCAGTCAATCCAGCAAATTGCAGGGGTTGGCTTTGGGGGCCGGTGCCAGCCACCACAATCGTGCGGCTCAACTGCGCGAATCCCGGAGCCTCTGCCGTCAGGCGATACTCGCCGGCATCGAGCGCGGGGAACGAGTAGCCTCCGACGGCGTCCGAAACAGCCTGGCGCCGCGAGTTGTCGGCGCGGCGCAGCAGGCTCACGGTAGCACCGGGCACCGTGGCACCCTGCGGATCGGTCACAGTGCCCGCAAGCCCGGTCGCTGATGGATCCGCAAAAACTGTCAGCGTTCCGGCGAACAGAACTGCTATGAGCCACACTCGACTTGTAAAACTTTGCCCCATGATGGTAACGCGAAGGATCAAGCTAATAATCGGATTGTAACGCCGAGGTTGGGCTCAGCAAGAGACAGCGACGGCAGTATGCGGAATTTACGTGGTCGCTGCACTGCTGCAGGTGCAGCGACCTTACCAACAGACTAGGATTGGCCGCCCACCGCTAGCTTCGCTTGCCCGTTTGTGTTGACGTCGGCTTTGGCATCGCCGAGCTTGGCACCCATTTCGGCGGCATGCGCCAGGACGCCCGGATCCTTGCTGCCAAACTGCAGCGCCGCATCCAACTGTTTGCGCGCTTCGTCTTTGCGGCCGTTGCGGTAGAGTGCCCAGGCGTAAGCGTCGAGAGTCGTAACGTCATGCCGGATTGCCATCTCCCGCTGCGCCAGAGCGAGTGCTTCCTTGGGACGGGCCGCGTAGTCTGCATAATAAGCGATCAGTTCGCGGTTATAGTTGAGCGGATCGTGCGTCGCGGCTAGGGCTTGCTTCTCAAAATCTGCGAACGACTTTTGACTCTCGTCTTTGAGGCCGGCGGACTTCAGTGCAACGGCGAGCTGGTAGAGGTTACCCGCATTGGGAACCTGGAGATTTAACTGCCTCAGCAACGCGACGGCTTCTTGCGGATGTGCTTGCTGGAGTCGAGTCTGGGCCAGCTCCGCGAGAGCGAGGTGATAGTTGGGGAACGACTTGAGCGCGGCCTCAGCCAGCTGCGAGGCTTCCGGCAGCTTACCTTGCTCGCGATTCAAGCGTGCGAGCTGCGTGAGCAACCAGGCGCGCTCTTCCGTCTCGGCGAGCGGGGTTCCCTGCACCGTCGTCGTTAGCAGATCCACCGCGCCGGGCAACAGGCCAAACGTCTCGCGCAAAGCTGCGGCGCGAATTAGCGCCGGTGTATTGCCGGGACGCAGTCGGAACATCCAGTTTGCAGCCTTTTCGGCTTCCTCATAGTTGCCCAATGCGGAGTTGCCCTCCACCAGATAGCCATAGACCGAGACATCATCGGGCACGCGTTTGTTAAGGGCGTTGGCTGCCGCTACTGCGCCAGCATACTCATGGCGTGCCAGCAGGATCGCTACCGCTGCCTTGTTCGAGCTGAAATTCGTAGGTGTCTGCGCAAGCGCCTGCTTCACCGTTTCATCCGCTGCTGCGACAAACATGGGGTCGCCAGTTTCGCGAGCTCGACGCAACTGCGCCAGAGCGAGCCGGGCGCGCTCATCCGCAAGGGTTGGGTTCGCATCTACACCGGTTTGCGCGTGTTCCATCGCCAACTGCGCGGGGGTTTTTGCATTGGGGGCGGCGACGATCGCCAAACTACTGGCCGTCTGCGCAAAGGCGCAACACCCTGCAAGCACTAGAGTGGAGAGTACCGTTGTGAACTGCTTGATCGCGATTGTCATCATCATCCCCTTACCACATGGTTCATTGAAGTGAATTTCAGCAGACTGAAGCGAAGTGGAAAAAGCACCCGTGCCGTCCCGCAAAAATAGCGAGACGGCACGAGTGGAAAATTACAGCGTTGGGCACAGACCGCCGGCTAAGCCGGTGCAACCTTGCTGACCTGGGCCAACGTGGTGTGAGTTGCGTCCACTGTTGGCGGGCTGCTCGAAGGGGAAGGTGTTGCGAACGCCTTCCGGGTTAACGTTGACGCCATCACCCAGTGGGGTTCCGTATTTCACCGGATCCACCAGGATGCCAGCCACTACGCGAGCTGCGATGTCGGTGACATCATCCACCGGACGACGGCCGTTGGGGAAGCCAGCGCTGTCGCCGTAAAGGAAGCCAAGGCGCTTCTGTGCGGTCGGCGCAGTCGGGCCAATGCCGGTGTTCAAGCGCAGCAGATCTGCAATCGCGCCTGCATCGCCAGGGCCGCAACCCGGGCAAATCGGCGGCTGATACTGCACCAGGTTCAGCAGATCAGTACGCGGCGCCGGCGGAACCGGAACTCCGAGTGCACTGAAAGCTGCGGCCAGGAATGGATCGAGAACGAACGATGCAAACTGACCGTCGTTTTCCGGAGCATCCATGCTGAAGCGATCCTTGGAACCGTTGCCAATGATTAGTTCATTGATCAGCGGATTGCCGAGGCGCTGCACTTGCTGGAAGCTGCCGCTATAGGCGATCGGGTTGGGCGAGCTGCGCACGGTCGTCGCAGGTCGAGAGGTTGAACCGTACGTGCCGATGACAGCCTGCTTGTCGGTGGAAGGATGAACCTTGCCATCCACGGTCAGCATGGTGATGGGCACCTGCAGCACGATGGTGTTGACGTTATAGCCACCGACGGTGTCGGCAGCATAGTTGTGCTTGTCGTCGGCATCAATGCCCGGCTTCAGGATGTCGCCACCGGTGACGGCGCGCCAGTTGATGGAGTCAAATGCTCCGCCGAGGTCAATAAAGAACGGGTCATCTACCGTACCCGCGAAAACCGTGACCTTGCCCAGAGTATGAATGCCCTGCTGAAAGAGACCCGGGTTGGTGGGGTCAGTATTGTAGTAGTTGGGCATGGTGCGCGGTCCGACGTTCGAGGGAACGGCATACAATCCCGAACCAAGCACGGTGGAAACCCCACCCTTGACCATGGTCACGGTGTAGGTCTGGCTGAGCGCCTGGCCAGCTGCGCCGGGGCCACTCAATGAAGTGATTTGCGGAATGCCTGCAATGCCGCCCACGGCGGACGTGAACAGGCCCGGGGAGATGCTGGCGGTGTTGTCAATGGTCTGGAACTGGAACTGAAAGACCACATCATTGGCGATGCCGTCGTTGTTGTTGTCCACATTCATCTGATAGACAATGTTGGGATCAAAGGGGAAATAGTTAGGGCCATTGGCCGGCTCGAGCAGCGGGTCAACGTTCAGGATCATGGTCACGGTGCTCGGCTTGTCATAGCTGACAAACGCGTACCAGTCGGTGATGTCAGCAGTGCGATCGAGCGCGGTGATTGGAGCTTCGCGATGGCTGGCGGCAAATACGTTCGCCGGTAACGCCATCACCAGGATCAAAGCAGCCGCGGCAAAGGACTTGAACTGTTTCATAGGCTCGTTTTCCTTGAGTAGGGTCTTGGAGTCAGAAGAGCGCACTGCTCCGCAGTGGGCGCGAGACTTCACCCCTCCGGTTCGGTGCTGCTCTCTGTACTTGAGCTACGCGACCAGGGACTCAATCGGATTGGCCGGATGAGGCCGAAATGCCATTTTCTTTAAAAAGATGCGGGCGATCAATCATTGCGTCCGCCAAGATGAGAGATGCAGGCAAAACAATGACGGGAGAGGGGTTCTCTCCCGCCATTCTCTTAATCAAGCTGCGCCGAAAAATGTCGGGCTGAAGGCTGCGCTATGCGAAGGGATTTTCATCGGCGCTGGGACCGTAGATCGAGGGCAGTTTTACGTCCAGCATGCGCAAGTAGGTGGAGAGCTGGCCGCGATGGTGATACCAGTGATTCAGCAGAATCGAACGATACAGCGCCGTGCGCGGCATCGTCACAATGGTGCGATCCCCTTGCATCAGCGACCAACTTCCCATTGCCTTCGCATCGTCCACCCGGCCTAGCGAGGCGACCGCACTCTCTACCGCAGCGTCAAGCGTGGCCACGGCAGCGGCAGAGCTCACGGCAAGAGCCGGCGGATGGAAGTCCGACATATCCAGGCTATCTTGTTCCATCATCAGCGTCATGCTGGGAATTTCAGCGACATGCTGCACCAGTTGCCCCAACGCCATGGCCCGGGGATGCGGCTGCCAGTCCATCTTGCCCTCCGGCACGCACGCCAGCAAACGCCGGGTCGTGGCCGCTTCCATCTGCAATTCTGAGATAAACGAATCCGTAATGCTCATGTTGTGCATTCTCCAAAATCAAGGTTGAATAACCTGAGGGGCTACATTCGCCAGCTTGATAACCCTAGACCACTTTGAATAGAGCAAGCAAATCGAAGACATCGAGAGATCGTGAATACGGGCTTATGATGTCAAAACAAAAAGAAGTGGGGGAGCCAAATGGCTCCCCCACTTCTTTTACAAAATGCAAGTTTAGAAGATCACCTTCAGAGACAGCTGGCCCGTACGGGAGCTGTTACCGAAAGTTGCCCTCGTGTTGTTGAAGTTCGGCTGGCCCGGCCGCAGGTATGCAGTTGCCAGGGCTCCGGTGTTGCCAACCGACAGAACGTCGTTCGGCGAACCAGGAATGTACTGCGAGTGATTGATCGCGTTCAGGAACTGCGCACCGAACTCGAGCTTGAAACGCTCGGTGATGTTGATGCGCTTGTACGCGGCCAAGTCCAGGTTATTGATCGGATCGCCAAGCAGGTTGCCACGGCCGGAGTTGGCCAGTGCGCCGCCTTTCAAGCGGAAGTACTGCGCGGTGGGATCGTTGGCAAAGTACGCAACGACATCACCCGATACGCCGCGGATTGCGGTCGTATCTGTGCCGTGTCCCTTGACTCCGCCCGGATTGACTTGTACGCGGTCGCCCGCGGCGTCACCGTTCAGATTCACATCGCGACCGCTCTGCACGGTACCAAAGCCGCCCGTCTCGTAGGTGTAGCTGGGCGAAATTTCCCAGTTGCCCAGGATGTTCTTCTCGAGCCAGTTGCCGTTCTTGAAGAAAGGCAACTCGTAGATGCCAGCGATCGTCAAGCGTTGACGATGATCCAGAGCGGAATTGCCACGCTCGCCCTGCAGGTTACGGAAGTCCTGCGGACGGCGGGGAGCAACAACGGTCGAGAAGAAATCGGCAGTGCTGTTGTCGATGTTATGGCTGTAGGTATAGGCAAGCAGTCCTTGCAAACCCTTGGTAAGACGACGGTTCACCTGTGCGGTCAAGCCGTGGTAGGTGGAAGCGCCCCAAGGTTCGAAGGCAACGATGTTGCTTCCAAAGCCTTGGCTCGAGTAGGCAGGATCAAAACGTCCTGCCGCCCCGAGGGTACCCAGCGTCAGAGCGTTCGGGTTGGATGCAGCGGAAGCGCAGGCTGCATCGCTCGCACTCAGACACACCGGGAGATTAGCGGTCGGTGTAACGTCAGCGACAACGTTGATGCGGTTCTGTACATTCAGGTGGACACCGCGGGTACCAACGTAACGAACTTCCACAGTGTACGGCCCAACCGTGTGCTGCACGCCGAGGTTCCATTGGTAAGCCTGCGGATACTTGACTTTGTTAGGCAAGAAGGCTGAGGTGTTGGCGCGAGCCGTCGCCTGATCCAGGACGCTGATGCCAGTCTGGCCAGTGTTTACAATACCGCCATTGGACAGGAAAGCACCAGTGGAAAGCGGGCAACCCGGGTTGGTGTCGTCCGGGCAATCGGTTGTGGAACCGATCTGCGGCGGACGGGAAAGTACGCCGATGTTGTCGTATAACACGTCGTAGCCGATGCCAAAGCCACCACGAATTGACCAGTCACCCTTGGTGCCGGGGGAGTAGGCGAAACCGATGCGCGGAGCAAAGTCCTTCTTCGGAGCTTGCGGCGCACCAAAGGTGATAAGACCAGGAACACTCGCAATCGCATTCAGGGACTGTTGAGTCCAGCCGAAAGGTGTACCCGTGTATTCATAGCGAAGACCGAGGTTCACGCTCAAGTGCTGGGTGACGCGCCAGTTGTCATTCACGAACCAGTAAATTGCTTTCTGGTCGCCACTGTATCCCACGTTGCCAAAGCTACGCTCAGCAAAGACCAAGCCGTTTCCGTCATCCTGTGGTTGAGCGATGTCACGGAAAAAGGTGTCGTACGCATTCCATTGATAGTCACCACGCGAACGCTGAATGAATTTCTGTGGCGAGATGTATTTACGGCCTTCCACGCCGAATTTCAGGGAATGGTTGCCCTTGGTCACGCTGAAGTTGTCGGTGGCGCTGTAATAGTTCTGGAAGGCAAACTGCGGTGCGTTGCCGTCTGGCCCGAAGCCCAGATTGCCTTCAAACACGGTTAGGTTCGGGAATGAATCCAGCCCTGGGTAAGAGACATTCGGCACGGTGAAGTTTTGTCCCGTGCGGTGGAAGCCGACCCGCAGCTCATTGGCAGCGCTCGGGCTAAAGGTGTGGAACTCACTGGCGGTAAACGTATAAAACGGAACGGTGAGCGAGGTGAAGAATGCTTGCGGGAAGCCGGCAACATCTTGGGTCGCCGACTGGTTGTAGATCCAGCGGGCGCGCACCTGATCCTTGTCCGAGATGTTGAAGTCCATTGAAGCGACCCATGCCTTGTTGTTGGTAAAGGCGGGTGCCACAATGCTGTACGAACCCAGTTCCACGTTCGTGAAGGCCGTGGGGGTTCCTTCCCCGTCAAATGCACTGGCTACCTGAGTATTCAACTCGGTACAGAGTTGATTGTCCACGTCGGCCTGCGTACATGGCTTCGATGCGGTAATGTACTTCTGCAACTGCGAAACCGTGGTCTGGTTCACCAGAGGATTGCTCGCGAGTGAGGCAAAGCCAGCGGCAGTCGGCACGGTAGCCGCATTAGAGGCTGCGACCTGACCCACAGGGTTGTACTCGTAGTTCACGAAGAAGAACAGCTTGTTCTTGTAGATCGGTCCGCCGAGCTGTCCGCCAAAGCGGTTATTGTCAAAGCGCGGTTTTGGGGTGCCAACAGGATTGGCGCGGGCAAAGGCTGCATTGATGGCATCCAGATTGCGGTTCTGGAAGTATTCGTAGCCCACACCGTGGAAGGAGTTGGTGCCGCTCTTCACTGCTACGTTGAACTGTCCTCCCGTAGAGTGACCGAACTCGGGGCTGAACTGATTCTGCAGAATCGAGAATTCCTGCACAGCATCGTTGGGGATGTAGGTCGAGGGACCGGTGACACCCTTATCGTTGTTGTCAACACCTTCAATGGTGAAGTTGTTGTTACGGGGACGCTGTCCACCGACCGAAGGGCCGGAACCGGCGCCGACTGCGCCCGAGCTGGCTACGCCGCCCTGCTGCAATGCCAAGTTCAGTACGCCCGAACCAGAAGAAGAGGTCGGAGCATCCGAAAGTTCCTTGGTCTCGTAGGTGGTCGAGATCTGCGCCGTGGTGGTGTCAATTGGGGATGCTTCGCTGGTGACTTCGATGGTTTCCGTCACCTTGCCTGGTTCGAGATGGAACGTCACCGTACCCGTGTGGTTCAACTGAACCAGGAAATGGGCCACGGTGGACGTGCGGAAATTCGGCGAGCTCGCCGTAACGGAATAGCTTCCGGGCAACAGGTTGGCAGCACGAAATTCTCCGCCACCATTGGCTGTGACCGTTGTCTTAATGCCCGTGGATTCATTCAGCACCACGATCGAAGCGCCCGGTACGACGGCATCCGACTTATCAAAAACCGTGCCGACGATGTCGCCGCTGGTGGCCTGGCCAAAAGCCAACACCGAAGCCAGCGCGAACAGGGCGAGCAGCGCTACCGAATGAGCCACAAACGCTGACCCTCGAAAGATTCGCCTCATAATTTCTCTTCTCCTGACAAAGTGGAATCACAAAATTTCGTCTGAGTTAACCAAACCCCGCCGGGTTGACCGTGGTCTTGCAAGACCGGGACAGACCCAAACGTACATCTACCATGACTCAGTACAACACTATATAGCAATTGTTGAGCCAATTGGCAAGAGATGTAAGATTTTGAAAAGAATGGGCTTGCGAGGTCAACCTCGGGGCTGCGAGGCAAAAATTTATGCGAAATCGGAAGGGAAATATGTTTTTTGGGATTTACTAAGAAAACAACACCGAATCACGCCCTCGATTGTCCGCCAATTTCGGTCTTTTTGCCGTGCCTATCAGGCAAGCGGGGGCGGATTTTGCAGGTAGCCATGCACTGCGGCCGCAGCCTTACGGCCTTCGGCAATTGCCCACACTACGAGCGACTGTCCGCGCCGCATGTCGCCAGCGGCGAAAACACCGGGTAATGAAGTGTGGAAGCTGGCATCTGCGGCAATATTGCCCCGCGGGTCGAGCGCCAGACCTGAATCGGTGAGCATTCCCTGCTTAACCGGCCCTGCAAATCCCATCGCGAGCAACACCAGATCCGCCTCGACGACAAACTCGCTCCCACCAATGGCCGCGAAGCTCGGTGGCGGGCCAACCCGGGACACATGCAACTGCTGCACGTTGCCGTTTGCATCGCCGGTAAGGTGTGTAGTCGCCAATCCCCACTGGCGGACTCCGCCTTCTTCATGCGCACCTTCGATGCGAAGCTGCATCGGCCATAGCGGCCACGGAGTCTGCGGCGAGCGTTCGTCGGGTGGCTGTGGCATGATCTCAAACTGCTGAACTGACGCTGCCTTCTGACGATGGCAGGTGCCCAGGCAATCGGCACCGGTGTCGCCGCCGCCGATGATGACTACGCGCTTGCCGGTGGCGAGAATCGCTTCCGCGTCGGGAACGGTGTCGTGCATGTTGCGGCGATTCTGCTGAGGCAGAAAGTCCATCGCGAAATGTATGCCCTTGAGTTCCCTGCCCGGCACATTCAAATCGCGCGGATGTTCGGCTCCGCCCGCGAGCACGATGGCATCAAATTGCATACGCAGTTCGGCGAGCGTTATGTTCTTACCGATATGAACCCCGGTAAGAAACTCCACGCCCTCGGCACGCATCTGCGCCAGGCGGCGATCCACAATCTGCTTTTCCAGCTTGAAATGCGGAATGCCGTAACGCAAAAGGCCTCCGATGCGGTCGGCTTTTTCGTAAACCGTGACGCTGTGTCCGGCGCGACGAAGTTGCTGGGCTGCTGCCAGACCTGCAGGCCCGGAGCCGACAATTGCTACTTTCTTGCCGGTCTGGTGCAACGGCGGCTCGGGCAGAATCCAGCCCTCTTCAAAGCCGCGTTCGATGATGCTTTTCTCTATCTGCTTGATGCTCACGGGTGGCTGCGTGATGCCGAGCACACACGACGCCTCGCAGGGCGCGGGGCAAATGCGTCCCGTGAACTCTGGAAAATTATTTGTGGCATGCAACTGGCGCACTGCCTCTTTCCAGCGTCCGCGATAGACGAGGTCATTCCAGTCGGGGATGAGGTTGTTGACCGGACAACCGGAGTTGCAGAAGGGCACGCCGCAATCCATGCAACGCGCGCCTTGATCCTTCAACTTTTCTTCGGGGAATTCGTAGTAAATCTCAAACCAGTCGTTGACCCGCTGCGTGACTGGGCGACGCGCCGGAAGCTCACGTGCGAATTCGAGAAAGCCAGTGGTCTTACCCATGTTGCACCGCCAGCAATTCCGTGCCAGCCACGGGCGCAGCAGCAATCGGCGTTGTCTGTGCAGCTTTGGCTTCCAGTGCAGCTTGGGTCGTGCGCTCGGCCAGCACTCGCTTGAATTCACGCGGAAATACCTTCACGAATGCGGTCTGCGCTTCCTCCCAATGCTGCAGGAGCCATGTGGCGCGTTGGCTGCCGGTTAGTTCCGCATGGCGCCGAATCAGTGATTGCACCAGCTCGATATCGTCAGTAAGTACGATTCGCTCCAAGTCCACCGAAGCGGGATTACAACGTTTCAACGCGAAATCTTTGCGCCCATCAAAAACGTAGGCGAGACCACCACTCATGCCTGCCGCAAAGTTGCGTCCGCAATCGCCGAGCACCAGCACTGTGCCGCCGGTCATGTACTCGCAACCGTGGTCGCCGACGCCTTCCACCACGGCGGTCGCGCCGGAGTTACGCACGGCGAAGCGCTCACCCGCTACGCCGTTCAGGAATGCCTCGCCCGACGTGGCACCATATAGTGCGACATTGCCTACGAGAATGTTCTCTTCTGCGGCAAAGCGCGACTCGCGTGACGGATAGACGATGATTTCTCCGCCCGAAAGTCCTTTGCCGACGTAGTCGTTGGCCTCGCCTTCGAGTTGCAGCGTGATGCCCTTGGCGAGAAACGCACCGAAGCTCTGCCCAGCCGATCCTGCCAACGCGATTTGAATCGTGTCGTCGGGCAATCCGGCGGAGCCATAGCGCCGGGCGACTTCGCCACTCAGCATGGCACCCGTGGCGCGGTGCACGTTGCGAATCAGCAGAGCGATGCGCACTGGCTGACCTGCTTCCAGCGCGGGCTTGGCGTCGGCGATCAGTGTGTAGTCGAGCGCAGCTTCCAGACCGTGATCCTGCGCTTGAGTGCAACGGCGCGAGACGCGAGACGGCACCTCTGGCGCGTACAACAACGCGCTCAGGTCGAGCTTGCTGGCCTTCCAGTGGTCAACCGCCGGGCGCGTATCGAGCATATCCACGCGGCCCACCATTTCGTCCACGGTGCGGAAGCCCATTTGCGCCATGTAGCCGCGCACCTGCTCGGCAACAAAGAAGAAGAAGTTGATTACGTGTTCGGGCTGACCCGTGAACATCTTGCGCAGGTGCGGATCTTGCGTGGCGATGCCGACCGAACAGGTGTTCAGATGGCACTTGCGCATCATGATGCACCCCAGCGCAATCAGCGGCGAAGTTGCAAAGCCGAACTCTTCCGCGCCAAGCAACGCGGCGATCACCACGTCGCGGCCGGTTTGCAGCTTGCCATCGGTTTGCACGCGGATGCGTCCGCGCAAATCGTTGAGCAGTAGAACTTGCTGCGCCTCGGCGAGGCCGAGTTCCCACGGAATGCCCGCGTGGCGCAAGGAGCTTAGCGGCGAAGCGCCTGTGCCCCCGCTGTCGCCGGAAATCAGAACGAGATCGGCGTGCGCCTTCGCGACGCCCGCAGCCACAGTGCCCACACCGACTTCTGCCACCAGCTTTACGGCGATGCGCGCGGATGGATTCACGTTCTTCAAATCGAAGATGAGCTGGGCAAGATCTTCAATCGAGTAGATGTCGTGATGCGGCGGCGGCGAGATCAGGCCCACGCCGGGCGTTGAATGACGGAGGCGCGCGATGAATTCATCTACCTTGTGGCCGGGCAGTTGACCGCCTTCGCCGGGCTTGGCACCCTGCGCCATCTTGATCTGCAACTCGTCGGCATTGACTAAGTAATGCGCCGTCACTCCGAAACGCGCCGAGGCCACCTGCTTGATCGCGCTGCGTCGTGAATCGCCATTAGCATCGGGCAAATAACGAGCTTCGTCCTCGCCACCTTCGCCTGTATTCGACTTGCCACCGATGCGGTTCATCGCAATCGCCAGCGTCTCATGTGCCTCTTTGCTGATGGAGCCGAACGACATCGCACCGGTGACGAAGCGCTTGACGATTTCTTTCGCGGGTTCGACTTCTTCGAGCGGAAGTGGCTGAGCCGCTTTGCGAATCTCCATCAAGCTGCGCAACGTGGACATGTTGCGGTTCTGCTGATCAATGAGCTCGGTGTATTCCTCGAACGTCTTGAAGCTGTTGGCGCGAACCGAGTGTTGCAGCTTGCTGATCGTCTCGGGATTCAGTAGATGAAATTCGCCATTGGCGCGGAAGTGGTATTCGCCCGCAGAGGGCAGTCCGGTTTCGCTCTCGCCCATCTCCGCAAAAGCGTAGTCGTGCTTCGCTTGGGCTTCACGAGCGAGCACACTCAGATCAACTCCGCCGAGCCGGGATGCTGTTCCAGCGAAGTACGCTTCGATCAGTGATTCATTGAGTCCGATAGCCTCGAACACCTGCGCGCCGCGATAACTTTGCAGCGTCGAGATACCCATCTTGGAAAACGTCTTGAGCAGGCCCTTATTCACGGCCTTTAGGTAGCTCTTGATCGCGCCCGCGGAACTGATTCCGGCCGGCAGGTAGCCGCGGCTTTGCAAGTCTTCCACCGACTCGAGCACGAGATATGGATTTACCGCACTCGCGCCGTAACCGATGAGCAGGGCAAAGTGCATCACCTCACGCGGCTCGCCAGATTCCACGATGAGGGCGACGCGCGTGCGCGTTTCTTCGCGCACCAGCAAGTTGTGCACTGCGGCCAGCGCCAGCAGACTAGGAATCGCAGCGCGTTCTTGATCCACGCCACGATCCGAAAGAATCAGCAGAGTGTATCCCGAAGCTACGGCCAGCGAAGCGCCACGGCACAGCTCATCGAGCGCGCGCTTGAGTCCAGCTTCGCCGTCTTTCGCAGTGAAGAGCGCGGGCAGTGTGGTCGCGAGCAGGTCGCCGCGCGAGACACGGCGCAATTTTTCTAGATCGCGATTGGTCAGGATCGGCTGTTCGAGCTTGAGCGTCTGGCAGTTCTCCGGCGTTTCCACCAGAATGTTCCGCTCGGTGCCGATGTAGCTGGTCAGCGACATCACCATCTCTTCGCGGATGGGGTCAATCGGCGGATTCGTCACTTGCGCGAACAACTGTTTGAAGTAATGAAACAGCGGCTGTGGACGATCACTTAGGCAGGCGAGCGGCGTATCCACACCCATCGAGCCGATCGGCTCTTCGCCCGCAGCGGCCATCGGTTCGACGATCATGCGCAGGTCTTCGTCGGTGTAGCCGAAGGCGCGTTGGCGGCGCAGCAATGTGCCTTGATCTGCGCCACGTACGCGCGGTGGCTCCGGCAAATGATCGAGCGTAATCTGATTTTCTTCCAGCCATTTTCCGTAAGGCTGACGCGCAGAAAGTTGCGCCTTCATCTCCTTGTCGGCGATGATGCGTCCGGCTTCGGTATCTACCAGTAGCATCTTGCCGGGCTGCAAGCGGCCTTTGCGCTTGATGCGCTCAGGCGCAATTTCCAAGACGCCCGCTTCTGATGCCATCACCACCAGGTCATCATGCGTCACCACGTAGCGACCCGGACGCAATCCGTTGCGATCGAGGGTCGCGCCGATCACTTTGCCGTCAGTAAATGCGATGGCGGCGGGCCCGTCCCACGGCTCCATCAGCGAGGCATGGTATTCGTAAAACGCCCGCTTTTCCGGTTTCATGTGCGGATTCCCCGCCCACGCCTCGGGAATCAGCATCGCCATGGCGTGCGGCAGGCTCCGACCGGATTGATAAAGCAACTCCAGCGCATTGTCGAAGCTAGCGGAGTCGCTGCCGCCCGGCGTGATGATGGGCAACAGCTTCTTGATATCGTCGCCGAATTTTTCCGACTCCAGCACCGACTGGCGGGCGTGCATCCAGTTCACATTGCCGCGCAGAGTGTTGATCTCGCCATTATGCGCGACGTAGCGATAGGGATGCGCCAGCGGCCAACTGGGAAAGGTGTTCGTGGAAAAGCGCTGATGGACGAGACAGAGCGCGCTGACCACTTCCGGGTCAGCCAACTCGGCGTAGAAATTCGCGATCTGCGGTGCGAGAAGCAGGCCTTTGTAGACAATCGTGCGGGCCGAAAGCGAGACGACGTAGAACATCTCTTTCGCTTCGACATCGGAATCAGTAATCTCAGCTTCTACGCGTTTGCGGACGACGTACAACTTGCGCTCGAAGGTCTCTTCGGCCATGCCGTGCGGCGCGGCTACAAAAACCTGTTCGATGTACGGCTGCGAACGCCGCGCTTCGCGGCCGATGGCGTTACCGTCCACAGGCGTGTCGCGCCAGCCCAGCACCTGCAAACCCTCCTCGCGGAGAACGCGCTCCATCACGCCTTCACACTGCAAACGGGCATGGCGCTCCACCGGCAAGAACATCATGCCAACGCCGTACTGCCCAGGCTCTGGGAGTGTGAAATTCAGTTTGCCGCATTCGCGGGCAAAAAATTTGTGGGGAATCTGGATGAGGACGCCGGCACCGTCGCCGGTCTCGGGGTCGCAGCCGCAAGCGCCGCGGTGCGTCAGGTTGATGAGAATCTGAATGCCGTCACGAACAATGCCATGACTTTTTTGGCCGCGCACACTCGCCACAAAGCCCATGCCACAGGCATCGTGCTCAAAAGAGGGGTGATACAGCCCCTGAGCGGGGGGCAACCCCACTCGTTGCGCAGGCAACGTCATGTTCTGGTCATGCTCCGTGACTCGAAAGATGGGGCGATCCACCCTCAGAAGCGGATCGCCTCAGATTACTCCAATTCAACCCAGATTCAACCCTGATTCAACCCTGATTCAACCCTGAAGAGATGTCCTTTGATTGAATCGCGAAGCGGGCTGGCAGGCAAATTCGGAATTTCGATAGGGTGGATTGATTTTTGTGCAAGCGCCGTAACTCGCAGGCGGACGACACGGCCGACCGCGCGCCTCATCGTCCTGTTTCGTTTACCATGCACTAGTCCCAACCTTATTCAAGGAACACACTCATGTCTGTAGCTAGCCCAACTCAGGCGGAAGGCCTGCTTGCTGCCTGGTCTTCCCTGGATGACAAAAAGCGCATGGAAGGCTTTCGCAGCCTGCTGCGCGACCAACGCGAAGATCTCTTCCTTGATTTGACTTCGCAGGATCAGGCCGACCTTTTGCTGGCTATGCCCGAGCATGAGCGGCGCACCTACCTGCGTTTTCTGGAACCGGATGATGCCGCTGACTTGATTCAGGCAGCGCCCGATGACGAGCGCGATGGCCTGCTCGCGCTACTCGACGAGGCCACGCGCACCGACGTCCGCGCACTGCTCGCCTATGCCGAGGATGACGCGGGTGGGTTGATGAGCACACTCTTCGCCCGGCTGCGCCCTGAGATGACGGTGGACGAGGCCATCAGCTACCTGCGACTGCAAACAGAGCAGGTGGAAACCATTTATTACGGCTACGTGCTGAACCACGAACAGAAACTGCTCGGCGTGGTCTCCTTCCGCGACCTTTTCAACGCCAGCGGCCACGCCATTATTTCCAGTGTGATGAAGACGGATATTATCTCCGTCACTGAAGAGACCGATCAGGAAGAAGTGGCGAAACACTTTTCTGACTGGGGCCTGGCCGCGATTCCGGTGCTCGATGCTGAAGGCCGAATGAAAGGCATTGTCACGGTGGACGACATCGTGGACGTGGTGCAGGAAGAAGCGACGGAAGACATCCAGAAGATTGGCGGTATGGAAGCGCTGGATGGGCCCTACTTTGAAACCGGCTTCTGGACCATGGTGAAGAAGCGCGCGGGCTGGCTGGCCGCCCTATTTCTGGGAGAGATGCTCACTGCGACAGCCATGAGCCGCTATGAAGATGAAATTTCCAAGGCAGTGGTGCTGGCTGTGTTCATTCCGCTCATCATCAGCAGTGGAGGCAACTCTGGCTCGCAGGCGACCACGCTGATCATCCGCGCTATGGCGCTGGGTGAAGTACGGTTGCGCGACTGGTGGCGGGTAGCCGGACGCGAGATTATGGGCGGTGTGATTTTGGGATTGGTGCTTGCGTGCATCGGGTTCGCACGCATCATCCTCTGGCAGAAGTTTTCGCCGATCTACGGCCCGCACTATCTGCTGGTGGCGGCGACCGTGTCCGGCAGCCTGGTCGGGGTGGTCACCTTCGGCACGCTGACAGGATCCATGCTGCCGTTCATCCTACGGAGACTAGGCTTCGACCCGGCCAGTGCCTCGGCACCATTTGTGGCGACGTTGGTGGACGTGACAGGCCTGATCATCTATTTCACAGTTGCCAAACTGCTGTTGACGGGGACGCTGCTTTAGATAACGAAGCCCTTAACTTAACATCTCAAGAAGTGTCATCTCCACTCCTGCTTCGGCTCTTTGAGCGAAGCACTCCGGTCGAAATGACACGGCTCGATGGAGATGACAGAGCAGCGAAGAGCTTTCGGGGCTTTGCCCCGACTGGACGGGCGAGGGCGCCCGTCCCCACACAAGCAAAGTTCTATCCAATCAGCGCAGGAATGTTCCATCGTTCAGCTGACGAAACGCCTGCTGCAACTCCTGTTGCGTGTTCATCACGATTGGGCCGCGCCACGCTACCGGCTCTTGCAGCGGGCGACCTGACACCAGCAGGAAGCGGATGCCTTCGTCTCCGGCTTCCACCGTGACTTCGTCACCGCGATCGAACAGAACCAGCGAGCGGTTGTCGGCCAACAAGGACGTGGAAATAACGTCGCCAGCTTTGCCCACCAGCTCAGTCTGCACTGCCTGCGGCCCGGAAGCGTTGCCGAACTTGCCCGAGCCAGCGAACACGTAGGCGAAGCCCTGGCGACTGACTTCTACTGGCAAAGTCTTGCGCTTGCCCGGCGGCACCGAAATGTCTATATAGGTGGGATCGGCCGCGATGCCGTCTACCGGGCCTTTTGTGCCCCAGAATGAGCCGCAAACAATGCGAGCGGTGGTGCCGTCATCATCGGTCACGATCGGGATGTCCGCCGCCTTGACCTCCTGATAGCGCGGCTCGGTCATCTTGTGCGCGGCGGGCAGGTTCGCCCATAGCTGAAAGCCGTGCATGCGACCGTTGGAGTCGCCCTTCGGCATCTCCTGATGAATAATGCCGCTGCCAGCCGTCATCCACTGCACGTCGCCCGCGGAGATTTCGCCGTGATTACCCATACTGTCGCCGTGCGCGACGGTGCCGGCGAGCACGTAGGTGATCGTCTCAATGCCGCGATGCGGATGCCACGGAAATCCCGGAATGTAGTCTTCGGGATGCTCGTTGCGAAAGTCATCGAGCAGCAGAAACGGGTCGAAATCAGCCGTCTTGCCGAAGCCGAATGCGCGGTTCAGGTGAACGCCTGCGCCTTCCATGGTGGGCACCGACTTGGAAATGCTTTTTACGGGACGAATAGACATGAATGCCTCCCCTGAGGCCGTCTCAGAAGCGCCTCAGCAATACATCAGATGGCGAAGGGGTAGCGAAAGTTGCAGAGGGGGCTGGAGTGCCTCCGAGGCGAACAAAACCGAACGCTGTTCATTAATGCTTGGGGCGTGAGGCAATCTCGGCATGCGGCTTCGCTGGCGCGAGCGCGATCAAGGCCACGCCAATGATCACAAGAGCAACTACGCCGATCAATTCTCCGTGGCCGATCATATTCTGCATGGCCTGTGTGCCCATGAGCGCGGCGTGGGCGAAGCTCGACCATGCGGTGAAGGCGATGAGGCTGCGATTCCTCGATGGGTTGCGGACTGCCAGTAGCAGGAAGACGCCAAGCGTGACGTAAATGCAGAGCATCATCGCCAATGCCGGTTCTTGCCGTATGAATAGCACCATCGGATAGGCCAGAGCCAGAAAGAGCAATCCCACCACCGCCAACACGATCTTCAAAGCCATTTCTCGATTCAAGTGCCCTCCCGAATGCTTGTGGACTTGAAGGAATATACGTTCAGAACAAGAGGAATGTTCCTAAAAATCAGGAGGGCGAGTCAGTTGTCTAGAGTGTTTTTGGTTGCGTGAAATCATCAGCAAAACCTGTCCGCTAGCGAGGGCGTGAGCTGCGTGAACAGACGGTTATCGTGTCAGTGGCTTGCGATCGTTTCACCGCATGTAATCCGGTGGCCGTCAGGCGTGCGCAGGGTAAATTCTCTGAGACCCCAGGGTTTATTCGACGGTTGGGATGTGACGAGTGCCCCTCTGGTCGCGATCTCTTGATAGAACTCGTCTACTTTATCAATATTCCAATACGCGAAATATGAATGATTTTCCAGTTCGCTGGCTGGCCTTTCGTCGCGGCACTCGCCCAGCATCACCCTGAAGGTGTCGCGTGTCAAAAAGCTCCATCCCTCGGCGTCCACTGGCTCCTTAGTGAAGCCTAGAACGTCCACGTAATAGTTCGTCGAGACCAGCAAGTCACGCACTGCCAAGACGCACCAGGAATTAACAATCTGAGCCACTCTTTTGCTCCTGTCACTTCATGAAATTTGGGTTGGAAAAAGACGACATCGCACGCGCAGTGTGGATGATAGCAGGAAGGGCTTGCTGGACACTGGCGATATGGAAGAGTTCGCGCTTCAGCGTTATAGGCATCAGTGTTTGGTTGCGGGGGCTGAAATGGAACCAGCGATCCCGCACTTACGAATCGGGCGCAGGAATCTCACCCGTCTCGCGTGCGGGAAACGCGCGTATCCATTGCGCAAAGAAAGGATCCTCGAAGCGCAGCCTGGCCACGCCATCGCATTCCTCGTCACGCAGGATGTCCCTTGCGGTGAGCGCGCTCAGCGAACGCTGCACCGTGGAAGCGCCCCGGCCTACCTGCAGCGCAACTCGCTGGGTGTGCAGGCGAAGGCCGCTTTCGCGGATGACCGCTATCAGCGTCCTTTGCTGGATGGAGGTGAGGCTTGACCATATTTGTGTGTAAAAGGGATCGTATTGCCGGATGACAAGTGCCATCGCGTCCGCAACCACGCGGGCGTTGAGGCCTGCGGGCTTTTTCGCGGAGCGGGTGCTCAGTTCATTCCAACAGGCATGCGCCAGCATTTGCACGTTGTAAGGCACGTGCTCTGCCAGTTGAAGAATCATGGGAATGGCCGTGGAATCTTCGACAGGAAAGCCACTCTCGCGGAACTTGAGGCCGATAAAGTCTTCGAAGTCTTTGGCCGGAACCGACGACAGAAACAGCACGCTGCCCAGGCGGTAAAAGGGCCGAGTGGCATCCATCGTCATGTCGCGCAACATGCGGGTTTTCGACCCGGCAAACACGTAGCCCACCCGGCGATGCTGCTGGATGGCGGCGCGAATCAGGGACTCAGCGTGGGTTCCGCCGAGCTCGATGATGTGCTGGAACTCGTCCACAATCAGCCCGACGGGCCGATTCTTGGGCTGGGCCTGGGCGAGCGCTTCCAGTCCGTTGAGGGCTTCCACAAGAAAGCTGACGGGCGATTCCGCATTCGCGGCAGAATTCATTCCCAGCTTGACGCTCCAGGCTTCCTGCGAAAGATTGAAGCTCAACTCAGGACGCAGGTGGAAGAAAAAAGAGCGGACCTGATCCCCCACGCGCTCCACCGTGCCCTTCAAGCCCTTGGCCGCTGCGGCGATCAGGCTGCTCACGAACAGATCGAGCGTCGGGTAGCTTTCGGCGTTGAAGCGCAAGACGACTGCATGGCTCTGGTTGAGGCGGTCGGCGGCGACTTTCAGGATGGACGTTTTGCCGAACCGCCGCGGCCCGACGAGGAAGAGCTTGCTTCCCTGCCGAATGGTCTGGACGACCGCCGCAACCTCGGCGTTGCGGTCCACAAGCTCCTCGGTTCCCAGTTCGCGGCCGAATTCAAAGGGGTTGAGCATCATGCATGTTTGTATCACACAATTTAACATAACGCAATATAGCGTAATGCATTTAAGGATGGTGCGGTAGTGCATTATGCACAAATGCGTTACGCACACTAGCGCTAAGCTTGAGTAGGCCGAGCAGCGCCGAATAGGCCGATTCAATGACTTCAGAATCTATAAGAAGCATGGCTTGGAGGAGACACGCGACATGAGGTTGCCGCACGGGGCAGAACTTCGCAGTCCATGTGGACATCCTTTTACTGTGCTGTTCAAGACGAGCATGTGGATTCTCGCTGATCCCTGTGTAGAAGCGCCGGGCAGATCAAGACTACAAAATGTAGAGGAAGTAGGGCTTGTCGGAAACTCACGACATGGATGCTGTAGGCAGCAGCTCAGTGTTTGGTTGCGGGGGCTGGATTTGAACCAGCGACCTTTGGGTTATGAGCGGCGATAGAAACGTAGTTTCAACGAGTTACGCGGCCTGATCGGGAGCTTTACAGAGCCCTAAGTTGTTGAAAATAAGTATGCCGCTTTCTTATTTGGGGTTGGTTTGGGGTTGAGCGCCCCGTCGTCTTGCAACGCTCACTTGAGTTCGGCTGGGTAGTAGATCTGCCATTCTGAGTCGTATAGCGACCGCTTCATTCCGTAGTCCAGATAGAACTTGAAGCGTCTTGGCAGCCGACGAAGAGGCTCGAGTTGTATAGGCGACATGCCTGCTCTTTGGAGCAGGAAGCCCACTGACTGGTGGTACGGGTAAACGTACTTGGTTTGAGCGAGCAAAGAGACGAGTTTTTGAGTCGAGATCTGGCTAATCACAGTTGGAAGAGCGTTGGCCAGCGTAGAGATGCCGCTAACGTATTGGGGACGCACGACGCAGTCGATCAGTGTTCTCTCCAGCGATGTACACCGTAAGGGTTGGCCGGAAGGTCCTGTGATCTCCACCACACCCGCATCGCCTGTGTTCTTGCCGTTCAGGAATATGAATGTATGTGTCTCGGTCCGAATGGAGTGCCCGATCTTCTGTGCCATTGAATGAGTTAGTGTAACGCAGCTATTTCTGAGTTCACGCAGCCGCCGTCGGGGGTGTGGAGAAGTGGGAAGCGCGTAGCGGTTTCCACTTCTCCATGCCCCGTGTTGTTTGTCAGCCAAGCCTCGGGTGCCGGTGAACGGTAGCCCAGCGAGGAGTGTGGCCTGATCGTGTTGTAGTGGACGCGCCAGCGTTCGGCCAGCACGCGCAGTTCTTTCATCGAGTAGAAGATCTCCCCGTTGAGGAACTCGTCCCGCAGCTTGGAGTTGAAGCTCTCGCAGTAGCCGTTTTCCCATGGAGAGCCGGGCTCGATGTACAGCGTCTTTGCTCCTGTCCTGGCCAGCCATTTCCGTAAGTCTTTGGCCACGAACTCTGGCCCATTATCCGAGCGAAGATGTTCCGGCACGCCCTTCATCACCATCACATCAGCCAGTGCAGAGATGACCCTGGACGTGGTCCAGCGCCGTTCCGCACGCACCAGCAGGCTCTCGCGCGTATGTTCATCGATCAGGTTAAGAAGCCGCACGCTGCGACCATCATGCGTCCGCGCGCTGACGAAGTCGTAACTCCACACGTGGTTGCGATGTGTCGGTCTGAGCCGCACGCACGACCCATCGTTGAGCCACAGCCTACCACGCGGCTTCTGCTTCTGCGGCACCTTCAGCCCCTCGCGACGCCAGATACGCTCTACGCGATCCTTGCCCACCCGCCAGCCGGCTCGCTTCAGCAGCGCCGTGATCCGGCGATACCCATAACGGCCGTACTGGCTGGCAAGCTGGATGATCGCTTGCGTGAGTGCATCTTCGTCTTCACGCCGTATCGCACGATAGCGCTGCGTACCGCGCGGCTGGTTGGCCAGCCGGCAAGCCCTGCGCTCCGTCATCCCATGCGTCTGCTGTGCATGAGATGCTGCGATACGTCGTCGCTCAGGGCTTAGAAGTTTCCCGAGGCGAAGTCCTTCAACACAAGGTTGTCCAGGCTCAGGTTCGCAACCAGACGCTTGAGCTTTGAGTTCTCCTGCTCTAACTCCTTCAGCCGTTTCGCCTGGTCCACCTGCAACCCGCCATATTCCTTGCGCCAGCGGAAGTACGTCTGCTCCACAATCCCGGCTTCTTTACAAGCCAGAGCCGTCGTCTTCCCGTTTGCTACAGCCACTTCGATCTGCCGCAGCAGATTTACAACCTGCTCAGGTTGGTACTTCTTGCCTCGTCCCATACGCTCTCCTTGTCCAGTGTCTCTCTTCTCCACTGGCACAGTTCAAGCCGGGCACTCCA
>JBBROM010000005.1:0-260674 GCA_038229415.1 Terriglobales bacterium
CACCCCGGCCTCGTGCTGCTTCAGTATCCCGATAATCTGCTCTTCCGTGTACCGGCTCTTCTTCATGCTTCGCCCTCCCGTTCAGATTACGAGAGAACTCCAGCTTTATGTGGTTGAGTTTCCTGGGGGCACGTCAATCCCGCAAGGCAGAACCCGCTTCCCTCCGCTCCTAACGCTTCCACTAATGACAGCCCCGGCAACGGGGCTGCCCCTCCAACTGGAGATGCCAAGGGAAGCAGAGCAACGAGTACCCTGCGAGCCACGCAACTCTAGTCAGATTTGTGTCTAAAGTCAGTACCGAAATGCGGCTCCGAAGTGGTGCCCGTCACACGGATCGGTATTTCAGTTCCAGCACCCCCCTTTGCTAAAGAACGGGTCGGCTGGCTTTAGCAAGATCGCCAAGGAAAGGAGCCCAAGGAGACGATCGGAAACCATGTCACCGCATAGAGCTGTCCGAAAACGCTCATCCGCAGACTCGAAAGTTGCAATGAGAAATTGCATGGGGCCATCAAAAGTTCTAAGGATTCGCCCCTCAGTCAGGTACGTACAACCCTGTATTGAACGCCCACGTGCTCCCGTTGATACTAAGACGGAGCGCTACTTCCATGCCGAAGCGCTAATTTCACAAGGAGTACGCATGAAGACAAATCAGTTGCAGCGGTTATACGTAAGTGAACTTCGAGATCTCTACAGTTCAGAGACCCAGCTTTTGAAGGCTCTGCCAAAGATGGCAAAGGCGGCCAAGTCCGAAGAGCTGGCGACTGGCTTCCAAGACCACCTCGAGCAGACCAAAGAACACGTTGCGCGCCTTGAGCAGGTATTCGAGGGCCTCGGAGTGAGTCCAAAGGGAAAGCATTGCAAGGGAATGGAAGGTCTCATCAAGGAGGGCAGTGATTTCATCGCGTCGGATCCCGACCCCGAGGAGTTGAATGCTGGCCTAATTGCAGCCGCACAGCACGTTGAACATTACGAAATGGCTGGCTATGGCTGTGTGCGCACCTATGCAGAGCTGTTAGGTGAGCGTGATGCGGCGAGATTACTTCAAGAAACTCTGGACGAAGAGAAGGATACAGATGCCAAACTGACGAAGCTCGCAGGGGAAATTAACCTCGAGGCTTTGAGCACGAGCGACACGGCTACCCCCAAGAAGGTCGCGAGTGCGAGCAAGAAGGTGAAGAGTTCAGCCACAGCATAGTCATAGCTAGGGACTCGTGACCGGGCTGAGAACAGCGGAAAGATACTTTTCCGCTTCAGTTGAATCAAGCACAAGGAGGCACTATGAATAGAAAAAGAAATTATGTGATCATGATAGCTCTGCTGGCCGGATCCATCTTTATGGCATCCCCGGTAGTGGCGAGAGCGTCGCAACAAGATTCCCAACCCGCCGCCGATAACACCAAAACCAATCAGCGCGACATGGCTAACGGCTCACCGACGGCGGATCAACAGACCATGAGCGCCAGTGACGTCGCTATCACCAAGAAGATTCGGATGGCGATTCACAAGGATTCAGCGCTTTCCATTTATGCCCACAACGTGAAGATCATTACCCAGGGCGGCAAAGTCACTTTGAAAGGACCAGTCCGCTCGGAAGACGAGAAGAGCAAGATTGGAACCAGGGCCGCAGCGATTGCCGGCGATGGAAACGTAGACAATCAATTGGACGTTACACCGTCGAAGTAAATCGCACTTCTATGTAGATTCACTCAACATCCAGCATATTCAACAAAAAGGAGAAATAACACTTATGAGCGACAATAAGAAGATTTCAGTCTTAGGAATCTACGCGCATCGCGATGCGGTAGACCAGGCCACGGATACATTGATCCACTCAGGCTTTGCGATTTCCGCCATATCAGTGTTGCTGCCGGAGAACTTGGGTACGAAGTCTATGGGAACCGAGAAGGCCACAAAAGCTCCGGAGGGTGCAGCAGCAGGAGCAACGACAGGTGCCGTGGTCGGAGGTGGTTTGGGATTGCTCTTGGGCATTGGAGCCTTAGCGATTCCAGGACTGGGCCCATTCATCGCGGCAGGTCCGATCATGGCGGCGCTGGCGGGGCTGGGAGTCGGCGGCACCGTAGGAGGAGTGACCGGAGCCTTGGTGGGTCTGGGCATTCCGGAGTATGAGGCCAAGCGCTACGAGGGCCGCTTGCAGAAGGGGGGCATTCTTCTCTCTGTGCATTGCGACACTTCAGAAGAAATTAAGCGTGCAAAGGATCTCCTGAAGTCCACGGGTGCTGAGGACATCTCCTCGACCGGCGAATCGTCCGTTGATTCGTCGAAGCAAATGACCGCTTAACTGAGGGTGGGGGGATGAGAGGCCGGAGAACCGGCTCGGGGATGGTGAATTGGAAGTATTGAATGAAGCGATGTGACTTGCCCGGGCCATTCGGCCCGGGCGTTTTTTGGCTTTGGCGAGATAATCCCGACCGCCAGGATGCGTGGGAAGCAATATAGGAATCAAGAAGCCCGGGCGGAAACTTATTCATTCCTCCGGAGGTGGGTCGGGGTATCCCGCAGTATGGAGAATTGGCGCTTTTTACGGCAGGAACTCTAGGAATCTCTTTACACCGTTCTCCTAATCCACTCTTACCGTGGTCACCCTATCGCTCTCCGCAACCATTTCCTTCACATTAGAGGCAAATTCGCTGACCTAGCCTTGCGCTGCAGTGGTGGAGGGAAAACCGTGAGGATCCCTAACCGACAGGTCTGATTACCGGCGGTTTCGAGATGGGACGAGGTGTTAGAGTCGCGTGATCTAAGCTGCGATCTCGTAACGATGATGCGTCCCACCGAGCTTGGGAAGAGCAACGATTTTGGCTGAGGCGGGCACTTGTGGCGCAACGGTTCGCGTGACGGGAGTCTGCTTTGCTAGGGACCATGTGCGTTCGGTCTTCATTGTAGTAGCGGACGGAGTCACAAACCAGTCGGCGCAGATGCCTCCCGTTCATCACGATCACGGAGTTAACAAAGAACCCCTCAGATCATTTTCACTGCTCCGTTCCGACTATTTCTTGCTAACGATGGCGTCGGGCTCAGTTTCGACCGTGATCACAACATTGGCGCCAACATCTAGCTTGACTGGGTGACCATTCTCATCATTCAGCTCGTTCTCGATGCGGATTTCTTTGTACAGATCATCAGCACCCTCAATCTCGATCTGGACTTTTTCGGGCACGGCAGGATGGAGAGATGGAATCACCTTTTCAACCGTTCCATGCAGCGTGGTGGTGGCTTTATCTAACATTGACATTCGAACATTTCTCCTTGGGGCCGAATGCTGTGTATCGAGCGCACAGATGCTTCGAGGAACTATACACGATAAGTGGTTGAGGGCTCCATTGTCGCTTGTCGTTCAGCTTGACGAACAAACAGTGCAGAAACCCGAACGTCAGGCTCGGTGCCGTGAAGAGTCCATCTCCATCGCAGAGTCGCAGTGGTTCTTCAGAAAAGCGAGCCACTGTTTGGCCGGATCAGGGCTACTGTGACAGGGGTTGGGGTGGAGGATCCCGACGACCGAGCAATTGCCCAACGGTGCCAGCCAAGGCGCATAAGTCTGGTTTCGAGACAATGGCGTCACAGCCTGCTTGACGAGCTGCCTTCGCCAGAGCCTGCGTCTCAAAAGATGTGAACATGACGATTATGGTTTCGGGCTGAATTTCCCTTAGCTTGCGGGCAGCGTCGAGTCCGTTCATCACTGGCATGGACAAGTCAAGGATCACAACCTTGGGTTGCAAGATCTGGGCTTTTTCGAGCGCATCCTTACCATTGACCGCCTCACCCACGATCTCAAATTCGTCAGCCTCCTCGAACACAGCTTTCACCGCGTTTCGAATGGCAGCATTGTCATCGACTATTAGTATGCTCTTATTCAAGCGATCGCCAGCTTTCGTGCGCCAAATGGTCGCGGACTCTGCAAGGCCGGATAAGCGGCGTACCGCTCGTTTCACCTATATTAAAGCCTATCTTCAAAAACTGTGCAATACAGGTTTGACTGTAGAAGCGGGCCTCGTACATACCACCTTCAGTAGCGCCCCTAGTTGGGCCGGGTGTGCCGGGACGAAGAGGCGCTCACTGCCTTCATAGAGCAACTGGCCGACCTTGACGGCCATTACGAGCGGGCAATGCTGGGTCTCCCCCGTATTCGAGCGATTTGTCCCCGTCATGCAAGAAGCAAAGATGGGTTATATGGCCCCCGCGATGGATATCTTGATAGGCGATGTACCCGTAAACCCAAAGGAACATACCCGTACACTTCGCGTCATCGGGGGCGCAATCGTAAAGGTTTTCTCGGTTTGGGGCAGGGGGTATGGATTTATCCCGAATGGCTCTACTCCAAACACGCGACCCCTATGTTCATCAAGTGTGGCGAGGCACATGCCCGACCAATGTTTTAGATGGTTTACGATTGCTAATCGCCTGATTAACCCGCACATGTGCTCTTGCAGCAGGCGTGCTATGGTCATAAGGTGCTTGAACACTAAATAATCACGCGCCGAGCCGATGCGCTACCGTCTCAGAATCGCCCACAAGGAGCCGCGGCATCCACTATGCGGAAGCGTCCTTGGTCGCTAACTGATTGATTCATTGCGTGCGTTAATTCTGGCGAGGCACAAGGTTTGGAGTTACAGATTTCGAGGCAACTCAATGACTGCGACGCAACCCGATTGATCTTCTCGCTGGAGCAAATCAAGACTGCCCCGATGTGCTTCAGCGATTTGACGCGAAAGCACGAGACCGATTCCACTACCGGCTGGCTTGGTAGTGTAGAAGGGAACGAAGACGTTTTCCTTGTTCGTAAGCCCCGGACCGTTGTCTTCGATCGAAATTTGCAGTCCCCCTTCATGCGTCTTCCAAGTCAGGCGCACCTCCGCATCGGTCTCAGAATGCAACATAAGGGCGGCGTCCACAGCATTGCGGATCAAGTTAATCAGCATCTGCTCCATCTGGTCCGGATCCACGGCAAGGTCGATCTCTGGCCCGGCGGCTACCTGAACTTGCAGGCGCAATTCCAGTCCGGCTGCGCGTTCGACCAGAGTGCGGAGCCTGGTGCGACGCAGGGATGGACGCGGCATTTGCGCGAGTTGGCGGTATGCCTGCAAGAAGCGATTCAACGAGGCCGCACGTCCTTCGACAATCGCAAGGCCGCGTGCAAAATCCTCTCGTGCGTCCCATCCGCTTGGCGCCGAGGCCAGGCGCGAGGCAAGCGTACCCGCGATAGACTTAATGGGCGTGAGTGAGTTGTTCAGCTCGTGTCCGAGCACTCGAATCAGGCGTTGCCATGCGCTTCGCTCCTCTTCACGCAAGGCGCGGCTTACGTCGGACAGCACCACCAGCGTATGGGGCGCGCCTTTTTCTCGGAATTTGCTCCGCCGAATCAGCCAGCGGGAATTGGGGTTTTGCTGGCCAGCGAAGGAGAACGTCTCTTCGCTGTCTCCCAGCAAGCATGACTCCAGCCCAACTTGTAAGGCGGAGCGTCCCAGGAGTGCGCTGGATTCGCGCTGGACCAACTTTGCTCCTGCGGTATTCACCAGGCGCACCATACCGAGCGAGTCAAAAGCAAAGATCGGTGCTTCAACCTCTTCCAGGACGCGGCCCAACAGGGCTATCGCTTCGACCGATCGCACTTTCTGCATAGCAAGCAGATCGGCGAGCGCGTTCACTTCGAGCGCGAGTTCTCCCATCGCATCTTCGGTAATCGCGCCGCGTGCGCGGAATGAATAATCCTGCTCGCGGATGGCGGCGATCACGTTCGCCAGAGTTTGCAAGGGACGCACCACGGTATCGCGCAGCACTGCAAGAATGATGGCAGTGACGACTATGATGATCAGCGCTGCTGTGAACCTGCTCTCGAGCGACCAGTCGAGGAACGCAATCGCCACGAGACTGGCCACCATGCCAGGACCAACCGCCATCAAGGAAAGCGCAATGACTCTGCGCTCAAACTGGGGCAGGCGCTTCGGCTTATGGGAATATCGCGGCTTCTTCATTCTCTGAAGTTATGCGCGTGCTTTTCCATGCGGCGATAGAGCGCACTTCGGCTCAAACCAAGTGCCTCCGCTGCTTGGCTCACGTTTCCTTGAAAGCGTTGCAGCGCTTTGTGAATGAGCAGCTTCTCGACCGACTCCAGACTCATGTCGTCAAGCCCCTGGGGTGGCGCGGAAGACCGGTGATTCCCCAACCCCAAGTCTGAAGACCCGATCTCTGAAGTGAGACACATCAGGACAGCGCGCTCCAGAGTATGGTCTAGCTCGCGAACATTTCCCGGCCACGGGTGCTGCATCAACTGCTTGATGGCACTGGGTTCGAATGAGTAGATATCGCGTTTGTATCGAGTCGCATAGCGCCGCAGAAAATATGCGGCTAAAACCGGGATATCTTCCCTCCGGTCGCGCAGTGCGGGCAAACGAATCTCCACCGTATTCAGGCGGAACAGCAGGTCTTCGCGAAACTGGCCTGAAGCACATGCGTTTCTGATGTCGACATTCGTGGCCGAAATTACGCGGACATCAATTTTGGTAGAGCGCGATGAGCCCACCCGCTCGATCTCGCCCGTCTCCAACACGCGAAGCAGCCGAGCCTGCTGGCGCATGGGAACATTCCCAATCTCATCGAGGAAGATGGTGCCACCCTCTGCCAGTTCGAACCGCCCCACCCGATCCGCCCGCGCGTCGGTAAATGCACCACGAACGTGACCGAACAATTCGCTTTCGAACGTACCTTCCGGCAGACCTCCTGTGTTGACGGTGACCAGCGCGCGGTTCGCGCGAGGCGAGAGGGCGTGCAGTGTTTTTGCGATGACTTCTTTGCCCGTTCCGTGTTCGCCGGTGATCAAAACGTTCGCGTCGGATGGCCCGACCCGCGCGACCGCATCCAGCACCGGCCGCATCGCAGGAGCGGCGGCGATAAAGTCGGGACGACCATCCGCCCGGAGCAGCCGGTTCTCGGCTTCCAAGCGCTCGGCAGCGCGCAAAGCTGAGTGCAGCTCAATCTGGGTGCGCAGGATGGAGATTAGCCGTTCATTTTCCCAGGGCTTCTGCACGAAGTCGCGGGCCCCTCGCCGCATCGCTTCTACAGCAACATCCACGTTCGCCCATGCGGTCATCACGATGACCGGGAGTGTACCGTCGAGGCGCGCGATCTCCTCGAGTAAATCTAGCCCCTCACCCCCCGAGGTGGTGTCACGCGTGTAATTGAGGTCGATGAGAGCAGCATCGTAGGAATGGTGGGCGAGAGCCTCGCACACCATCTGAGGGGAACGCAATAAGTCCACGTGATAACCAAGCGGGCGCAGCAGCAGGCGAATAGCATCGAGAATGTCTTGCTTATCGTCCGCAGCCAGCACTCTAGGAATGCGGGGTTGGGCCAGAAGGCGGGTTCGTTGCGCACTCGCCGAAGCGGGCATGAATTAAGGATTCTCCGGGCTGATGACGCCGTCAATCGCGTCCTGCAGCTTTATCCTATTATGTTCCAAAGTAGCCCCGGTCGCGCGATCGAGTTCAACTTTTGCCTTCTGAAATATGGTGAGGGCAGTCACCAAGTCGAGCTCCGCCAGCGCGAGGTCGCGCTGCGCTCCTAACGTCTGGACGTTTGAGCCCGCACCCAGTTCCTGCTCTTTCTTGTTGATTTCGAAGGTGCGCTGCGACAGGTCGCGGGCCTTTTTGGCAGCCTGCACCCGAGCCAAGGTCTGTTCCAAAGCGTACTGCGCATTGCGCACTTCAATACGCACCTGTTTCCGCAGTTGCTCTCGCCGCATTTCTGCCTGCCGGTACTCCAACTCGGAGCGGTACTGATCCGACTTGGCAACGCGGTTGCGAATCGGAATGTTCAAGCTCAAGCCCACATAATAGTCGGGCGAAGAGCTGTTGAAGGCATTCACGATGGTCCCGCCAAGATCGGTGGGAAGGCTGGATGAGTTCGCACCCTGGAAAGCTTGATTCAGTTCGCCACCCAGTCCGGTTCCTCCGTAGAAACCCACCGCAGCCAAGGTGGGTAGCAAGGAATTTCGCACAGCCTTACGGCTGATCTGCCTGTTTTTCAGGTCAATATCAGACTCAAGAAGCTCGGGGCGACTCTGCAGCGCATGCTCGGTCAGAGTGGCCAGGGGAACCGCTGGAGATGGGTCAAAGCTGTCTATCTTATCGGTCGGGACAACCGGCATCTCCTCCAGCAGCGGATCATCTAGACTCTTGGTCAACGCGTTCTTCAGCAGCGACTCCTGTAACTGAAGATTGGTGCGCGCGACGGTTACGTCCTGATCCCGCTTGGAGACGTCGGCCTCGGCTTTCAGAACGTCCAACTCGGGAATAGCCTCCAGCTTGAGCTGCTTCTGGGCATTGTCATAGCTTTGCTGCGCGAACACCAAGGATTGCTCGTTGACGCGGGCTTGCTCGTATGCACTTACTAAGTCCCAATAAATGTTTGCGATCTGCGTGACCGTGGCGGTTACTTGATCACGAAAGGCAATCTCGGAGATCTTCTTATTATTCTTGGCAATGTGCAGGAATCGTAGGTTGGGACCAAACCCAAATCCCGAGAGCAACTGTTGTTCGACGGACACCCGATAAAAAGAGTTCAGTGCCGGGGAGAGATTGGTAAAAATGCTGTTAGTTGTTTGGCGAGAGTTAGTGAAGTCAAAAAAGACGCTGGTTCCGGTGGGAAACGACTGCGCATAAGTCAGATTCACTTGCCCGGTATTTAGCTGCAATCCCGGAACCCCATAAATCTGCTGGTTCGACAATGGAGACGTTTGATGCTCCGTACCAATGTTACCGCTGATAGAGGGATCGTAAGACTGCACCGGCGCGCCGGTACCCAACGTGGATTGCACCAGACCTGAAGCTCCGGCCCCCGCGCCGCCAGCACCGCCGGTGGTGCCACCTGCACCTGCCCCTGGGGCGCCCGCTCCGAGCCCGCCTACGCCCCCGCCCGTAGTCCCCTGCACTACTCCGGTATTCACGCCGCGGAAGACGCCCCCGGCCTGGGTGCGGAGGATGTCGGCGTCGGCGATCGGGCGATTGTAGCGTGCAATCGCTAGGTCTAAATTGTTTTCTAAAGCAAGATCAACCGCATCCTTGAGAGAAATGTATAGCTTGCCGTCTCGCACTAACTGCGATAGACGAACCGAGTTATTTAGCGCCGGAGTCGGGACTTCGGTAGCTAAGTAAGCGCTCAGCGGGTTATGCGAATGCGGCAACTCCAGCCTGAAGCTGTTCTGCGGCAGGGGCGCATTCGGGAGTTCTTTAGGAGCGGGAGCCTGGGCCAGCACTGGCTGAGATGAAGCCAGCGCCAGCAGCAAGAGAGCGATGCCTGAGGGGGTCTTGCTAGGTCCGATCAAAGCACCACCGCCGCCGGTTCGGCAGCTCGCCGGTCGCTGGTATCCCGTAGCATCCATCCGTCGCGTAGCGTGATGGTGCGGCTGCCGTAGGCAGCGTTTGCTTCCGAGTGCGTCACTTGCACAATCGTCATACCTGCCGCATTTAGCTCGCAAAACAGTTCCATGATTTCCCTGGCCTGACCCGAATGCAGGTTTCCCGTGGGCTCGTCCGCCAGCAATAGAGCTGGCTTGTTTATGACGGCGCGCGCTACTCCAACGAGTTGCTGCTGACCACCGGAAAGCTGGCTGGGGTACAAGTCTTTCTTCGCCACGATGTTAAACCTGTCGAGTATGTCGGCGACCAAGCCTTCCCTCTCGTGCTTCGAAACCCCTTTGTAAGATAGCGGCAGATCAATGTTTTCCTGCACGGTGAGATCATCGAGTAAGTGATAACTCTGGAAAACCATTCCGATGTTTTTTCGCGCGACATCACCCCGTTGATTGCGTTTCATGTCGTGCACGGCAGCGCCGTGGAGCCAGTACTCCCCGCGCCACTCGTCATCCAGCAACGCCAGCACGTTTAGCAACGATGACTTGCCGGCTCCGGACGGGCCCATGACCGAGATGAACTCCCCCGCGCGAATCTCAAGATTGATGCGCCGCAGCACCCAGGTCTCTCCGGCGGCCGCGCGATAGCTTCGATCTAGGTTCTTAAACTCGATCATGGCTCCACTCTCCAACATTTTGGGCGCCTATTCCTGCCGCAACGTTTCCATTGGGTCGACCTTGGAGGCGCGCTGGGCAGGCAAGTAGCTGGCGAACACGACGGTCACCGCCAACATCAAAGACGTCGCCAAAAGGGTGAGCGGGTTGAACCAGCTCACCTGAAAGAGCAAACTTGCGAGGATGCGGTTGGCGGCGATGACGCTCGCCAAGCCCAATGCCAGGCCGGCGGCTGCAAGTCTCAACCCTTGCCCCAGGACCAAGCGCAGCACATCCGACCGCTGCGCTCCGAGGGCCAACCTGATACCAAGCTCGCGCATCCGCAGCTTCACACCGTAGGTGATCACGCCGTAGAGTCCCAACGCAGCCAGCAACAACGCAAGACCGGCAAACAAAGAGAGCAGAACCACCAAGAATTTTCGCCCCGAGAGCGAGGCGTCAATGCGCTCGTCCATGCTCTTCAAGTCGTACATTGGCTGGTTTGGGTCAACGCCACGAGCGGCTGCTTTCATTGCGTCGGCGATGCTCTCCGGGTTAGCGGCAGAAGTGCGGACGGCAAAGGAGAAGTCTCGAACCGGCTGCTGGGCCAAAGGCAACAAGTAGTAGCCCTCAGTGCCGTCGGCCTCCAGCGAATTGTCGCGGGCATGTTTCACCAGGCCGACGATCGTGATCGGCGGGGTTTTAAGTCCGAACGCAATGTGCTGGCCGACCGGATCCTGGTTTGGCCAATACTGTCGAGCCAGGACGTCGTCAATCACGGCCACCTGCTCGGTGGTGGCGCGGTCGCCGTCGGTGAAAACGCGGCCTCGCAGCACCGGAATCCTCAGGGTCGAAAAGTAGCCGGGCGAGATGGAGCGGATATTGCCGTGGGGACCAGGGTCATTCGCGGCCACTGGTCGCCCCAGAATTATGAACGAGGAAGAGCCGCCCAAAGCCACAAACGGCAAGGAGTCGGACATGGCGACATCCTCCACTCCGGGTTGCGCCCGCAGTTGTGTCTCCAGCGCCGAGAAGAACGCCTCCTTGGACTCGTTACTCTTGTACTTGTCGGGCGGCAGTGACAGCAGAGCGGTCATCACCCCCCGCGAATCGAGTCCGGTTTCCACGCGCTCCACCTGTTCGAGGCTGCGCACCAGCAAGCCGGCCCCGACCAGCAAGAGCATCGCGGTGGCAATCTCGGCGATCACCAGCGCCGAGCGCAACCGCTGCCGCGAACGGCTAGAGGTCTCCGAGCGACCACTCTCTTGCAGGCTTTGGAACCAGCGCACATGGGTCATGTGCCACGCTGGCGCCGTGCCGCACAACACCGCGCACAGGACGCCGACTGCAACCGCGAACAGCAGTACATCCATACCCATCGGCACCTGAATGTTTGCGCCGACATTGACAGGCGCGAGCAACATGAGAGCCGGAATGGCGACTTTAGCCAGTAACAGGCCAAGGCCGACTCCGGCCGCCGCGAGGATCAGGCTTTCCACCAGCGCGTGGCGAATGAGCCGCGCCCGGCTGGCGCCCAGCGCGATCTGGATGGCGACTTCCCTCTGCCGCGCGGTGGCTCGCGCCAACTGCAATCCCGCAATGTTCGCACACACGATCAGCAGTATGAGCAGAACTGCGCCCAAGAGAATGGACAGCGGCTTGCTCAAATTGCCGGAAACGAAATCGTTCAGTGGCATGGAGAACATGCCCCAACCGGATGCCTTTCCATAGCTGGCTGTACCCTCGGCGAGGACGCTCACCTGCGCCTTCCGCTTCAGGAAGACATTTACTGCCTGAACCGTCGCACCATCGCGCAAGCGCCCTACCGCGAACAGGTACTCGTTATAGCGATTCTTGGGATCGGTGTAAGCGCCCGATGGCAGGCCCAGCGGCACCCACAACTCCGCCTGATTCGGCCAGCCAAACTCGGGGCCCATGACACCGATTACTTCATAGCTTTGCTCATTCAGGTTGAGTTTGCGGCCCACGATATTTGGATCGGCTCCAAACCGGTTCTTCCACGAGCGATAGGAAAGGACAAGCTCGTGGTTCGCGTTCGGCAAGTCTTCTTCTGGGCGAAAGGTGCGACCCATCATCGGCGTTGCCTGAAATACGTCGAACCAATGCCAACTCACTTGCGCGCCGATCAGGCGTACCGGACTCGAGTCGCCCGCCAGATAGTTGTAGTTCGCGCTATTCATGACCGCGCCCGCTGCGAGCGGAGTCCCCTCCGAAATCGCATCCCCGAAGTCCGTTGCCGACATACTGATATTATTCAGGACGCCAACCGAGTAATTGGCCCGCAAAGCCACGATGCGATCCGGATGGGGAATGCCACTGGGATTGAGCATGACTGCATTCATTACGCTGAAAACCGCAACGTTGGCTCCAATCCCCAAGGCCAGGGTCAGGATTGCCGTGACCGTGAATCCGGGGCTCCTGCCCAGTTGCCGCAAGGCGTACCGAACCGTCTGAGTTATCCCTGACATATTCTTGTCTCCTTCAAGAGCCGCGAAGCGCGATTTGACCTCGCCCACCGCCGCTCTAGACTTTCTGCATCACTTCCTGCATACGGCCTTCGGCGACGACTTTGCCGTCGAACAGGTGCACCTCGCGCTGTGCGTGGGCTGCAAAGCGGGGATCATGCGTCACCATGCAGATGGTCGCGCCTTCCTGGTGCAACTTCTGCAGCAGCTCCATCACAGCGTCTCCGTTGCGCGAATCGAGGTTGCCGGTCGGTTCATCCGCCAGCAGGATGGAAGGCTGACCACCTAGCGCGCGCGCTACCGCGACCCGCTGCTGTTGACCGCCAGAAAGCTGCGAGGGATAGTGCCGCACTCTGTGCGCCATACCAACCCGTTCCAGCGCTTCCATCACCCGCAACTTGCGATCCGCCGCGCTCATCTTCAGGCGATAGGTGAGTGGCAATTCGACGTTCTCGTACACGGTGAGGTCGCCGATGAGGTTGAAACTCTGAAAAATGAACCCGATCTCCTGATTGCGAATGCGGGAGCGTTCCGCGAAGTCAAGACTCTCCACCGGATGGCCGTTGAGCTGGTAGCGGCCGGAAGTTGGTGTATCGAGCAAGCCGATGATAGAGAGCAGCGTAGATTTGCCGCAGCCCGATGGCCCAGACATTGCCACATACTCCCCTTTGGTGATCGCCAGGTGGATTCCCGATAAGGCGTGCGTCTCAATTTCATCCGTGTAAAAGACCTTGGTCAGATCTTCGATTTGAATCAGGGGCTGCCTTGCGCTTTCCGCCATGTCTGCGTCTCCTAATACTTCTTCCGGTGCGTACCCAAACTCTGTCGCCTACTTCAGTTCCACCCTGTCCGCGCTGTCCCAGCGTGACATGTCCGAAAGGATCACGACGTCGCCTTCTTTCAATCCTTCGATGATCTGGATTGAATTTACTGAGGCTCGTCCTACCTTGACCGGTACCCGCAATGCGTTCTTCTCTCCGCCATCCAGCTTGAAAAGGTTGAGGGTTGAGTTTTCCTGTCCAAGAGCAGGGCGCCCAACGTACAGAACGTTGTCCAGCTTCTCCAGGTCAATCGTGCCGTCCACGCTCAGGTCGGGTCGGGCGCCTTTGGGCAAAGCGCCGCCAAGTTTCACGTCCACGGTGACGGTACCGTTCTGGACGGCAGGATCGACCCGCTGCACCGTGCCAGATATGACTCCGTTGTGGGTGTCGATCACAGCCGGCTCTCCGATCTGAACATCGCGTGCCTGGGTCTCCGGGACCTTCAGGGCCGCCATCAGATGGTCGGGTTGCACCACTTTCGCGAGCATCGTGCCCGGTAACACGTGCTGCCCGACTTGCAGCGGCAAATCCACCAGAACACCCACGATTCCGGCGCGCACCCGTAACGCCTCGAGCTGCTTCCGCTTGAGTTCAGCCAGAGTCCGCATCTGATCTACCTTGGCCTGTTGCTGCGCCATTTGCGTAGCGATTGCTTTCTGGTTCCCCGCCAGCCGTTCGATCTCGAGGTTTTGTCTCGTGCTTAGTTCCTCTGCCTTGCCCGCCGAGGCCTTGTAGGTAAGGCCCGAGATGACGCCAAGGTGGAACAGCTCCTTGTCAGTTTCAGCTTGACGCTGCGCCTGACGGTAGTCTGCATTCACTGTGGCTGCCCCGGCCTTTTGCGTCATCAAGTCGGAGTTAAGCTTGGCCTTCAAACTCTGATACTCAGCTTGGGCTGCCTTCCACTGAAGGTCAGCATCCACGGCCCCCTGCTCGGTTTGAGGATTGCTCATCTCCAGCAAAATGCTGTCTGCATTCACTTGAGAACCGGGTAGAAGATGGATGCGCACCACCGTCGCTTCAGTCTCTGCGGGAATCTGACGTACATTTTCCTGATCGGGCACCAGCGTTCCCAAGCCACGCACCTGCCGCAACATCGGGCCGCGCTTCACAGTGTCGGAAAATATAGTGCCGCGATCCACCACGGGCGCGGCGGGCTTCATCCTGGCAACTGTGAGTCCGACGGCAACCAGGACAGCAACTGCGAGCAAGCCGATGACAACCTGCTTGCGCTGCTTCTCGCGTTTTAAGTCTGGGCGGGCAATATCCATCGCAGGGATCCTGTGCACGAAGCCTGCCAAATGGAGGGAAGCCGCAGCAGGTGCAGGTTTCTCCGCAGAAATCGGCCCTTCCCGCGACTCATTAGAGTCGCTCCGCGAAGCTGGGATCGCGGCGCACTGTCCCGATCCCGGGATTGCGTGTCCGATATCGGACACTCCAGGCGGAGCGCGGCGCAGCGTTCGAGAGCCTCGGGTGGGCGGCTTAGCGCTAGGTTTTCATCAAATCCAGCGCAACTCGCTAAACAAAGGCAGTCATCAACACCGAAACTTAGGAGGCGCTCGCGTGGAAGCACAGTTGCATAACAGGGAGGGGTTGGCTTCAGGGGGTCTATCGTGTTAAGCCTCATGCAGGATTTTCTTTTCGCGCTGCGGCAGTTCCGCAAGTCGCCGGGTTTTGCCTTTACCGCAATCCTCTCTCTCACGCTTGGCATCGGAGCCACTACCGCCATTTTTAGTGTCGTCTATGGCGTGCTCATCGATCCATATCCTTACAAGGATAACGATCGCATGGTGCACGTGGAGCTCAAGGACAAGAACGACCGCGGCGGCCTGCTGGTGGTAAACGGTCCGGAGTCAAAAGAATTGCGTCAGGTTTCCGCGGTTGACGATTTTTTCCTGGAGCAGGACAAGACCGAGACGCTCACCGGCGAGCAGTTCCCCGTAGCCGTGAATGTTGGCCTCTACTCTGCGAATCTTTTCGAATATATGGGCGTGCGGGCGCACATCGGGCGCCTCTACACTCCCGCCGACGCACCGCAAGGCAACGCAGCTCCGGTCGCGGTCTTGAGTTATCTCTTCTGGGAGAAGCAATACGGTGGGAATGTAGGGGTGCTCGGCAGAACCATCCAGCTCGACCACAAGCTCTACACCATCATCGGAGTGGCTGCGCCCCGATTCACTTGGGGGGACGTTGATGTTTACGTTCCCGCCGTCACTACAGCTGACCCCAAAGATTACTGGAATGCGTTCCTCAAACTGAAGCCGGATTCGAAGTTTCCCCCGCTTGCGGCCGAACTGCAGGTACTGGTGGATCGCTTCTCCCGCGATGATCCCAAGGACTTCCGGCGAGACCGTAAGGTTAAAATCGTCACCTTGAACGAAGAGGTTCTGGGCAAGTTCTCGGGCACGCTGATTTTGCTGTTTGTCGCGGTGTTGGCTCTGCTTGTCATCGGGTGCGCAAACGTGTCGATTCTTTTACTGGCTCGCGGGACCGCGCGCCAGCACGAACTCGCCATGCGCGCCTCCCTGGGAGCTGGCCGAGCGCGGCTCATCCGCCAACTGCTGGCGGAGTCGGTGCTGCTTTCCGTAGTTGGGGCGGCCTTGGGTATTTTGGCCGCCTACAAAGGCGTCATCGCGCTGGAGGCTATGCTCCCGTTCTATTCCTTCCCGCATGAGGCTTCCATCAAGGTCAGCATGCCCGTGCTGCTCTTCAGTGTTCTGGTAGCACTTGCGACCGGCATCCTTGCCGGGATTTCACCGGCATGGCAGTTATCGCGCCCGAATCTGTCGCAAGTACTGCAAGCGGGGAGCACCCGCGTCTCTGCCGGCCTCGGCGAAAAGCGCCTGCACCGCGTCCTCATTGCCAGCCAAGTGGCGCTGACCCTGCTATTGATGGCAGGTGCTGGCGCGGCGATGAAGACCTTCCTCGCCAAGACCCATACGCCGCTAGGATTTGTTCCCGAAAACCTCATCGAATTTGACGTTTCGTTCCCGAAGGGCTCGAAACCTACGTGGCAGGAGCGACTTAACCAGAATCAGCAGGTGTTGGAGACCATCGCTCAGATACCCGGCGTCGGTTCCGCGAGCGTTTCTACAACATACTTCCCGCCCTTCGGCGGGTTCAATGCCAAGATTGAAATTCAAGGGGCCACAACTCTGGCCGAGCCCCAGGCAAGGCTCGGGCTGATGAGTCCTGAACTGTTTCGCACCCTGCAGATGCCGTTGTTGCGGGGACGCGTCTTCGACGAAACCGAGGTCGCTCAGGCGGCGCATGTCTGTGTGGTGAATGAAACCTTCGTCAAGCAGTACCTGTCCGGGCGCGATCCGCTCGGCCAGAGCATACGAAGCGCGATGCTCAAGGTGGAGCAGCCAGACTTTGCCCTGGCGACCAACCCCGACGGTTGGCTCCAAGTGGTCGGCGTCGTTGGCGATGCGAAAAACGGCGGCCTGGATCATCCAGTCGAGCCTGCGGTATTTCTTCCTTATAGTTTCGTACTGACACAGTTTCAGTCCATGATCGTGCGCTCCAGCGGCGACCCCAAGACCACGGTCGGGGCCATCAGCCGAAGGCTTGGCGCGATCAGCGCAGAAACGGTGGTGGTCAATGACCACACCGTGGAATGGTGGCTCGAAACGCGGGGCTGGGGCCAGGATCGTTTTGTGGCAACGCTATTCGCCCTGTTCGCGATCCTCGCGCTGGCGCTAGCCGCCACCGGCCTGTACAGCGTCGTGTCCTATGGCGTCACCCAGCGCACCCAGGAAATCGGCATCCGTATGGCGCTCGGCGCACAGCGCGGCAGCGTGGTCAAGCTCGTGCTCACGTCTACCACCTTGGTGCTAGGGATCGGCATCGCCATAGGACTCGGTCTGAGTATCGCGCTGAATCAAGTGATGGCGTCCTGGGCGGGCGCAGATTCGCGCGACCCTCTCACCCTGCTCGGGGCATCGCTGGTTCTAATCATCATTGCCATCGTTGCATGCATCGTACCGGCCTGGCGGGCTGCGACCGTAAATCCCATGCAGGCGCTGAGGACGGAATAACGAAACGAGCCGTGTTCGGCAAACTGATTGCCCCTATCTCTGATCAACTGTGCGCCTTGTCGGAAGGTGGAGACGTCATGTTTACTCTGCTAAAGGATGTTTCTTTTGCTCTCAGGCAACTGGCGAAGCATCGCGTCTATGCCCTCACCGCTATAGTGTCCATGGCACTCGGCATCGGAGCCACCGCCGCCGTCTACAGTGTCCTCTACGGCGTCTTAATCGATCCGTACCCGTATCGCGATGCTGATCGCATCGCTTTCCTGACCATCGAGAACAAGCAAGGGCGCGGGGGTGACATTCCCCTGACCTTGATGGAAGTCGACCAGCTCCGTCAGGCCAAGTCCGTGGAAGACATACTGGCGCAGAACGACGCGGGCATGGTCGCCACCGACGGGGACATTCCGCAGTCGGTTAAGGTTCTGGAGATGACGGGCAATGGGCTGCAATTCTTGGCGGCGCCGCCTCTCCTGGGCAGGATCTTCACCGCCGCGGAAGCTCCAAGAGGTGTGGCCCCACCGCCGATCGCCGTCATCAGCTACCCTTTCTGGAAGTCGCACTTTGCCTCGAGCCCTGATGTCCTTGGCAAGATTCTTGAGCTCAACCGGTTGCCTGGGCGCTCCACGGCTAGCAGAACAGTTTGCATCGCAACAAGGGGGGACTATCCGGAGATGGTGCGAGTTCTGATGGCTGTCGGCGCCGAGATTCCGCGACCCGACAAACCTCTCGAAGCCACTGAGGAAGTGCTCGATATTATCCGCGAATACACTCCGTGAACCGGGACGTCTTGCTACGAGTCTTGCCCGAAACCACTCGTTTGCCCGGACACCCTAAAACACCGCGTTACATTCCAATGGAGAAGGTGCGAAGGTGGCTGATTGCCTGTGTTTGCAATAGATTATAGAAACGTATACGCGCTGGAGACTCACTGGAGACTCAAACCCTCTGCGTACTAGCGGCCCATTCTCCCATCCGAGCTGAAGGCCATCCAGTGACATCATTACATGCCGCTTAGCCTGCGGCAGATCCTTTCCCTAGAGGTACTGCCATGGTTCGAGAATCAGGCGGCTGCGTTGGAATCTACTTGCATTCCCACGGGCACTTGTGCGACCCTACGAATGCAACTGGATAGTTTGGCTAGAAGTTTCCATGCCAGCTCAAGCGCCTGTACCCTAGGAGTCCCGCTTGGCACTATCGTATCGGCCCTGTCAGTCCGGGCTCGTTGCAGCAAAGCTAACAATTTTGGAAGTCCTCGACCCGAGGATTGATTGCCCCAATCTGGGCGGCATGTTCTAGCCGCGACTGTTGGGCCTCTCTTTTCGGTCAGGTTACTTCCCTTGCCGTCGTCCCGTGTACTTGAAGCGAGATGGTGAGTGACTTGGCTGCTGCGAAGAGCTTGGGGGCTGACTATGTTTCCAGAGTGCCAGCCCTCTTCTTTGCGCCTAACGCCTCCACGCGGGGCGATTTGCGTGGACACGAGGTGCGACTCATGGTGACCCTCTTAAGAATTGGTACGGTCTTGCAGCACAGTGGTATTTCCAGAAGTTCGCTCTACCAACACATCTCCAATGGCCTTTGGCCGAAGCCTGTACTGCTTGGGGCGCGTTCGGTCGGTTGGCCTGCCGATGAAATCGATGCGATCAATGCCGCGCGTGTCGCTGGCGAGTCCGACGATGAGATCCGACGGTTGGTTCAAGCTCTTGAAGCAGGGCGGAAGGGAAAGGTGAAATGAATACTCCTGCCTGCCCCGCGCCAAGAGTTACGCCATTTCCTTGCCTGCCCGACGTTGCGCACGATTCTAGCGCAGCGTCCAACCAACTAGATCCTCCTTGCCTCCGATCTCGTCCGCTAGGAGAGATCCACCCTCACGAGAGCATAGAGCGGTTGAGACTCATGCCCCCGATAGGCCAATTGAACGACCTCGCAGAGCAAGGCGAGAAAGCATTCGACGAGCCTGTGCCCATCAACTGGGATGGCACCATCCTCGGCCGGTATGCAGTTTGGCAACTGGCTTGCCGACAGAAGCACGAGACTCTGCTATGCATTGAGTACCGGCTCGACGAGGAGGAGGTCTTTCGATGGCTGTTGCGAGACATGAGTCCGCGAGAGGGCCAGAACGATTACCGACGCATAACATTCGCCTTGGAGATGGAACCGCTCCTCCAGGAGAAGGCAAAGGCCAATCAGCGAGCTGGGGGGCAGTCCAAGGGTTTGCCAAATTTGGCAAAGGCTCAGCCTGTCCACATCCGAGTCGAAATCGCCAAAGCATCTGGCGTTTCAACTGGGAGCGTCGGCAAAGTCCAAGTCCTGAAATCCAATGGCCATCCCGACATATTGGATGCCCTTTGGGCTGGAGAGATCAGCATAGACGGGGCGTGGAAGTGGTTCAACGCCTATTCTGCGGATCAACAACCGAAGCTCCTCCGGGAGTTCCGCCTGAAAGGCGGAATCAAAAAAGAAATTGCGAAGATGGTTCGCCAGCCGGAGTTTCGACGGCGACCGCCCGAGTTTGACTTAGCGGGCCTGTTGGCGGCCCTCCTTGAGTTGCCGCTGGCAGAGTCTGGAGAGGTTCTGGTGCTGGAGGTCCAAGTGCCCGGCCGCGCCGTTGCGGTGAGCCGTGAATTGGCCTCCCTGCTGTATCGGCAAGGCGACTTGCCTCTTTCGTGAACCGGGCGAGAGAGAGGCGGCTGGCGGAGATCTACGAGGTGACCCGGAACCTCTGGGATCGGGACAGCACTCGTCCGGCGGTACGCAAAGCCCTGGCGCGGGCCATTCAGTGCGGAACCCCCGCGCTGGGAGGAACAGTGTACGCGTCGGAAACCGAAGAACGGATAGTTTGGAACACCTGCAAAGAGAAAGTCTGCGCGAGTTGCGGCCAGAAGCGTACCGAGGAGTGGCAGCGCGAACAAATTACCCTTTTGCCGGAGATGCCCCAGAGGGTAATCACACTGACCATGCCCGAGCAGCTCTGGCCCCTATTTCAGCTAAACCGGAACCTGCTTTATTGCATGTTTAGCCTTGGCGGCTCCGTAATGCAGCAATACGTTCAGACGCACTATGGAGCTACAGCGGCGGTCCGAGTGTTCCTGCACACTTGGGGACGTCACATGAACTTTCATCCCCATTTGCACATTATGGTTGGTGCGATTGGGCTGCGCGATGCCGACGGAGAACCGGTCAGTTTGGTGATTGAAGAGGACGCCGCAAGGCCGCTGTGGCGGTGGGCTGTAATCACCCTGTTGCGAGAAGCCCACACAGCCGGTTCACTCGCAACACATTTGAGCTACTTCGAGTTCCGTAAGCGGATGACAACCCAATATGAACGAAGGTGGCACGTTCACGTGCGTACCTACCATTCGACATGGGCCGCAGTGCGATACCTGGGCAGGTATTTTCGACGGCCGCCGATCGCCCAACACCGAATCTTTAGGGTGTCGGAAGATGCGGTGGAGTTCTGGACCAAAGACCTGAAACTACAAAAGCGCGTTTTGACCCGGTACACGCCTGAAGGCTTTGTGACCGCCCTGCAGGATCACATCCAGGACCGTTACCAACACTCGGTCCACTATTTCGGGCTGCTGGCGCCCCGCAAGATGCACAAGACGCGCGCTGCGTTCTTTGCACTGCTACGCACCAAGCCGAAGCCCAAGCCGCGCCCCCTCAGCTACGCCGAATCCATCAAGAAGACGTTTGGCACAGACCTCTCCTCGACAGCCAAGGGAAGCGAATGTACCCCGTCCGGCAAGTGCCCGGAGTCGCCGTCGAATAGCGTCCCAAACTCCTGCGCCAGGCCACCCCAGCGGGCGTGTGATCTCTCCGCTTAACACGACAACTCTTGCCAATATGCTAGGGCCATCGACGTGGCGACAACGACCGAAGCTAACTTTGATTTACCTATAGCTGAACGAGTGCGCCGATAGCACCTGCAGCACTGGCGGAGAAGTCAGCATCCTATTGGGCAACGGCGACGGCACTTTCCAGTCACCTCAGAGTTATGGCTCGGGGGGTACTGTCGCCAATGCCGTCGCAATAGCGGATATAAACGGCGACGGAAAGCCCGATGTAGTTGTTTCAAACCAGTGCCTTGATACCAATTGCACCCCAAGCGCGGGTGGCTTTGTTTCTGTGCTGCTCGGCAATGGCGACGGTACGTTCAGGCCAGCTGTTGGCTACAGTTCGGGGGCTGAATATGCCACCTCGGTTGCGGTGGCGGACGTGAATCTGGACGGAACCCTCGACCTGATAGTCACGAACCCATGTCCGAACACTGGCTGTATCGGTCCTGTGTCCACGGGGGTCGTAGCAATTTTGCTTGGCAATGGTGACGGCACATTCCAAGGCGCGATTACCTACAATTCCGGCGGAGCTGGCCCTACCTCGGCAGTCGCTGTAGACGTGAATGGCGATGGCAAGCCTGATTTGCTCATTGCGAATCAATCACTTTACTACGACAACCCGACAGGAGGAGTCTTAGCCGTTCTGCTAGGTAATGGCGACGGCACATTCCAGACGTCTGCGACATTCGGAACTGGCGGGTATGCTGCGAACGCCTTGGCGGTGTCTGATTTGAATCGCGACGGGAAGCTTGACATTGTCATCGCAAACGAATGTGTAGATAAGGTTTGTAGCATCGCGAACGGGTTCGTTGGCGTGCTCCTCGGCAACGGCGACGGAACCTTTAAGACCGTCACAACCTTCGCCTCGGGTGGGCCGTTTCCTCTGGCGGTGGCTGTTGTCGATGTGGATGGAGATGGCAACCTGGACGTGGTAGTCGCGAATGAGTGCGCCGACAGTGCTTGCGCATCTTCGACGGGAAGTGCTGGCGTGCTCCGAGGGAACGGTGATGGAACCCTTCAAGCACCAGTGACGTATAGCTCGGGAGGCGGAACTGCCATCTCTGTGGCCGCAGGTGATGTCAACGGTGACGGGAAGACTGATCTACTTTCAGCTAACACCTGCGTGAGCACACACAACTGCAACAATGGTCAGGTTGGGGTGCTCATCAATTTAAGCACCCGGGCCACGACTAGTGCATTGCAATCGTCTCTGAATCCCTCCAGCTACGGCCAGTCCGTTGCGTTCACCGTTACGGTGACGCCGAGCGTTGGAACGGGCGTACCAACCGGAACCATCACATTCCTTGATGCCTCCACATCGTTGGGAACAGCGACTCTCAATGGCAGCGGAATGGCAACCTATTCGACAAGTACGCTGTCGGTTGGCAATCACAGCATCACCGCGTCGTATAGCGGCGACTCAAACTTCGGTTCCAGTGTTTCTCCGGTGCTGAGCCAAGTTGTCCAAGGAGCAATCGGCAGCGCTTCACCCGCGGCGCTGAACTTCGGCAGCGTGACGGTGGGGATTTCATCCGGCACGCAAATTGCGACACTTACGAACACAGGAAACCTCGCCCTCAGCCTCACCAGCATTGCGGCCAGTTTCAGTAACGGCACCTATACGCAGAGCAACAATTGCGGCTCCTCGCTGGCGGCGGCGGCGTCTTGCACCGTCACCCTCACATGGGATCCCAAATCGGCGGGCGGCATGACGGGCAGCCTCATGTTCAGCGATAGTGCCACGAACACACCGCAGGTAGTCACGATCTCGGGCACGGGCGTCACCCCGGCGGTTAAGCTCTCCCCTTCCAGCCTTACCTTCGCAACCCAAGTGGTAAACACCAGCAGCGCGGGCCAGAGCGTGACGCTCACAAACACCGGACTCGGGACACTGACACTCACCAAGGTATCCGTTAGCGCTCAGTTCACCGAAACCAACACGTGCGGCTTCAGCGTCGTTGCGGGGGCAAGCTGCACCATCACTGTGAAGTTCAAGCCTACGGCGATCAATACCATCACAGGCACAATCTCCGTGACGGACAACGCGATCGGCAGCCCGCAGAAAGTGACGCTGACCGGCACGGGCACATACGTCCAACTCAGCCCGACGAGCGAGAACTTCGGCAATCAGCCAGTAGGCACAACGAGTCTCAGCAAGAAGATCACCCTGAGCAACAAGGGCAGCGTGGCGGTCAGTTCAGTTGTGATTTCCTTGACGGGCACCAATCCCGGAGACTTTGCCCAAACGAACACCTGCGGCACGTCGGTAGCGGCCGGCGCGAGCTGCTTCATTACCGTGACGTTCACGCCGACAGTGAAAGGCAGGCGCACGGCCAACGTATCGGTAAGTGACAACGGCGGTGGCAGCCCGCAGATGGTTTCGCTCACTGGAACGGGAACATAAGAACGGCAACGCCTGGTGCCGCGAGAAATCGCACGGTTGAATGTGACGTTGAACAACAAGCTCGGGCATGAGTGGCAGGAGTGGAGCGCGAGGACCCTTGAGTTCCCGCCAGTAGGCGTTGGATTGCTTTTTGAAGGCATCGAACTGGATGCGCGGGTCGGGTTGGAGGTGGTTGCGGTTCTATGTGAGCCGGAGCCCGACGAGTCTCTTTTGGGAGAACGGCCGACTCTGTGCGTGAAGGGAAGTCTGTCTCTGACGACCCATGGCCCAGTCATTCTATTGTTCTGGTGGATTCCTCAGATAATCAATGGCCGTCCGGTCGCCTTCTACGAGCAGTTCATTAACCCGCGAGGTCCTCGGATACCGTTAATTCTCGGCCAGTTGGCCGATCAAACTCACCTGCACGTGCTCCTGGTTGACCTGGCCGGAAAATCTAGGAACATCATCGAAATCGAGAACGTCTTTGGTTTCGACAGATTGCCCGCTCGAATCAGGACCGACAACGGCGCGCCGTTTGCGGGCGTGGGGCTCATGGGACTTTCGAAACTCGCGCTCGGCTGGATGAAGCTTGGCATTATTCACGAACGGATTCAAGCAGGCCGACCGCAACAGAACGGTCGTCACGAGCGCATGCATCGCACGCTGAAGGAGGACACGACGAAACCGCCCGCGTCATCTCTTCGTGCACAGCAGAGCCGCTTCGATAAGTTTCGCTACGTCTTCAATAACGAGCGCCCACATGAGGGCCTGAAGAACGCCGTTCCGTGCCAGTCTCTATCATCCCAGTTCTGTCCGACTGCCACGCAAATTGCCGGAGTTCACGTACCCCAAAGGGCTTCTTCTGCGAGAAGTGAATAACAGTGGCGACATCAGCTGGCACAAGACCAGAATTTTCATCAGCGAAGTATTCCGCTTTGAAGAACTCGCACTTGAGCTAACGACACCAGAGTTTTACAGAGTCTACTTTCGAGACCTCGAGATCGGAGAGCTAAACGCGGAAGAGCTTCGTTTCAGAGCTGCACGAAGAGTCGCTTGAGCCTCGATGAGTCCATCCGCCTGTTATCGCCGATTGAAGTTGAGGCACGTGTGGACTCCCCTGTATCGCCGCACCATCCGTCCCAGACTTAACGCATAGCTATCGTGTGGACAACCGTGTCGTACATGACTTGCCTGCTCTCCTTTCGAAGTCGCAATTCGCTGGTGAGGTAAAGCTGGGGAGAGCGGACGGCCAGATGCATCAGGGATGTTCTCTTTAGTGGTCGGTGCGAGCTACTTTTTGAAGATGTTGCCAATCTTCCTGATGCCGTCGTTCAAATTGGAAGGAGAGAAGACGCTAGCGGTTAAATTGGGGTAGTTGAGGCTGAAGTCGCGGAGTTCGCGGATTTGCTGGGTAGGTAGAACTTCTACTTGGCGGATGGTGGTGCTGTAGGTGAAGGTGGTTCCGATTTGGGCGTTGCCGGGGCGGTAACGAACGATATTAAATATCGCGCTGCGGCTTTCGCCGGGCTGTAGGACGAACTTGGGATCGACCTTCTGGCTTTCGGAGATGCCGATGCCCTGTACGCTGGTGTCGTGCGAGCCGGCGTGGCCCCAGAAATAGGAGTTGCCTAGGTTGTCAATGCCGATGGAGGTGGTGGCGGCGTAGGCGAGTGTGATGGGGTTGTTGGTGACGTTGCGGAACTTAATGTCGAGGCGTAGGAGATGGTCTTTGAAGTTGCCGACGGAGCTTGCGGTCATGGACGAGACGGTGGCGGTGAAGATGGAAGTGCTGTAGCAGCGAGGATTTCCGGCACAGAAGTCATGCGCGGGTTGTCCGGGTGTTGCGGAGGTGGGTTGAAGGTTTGTCGCTGTGGCTGTTAATGCTGTCCGCCCGGCGAACTGGTTTGCGAGATTGTTGAAGTGAAGCTCGTTCTCGCGTCCCATGCGGAACTGGTTGCTCGCTACGGGGTCGATTTCGCGGAGAGTGAGGGCGAGCTCCCAAGAGGTTCCGAAGATAACGTTTCGGGCAATGGGCCATAAGAGCTCGACACGGGCGTCACTGCTTTCACCAGGTTGCAGCGTGAACTTCGGGTCGAAGGTGTTGGAGACGATAACTCCGATGCCGCGGACGTTACTGGCATTTGCGATGACGTAGCGGTTGCCCTGGTCGTCGATGGCTATCCCTGAATCCTGGACGAGGCCTAGGGTCAGGGGGCGGGTGAGCTTATTGGTGATTCGGACCGTGGCAGTAACAACTTTATAGCGGTCGGAGTTGCTGGTGCGGAAGTCGGTGATGGTGGCTGCGAAGCTGCTGGCTTCGTCGCAGGCGGCAGAGGGAGCGCAGACTTTCGGGGCGAGGGTAGAGGCGGCGGGCCTCGCTGCAGAGTCCTTGGCGGCGTTGGGATGAGCAGCTTGCTTGAGCGTGCTGAGTGCCTGGACTAAAGGCGCGGCGGGCCAGTGCTTGAAGCGCTCTCTAACCTCGGTGGGGATCGCAACGAGGCGTTGATGCTCGGCGAAGGCGCGGACGGTATTGCGGTGTCGTTGGGGATGTCGATGATGAGGACGGCTTCTTCTTCGCCACCTTGATGCGGCGCATTGCCTTCGAGGTGTAGGATACCATTCTCGTCTTCGAGGTTCGTAGCGGGATCCAGGTTGGCGGCGAAGGTGGCGTATTCCGCTCCGAGAAGAGCTGTGAGGCGGCGGTGCATGGGTTCGGTCTTCCAGAGAAAGTAGGGGCTCTTGCCTACCCACTCCTTAACGCTTAACAGTGGCTTCGCCTGGGCGGTTGCTGCGGTGCCGTGGAAAGCCGTGATAACGACCGTGAGGATGATTGCGAGAGGGGTGCGGAGAGACATGTGAAGCTTCATCGTGATACTCCTAAGATTTTGGCTAGCTGGCTGCGACGGATGTGATAGGGCGAGCGATGTGGATGGACTGCATGTACTCAGCGAGGGCAGCGCTGGTAATTTCATTGTTGTGCTTGATGGATTTGCGCACCGAGAAGCCGACAAGCAACATGGGAATGCCGACTATGGCGCCGATGATGGAGACGGTAAGAATAGTGCCGACGATGAGGGGCACAATGCCTAGGAGGCGGAGACGTTTGGTTTCGGCGAGGAGGTCTTCTTTCTTGGCGAAGAGAACGTCGGGATCGGTGGAACCGGTAGCGCGTAGGGATCCAATGACGTGCTGATGAGAAAGCTTGGTTAGAATCATGGTGTTTCCTTTCAAAGTTTCCGGCCTAAATATTGGTGCACTCATCCATTGCGTAGAGGGTCCATGAAAACCGTCACAGGCGAAGGAATTATTTTTGCGGACGAAGCGACTGAGAGCGAGGCCGGTCGCCGTTCGCTCGATGAGGTGTTCAGCCTGGCGTACGAGGAGCTGCGACGGCTGGCCAGCAGCGTGCGGCGGAGCGATCCACATGCGAGTCTGACGCCGACGACGATTGTGAATGAGGCGTGGATTAAGCTGGCGAAGACGCCGAGCGTGGCGGCTACGTCGCCACTGCATTTCAAGCGGATCGCGGCGTGTGCGATGCGGCAGGTGCTGGTGGATGCGGCGCGGCGGAGGCTGGCATTGTCACGCGGGGGCGGGCTGGTGCATGTGACCTTCAACGAGGCACTGGGTGCGGGGGCAAAGGTTTCGACAGGCCGCGAGGTGCTGGCTTTGGATGCGGCGATCGATGCACTGGGCAAGCTGCAGCCGAGGCAAGCGGCGCTGGTGGAGGCTCGGTTCTTTGGCGGACTGGATACGAGTGAAGTGGCGGAGCTCCTGGGTGTGTCGGATGCGACGGCGCTGAGGGATTGGCGAGCGGCGAAGTCTTGGCTGGCGCTGGAAGTGAGACGGTCGTTGGCGTAAGCAGGAGGAACCATGAGCAACCTCAACAGCGCGAGATGGGAGCAGGTGCAGAGCGTGTTTCATACGGTGGCTGAGGCTCTGGTGGGCGAGCGGGAGGCTGTGCTGCGGGGATTGTGTGCGGGGGATGAGGCGCTTGCGGCGCAGGTGTGTGCGCTGCTGGAGGAAGACTGGCGTGGGGAATCGATGCTGGACCAAGGGCTGGGTCCGTTAGCTTTGACGATAGTGACGGATGAGTTCGAGGCGAGGCTGGGGCAGCAGATTGGGCCGTACCGGATTTTGCAGATGCTGGGCGAGGGTGGGATGGGGGTCGTATACCTTGCGGAGCGGACGGATATTGGTGGTTTGGTGGCGATCAAGTTATTGCGGGATGCGTGGCTGTCGCCGGCACGGCGAAGACGGTTTGCGAGTGAGCAGAAGACGCTTGCGCAGTTGAACCATCCTGGGATTGCGCGGCTGTATGACGCGGACACGCTGGCGGACGGGACGCCGTGGTTCGTGATGGAGTATGTCGACGGGCTGCCGCTGATAGCATTTTGGCAAGCGCAGAGTGGGACGGTAGAGGAGTGCCTGCGTCTCTTTCGGAGAATCTGTGAGGCCGTGTTGTATGCGCATGGGCATGCAATTATTCATCGTGATCTGAAGCCTTCAAATGTGTTAGTAACGGCGGCGGGTGCGGTAAAGCTGCTGGACTTCGGGATTGCAAAGGATCTGCTTGAGACCGAAGACGCGGGCGATGTGACGGTGACGGGGTTGCGCGCGATGACGCCTGCATATGCGGCTCCGGAGCAGCAGGATGGAAGCGCAGTGGGCGTGTTTACGGATGTATATGCGTTGGGGATTTTGCTGTACGAGTTGCTAACAGGGAAGCTGCCGCATGATCGTGCCGCTGTCGGGACGCGGTGGGATCTGGAAGCAGCAAGGCCGTCTTCGCTCGCGAAGGCGGATAGGTTTACTGCGGCGGTGACGTCGACGGAGTGGGCGGACCTGAATGTCCTGTGTCTGACGGCGATGAGGCAGGAGGTGGTTCGGCGTTATCAGTCGGTGGAGGCGTTGATTCGCGATGTTGATGCGTTTCTGGCTGGTCGCCCGCTGGAGGCAAGGGTGGATAGCAGGCTGTACCGGGTGGGGAAGTTTGGGCGGCGGCATCGCGCGGGGTTGACCTATGCGACGGTGACGGTGCTGTTGATCGCGGCGATCATTGGATTCTTTACGCTGCGGTTGGAGAGGGCGCGGAAGGCGGCGCTGGAGCAGGCGGCGAGGACGCAGAGGATCCAGCAATTTACGGCGAACCTGTTTCAAGGTGGTGATGTGAGCGCGGGGCCAACAGAGGATTTGAAGGTGACTACGTTGTTGCACCGGGGTCTTGAAGAGGTGAACGGGTTGAATGCCGATCCTGCAATGCAGGCGGATATGCGCGAGACGGTGGGGAATATTTATCGCAAGCTGGGTGATCCGAAGCAGGCGGACGTGCGGCTGACGGCAGCGCTGGAACAGAGACAAGGATTCGCTCAAAAGGATGCTCAAGAGCAGAGGAAGTTGGTGGATGCAACTATTTCGCTAGGCCTCGTGAAGATGGAAGAAGCGAAGCTCGATGAGGCGGAGAGGCTAGTGCAGCAGGGCTTGCAGATGTGTCGGGCGCTGCCTGCGAGCGATGCGGCGACAAGGCCTTCGACGGCGACTGCGATGGTCGCGCTAGGGAGTGTGCTGGAGGCGAAGGGAGATTATGCAGGGGCGATCAAGGTGTTGGAGGAAGCCCTGAAGATGCAGCCCGCGGGCACGAGCGCGGAAATGGCGGCGAACCTGAGGGGGCTGGCGAATGTGCAGTTTTACTCAGCGCACTTTGCCGAGGCGGAGGCGCTTGAAAAGCGGACGCTGGCGATGCACAAGAGTCTGAGGGGCGAACATCATCCAGATGTGGCGGAGGATTTAAATACCTTGGGTGCGATTCAGCATGAGTTGGGCAATCTTCATGAGGCGGAAATTTACTATCGCAGCGCGCTGGCGATCACGGAGGGCTGGTATGGCCCCGGACATCCGAACACGGCGCAAGACCTGACTTCACTGGGACGGACCTTAGTAAATGAGAAAAAATACGGGGATGCGAAGCAGGTGTTGGAAAGAGCGCTGGCGATTCAAGAATCGACCCATGGGCACAATCATCCGGCGGTAGCTTCTGCGCTGAATGAATTGGGGAATCTGGCCGCGCAGGAAAATGACTATGTAGCCGCTGGTGCCCGGTATGCGGAGACGTTGCAGATTTGGCGAGCAGTGTATGGGGACCACCACCAGTTTATCGGTGTGGGGTTGTCCAACATGGGCAGCGTGTACATGGGGCAGAAGGATTATGTACGTGCGGAGATGATGTATCGCAAGGCAGTGCAGGCGTTTACGGAGACGGTGCAGGAGCAACATTTGAATACAGGGATTGCGCATATCAAACTGGGGCGGGCGTTATTGCGACAGAAGCGCTATGCAGACGCTGAGCCGGAAACCCTGAGAGGGTACGAAACGCTGGTGAAGATGGTGGCACCCGGAAACGCCTTTTTGGTGGCGGCCCGCAAAGACTTGGAAGCGATCTACACAGGGCTCAACCGCACGGCAGATGCCGTTAAGTATCGTTCGTACGACTTGCAAAAGCTTTAGGGGATACTCACTTGAAGTGAAGCAAACTTCATAGTGGGGCTGAATAATCGGCGGTTGTACATTTCCCACCGGAATATCATTCAATGTATCAAAAAGTTAGCAGCCTCCCTAATCCCCTAGGCCTTTTCGCCGCGTGCATAATCGCCAAAGCACTCATCGACAACAATCACGACGAATACTTCTCTTGCGAGTACGGCCCCTTGCGCCGGTCGACATAGCTGTAAACCCAGCGTCGCCCTGGCGAAAAGCAGGCCATGGAAATGACAGAGTATGGAAAGCATGGAAAGCCAAGAAGCCGGCTTCCCACTCTTCCCACACCCTTTGGGAATCCTTTCGGGATGCCCACATTCCCAAGGCCTCGACGACTAGATCGTTGTCTTCTCATACCCCCTCAACTTGAAATCATGGCTGCCGCAAGGGGCTTGTAACGGATGTCTCAGGTCCACAGCGTAACGCATGTCCCGGTACTCAGGAACGTGTCCAGAAACCTCTCCCAGAACCCAATCTCCGAGCAAGACGCGGCTGAAAAGGTATCTAACGGTGTTGCCTTCTTTCGTGATGACTTGCGAGGCCGCTACTACGTCACCCGCGAAGGGATAAAGGAGAGGTATCGGCAGATCTTGAGATCGTCCTAGAAGAGGTCCTCGCCTCCTCTGATGTAGCGCCTCTAGACAAGTTCATGGTGGCCGACACGCTCGCGCTGTGGGAGTTTCACAAACCGGACAAGTCGGGATTCGTCAGGCTCGTGCGGATTATGGAGCAACTACTTACAGAGAACGATCTCGGGAGCGATACGCCATTGCGCCTGACGATGAAGCAAATGCTTGTGGCCTCACTCAATGGAGAAACCGCCGCAATCGGGGTTCATTCGGAGAGAATGCTTGCGCTCGCCGATAGTCCCGTGCTGCGGCGGATCGCGCTCGATAACACGGCGACTGCCTGGTATATGGCCGACATGCCCAAAAAAAGCGCTGGGCATTACCAAGGAGCTGATAGACGAATACTATAACGTCCTGCATTTGACTCAAAGAGACGTTCGCGGTCAATGCCATGACGCTATCGAAGGCGCTGTCTCAAGATTTCGATACGATGGACGAACTCAAGCGGCTTGCGGATACGCTCGATCTGCGAGCGCGCGCGCTGAACGATTTAGGCCTTCCGTCTGGGTTGTGCCGACTCCACGCAATGAAGTTCTATCAAATATCGCACGCGCTGACGTCGTTGATGAAAGTTGGTCAGGATGTTGTGGATGAGTTTCTCGAAATGCTTCGCGATCCGTGGGAGGCGCGGCGGGTCATTGAGACTCTGCTCCTTCCCATCGTGCAGGAATACAAACTGGTGCAATACGTTGTCCCGGTGAGGGCGCGATATGCTGTGGTCCCCGCCTGCTGCGGGGAAATGGCATCGGCGCGCCGATTGATATGGGAACTTAAGGCGTTCGCGGTTTCCGATTTCCGCCGCAACGAGCTCGAAAACCAGACTCGGCTCATCGAGAAGATCGCCATGGACAGCCGTTTACCATCGGGCCGGGCATCGAGGAGAGCGTAGCCAAGGTCGGAGGAACGAACGCTGCCCGTGCGGGTCCGGTAAGAAATTCAAGAAATGCCATGGGGGTGCGTGATCCAAGAAACCACGGACGAAATGATGTTCTCGAGTTCATGCGTTCCCAGAGGGTGAGGAAGGGCTTGGAGTTGCGGACGCACTCGGCAATATTCTGGAGTCGAGGCCCGGGTCGAAATCATGCCGGTAGACTCCGAAAATCCGGGGACGCTGTGGGGACGAGAGAGCCTCAAGTGTGGCAAAACTGCTGCAAACACCGCCGAGGTAAAACGTGGTCTATGGCATTGAAAAATAATGAGTTATACCAATTCTTACAACCCTGCCAAAATAAGCCAAAGTGCCCTATAACCCTCTTTCACGGCGATAACACGGGTCAAATCCCCTCGTGGACCCCGGTGAGCACGCGGAGAGGACCACTGCGCCTCGGAGGGGAGTTTTGGCGAGCGGGTTACGCAATGCCGCCGAAGTTACCGACAATCACTTTGGATTCATTCACAGTCAAATCCACGTAATCTGCCCACCATTGGAGCATCTTCCTGCGCTGATCAGCGTACTCAGCAACAATGTAGACCGCGCGAATCCCCTGATGTTCATGACTCAGCGCTTTTTCGATCACGTCGCGGTTGAAGCCGTGCTCGGTGAGGAGCGTAGCGCCGGTTCTGCGCAGATCGTGGATGGTGAGCGGGTCCATGTCGAACGTGAGGCCGTCCACAGCTTGGTTGAGGGCATTCTTGGCGAAGGGCTTCTTCAGGCTGCTCCGGCCTGGCAGCACCAGTTCTGAGCCTCCCGCGAGTGCCTTCAACTCGCCGAACATTTCGGCAACCTGCGTCGCCAGGTAGACGATGTGAGGTTTCGCTGTCTTTGCGTTCTGTGCCGGTATGAGCCACTCGCCGTTCTCGAAGTTGACGTGCTCCCAACGCGCCAGAAGCAACTCTGACTTGCGCGCAAGCGTGAGCAGGATGATGTGCAGCGCCAGCTTGAACTGTCGCCGAATGTTCGACTGGTAGATGGTGCGGAGGTATAGGCGAATCTCCGCAGGTGTGAGCACGCGCGACCGCTTCCGAGCCTTGCCGATGTATCGGGTCGCCACCATCGCGGCGGGGTTAAGCGTTACGAGCTGGACTTCCAACGCGTAGTCGAAGATCTGCTTGATCACACGGCGAAGCTGCATCGCCGCAGCGACTCGCCCATTATCGCGCTTACGGTATACCAGACCCTGTACGTCGAGCGCAGTCACATCGTTCAACTGCTTGTCGCCGAGTGTCGGGAAGATTTCGTTGTCGAGGTAGCGCCGGATCGTCTTGGGGTCCTTCCAGTTCGGCACCGCCTGCTCTTCGTAGAAGCGCTCCCCGAACGCCCGCACCGTGGGGTTGGAGGCTCGCCCCGCTCGCGCTTGCTTCTTCTCCGTGGCTGGCGACCTGCCGCTTGCAACCTGCACCGCCTTTTCCAGGCGCGCCTGCCGAGCGGCCTTCAGGCTAACCGCCGGGTACTGCCCCAGGCTCACTTTTTCCTGTCTTCCCGCGGAACGATAGCGGTACAACCACGACATTTTCCCACTTGGGAGAACGTCGAGTGAAAGGCCATCGCCGTCGCTAACCAAATAGCGATTTGCCTGTGGTTTGAGAGCCTTGATTTTGGCGTCTGTGAGCAGCATTTCGTCCTCCGTGAGTCTCCAGCGCGTTCTGGAGACTCAGAGCCCCCTCTGGAGACTCACTGGAGACTCACTTTGGCGTGGCTGCCTTGAGTCTCCGATGGACAGTATAGGACGAATAATGCTGCAAATACAAGGAGTTAAATGGCATTATTACATTTGCTTGGACGCCCTAAAACCCTACTCTACTTTCCGATGCAAAACGTGCTGAAGATTCGGCTCAGGATGTCGTCTGTGGTCGTCGCTCCAGTAATCTCGTCTAGCGGACGCAGCGCTGCGTAGAGGTCGAGCAGTAGCATCTCGTGCGGAATGCGATCTTCCACTGCGCGCGTCGCAGCTTCCAGGCACCGCAGCGAATCCTTCACCAACTGCTGATGACGCGCCGTGGTCAGGAATCCGGCATCTCGCTGCGATCCCGGCCCGGCACCCGCAGCCTGCAAAATAGCTGCACGCAGTTCCACAATCCCTGCACCGGTTACTGCCGACGTGGAAATTTCTGGCTTCGTGACTGCGACGTTCGTGCTAACTCCATCGCCGGTCGTGGGTATGGCGAACCTTGCATTCGAGTCCCCCGCAACCAGCGTTAGATTTTTCTCCGGCCCGGCCAAATCCGACTTGTTCCACACCACGATCGCCGCCTGCTCACCAACCAGCGCCAGCAGCCGCTCGTCTTCGGCCGTCACTCCCGCCGACGCATCCAGCACCAGCAAAATCAAATCCGCATCCGCCAGCGCTTCCTGCGACTTGCGAATGCCGATGCTCTCCACTTCATCCAGCGACTCGCGGATCCCCGCCGTATCCACCAGCGTCAGCGGAATCCCGCCCAGCGAAATCGTCTCCGTCACCAAGTCACGCGTTGTCCCCGGAGTCGCCGTGACAATCGCGCGATCGCGATCCACCAGCCGATTGAACAAACTCGACTTGCCCACGTTGGGCCGGCCGACGATCGCCAGCGTCAGCCCGGAATGCACCAGTCGTCCATATGCGAACGAGCCCGCCAGCCCCTCCAGCGGCTCGCGAACTGCGCCGATGCGTGCCAGAATCACAGCATCTTGCATCACCGAAACGTCGTCTTCCGCAAAGTCCACGCCCGCTTCCAGAATCGCGATCAGCTCCACCAGTTCCTGCTTGATCGGCTGCAACCGCCGAGACAGCGACCCGCCCATCTGCCGTGCCGCCACCTGCGCCTGATGCAGCGTCTGCGCTTCAATCAAGTCGCGCACTGCTTCCGCCTGCGTCAGGTCAAGCCGCCCGTTCAAGAACGCGCGCTGCGTGAACTCGCCCGGCTCCGCGAGGCGCGCGCCAGCAGCCAGCGCCAACTCCACAATCCGCCGCAGCACGACGGGCGAACCATGCGCGGAAATTTCTACAATGTCGTCGGTGGTATACGAGTGCGGCTTCGCAAAATACGTGACAACCACTTCGTCAATCCGCTCCAAAATGTTTTCGTTGTCATCCTGAGCGGAGCGAAGGACCCCTACCTCACCAAGCGCGTCCGACGCCCAGAAAGATTTTGCACCCGCCGAAGGGTTCCGCGCGTCCGCGTCCACCAACTCCCCGAATTGCGCCCGTCCCGGCAAAAGCTCATGCGCCATCCGCAGCATAGGAGCCGCAATCGTGCGCGCCTCCGGTCCCGCAAGGCGCACCACGCCAATCCCGCCTCGCCCCGCAGGCGTGGCAATGGCAACAATTGTGTCGTCAAGATGCATGGGTTGATTGTAGCGGCGCGGAGATAAATGACAGGTTGGTGCCCCACCCTCAGCCGCCTGCCGATGGCGGCTTAGGGTGGGAATGTTTCCGGCAGCATTTCCGTCCTACGGCGCGTCCGAGTCATCCACCCGCCGCGCCCGTTCCCGCTGCGAGATATATGCCTGCATGTTTTCGTAAATCTGGTCCACCTTGGTGTGCAGATGCGCAATCTCCAGCTCCGCCTTCAAGTCCACTTGATAGTCCAGGTCGCCCTTCATCCGGTCTTTTGAGGTTTGCCTATTCTGGCTCATCATAATCACCGGCGCCTGCAACGCCGCCAGCATGGAAAGAAACAGGTTCAGCAGAATGTAGGGATACGGATCAAACGCCTTTTGCTGCAATTGATTGATGAACACCCAGATAACCATGAACGAAAGGAACATGATGATGAATGGCCACGAGCCTCCGAACGAAGCAACTTTGTCGGCAATGCGGTCGCCGAACGTCATCGTCTCTTCTACTTCTTCGTTCAGGTTTTTGGTGGCGCGATTGCGCAGCAAATGATCGGTGCTGCGCAGGCGCTTACCCATCACCGTCAACAGGTCGAGCGCGGCATGAGGATGGCACTTCACAAACTCGAATAATTCCGAGCGATCGAACTCCAGCAGATCGCAGTCCTTCTGACCCACCGCGGTCCCCGCGCGCGGGCCACCGTCGAGGAATGAAACCTCCCCAACCACATCGCCAGCTTCCAGCTCCAGCAGCTTCAGCCGTTCGCCTTCGTAGGTGTCAATAAAAACGTCCACCACCCCGCTGCGAATCACATACAGGCTGTCCGCGACATCGCCGGTGCGGAACAGCACTTCGCCCGCCGCCAACGGACGCGGCCGCATCAGCTTCATAAGGGCTGCGCGCTCCTGATTATCCAGCAGCGAAAAAATCGGGACTTCGGTCAGCAGCTCCATCGTTTCTTCGCTGGCCTGCTCGGTCGCTTCGCTTGACTCCATCTCTGAATCACGGCTTTCATTACGTTCGTCGGGCATAGTCCTCCGCGTGCGGAGCGCTGGCAAGCAGCTCCGGCAATCACGGGCATTTTACCGAACTCGGATGTAAAAGGTATTACAGGCGCGCCACAGGACTGGGCGCGCCATCATTGTTTCTCTGGAATTTCGTGGGCAAGTAATTCTGCAAATGATCGCGCAATCACCCGCCGTGCCGAACATGCAATCTGTTTTGAGTCCCGCAGGGACGCGCTGGAGTAAGCCCGGCACGCAGCGCAGCGGAGTGCCGGGTCAGGCACAGAGTAACGATCAAGTCCTGAAAGGACGACTGACCGCCAGCCCGGCCGCAATCTAGTTCAGCATCTGGAATCGCCGATTGCGCGTGCTCGCCGCGGGCGCCACATAATCCTTGGGATACACCACCACATGACGATCCCGCGCCTCGCCATCACTCTCCGTGCGCAAGTCTGCTTCCTGCTTCAGCGCCAGATGCACCAGCCGCCGCTCCCGCGACGACATCGCCACAAAGTGGAAGGGCGCTTGCGTCTCGCGCACTTTGCTCGCAGCAACTTCCGCCGACATCCGCAGCTCCGCCATACGCGCCGCCCGATAGCCCTTGCAGTCAAACAGAATCTTGTCGTGATCGTCCTGGCCCGCGCGCACCGCCTCCAGCGTCAATTGCTCAATCGAACGCAGTACCTCGGCACCATGTTCCAGCAACAGTGGCGAATCCGGCCCCGCGAACTCGACGAGAATCTCCGGATGATCCCACTCATTCGGGGGCGGCGGATCCACCGTGATGCGATACTTCAGGCGGAATCCACCATGATTCACGACACCAGCAAGAAATTCGTTGATCTTTTTTGCGGCAGCTACTTTATCGGCGATGGGCAAATCGTTACTCCTCGCGCTTTGTCGAATCAGCGCTTCGTTGCAAGACTCACTATTCTAGCCTGTTTCTGAGGTAATACCGTTGAAGTAGGCCAGGTGCCGGGTGCCCCACGTCTCGCGCATTTGGAGACGTAGGAGCCCAACGCAACTTCCTCCAACTCAACTCACACCCTTACTTCTTCTTCTTCGCGTCCCGCGCCCGCTTCTCCGCCATCTCGCGCATCTGCGAACCCAGCGACGTGCGGTTCATCACCTGCTGTTGCACAATGCCAATCACACTGCCCATCACCCAGTAGACGCCCAACCCCGCAGGCAGACTCCAACTAATGAACCCCAGCATCGCCGGCATCATAAACGCCATCATCTTCTGCTGCGCCGGATCCATCCCCGGACTCGGCGTCAGCCGCTGCATCAGGAACATCGTGCCAATCACGCCCAGTGGCAGCAGGTGATACGGATCAGGCGACGCCAAATCATGCACCCACATCCATGAGGCATGGCGCAGCTCAAACACCGACTGCAACACCCGGTAATACGCAATCAGAAACGGCATCTGAATCACCAGCGGCAGGCATCCCCCAATCGGATTCACGCCCTGCGTCTGCATCAGCGCGCCGATCTCCTTATTCATCTCCTGCCGACGGGGGTCGCGCAGCGAGTACTTCTCGTACTTCTTCTTCACCGCGTCCATCTCCGGCTGCAGGCGCTGCATCTTCAACGCCGAGCGCATCGAAGTCACGCGCAACGGTAACAGCGCAAGGTTGATGATCAGCGTTTGCAGCGCAATCGCCCAGCCCCAGTTCTGCACCACGTGCAGATAGGTCCACTTGAGCCACAAGAACAGCGGCGCCGCGATGAAGTAAAGATACTTGCCTAAATCCACCGCACCAGTAAGGTCAGTTCCCTTGCCATCCTCCGTGCGGATTCCCTTCAGCAAATCAAACGCCTTCGGCCCCACAAACAGCCGTTCCGAAGTCGGCCCCACCTTATTGCCCACCGCCGCGCCCAGAATGCTCACGCGCACCGGTTCGCCGTCCTTGGGATTGCGCGCGTCCTTCGGTACATCCAACGGAGCGTGCAACGAAACCATCACCGCATTCGCCGGATCCACCGGCAGAAACAGCGCGGCAAAGTAGCGCCCGCTGGGTCCAGCCCAGGTAAACGGCCCCGTCAGGGTCGCGCCGCCACTCACGTTCTTCGGCTCCAGCCGCTCAATCTTGTCGCCAGACAAATACGAAACTCGCTGCTGCGGATACTGCGTCGAACTCGGCTCCTCCGCAAACCCCGAAGGCCATGCCGGATACGCCGTAACCTCCCCGCCATTGCGCTGCACCGACGTGTCCACGCCCAGCACATACGAGTTGTCGAAGTGGAAGTGCTTGCGCACCGCCAAATCGCCCTGGCGATATTCAAACGTCAAATCCGCCGGTGCTTTGAGCGTGCCCGTAGCGGAAGCCATATACAACGACGTGTTCAGCTGCGTGCGCAGCGCATCATCGTAGGCAAAAAGCGAAAGCGGTAGCCCGTACTTTTCAGACGCCAGCTTATCCACCAAATCAAGCGGCTGATCCTTGTCGTCCGTGTGCTGCTTCAGAATCCAGCTCTTTACCTGCCCACCTTTGTTGGTAAAGGTGACCTTGAAAACATCCGACTCGATGACAGTTTCGGTCTCCGCCGAACCCTGCACATTCGCCGCCGTAGCACTGGTGCCAGCCGCAGTCGGAGCCGCACCACTCGCATGCGCGCCAGCCGAAACAGCCACACCAGCCAACGGAGTAGTCTGCGGCACCACCGGCGCGGGCGCTGTCGCAACCGGCTTGGGCGGCGGCGCCGTCTGTCCGCCAGGCAAATACTTGCCTAGAAACTGCTGCATGCCGACGATCACCACAAACGTCAACGCGAAGACGAGCAGTAAACGGCGCTCGATCCCGGGGTCTTGCTGGGGGTTTTGAAGTTGGTTCAACGGACTGGTTCCTCTGCTTCCCTGTGCGGCCAGGCTATGCGCCCGCCGAAAATTCCAAAAAATCTATGAAGGATGGCGCGGCGTTCGCTCCGCCGCCGATGGCACTGCTGAATAGTCTTTCACAACCGGGTCAAACCCGCCCCGCGAAAATGGATGGCACCGTAAAATCCTCCACGCCGCCTTCCCGCTCCCGCGCCACACGCCATACACCGCGATCGCTTCCTGCGCATACTCTGAACACGTCGGCACATAGCGGCACGAAGGCGGCAACAGCGGCGATAGTAGCCACTTGTAAGCCCGCAACAGGAACAACGCAAGCGCCCGCATCAGCGCTTGCCTCCAGACTTCTTCGCCGAAGTTTTCACCGCAGCCCTTGGACTACCTTTGCCTGCACTCTTCGCCACACGCTTGCCGGAACGCGCCTGGCGCGGCTGCGGCGGAGCACCTTTGCCCTGCTCCACGGCCACAAACGCCGCCGCCATCTCCTTGCGCAGAATCGTAAAGTCCACCGTCAGCACCGTTCGCTTCGGATGGATCACAATATCCACCGGCGCAGTCAGCGACGCCATCTCATGCCGCACCGCCTCCCGCAGCCGCCGCTTCAGCCGATTCCGATCCACCGCTCCACCCAGCGCTCGCCCCACGGTAAACCCAACCCGAGTGCCCGCTTCGTCAGGGTTGGTAACGTCCTTGGTCGCAGCGATAGTCGTGGAAGTCGCGTCCGCTACTGTACGCGGCAGAAAGAAAACGGTGAGATGCGAAGAAAAATGCCGCTTGCCCTGCTGATATACCCGCTCAAAGTCCGCCCGCTTGCGCAGATGCTTCGCCTTGGGGAATCCCAAATTCGGGGGCAGATGGCCTGCTTCAGCCGCGGGCGAACAGGCAGGCAGAATCGCTGCGGCGGGCTGCTTCGGCGGCTCGCTGGCTGTGGATTCCTGAGCTTGCGTATACGGAGTGCCGTTCACGGCGATGATGGAGTTACCGCAACCACAAAAGCAAAGGGCGGTCACCGGAGCAACCGCCACGTGTGAACTGTCTGAAAATAAAACGATTAGTCGCGGAAGCCCGCCGAAACGGCGATCTTCGCCCGTCCCTTGGCGCGACGGCGCGAAAGCACCGCGCGTCCGTTCTTGGTGCTCATGCGGGCGCGGAAGCCGTGCGTCTTGGCACGGTGCCGCCGGTTGGGCTGAAATGTACGCTTAGGCATGGAACGACCTCAATATTCCTGATCTTGTTTGAAATCTTGCCGAGTCTTGTTTTGCGACAGTCTTGCTTATCCCAGAAATCCAGCTGCGGCAAACCACAAGTATATGGGATTCAAGCCCTTTTCGGCAAGGCGAAGCCGACGCAATCCGGCAGGCACTCAGCGAATGCCTTAGATCCATGTGGGGACAGGTGCCTCACCTAGCCAGTCGCAGCAACCCGAATTCTTGCAGTAAAAGGTGCCCGAATCAACCCCCGGGTGCCCCACGTCTCGCGCCGTTCGAGCCGTGGGAGCAACAGTCTCCCCCACCACCTGTGTCATCCCGACCGGAGTCATGCTTCACGCAAAGCGTGAAGCATGACGCAGCGGAGGGACCCTGTGTTTCCGCTTGGCCTGCCAACCAACCTGATCCCCCTATACCCGCCTCAGTGTCATCCTGAGCGCAGCAAGAGGCCGCGCCCCAAGCGCGGTCTCTTGCGAAGTCGAAGGACCCCTACCGTGCCGATCCACCAACCCACTTCCAAATCCGTACAGCGAAACGATCCGCTTGACTCCATCCCATATTTCTGCAATTATCGAAATATGATCCGCGAGCCGATTCCTGACCCCCAAATCCTCCGCTTCGCCGATATGTTCTCCGCCATGGGCAACGAGGCACGTCTCCGCATCGTCCAGCTCCTGCTACAAGCGCATCCCGGCGGCCTCGTTGTCGGCGAAATCCAGTCCGAGCTCGCCATCCCCGGCTCCACCCTCTCCCATCACCTCGACAAACTGCGCCACGAGGGGCTCGTCCAGGTCCAGCGCGAGAGCACTTTCCTCCGCTACACCGCCGACACCACCGCCCTCCGAAACCTGCTCGACTTCCTATATGCCGAGTGCTGCACCCGCGCCCCAGCCGAAACACCCATAGCCCAACCCGAACACGAATCTCTGGTGCAAATCAAGTGACGCACATCGAATCACACTTCGAGTACGGGTGCCGGGCGCTCACCCTCGTCCCCTGTCTCTGCGGACAAACCGGGGGTTTCCTTTCAATACACCCTACATTTGGGAAACTCCAAGTGCCGAAGGCACAACCCGAAGTAAGCCCGGTACGGAGCGCAGCGGAGTGCCGGGTAAAGTGCCGAGAAAATTCCAGTCCTGAAAGGACGACTGACCACAACCAATACGGTTCGCAATTTGGGCGCAGCCAGGATCACCGGGTGTCCCACCCCAATCAATCCCCAATCACCAGAAAGGAACCCATGTCCATCCAAGAAACAGTTCGAGAAAAATACGGCGCAGCCGCTCTCCGCGTGACCACTGGAGGCAGCACCTGCTGCGGCGCTTCCGGCGAAGCCGGTTGCGACCCCATCACCACTAACCTCTATGACGCAACCCAAGCCGCCGAACTCCCCGAGCAGGCGATGCAAGCCTCGCTCGGCTGCGGCAATCCCACTGCACTCATCACCCTCCATCCCGGAGAGATAGTCCTCGACCTCGGTTCCGGCGGCGGCATAGACGTGCTGCTCTCCGCCCGCCGCGTCGGCCCCACCGGCAAAGCCTACGGACTCGACATGACCGACGAGATGCTCGCCCTCGCCAACGAAAACAACGCCAAGTCCGGACTCACCAACGTCGAATTCCTCAAGGGTGAGATCGAGCACATCCCGCTCCCCGACCACTCCGTGGACGTGATTCTCTCCAACTGCGTCATCAATCTTTCGTCCGACAAAGATCAGGTCCTCCGCGAGGCCTTCCGCGTGCTCAAGCCCGGCGGACGCTTCGCCGTCTCCGACGTCGTCACCCGCGGTGACATTCCGCCCGAAGTTCGCGCCAGTGTTTTGCTGTGGGTAGGCTGCGTCGCCGGAGCGCTCGACGAACACGACTATCGCGCCAAACTCGCCGCCGCGGGATTCACCAACATCGAAGTCGAACCCACGCGCATCTATCGTGCCGAAGACGCCCGCGCCTTCCTCACCGGGCAAGGCCTCGATGTGGATGCCATCGCCCCGCAGATCGAAGGCAAATTCTTCAGCGCATTCCTCCGCGCCACCAAACCAGCCCAAGCTCCGGGTGTCCCATCCTAAACGCGCACTTTGCGTTTAGGGTGGGTCTTTCCCTCCGGGGACAGAACAGAAGTGATTTTCAAAGCTCAACGGAGACGATCATGGAACCACGCAACGTCTTATTCCTCTGCACCGGCAACTCCGCACGCTCCATCATGGCCGAAGCAATTCTGCGCCAAAAAGGCGCGCCCCGATTCCACGCCTTCAGCGCTGGCAGTCATCCTTCGGGCAAAGTTCGCCCTGAAGCTCTGGAAGAGATTCGCTCGGCTGGGCTGAATGACGCCGACTTTCGCAGCAAGAGTTGGGATGAGTTCGCACTCCCTGGCGCGCCCGCAATGAGTTTCGTGTTCACTGTTTGCGACAGCGCGGCGAACGAGGTCTGCCCCATCTGGCCCGGCCAGCCCATCACTGCGCACTGGGGCATTCCCGACCCTGCCGCAGTTCAAGGCGAGCCCGACATAATACGCCGCGCCTTCCGCGACGCGTTCATGACCCTCGACCGCCGCATCGCGCTCTTCCTGGCTTTGCCTCACGCTTCACTAGATCGCCTCGCACTGGAACGCGAAGTCAAACAAATCGGCCGGAGCTAAAGTAGTTCCAAAACCTGCGCACCTCTCGCTCTCACACATGCCGGGTGCGGGTGCCCCATCCTAAACGCGCACTTTGCGTTTAGGGTGGGTCTTTCCTAAACATCTTCCTGCCTCTCCCACGCATTCCCACCTTCCACATCGGAAGTCTAGAGCCATTGTTCCTCTTCCGAGGGAGCGCAGCGTCCACCCTTTACGCGCAAATCGCCCCTCCTTCTCCACATACTGCACTGCCCTCGATGCATTCCTCATCCCCGCACCGTCCGCGAAATTTCTTTGCAAAAGTTTTCCACACACGCCTTCAAATCATGCTAGTATCCCGGACAGCTTATTCATCGCAATTGTTTTTTCTTTGCGCTGCACGAGTGCACCGCCAACGTTGCATTCGTCATCGCGTGGTTCGCAGTACGGAGGGCACAGCACTCTCCGCACGCAACAAATATAAGAACCGGGCGCGCTGCCCAGCTCAGCGAACCCCCAAGGCAAAACGAAAAATGTCTCTTTCTCCCGTCCCCCCTCCCGGCAACCCTTGGGTATTGATTCTCGATGCGCTTGAACGTAAAGTGAACCGCCACTCCTACGAAACCTGGCTCAAGCCCACGCGCTTCAGTCATGCCGATGACGAAGGCATCCTCTTCATCCGCGTGCCTACGCCCGAGTTCCGCGTCATCGGCGATCGCTATTCCGACTTGATCCTCGAAGCCATCGACGTCCTCGGCATGAACTACAACGACGTCCGCTTCGTGACGCCCGAAGACGATCCGGCGCACACGCCCATTCGTCACGATGGCGGATTGACCGCCGCGCCTACCGCCGCGCCTGTCACCCAGCAGCGCTTCGATTGGGACGGCGCCGCGCAGCTCAACCCCAAGTACACCTTCGACGCCTTCGTCATCGGCTCCGGCAACCAGTTCGCGCACGCTGCGTCGCTCGCCGTCGCCGAGCGCCCGTCGCGTGCCTACAATCCGCTGTTCCTTTACGGCGGCACCGGCATGGGCAAGACTCACCTCATGCAGGCCATCGGCCACGAGATCAAGCGCCGTAATCCGCAGATCTCCATCCTCTATCTTTCCAGCGAAAAGTTCACCAACGAGATGATCAACTCTCTTCGCTACGACAAGATGACCAGCTTCCGCGACAAGTTCCGCAACGTGGACGTATTGCTCGTTGACGACATCCAGTTTCTCGCCCAGAAAGAGCGCACCCAGGAGGAGTTCTTCCATACCTTCAACGCGCTGCATGAGTCATTCAAGCAGATCGTCATCGCCAGCGACCGTCCTCCCAAGGAACTCGCCGAGATTGAAGACCGCCTGCGCAGCCGCTTCGAGTGGGGCCTCATCGCAGACATTCAGCCGCCCGATCTGGAGACGAAGGTCGCCATCCTGCAAAAGAAGGCCGAGCAGGAACGCGTCGTTCTTCCGACGGATGTCGCTCTCTACATGGCATCCAACATTCGCTCCAATGTGCGCGAGCTCGAAGGCGCGCTCATCCGTCTCGTCGCGCACTCGTCGCTCATCGGCACCCAGATCACTCTCCACTACGCCCAGCAGGTGCTCAAGAACTTTATTGACTCGCAGTCGCGCAAAGTGACGATTGAATCCATCCAGAAGGCTGTAGGCGAACAGTTTGGCCTCCGCCCGCTGGAGATCAAGCAGAAGAACAACTCGCGCGCCATCGTCTATCCTCGGCAGATTGCGATGTATCTGGCGAAGCAGTTGACCGAGGCCTCGTTGCCGGAAATCGGTCGTCAGTTCGGCGGCAAGCACCACACCACCGTTCTGCACTCCATCAATAAGATTGATGAACAGCGCAAAGGCGACAAAGACCTCAACCGCCTGCTGAATAAGCTTTCAGAAACACTCGGCGTTTAGGTATTGTCTCGAAAAGGCCCCAATGTGGGGCCTTTTTTAGTCACCGTAGTAGTGAGTCGCTGCTGAGGGAATGCAGCGAAAGAGGCACCAGAAGCGTTGGATTGCCTGTGGTTTTACGGCAGGAAATCTGTGGATAGAATCGTGGAAATTGTGGATCGCTGAGGAATAAATCTTCAGCTTCACCAATTCTCCACCGGAGCGCAGCAAATAGGCTCGCCGCTTCCACAGTTTGGAGTGATGTCGAACCCGCTCCAGTGCTGGACTGGGAATGAGTTTTCCACATTTCCGCAAGTCCTTCTGTTACTACTGGTTTAGAGTAATTTTAATTTGATATAAGAAGTACTGAATCGAACTACAGAACCGAAGTGCAGAAAATGAAGCGGGTGGCCTATGCCAGCAGCAGAAGCGGCTACTTCGGTGGCCTCAGGGGCGGGAACGACCATGGAGATTACCGTAAGCAAGTTTGAACTCCTCAAGGAATTGACCTTGACGCAGGGTGTGGTGGAACGCAAAGCCACTATCCCCATCCTCTCCAACTTTCTATTTGAGGCTGCGGACGACAAGCTCTCCATCACCGCGACCGACCTCGACTTGGGGTTGCGCACCGCATGCCCCGCCAAGGTGAAGAAGGAAGGCTCTTGCACCATCCCCGCGCGCAAACTCTACGACTACGTGCGCCTGCTGCCCGATGGCGACATCTCCATCAAGCTGCTCGATAACCACTGGGTGCAGATTCGCTCCGGCCGGTCAAACACCAAGATGGTGGGCATGTCGCGCTCCAATTACCCGACGCTGCCAGTGTTTCCGACCGCCGGCGTGATGAAGATTCCCGCGAAGATTCTCAGCACCCTGATCGCGAAGACCATCTTCGCCATTTCCAACGAAGAGTCGCGCTATACGCTCAATGGCGCTCTGATGGTGCTCAAGCCCGAAAGTATGGTCATGGTGGCGACGGACGGCCACCGCCTGGCCCACATCGAACACAGCAATGTGAAGTTTGAAGGCATCACCGGTGAACTCAAGACGCTCGTCCCGCGCAAAGCCATGGTCGAACTCCGCGCCTTGCTCGATAGCGACGATGTCGAATCCATTGAGTTTGCCAAGGACGAATCCACGCTCTTCTTCCGCGTCGGCGACCGCGTTCTCACCTCGCGCCAGCTCACCGGCCAATTCCCCAACTACGAAGCCGTGCTGCCCAAGGACAACAACAAGACCATCGTCGTCCACGGCGAAGAGTTGAACGGAGCCCTGCTGCGCGTGGCCCAGTTTGCCGACGAGCGTTCCCGCGCCGTCCGCATGAAGCTCGACAAGAACGAACTCCGCGTCTCCGCCAACGCCGCCGAAATGGGCGAGTCCGAAGATGCCATTGACACCGTATACGACGGCGAATCCATGACGGTCGGCTTCAACTCTGCTTACCTCCTGGACTTCCTCAAGGTGAGCGGCGCAGGCAGCATCCGCATTGACTTCAAAGATTCACAGTCCGCAGGCCAAATGCGCCCCGCCGAAGGCGAAGAGTACAACTACCGCTACATTGTCATGCCTATGCGCATCTGAGTCAGCGGATAGTGATCTTGTAAGTGTGGGGACGGGCGCCTCGCCCGTCCAATCGGGGCAAAGCCCCGAAATTTCCGCCTTCCCCACAATCGTGTCATCCTGAGCGGAGCGTACGGGTTCGCAACAATCGTGTCATCCTGAGCGGAGCGGATGGATGCGCGAAGCGAATCCGTCCGCATAGTCGAAGGACCCCTAGAGCCCCCACCCAACCTTAGGTTTCGCAGTTCCAGCCAACCAAACCCCCAACCCCCGCTCCCACTGACTCAGACAGTCAAACCCGCCCTGCACTTTCGGGATTGACCAAACCCCCAGAACCAGATAAAGTGCCGCCACAGGCGCAATGTGACTTTTCCAGCATCCCAACGGACATCGGGAAGCCTACGCGCGCGTTTACAGCTTTCAAGCTAAACCCCACTCGGCAGTTATTGGAGGAATGTATGTTCAAGGGTTTTCGTGATTTCATCATGCGCGGCAATGTAGTGGATCTAGCCGTCGGCGTCGTCATCGGCGGGGCCTTCGGTGGAGTTGTAGCCTCGCTCACCAAAGATCTCATCACGCCTCTCATCGCGTCGCTGGTCGGCAAGCCCGACTTCACCTCCCTGAATCAAGGTGCCTTCGGCTACGGCAACTTCCTCAACGCCCTTTTCGCCTTCATCATGGTCGCCGCCGCCATCTACTTCTTCGTAATCATGCCTATGAACGCCGCCACGGCCCGCGCCAAGAAGCCCGAAGCCGCCGCCGCCCCAACCACCAAAACTTGTCCCCAATGCCAGATGGATATCCCCCTTGCAGCCTCGCGCTGCGGACACTGCACGCAAGTCGTATAGCGCCTTGCGGCTCTCCCCCAGGAGCGCGAACAGCCTGGCTGTTCGCGCTGCAGTGTTAGCCGAATTTCCAGCGATTTCGGCTCGATTTGTACCCCGCTAGCTCCGCTAATCCTACCCCTGTTTTAACCTCCTCGGTGTGCTATAATCAAGACTGTCAGAATTGCGTTAACTGGATTATTTTCCAATAAGTTGACCTGCCTGCAAGCAGCACCAAAACAGCAGCCCGACACGTCAGCGTTGCCAAGAGAAGCCAACAAAATTGCGAACCCGTCCGCACGGAGCCCCATGGCCACCAACAACACTGCAAAAGACACGTCAGCAAACCCCGAATTGAATCCCGATCCAGCCCCACGCATTGCCCCCACCAACGGCGCCGCAGGCGACTACACCGCCGACTCCATCAAAGTCCTCGGTGGCATGGAAGCCGTGCGCAAACGCCCCGCGATGTATATCGGCTCCACCGGCGATCAGGGTCTGCATCACCTCGTCTACGAAGTCGTGGACAACTCCGTGGACGAAGCCCTCGCTGGCTATGCCACCCGCATTGACGTCACCATCCATCTCGACAACTCCATCACCGTCACCGACGACGGCCGCGGCATCCCCGTGGACATGATGGATCTCGACGGCGAACAAGTCGCCGCCGCACAAGTGGTGATGACCAAGCTGCACGCAGGCGGCAAGTTCGACAGCTCCACCTACAAAGTCTCCGGCGGACTTCACGGCGTCGGCGTGAGCTGCGTCAACGCGCTCAGCGAATTGCTCAATCTCGAAATCTGGCGCGACGGCTTTACCTGGGAACAGGAATATTCCTGCGGTGTACCGCAGAACCTGCTCACCAAAGCTGGCCCCACCAAGCGCCGTGGCACCAAGGTGCACTTCGTTCCAGACAAGACGATCTTCACCGTCACCGAGTACAACTACGACACTCTGGCCCAGCGCCTGCGCGAACTCGCGTTTCTCAACAAAGGCCTAGTCATCAGCCTCACCGATGAGCGCGCCACCGACGCCAAGACCGGCGGCGCCAAGACTACCGAGTTCCTCTACAACGGCGGCATCCTCGAGTTCATTAAGCACCTGAACCGCGGTAAGCAGACGCTGCACGAGAAGCCCATCTACATGGAAGCCGATAAAGACGGCGTCCACATGGAAATCGGCATGCAATACAACGACGCGTATTCGGAGACCGTGTTCAGCTTCGCCAACAACATCAACACCGTAGACGGCGGCACGCATCTTTCCGGCTTTCGGACCTCGCTCACCCGCACCATCAACGCCGCGGGCCAATCGCTCGGCTTGTTCAAAGATGTGAAAGAAAATCTGCAAGGCGATGACGTGCGCGAAGGCCTGGTCGCCGTCATCAGCGTCAAGCTGTCGCAGCCCCAGTTCGAAGGCCAGACCAAGGGCAAGCTCAACTCCGATATCGCCGGCACCGTGCAAGCCGTGATCAACGAAAAGCTCGGCGCGTTCTTCGAGCAAAATCCGCAAGTCGCCAAGCGCATCATCAACAAGGCCATTGACGCTGCCCGCGCCCGTGAAGCCGCGCGCAAAGCTCGCGACCTCACTCGCCGCAAAGGCGCACTCGATAGCGGCGGCCTGCCCGGCAAACTCGCCGACTGCTCCGAACGCGACCCCAATCGCTGCGAACTCTATCTCGTCGAGGGCGAATCGGCAGGCGGCACAGCGAAGCAAGGCCGCGACCGCCGCTTCCAGGCCATCCTGCCGCTCAAGGGCAAAATTCTCAACGTCGAAAAAGCCCGCTATGACAAGATGCTGGGCCACGAAGAAATTCGCTGCATGATCACGGCCCTCGGCACCGGCATCGGTAAGGAGGACTTCGATCCGGCGAAGCTGCGCTACGGCAAGATCATCCTGATGACCGACGCCGACGTGGACGGCTCGCACATCCGCACCCTGCTGCTCACATTTTTCTTCCGCCACATGCAGGAGCTGATCAAGCGCGGACACGTGTTCATCGCGCAACCGCCGCTGTACTCGATCAAGAAGGGCAAGACGCTTCAGTACATCAAGGATGATCGCGAGTTCGAGAAGGTCACAGTCAAGCGCGCGTCCGACGGCCTCGTCGTCCGCTACGGCGAATCTGCGGCCCGGCTCGAAGGTGCCAACCTCTCGCGCTTTATGACGGTGCTCAACGAATACCTCGGCTTCCTCGACAAGGTAGACAAGCACCTCCGCGACGAGCGCGTCAGCGAAGTGCTACCCAAGCTCGGACTAGCCAAGCACGCCGATTTCGAAGGCGACAAGGATACGCCACCCGAAAAACTCGCTCAGCTCGCCAAAGATCTGAAGGCCGCTGCGAAAGATCGCGCCTACAAAGACGTGCTACTGCAATTCGATGAAGAGCATAACTTGTGGGAAGTCGTCTTCGTGGATTCGCAAGGCGCGCATCGCAAGATCAACTGGGACCTCGTCGGCGCCGCCGAATACCGCCAGATGATCACCAAGTACAAGCAGATTGAAGAGCAGATGGTGGGCCCGTACGTAGTGGATCAGTTGCCCAAGGGTGCGACCGCAGCTGCCGAAGAGGCCGAAGCGGATGCCGAGGAAATCTCTGAGGAAAATGCGGAAGCCAGCACCAACGATTCCGCGCAAGCTGCTGCCGCCGCTGCGGATGTTGCCGAAAAGAAAGCTGCGAAGGTGGCCCGCCGCAAAGCCGAGCCGCAGAGCGTAGAAATTCACTCCGTCCGGCAACTCCGCGAACACATTCTCGCCGAAGGCCGCAAAGATTTGCAGGTGCAGCGCTACAAGGGACTAGGCGAAATGACCGCCGAACAACTCTGGGTCACCACCATGAATCCCGAGAAGCGCACCCTGCTGGAAGTGAAGCTGGAAGACATCGCCGAATGCGAAACCATCTTCAGCACCCTGATGGGCGAAGACGTAGAAGCCCGCAGAAAGTTCATCGAAGACAACGCCCTCGACGTAAAGAACCTGGACGTGTAAGAGAACACCGGGTGCCCCATGTCTCGCGTAGTTCGAGACATGGGATTTTCCGATCGACGCCCCACTCGCATGAAATCGCTTTGTCATTCTGAGAGCGGCGAAGAAGCCCTACCCCGTCACAACCGCTTCAGCCTGACCATTCTTCAAACCCAAGTGCGGCGAACCGTCCGCCCCATACCTCACCCCCGGATACACCCTCGCAAACACCCCCGCCATCGCCGCAATCACCACAAACACCAGCAAACTCCCCTCCGGCCCCACGCTGCCGCCGGTCAGCCAGTCCGGCCCATGGAAGCTCGACTGCAGCAGATGCCCCGGCAGAATCTGTCCACTATCGGCCACGCCGTAAAAGTACGACTCCGCCCAGTCCCACGCCGCGTGGAAGCCGACCGCCCACCAAAGGTCGCCCGTGCGCCGCACCGTCAGGCAGAAGAACAATCCAATGCACCCCGCCGCCGCCGCGCCCCACCAAGACTCACCGTGGTTGCCAATATGCACTGCGCCAAACAGCAGCGAAAAGATCGCCGCCGCCGGCCAAAATCCAATCCCCTGCGTCAGCGTGAACAGCGTGTATCCGCGAAACAAAAACTCTTCGGAGAATCCGACGAACAGGAACATCACGCCCCAGAACGCCGCCCACTTCCAGATATGGACGCCCTGTAGCGCGAACGTTCCAGGGTCGAAGGCGCCGAACGCCGCCATCACGCCCACCAGCACTGATAGTGCCCCAAACCCCCACAGCGCGCCGACCCAAAAATTGCGCCCAAATGCTCGCCGTAAAGGCAGGCCGTAACTCGCAAACGGCCGCGGCTCCGCGAAGTTCAGTGCGATCGCCGGCAGCAGACCCACGAGAAAGAACACCATCGAGCCAACGATCTGGTTCCAAGGCTTCGGCGGATGGATGAGAGCATGACCCACCGCATTGAGCAACATGCTTAGCGGAATCAGCAGAAGAATGTACGTGGCCAGCCGCCAGCCGGAACGCAATTCCACCGCGCTGCGCCCAACCGTACGGCTAAGAAATAGCCGCGAAGCAAAAGGTTCAGGTGCAAGCTGTGGAGGAGGAGGAGGAGGAGGAGGAGGAGGAGGAGGAGGTGGCGGTACCGCAGCCAAACTCGCGGTGTCTAACGCAGCAGGCGAATCCGCAGCGAGAGTCAGAAGTTCCATATTCGCCAGTGCTGTTGAATCTGGGGGTGGCGCGTCATGAAGATTGGACATAGCGCCTCATGGTAAAACACAAGTACAGTCCACCGCGAACACATTTTTACAAAGACGAAGAATGATGCCCGAAATCATCCCCGCAGCAAGCCCAAGGCGAAAGCATTTCCTCCACAAACACTGGGCCAACCTGCTGGCCGGTGCCATGCTGCTGGCGTACTTCGTGGCTGCCATTGCGACACTCCCGCATCAACTTCCCGCGTCAGCATCAGGGCCAAGACCTTGGCCTTTGACCTGGGTGCCCACCGACCGCATACAGGACCCGCGTGCCATGGCAAAAGAGGCGCTTGATCCGAGGCACCACTCCGCACTTGCCGTAATTCTCACTGATCCGACGGGTTTCTTCTCGAATGACAAAGAACTAAATGCAGGCGCGGCGCGCCCCCTTCCCCGTCTCTTTTGGAACTGGCTTGACCCGGGCAGTCCAAGATGGGCGGGAGCCGCAGTGCGAATTCTAGGATTTATGTTTCTTGGCCTGTCGCTTTGGTATGTGTCGCAAAGACTGTACGGCAACGGTGGCGGGTTGGTGGCACTCGCTGCTTACTGTGGTGCGCCACTCTATTTCGTCATGGTCTTTTACCCTGCGCCGGTCAGTGTTTTCTGCTGGGGCGCTTACGGCTCGGTCTTCTGCGCGGTTGCGGTGGCGCACACACTTTATGCTCCGCGACCGGTCATTTTGTGGAATGTTCGCCGGATATTTCTTCTGGGGATCTCGTTGGCGCTGGCCATCGGGTGCGATTACGTCTTCGTGGTCTTGATTCCGATCGTGCTCGTCATGATGTGGTGGCTCGCACCAATGAGAAAAGCGGCAGCGCTGGTGATCCTGCTGGCGGCTTGCTCCGTAAGCATGGTGATTTTGTGGGCTTGTTATGGCTTCAGCGGAGTCGCCCTGTGGGCTGGGCTATCGCACGCTGCCCCGTTTGCAAAGACCGCTGTCAAAGGAGGCATATTTAGCATGTCAGTACCGCCGGGTGGCTGGTTGCTTACGATTGGCCCAAGTACAGTGCTGGCGGCAGTTCTCGCCGTCACGGCCATAATTTGCTGGAAGCGCGCGCGGTATTTTGGCAATCTGGGCCCGCTGATTGTGGCAGTGGTGCTAACGGTGGGGGCCCGCTTTGTGCCGCCGGATCAGGCATGGGCCTTGGTGTTCGCGGCGCTGCCCTTCTTATTCCAAATGGCAGGGGGCGTAGCTTCGGATCTGCTGGAAACTCAAGCTCGGCGCTGGCTGGCCCCCGCTCTTACAATCATGTTGCTCGTCGGCGCGGTCTTTACTTTGAGGGAATTTCAGTTTCTCTGGTTTCTAAGCCTCGACCGCCCAAACCGGAACGAAGAAGCGCTCAAGCTGGTGCAGGGATGGAAGTTTACCTCGGCCACCTGCGACGCGAATCTGGCACTAAGCAATTATCCGGGTCACGGTGCACTTTGCAGGGACGGTAGCCCAGTCGTTCTAGAGTCAATAGAAAATCGCTTGGGCTTAATGACCTTCGCTGGGTGTACGCATCCAACTGAAATCGGAGTATGCTATGAGCGTGCGGTGCCTAAAGTTCATTCCGGCAAGCGTGATTGCGGCAGGCCTGTCGCTCGCGGCCCTCTGCACCTCCGCTTCTGCGCAGGGCGTCCCCGCATCCGTCAGCTCCTATAACTTTGGCGGAGTCAGCGGTCCACGCGGCATTCCTCCCAGCGTCACCTCTCCGGGCTTCGGCCAGCAGGGCAATCGTGGCAACCGAGGCCAGTTCAACAACGGAAACGGCCACGGACAAAGCACCTTTGTGCCCTACTACCCTTTCGGCTATCCCACGTATTACGTCTCTGCCTATCCCGCCGTTGCCGAGCCCTTCCTCGGCTATACACCGGACGGCACTCCCGTAGACGACAACAGCTCGATCATCCCGCAGTCTCACCGCGCAACCCATTCCGACGTGCTGGCGCTGCGCGAGTACGAAGCGCTGCTGCGCGACGAAATCGCCGACGAAGAAGCCTTGCTGCACAAGAAGAGGGCCGCCCTGCGTCACACCGAGCCCCCGGCAGAACCGGCCGAGGCGCAAGCTCCCGCCGAGCCTGTGCAGCAAACAGACGCCCCCGGCCCACAGCCCGAAAGCGTCCTCATCTTCACCGACGGACACAAAGCCGAAGTCAGCAACTACGCCATCGTAGGCGACGCCCTGTTCGACCTCTCGTCCCCAGCCAAGCCCCACAAAATCGCTATCGCCGAACTCAACGTCCCCGCCACCATCAAGGCCAACGACGAACGCGGCCTAGACTTCCAGCTCCCCAAACTTCCAACCCAGTAAGACGCGCCCCATAGAAACCGGGTGCCCCATGTCTCGCGCGGTTCGAGACGTGGGAGCCCGCCAAAGACACTCGGCCGGGTGTCCCATCCTTGTCCGCGTACTTTGCGGACAGGGTGGGGTTTTCGCTCGCCTCCAACCCTTGTTGACGTAGGGGAGAGGATCCTCCCCTGTCCAGCCAATGCTCGCGTGGGGACGGGCGCCGTCGCCCGTCCTGTCGGGGCAAAGCCCCGAAACCGTCCCTATTACCGTGTCATCTTGAGCGGAACATCCGAAAGGCAGCCTTCCAATTTGCATCACATGTAACGCATGTATTACATGTAGTATAATGAAGACATGGATCGCACCATCCGAAATCTCGACGAAGATCTCTATCGCTCCATGAAGGCCCAAGCTGCCCTAAGCGGCAAACCTCTCGGCGAGCTAGTAAATGAGGCGCTGAGCATCTACCTTGCCTTCAAGCGACCGACCGCGTTCGCCTTTCCCGAATCGAAAAAAACAATGAGGATTCTCGACATTAAGCCGGTGGACTTCCCTCCCGGAAACGAGAACCTCAGCCGCGAAATTGACGAAGTTCTCTACGGAGGGAAGCTTCTGTGATTGCGGTGGACTCCAGCGTCCTCATCGCGTACTACAACGGCCTCGACTCCCAGCATTCAACCGCTTTGGCGGCCATGCGTGACCTTCAGGACGGCACGTGGGGCGAAGGTGTTCTACTCGAATACGTATTTCTTGAAGTTGTTACGGTCCTGATGGTAAGGCGTGACCTCGCACTGGCCAAGCAGGCCGCGCACGAGCTCCTGGCCGTCAGCGATCTGCAGCTTGTGCCTGGGTCGGCCAATTTCATGGAAACAGTTCAGGCTTTTGAGCGCCAAACCACCACCCGTTTGAGCTTCACCGACATTGCAATAGCGCAGGCCGCGGGACGGCTCTGCGGCGGTCAGGTCCTCACCTTTGACGCCGAGTTCCGCAAGCTGCCGCAGCTTTCGGTCTTTCCCTCGTAACACTTTTCCCAGGCTCCACCCTTAGGCAAACTACGCCCAACCCGGACGATTTTCCAGCGAACGGAACTCCCCAAATCAATGCTATAATCAAACCTAGTCCAAGAGAGCTAAGTTCCAATAAAACCAAGAACTTATAAGCCCTCCGCGAGTCCAGTTTCCGCATGCCAAACGACAACAATAACAACGACAATCCGCAGCTGCCTCTAGACCCCAACGCGCCCGGTTCCCCCGGCGCCGCCAGCATCATTCCCATCAACATTGAAGACGAGATGAAGCGCTCCTATCTCGACTACTCGATGTCGGTGATTATTGGCCGCGCGTTGCCCGATGTCCGCGACGGATTGAAGCCCGTGCACCGCCGCATTCTCTACGCCATGCGCGAGCTCGGACTGTTCCACAACAAGAAGTACATGAAGTGCGCCCGCGTCACCGGCGACGCCATGGGTAAGTACCATCCTCACGGCGACCTCGCCGTGTACGACGCCCTCGTCCGCATGGCCCAGCCGTTCTCGCTGCGCTATCCGCTGGTAGATGGCCAGGGCAACTTCGGCTCCGTGGACGGCGACCCGCCCGCGGCTTCGCGTTACACCGAGTGCCGCCTCGAGCGCATCACCGAAGACATGCTCGCGGATATTGATAAAGACACCGTGGACTTCGTAGCCAACTACGACGATTCCACCACCGAGCCGACGGTGATGCCCACGCGCATCCCAAACCTGCTGGTGAATGGATCCGGTGGCATCGCCGTCGGCATGGCGACGAACATTCCGCCGCACAATCTCACCGAGATCGTTAACGCAGCGATCATGCTGGTGAACGATCCCAAAACTTCGCTCGCCCAGTTGCTCGAAATCGTAAAGGGCCCCGACTTCCCCACCGCTGGCATCATCCACGGTCGCGCCGGAATCGCTGAAGCCTATCGCACCGGCCGCGGACGCTTTATGATGCGCGCCAATGTCGGTACCGAAGCCATCACGGGCGGACGCCAGGCCATCATCGTTACCGAAATTCCCTATCAGGTAAACAAGTCGAAACTGGTCGAGCGCATCGCCGCCCTCGTCAACGACAAGATCGTGGACGACATCTCCGACGTGCGCGATGAATCCGATCGCGATGGTATGCGCGTCGTCATCGAACTGAAGCGCGGCGCCGAAAAAGAGATTGTGCTGAACCAGTTGTTCAAGCACACGCAGATGCAGGAAAGCTTCAGCATGATCTTTCTTGCCGTCGCCGGAAATCAGCCCAAGGAAATGGGCCTGATCCAGGCGCTGCAGCACTTTATTGATCATCGCGTGGACGTCGTCCGCCGCCGCACTTCGCACTTGCTGATGAAGGCCCGCGAACGCGAACACGTCTTAGTCGGCTATCAGGTCGCGCTCGATGATCTCAACACCATCATCGCGATCATTCGCGGCAGCAACAGCCGCGCCGACGCCCGTGACAATTTGGTGGCCCACTTTGGCCCCGGTGGCAAGGGCCGCAACTCCGTCGTCAAGATCGTCGGCACTAATGAAGACGACTACGCCATCGGTTCGGCGCGCACCTTCAGCACTCGCCAGGCCGACGCCATTCTCGAACTGCAACTGCATCGCCTCACCAAGCTTTCCATTGACGAAATCGTCACCGAACTGACGGATCTGCGCAGGCGCATCTCTGAATACGAAGCGATTCTCGCTTCCGAGAAAAAGCTGCGCGCGGTCATCGTCAAAGAACTCGAAGAAGTTCGCAAGCAATATGGCGATGCTCGCCGTACCGTGATCGAAGACGAAACCGCCGAGATCACGCTGGAAGATTTAATCGCCGACGAACAAGTCGCAGTCACCGTCAGCCACAGCGGCTATATGAAGCGCACGCCTATCTCCACCTATCGCCAGCAACGCCGTGGCGGCACCGGACGCACCGGCATGAAGACGCGCGAAGAAGATTTCGTCGAACATCTGTTCGTCGCCTCCACCCATGCCTACATGCTCATCTTCACCAATCGCGGACGCGTCTATTGGCTCAAGGTGTATGAAGTCCCCGACGTGAGCGCCGCAGGCAAGGGCAAGCACGTAAGCAATCTCGTCGCGCTGCAACCCGGCGAAACCGTGCGTTCCATGCTGGCCGCCCGCGACCTCACCGAAGAAGGTCGTCAGGTGATCTTCGCCACCCGCAAGGGCACCGTGAAGCGCACCGAACTCAAAGATTTCTCGCACGTCATGGCGCGCGGCATCATCGCCATCGGTATTGACGAAGACGACGAACTCGTCGCCGCCCAACTCACCGACGGTAACCAGATCATCTTCCTCGCGTCGCACAAGGGCCTCGCCATCCGCTTTGAAGAGGCAAATGTGCGCGTGATGGGCCGCAACGCTTACGGCGTCCGTGGCATGGACCTCGCCGAAAAAGATCACATCATTGGCATGGCCGTCACACCGAAATCTGGCAACGGCAAAAAGGGCAAGACGTCCAACCTCGAAATGCCAAGCCTGATTCTTTCCGTCACTGAAAACGCATACGGCAAGCGCACGCCCGTAGAAAATTACCGCCTGCAAACTCGCGGCGGCAAGGGCGTCATCAACGTCAAGACCACAGAGAAGAACGGTCGCGTCAGCGGCATCCTCCTCGTCAGCGAAGAGTCCGAAGCCATGCTGATCAGCCAATACGGCAAGATCATCCGCATTGACACCAAGACCATCCGCGAAGCCGGCCGCTCCACCCAAGGCGTCCGCCTGCTCCACCTAGAACCAGGCGACAAAGTCGCGGCAGCTGTAGTAATCCCGCCCGACGAGCGCGAAATCGAAGAACCAATGTTGCTGCAGTAGCGTCACTGTTGGCGCACGAAGAAATGGGTGCCCCATCCTTGTCCGCGTATTTTGCGGACAGGGTGGGGATTTTGTCAACAACCCTCCGTGTCATCCTGAGCGGAGCAAGAGGCCGCGCCAAAAGCGCGGCTTCTTGCGCAGTCGAAGGACCCCTACCGCGCCTACGCTGCCAGCAACGTTCAACCCTCCAGCCATAAAGCCTTGGGTTGCTGCTAGCATCAAGCTTGCCCTCCGCGCCAAGCACCAGCAAATTGATTCACCACGGACCCACAGTGACGATGCTAACTTTCACCGCCTTGGGCTACATCGCAGCCACGCTGACGACTCTGTCTTTCGTTCCCCAAGTTTGGAAGACCTACAAGTCGCGCTCGGCGCGCGACCTCTCCCTCTCCATGCTGCTGGCGTTTTCGGTGGGAGTATTTCTCTGGCTGGTATATGGCCTCGCCATCGGCGCAACGCCCGTCGCGGTGCGCCAATGCAGTCACGCTAATTCTGGCTCTCGCGCTCGTCGCGATGAAGCTCACCTTCGAGAAGTAACCCGCCGCACCCATTCACCAACCTGTGTCATCCCGACCGGAGTGTTCGTCCGCACGCAGTGCGAACGAACGCATAGTGGAGGGACCTTGTGTTCCTCTGGCGGCGATGAAGTGACTCAATGCACGAAGCTTTACTTTGCCGCCGCCACGCCCTTGCGTTGATAGTGAATCTGCCACATCGGCTTCCACGTCTTGCCGCCATCAGTGGAACTCTCCCAAGTCCAATCCAGCGAATCCGGCCTCACGTTGCGCCACACCATGCGGTTGTGCGCTTTCGTTCCATTGGGCCGCGTCACGTCGAGTCCAAACGCCATCACCCCATCCGAATCCTCAGCCACCATGTCCAAATAGCTTGCCTGATTGTCTACCCACGTCTGATGCCACGCCTTGCGATTCACGTCGTAGAGCGAAACGCTCATGCCGCGGTACCCGGTGCCGTCTTCGGCGACAAAGTTTTCCTGCACCACGCAATCGTCTAGAATCCGGTGAATGTGGTTGCTGCCATGCGTCGGCTTGCCGTCCGGGCCAGCGTAGGTCAGGTCCCAGTCGCCGAGCCAGAAGTCGAGCTTGTGCTGCTCGGGCAACGCGCAGGGATTGGGCGAAGCTTGTTGCGCGGGCGCGGGAAGAGCCAATGCCACAAGAAGAAATGCCAGCAGGTAGAGAGTTGCAAGGATCCGTAAGCGAGACATGATTGTCCTCCGAGGGCGACTAGACTTTGGACGCGCCAGTTGGCGAGTGGTTATCCGGCTGAAGGCGGCGCGAAGGGAAGGGACTCCCCCACGCCCTGTGATAAACCTATAGTTTGCATCCCACCACTGCCATCTTCCTGTTCTTCGCCGGAGCCCTCGCCGCAGCCATCAACTCCGTTGCGGGCGGCGGCGGATTCGTCGCGCTCCCCGCGCTCATGTTCGCGGGCCTCAACCCTATCGCCGCCAACGCCACCCAAACCATGGCCCTATTCGTCGGAGTCACCGCCAGCGGCGGCTCCTACTTCGATCGCCTCAAAACCCCGTGGCGCATCTTCGGCCCACTCATCGCCGCCAGCTTCGTCGGAGGCCTCGCCGGTGGCATCCTTCTCCTACGCACTCCCGCGTCGCTCTTCCTCAACATACTGCCGTGGCTGCTGCTCGCCGCCACCCTGCTCTTCCTCTTCGGCAGGCGCTTCATCGGCAAGCGCGCCAACGCGTTTCAGCAGGACGCCACGCTGATCGCCATCGCTGGCACCACGCTCTTCGAACTCTTCGTCTCCATCTATGGCGGATACTTCGGCGGCGGACTCGGCATCATGAACCTCGCCATGCTGGCCATGCTCGGCCTCGACGACATCCACGACATGAACGCCATCAAAACCGTGCTCGGCGCAGTCATCAACGGCGTCGCCACTGCGCTGTTCCTGTTCAAGGGCGCCATCATCTGGCGCGAAGGTCTCTGGATGACTGCCGGTGCCATCGCCGGCGGCTGGCTCGGTGCCCACTACGCGCAAAAGCTCCCGCAAGAATTAGTCCGCAAAGTAGTCAGCATCATCGGCGTCAGCATGACCATCTACTTCTTCTGGCGCGCCTACGCCTGACGTTGCTCCCTTCGTGCCGTCGCGTGCTCTTCCCACCAAGAGCCGATCACTTTATGATGTAAGCTCGCAGTTCGGCGGTGGCCCATTCAAGCCCGTTTTTGGCTTGAGTGGGCAGTTTTCGCGGTTCGTAGTTCAAAACGTAATCACCCTGTAATCCGCAAGGGAGCGGTGCATGACTTACCCCATCAAGATCTGCGCAGTCTGTGAAGAGGAGTTCGAACTCAAGCCCGGCAAACCCGGCTTCGCCAACCGCTGCCCCGAGTGCAGCGAAAATGACGCGGACGCCGCTCCCGGCTCCAGCAGTCCGCCATCCCTTGGCGGCGAGAACTCCAGTGCTGTCAACGAGGCACGCCGTCAAGCCATGCGCCAACTTCTCTACAGCAAAGAAGAATAGTGCGTCGTCGGCGTCATCTTTGCCTTCCCCCTTTGACGTGTCATCCTGAGCGGAGCGGAGAGATTCGCACCGCGAATTTCTCCGCTTAGTCGAAGGACCCCTACCCAGCCTGCACCGCGAATGTCCTTCGCATCTCCAACCCCGAACCCGCGCTATTCCGACCGCAATTCCCCAAACGTGATAAAAACGTTTCGTGTAAAGCGTGGCGATGCGCACGCGCTCAAACTGTGAAATACACGGAGGCAACACCAAATGATCAACCCAACCACCCGCCGCGAATTTGTGCAAGCAAGTTTAGCCGCTGCTGCCATCGCAGCTCTACCGACTTCCTTCGCCTTCGCCGACAATTCCGACATGCAGTCCGTGCTCGCCGCAATTCCCGGCCAGCACGCGCAGAACGTGAAGCGCCTGCAAGACTGGATCGCGCTGCCCTCCATCGCCGCCGAGAATCGTAACTATCCGCAAGGCCCCGAATACATGGCGCAACTCGCCCGCGAAGCCGGATTCACGAACGTCGAGATCATCCCCACCACCGGCAAGCCCGGCGTCTTCGGACTGCTCGACTCCGGCGCAGCCACCACCGTCGGCATTTACTTCATGTACGACGTGAAGCAGTTCGTGCCCGAAGAGTGGTCGTCGCCCCCGCTCGAAGGCCGCATCGTTGAAAAGGACGGCCTGGGCAAAATCTGCGTCGGCCGCGGTGCCGTCAACCAAAAGGGCCCCGAGACCTGTTTCCTCGGCGCGCTTCACGCCTTCAAAGCCTCCGGCAAAAAGCTGCCAGTGAATCTCGTCCTAGTTTGCGAGGGCGAAGAAGAGATCGGCTCGCCGCACTTTGCCGAAGTCGTCCGCAATCCCAAGGTGATGGCCGAGCTCCGCAAAAGCATCGGCGTCTTTCTGCCCAGCGCTTCGCAAGACGCCGACGGCAGCGTCGAAATTTCTCTCGGCGCCAAGGGCATCGTCGAACTCGAACTCGTCTCCACCGGAGAAAAATGGGGACGCGGCCCCAAGCACGACGTTCACTCCAGCCTCGAAGCCCAAGTAGATAGCCCCACTTGGCACCTCGTTCAGGCACTCAACACCCTCATCCAATCCGACGGCCACACCCCCGCCGTCGAAGGATTCTTCGACAAGGTCAAGCCACTCAGCGACGCGCAACGCAAGATGGTGGAAGAAGTGGCGCGCGTTCGAAGCGAGGCACTCGCCATGAAGCAGCTCGGCGTCGAACATTGGGTCCACGACGCCAACTGGCTCGATTCGCTAATCCGCCTCGAGTCCAAGCCCACCATCAACATCGAAGGACTCGTCGCAGGCTACACCGGCCCCGGCGGAAAAACTGTGCTGCCGCATCGCGCCGTCGCCAAAATTGATATGCGCCTCGTGCCCGACATGACCGCCCTCGAAACCCTCGGCCTGCTCAAGGCGCATCTCGCCAAGCACAGCTTCGGAGACATCGAAGTCAACATGAGCGGCGGCTACGACCCCACGCAAACTGACCCCAACAGCAAGCTCATCCAAGCGCAGATAGCCACCTACAAAAAGCGCGGACTCAATCCGTTCCTGTGGCCGCGCTCCGCCGGATCGTGGCCCGGATTCGTCTTTACCTCCGCCCCGCTCAACCTGCCCGCAGGCCACTTCGGCCTAGGACACGGCACCGGAGCCCACGCCCCCAACGAATATTTCCTAATTGACTCCACCAACCCAAAAGTAGAAGGCATGGACGGCGCAGTCGCCTCCTTCGTCGAATACCTCTACGCGCTGGTGTAGTACGTGTTTGAGAATTGAGTAAGAGAGATAGAGTGTGTAGGAGATGTCGCTTCACCGGTAAACCCCAGGCTCATGTGGGGACAGGTGCCTCACCTGTCCAGTCGGTGCGCAGCACCGAAAGCTTTTCTTTGTCATCCTGAGCGACGCGAAGGACCCCTACCCAGCCTCCAAAGCGGGTGCCCCACGTCTCGCGCGTTTCGAGACGTGGGCCGCAGCGCCAACAAATCTAACTGAGGTAATAAGCAACCAGCCCCAAAACAAAAACCCCGCCCAAGCAAAGCTTGGACGGGGCACCCGTTTCCGTACAGAGAATTACATCTTCTTCTTCATCCCTTTCATAACCGGCGCAGGCTCCGGCGCTGCGGGCAACAAGTCCGAGTTCCAGATATCCGCCGTGCACTTCCAGCTGCCGTCACTCTGCTTGCCCCAAACCTCCACCAGCTTACCCACATCGCTTATCTTCTTGCCGCCCAGCTCAAACGACATCTGATACGTCCCATACAAATACCCCAGCTCGCCCGACTTCGCCACCACCACCTTAGTCGGTGCCCAAGTTATCGCCACTCCCGGCAGGCTGAACAGTCCCTCAATGCCCTTGTGAATCGCTTCCTTCGTGTTCGCCATCTTGTCATTCGGAGGCAGCATCACCGCGTCGTCCGAGTAATACGCCACCCACGCATCCGCGCTCTTGGTCTGCGCCGCAGCCATCCAGTCCGCATCAGCTTTGCGCAGCGCCGCAGCGTCAGCCGCGCTGCTATCCGCGGGAGCAGGATTGCACCCCACCGCCACCAGCAACAAGCCAAGCGCAATGATCGTGACTACCCAATTCGTGATTCGCACAGTTCTGTCTTGCGTCATTCGGTGCTTCTCCTTTGCATTTTGCATTCTCGTCTCAGCGCAGAAAGACTGGTGCCCCACCCTCGCCCACGTTTTGTGCGGACTAGGGTGGGAAGCAGCCGACCACTTCTACGCCGTCTCCATGCGCTCGCAAATTCTAGGCGCAAGCCCGATGCAGGTCAATCACTTTAGTACTGAGCTCGTGTGGGGACAGGTGCCTCACCTGTCCAATCGGAGCGAAGCTCCGAAAGCTCTCGCTGGAACACCACTTCACTTCGGATCAGCGACCGTAGACCCGGGTGCCCCATACGTCTCGCGGTTTCGAGGCGTGTGAACACAAGGGAGCCCCCCGGCAGGGTCGGCATTCGCCGCATTCTGCACTTACAATAAACGCAAAAAGGGCACCCCGTCGGGGTGCCCTTTCACAGCCATCAACTCTTCCTACCCGCCAAACCCCGCGCCACTCTCCGCCAGCGTCGTCCGCAGATACTTATACGGATTCACCGGCACATCATGAATCCTTACTTCATAGTGCAGATGCGGCCCCGTCGAGCGTCCACTCGATCCCGAGTAGCCAATCGTTTCCCCGCGCCGCACCGGCTGGCCCGGATGCACCACAAACGCCGAAAGGTGTCCGTAACGAGTGGTAATGCCGTTGCCGTGATCAATCACCACACAGCGGCCGTAGCCTCCCGTAAAGTCGGACTCTTCAATCACGCCATCCGCTGCCGCAATCACTCGCGTGCCGACTGGCACACTAATGTCCACGCCACGATGAAACGCGCCTTCTCCGCTGAACGGATCTTCACGCTGCCCAAACGACCCGGTCAGCGAACCTTCCACCGGCCATAACGCTGGCACCGACGAAGCGCCCATCCAGTCGCCCAGCGTCGCATTCCTCATGCCCAGACCAATGCCCAGCGTCGTCGCGCCAGTCATCGCCGTGTACTTCAAATCCTTAAACCGTTGCAGCGACGAAGCGAATTGCTCGTCCTTCAATTGGTGCGAAGTAGGCTCAGCGAGAATCGGCTCAGCCTTCAGCCCGTAGATCATCGAAACTTCGCTCGCCAGCGAGCCTAGCGAAGCGACCTGCTGATCGCGCTGCTGTGCGACTTGCTCCAGTTGCGAATAGCGGTTGCGCAGATCCTCGCGCTCGGTGCGCACTTCATTAAAGTGCGACACCTTCTGCAGCATACGGGTGTACGATCCCACAATCCCCGTTAAACTCAGCAGCCCAACCAGCAATCCCACCGCAAAAATGTGGAAGTAGGGCAGCGGTACAGAGATCTTTTTCAGCTCACCCTGCTCGTCTCGAGCCACGAACAGAATGTAGTATCGCTTTTGCACGGTGATGGGCCCCAATAAAAGAGAATCGAGCCACTGGCTGAACCAGAGCGGATGGGTTTGCCTTATACGGATTCCCTTGGAATGCGGGGGAGGCAAATCCGTGCGCTTCTGCAAGCGCCAGCGGCTACAAAAAATGGTATGACTGAATGCTTGAGCCTACCAAAGCGGGGAGAAGCGTGTCAATCATCTTGTGGTCTCGGCATGATCACATTTCCCATCTTGGGTCAGCCAATAAATGAGCTTTGGCAGACTTGATTCGCCCACAGCTATCGTGGAAGCACATCAGATTTAGCCATCAGCTGGGTCGCCTTCGCCCGTCCACTCTCTCTAGCACCGCTGGTAATTTTTGCAGACACCCCAGCCCCCAAAGGGGGCGGAATTGTACTAAGCCCACCGCGTAAGCGGTGGGAAAGCCCGCATCACGATCACAGCCCGGTAGGGGCGACACCGACGCTGTGTGCCCCATCTTTATGTCCCTGCCGAGATACCACGCCCTTGCGGACAGGCTAGCTCTTTTCACTGGAACCCTGACTTCGCACTCAGAAGCGCCCCAAGTGCCGAAGGCACAACCGAAGTAAGCCCGGTACGCAGCGCAGCGGAGTGCCGGGTTAGCCACTGTCGAACCCCCAAGTCCTGAAAGGACGACTGACCCCAACCATGAGCGACAATAATTTTTCTATCGCTCATAAATATGCCATAATATGAGCGATAGAAGAGCTGGCTATCGCTCATGACTTGGAACTGGCAACAACCCGACTGGCCAGCTTTCGCTTGGAACCATGCACGCCTCGCTCACGCGGAGAAACAATTTCTCGTTGGCTGCGGCTTCTTTATCGGTGCGGTCAAACACATCAGCGAGCATGACCGCAACTCACTGGCCGTCGAAGCCATGAGCAATGAGGCCATCACTACCTCAGAAATCGAGGGCGAGATGCTCGACCGTGCCAGCGTTCAGTCATCCATCCAAAAGCAGATGGGGTTAACAGCCGACCATCTTTCAGTTGCTGCAGCCGAACAAGGCATCGCAGAGATGATGGTGGATCTTTACAAAACTTTCTCCACGCCACTCTCCGAGACAATGCTCTTTGCCTGGCACGGGATGCTGATGAGCGGCAGGCCGGACGTCTCTGATGTCGGGTGCTATCGCACGGGGCTTGAGCCCATGCAGGTGCTTTCCGGAGCAATGGGTTCCCCGCGAATACATTTAGAAGCCCCGCCTTCCACCAAAGTATCTTCGGAAATGAAGCAATTCATCGTCTGGTTCAACCGAACAGCACCCGCGGGCCCAGACCCTTTCCCAGCGCTCACGCGGGCAGGCATCGCACACCTGTACTTCGAGTCCATCCATCCCTTCGAAGACGGCAATGGTCGTATCGGCCGCGCGGTCGCCGAAAAATCTCTGGCACAAAGCCTGGGTCAGCCTTCGCTCATCGCACTTGCAGCAACCATCCTCACTCGGCGTGCCCTTTACTACAAAGAACTGGAAGCCGCCAGCAGGCAAAATGAAGTCACCACTTGGCTCGCGTGGTTTGCCGGAATGACGATTGAGGCGCAACGACGCACCATTGCGTGGATTGAGTTTCTGATAGACAAGACGAAGTTGTTCGACCGCTTGAGTGACCAGCTAAATGAGCGCCAGCAAAAAGCGCTGCTGCGCATGTTCAAAGAGGGACCGAGGGGCTTCAAGGGTGGCCTGAGCGCAGGCAAGTACAGTACGATCACGGGCGCATCTCCGGCCACCACAACCCGTGACTTGGCAGACTTGACCGCGAAAGGCGCCTTGGTTCGCGAAGGCGAACGCAGATACGTTCGCTATCAACTGTCAGTTCCGCTCCGGCCAGTGCCGCACATTTCAATCAATGAACAAGGCGATTTGATTGAGGAATAGGATGCCGGGTGCCCATCCTTGTCCGCGTCTTTTGCGGACAGGGTGGGGGTTTCCCTCACTTCGGCACCAGAAGCGCCCCAAGTGCCGAAGGCACAACCGAAGTAAGCCCGGCACGCAGCGCAACGGAGTGCCGGGTTAGCCACTGTCCAACCCCCAAATCCTGAAAGGACGACTGACCCCCACCATGAGCGATAGAATCATCTCTTGTCGCTCACAACATCGGGGTGACGGCGATATATCGAACTCAACATGAAAGCCGAACGAGACTTCATCCGCAAAATCCGCGACCACGTGGGGAAGCCTGTCCCCGCTTTTCTGCGCCTGGGCATTGGCGATGACTGCGCCATTCTGCGCCCGCGCGCAGGCGAAGAGCTTCTCGTCACCACCGACTTTTCCATCGAAGGCACCCACTTCCGCCGCTACTGGCACCCTGCTGCCTCGGTCGGCCATCGCTGCCTCGCCCGCGGCTTAAGCGATATCGCCGCCATGGGCGGACGCCCGCATGTCTACTTCCTTTCACTGGGAATCCCCGGTGTCTCAGGCAACGATCTCCCCAACCGCTGGCTCAGCGCCTTTCTGAAAGGAATGTTCGCACTCGCCGAACGCTCCGGCGTCATCCTCGCTGGCGGCGACACCTCCACTTCCCCCGCTGGCCTGGTCGCCGACATAACCGTGATGGGAACAGTGCGGCGGGGTCGCGCAGTGATGCGCAGCGGCGCACACGCTGACGACAACCTTTACGTAACCGGCTCACTCGGCGGCTCAGCAGCAGTGCTGCATCGGCTGATGCGCGACGAAGCACTTACAACTGCCGACGTAGTGAATACAAATAAAGACAAACAAAAAGCGAATACAAGGGCACCCCTGGCTCCCGCTAGAACGAAGGCCGTTGACTCCAGGCATTTCTTCCCCGAACCCCGTATCGCAGTCGGCCAAGCCATCGCCCGCTTTGCCACCGCCATGATTGACGTCAGTGACGGTCTCTCCACCGACCTGAGCCATCTATGCGAGGAAAGTCGCGTCTCTGCCGAAGTGGATTCCGCCGTCCTGCCTCTCAGCCTCGGCGCAACGCTCCACGAAGCCCTCCACGGCGGAGACGACTACGAGCTTCTCTTCACCGCCCCGGCCAAAGTTCGTGTGCCACGACAAATCTCTGGCGTTCCAATTACCCGCATCGGACGAATCCTGCCCGCTGACGCACGCAATCCAATGACGTTACTCGCAGCGGGCAAACCTTTACCGCTGCCAGTCCGCGGCTGGGAACACTTCCGCAATTGAGCGTAGAAACCGGGGATTTTCGTCCTATTGCCATACATAGCCAAAAGCTGGAAACTATTGTCCGTGTCCCCTGGCCAAATCTCGCGCCTGCTCAGTCCCTACTTCAAAGCCTCGCCCGGGTCAGACGAGTCGCCCTCGGCTCTACTCGACGACTTGGCAACCTACCTCGAGCTGCTGTTGCGCTGGAATGAGCGCATGGCACTAACCGCGGTGCGTACCGAGGCGGAGATCGTCACCCGGCACTTCGGGGAATCGCTATTCGCGGCTCGCGTTCTACTCCAAGCTGTACCCGAGGTTGCGGTTCCGCCACTGAGTTTGGCGGATCTCGGCTCCGGCGCGGGCTTTCCAGGGTTGCCGATCGCGCTCTATGCGGCGCATAGGAATTTGGCGCTGGCAACTACGTTGATCGAATCGAACCAGAAGAAGGCTGCATTTTTGCGCGAAGTGGCGCGAACTCTTTCACTTGGAAGTGTTCAGGTACAGGTGACTCGAGTTGAGCCTCTTACGCCAGATGCAGAGTTGGGTCAATTTGACATCGTTACCATGCGAGCAGTGGAGCGGTTCGATGAGGCTTTGCCAGTCGCGGCAGGCATGTGCGCGCCGGGCGGACGACTAGCGATCCTGATCGGTTCAGCTCAGGTGGAGAAAGCGCATGCTGTAGCTCCCTCTATTATTTGGGACACCTCGCACCCGATCCCAGAATCGCGCGATCGTGTGCTTTTGATTGGGAAGAGGCTGAGCTAGCGAAATGTTCCACGTGGAACATTTTCATATCAATCTCCACTTAATCACAGTTAAGTGCGATTTATGGAAAATAATTTCCACTTTAATAGATTATTTAGCTATAGAAATAGAGATATATTCCACTTTGATTCTAGCTGCTGGCTGGTTAACATGGGATGGATCGCAATCTACCGGCTTGACTAAGGCCCCTTTTAGCGCTGAAATGTTCCACGTGGAACATTCATGCACAAGCTGAGCAGCTCGACTCCATCCGCCGATGATAAACCTCCGCCGCTGCCAATCAAATCGCTGAAAGCCTTAGACCACACCAGATCTCAAGAACAGGAATCGGGTGCAGATTTCATCACTATTCTCCATCCCATAGCACTCGAAACCCACTTCTGCACAATTTCCTCACTTTCCACAAATTGCGCACAGCCTCGCTGCGCGCTATGCTCGGATTCCACTTCGGCACATTGACTTAAGGGCGTTCCACGTGGAACATCATGATTGAGGCCCGGTTAGGCAAAACCCCGCAGATCAGGAGCATTCACCGTTTATGGCACGTATCATCGCAGTCGCAAACCAGAAGGGCGGCGTCGGCAAGACGACGACTGCGGTGAACCTGGCTGCATCATTCGCGGCCGCCGAGGTGAACACGCTGCTGATTGACTGCGATCCCCAGTCGAATTCCACCAGCGGCGCAGGCGCGGGACGCAATGATGAGCGGCCCTCCACTTATGACGTACTGATGGGCAACGCCTCGGTGGATGCCGCGCGACTCGCGACCGAACTCGCGCAACTGTGGGTGGTGCCAGCGCACAAGAACCTGATCGGTGCCAACGTTGAATTAGTAGATCAAGAAGATCGCGCGCTCTGCCTGCGCAAAGCGCTGGAACCGGTACGCGGTGAATACGAGTTCATTGTGTTGGATTGCCCACCCGCGCTCGACTTGCTCACGTTAAATGCGCTGGTCGCGGCCGATTCTGTGCTCATTCCCATGCAGGCGGAGTATTACGCGCTTGAAGGCATTAGTCAGTTGATGGAAACGATTGAGCGGGTGCGGGAGTCGCTTAACCCTAGTTTGGCGATAGAGGGAGTCGTGTTAACGATGTACGACGACCGCACCAACCTGGCGCAGCAGGTGACGGCCAATTTGCGCGAGTACTTTGGTGACCGGCTGCTGGAGACGACGATTCCGCGGAACATCAAGGTGGCGGAAGCACCGAGCTTTGGCAAGCCGGTGCTGCTGTACGACGTGCGGTCGCGGGGAGCGGAGGCTTACATCCGGTTGGCGAAAGAGATTATGGATCGGATGGAGAATGGGCCACAGGGAAATTTTCTGGCGCCTGCGGTGTTGGGATGATAGTAACAATTACGATACTGATTCAATAGTAAACATAGGAGTATGCACCTGAAAAGACCCACCCTAAACGCGAAATGCACGCATTTAGGATGGGGCACCCGATTATCTCTGAATGTGAGGTTTTTTCTTGGACAATTCAATAACTACTTCGACTACTTCCACGAATGCGGCTTCCGCAGTTGCTCCTCTAGGCGGTGAAAAGCGCAGGGTACTGGGGCGGGGGTTGGAATCGCTGTTGCCATCGAAGCCGCTGGTGGCGCAGGGTTCGGCGTCATCGCCCGCCGCTTTGGCGGTAGCGATCAAGCCTGAAGATCAGGTGCAGCATTTGGACGTGACGTTGGTGGACGCGAGTCCTTACCAGACGCGGTCACTGATGAATGCGCGGTTGCTCGCGGACTTGACCGAGTCGGTGCGGGTGAGTGGCGTGCTGCAACCGGTGACGGTGCGAGCTGTTGCGGGCGGACGTTACCAGTTGATAACGGGTGAGCGGCGATTGCGGGCGTCCATCGCGGCGGAGCACAAGACGATTCCGGCGATTGTGCGCGTGGTGGCCGACCAGGTTGCCGCCGAGATGACGATCATCGAAAACCTGCAGCGGGCAGACCTGAACCCAATCGAGCAGGCGAGGGCGTATCAGCAGTTGAGCACGCGATTTCAATTGACGCAGGAAGAGGTGGCGAAGCGCATGGGAGTGGAGCGGTCAAGTGTGGCCAACCATCTGCGACTGCTGAAGCTTTCGGCGAAGATTCAGGGATACGTGGAGAGTGGCGACCTCTCGTTCAGCCATGCGCGGCTGTTTGCGTCGCTCGACAGCAGCGAGACGTGGACGGACAGCGTGGCGAAATCGGCGGCGGAAAACGGATGGAGTGTGAAGCGGCTAGGCGAGGTCATTGAAGACATCCTAACGCCGACACCAAAAGCGGAGGCGAAGCCGAAGCCGCCGATGGATCCGAATGTGAAAGAGGCGCAGAGCGAGATGGAGCGCGTGCTGGGCGTGCGGGTGAGAATCAAGGATCATCGGGGGCGGGGAAAGATCATTGTGGAGTACAACTCGCTGGATGACTTTGACCGGGTGGTGTCGGTGTTGAGCGGGGAGTAGGGGAGGGGGCGCGCCGATCATTTTCGGGCGGAAGCAACGGCGGGGGCGACAGCCAACATTGATCAGCTTGTCCGGAAGCTTTGTTGAACTATCGCCGAAGGCGGAATTGACCTGTTTCTGAGTCCCGCGAAGACTTACCTCGGGGGCTGATCCCCGAAATCTTTGGGGGTGATTGGTCGCGGGACTGGAAGTCCCGCTCTACCATTTGTGGCTCAGCGCGGTGCGGTGGTGATTCCGGCGAAGAGCTTTGGGAGCTTTGCTCCGGCTGGGCGGGTGAGGCACCTATCCCCACACCAGCTATGGCTTTGAAATTACCCTGCAAGGCTGATTTCTATCTGAGTGGTTTAAGTGAGACTGACTCTCTATCTGGGAAGATAGCTATTTCTTTGGGAACGTCAGGGTTATAGATTGAGCTTTCGGTTCTAGGCTTCTAGTGTTTTCCACAACTTAGGGGGAAGAATCACTGATCCTGTTGTGCCCTGAGCGGGTTGGTTCTGTATTTGCTCTTAGGGTAGTTGGCTGAGGCAACCTGCCCTAGGGCGAGTCGCTAATCAGGCTAGTTAAAAATAAAAACAGGAGAAAGACAATGACTGCTAACTGGACACGTTTCGCCGCTGTTATGGGCCTTGCTGTTGCGCTGTTTCTGATTCCCGCCAAGGTACTGGCGCAGGCTCCTCCGCCGCTGATTACGAACTTTCCTTCGTGGGAATTGGCGTCTGAGTTCAACGATGTTACCAACCCTATTGGGGTGTGGACTTACTGCTCTAAGACGACGCTGAGTAGCACGACGTGCCCGACGATGTTGAACCCCTTTGTAAGCACCTGGGGCAGCGATGTGTTGGGCTGGACAGCGACCGGCGGGTTCCCAGTGGTCGTACACAATACGCACCCGTACGCGATCACAGGGCCTCCGGCCTATCCATATATGGTCACGGTACCTCCGCATGCATTGGCTATGCACCCCGGACCGAACGGGCAGTATGCAGTGGTGCGATTTACCGCGCCCTTTACGGGCTATTACAAGATCAGCGGCCAGTTCTATGCCCTGGACGACAATCTTTCCGGGACGATCACCGACGTTCACATCCTGAAGAATAACAATGCGATAACGCAGTTGTTCGCAGGAAACGTGAACTATTACGGCGGTGCACGGTACTCGAGTTTTACCAGCGTCTCTGTAGGCCTGATTGCTGGGGACACGCTTGATTTCCAGGTCGGTTTCGGCGTGAACCGCAACTATGTGTTCGGCTCGACGGGACTGAATGCCGTGATCGAGAAGATCAAGTAGGGGGCCGCGTCGCGGGCAACTCCAAGGGCACCCCATTTCGGGGTGCCCTTTTTGCTGGAATGTGCGCCCACGACGTTCCCATTCGTGCGCATCTTCTGGGAAATATCTGACGTTGCACGGAGAGGTCGTTCCCTTACTTGGACGCGTGGGTTAGGTAGGGGTGTTTCGCTCCGCTCAACATGACAACGGTTTGGGGGCGCGCCGCTGCTGGGGAAAGTTACCTCGGGGGCTGAAGCCCTGGCACCCTTTGCGCCGCTTGGACGCCGGGCTGGAAGCCCGGCTCTACCGTTATTGCCTCACGCGACCGGGAAGTTGGTTCGGGCAAAAGTCTTTCGGAGCTTTGCTCCGATTGGACGGGCGAAGCTGCCTGTACCCACATGAGCGAAAGCGCAGCCTCCAGAGCTGATCCCACCCTGATCCCGCAGAGAACGCGGGATGAGAGTGGGGCACCATCGGGGGTGAGTCGCATAAGTCGGCTAGCCGCGTTCGTAGGCGTGCTTGAGCTGCAATGCTTCTAGAGCTTTGGTGGCGTCAGCTTCGATGGATGCGATGGCTAACAGGGCTGGGGTGGCTTCGGCCCACTCGCCTTCTAGCTTGATGAGGCCTGCGGCTTCGAGCTTGCTTGCTTCGGCTAGGAGGTCGGCGGGGGTGGAGGCCAGGTAGAGGGCGTCGGCGGGGTCGGCCATGAAGGCGCGTTGACCGGATTTGTGCAGCCAGTAAGCTTTGCGCTGGAGAAGCGTGGCGACGTCGCTGGGCTGTACGGCACCGAAGGTCCATTGGCCGCGCTTCATGCTGTAGTGGCGACCTCCGAAGGCGATGGGTAACAGCTTGCCGGACTTGAGGAACTCGATCTGGTGGTTGTCCACCTCTTTGCGAATGCCGCTGAGGACGGGGGCTTCGACGTCTTCGGCGGAGACTTTACCTTCGAGCGCCTCGTAAAGTGTTACGGCCATATTGACCGAGACGGCGGCGCTGAGCGTAGGTTCGCTGACGAGCTTGACGCTGCCGTGAAGAACCCAGAAGTCGGCTCCGGAGGCGGAGAGTCTGAAGGGCCAATGGAGTTCGATGTTGAGGGGGAGTCCGGTGCGGGTGACGTAGAGTTTGGGCTGGGGATCGGTCATGGGAGTCAGGTTCTCGATTGGGTCGGAGTTGAAATTCTATTTTAGCAAGGTGAGTGGGGTACGGGACCGGGGAAGGAAAGACCCCACCCTAAACGCCAAAGTGCGGCGTTTAGGATGGGGCACCCGAATTCATCCCACCATCGAGTCATGATTTGCCCCTACTTATCGAGCGCGTCTTTGCGATTGCGGTAGAGGGTTGGGTCTACCTGGGCGAGCATGGCGGGCTGATCGAGTGTGAGTGTTGGGTTGGCTTCGGTGAGGAACTCGGCGATTTTGGCGACGGTCTCTTGCGGCTGGCGCAGGGCGGCATGGTAGTTGACGCGGCAGACCTTGACATGCGGCTGGGCGTTCAGCCAGAGATTCACTTCATAAAGATGGTTCTGGAAGGCGCTGGTGATGGCGGCGCGGTCCACGTTGGGGTCGAAGGTGTGGCGGCGGCGCAGCATCTCGTCTTGCGATTTGAGAACTTCGGCGAGCGGGCGCTGCATGAAGATGATGCGATAGTCGTGCCCGGTGGGCAGCGCGAGCAGCAGTTGTGAGATGACCTTGACGACTTTGCCTTCGGCCTCGGCGATGCAATCGGGGTCTTGGGGCAGGGTTTTGATGCGCTCCCATTCGAGATAGCCGCGGGGGTTGTCCACGTCGGCGGCGCGTTCGCCATCGGCGAGGGGCGCGAGGCCGCCGGCGACGAGCATTTGCATCATGAGGGAAGTGCCTGAGCGGGGGAGTCCGGAAACGATGGTGATCATGGGTAGGCTCCATGATAAATGCGGTCGCCTCGCTATAATTCTTTCGTCATGAATATTCAACAAAAGCTGGAAGAACTGGCACGAAGGAATGCGGCGGCTGAGGCGGGTGGCGGAGCTGCGCGGGTTGAAAAACATCATCGGGATGGCAAGCTGACGGCGCGTGAGCGGCTGGATTTGCTGCTGGACGAAGGGTCGTTTGAGGAGAGTGATAAGCTGCGCACCCACAACTGCGCGGACTTTGGCATGGCCGAGCAGAAGTATGAAGGCGATGGATTTATCACCGGCTACGGCAAGATTGATGGGCGGTTGATGTTCGTGTTTGCGCAGGACTTTACCGTGTTTGGCGGGTCGCTTAGCGAGACCAACGCGGCGAAGATTGTGAAGATTATGGACATGGCGGCGAAGGTGGGTGCGCCAGTGATTGGGCTGAATGATTCGGGCGGAGCACGGATTCAGGAAGGCGTAGCGTCGCTCGCTGGCTATGCCGACATCTTCTTGCGCAACACGATTTATAGCGGCGTGGTGCCGCAGATTTCCGCGATTATGGGGCCGTGCGCGGGCGGCGCGGTGTACTCGCCGGCGATTACTGATTTTATTTTTATGGTGGAGAATACGAGTTATATGTTCATCACCGGGCCGGATGTAATTAAGACGGTGACGCATGAGGAAGTAACTAAGGAACAGTTAGGTGGCGCGACTACTCACAATGAGATAAGTGGAGTGGCACACTTTCAGCTGCCGACGGATGCGGAATGTTTGGCGAGCATTCGTGAGCTGATGAGCTTTCTGCCATCGAATAACTTGGACGACCCGCCGCGCAAGGCGTGTAGCGATCCGGCAGATCGCGGCGATGCGACGATGGATAGGATCGTGCCGGACGCGTCGAACCAGCCTTACGACATAAAAGATGTTATCCACGGGATAGTGGATGAGGGTTACTTTTTTGAAGTCCACGAGCATTATGCGAAGAATATTGTCGTCGGGTTTGCGCGGATGAATGGACAGCCGGTAGGGATTGTGGCGAATCAGCCGGCGGTGCTGGCCGGAGTGCTCGACATCAATGCCAGCGTAAAGGGTGCGCGCTTTGTTCGCTTCTGCGACTGTTTTAATATTCCGCTGATTACGCTGGAAGACGTGCCGGGGTTTTTGCCGGGCACGCAGCAGGAGTATGGCGGAATTATTCGGCATGGGGCGAAGTTACTCTATGCGTTTGCCGAAGCGACGGTGCCGAAGATTACGGTAATTACTCGGAAGGCTTATGGCGGGGCGTATTGCGTGATGGCGTCGAAACATATTCGCGCCGACGTGAACTATGCGTGGCCGACGGCAGAGATCGCGGTGATGGGGCCGGATGGCGCGGTGGACATTGTTTACAAGCAGGACTTGGCGAAGGCTGAGACGGCCGAGGCAAGAGCCGCGCTGCGGGCGGAGAAAGTCGAGGAGTTTCGCGATCGGTTTGCGAATCCGTATGTGGCGGCGGATCGGGGATATGTGGATGCGGTGATCCGTCCGCGAGACACGCGGAAGAAGATTATCCAGTCACTGGAGATGCTGGCGAATAAGCGAGATGTGAATCCGCGGAAGAAGCATGGGAATATACCGCTGTAAGGGGGTGGGTTGTGAAGTTAGCTATTGCGCTTTTAAGAATTCCGTGTCACACTGGCGAAGGATAAGCGAATCTACAAGGTATGCTGAAAATTGATGAGGTCGGCCCCTGGTCGGAAGTCAAGCTGGAGATCCTGCAGCGCTATGCAGCGGAGTATTCGAAAATTCTAGCCCAACAGTCCGGCCTATATCACGGATACATTGATGCTTTTGCTGGAGCAGGATACCACTGGTCAAAGAGGAATAGAGACTTCGTCGCAGGTAGCCCACTCAACGCCCTGTTGGTCCAGCCTCCGTTTAGGGAATACCACTTCATTGATCTTGACGGCGACCGCACCGACAACTTAAAGAAGTTGGCTGGAGATCGGAAGGATGTACACGTCCATGCCGGGGATTGCAATACCGTCCTCGTCGATCAAGTAATGCCCAGATTTAAGTACGAAGACCGTCGCAGAGCGTTGTGTGTCCTTGACCCGTACGGTTTGCACTTTCATTGGGATATCGTTGCGTTGGCCGGGGCCATGAGGTCGATGGAACTCTTCATCAACTTCCCGATCTACGACATAAACATAAATGTTTTAAAGCATCGCCCCGAAGATGTACTACAGCTACATCGTGACCGAATGACTGCATTCTGGGGTGACGAAGGAGTGGAGTAGCTGGATGCACAAAAGAGGGTGACCTTTGGTAAGTGGGGGTTGCGTAGAAAGATTTTGGAAGCCTGGAAAGCGTTGGAAAAGCCATGCTTGGGTGGGGATTGATAAGATGCAAGTCGTGACTGTGCCTGGCAATCTGCTGGAAGTGAACGACCTGACGATCGAGTTTCCGGTGGGCGGCGCGTCCGTCGCTGGGGGCAGGCGGATGGCCGCGGCCGTGCGTGGCGTGAGCTTTGCCATTGCGCCGGGTGAGGTACTGGGGCTGGTGGGGGAGTCGGGTTCGGGCAAGAGCGTTACGGCCCTGGCGCTGATGGGGTTGTTACCGCCCGAAGCGCGGGTGAGTGGGAGTGTGCTGCTGGATGTGGGCGGTGCTTCTGAAGAAGGTGCGCGGGAGTTGGTGGGGATGGATGCGGCTTCGCTACGGCGGTTGCGGGGGCGGCGGGTGGCGATGATCTTTCAGGAGCCGTTGACGGCGCTGAATCCGGTGATGCGGGTGGGGGAGCAGGTGGCGGAGGCGGTGCTGGCGCATGCGGGGGTTGGTAAGCGCGAGGCGTGGGCGCGTGCGATTGAAGCGTTGCGCGAGGTGGCGTTGCCGGAGCCGGAGAAGCGGGCGCGGGACTATCCGCATCAGCTAAGTGGCGGGATGCGGCAGCGAGTGATGATTGCGATGGCGATTGTGAATCGTCCGGCGCTGCTGATTGCGGATGAGCCTACGACTGCGCTGGATGTGACGATCCAGGCGCAGATACTAGAGTTACTCGCCGAGTTACGCGCGAAGCATGGACTGGCGATGCTATTTATCTCGCATGACTTAGCGGTAGTAAGTAGGGTGGCGGATCGCGTCGCCGTGATGTATGGCGGGTGTGTGGTGGAGATGGCGACGCGGGAACAGCTATTTGCTGGGGCATCGTCTTCTTACGCGCATCCTTATACAAAGGGGCTGCTGGCGAGTGTGCCGACGATGCGGACGCGGCGTGGCGAGCCGCTGGCTACGATGGAAGGTTCGGTGCCGGGGCTTAACGTGAGCGCATTATTGTCAAAGGGATGTCCGTTTGAGCCGAGGTGTGGGGTGCGCGTCGCGACGTGCGCGACGGAGATGCCGGAGTTAGTGGAAGTGGGGAGAGGGCATTGGGTTAGGTGCCCGGTGGTGACGGGGCTTGGTAGGAAAAGCTAAGGCGCACACAGAGGCACTGAGACACAGAGGAGCACAGAGAAAAATATTTTTAGAGGTGTTAGTCCCGCCGCGGGATGGTAGGCGAAAGCCTGGTACGTAAGTGCCGGGTAAAGTTGACATAGATGCGAGTCCCGCGGGGGCGATACGGGCACGAAGAAAGGTATGCGTGAAGGACGAATTTAGCGGTAGTTTATTTGGAGGAGCGAGTAAGCCGGAAGTGGTTGGCTCGCCTGCGTTCAGGCTGACGCCTTTGGGCAAGAAGCTGGCCAACAAGCCCAAGCAGCATTGGGTGGCGTTTATTGATGGCGGGGCGCGGGGAAATCCGGGGCCTGCGGGATTTGGGGTGGCGGTGCGCGACGAGACGGCCGCGAAGGTCGCCGATCTAAGTGAGTATCTTGGCCATCAGACGAATAACTTCGCGGAATACTCCGGCTTGCTGGCGGCATTGCGGTATACGCTGGAACATAAGTGCTCGGCGCTGGAGGTTGTCAGTGACAGTGAGCTGATGGTGAAGCAGATGAACGGAGTGTATAAGGTGAAGCATCCGGTGCTGAAAGAGTTGTGGGCCGAGGCGCAGGGAATGGTGAAGCGGCTGGACTGGTTCAAGATTCGTCATGTGCTGCGCGGGGAGAATCGCGTGGCGGATGGATTGGCGAATGCGGCTATGGATAAAGGGATGAAAAGATAGTTTCGGGTTTCGGGTAGAGCACATCCACCACGGAGGCACGGAGGGGCACAGGAGGAAATCACTTTGGGCTTCGACGCGTACTGCGCGGAGAATCGGGTGGCGGACGGGTTGGCGAATGCGGCGATGGACCGGGGCTGAAGTCGCTCTAGAGGTGCGGTGCTACGGCACTCTTGATCTTGTCAAGGTAGGTCGTGGCTATTGGAGAAACATCCGATGCTTTGAAATTACAGATCTCGTATCTCGAGTTGTAGCCAAAAAATTTCAAGTCTTGGTACTCCTTATAAACTTTTCGGAGGATTGAGTCGGATGCTACAAATTTGTCTCGGGTAGTGTGGCTACGCAAGTGTACGCCCGGAGCCAGGTAGGCCTCAACATAGTGCATCGCAGAGTAAAATAGCGCAATGAGCGCCCACTCTATACGAGCCTTGTTGTCCAACACCAATGAAAGTGCAAACTGCTGGTTATCTTCAGCTTTCGATATGTGATCTGCTCTGCTCGGCACTCTATTCTCCAGTGTGTGAGTAGACAACCCCGCCCGCAGACATTAGCTGCTGCAATTCCCGGCCTTGCGACGCGATTAGATTGAAGTCGAACTCAATGTCAGGGAAGCCTTCGATGATATCCATTTCTTTTTGATAAATCTGCCATCTTGCGCTCGCGTCAGGGTCTCGAGCGATTATCCAAACAAGCAATGATCCCTCTACTCGCTCCAGAACGACGTGAGCCACATCAGAAACGGTAGAAAGATCCTTGGCGAGGGCAATCTCAATACTGTCAGCGGTATGCACTTGGGCTTCGACGGACGCATCTCCCCGCCAGATCAGTCCACAGACCCGTGAGTCGAGCTTGACGTTGTGAATGCCAGCATTTCTCCGGGCCGGAGAACTAGCGAGGACAAGGGATATGGCGGCTTCTGCGATAAACATGTCTAAAACCTATTGAGTCCTTTTCCTAAGATTTGGCGCAGCCTGTACACCAATGATCTGCTGGGAGGCAAATTGGTATATCGGATCGCCAGCTTCGTTGAACTCATCTAAGCGAATGGCATCAAGCAGGACAAGTTTTACCTTGACGGTAGAGCCATCGGCCAGGTCGTAATGGTTCCAGTGCTCACCCTTGGATTCAAAATCGACTCCCTCACCAGAAACGCTTCGCCCTTCGTATTGAAATGTCTTCTTCTCGTCCATATACCCCCCAAGTGACTTATCTAACATAACATTTTCGGTCGCTACTCCGTTTTACTACCCACCTTAAAGGTGAGCTGAGCTTCGGCGGGGATTACTGCTTCTTCTTTGCCTGTGGCGGCGGCTGCGGCGGTGCCAGCTGCGCCTCCGGCGGCGGCACCGATGGCGGCACCTGTGCCTCCTCCAGTAACTCCTCCGATGACGGCTCCGGCGACGGCGCCTCCGCCGATTTTGGCGGCGTTACTTACGGCGTGGCCTTTACCGCGACGACCGATGGTGTTGCTGGTGACGGGCGCGCCGTTGATGGTCGCGAGGCGAAGCGAGATGCGGCCGGAGTTCTTGAGGCGTCCGCTGGACTTGGCGAAGGAGACGGTTCCGGTGACGGGGTCGCCGACTTTGGCGAGAGTGTCGCCGTTGATGACGAGGTCTTTGGAGAGGGTGCCGTCGAAGGCGTCTCCGGTTTTGGCCTTGCCGGAGGAGAGTTCGGCGTTGACGCGGATGCTGACTTCGGTTCCGGCGGGGATGGCTGGAGTGGCGGCGCGGAGTGCGGGCGCGAGAACCAGGCTGAGCGCGATCAGTGAGAGTGCAACAAGATTCCGCATACAATTCCTCAGTATTCTAAAAATCCGAAAGGCGCATGGCGCGTGTTGAGTTGAGGCTCCCACGTATCGAAAAGCGCGAGACGTGGGGCACCCGGCGATTCCGGGAAAGAGCTAAGGATAAACCTTTGGCGGGGTTGAGGGAAGGCGAGGGTAGGGCGCGAGTTGTGTTGGGTTGGGCTCCCATGTCTCGAACAGCGCGAGACATGGGGCACCCGGCTTCAATCCTCTCCACCACAGGAAAACACAAGGGATGACACACGGGCGTGTTGGGATGGGAGGGTTATGCGGGGGCGGAAGCAGGATGCGGAGTTCGAGATGGAGCGGGTTAGGGTGTTGTCGCAGGAGTTCTACTTGCGGGACGCGATGCGGGTGGCGCGAGACTTGTTGGGCAAGGTGCTGGTATGCGGCAGCGGGCGGAATTTGCGGGCGGGGCGGTTGGTGGAGGTGGAGGCGTATATGGGGGCGAGCGATCCGGCATCGCACGCGTATCGCGGGATGACGGAGCGCAATGCGGTGATGTTTGGGCCTCCGGGACATGCGTATGTGTACCTGATTTATGGCCGCTACTTTTGTATGAACGTGAGTTGCGAGCGTGAAGGAGTTTCGAATGCTGTGCTGTTTCGCGCGCTGGAGCCGCTGGCGGGCATTGCAGCGATGACGCGGGCACGGGATGTGGAAGTGGATGGAAGTGAGAAGTCGCTGGCGCAGTTGACGGCGGGGCCAGGGCGGATGTGCGAGGCGCTGGGGGTGACGCGTCCGAAGCACAATGGGAAGAAGTACTTTGAGCGCGAGTCGGGGCTATGGATTGGGGAGGATGGGTTCGAGGTAGAGCGAGTGGTGGAGACGACGCGGATTGGAGTAACTGAGGGGGAAGCTGCGACTTGGAAGTATCGGTATGTGGTGGCGGGGAGTGGGTACTTGAGTGGGCCTAAGTGGTTGAATCGGGGATAAACCTACGACGGAGACACGGAGGCACGGAGAAAGACACTCTGATTCTAAGTCAAGAGCAGGTTGTCTAACAATCGGGTGGTGCCGACTCGTGCGGCGACTACTGCCAGGCCGGTTATGCAGCTGGGCGAGTTTCCTTCTATTGCAGTGAGGGGCTCGAAGGTATCTGGATCCACTAACTCTAAGTAGTCGAGTTGGACTTGCGGTTCGCGCGCGAATTCGGCGCGTCCGGCAGCGAGGAGCGAATCTACATTGCGCTCGCCTGCGACGAAATGCGTTTCGATGGATTGTAGTGCGCGATGCAGGCCGAGAGCTTGCTGGCGTTGGGCAGAATCGAGATATACGTTGCGCGAACTTAGGGCGAGGCCGTCGGGCTCGCGGACGATGGGACAGATGACTAAGTCAAGTGGGAAATTGAGGTCGCGCACCATGCGGCGTAGAACGGCGCATTGTTGTGCGTCCTTTTGTCCGAAGTAGGCGAAGTTGGGTTGCACGATGTGGAATAGCTTGGCGCAGATGGTGGCGACTCCGCGAAAGTGGCCGGGGCGTGATGCGCCTTCGAGGCGGTCACTGAGGCCGGGTACTTCGATGAAGGTGGTGGCGTCGGGCGGAATTAGTTCCTCTGCGGTGGGGGCGAAGATGTAGTCTACGCCTTCACGTTCGAGTAACTCGCAGTCGCGGTCGAAGGGGCGGGGGTAGCGAGAGAGGTCTTCGTGCGGGCCGAACTGTAGCGGATTCACGAAAATACTAACTACTACCGTGGCGCAGCGCGCGCGCGCGGCGCGGACGAGGGCGAGGTGACCTTCATGCAGCGCGCCCATGGTGGGGACGAGGCCCAGCGGGTGCGGGGCACCGGAGAGTGCGGTGCGGGTTTCGGCGATGGTGCGGAGGATGTGCATGTGGGGGTTGCCAGTTGCCGGTTCTCAGTTGCCAGTGGTAGGGTGTCGCCTTCGTTCAGCGGGGTTCCTCGCATCCCACCCTAGCGCTGCGATACGGCTGCGTCGCGAGGGTGGGGCACCCACATCTTTTTACAATTCCGTCGAAGTTTATAGCGTGCGAACGCGTTTGGCGCGGGTTTCTTCCAGGGCCAACTTAGTCTCTTCGGGCAAGTGGTAGGATTCGGCTTCGGACGGATATTGCTTGGTCTCCACGTCGGCCTTGAACTCACTTACTGCCTGGCTGATGAGCGCGGCTGCGTCAGCGTAGCGGCGGACGAACTTAGCGGGCGGGCTGAACGTCATCCCGAGTAAGTCGTGGAAGACTAACACCTGGCCGTCACAGTCGGGACCGGCACCGATGCCGATGGTTGGGGTGCTTACTTCGGCGGTGATCATGGCGGCGACTTCGCGGGGGATGCCTTCGAGGACGAGGGCGCAGACTCCGGCGCGGTCGAGCGCTATGGCGTCGCGCAGCAGCGAATCTACTCCTTCGAGCGACTTACCTTGCACTTTGTATCCGCCCATGACGTTGATGGATTGCGGAGTGAGGCCGATGTGGCCGACGACAGGGATTTCGGCGTCGAGCATGCGCTGAATCAGTTCGACGCGCTTGGCTCCGCCTTCGATCTTGACCGCTTCGGCGCTGGCTTCCTTAAGGAAGCGCGAGGCGTTGTGTACGGCGGTGTCCAGATTGTCGTGGTAAGTGCCGTAGGGCATGTCTCCCATGACGAGCGCGTATTTGGTGGCACGGCGCACGGCGCGGGTGTGGTGCAGCATCTCGTCGAGCGTGACGGGCAGGGTGGAGTCGTAACCGAGCACCGTCATGGCGAGCGAGTCGCCGACGAGGATCACATCAATGCCAGCCTCATCCACCAGGCGCGCGGAGGCGTAGTCGTAGGCGGTGAGGCAGGTGATGGGTTCGCGGCGAAACTTCTTTTCGCGCAGGGTGGCGGTGGTGACCTTGCGGCGAGGCTCACCGATGGGGGTGACGCTGTTAGGAACTACGGGGGTGAAACTCATGGTGCCCTCCAGTGCCCCTCCGGCTAGCGGATAGAGCCTGTGCGCTCACGGTGTGAACGAATTCACAAATACAGATGAGCCGAGGTTGAGTTTAGTCGTAAGCGGGGATTTCGGCAAGGGGGCGGGGATTTGGGCCGGGATTTTGGGCAAGGGGTTTCGGCCCGACCTACGACCGAAGCCTTACGACCGCACTAGATTGGACTGCTCACGGCCTTGAGCGCGGAGTGGTTATGTAAATGGACGAAAGCGGAGTCCGGCAGGGTTGCCTGGCCACTCAGGAGATCTGCAAACTCCGCGGGGTTCACTGGCCGACTGAAGTAGAAGCCCTGCCCTTCGTCTGCGCCGACCGCAACGAGGGGTTCAATCTGTTCAAAACTCTCAATTCCCTCGATAATCACGTGGTGGCCCAAGCTTTTGCCGAGGTTGATTACAGCTCCGATAATCGCAGCACTGCTGGCGTCGGCGTTGCCATCCTGCATAAAGGACCGGTCGATCTTGAGGGTATCAATCGGGAAGCGCCGCAGGTAGCTCAAGCTGGAGTACCCGGTGCCAAAGTCATCAATGGCCAAACGAACCCCCATCGCCCGGAGCTCATGGAGTACGGGAAGAATGAACTCGACGTTCCGCATCAATACAGTTTCGGTCAACTCAAGCTCGAGCAGGAACGGGGGCAGCCCGGTCTCCTCGAGAATGATTCGTACGCCTTCGAGAAACGCGTCGCTGCGGAACTCGACTGCGGACACATTGACCGAGATCGGGATTTCGCTCGAGCCCTGTGCGTGCCACTCACTCGCCTGGCGGCACGATTCGCGCAGGATCCACTGGCCGATAGGAATCATCAAGCCAGACTCTTCCGCGAGGGAAATGAAATCGAGCGGGCCAACCAAACCCCTGCCAGGCCGGTGCCAGCGAACCAGTGCCTCAGCTCCTGCGATCTTACCGGTGGCGAGGCTGACCTTGGGTTGGTAGTACATCACGAACTCGTTGCGATCCAGTGCATAGCGCAGGTCCTCGGTGATAGACCTGCGGCGGTCCGCCAGGACATTCATGTGTCTTTCGAATAGTTGATAGCAGTTCCGACCATTTTCTTTGGCCTGGTAGAGTGCGCAATCCGCATTCGCGATCAGGGTTTCAGCATCTTCACCGTCGTGCGGGAAGATGGCGACTCCGATGCTCACCGTGACATGGAGGCTGTTTCCTGCAATATCATGGGGCGCGGCGAGTATCTCGAGGATTCTCGACGCCATTGCAGCGGCATCGCCGGGTGACGCCAGTTCCGATAGCAGAATCACAAACTCGTCCCCACCGTGGCGGCTTACGGTGTCGGACGCACGCACCGCGGTGAGCAGACGTTGCGAAATGGACTGAAGCAGGTTGTCGCCCATGGCATGGCCGAGGCTGTCATTGATGCGCTTGAAGTCGTCTACGTCCAGATAGAGAACTGCCACCTGCGTCGCGCTGCGGTGGGATGCGGCGATGGCTTGGCTGAGACGATCCTTGAACAGGAGCCGGTTCGGCAAACGGGTCAATACATCGTGCTGGGCGAGGTACGACATTTCGATGCCCGTCGCTCGGGCTTTGGAGACATCGCGGAAGACGATCACTGCTCCTGCCACCATTCCTTGCCGGTCATGGATTGGAGCAACGGAATCTTCGATGGCGCAGTCTAAGCCGTCGCGCCGAATGAGGATGCAGTTCGGGGTGAGACCGGAGGGTGTATCACGCTCGGTTGCCTGTTGCATCGGGTTCGGACAGGGGAGCCGTGTCTCCCCATCTACCAGTTCAAGCACGGTTATCAATGGCTTACCAGTTGCTTCGGCGCGCGTCCAGCCCGTCATCTTCTCCGCCACCCGATTCAAATAGCGGACATGCCCGGAGAGGTCGGTGCTGAGTACGGCATCACCGATGGAGTCGAGCGTGACTCGTGCTCGCTCCCGTTCGCCAAAGAGCACCTCCTCCGCCGTTTCTCTCTCCAACATGTTGCGAATAGCCCGCTGGATCGAGTAGGGATCGAAATGGTTTGCCAGGATGTAGTCCTTTGCACCGAGCCTCAGCGCCTGCAAGGCGAGGCCTTCATCTTCAACCCGTCCAAGAATGAGAATGGGGACGGCAGGAGCGGCTGATGCCAATTCGGTGAAAGTGCGGACACCATCGCTGTCTGGCAAAGAGAGGTTCAGGAAGATGGCCCAGACGGCCTCCCTCTGGCAGCGGGCAATACCTTTGGCTAGGGTTGTAACAGTCTCGGCGCGGAAGGGCATTTTCTCCAGCTTCCGAACTTCTTCATGAAACACCGCAGCGTGGGACGGATCGCTGTCAATCAAGAGGATTGTGTAAACAGCGGTCATAGACAGGTTGCAAGGTGCAGTTGACATGCGTCAAATTTCGGAGTAATCGAGCAAGAGGCCACTTGCGTTGGACTTTCGCACGGTTCCCGACCCTATGGATGATGCTAGGAGTCTCTTGGTGGGGTTTGCTGAGCAATTCAGTACAACTGTGAAGCTTGCAGCCTAGCCGCATGCCAGGCTGTGCCTCGCCAAACTAGCAAACGCAATAGAATCAAGCGATTAGGGCTACCTACCAAAGTGCGGTTTCGGTGCTGCTAGTTCTGTGCGTCTCCGCCGCCGAGGGGGAGGAAGTACTGGGTGCCGTGGATGGGTTCGCTTACTTTGTTGAGTAACTCTTGCAGGTCCTGGTTGCGTTCGACGAAGTCTATCTCGCTGGTGTTGACGATGAGCAGGTCGGACGCGGAGTAGTGGAAGAAGAAATGTTCGTAGGCCTTGGAGACTTCTTCGAGGTAGGCGTCGCTGAGGGCGCGTTCGCCGGGGGCGTTCTTTTTGCGCAGGCGCTTTTTTAGCACGTCGGGCGAGGCCTGTAGATAGATGACTAAGTCGGGCGCGGGGATCTGCTTGCGAAAGTGTTCGTAGTAACGGTTGTAGGTGTCGAGCTCGGCGTCGTTGAGGTTGAGGCAGGCGAAGAGCTTGTCCTTTTCAAAGATGTAGTCGGCGATGACGACTTTTTGCGAGGTGCCGCCGACGTCGAGTGCCTTGAGCTGCTCGAAGCGGCGGACGAGGAAGGTCATCTGCGCGGCGAATCCGGCACCGGGATCGCCTTCATAGAACGGGGCGAGAAAAGGATTGACCTCTGGCTCGGCGACGCGCTGAGCGTTCATGCGCTCGGCGAGCACGCGGGCGAGGGTGGACTTGCCGACCCGGATGGGGCCTTCAATGGCGATGTATCGGGGGAGTTCGAAGAGCTTGGCCATGGGGAGTCAGCGAGTGTAGGCAAAAGCATAGCGTGTTGGGCCTGAGGGAAACAAGGAGGAAAGAAGTTGCAGGGGGCCGGTTGCCAGTTGCCGGTCTTTGGTTGGCAAGTGCGGCCAGCGGCAGGAGGGTTGAAGATCGGTGGTGGAGTGTGGAGGGTAGGGGTCTTTCGACTACGCCAGGAATCCCGCTGTGGCGGGATTCCTGGCTACGCTCAAGATGACACGGTTGAAGATGAAGTGGTTGGCGCACGGTAGAATCACAGGCATGATTGGCGAGATTGCGATTGCGGCGGGCGGATTGGGATGCGCGGTGGCGGCGGGATATCACGCCATGGCGCCGGAGTCGCAGTGGTATGGACGGACGGTGACACGGGCGCTTTCCGCTGAGGGCGCGCGGCGGATGGTGCTGACGTATGACGACGGTCCGAATGAGGCCTGGACGCCGCAGTTGCTGGAGGTTCTGGCGCGGCATGAGGTGCGGGCGACATTTTTTGTGATTGGGAGGTATGTGCGGCAGCGTCCGGAGTTGGTGCGGGCGGTGGTGGCGGCGGGGCATGAAGTGGGGAATCATACGTGGGATCATCCCAACCTGATTTTTTGTGGGGCGGCGGAGACGCGGCGGCAGTTGCGCGATTGCTCGGCGGCGATTGCGGATGCGACGGGGAAGATGCCGGTGCTGTTCCGGCCTCCGTTTGGCGGACGAAGGCCGAGTACGCTGCGAATTGCGCGCGAGCTGGGGCTGACTCCTGTGATGTGGAACGTGACGGGATATGACTGGAGTGCGACCACGGGCGCGGCGATTGAAGAGAAGGTGATGCGGCAGGTGGCGCGACATGAAAGTGCAGCTTCGCTGGGCGGAGATTTGATCTTGTTGCATGATGGCGGGCACAAGGGGATGGGTGCGGATCGGGGGCAGTCGGTGGACGCGACGGAGCGTATCTTGCGGAGATATAAGGTGCTGGGCGGGCGGGAGTTTGTGGGAGTGGGGGACGTGGTCGGGTAGGTACTTCGGAGATTATTCATTCCACCCTAGTCCGCAAAATGCGCGGACTAGTGTGGGGCACCAATCTCTTTCTTATTCTTATTAGTTTCTTCATTCTCTTCGCGATGTTCATGCGAAATTTTCCCCAATAGCCGATACAACAACATTCTGATCAGGCTGGGCGCTGCCTTAATTTTACTGGCGGAAGCGGAGGGTGATTTTTTCGCCTACAGTGCCGGAGGTTGCGGTGGACGTGCTTCCCTTTTGTGCGCGGACGGTAATCGCCTGATCGGCGCTGGCGTGGGTGGGGATTTCGAAGGTGCCGTCGGGGCCGCTGGTGGCGATGGTGGGGTAGTCCACCAGAGTGATGAACGCGCCCGCGACGGGTTTGCCGTCTTTGTCGAGAACGATGCCGCGGATTTTTGCGGGCGGCAGATTCACGAGCTGAATGGTGGCGGAGGGAAAATAGTCCGAGCCGAGCGCGATGGTTTTGGCGCCGGCGAGTTGGGCGGAATCCTGCGCAGCCGAGAAGGTCACTTTGCGGTCTGCAGGAAGATTCTCGGGCGGGATGCGGAGCTTCCATCCGTTGCCGGATTTTTGCAGGTCGCCGGGGATGCTTGCATTGACGGCTGCGTTGGTGACGCGGTGGCCGTTGGGGTCGAGCACCTCGAGTGCGACATAGTGGATGCCCTGCGATTCCAGATAACGGGTGGCGGCGAAGGGGCAGAATCCGAAAAGGACGATAGCAGCCAGTGCCGCTGAAAACGCCCACCCGGGGATGGCGATCTGCGCGCGCCTTATCTGCCAGAATGCGCCGATGACGATGAGGAGCGCGAATCCCAGCACCCAGAGCGGGACGGCGATGTTACTGGCGAATTGGAGTAGGGATTGCATAGGGATCTGATGAAGTAGTTTAGCCTTCAAGCTGCGCGAGGGCTAATTCTACCCCGACCTTGAGCGACGGCAGATCACGCTGAATCACCAGCCAAAGACGTTCTACGTTGATTTGATCGTATTCGTGGCGCAAACGATTGCCCAGTCCACGCAGTTCCGGCCACGGGATGTTTGGGCACAACTCAACAGCCAGCGGGCCAAGCTTTTGAGCGGCTTCACTGATGATCAACAATGCATGTTGAACGGCGAAGAGCGCCTGTTCGTTGGCCTCAAAATCTGCGAGCGACATGCCTCTGGTAAAGCGTTCTATGCGCGCGATATTGTCAGCGATGTCCTGAAAACGCTGCACCGGATCGCTAGAAGGCAAGGACAGCCTCTTGCTCCACGCGGGCCTGGACGCGGGGACGGAGCGTGCCCTCCTCCACCAAATCCACGGGACGACCGAGCAACTCGGAAAGTTGGTTCTGGACGCGAATTACGTCTAGAAGGGATAGCGCGCGGCCATCGTCAAATCGAGCCAGCAGGTCAACATCGGAGTCGGGGCGTGCCTCATTGCGCACGGCCGAGCCGAAGACGGAAAGACGCACCACGCCTGCGTCGCGAAGCGTTGCTTCGTGAGTGCGGAGAGCTTCCAACACGGATTGCCGATTTGCCAGCTGCATAGGATTATGATGCGCGGCATGAGCGATGGCAGTCAAGAGCACCCGAATCGCGTCTCGACTGCGGCTGCTTTGCGGCACTGTAGATCCATGAGCGGACACTGGAGAAGAGGGGGCAGGGGCGGCTACGCTGCTGCTGGTGAAGAAGTATCCTGACACGCTGAAGCGGCTGGAGAAGCTCACGGCGTAGGGGACATCAGCAGGGCTGGGCCTATTATTGTTGCTATCCACCGGAACTATGAGATGATCTTGGCGAAGCAGCCCTCGGTACCGCGCACCGTCATCGGGCTGCATTAGAGGCAGGATACAGAAATGGGTCGCGCTGTCTTTGTTTTGTTGTTTTCCATCGCCGCGCTGTGTCCGCTACGGGCGCAAAGCATTGGCGACGTGCAAAAGTGCCACGACGAATCTATCGCCGACCCTGATTCTGCGATTGAGGACTGCACGTCTGTGATCTCCGCCGGAGGATTCACGGATCAGCAGATCGAATCCAGTTTGTTCGCTCGTGGGAATGCTTATCGAGCAAAGAGCCAGTACGACCCGGCAGTCTCTGACTATAGTCAGGCACTTCAGATTTCGCCTGATCACCTTGAAGCACTGCTGAACCGCGGCAACACTTACCTGGATCGGGGAGATGCTGACTTCGCGATCTCGGACTTTGACGAGGTGCTGCGCCTTGATCCGAACAACCTGGATGCCCTGAACCGTCGTGGCCAAGCCTATTTCGCCAAGAGTGACTATACGCAGGCACTGCAAGACTTCGATGAAGCCATCCGTCTGAAGCCGAGGGAAACTGAAGGGTTTATGAACCGCGGCCGAACGTATCTTGACATGCAGGATTATGACCGCGCGATTGAGGACTACACAACAGTGCTGACCCTCGATCCACGGCATTCAGTGGCCTTGAACAACCGAGGAATCACATTTCTCGCCAAAATGGATCTCGACCGCGCTCTTTCCGACCTAGATTACGCCATCCAGGTTAACTCTGAATGGGCACTCCCTCACGCAAACCGGGCGCGGGTGCTTATCCAAAAGAAAGACATCACGAGGGCCGCCGCCGACGTTGAAGCAGCACTCGCCTTGGATCCCAACCTAGCAGAGGCATACAGGACGCGCAGTGTATTGCACGTTCTTCAAAACGATTACGCTGATGCCGTGAGTGATCTCAGCGAAGCGATACGTTTGCGGCCGGATGTTGCGGTATATTTTTGTATTCGAGGAGAAGTGTATTACCAGCAACGAAAGGACGACGAGGCGTTTAGCGACTACGCCGAGGCAATTCGGCTTCGACCGACCTTTTGGGAAGTCTACCACGACCGAGCGCTGCTTTATGACAAAAGGGGAGAATTTGAGTTGGCTCTCCAGGATGTCAATGAGGCGATCCGACTTAGTCCTAGCTCTGCAGGCGCTTATTCGAATCGAGCTCAAATTTACCGAAACCTTCACGATTACCGCCGCGCCGTTCAGGATGATGACCAAGCTATTAGTCTTGCCCCAACCTCTGCCATTTTCTATGCGCATCGCGCCGAAACGCTGAGGCGCGCTGGTTTCTATGACTTGGCGATCAAAGACTTCACGACAGCTCTAGATATGGATGCAGGCTTACTTCCTGCGCTCGCTCTTAGGGGGAGTGCCTATGAGCAAAAAGGACTAACCACGCTCGCGATTAGGGACTTAGAGGAGGTTGTCGAAAAAAGGCCTACCGATGTGGCCTTCATTGCACATCGCGGACGGCTGTTCTTTGATCTGGGCCGATATGCTGAAGCCAAGCGCGACCTGATGCGAGCGCTTGAGCTTGATCCCCATTCGATCTACAACCTGATCTGGCTAAGGATGGCCAAGCTGCGGCTCGGAGATCCCGTGTCAGACACTTCAACCGAGGCTGAAGGGACAGTTGATCTGCACGAATGGCCAGGTCCCGTGATCGATCTTCTCAAGAGAACCAAGCGGCCGCTGGAAGTGTTGGACGCAGCCAGAAATGACAAGCCTTTCAGAGACAACCAACAACGTTGTGAGGCTTATTTCTACCTCGGCGAAGAAGCACTGATCGAAGGAAAAGCAGCCGAAGCGAGTGAGCTATTTCAAAAGAGTATTGACACGGAGGTGTCGGACTTCGTGGAGTACGTCGGCGCACAGGTAGAACTTAGGCGTTTGGAGAGGGTAACTCCCCCAACTTCCTCCCTACTCGACGATAGCTTCCCCCTTACAGAATATAGCGGCTTAGGTCTTGGTCTTTCACGATGTCGGTTAGGACGTCGCGGACGTATTGGCCGTCGAGGGTTACGTTTTTGTCTTTGAGGTCGGGGGCTTCGAAGCTTACTTTGTCGAGTACCTTTTCCATGATGGTGTGGAGGCGGCGGGCTCCGATGTTTTCTGTGCTTTCGTTGACCTTAAAGGCGAACCGCGTCATCTCTTTCAGAGCGTCTTCGGTGAACTCGAGCTTGACGCCCTCGGTTTCGAGTAGCGCGGTGTACTGCTTGACGAGGCTCGACTTAGGCTCGGTGAGGATGCGCAGGAAGTCTTCTTCTGTAAGTGAGTGTAACTCGACGCGGATGGGGAAGCGGCCTTGTAACTCGGGGATTAGGTCGCTGGGCTTGGAGACGTGGAAGGCGCCGGCGGCGATGAAGAGGATGTGGTCGGTTTTGACCATGCCGTATTTTGTGTTGACGGTGGTGCCTTCGACGATGGGCAGGATGTCGCGCTGCACGCCCTCGCGAGAAACGTCGGGCCCGCCGCCGCCTTCGCGGCCGGCGATCTTGTCTATCTCGTCCACGAAAATGATGCCGCTTTGCTCGGCGCGTTCGACGGCGATGCGCTGCACCTGATCCATATCAATCAGGCGCTGTTCTTCTTCTTGAATCAAATACTCGAACGCCTCGGCGACCTTCATCTTCCGCTTCTTGGTGCGTTGGCCGAAGATGTTGGGCAGCATGTCTTTGAAGTTGCTGTCCATGTCTTCCATCCCCTGGCCGGAGATGATTTCGAAGACGGGCATGTTGCGCTCGCGGACGTCGAGTTCGACTTGGCGCTCGTCGAGCTTGCCTTCGCGCAGCTGGGTGCGCAGCTTTTCGCGGGTGCGCAGGGCGGAGTCGGACGCGGTGGTATCGAGCGCGAGCTGAGTGTCGTCAGCGGGACGGGGCGCGGGCGGCGGGAAGAGGAGGTCGAGCAGGCGCTCCTCGGCGTTGAGCTCGGCCTTGTCGGCGACGTCTTCGAGCTTTTCGGTGCGCACCATGTCAATGGCGATTTCGACGAGGTCGCGGATCATGGACTCGACGTCGCGGCCGACGTAGCCGACCTCGGTAAATTTGCTGGCTTCCACCTTCATAAACGGCGAGTTGGCGAGCTTGGCGAGGCGGCGCGCGATTTCGGTTTTGCCGACGCCGGTGGGGCCGATCATGATGATGTTCTTGGGGATGATCTCTTCAGCAAGCTGCGGCGTGAGCTTCTGGCGGCGCATGCGATTGCGCAGTGCGATTGCGACGGCGCGTTTGGCGGCGGCTTGTCCGACGACGTGCTTGTCGAGCTCGGCGACGATCTCGCGCGGAGTGAGGTCGTCGAGGCCAAGGTTTTCTTCTTCGGTGGATGCGGGCAGGTAAAGGGCCATAAGAGTTGTCAGTTCCCGGTTTGCCAGTTGCCAGTAACGGCTGTGAAATGGCGTGAGATTTCAGTTTACAGGGTCGGAGTATTGGATGCGGCGGGGCGCCGAGTCTGGAGTCGCGGCTCAATTCGTGTGTTCGTGTAACACTGACTACGTGTTGCAATATATTCGTGGTACACTGAAATAGCGTAGGGAGGCGGTTTATGGCGACGAAGCACCAGATTGATCAGACACCAGAGAAGAGTTCAGCGCCTGCGAAGCGTCGGCTACGGAATGTGACGGTGACGATGGAAGAGGATGTGGCGAAGTGGGCGCGGATGGAGGCGGCGCGAAGGGACATCAGCGTGTCGAAACTGATGGCGGAGATCGTGCTGCGGGAGATGGCTGGGGCGGACGATTACGAACGCTCCATGCGTGAGTTCATGGCGCAGCCTGCCCTATTGAAGACAGACGGCAAGTATCCAAGTCGCGAGGAGGCACACAATCGCTAGCGTATTCGTGGACACAAATGTTCTGCTTTACGCGGCGGACGAAGGCGAGCCTGATAAGAGTGTGCGTGCGTTGGCTTGGCTGGACGCGTTGTGGGCTCAACGGTGCGGACGGCTCAGCTTTCAGGTGCTACAGGAATACTGCAATAAGATGGGCAAATTGAATCCTGGCGCGCTGTGTGCCGCACGACGACAAGTGAGCCGGTTACAAGCGTGGCGACCGGTTCCGCAGAGTTACGCAGGTCTGGAGTTGGCATGGAAGATCCAAGACCGCTATCAATTTTCGTTTTGGGATTCCATGATCGTCGCGGCAGCGATGCAGGCGAGGTGCGTTTACTTGCTAACTGAGGACTTGCAGCATGGGCAGGAAATAGACGGGTTGCGGGTGGTGAGTCCGTTTGTGGCGGGGCCAGAGACGGTGTTCCATTAACGTTCCCTACCTATTGCGCGAAGCATTCCTGTCTCCCGCTACATATTGGGCCAGTTGTTGCTTAGGCATTCGGCGGAGCGGACTGCGCCTTCCATATATCCTTGAAATTCGGCGGAGGTTTGTTCGCCACAGAAGTGGACGTTGCCTTCCTTTACCGGCTCGATGCCGGAGAAGGTAGTGATTTGTCCTGCCTGGTAGCAGCCGTAGGCTCCGCCGATATAGGGATCGGTGGCCCACCAGTCGAGATAGGCTTTGCCGTTGTAGGCGGTACTTACTCCGGGGAATGGGGCATTAGCGGCTGTGGCGCAGTTGGCTGCGTAAGTGGCGATTCCAGTAGAGCCGTGCGGTGCGGCTCCGGGGAAGGCGTTTGGGCCTCCGGCGGTGCCTGCGGGAAACTGCACGAGGATTCCTTTGGGGCCTTTCTGCGAAACGGAAGCGTCCCAACAGAGCTGGAAGCTGGCGGGGTCGGAGTAACAGACTCCGGAGTAGCCATCCTGTGCGCTCCAGGGGCGGGTGTTCATGCCGAGCGCGAGTTTAGCATTAGTGCCGAGGGCATAGTTATTGATGGCGAGTAGCTTGGTGCTGGAGAAACCTGCCTGCGAAACGTCTATTAACTTGATGCGGCTGAAGGGCAGCGCGAGGATGACGTGATCGGCGATGGCCGTGGTCGTGGAAGCTCCCTTCTGGAAGGTGCAGGTGTAAGTGCCATCAGAGTTTAGGGCGAGCTTGATCAGCGCATAACCGGTCTTTAGAGTTCCAGCGGGTAGGGCACTGACCAGGCTGGTGACGATCTTATCGTTGCCAGCGGCGACTTTATACTTTTCGTCGGTGCCAGCTAATCCGCCGCCCCCGCTTCCGCCGGGGCCTCCGAGTAAGTAGATAAGGTTGAGCGCCGACTGTGTTGCAGGTTCGCAGCCGTATTCGGAGAGCAGGCTGGTGAGCATGATGCGGCCCAGCTTGCCGCCGGTGCCGCCAGCTATGTTGGCTTCGATCCAGTCGTGGGCGGAGGTGTTATCGAGCGTCGCGGCGGCGGCGGTGTGGTTGTTCCACGTCTGCGGGAATGGGGCTGAGTTATATGCGGCGCAGAGAGTAGGCTGAGCGGCGGCTAAGTCGGCGTTGAGCTGGTGCTGCGTGTAGGAAGAGCCGTCGAGCCAGTAAGCATCGTTGCAGCAAGATTCGGAGCCGCCGTTGACGGTGGCGAGGGGCCAGCCGAATTGCGCGGCGAGCGCGCGCATAGAAGTGTGTTCGCTGGAGATGAATTCGGCGCCGTGCTCCGCGATGAGGCCTCCGGGAAAGTAGCCGCGATTGGTGAAGACGCGGCCTCCGTTGCGCGAGGGGTTGGCCTCGTAGACTGTCGTTTTGAGTGCGTTGTTGTAGTACATGGCGTGGGCGAAGCGGAGTCCGGCGAGGCCTCCGCCGACTACGATGATGCGGGATGTTGATGCGGCGCGGGCCGGGCGACTGGCGACTGCGATTGTCAGCGCGGCTCCAGCTGTGGCCAGGAATTCGCGGCGGGTGCGGAGACCGGCGCGCTCGGTTTGGCGAAGTTCACGGGCGTCGTCGAGGGGAACGTTCCAGCGATGGGCGTCCGCGAGGGTGGCAAGGGTTTCGCGAATGTGGAGCGTGAGTGGAGAGAGGCGGCGCGGCATGGAATCGGCTCCTTCGGAGGAAGGGTGGATAACGGGGAAATGATAGCACGGAGGCGGCGGGGCTGAGGGGCCAGCCGTCAAGGGGCAGGTACTTCTGAGGTGCGGCAGAAGACAGGTGTTCGCGCTGATCGGTACCGTTGACGAAGCTCTGGGTCGATACTATTCTTAGCGAAGGGGCGGATCGCCTGATGGTCTGCCCAGTGAGGTAAGCGTGATCAAGTTCGACATACCGCCCGATTTGGAATCCCTGGTGGAGAAGCGCATTCGCAGCGGCGCATTCTCAAGCGTCGAGGAAGTGTTCCGTCGCGCATTGCAAGCGCAAGACGACGACGAGAGTTGGACACCCGAAGAGAAGGACGAGTTAGACGCAAAGATCGAACGGTCGTTACAGCAACTCGCCGAGGGTGGCGGGTATGAGCCCGATCAAGCGCGGCATAAGTTGGCGGAGATGCGGGCGGCATATCTAGGCCAACAGGTTGATCCGGTCCGGCAGAGATAGTTCGCGGTGGGATCGTTCCGGCTAAGTGATGAAGCGCTTGCGGATGTGCATTCTGTGTGGGTGTACCTGCTAAAGCGGGCCGGACTGCGAACGGCTGATCGAGTGGTTAAAGAGTTATTTGATGAATTTCAGAAGCTAGCGGACGCTCCCAATCGTGGCCACCGCCGGTTAGATTTAACCTCGAAAGAAGTTCTATTCGTCCGGCTCTATTCCTATTTGATTATTTACGAACCACGCACGAGTCCGGTTTCGATTCTCGCGGTACTGCACGGGAAGCGAAACGTCCGGAGGCTATTGCTGAGGCGTGTTTAAGGCCTAGCCCAGCTCTTCGATCACGAAATTTTCGTTGGTGTAGATGCACATACGGCCTGCGATTTTCATGGCTTCTTCGGCGATTTGACGGGCGGTGAGCGGGGTGTGTTCGAGCAGGGCGCGGGCGGCGGCCTGGGCGTAGGGGCCTCCGCTGCCGATGGCGGCGATGCCACCGTCGGGCTCGATGACGTCACCCTGGCCGCTGAGCAGAAAGGTTTGTTCGGCGTCGGCGACGATGAGCATGGCTTCGAGGTGGCGGAGGTATTTGTCGGTGCGCCAGTCTTTGGCGAGTTCGACGGCGGCGCGGCCGAGGTTGCCCTGGTACTGCTCCAGCTTGGTCTCAAAGCGGCTGAACAGGTTGAAGGCATCGGCGGTGGATCCGGCGAAGCCGGAGACGATCCTTTCCTGATACATGCGGCGAACCTTGCGGGCGTTGTGCTTCATGACGGTGTCGCCGAGGGTGACTTGGCCGTCTCCGGCGAGGGCGACTTTGCCGTCGCGGCGGACGGCGAGGACGGTGGTGGAACGGATGCGGCGCGTTTGGGGCATGAGGTTATTGTAAACGCGAAAAAACTTAACCGCAGAGAGCGCGGAGAAGCGCAGAGGAAAGACTTGCGAGAGGTGGCGGTGTCAGCGGAACACAAGGTCCCTCCACTACGCTCGTTCGCCGCTGGGTGGCTCGCTCGCTTCGGTCGGGATGACAGGGAGTTGGTGGTACGACCCGTACCCACGTCTCGAACAGCGCGAGACGTGGGGCACCCACGCGGTGTCGGGTTGGCGCGCTTGTCTTCGTAGGGATTACACAGTCATGGGAGGTGTTACTTGTGTTGCAGAAAATCTCGGAGGCTGCGCGCTTTGTCTTCCGCGAAGTCGCCTTCGGCGCGCCACAGGACGTTGCCCTGGCGATCCACCACGATGGCGTAGACGCGGGATTCATCGGTGATGTGAAGCGATTCGAGGAACGGCTTCTTGTCGAGATAGAGCGTGATGGTGCGGTCGCGCTGCCCTTGATCGGGAATGCCGCGACGCATGCCTCCGTTGATGAACCAGCGTGCGAGACCGTTCAGCCGGGAGATGGTGGGCAACTCGTAGTAATGAAGCTTGGGGTCGAGCTCGGTGAAGCGTCTGATCTCGTGCAGCCAGGTGTCCACATTTTTCTGCTGCTCGCGTTGAAAGGCGATGAAGAGAAGGTTGCGGTCGCCCTCGAAGTCGCCGGGCAGGCGCATGGTTTTGCCGGAGATATTTTCGGAGGTGAGCTGCGGGAATCGAGCGGCGGCGTCGGCGGCGAAAATGGTGATGGTATTAGACGGAGACAGCCCTGTTATCAGGCTGGCGGCTACTGCAATCGTGAAAACTCTGAGCACGAATTCGCCTCTCATGAATCACCTCTTATGGATTCGTACAACCTTATTTAAGGATAACAGCGCGATATTGCTAGAACGAATTCAGCAGTGCAGCGGATTGGCTGGCAAAGAAATAATTTTGCACGGGACTATTTGCACGGGACTATTAGACGAGGGCTTGGGCTGTCACATAGAGAAAACTTTACGAGGCTTGACTAAAGGATAAGTGCTTGGTGAGTGGCTTTGCTGGTAGGAAGCCTTGAACACTGCTAGCTGAGGCTACTGGGTAGGGGTCTTTCGACTGCACGGAGGAATCCCGCTGTTGCGAGATTCCTCCGTTACGCTCAAGATGACACGGTTGGAAGATTTATGCTGAAACGGGAGCCATTACAGGAAGAGGGTCATGGTGGAGATTGAACGCGATCGATTGGCAGCGCTAATGCAGCGCGAGCAGACGAGGTTCTTGGCGGAGCACCCGAAGTCGCGGGCGCTGTTTGAGCGGGCGCAGGGGTCGCTGCTGGCGGGCGTTCCGATGAACTGGATGATGAAGTGGGCGGGTGGGTTTCCGGTGTTTGTGGCCGAGGCGCATGGGGCGCACTTTGCCGATGTGGACGGGCGCGAGTATGTGGATTTTTGCCTGGGCGATACGGGGGCGATGACGGGGCACTCGCCCGCGGCGTCGGTGGAGGCGATGCAGCGGCAAATGGGGCGGGGTGTGACCACTATGCTGCCGTGTGAGGATGCGGTGGGGGTGGGCGAGGAGTTGCAGCGGCGCTTTGGCATGAAGTATTGGCAGTTTGCGTTGACGGCGACGGATGCGAACCGGTTTTCGATCCGGATGGCGCGCGAGATTACGAGGCGTGCGAAGGTGCTGGTCTTTAACTGGTGTTACCACGGCACAGTGGATGAGAGTTTTGCCACGCTGGGTGCGGATGGCGTGGTGCGGGCGCGGCAGGGGAATATGGGAGCGCCTGTGGACCTGGCGGTGACGACGCGGGTGGTGGAGTTCAATGATGTGGCGGCGCTGGAGCGCGAGCTGGCGCATGGTGATGTGGCTTGCGTGCTGATGGAGCCGGTGATGACGAATGTGGGGATTGTGCATCCCGAGCCGGGGTTCCACGCGGCGTTGCGCGAGTTGACGCGCAAGTACGGCACGCTGCTGATTGATGATGAGACGCACACGATTTGCGCCGGGCCGGGCGGATACAAGCAGGCGGAAGGGCTTGATCCGGATATGTTTGTGCTGGGCAAGCTGGTGGGCAGCGGGGTGCCGGGGGCGGTGTACGGATTTACGGCGGAGGTGGCGCAGCGATTCTTGGCGCGGCAGCGACTGGAGGATTGCGACACGGGCGGCATTGGCGGAACGCTGGCGGGGAATGCGCTGTCATTAGCGGCGATGCGGGCGACGCTGGACCGTGTGCTGACGGATGCGGCGTTTGCGAAGATGATTCCGATGGCGGAGCGCTGGATGGCGGGAGTGGAAGCGGTGATTGCGGAGTTTGGCGTGCCATGGCACGTGACGCGGCTGGGCTGCCGGGCTGAGTATCTGTTTGGGAAGGAGCGTCCGAAGAATGGCACACAGGCGCACGATGCGATGGACTTTGAACTGGAGCGGTTCATGCACTTGTATGCGCTGAATCGGGGCGTGCTGCTGACGCCGTTCCACAATATGGCGCTGATGTGTCCGGAGACGAATGAGGCGGATGTGGACAGGCACACGGAGGTGTTTGGTGGGGCGGTGCGGGAGTTGATGGCGTGATAGCCTGACTTCGATGTTCTCTGCATCTATGTTTATGTCCGGTCGGGGTTCACGATTTCACACGAGATTTTTTTGGCGACGAGTGGCGCTTGGCACTTGCGTCGCGGGCGCGATGCTGCTGGCGGGCTGCGCTAAGTCGGCGCCGCCGGTGCCGCCGCAGTTGGAGCTGGTGCGTCCGGTGCGTGATTTGACAGCGGAGCGTGCGGGGAATCGCGTGGTGCTGCACTTTACGTTGAGCAATGCGGCGACCGATGGTGGAGGATTTCGCGCGTGGGGTCCGGTGCGGATTTGCCGAGGTTTGGCGGCGGGCGCGGCAATGGTTGAGTGCAGAGAGGTGGCGGCGGCGTTGCGGGCTGAGGAGTTGGGAATCAGGACACACGACAAGGCCGCGCAGAAGGTTGCGGTGACCTATGAGGATGTGCTGCCAGCGGCGTGGCAGCAGGATTCCGCAGGAGCGGCGGTGTATGCGGTGGAGTTGGCTAACAAGTTTGACCGCAGCGCCGGGCTGGGGAATGTGGTGAAGGTTCCAACGGCGGCAGCGTTGGCTGCGCCGGGCGGATTGCATGGCGAGATTGGCTCGGAGGGAGTTACGCTGGCGTGGCAGCCCGTGGCGGGAGCGGGCGGGAAATATGAGTATCGTGTGGAGCGCTACGCGGCGGGTGGGAGCGATGCGCAGGCGCTGGTATGTTCGGTTGCCTTGGGCACGGAAACTCATTGCGTGGATACTACGATGGAGTGGGAGAAGCCGCTGGAGTATGCGATCCGCGTAGTTACATTGTTGCCGGAGAAGGTGACCGTGTTGGGTGACGCGAGCGCGCGGGTGGCGGTGCTGGCGCATGATGTGTTTCCTCCGGCGGTGCCGCAGGGAGTGCAAGCGGTGGCTTCTGGCGCGGGGCAATTGCCATTTGTGGATTTGACGTGGACTCCGGATGCTGATGTGGATCTGGCTGGATACGATGTCTATCGCCGGGATGAGGGCGGAGTAGTGGTGAAACTGAACGCTGCGGTCGTGCTGGTTCCTAGTTATAAGGACGATAAAGTCAGCACTGGACATAAGTACACCTACTTAGTTACGGCTGTGGATGTGCGCGGGAATGAGAGTGCTAAGAGTGACGAGGCGAGTGAGTTAGTGCCTTAGATTTGTGGGCTATAAGAAGAGATAAAACTTTCGGAGCTTTGCTCCGAATGGACAGGTGAGGCACCCGTCCCCACATAGAGAGACGAAGGATTAGGAATGAAGTATTGCCGGTTTCAGCGAGATGGACGGTCGCGATATGGATTAGTGGAAAGTGTCGCAGGGCGCGATACGATTACGCAGATGTTTCTGGCTGCGCCGGAGGAGTTTCCGCGGACCAATCGCAAGGACGATGTGACGGTTTATGAGATTCCGATGGAGCGGATGACCGCACTGCCACTGGATGAGGCGAAACTACTGCCACCGGTACGTCCGTCGAAGATCGTGTGCGTGGGGAGAAACTACCTCGGTCATGTACACGAACTGAAGAATGAGATTCCGAAGATACCGCTGATCTTCTTTAAGCCGCCGTCATCGTTGATTGGTCATGAGGATGTGATTCGGCGTCCGCGAATCTCGCAGCGGGTGGATTTTGAAGGCGAGCTGGCGCTGGTAGTGGGTAAGCGTTGCCGGCACTTACAGCATGGGCAAGTAGTTTGGCCGTATATCCACGGCTGGACGATTGTGAATGATGTAACGGCGCGCGACTTGCAGGGGCCGGAGCAGCAATGGACGCGGGCGAAGGGGTTTGATACGTTTTGTCCGGTGGGGCCGGTGGTGGTGGCGCGGGACGAGGTGGATCCGTGGACCGGAGTTACGGTGGAGACGCGGGTAAATGGCGCAGTCAAGCAGCACGGTACGACGGAAGACTTTCTATTTTCTATTGAAGATATTTTTGTATGGATTACGCAGGCGATGACACTGGAGCCGGGAGATTTGATTGCGACGGGGACTCCGGAGGGTGTAGGGCCGTTGCTGGCGGGCGATGTGGTGGAAGTGGAAATAAGTGGCATTGGAGTGCTGCGGAATCGCGTGGAAGAGGAAGTGATTCCGGAGCAGAGCGAAGAGTAATTGAGGGCTTGATTGATGGATCCGCTGAAGATTTACGAATTCGTGCTGGGGCTGGTGGTGCTGGGCGTGGCGGCGGTGGCCCTGTTTCGGCACAAGCGGCAAGACGTGGAAGACCTGGAGCGCGAACGCCGTGACTTTATTGATGAAGTTGGGCGGATTATTGATGGCATCGTGCTGGATGTGCAGGAAGTGGAGATCGAGGGGCGAGAGGCCCAGATGGTGATATTCCAGTATGAAGTAAGCGGCGTGAATTATGAGGCGTCGCAGGATGTTACGATGCTGCGTCCTTGGATCAACTTGCAGAGCTGCCGGACTGGGTTGCATGCTTCGGTTAAGTATGATCCGCTGAATCCGGGGAATTCGCTGTTAGTGACGGAGAAGTGGAACGGGTTGGGTGTGGATGCGGGCTATGCTATGCCGCGGTAGGATGGTATGTAAGTTAGCCGTAAAGACCGGCCCAAGCGGAGCTTGGACGAGGCACCCGGTTCTGTTGTGATCCCAAGCTAGGGTGCCAGTGCGATTGGTTCTAGTTGTTCTTTTTCTTCTACCGTAAATAGGCGCGAACGAGTTAGGAAGCGCAGGCCGGTGGGGCGTTCCAGGGAGAACATACCGCCGTTGCCGGGAATGGCGTCTATCGTCAGGTGAGTGTGCTGCCAGTATTCGAATTGTGGGCGCGACATATAGAACGGCACTCCGCCGATCTCGCCCAGTAACACGTCGGAATCGCCTGTAAAAAATTCAGCGCGGGGGAAGCACATGGGGGCGCTGCCGTCGCAGCATCCGCCGGATTGGTGGAAGAGTAAGTCGCCGTGCTCCGCGCGCAGTTGGGCGATGAGGTCGAGGGCGGCGGGAGTGGCGGAGACGCGGGAAAGCATAGTATTAGGTTTCAAGTATCAGGTAAGTGCCCGCAGACCCGGGCAGTTTTGGTGAAGTAGGGGTCCTTCGACTGCGGGAATGTGGCCCGCTTTGCGGACCACATTCCCTTCGCTCAGGATGACACCTGTTGAACAAGGGCAAGCTCTGTTTAGAAGAAACCTAGCTTATCGGGGCTGTAACTTACCAGCATGTTCTTGGTTTGCTGATAGTGGTCGAGCATCATCTTGTGGTTTTCGCGGCCTATGCCGGATTGTTTGTATCCGCCAAAGGCAGCGTGCGCGGGGTACAGGTGATAGCAGTTTGTCCACACACGTCCGGCCTTGATGCCGCGGCCCATGCGGAAGCAGGTGTTAGCATCGCGGCTCCACAGGCCAGCGCCGAGGCCATAGAGTGTGTCGTTGGCGATCTCCAGGGCTTCGGCTTCGTCCTTGAAAGTAGTTACTGAGACGACGGGGCCAAAGATTTCTTCCTGAAAGATGCGCATCTTGTTATGGCCCTTGAATACGGTGGGCTGAATGTAGTAACCGTCAGCTAAATCGCCCGCTTGTAAGTTACGCTCGCCACCGATCAGGCACTCGGCGCCTTCCTGCTTGCCTAAGTCAAGATAGGAGAGAATCTTTTCCATCTGCTCGGCGGAACATTGCGCGCCGATCATGGTGGAAGGATCGAGCGGGTGACCTTGCTTGACGGCTGCGACACGGGCGAGGGCGCGCTCCATGAACTTGTCATAGATGCTCTCTTGAATCAGCGCGCGCGAGGGGCAAGTGCAGACTTCGCCCTGATTGAGCGCGAACATGACAAAGCCTTCGAGAGCCTTGTCGAAGAAGGCGTCGTCGGCGTCCATGACGTCGGCAAAGAAAACGTTGGGGCTCTTGCCGCCGAGTTCGAGCGTCACCGGAATCAGGTTCTGGCTGGCGTACTGCATGATGAGCCGGCCAGTGGTGGTTTCTCCGGTGAAGGCTACTTTGGCGACGCGCGGGCTGCTGGCCAGGGGCTTGCCGGCTTCGAGGCCGAATCCGTTGACGACGTTGAGTACGCCGGGGGGCAGCAGATGGCCGATGAGTTCCATGAGAACCAGAATCGAGGCGGGGGTTTGCTCGGCGGGCTTAAGCACGACGCAGTTGCCGGCGGCGAGCGCGGGCGCGAGCTTCCACACAGCCATCAGGATGGGGAAGTTCCACGGGATGATTTGCGCGACGACGCCGAGTGGCTCCTTGAAGTGGTAGGCGTAAGTGGTGTGGTCAATCTCGCTGATGCTGCCCTCTTCGGCGCGGATGCAGCCAGCGAAGTAGCGGAAGTGGTCAATGGCGAGCGGCATGTCGGCGGCCATGGATTCGCGGATGGGCTTGCCATTGTCAATGGTTTCGGCGACGGCGAGCAGGTTCAGGTTCTGCTCCATCACGTCGGCGATTTTGTTGAGGATGACGGCGCGCTCGGCGGGCGAAGTGCGGCCCCAGGAGTCTTTGGCGGCGTGTGCGGCATCGAGCGCGAAATTGACGTCGGCGGCGTTGGAGCGCGGAATCTGACAGAAGGGCTTGCCGGTGATGGGCGAGACGTTGTCGAAGTAAAGGCCGCTGAGCGGCTCGACCCACTGTCCGTTGAGGTAGTTGCCGTATTTGGCTTTGTAGGGGTTGGTGACGCCGAAGGGGGCTAGGACTGCTGCGAGATCCGACATGGTGTGCCTCGTGTGCGCGGAGTGAACCGGCTGAGATGTAATTTTGCGACGGACTTTCCGACGGGAAGAAGGGTAGTCCCGCAGGTGGGGGGAGCGCAAGGGGGATTACTTGACTGTGCGGCGAGTGTGAGGGCTTGTTGCGACGCGACGCGCCTCAAAGAACACGCCGCATACGGGGAACACGACTACGTCGTGGGACTTGAGCAGGGCTTCATCGCCCGGGATTTGTGGTGTCCCGTCGAGGGGTGCCGCGTCATGCACAATCGTGACCCTGGTTACGGCCGATCCGTGTATTCCCAGATCCTTCAACGACACAAACGACTGTGAACCCGAATATTCGCGAGCAAATTCTTCTGCGGTGAGCGCTTGGTTCTCGACCATGAAGGAGCGGACCTTGACTTGGTTCCATCGGAATAAACCTGTTCTGAATTCGATCTCAGTGCCCAGAAGTTTCTTGGCCTGATGGTTGTCCCAGCAGGAAATTGTGCGCGTGGGTATCACTCGCTTAACGGTCCACTTACCCCAGAGCTGCTTGGGCATCTCCTGCGCGGCTCCGCTCAGCGATAGTGATACGCCAAAAAGAATCAGCGGGATGACTCGGCGAAGCATAGCGACATCGTAACTCAGCGATGCCGACGAGGCTAGCTTGCGACTAAGGCCCTGCGCTTCATTTGAATCTCGATGTAGACGTTGACTAGGGAGGTGGCGGCGGGGGTTACTCCGGGGATGTGGATGGCTTGGGCTAGAGTTTGGGGGCGGACGCGTTCGAGTTTTTCGACCATCTCGCGGGAGAGGCCGGGGATTTCGCGATAGCTGAACCAAGCGGGGATGGGGCGGAGTTCGGCCTTTTTGAGGCGCTCGATGGAGCGCTGCTGCTGGTCGAGGTATCCGGCGTACTTGATTTCGGTGACGACGGCGTGGAGGTGGTTGCGAAGAGCGGTTTCGAGTTTCGGGTTTCGGGTTTCAGGTGGGGCGGTGGCGGGGTCTCCCACGTCTCGAACGGCGCGAGACGTGGGGCACCCGGCGCGGTGGGTGTCGAAAAACTCTGGGTTCAGTTGGCGAAGGACTGGGATTACGTGTTCGGCTGTGACTTCTGGGCGGCGGAGGAGTTGGGCCAGGGAGTTGCCTACGGCGGTTGCCAGTTGCCAGTTGCCGGTTGCCGGAACAGCTTCCGGTGCGGCTTCGGCTGCTGAGACGGCGGTGCTGCTGGCGGCGGGAACACAGGGTCCCTCCACTGCGCTTGGTCGCGTTGCTCCCGGCGCTTCGGTCGGGATGACACTGCTGGGGGTGGGGCCGCTCGCTGCGCTCGCGGTTTCGGAGCTTTGCTCCGAATGGACGGGCGAGGCGCCCGTCCCCACACGATTCTTCTCTGCTTCGCGCATGACGCTTTCGATGGCTCTCGCCATTTCTTGCGTCACTTTGGTGGATTCGATCACCTGCTTCATCTTGGCGTGGCGGGCTTGCTTGGCTTTGAAGTTGGTCCAGGCTGTGTCGTCAATCATGCCGACGCGGCGGCCGTGCGGGGTTAGGCGGCGGTCGGCGTTGTCTATACGCAGATGGAGCCTGAATTCGGCGCGACTGGTGAACATGCGGTAGGGCTCGTTGGTGCCTTTGCTGATGAGGTCGTCAATGAGGATGGCGGTGTAGGCTTCGGTGCGGTCGAGGATGAGCGGGGCTTCGCCTTTAACGGCGAGGGCGGCGTTGATTCCGGCCATCAGTCCCTGGCAGGCGGCTTCTTCGTAGCCGCTGGTGCCGTTGATCTGTCCGCCGAGAAAGAGACGCGCGATTTTTTTGGTTTCGAGGGTGCGGCTTAGTTCGGTGGGGTCAATGGAGTCGTATTCGATGGCATAGCCGGGGCGCAGCATCTCGGCGGTTTCGAGGCCGGGGATGGACTTGAGCACCGCGAGCTGGACGTCAACCGGCATGGAAGTGCTGAGACCGTTGACGTAGATTTCGTGGGTGTGCAGACCTTCAGGTTCGAGAAAGAGCTGGTGCTGGAGCTTGTCTGGGAACTTGACGACTTTGTCTTCAATGCTGGGGCAGTAGCGCGGGCCGATGCCTTCGATTTGTCCGCTGTACATGGGCGAGCGGTGGACGTTTTCGCGCAGAATGCGGTGGGTTTCTTCGGTGGTGAAGGCGATGTAGCAAGCGACTTGCGAATCGTGATGTGCGACCTGCTTGGTGCGAAAGCTGAAGGGCGTGGGGTCGGCGTCGCCGGGTTGGGCGGGAAACTTGGTCCAGTCAATGCTGCGGCCGTCGAGGCGCGGCGGTGTGCCGGTTTTGAGGCGGCAGCCGCGGAGTCCGAGGCGCTTGAGGGCTTCGCCAAGCATGACGGCGGCCGGCTCGCCGGAGCGTCCGGCGGGGAGTTGCTCTTCGCCAATGTGGATGAGTCCGTTGAGGAAGGTGCCGGTGGTGATGATGACCGCGGAGGCGGAGATGCGGCGGCCGTCGCGGAGGAGGATGCCGACGGCGCGGCGGGTTGCCAGTTGCCGGTTGCCGGTTGCCGGTGAGGTTGCGGCGGGGCCTCCCACGTCTCGAAAGTCGCGAGACGTGGGGCACCCGGTTTCTGCTTCGGCGAGCGAAACGCAAGGTCCCTCCACTGCGCTCCTTTGCGCTTCGCGCGCAGTCGCTTCGGTCGGGATGACACTGCTTGTAAGTTCTTCGAGGATCACGTCTACAACTTCGGCTTGCTTGATGGCTAGGTTGGGCTGCGACTCGAGCAGTTCGCGCATTTTTACGCGGTAGGCTTGCTTGTCGCACTGGGCGCGGGGGGACCAGACGGCGGGACCGCGCGAGGTGTTGAGCAGGCGGAACTGGATGCCGACGGCGTCGGTGATTTCGCCCATGATGCCGCCGAGGGCGTCCACTTCGCGGACGAGATGGCCTTTGGCGATGCCTCCGATGGCGGGGTTGCAGGACATTTGTGCGATCAGGTCCACGTTGAGCGTGAACAGAGCTGTCTTCAGGCCCATGCGGGCGCAGGCCATGGCAGCTTCGCAACCGGCGTGTCCGGCGCCGACGATGACTGCGTCGAAGTGTTCGGTGAAGGGCATTGGTAGAATCTCTAGTCTAGCAGCGCGGATGCAAGCGCTGAATGGTTCAGGAGGAGCTGCGACGATGAAATACCGCCAATTTGGACGCACTGGATTCAACATCAGCGACATTGCGCACGGTCTGTGGGGCATGGGCGGGTGGAGCGGGTCGGACGACGGACAGTCGCTGGCTGCGCTGCAGCTGGCCGTGGACCTCGGCTGCAATTTTTTTGACTCGGCCTGGGCCTATGGCGAAGGCAAGAGCGACGCGCTGCTAGGTGAGATTATCGCGCGCAATCCGACGAAGCGGCTGTATGCGGCCAGCAAGGTTCCGCCGAAGAACAGAAAGTGGCCATCTTCGCCGTCGGACACGTTGCAGGACGTGTTTCCGATGGACCATGTAATCGAGTATGCGGAGCGGATTCGGGAGAAGCTGGGCGTGGAGACGATTGATGTGCTGCAACTGCACGTATGGTCGGACCGGTGGGCGAGCGATCCGGAGTTTCGTGAGACGGTGGAGAAGCTGAAGGCAGAGGGCTTGATCCATGCGTTTGGGCTGAGCCTGAACCGGTGGGAGCCGGAGAATGGCATCGCCGCGCTGCGCACCGGGCTGGTGGACGCGGTGCAGGTGATCTACAACATTTTTGACCAGTCGCCGGAAGATGCGCTGTTTCCAGTTTGCGAAGAGCTGAACGTGGGGGTGATTGCGCGGGTGCCGCTCGATGAGGGCAGCCTGGGCGGCAAGATGACGCTGGAGACGCGGTTTCCAGAGACTGATTGGCGGTCGAAGTACTTTGGCCTGGAGAATTTGAGTGCCACGATGCCGCGCGTGGAAGCGTTGAAGGCGCTGGTGCCCGCAGAAATGACGCTGCCGGAGATGGCGCTGCGGTTCATCCTGTCGAGCCCAGCGGTGAGTACGACGATTATCGGGATGCGCTCACTGGAGCACGTGAAAAGCAATGTAGCGGCGAGTGATGCGGGTGAACTGAGCTCTGAGTTGCTGGAGGCGCTCAAGTCGCATCGCTGGGACCGCAAGAAGAAGCCGTGGTCGGACTAGGGAAGTCGTGAATCGTCGTCTCTTTACAAGTCTTTACAACGCTGGCGGATTGCGTGACAATAGTATCTAGTCTTACTCAGTAAGACTGCTGTTCAAAGAGTTGCCGATGCGAACTACGGAAACAATGACGGTTTCTTTGCCGCCAGCGCTGCTGCGGCAGTTTGAGGCAGTGTGCCAGGTGGAGTCGCGGACGCGGTCGGAGCTCGTGCGTGAGGCATTGCGCGTGTATATCGAGAGCCGCTATCCCGAAGTGGTACCGACGCGAGAAGAAATTGCTGCGTTGCAGCGGGGACGGGCTGCATTCCGGCGCGGGGATTCGATATCCTTAGACGCGCTGCTCAGCGCGTCGAATGGCGTGGAATCTCCAAATCGCCGGGCCCGCACAAAAGCAGTTTCAAAAGCTGCCGGGAAAAGACCGGGCAAGCGTTAGCGCGGCACTGCTGGCGATGCAGACCGATCCGTCTGAGGGGGACATCAAGCGACTCAAGGGCGAGAAGACTGGCTGGCGCCGCCGCGTCGGGAACTATCGCATCCTCTATGATCTACTTCCCGAAGAACGTTTGATCGTGATTGCCGCCATTCTGCGGCGCACTTCCACTACATATTGAATCCACGGTTTATTCTGAATCTTCTTGCGAATGTCACATTCCCCGACAACTCGTGCGCCGTTTTCGTTTGCGGTTGAAGCTACGTCCGGCTCGGCGCGGGCGGGGCGGATGGTTACACCGCATGGGGTGGTGGAGACTCCTGTGTTCATGCCGGTGGGGACGCTGGCTTCGGTGAAGGGAGTTTCGCAGGATTTGCTGGAGGAGTTGGGCGCGGAGATCATCCTGAGCAACACGTACCACCTATTTTTGCGTCCCGGAGTAGAGCAGGTGCGGGCGTTGGGTGGGGTGCATCGGTTCATGAGCTGGGATCGGCCGATTCTGACGGATTCGGGCGGGTTCCAGGTGTTCAGCCTGAGTGCGATGCGGAAGTTGACTGAGGATGGGGTGGAGTTCCGGTCGCATCTGGATGGGTCAAAGAAGTTTTTGGGGCCGGAGCAGGCGATGGAAGCGCAGATTGGGCTGGGCGCGGACATCATCATGGCGTTTGATGAGTGTACGGAGTATCCGGCGGAGCGCAGTCGGGTGAAGGAGTCGATGGAGCTGACGTTGCGTTGGGCACGGCGGAGCAAGGATTATTTTGAGGCGCACAAGGGGGAAGTGCCCTGGGGGGGAGTTCCCAGTTGCCGGTTGCCGGTTGCCAGTGAGGGTAGGGGGCAGGGTTCAGTGGGCAGCGAAGAGCTTGCCGTGTTGCACTCGGCATGGACGGGCGAGGGCGCCCGTCCCCACACAGGCGGTGCGGCGACGCAAGCGTTGTTTGGCATTGTGCAGGGCGGAATGGAGATGGATTTGCGGCGGGAGTCGGCGGAGCGCACGATGGAGATCGGCTTTCCGGGATATGCGATGGGCGGGTTCAGCGTCGGCGAGCCGCGGGAGCTTTCGCGCGACGTGATTGCTGCTACGCTGGAGCATCTTCCGGCCGATAAACCCCGTTATTTGATGGGAGTAGGGACGCCGGAGGAGATCGTATATTACGCGAAGCTGGGCGTGGACATGATGGATTGTGTGCTGCCGACGCGGGCAGCGCGGCATGGACTGCTGTTTACGTCCGAGGGGCGAATCAATATCAAAGGTGCGCGCTATGCCGGGGACGAGGGGCCGCTTGATCCGAAGTGCGGCTGCAAGGTGTGTGGGCGGTATTCGCGGGCCTACCTGCGACACCTGTATGTGTCGAATGAAGTGCTGGCGACGGTGCTGAATACCGTGCACAACCTGAGCTTCTACCTTGACACCATGCGGTCGGTGCGTCATGCTATTCGACTTGGGGCCTGAGAGAGGTTTTGTGCGGCGCGCCTTGTTCCGATAGTTGCGGGCTCACCTTACTCATCTTCTCATCAGCTTCTCAATCGAGCGGTACTCATGTAGAGTGGTTAAGGCTTTCCCGCCATCATTCTAAAGAGTCAAGGAAGTTGTTCCGTCATTTTCCGTCCAAGTGTCTCCCTGCACGAACCTCCTCAGGACTGACTGAGTGGATTGGGGCTGTTTGAGGGCGACTGGTCTCTACGGCTTACTGGCGGCGCGGCGACCTGACGATACGAGCGGGCAAGACCGGGTTGAAACTGGAAAACGTTCCGCGAGTGGCTTTCTGTAATCGCGGGCGGATGTAAAGGGGTTCATGCAATCATTACTGGCAATGCAGGCATTTGGCGGGGGCGGCTTACAGATGCTGCTCACCATAGTCCCCATCTTCGCAATTTTTTATTTTCTACTCATCCTCCCGCAGCAACGCCGCCAAAAGAAGTGGGCGCAGATGCTCAGCGAGTTGAAGACGGGCGACCGCGTGGTGACCAGTGGCGGCCTCCGTGGCATCGTGACGAACATCAAGGACGACGCGCTGGTATTGAAGGTGGCTCCGGACGGCTTGAAGGTGGAGATTATGCGGAGCGCGGTGCTTTCAGTGGATGGGCCGGAAGCGGGCAAATAGCAGCAAGTTTGGCATCACAGTTTTGTGCAACAGAAATTTTGAGATTGGCACCATTCGAGTGATTTTTTCGTGATGAAGAGACAGAGCTGGAAGTTGATTTTGATTCTCGGTTTGCTGGCAATCTTCACCGCCGGCATTTTTGTGGGCGGGCCGGATAGCTGGGATCGCAGCGTGTCTGCCATTAAAAATGGCGGGCTCGTGGCGGGTCTGCAGCAGAACATCCACTTGGGGCTTGACCTACGCGGCGGCACGCACCTGATTCTGCAGGTGGTGGTGAAGGATGCGGTGAATGCCGAGACCGATCAGGTGATTGATCGCCTGAAGTCTGAATTCTCCAAGAAGAACATCGCGTACGCCTCGATGGAGCAGCCGGATCGGGATAATCATCCGGAGCAGGTGCTGGTGAAGGGTGTTCCGCCGGAAGCGACGAGCGACGTGCGGCAGATTGTGAGTGACCGGTTGCCGGAGTATGACTTGGCCTCGGGCGCAGAGAATAGCTGGACGGTCACCATGAAGTCCGCTGCGTTGAGCGCGCTGAAGTCACAGGCGGTGACGCAGGCCATTGAAACTATCCGCAATCGTATTGACAGCCTGGGCGTGAGTGAGCCGGTGATTCAGGAGCACGGACTGGGCGAGTATCAGATTCTGGTGCAACTGCCGGGCGTGGACGATCCGGCGCGAGTGAAAGACATCATGCAGTCCACCGCGTTGCTGGAGATCAAGCAGGCGATGCCGGGCGGGCCGTATTCGACTGAAGCATCAGCGCAGGCGGCGGTGACTTCGCCGGATCAGATTGTGCTGAAGGGCAAGAGCGCGGCAGCGGCTACGAGTGGCTCGGCGGATGCAGGCGATCTGTTCTACGTCGTGACGCGGGCCTCCGCGGTCACGGGCCGTGACTTGCGGGCGCAGGGTGCGTCGGTGACGCAAGACGAGCAGGGACGCCCCGCAGTGAGTTTTGTGTTAACCACCGAAGGTGGGCAAAAGTTCGCCAACTTTACTGGGTCGCATGTGAATGAGTCGCTGGCCGTGGTACTCGACAACAAGGTGATGGAAGTCGCGAACATTCAGGAGCAGATTCGCGACAGCGGACGCATCACGGGCCGGTTCACTCCGCAGGCGGCGAAGGATCTGACACTGATCTTGAACTCGGGTTCACTGCCAGCCACAATTCGCTATCTGGAAGAGCGGACTGTGGGGCCGTCGCTGGGCGCGGATTCGATCAAGGCAGGCGTGCAGGCTGCGATTATCGGCATGATGGCAGTGATGATTTTCATGCTGGTGTACTATCGCGGTTCCGGGATTAACGCCGATCTGGCGCTGTTCTTGAACCTGGTGATCCTGCTGGGCTTCCTGGGCTTCAGCGGAGCAACCTTGACCCTGCCAGGCATCGCTGGCGTGATTCTGACGATTGGTATGGGCGTGGATTCGAATGTGCTGATCTTCGAGCGCATTCGGGAAGAGTTGCGGGCGGGTAAGACGCCAGCTACAGCCGTGGATCAAGGCTTTGGACACGCTTGGCTGACGATTGTGGACACCCACGTTACGACGATTGTTTCGGCGGCGATTTTGTTTGTGTTCGGCACCGGGCCAGTGCGGGGATTTGCGATTACGCTGGCGTTTGGTTTGTTCGCGAATTTGTTCACGGCGGTATTTGTTTCGCGGACGATCTTCAACTGGGTGTTGAGCCGGAAGAAGCCGGGCGAGGCACTGAGCATTTAGCGTGGAATGGCGAAACGTTAGGACGAAACGTTCCCGACATTTCGCAGGGCAATAGCTGGCAAGACAACTTTTATTCAACAATTTAAAGCCTTTAGGACTGAGGAACGGCTGGTGGAATTTTTTCGCGATACAAAGATTGATTGGTTGGGCTGGAAGTGGTATTTTCTTGCCTTCTCGCTTGTGTTCTCCATTGCAGGTGTTATGTCGATGCTGTTCTGGCACGGCATACCGCTGGGGGTGGACTTCAAGGGCGGTACGCTCGTCTACGTGAAGTTCAATCACGCGCCGGATGACAACGGAATCCGGGCGGCGATGGACAAGGCTGGACTGCACAACGCGCGCATTCAACGCTACGGCGCGGCACAGAACAACGAAGTGCTGGTGCAACTGGAGCAGAAGGACACCATCGAGACGGCTTTGGATCAGGGCAAGGCGCAGATCATTCAGGCATTGGGCGCGGCTACGGCCAGCGACAAACCCGACCTGAATAATGCCAGCCGACTGACGTTGACCAACTTTTTGTTGGAAAAAGATCCACTGAGGGCAGGCACGGACGCAAATTCGCGGTACACTGCCGAAGCTAACGCAATTGCAGATTATCGCGACAAGGTTAAGGGCGGCGTGTTGGGCTCGATGGATGAACTGAGCAGTGTTGCGAAGCCGGAGACGCTGGCCGCAGTGAAAGATGGATTTTCGCTTTCCGACTATGGAGTGCGGAACGTAGACATCGTAGGGCCGCAGGTAGGCAAGCAGTTGCAGGGGCAGGCATTTCGCGCGGTGCTGTACTCTTTGGCCGGAATGCTGATATACCTTTGGTTTCGCTTTGAATTGATCTATGGCGTGGCGGCAGTGGTGGCGGTGTTCCACGACACGCTGATTACGGTGGGCGCGTTCTCGCTGGCGAATGTGGATATCACGCTGACGGTAGTGGCGGCGATCCTGACGCTGGTGGGCTACTCGATGAACGACACCATCGTGGTGTTCGACCGGATTCGCGAGAATGTGCGGGGGATGCGCAAAGAATCGTTGGCGGACATTGTCAACAAGAGCATCAACCAGACGCTGAGCCGGACGATTCTGACTTCGGGGTTGACGTTCTTGACGGTGCTGGCGCTGTTTGTATTCGGTGGCGAAGTGCTGAAGGGTTTCTCGTTCGCACTGGTGGTAGGAATTTTGATCGGAACGTACTCTTCGATTGCGGTGGCGGCACCGATGCTGGTGGCGTATCAGGAGTGGCGGGCTGGCAAGAGCGGCCGGGTAGCGGTGGTTCCGGCGGCCAAGCGATAGTGAGTATGAGCCGATTTGCAGAAGTGGTTTGACAGACAGCGGGGGGTGCGTAGTAACCTACCGACCGTTTGGTAAATGGGAATATGGAACACGATTAACCGAAGCGGTGTCTAAGCGTAGCAGGCAAGGGCAGTTCAGGGTTTTCAGTGGAGACTCCCAATGTTTGAAGATAGCATCCTGAAGTCGAAGAGTAAGAGCGGCAGGTCCATGTTCGTCTCGTTTGGGTTGCAGGCCCTAGTGGTCGTCGTCGCGATCCTGATCCCGCTGATCTATACCGAGGCGCTGCCGAAAGGTTCGCTGACCACGCTGTTGGTGGCACCACCGCCGCCACCGCCACCGCCACCACCACCTGCCGCTGTTCCGGTGAAGGTCATCAAGGTGGTGAGCGAAATCCAAAACAACCAGTTGCGCATGCCCACCAAGATTCCGCAGAAAATTCAGATGGTCAAGGAAGACATCGCTCCGCCTGAGGCGCCGGATACTGGCGTTGTGGGTGGCGTGGGGGGCGGCGCGGTCGGAGGCGTGATTGGCGGCATTATTAGCTCGACGCCAGTGGCCACTGTAAAGGCGGCGGCTCCGCAGCGAGTGCGTGTCTCCTCGGGTGTCGCGGCTGGTCAATTGATCAGCAAGACCACACCGAACTATCCGCCACTGGCGCGCCAAGCCCGCATCCAGGGGTCGGTGCTGCTCTCGGCGATTATCGGCAAGGACGGCACGATTCAAAACCTGAAAGTGCTGAGCGGCCACCCGATGCTTACCCAGTCCGCGCTGGACGCGGTGAAGCAGTGGCGCTACAAGCCGTACCTGCTGAACGGCGATCCGGTGGAAGTGGAGACGCAGGTTCAGGTGAACTTTACGCTGGCTGGCGGTTAAACCCGCAGGTTGGCAGCATCCGCTTCTGATCTCGGCGAGGCCGGGGAGGCGGCGGAGGTGAGGGCCGAGTGGGGTGGGGAAACCCGCACCGCCGGAGCAACACTAAACGGCACGACCGCAAGAGAGCTTGATTCGTTCTGAGGAGGAAAAGAGGAAGTCATGTTCGCAGCCAACCTAGTAATCGCTGTCAAGTTTCACGCCCTTACCGCCGCCGCCCTGCTGCTCCAGGAGAGCTCGGCTGGCAATTTCTCTGACCCGATTTCGTTGTGGAATGCCATGGGCGCCATCGCGAAAGTCGTGGTGGTGATTCTGTTTATTATGTCGGGCTGGTCCATTGCCGTCATGATTGACCGCCTGATCGCCTACAACAAGGCAAGCAGCCAGTCCCGTGCATTTGCACCCGCGGTGGCCGGTGCGCTGAAGAATGGCGCGATTGAGGAAGCCATCAAGATCGCCGAGCGCCATAAGGCTAGTCATTTGGCCAAAGTGGTGCAGTCCGGTCTTATGGAATTCCGCTCGCATGATATGTCGAGCGACATTCCGGGCGACCAGATTGAAGCTTCCAAGCGCGCACTGGAACGGACCGAAGCCATTGTTCACGCCGAGATGAAGAGCGGCCTGAGCGCACTGGCGACGATTGGTTCGACGGCACCGTTCGTCGGGCTGTTCGGCACGGTGGTCGGTATTCTGAACGCCTTCCAAGGCATCGCGAGCAACAAGGTGACTGGTCTGGGCGCGGTGGCTGGCGGTATTTCGGAAGCGCTGGTAACGACGGCCATCGGTCTTGTCGTGGCCATCCCAGCCGTTATGATGTTCAACTACCTGACCAGCCGCGTGGAAGCATTTGACGTGGAAATGGACAACTCATCGAGCGAGCTTCTGGACTACTTCCTGAAGCGGCGTTCGATGCGCAAGTAGGCGCAAGCAGGCGTTCGTAACTGGTAGCTTGGCCGGGGCAAAAGCCGCTGGTCTGGCAAGCAGTAGTTCGATAGCAAAGGCAGCTAAGGCAGGTTGGCAAGCTTCCGGGGGCGCGGAGTTCCGCAGCCTCCGGGGCCCTGCAAACACGGCCCCGCAGCTGCGGGAGATGTCATCAATGGCACTACAGGTTCGCAACGAAGGCGCAAACGTCCAGTCGTCCATCAACGTGACCCCGATGGTGGATGTGATGCTGGTGCTCCTCATCATCTTCATGGTGGTTACGCCCATGCTGCAGCATGGCCACCCGGTAGAGATGGCGAAGGTGGATCACCCAGAGAATATGCCGGATGCCGACAAAGAAGACGCACTGCTGGTCGCAGTGCAACGCGATGGCAAAGTGTATTTTGGCAACGACCCGGTTGACCCTGCAGCCCTGACACAGAAGGTAAAGGACAAGCTCGCAGCGAAGGCGCAGGTTGTCTTTGTGAGGGCGGACAAGCGCGCGAAATACGGCGTGGTGGCGGATACCGTGGACAACATTCGAGCTGCTGGCGTTGACCAAATCGGCCTGCTTACCGACCGGAAACAGACTCCAGGTGCGCCGCCGCGGTAAAGACCGCGCCAACCGATATGCGCAACAGTAAATTTTTGAGGTGACCTTATGGGAATGGCAATAGGTGGCAAGAGTGGCGGTCCGACCGCTGACATGAACGTGACGCCGATGATTGACGTTCTACTGGTGTTGATTATCATCTTCATGCTGATCACGCCGTTGACGCCGCATGGCTTGCAAGCGTTGGTACCGCAGCCTCCGAAGGACAAAACGCCTCCACCCGAGAATGATCGCACCGTGGTGGTGCAGGTGCTTGGCAATGGCAGTTCGCCTTCCACGATCAAGATCAACCAAGACGACGTGACTTTGGAAACGCTGGAAGGCCGGTTGACCGATATCTTCAAGCTGCGCGCGGAAAAGATCATGTTCGTGCGTGCTGACCAAGACATTCCGTTCGAGCAGGTGGCGCAGGTGATTGACGTTGCCCACTCCGCAGGCGTGGACAAGGTCGGTCTGGTGACGAAGAATATCGAAGCCGGGCACTAAAAAAGAGATCACGGCACTCGCCTTTGCAGGCGGGCGCTGGCGACGGTAAGAGAGGCAGCATCCTGAAGGTTTCGCGAAGGCGAACTTAGTGGCTGCCCACAACTTGACTGGGAGATGACGAACGCGATGAAGCGAAGCGTACAAGTTCTTGCGCTGGTTGCCCTTACCGCTGCTCTGTTGGCGGCAACGGGCTGCAATAAACTACAGGCCCGCGACCAACTGAACAAGGGAGTTCAGGCGTTTAAGGCACAGAAGTACGAGGATGCGGTCAACCGTTTCCAAAAGGCGATTGAGCTGGATCCTTCGCTGACGAACGCGCGTCTCTATCTTGCCACCGCACTGGCGCAGCAGTTTACGCCGGGCGCGGATTCGCCGGAGAACACCAAGTTCGGTAGCCAGGCGATTGACGAGTTCAAGAAGGTGCTGGACGGCGACCCGAAGAATATTCCCGCAGTCAAGGGTATCGCGTCGCTGTACTTTAACCTGAAGAACTTCGACGATGCCAAGAAATTCCACCGGCAAGCGACCGAGCTCGACCCCAATGACCCCGAAGCGTACTACTCCATCGCGGTGATTGACTGGACGCAGACCTACAAGCCGCGTCAGGAATTGAAGAAGAAGCTGAACATTGGCGGCACCGACCCCATCAAAGACAAAAAGGCCTGCAACGAGCTGAAGGCAACCAGTGGCCCGTTGGTGGATGAGGGTATTGATGCCATCAACAAGGCGCTGGTGATTCGTCCCGATTACGACGACGCCATGGCCTACATGAACTTGCTGTTCCGCGAACGTGCCGACTTGCAGTGCGAAGACCTGAAGGCACGCGACGCGGACATCAAGACAGCGAATGATTGGGTAGACAAGACACTGGCCACCAAGAAAGCCAAGGCCGAGAAGGCGCAAGGCCCGGGCGGCATTGTGATGGATAACAGCGGTAACCTGAAGTAAGCATAGTGATTGGTTGTGCATGAGAGCCACTCCACTGGAGTGGCTCTTTTGTTTGTGGGTGCGCTGGGGCGTTGTGATGAGGTGCGCTTCGGCGATCCGAGCGGGGCAAGGTAGTATGGTCAATGATCCACGATGTCCGGAGGGGAACGTGAAGCCGTTGTTCCGCAAAATTCTGATCGCAAATCGAGGTGAGATTGCCGTGCGAGTGATGCGTGCCTGCCGCGAACTGGGGATCGCTTCGGTGGCAGTGTATTCAGAGGTGGACCGCAAGGCGCTGCATGTGCGCAAGGCGGATGAGGCGTATCCGATTGGGCCGGCTGCGGCGAGTGAATCGTATTTGCGGGCGGACAAGATTTTGGATGTAGCGAAGCGCGCCGGTGCGGATGCAATTCATCCGGGGTATGGGTTTCTATCGGAGAATGCGGAGTTTGCGCGGCAATGCGCTGCAGCGGGTGTGAAGTTTATTGGCCCTACGGCGGAAGCGATGGAGAAGATGGGGTCGAAGACGCGCGCGCGTCAGCATATGAAGGCGGCGGGTGTGCCCTTTGTGCCGGGAACGGATCGCGGATTGGCTTCGATTGCCGAGGCGAAGGAAGTCGCGAGCCGGGTCGGGTATCCGGTGATGCTGAAGGCGGCGGCTGGCGGTGGCGGCAAGGGGATGCGGCTGGTGCATGGCGAAGCTGATCTCGAGTCGGCGCTGCTGGGCGCACAGAGCGAGGCGCAACGGTCGTTTGGCGATGGCGAAGTGTATATCGAGAAGGCGATTGTGAATCCGCGGCACATTGAGGTGCAAGTGTTCGCCGACGAGCATGGGAATACGGTATATCTTGGCGAGCGCGAGTGTTCGATTCAGCGGCGGCATCAGAAGGTGGTGGAAGAGTGCCCGTCACCGATTGTGGATGCAGATATGCGGCGGCGAATGGGCGAGACGGCGGTGCGAGTGGCGCAGGCGGCGGGCTACACCAATGCGGGGACGGTTGAGTTTCTGGTGGATCAGGAGAAGAACTTCTACTTTCTGGAGATGAATACGCGGTTGCAGGTGGAGCATCCAGTGACGGAGTTAGTAACTGGTCTCGACTTAGTGCATTTGCAGATACAGGTGGCGGCGGGCGAGCCGCTGCCGTTTCGCCAAGAAGAGGTTAGCCTGCGGGGTCATGCGATTGAGTGCCGCATTTATGCGGAGGATCCGGATAACAACTACTTTCCGTCTCCGGGCAAGATTGAGATGGAGATGGTGCCGGAAGGGCCGGGGATTCGGCGTGATAGCGGGGTGTATGCCGGGTGGACCGTGCCGATTGAGTATGATCCGCTGCTGGCGAAGTTGATTGGTTACGGCGAGACGCGTGAACAGGCGCGAGTGCGGCTGCTGCGGGCGCTGGATGAGTATACGATTGGCGGGATCAAGACGAATCTTTCACTGTTCCGGCGGATTTTGAGGGATGCAGATTTCTGCGCGGGCAAGCTGGATACTGGATTTCTGGATCGCATGATGGCGGGCGAGGCCGGAGCCGCACTGAAACCGGATGCCGATATCGCAGCGATCGCGGCGGGGCTTTTCACGGTGCTCGATGGAGTGCCTAAGCAGGCTAATAGTGTTGTGCGAGTAGAAGAGTCTACGTGGAAGCGTGCGGCGCGCGCGGATGGGTTACGTTAGTGCGTTGCGAATACTTTCGAGGAATTCAAGATGACTTATGAAATCCTGATTGACGGCAAGAAGTCGAAGCTAGAGCTACAGCTTATTGAACAAGGCTTCCGCTGCGTGCTCGATGGGCGCGAAGTGCCGGTGGATGCACAGATAGTAGCGCCAGATATTCTGTCTCTGGTGATCGGCGAGAACGGCCGGCGATCGTTCGAGGTGACGCGCGAGCGCATGAACGACGAGACGTTTGTGTGGGTTGGGAATGCGCGCTATGCGGTTGAGGTGCGCGATCCGCGGGCGCGGCGCACGGCGGCTGCCAGCGCTGGTGATGCCGCCGGGCCGAAAAAGCTAAAGGCTCCCATGCCGGGCAAGGTGGTAAAGGTGATGGTGGCAGTGGGCCAAGAAGTAGAAGCGGGGCAAGGAGTGATCGTGATTGAAGCAATGAAGATGCAGAATGAGTTGAAGTCGCCGAAGCAGGGCGTGGTGACGAAGATCACCGCTGTCGAAGGCACGAATGTTAATTCGGGTGATGTTCTGGTGGTGGTGGAGTAGGTTAGCGGAAGTCTATACATCCCCACTCAAGCCAAAATCAGGCTTGAATGGGCCACCCGCCTGTATCTTGTAATTAGGATCTGCATTGCAATGACAGATTCAATGGCTGAAACAGTAATCGAGAAGTTTTCTCAAATTCGATGGCCTGACATGGCACTGATTGCGATCAGGACTGAACGACGGGACGAAATCGACGACCTTGTCTTGGAAATGTTTGGACTCTATTCCGAGGTAGGCGCTAAGTTTGAACTACGTTTTGAGGATACGACATTCCTGCGCCTTGGCATTGATTTTGCTTCCAAGCGATCCTGCTCCGATGCTTTAGACGGGGCTATCTGCCACTTAAGTTCTCCGTGGAAGATATCTTTGATCGAGTCAAATCCCTACGATGATTTTTCCTCATACCTTCACTATGAGATAGGGTTGGTCCCTAAAGGAGGGAAGATTGATTTACTGGCGCGAACCTTCACTTTGAGCCCCTTGCAATGAGCTTCTTTGAAGTCTCGAAAGTCCCATTGCCCGGGGTGGCAGTTGGCGCAAAATCAAAAGCCGGAATATGAAGAGACGGGTGGCACACCCTCCACCCGCCCGTCGCGAGAGCCGTCCGCCGAAAGAACCGCAAATGCCAACTACGCATGACGGTTTGATTTTACGTGATGGTGGGGTTTTGTTTGGCGAGCTAGGGTTTTTGCATCCCACCCTAGTCCGCGAAAGGCGCGCGGACGAGTGTGGGGCACCGAGGTTGTAGACTTTGACGAAGGAATGCGGAGATAACGTGGGCCACATGCCATTCAAGGATAATTCCTCACTATGAATTACATTAACGGCGATCCTGTGTTTTATCTTGTTTCTGGAGAGCGCAGCGAACCGACAATTCCTACGGCGTGTAGATATTTAGGACGATTGCGCGATTCTCGCCGAGATGACTACATGCTGGTAGCTATTGACCCGGTCATCCATGGGGCGAAATATGGGATGGGGCAACAAGACATTGATCAACTGGTCTTATCCACCAGGTTGGTTGGAGCTAGTCTCTTAAGACAATGGCCATGTTTTGTGTATGTGATGCGAGTCGTGGAAAACTCGATATTGACCAGCCTTACTATCCGCGAAGACGATGTACAGATGATTAGCTGGGGTTCCCTCCATCAGTCTGAAGAGGATGCCGCTCGAGTCGCGGCTATGAGCGGTTAACTCAAGCCCCTTGTGCGGTGCTGACTAAGTGAGTATGCCTTGGTGGCAGAGCGTAGGGGTGGCTGCTTGCCCACTCCAGCCGAGTGTAGCCGACAGCGTAAGCGAAAAACTTTCGGGGCTTTGCCCCGACTGGACTGGCGAGGGCGCCTGTCCCCACACGAGCTTCTGCCCTAGTTTCCGCCGCCGCGTTCCAGTACTTTTTCTGCGTAGAAGTTTTCGATTTTGGCCTTGTTGCGGATTACGTCCATAAAAGCGGTCTTTAGCAACTGTTCGCGGCTGGTGCGCATTTGTTCGCGGATGACTTGCTGCACGCGGGGGTCGCTGATCTCGCGCTGTCCGGCGGGCTCGCGGCCGAGCAACTTGACGACGCGGAAGCCTGCGGGGCTGCGCGGGTCGCCGATGGGGATGACCTGGGTGTGCTGGCCGGGTTGCAGATGATTCAGGGCGTCGCGGGTAATGGGGTCGCTCTTGAAGGCAGACTCGGGGGCGAAGCCGAGGTCGCCGCCGTTGGCGGCGCTTTGCGGGTCTTCGGAGTAGTTGGTGGCGAGAGTGGCGAAGTCGGCGCCCTTGTCGAGTTCGTTGAGGATGCCCTGAATCTTCTTACGGGCGTCGGCCTCGGCTTGCGCCTTGCCGTTGGCAAAGTTATGCGACTGTGGGCCGGGCTGTGCGCTCACCGCGATCTGGGCGATGTGGTACTGGGTCTCGATGAGGTTGAACTCGGAGCGATGCGCGTTGTAAAAGCCGGTAATCTCCTGATCGGTGACGTTGATGCGTGAAGTGATCTCTTTGTTGAAGACCTTTTCCTGCGTGAGGCTGAGGCGGATGTCGCGCTTCAGGTCGTCGAGCGTCATCTTCATCTCGTCGAGCCGCTTCTGGAATTTTTCCGGCGTGTCGTAAGGCGACTTGAGCTCGGTGAGCTTGCGGTTGACTTCGTCGTCGCTGGCGACGAGCTTGAGCTTTTCGGCCTGAGCCATCAGCAGTTCGCTGTCAACGAGTTCCTTGATGATGGAGAGGCGGAGATTCGTGGCCTGCTCGCCGATGGGCAGCGCCTGCGTGCCAGTCGTCTGGTTCTGAAAGCGCTTTTCGACGTCGGGGGCGGTGATGTCCTTGCCATTGACGCGGGCCATGATCTCGTCGGAGGGCTTACGGTTGCAGGCGGAGGTGGTCATCAAGGCAGCGAGGATCAGCGCGAACGCGGACGAGCGGGGGTTGAGTTTCAAGATCATCTCTTTCTTCCGGAAGGGTGGTGGCGGGAGTTTTGCCGCCACGGACAAGGCTTCCGGGTACTGTTTCCATTGTAAAGCACGGGGAATGATCCCACCCTAGCGCCGAACTGCACGGCGCGAGGGTGGGGCACCAGGCGCTTTTGGGTATGGGCTGGAGGTGCTAGTGGTATCGGCAGGGTTTGCAGCGTCGGGGTCCTTCGACTTCGCAAACGCCCGCGCAAGGAGCGCGGTCGACTTGCTGCGCTCAGGATGACACGGATTTGGTTGGCGAAAATCCCCACCCTGTCCGCAAAGTGCGCGGACAAGGATGGGGCACCCGGCTCAAGATGACACGCGATGTGAGGGTAGGGTCTAGTTCTTCGAGTTGGCCTCGATGAAGCTGGTTACGTTGTCGTGCAGCTTGGTCAGGTCGGGGTCGTGGATGTACATCATGTGGCCGGCGTCGTAGTAGTCGAGGCGGATGCGGCCCTGCATGCGGTCGGGCAGGCCGAGGTGCTGGACGGTGTACTCGGAGCCGTAGAACGGCGTGGCCATGTCGTAGATGCCGTTTTCCACCTGCACTTTGAGGTGCTGGTTGGTCTGCATGGCGTTGAGCAAGTCGCCTTCTACATTGGGCGCTCCGGGGAAGCCGAAGCCTTGTCCTCCGTCGTGCTTCCAATCCCATTGTTGTGAGCCTTCGGCGAAGATGTGGAAGTCTTTGTCGGTGGTGAATTTGAGCTCTTCGCGGACATAACTGTTGAAGGCGGCGACGAAGGCTCCGCTGATGGCGTCGGACTGCGGGTCGGTCTCGGCGTACTCGGTGAGCGAATCCACGATGGGGCTGGAGAAGCGGGAGTCGAGCCGACCGGTGCCGAGGCCGCGGGTGCGCTGCAGTTCCGCCATAAAGCGCGGCAGCGGTACGCGCAGGTTCGACTTGGCGATGTAATCGGCGCTGAGCCCGGTGTAGCGAGCGAGTTTGGTCGCCATGTCAGCCTTTTCGGCGGGGGTAATGGTGTCGCCTTTCAGCAACGCCAGGGCATACTCGGTTGAGGCGAACTTGCGGGCATCCTGAAGGAAGCTGTTGAGGTCTGAGCCGCAGTTGGTGAGCACCTTGTGGTAGCAGGCGGTGGCGGCGTAACTGGGCACGTAGAGAATGTAGGAGAGATCGTCGCCGGGCAGGAAGGAGATGGTACCGAGGTCGAGCACCATGCTGACCATGATGACGCCGTTGAAGTAGATGCCGTCATGACCCTGGATGTGGTTGACTACGGCCGCGTTGCGGAAGGTGCCATAGCTTTCGCCGAGCAGGAACTTGGGCGAGTTCCAGCGATTGCTTTTGGTGATGTAGTTCTTGATGAAGTGGGCGATGGACTTGGCGTCAGCGTCCACACCGTAGAAGTCTTTGTCTTTCGCTTTGCCGACGGCGCGGCTAAAGCCCGTGCCCACCGGGTCAATCATCACAATATCGGTCTTGTCGAGGATGGAGCTGGCGTTATCCACGAGCCTGAAGGGAGCGTTGGGCGTGGCTTCGGGGTCGGTGGTGACGACGCGGCGCGGACCGAGTGCGCCCATGTGCAGCCAGAGCGAAGCGGAGCCGGGGCCGCCGTTGTAGGCGAAGGTGATGGGGCGTGTGGAGGCGTCCTTTACGTCGCTCTTGGTGTAGGCAGTGTAGAAGACGCTGGCAGTGGCTTCGCCCATGTCGTCCTTGAGCAGCAGGGTGCCAGCTGTAGCCTTGTAGGCGATGGTTTGGCCGCCTACCTTGATGGAGTGGTCGGTGACGGTGGATTCTTCTTTGGGCTTTTCGGCAGCGGCGTCCGGTTTGGCAGCGTCTGGCTTCGCGTCGGCGGGTTTAGCGTCCGGGGCCTGGGCTGCGAGATGGGATGGAGTGCCGAAGGCCAGGGCGCATGCCAGCAGGCCGAGAATGAGTGAGCGAGGGTAAGTCGAGTTCGTCATGATGTTTGGATACGCCCCTGTAAGTTGAAAGTTCCCCGGAAAATGGAAGCAGTCGAATTTTAGCCGGGTGGAGAGACCTTGACAACAGACGAGCGGGGCAGGGATTGGTGAGCAGGCGGAGTGCTCACGCGGTTGCTGCACCAACACTACACGGTGCTAGAATCCATGCTGCGCTAGTCAAAGGCCCTTTGTGAGGCGCTTCGGATGGTGAGTAATGAGAATTTTCAGCGGTAATCTTTCGCATGCTGCATCGCTGTTAGCGCTTTTGATGGCGGCCGGAACCCTGGCTACTGTAGGGTTTCCGCGTCCGCTCATCGCGCAGACGTTCGAGTCGCTTCACTCATTTCAGGGCGGGAACGACGGAACAGGGCCAAGTTCCCTGGTGCGGGATCCTTCGGGCAATCTGTACGGCATCGTCCCGGGTGGGCCGGCGAGTGGCTTCGTGTTTCAGCTCTCGCCCCCCGCTGTCCCCGGAGGCGCGTGGACCAATACCGACATTTTCGACTTTCCGGGACCGCTGTTCAGCTCGGGCACCCTTTTTCCGCAGAGCATCACTGTGGACAAGAACGGGAACCTCTACGGGGCTTCGCGTTCTGGCTATAACCGCGAGGGGCTGATTTACCAATTGCGCAAGCCCGCTGTGGCTGGTGAAAAGTGGCAGTTTCGAATCATGCACCAGTTCGCGGGCGACGGCAGCGAGGGCTCCACGCCCCAAGGCCCAGTGGTCAATGCGGCAGGAACACTCTACGGTGCAAATATGTCCGGGGGCCTGAATGGAACAGGTACGGTTTACGAACTCACTCCGTCAGAGTCGGGATGGAAGTTGACGATCCTCTACAACTTCCTGCCGTTTTCGGCTCGAGGAGCCGTACCGGCTGACGTCGAGTTTCCATTCGGGCCGCTCTATTTGGATCGGACGGGCTCCCTGTATGGTGTGACCGAGTATGGACAGCTTGACGCGGGCGGTGCTACCCAAGGCGGGGTGTTTGCGCTTTCGCCTCCGGTTTCCGCCGGAGCGAGTTGGACGGAAAGGTTCTACTATTTCCCCGTCAGTGGTACCCTTGGCAATCCCTGTGGGCGCCTGGCAACGGACAAGGATGGCAACATTTTTGGCGCGAACGTAAATGGCACCTTCTTCCAGCTCGCACCGTCCGGCCAGAGCTACGCGGAGACCACGCTGTGGAATGCTGGCGGCGGGGGCGGCGGCTATTACGGCGGCGGGGTATTGCGTGACGCTGCGTCGGGGAACCTTTTTGGCGTCAACTTTGTTAATAGCGTCCTCGAACTGGTCCCGCCTCCGCAGGCAAACGGGTCGTGGACGGAGCAGACTCTGTACAACTTCGGCCTGAGCGGCGACGGTGCCATTCCGTCGGAGCTCGTCCGCGATCCCTCGGGCACCATTTACGGCATTACCCTGCTAGGTGGGTCGAGCACGACGGGGGTGGGCACGGTGTTTCAGATCGTGCCGTAGGATCCAAGGCGGTAACCGCTACTTACTGCCACCTGCCGGGGTCGCTGGCGTGGTGGATGGGGCTGCCGGCGGGGGCTCTACTCCTGCATTTTTCAGGGCGCGGTCCAGGATGGCGCGGAACTCCGGAGCAGGGACGGCTCCGTCTACTTTTTGTCCGTTGATGAAGAGCGAGGGCGTTGCTTCCACGCCTAGCGCGTTGCCTTCCTTGATGGAGGCGTCCACGACTGCGGAGTTTTGCGCCTTCAGGCAAGCCTGCAACTTCGGTATATCCACGCCGTGCTTCTGCGCGACTTCGGTGGCAATGCGATCCACTCCGGCGTATTGGCCCTCAACGGGGCCGCTGATGCTGCGTCCCTGTTGGTGAATGGTGTCCGCGAAATCCCAGTAGGCGTCGGCGTTTTGGGTGGCGAGGCACTCGGAGTCTACGGCGGCGTGCTTAGCCCAGGGGTGAATTTCGGTGAGGGGAAAATCCTTGTAGATGAAGCGAACTTTGTCGCCGTAAATCTTGGCCAGGTCGGGGAAGATCGTCTGGTGCATGCGCGAGCAGAAGGGGCACTGAAAGTCGTCGAAGTTGACGACGGTGACTTTGGCGTCCTTGTTGCCGCGAATGGGCCGATCCTTGATGTCGATCTTGGCCATGATGTCGGCAAAGGGATCACCGGCGAGATCGACCTTGGTGATGCGGACGAGGGTCTTTTCGTCCTTGCTGATCAGGAAGTCGACCATATCTTTCTTTTCGCCGACCGCGACCGATATCGCGTCGTAACCCGGGAAGTCGGACGCAGGATGGCGGTCGCCGACGGCGATGGGAACCTGGCCGGGAATACTGTACTTGGCGCGAATATGGGACTCGATGCGCTTGGCGAGGTCGGGCGAAGGAGACTGAGCCGAGCAGGCGAGGCAAAGGATGAGAGCAAGAGCGGCAGAGCCGCGAATCAGGAACACGTAGAACCGCCTAGGCATGGGATGGCACCAAGTTAAGTATCGCATGGAGGCTATTTCCGCGTGAGCATTTCCAGCGGCAGGACGGCGTTCATGGAGCCGGAGCGGAAGCCTTCGAGGTCGAGGGTGACGTAGGTGAAGCCGAGGGCCTTGAAGGTACGGGAGAACTCGGCGGCCATTTCTGGCGAGAGGGCGCGGGGCAGCTCATCGCGGGCGATTTCGATGCGGGCGATTTCGCCGTGATGGCGGACGCGGACTTGGAGGAAGCCGAGGGTGCGTAGGGCGTCTTCGCCCTGTTCGACTTGCAGCAGCGCCTCGCGGGTAACGGGGCGTCCGTACTCGATGCGCGAACTGAGGCAGGCGCTGGCGGGCTTCGACCAGATGCGGAGCCCAGCCTCGCGGGCGAGGTCGCGTATAGCCTGCTTGCCGAGGCCGCAATCGAGCAGGGGCGCGGCCACGTGATGCAACCGGGCGGCGCGCTGGCCGGGGCGGAAGTCGCCCTGATCGTCGAGATTCACGCCGTAGGCGATCGCGTCGAAGCCGCGGGCGGCGCGGAATTGCTCCATCACGGTGAACAGCTCGTCCTTGCAATGGAAGCAGCGCTGCGAGTCGTTCTTCTGGTAGTCGGGCTGGTCGAGCTCGGTGGTGTGGATGACCTCGACCGGGATGCCCTGCTCCTGCGCGAAGGCAAGCGCGTCGGCAAGCTGGGTGCGGGCAAGCGAGGGCGAGTCGGCGATGACGGCTAGCATGTTGTGGACGCCTTCGCCATCGTTGCCATCAACGTTTAGCGCGCGGTGGGCTGCCCAGGCTAGATAGGCGGAGTCTACGCCGCCTGAGTAGGCGACTAGGACTCGGCCTAGGGAGCGGAGGCGGGTTGTGAGGGGGGTGGTCGGGTTGATTCCCATGAATCTAGCTTAGACCAAATTGTGCTCTTCTGATACAACCGCTCCCCAAGGTGTAATATTGTGTCGATTTGACTTCGGAATCGGAGCCCGTTATGAAGCCATATAGCTCAGTTCTCGCTTTTGCTCTGCTCGTTTTTGTCACGGCGGCCTTTGCCGAGAAGCGATTTGATCGCCCCGTAATCAAGCTAGCAAAGCCAACTGAATACACATTCATCAAACTTGACGACGTTCAGATTCCATCGCTGACCAAAGGCGATGTGACCGTGTCATGCCTAACTTATAGAGGCACGAAGCATTACTATGTTGAGATCGGTATCATCAACAGTACTAAAGAAGACCTCGTCGTGCCGGTGGATCTAGTTGACTTTAATAAGCCCAATTACACCGTGATGAGGGCTGACCCGCGGACGGCTGCGGCTGAGTTGGAGAGCTTCACGCATACGCGTTTTGTGCCAACTGCCCCTCCAGTAGTCCCCCCAAGCGGGAGTACCACGACGATCAACGCAAACGCCACGACTTACGGAAATCAAACGCAGATCAATGGAACGGCGACGACGGTAAACGATAACTCTGGTCAGGCGGGCGCAAACTTCGGCAACGCGCTCGGCAACGCGATAGCCGCTCGAAGGTTTCAACATGTGCAGGCGAGCGCGGAGCGGTTCGCGGCATTCTTGGAGACTTTCTCTCAGAATGTTCAGGCGCCGGTAGTCAGAGCAGGCGAGGCTAAGATTTTTGTGGCGACGTTCGATCAGCTCAAGCCGAAGAAGGCGCCTTTTACCGTCACAATCCGCGTCGCTGGGCAGGATTTTATCTTCCAATACGCTGAATAGCAGGCTCCGCAATCCCGAGCACCGCAAGGTCCCTCCACTGCGCACGTTCGCCGCGTTGCGGCTCGCTTTGCTTCGGTCGGGATGACACGATGGTGGCGGGGCGGTTTCGGAGCTTCGCTCCGATTGGGCAGGTGAGGCACCTGCCCCCACATGAGTTGTGGCCGGCCGGTTTCGGAGCTTTGCTCCGAATTGACGGGCGAGGGCGCCCGTCCCCACACGAGCAGTGATGCTGCGGCGGGCCACTATAATTTCGCTATGGCTACTACGATGGCGTCTGAGGGTTTGACGCGGGACAGTTTTGAGGCGGTGATTGGGCTGGAGGTGCACGTCCAGTTGCTGACGGCGACCAAGATTTTTTGTTCGTGCTCGACGCAGGTTGGCAATCCGCCGAATACGAATGTTTGCCCGGTGTGTTTGGGGATGCCCGGGTCGCTGCCGGTGCTGAACCGCAAGGCGGTGGAGTTTGCGGCGCTGGCTGCGATGGCGATCCATTGTCGCGTGAATGAGACTTCGATCTTCGCGCGGAAGAATTATTTTTATCCTGACCTGCCCAAGGGCTACCAGATTTCGCAATATGACAAGCCGATTGCGGAGTTTGGATACATTGATGTGCCGTCGGTGTTGGTGAAGGATGGGCTGAAGCGCATCGGCATTACGCGGCTGCACATGGAAGAGGATGCGGGCAAGAGTCTGCATGACGGGTTTGCGGATTCGGCGACGAAGACGGCGATTGACTTGAACCGCACCGGCACGCCGCTGGTGGAGATTGTGAGCGAGCCGGACATCCGCTCGGCGGACGAGGCGTATGAGTACCTGACGCGGCTGCGCGAGATCATTCTGTACACCGGCGTGAGCGATTGCAACATGGAAGAGGGGTCGCTGCGCTGCGATGCGAATGTGAGCGTGCGTCCGCGCGGGCAGGAAAAGTTTGGCACCAAGGCGGAGATCAAGAATGTGAACTCGTTTCGCTTTGTGCGCGAGGCGATTGAGTACGAGATCGAGCGACAGATTGACGTGATTTTGGACGGCGGCACGATTGTGCAGGAGACGCGGCTGTATAACTCGGCGGAGGGCAAGACTTACTCGATGCGGTCGAAGGAGCAGGCGCACGATTATCGGTATTTTCCGGAGCCGGATTTGCTGCCGCTGGTGGTGGATGCAAAGTGGCAGGCAGAGATTCGGTCGCGTCTGCCGGAGTTGCCCGAGGCGCGGCGCGCGCGGATGGTGGCGGAGTACGGCATCACCGAGCAGGATGCGGGCGTGTTGACGGCGAGTCGCGAGTTTGCAGATTGGTTTGAGGGCGCGGTGAAGGCGACGAAAAACGCTGGTTCGGCGAACTTGGCCAAGCGCGTGGCGAATTTAGTGCAGGGCGAGTTGATGGGTCGGCTGAAGGCGGCGGGGCTGGAGATTGCGCAGTCTCCGGTGACGATGGCCGGGGTGGCGCTTTCGGCGAATTTGGTGGAAGCGGGCAAGATCAGCGGCAAACAGTTGAAGGAGCTGTACGACATTTGCTTTGCCAAGAACGAAGATTTTGGCGCGGTGTACGAGCGCGAGAAACCGCAGCAGTTGAGCGACGCGTCGGCGATCGAGAAGATTGTGGATGAGGTGATTGCGGCGAGTCCGAAGCAGGTGGAACAGTATCGCGCGGGCAAGACGACGATGATGGCTTACTTTGTGGGTCAGGTGATGAAGGCGACCAAGGGTCAGGCGAATCCGGGTGTGGTGAATGAGGTGGTAGCAAGGAAGTTAGGGTAGGGTCGGGCCTGCTGGGGCGCGAATTTTTGTCCTGCTGTTACCCACCGCTTCCGCGGTGGGCTGACGACCATGCCGACCCTCCGGGGCACCGATTCCAATCGCGAGGGCTTACCTAAGCGCCCACTTGTGCTGGGGTCTGGAGGCTGGCCTATTTGTTCCGATTTGGGAACACCCTTAAAACTTTATGCCTAATCACTGGCACCCCCAACTCTGGGGGCTTCAAGGCGGCTATGATGTGCGATGAAAGTGCCCCGTAGGGGCGGCATTGCTATTAGCCCACCGCGGGAGCGGTGGGTACGCAAGCAAGGGACGATGAGCCTAGTCGGGGCGACACAGCATGTCTCATTCCCACGTATTGGTTCTAGTTCATTGCGCGTTCAGCACCAAGGGGCGTGTGCCAATCATTCCGCGTGACAAGTTAGGCGAGTTGTTCGCCTACATGGGCGGGATCGCGCGCAACCACGGAGTGACGCTGCTTGCGGTTGGCGGAATTTCGGATCATGTCCATGTGTTGTTGCGAGTAAGTGCGGATCAGAGTTTGGCGACGATTGTTCGCGATCTCAAGTCGAACTCGTCGCGGTGGATGCGGGAGACGGTGCCGCAGTTTTCATGGCAGAAAGGATACGCCGGGTTCAGCGTAAGTCCGTCAAAAAAGTTGGCGGTGATGCGGTATATTGCGCGGCAGGAAGAGCACCATCGGCGTAAGTCGTTCGACGAAGAGATTGTGGAGTTGTTGCAGGCTGCGGGCGTGGAATATGATCCGCGATTTGTGTTGGGGTAAGGTGTGAGGTGTCGCCCCTGCCGGGGCTTGAATCTTTGTCCTGCTGTTGCCCACCGCTTCCGCAGTGGGCTGACGACAATATTGCCCCTCCGGGGCATCTTTCTAGTTGTGCTTCATGAACTTACTGTCTTTCTTGCCGGTTTCTTCGTTGTAGAGGGTTTCGATCCAGGCGTCGGCGGAGATGAAGTCGCCAGCATACTTCTTGTAGTCGGCCAGGATCTGATCTTTCTTCATTTGCTCCAGCGACTTACCTGCCTTCATGTTCTTTTCCACGATGGCCGTGGTTTCGCGAATCATCTTTACGAAGGCGCGCACGTCGTCGGGCTTGGAGAGTGGGCCGTGGCCCGGGATGATCTTCACGTCGGCGGGAACTTTGCTCAGCACCTCTTCGCAGGCCTTGACGATGCCTTCGGCGCTGCCGCCCGCCGTGATGTCTACGAACGGGAAGCCGTAGGTGACGAAGTCGTCGCCCATGTGGACGACGTTGGACTGCGGGAAGAAGACGATGGAGTCGCCGTCGGTGTGTCCAGAGGGAAAGAACATGGCGTGGATGTCTTCGCCGTTGAGGTGCACGGTGACGTCCTGCGCGAAGGTGACGATGGGCAAGCCGTTCTTTTCGGCGGCCTTCATGTCCATTGCCATGGAGCCGCCATTGCCGGCCTTACCGCCGGTGGTGAGGCGTTTGCGGACGTTGTCTTGCGCGATGATGGGCGTCTGATTGGACTGGAACAGGGCGTTTCCGCCGGTGTGGTCGCCGTGATAGTGCGTGTTGATGACGAAGCGGATGGGCTTGTCCTTGGCCTCAGGAATGCCCTTGAGGGCTTCGCGAATCTTATCGGCCAATGGGGCGAACTCGTCGTCGACCACGACGATGCCGTCGTCGCCGACGGAGGCTCCGATGTTGCCGCCCGCGCCTTCCAGCATATAGACCGTTCCGGCCACCTTGGTGACCTTCATTTGCACTTTGGAGAAGTCATTGCCTTGGGCGAAGGCGGCGAGAGACAGGGCTACGAAAATGATGGCGACGAGGGAGAGCTTTAGAGCTGGGCGCATGGATTTCGATTCCTCCGGTGACCACAGGATTGTAGCTGAGCGGGTGGGGTTGGGGGAACTGACAGCGAGGCTGGAGGTGCGTAGGGCGAAGGTGATGCGGGCTTAGTAGGGGTCCTTCGACTGCGCCTGTGGAATCGCTTTGCGCTTACACAGGCTCCGCTCAGGATGACACGGGTAAATTTTGCGGTTGCGTTGTGCGAGCCAAGGCGCGCGGCCTGCAATCGCATTGGTGCGGCAGTTTACCGCGCGGTGCGGAAGAGCTGCCAGAGCTGGTCGCGGCCGGTTTGGTAGATTACGTAGCCGGTATTGGCGAGGCCGGAAGTGGGATCTGAGCCGGTGGTCTCGCGGAAGAGGAGGTCGCCGGTGCCATCTCCGTCGGCGTCTATGGCGTCGATGAGTTCGAGTCGGGGGAGTTCGTCGAGGTGGCGCTCGTCGGTGGCGACGAGGAGCAGGCGGCGCAGGTCGCCGTTCAGGTCGGCGCGGGCGGCTAAGGTCACGTCGTAAGTGAGGGCTGGGGTTGCGGAGTTGCTGATAACGCTGGCGCTGCGGACGATGTGTGCCTTCACCGCGAGCACGAACTCCGGTTCATTCGAGTAGCTGAGGTCGAAGCTGCGCAGGTTGACGGAGTCGAAGATCACGTCGTCGGTGGGCGCTGGCGGCTTGGGGAGCTTTCTGGCAGACGTGCTCCTGGCGGGCGCGGCTGACTTGGAAGTGGAAACATGTGGCAGCAGGCCCAAGGTCCGCGCGCGGTTCAGCACTTCGGTGCGGGCCAGGGCGAGCATCTTCTTGCGGTAGGCCTCTTCTTCGCCAGGTTGAAAGTAAAACTTGTAGCTGCGTAGCTCGGGATTGTGTGCGGCGGAGAAGGCGGCATACACGGTGAGGCCGCCAGTGCTGGCGGCTGTGGCTAGTTCGGTTTCCGTGGGCAAATCTGACTCGCCCGCCTTGGACAGCGGCTTGCCGTGGCGAAGCTTGGGGCGGTCGGGATCGTCGTCGGGCGCAGCGTAGGCGCGCGATGGGGCGTCCTTGGCGTCTTCACGGTTCTTGTGGAGTACGGGCCGATCATCGCTAGCGTCGCTGGCGTCAGTGGCGACGGAAGGCTTTGCGGGCGGTTTGGTGTCGGTGGGCGCGGGCGTGATTGGCGGAGTCTGGGCGGCGGGCTTCGACCCCGGCTTGTGTAGGATGGGGCGCTCATCTTCGGGATCTGCTTTCGGTTTGGCCGGGGCGGTGTTCAGAGTGGGCTTCTTGCCGCCGTAGCTGTCGTCGCCTGCACCAGGCTTCCAGTTGCCGCGTGCGACCCAGTGTCCGCCATATTGCTGGGGCTGAGTGATGGTGAACAGGCCGACCGACTGGCCGAGTTCGGTGGCTTCGTATACGGTGTCCCACTGAGCGGCTAAGGGCACGGGGGATGCTTGATAGGCTTGGGCGTCGTACCACTTGCCCCGGTCGAAGATGGCGATGGGCACCAACTGTGCCTTGCCTACCTTGGTGATCTGCACCAGTGCGATGGCGCGCGGGCCTTTGGGCAGTTCGCGCGGCTTGGGAGCGGCGTGTGTAGAGGTAAACGTTGCGCAGATAAAAAGAGCTGTGAACGTCAGGCGGCAGATGACGGCAACCGAGTGGCTGCGGTATAACGAGCAGTGCATAGTCAATTGGATGCAATCTTTCTGCGATCGAGCACGCGGGCGCGGATATGAGACCGGAAACGAGGAGAAGACATGGGAGGCGAAATGGGAGACAAGGCCATTGCAGTCATCGCAGTCAATGATAAAGCGCCGGATGTAACTTTGCCGGATCAGTCGGGGAACAAGGTTTCGCTGAAGGATTTCAAGGGGCAGACGGTGGTGCTGTTCTTTTATCCGAAGGCGAACACGCCGGGATGCACGATTGAGGCGTGCGAGTTCCGCGACACTTACTCCAAGTTGAAGAAGCTGGCGGTGGTGCTGGGGATTTCCGGTGATACGTCCGGTGCACAGAAGAAGTTTGAGGAGAAGTTCAGCCTGCCATTTCCGCTGTTGGCGGATGCCGACCGCTCCATCGCCGACAGCTTCGGAATTCTGAAGGAGAAGAATATGTATGGCAAGAAGGTGAAAGGAATTGTCCGGACTACGTACATCATCGGGCCGGACGGCAAGATCAAGCACATCTTCGAAAAGGTGAAGCCCGAAGGTCACGCGGAAGAAGTGTTGGCTTGGCTGAAGGCGAACGCCAAAGGCTAACTGGGCGAGCGTATACGATCTCTGTAGTAGTTATGCCGTATCCTTTCGCTTGACAGTCGGCAGCAAACGCGCAAGACTTTTGGCATCGAGAAGTATCAAGAAATATCGAATCCTGGCACGAGCTTCCGTTCCCAGCCCCTTCCGGGCTGGCGTTCTCCCAGCGCTGGTTCGAAGCTTCCCTCGTTCACGTTCGTCATGTAGCAGGCACGAAAAGGAGTATGGATATGAAAAAAACTTTCTGGGTAGCAATGGCTGTTGTTCTTCTGGTAGTCGGACTGACTGCTGCGGGAATGGCGCAAAAGGGGCATATCGTAATACCGAATTCGAGCATAGCCAAGCCGGGCGATGCCGGGGTGCGCGCACACACCAACCTGAAGATCATGATGCCAGACCGGCCGTTCAGCGCGGCGACGATCAATCCGCAGATTGGGCCGCCGTTCACCGGTTATGCGTTTGATACGCCGGGATCGCTGAATTGCGTCTACAAGACAGTGCCCAACACAGCGGGTTGCAACCCCTATACGGCGTTGACGCTCCCTAATACCGGCAGCCGGGCGATTGCGCTGGTGGAGGCGTTTCACAATCCTTTCGCTATCACGGATCTGCGGACGTTCTCGACCCAGTTCGGTCTGCCGCAAGCAGACATCACGGTGGTGTATGCCACGGGCGTGAAGCCCCCGGTGGATTTGACGGGTGGCGGCTGGATTCTGGAGAGCAGTCTAGACGTGCAGTATGCCCACAGCATGGCTCCGAACGCCAAGCTTTATCTGGTGGAAGCGAAGTCGAACGGCCTAGCTGATCTGCAGCTTGCCGAAGATGTGGCCTCCGGTCTGGTGGCGGCTGCGGGTGGCGGCGAGATCAGCAACAGCTTTGGCGGTGGCGAGTTCTTTGGGGAAGAGGCGTTCGAGAGCCACTACAAGGGCGCCGGCATCGTTTACTTCGCCTCGTCGGGCGACGCGATTACGCCGATCGAGCCGAGTGTGCTGGCGAACGTGGTCTCCGTGGGCGGAACCGAGTTTGATCGTGACGCCAACTTCGACTTCGTGGACGAGCATCCGTGGGCGTCGGCCGGTGTCGGCGACAGCCTTTATGTGCCGCGTCCTGCGTCGCAGGCCAGCATTTCGGGGATTGTGGGACGGTTCCGCGGCACACCGGACGTATCGTTTAACGGTGGCTGCAACAGCTCGGTGTGGGTGCGCGCGTTTGGCGACAACATCAGCGGTGCCAGCGGCTGGTATGCGCTGTGCGGCACGAGCCTTTCGGCACCAGCCTACGCCGGGCTGGTAAACAGCGCGGGCAGCTTCAGCTCAGGGTCGCAGGCCTATCTACAGTCGCTTTATGCGGAACAGGGCAATGCCAGCGTGTTCAACGACATCACGTCGGGCACGTGCGGCACTGGCGGAGTCTTCTCGGCGGTACCGGGCTGGGACTTCTGCACCGGGTTGGGGAGTCCGAACGCGTTGACAGGCAAATAGCGCGAGAGATCGCGAACTAGAAACGGCCCCGCTTTGGCGGGGCCGTTTCTGTTTTTAGGAAATCGTTAGTCAAGGCCGTGCGCGAACGGTTCCGGCTTCTCTCCGCCGACGGCGCAATAGGTTTGGGTGATGCGGTCGTGCCAGCCCAGGAAGTCTTCGTCGAGGAAGCACCAGAAGTAGCCGAGGCCTGCGGGAAGCAGCGAGAGCAGGCTGGCCCAGGCGCGTCGAGTGCGGTGTTTGCGGTCGGCGAGGCCACCCTGAAACTGGCGCAGCTCGAGGCCCATGAGGCGCAGGCCGGGGGTGGAACCGGTGAAGACGAGGGCAACGTACTTGTAGGTAAACCATACCAGCACGAACATTGCGGCGGTCAGTATGACGGCGAACTTGCCAGTGGGAATGGTGATGGTATGGCCAAGTGCCAGCGCGGAGTGGGTGGCGGTAAAGAATCCGGTGCCGCCAAAGAGTGTGGTGGCGACGGCGGCGAAGAGCAAATCCACGGCTTCGGCTAGTCCGCGCCACGGCAGTGGCGCGGCGGAGATAGGCACCTCGATGCGGTCGCTGGAATTCTCCAAGGTCGCGCTATCGTCACGACGCGGCGACGAGCCCAGCGCGATTCCTCCGAAGGCGGGAGGCAGCGGGGCGACGGCTTGGGGTTCGATGTCCGCGTCCACGATGCGCAGCAACGCACTACCCACAAAGTCGAGGCCAGGCTGCGGATGGAACGACTCCGCCAGCTCATGGTCGGCGGGGCGATAGGGCGACAGCTTGGGGAAGGCGATGATCTTGACTTCAGGGACATCAAGCTGGGTGGATTCGCTGCCGAGGCGCAGTGCGTTCATGACTTCCGGCCCGGTGATGTGCAACTCCGCTTCGGAGGTGCTTTCGTCAGTGCGAAGGGCCGCAGCGATCGCAGGGTCGGAGAAGTCGAAGTGAATTCGCGGGGCGATGGCGGCGGCATCGCCAAAGTTGTTCTCCACTGGCAGTGCGTTAGCGACTTCCTCCGCCAGAGATTGGGCTTCGAGCGGATGCGCGGTGACTGGTGCGGCAAGTTCAGCTGCAAGTTCAGCTTCGAGCACGGCGCGATACATGCGCGGAACCGGACGAGGAAACGTGGTGGCAGGCTCCGGAGCCTCAAGCGCAGGCTCTGAGGCGAGAGTGCCTTCCAAGGGAAGCTGGAGCGAGGGGAACTTGGGCTGTTTTTGCTGGCGGCGCTGACGGACGGTTGCCAAGCGTTGGCTTAGCTCGTCGCGCCAAGCAGAGTCTGCGGCCTCTTCAGCGTCACCGTTTGCGCTACCAGATTCGTGCGACGGGGCCATGTCGCTAAAGAGGCCGGGCGTAAAGTTGGACGTGGAGACACGGCGACTGGGGCGCGAACCGAGTCCAGCCACAGGCAACGAGACCGGGTCGCGCAGAAAATCGCGGTGCGTTTCGTCAGACGGCTCAGGCGACGTGGACGCCCCAGCTGCCATCGAGGCGGAGCTCTGCCATCCGCTTGCGGGTGGTTCTGAAAGACTTTCGCGCAAAACTTCTCCCTTGAAACTACGATCGGGGCAACGCGCCGTTTTGCCATGCCCCTTGAGGCCATGCTAAGGTCAAGCCCAGCGACATCTCTGGAGCCGTGACACGCGCGCGATGACATCCCGCTATCGAATCCTTATCATGTTGGCGTGGGTTTGTCACGTATTTCTTGCTATGCCGGTGGTATGCGGTCAGTCGCTGTCCTCGAAATCAGCCGCCAAGGCTGTGGAAAAACCACTGCCCAAGAATCTGGAAGACGTAACGATCACGGCGCTGACGCAGGAAAAATTGGGCGACCAGTACACCCTCAGCGGCAACGCGACGGTGCACTACCGCGCGTTTATTCTGCACGCAGATACCATGACCTACAACGCGGCCACCAACCACGCCTCGGCCGAAGGACACGTGGTGCTGGAAGGCACGGATCGCGACGAGCATCTGGAAGCGACGCGTGCGGAGTACAACCTGAAGACCGGTGCGGGGCGCTTTTACGATGTGGTGGGGCGGGTGGGAGCGCGGCTGAATGAACACGGTAGTTCGTTGACCACCGATGCACCGTTCACTGTCACCGGAAAAATAATTGAGCGCACGGAAACGGATCGCTACCTGGTGCATGAGGGTACGGTGACGACGTGCGAATCGCCGCGCCCGAAGTGGACGTTTTCGGCCAAACTGATTGGCGTGGATTTGGGCGGAAACGCGGTGATTCACAACGGCGTGTTTCATATTCGCGGCGTACCGGTGGTGTATTTCCCCTATGCCACGCATCCGATTGAGAACGCGCGGCAGTCGGGCTTGCTGATTCCTTCAATTGGGCAATCGTCGGTAAAGGGGACGGTGATTGGTGAGTCGTTGTATTGGGCGATGAACCGCAGCGCGGATGCGACGCTGGGGGCGGAGTATTACTCGCATCGTGGCTGGTCGCAGCATGGCGACTTCCGCTGGCGGCCCAGCGAAAACAGCGTGATTGACCTGAATTATTTTGGGGTGCTCGACCGGAAACAGCAGGGCGGCGAAAACGCCAAGCTGAAGGCGGAAGGGCAACTGCCGTGGGGATTTCGCGGCGTCGCGAATATTGACTACCTCAGTTCGTTCGTCTTCAGGTTGGCGTTCAGTCAGGTGTTTAGCCAGGCGATTGACTCGGAGGTGAAGTCGAACATTTTTGCCTCGCGCAGCAAGAACGGCATTTCAGTCAATTTTCTTACGGCGCGTTACCAGAACTTTCAGAGTTCCACCAACAACAGCGACGTGATCAACATTCTGCATTTGCCGAGTCTGGAGATTTCCGGATTCGACCGGCAGTTGGGGAAGACGCCTCTGGTTTGGTCGTTCGACGCAGCTGCCGAGGGGTTGCATCGCGGCGAGCCGGGATTCACCACCGGCAATGTGGGCCGGTTCGATGTGGAGCCAGCGCTGGCGTTGCCGATACACCTGAAGGGATGGGACTTGCGTCCGGAGGTGGCGGTGCGGGGCACAACTTACACCGAGCGGCTGGTGCCGACGAATGGGGTGGGAGTTGCGGCGGCGGATCCGATTGCGCGCAGAGCGCTGGAAGCGAGCTTTGAGATTGCGCCGCCCTCGTTGTCGCGGATTACCGAGAAGGAATATTTTGGACGGCGATTTAAGCATGTGATTGAGCCGCGGATTACTTATCGCTACGTGACGGGCGTGGACAACTTCAGCAGCCTGCTGCGGTTTGACTCGCGAGATATTTTGACCAACACCAACGAGCTGGAATATGCGGTGACGCAGCGGCTCTATGCCAAGCGGACGACGGGCCAGCCCGAAGAGTGCGGTTCACGCGGGGCGCGCAACCTGAGTTTAAGCGCGGCAGTTTCGGCGCGAGGCGCCTGGCTGGATGAGGACAAGGACGAGAATCCATGTGCTTCGGAGCCGACGCCGCCGGTGCGCGAGGTGCTGACGTGGACACTGGGGCAGAAGTATTTTGTGGATCCGACATTTGGCGGCGCACTGGTGAACGGAGTGCGGAATGTGTTTACAACGACCGCCGACTTTGCCGGAATCGGATTCCTGACCGACCAGCGCCGCTTTGCTCCGCTGATTTCTCGGCTGCGCTTTCAGCCCAATGGACGTAGCGAAGCGGAGTGGAATTTCGACTACGACTTCAAGAAGGGGCGCATTTCGTCCTCTACGGCGTTGGTGAACTTTCACTTTGGTAGCTTCACGGTCGGCGGCAGCGATGTATACCTGCGTGCGCCGGGCGAAATCGCGGGCACCACAGGCACGGTGGTAGATCGCTTCCATCAGTTCCGGGTGTTGCTGGGGTATGGGTATCCTAACAAGCGCGGGTTGAGCGCGGCGACGAACATTGGCTTCGACGCGAATCGAGTGTTTCTGCAATATGCGGCAATCCAGACGAGTTACAACTGGGACTGCTGTGGAGTGAACTTTGAGTATCGGCGCTTTGCGCTGGGCTCGGTGCGGAATGAGAATCAGTATCGCTTCTCGTTCAGTCTGGCGAATGTAGGGGCGTTTGGAAATTTGAAGCGGCAAGAGCGGCTGTTCTAGTGCTAAGCGATTGCCAGTTGTGCGCCCACATGCTGACTCGCCACTTATTCAACCGAGAGTGCTATCGAAGGAATTTCGCTTCGAGAGCGGCGGAGGCGCGGAAGGTGGTTTCGGCGAGTAGTCGGCGGTAAGCAAGCATTGGATTGATCAACTTGAGTTCGCCTGCGGTCAACAGAACACCCAAGGTGCCAGTGACTCTGAGGCCGCGCCGGGTCGCTTCCCGCCGCGCTTTGCGCTCGTCCACAAGCAGCAGATCCGCGTGTTGCTCCTGCGCGAGCTGAATTGCTTCACGTTCACCCCAATCGAGAAACATGAGATCGGCTTCCGGCGGAGAAATCAGAGGTTGAACTTCAAGCCAGTCTGGGATGTGACTCAGCCATGCTTTTACCGGGGCCGGTGAGCCCGCGTGACCTAGTTCCCGTAGCACGCCGTCAGGAACCATAATGCGTTGGTAAAGCTGAGGAAGCAGGCCAACGCATTCGATTTGAATCAGATAGTTCAGCGGGGACGTATCAGCGACAACGATCACGTGCGCAAATTTTCCTGAGCCAGAAGCTGACGCATGGTCTCGCGGTCTTGTTCGAGATCGGCTTCGTCGTAAGCTTGGTCGTAGATGTGATGCTGCTTCAGGAACCCATCAAACTCATGCCTAGAGAGGCCCAGCAGTTGGCCAGCCTGGGAATGAGACAGGCTACCCGCGCGGTATCCCTCGATAGCGAGTGCTTCCAGAGCTTCGCGCCCCGGGTCGGGATGCGAGGCGAGGTCATCTGGAAGCTGGACGGTGATCTGCATAGGAAAAGTATAGCAAGGGCGGAAAAGTGAGTCCCGGGTAACTACGTCTTACTGCGCCCTGCCCAGATACTTATCCATCGGAAGATCGAAGTAGAAGAGTTCCTGTCCGTGGGAGTTCTTGAGGCCGCTGATGTCCAGGCGGGCACCGGGGAGCGGGCGATTCACGTCGCGAATATCGAAGAAGAAAAATCCTGCGCGGGTGGTGTGCGGTTCCACCACGCGAGCCGCGAACTGGGCACGATCCATCTCGTCGAGTTGGTCGTGGTTCACGCTGCTCTTGGCGCGTCCGGTGGGCAAGGGAATGGGAATCTTGCGCTGCGGATCTTTGGGATTCGACAGGCGGCGGTAGAGGTCGTCATTCGTAGCTGGCGGAATTTTTTCGTGGTCGGCAGTGATGAGCTGGATTTGCAGGTTGCCAACGGTGATGGGCTGGTCGCCGTCGTTGGTGATGACGACGAGGATGGGCAGCAGGTCGTGATCGGCCCACTTGATGGCGAAGATATCGCTCTTGGGGGCGGACTCGTAGGGTTCGGCGGCGACGGTGACGCTTTCGTCCGTGTGGGCTTCGTGCGCGGCGTAAGTGGCTGCGGGCTGTACCTGCGGCATCGCGAACTGTTTCTTGGCGAAGGCTGCGCCCACGGCAAGCAGGGCGATGGCGGCGATGGCAACAGCGCGCGGAACGGGACGAGTCACTTGAGTCAAAGGAAACGACCTCTGCAATCTACAGAATTATAGCGGGCGGCTGAAGAGTTGGATGCGGCGGATGCGGGTCGCGGTCGGTAGAATAGCGAACGAATGTTGTATGCCATTTACAGTGCGCTGCTGGCCGCCGGGCTGCTGCTGAGTCTGCCGTTTTGGCTGTGGAAGATGGCTACGGTGGGCAAGTATCGCGCGGGGCTGGGCGAGAGGCTGGGCCGAATCCCGGCGCGTTTGAATGGCTCGGTGCGAGGCGTGGGGCCAGCAGTGTGGGTACATGCGGTGTCGGTGGGCGAGGTGTTGGCCGTGGCAGGGCTGGTGGAGCAGTGGCGCGAACGGCATCCGGAGTGGGAAGTATTTGTTTCGACGACGACGGCGACGGGGCAGAAGCTGGCGCGGGAGCGGTTCGGCGCGGAACGGGTCTTTTATTTTCCGTTGGATTTGGGGTTCGCGGTGCGGCCGTGGCTGCGCTTTGTGCGGCCTGAGTTGGTGGTGATGGCGGAGACGGAGTTCTGGCCTAACTTTCTGCGGCTGGCACGGCGGAGTGGGGCGAAGATTGCGGTGGTGAATGCGCGGATCTCGAATCGGTCTCTGCCGGGGTATGAGCGTTGGCAAAAGTTGCTGATGCCAGTGCTAGCGGATGTGGATTTGTTTCTGGCGCAGAGTGAGACGGACGCGACGCGGCTTGTGGCGATCGGGGCTGCGCAAGAGAAAGTGCGGGTTAGCGGGAATTTGAAGTTTGATGCGCGGCCTCCGCAAGAGAGTGCGTTTGCGGAAGAGCTGAGGGAGCGGCTTGTGGCCGCGCAGGCCGCGCCAGTTCTGGTCTGCGGCAGCACCACGGCGGCGCCAGGCGGTACTCGGGTGGGGAATCTGGTGGATGAGGAGTCGGTGCTGATCACGGCATTCGCGGCAGTGCTGCGGGAATTTCCAGTGGCGCTGATGGTGCTGGCTCCGCGACATCCCGAACGGTTTGATGAAGTGACAGAGATGCTGGCGCGGAGTGGGATGGTTTGGTGGCGGCGATCGCAGCTTGCGCCCGATGCGCCTTTGCGCGGGGGCGTGCTGCTGCTGGATTCGATCGGCGAACTAGCGTCGGTGTATGCGCTGGCGACGCTGGCATCTGTGGGCGGCAGCCTAGTGGCGCGGGGTGGACACAACATTCTGGAGCCTGCACATTTTGGAGTGCCGATTGTGGTGGGGCCGCATACGGAAAACTTCCGCGACATGATGCGTTTGTTCGAGCAGGGGCGCGCAGTGGAGGTTATTCGCGACCCGACAGTGGATGAGGGGGGCACCGCGCAAGTGGCGCAAGTGGCGCGAGTGGTTGCTGCCACCTGGCTGCGGTTGCTGCGGGATGAGAGTCTGCCAGCGATGGGCGAGCGCGGTCGGCACGTGCTATTGCAGCAGCGCGGCGCGACGGGGCGCACTTTGCAAGCCCTGGAAGAACTGGTGCGCGCATGAAGCCGCTGGGACGATGGGCGGTGCCGCTGGCGCGAATCTACGGTGCGGTGGTGGCGCGCAAGAATGCGCAGTTTGATTCGGGAGTGCGCGCGGTGTGCGCGGTGCGCGAATTGCGTGGGCCAGTGGTGAGTGTGGGAAATATTTCCGCGGGCGGAAGCGGGAAGACTCCGTTCGTGATGATGCTGGCGGAACTGCTGCATGAGCGCGGCATTGCGGTGGATGTGCTTTCGCGCGGCTATCGGCGGAAGACGCGGGGAGTGCTGGAAGTGAGGCCGGAGGGTGATGCGGCGGAGTTTGGCGACGAGCCGTTGTTGATGGCGCGGCGATTGGATTCGTTGGGAATTCCTGTGATTGTGGGCGAAGATCGCCATGCGGCTGGAATGTTTGCCGAGGCGAAATTCGGCGCGCGGCTGCATCTGCTGGATGATGGGTTCCAGCATCGGCAATTGGGGCGAGAGTTTGACATTGTGCTGGTGTCGGATGCGGATGCGCGGGATTGCTTGCTTCCGGCGGGGCATTTGCGTGAACCGCTGAGTTCGCTGGCGCGGGCGAACGCCGTAGTGCTGGAGGAAAGCGCTGACGGTTCTGCGATTCATGTAGCGTTACGACCGGGCACGCAAGTCTGGCGTACGCGACGAACACTTTCGCTGCATCCGGTGGTGGGGAGTGCTGCGCGTCCAGTTCGTCCGCTGGCGTTTTGCGGGGTGGGGAAGCCTGCTACTTTTTTTGTGCAACTGCGGAGCATGGGCATGAAGCCTGCGGCGGAGCGCGAGTTTGGGGATCATCACGCGTACTTCGCCGCTGATGTTGCGGGATTGTTGCAGCTGGCGAGGAAAACTTCCGCCGATGGATTCGTCACCACAGAAAAAGATTTGATCAACCTGGGTGCGCTCGCTGAGCGGCTGAATCCGCTGTGGGTGGCGCGATTGCAGGTTGAGTTGGACGATGCCGACGATTGCATTGTGCAGTTGCTTCGCGTGTTGGCAGAGCGCGGAAAGCCCGCGCCGCTACTGGATGAACGACTGGGCTGAAGTCGAATCTGCTCAAGCGGTTGTGAGACAATTACAGCTTGACAGTACTACGAAAATAGCGCGCTAACGCTGCGTTACTCATACTTTATGACACGTCATACGCGAGACACCGAACGGCTGCGCAAGATCGTCGAAACCTTCCCCAAGCTCACCATCACGGTGCTGGGCGATTTGGTGGCTGACGAGTTCGTGAACGCCGAAATTCAGCGGGTTTCGCGCGAAGCGCCGGTGCTGATTCTGCGGCATCGCGAGCGCGTGGTGGTGCCGGGCGGCGGCGCGAATGCCGTTTATAATCTGGCCGATTTGGGCGTGAATGTTTTGCCGGTGGGCGTGATTGGCGACGATGAATCCGGCCGGATGCTGCTGAAACAGTTCAAGAAGAAGCGGATCGCGGTGAGTGGCATTGTGCGCGACAAGGCGTTCTGCACGGTCACGAAAACGCGCATCATGGCCTATCACGCGCATTCGCCGCGTCAGCAGGTAGTGCGGGTGGATCGCGAGCCGGACCATGCACCGCAAGCGAGTGTGACCCGCGCGCTGATTCTGGACGCACGTGAGTATGCCAAGGCGTCGGATGCGATTTTACTTTCGGATTATGGTTATGGCTCGGTGACGCCGGAGATTTTTGCGGAAGTGCGCGCGAAGTTACAAGATGATTTGCCGGTGACGCTCGATTCGCGGCATCGTATGTTGCAGTACGCGGGCGTGACGGCGGCAGCGCCGAACGAGTCGGAAGTGGAAGAGGCGCTGGGCGTGACCATCGGCCAGGATTGGGATCGTCTCACGGCGTGTGGCGCGGAAGTGATGAAGCGCATGAAATTGGATTCGCTGGTGGTGACGCGGGGCCGCGATGGCATGGTGGCGTTTGCGAAGAAGCGCAAGCCGCTGGATATCCCAATCTTTGGTACCGATGAAGTGGCCGATGTGACGGGCGCGGGTGACACCGTGATTGCGACGTACACGGCGGCGCTGGCGGCAAGTGCGTCGCCGGAAGATGCGGCGCTGTTGGCAAATTATGCTGGCGGCATTGTGGTGATGAAACGCGGCACCGCTACGGTAACCCGGGAAGAACTGCTGCGGGCGATCGAGTCAGGTTCGCCGGTGGCGCGTCCGCACTAAACTTCTGCAAGTCAAGCGAGACAATCCCGCCATGGCCGATCCCCAACACAAGGTGCTTGATCGCAAAGAGTTGCAAGCGCAGGTGGCCGAGTGGCGCAGCGCGGGTGCGCCGATTGTGCTGGCCAATGGCTGTTTCGACATTCTGCATGTGGGTCATGTGCGCTATCTGCTGGCCGCGAAACAGCTCGGCGGAAAGTTGATTGTGGCGGTGAATGCCGATGATTCCGTTCGCACATTGAAAGGTGCGGGGCGTCCTGTGATGCCCGATGCCGAACGGGCGGAGATTTTAGCGGCACTGGAAGCTGTGGATGCGGTGGTGATTTTCCCTGAGCTCGATGTGCGCGCATTGATTCGTGAGGTGCAGCCGGACTTTCAGGCTAAGGGCACCGACTACACGGCGGAGAGTGTACCCGAGGCTGCGACGGTGCAGGAGTTCGGCGGGCGTGTGGTGATTGTGGGCGATCCTAAGGATCATTCAGTGACAGCGATTCTGCAGGCGCGCAAGTAATGCGCATTCTGATTGTACGCACCAGCGCCATGGGCGACGTAGTGCATACGCTGCCCGCCGTGGCGATTCTGCGCGATGCGTTTCCGCAGGCCCAGATTGGGTGGGTGATTGAAGAGCGCTGGCGGGAGTTATTGTGCGCGAGTGGAGAGCCGCTGGCGGGGCCGCGGAGTGCAGCGCGACCGCTGGTGGATGCAGTTCATCTGGTGAATCTGAAAGCGTGGCGGCGGAAGTTGTTGCATCCCGCCACGTGGAGCGCATTCCGGGCGAGTGTGCGAGCGTTGCGCGAATCGCGATACGATGTCGCAGTGGATCTGCAGGGGGCGTTGCGATCGGCGACGCTGGCGCGGCTGAGTGGCGCGACAAGAATTTACGGATTCGCGGAACCGCGCGAACGTCCAGCGCAGAAGTTTTATACGAATCGCATTGCGTTACAAGGCGCGCATGTGGCGGAGCAGAATTGCGCGGTGGCGCTTGCGGTGGTGCGAGATTTCGGAGCGGTCAGTGAGAATTCAGCTGGCGGGGCGATGAAGTTCCGTTTGCCTGTGGATGCGCAAGATGAGGCGTGGGCCACACGCACTCTTGCGGAGAAGCCTTGGCTGTTACCGGAGGGTGGGCGATTCGCCGTCATAACGCCGGGTGCGGGGTGGGGTGCGAAACAGTGGCCCGCGGAGAGGTATGGCGAGCTGGCGCAGCGCTTGGCGGAGCTTGGCATTCGCTGCCTCGTGAATTTCGGGCCTGGGGAAGAGGCGCTTGCCGAGCAAGTGGAGCGAGCCAGTGATGGGGCGGCGCGGCGCTGTTTGTATTCGTTGGACAAGCTGATGGCGATTACGCGCCGGGCGGCGTTGTTTGTTGGCGGAGACACAGGGCCACTGCATCTGGCGGCTGCTTTGGGTACCCCGGTTGTGGCGTTGTTTGGGCCGACTGATCCTGCGCGGAATGGGCCGCTGGGTTCACGGTCGGTGGTATTGCGGAGTCCGTTGAGTGTGACTTCGCATAAGCGCCGCGCAGAAGCAGACCCTGGGCTGCTAAGCATTTCGGTGGACGAGGTATTCTGGGCTGCGCAGAGCTTGTTGCAGGGTTGAAGACCGACCCCACCCTGTCCGCAAAGTGCGCGGACAAGGATGGGGCACCGGCTTGGAGTTTGTCGCAGCATCGGTATCTGTATCTATGGCGAGTTGGACCAAAATCGCGCGGCGGATTCGGGTGCCCCTTGGGTTTGCACTGGCTGTGCTCTACGGGTGGCTGGCGCGGCCTACGTGGGGTTCGATTGCACTCGGCTTGATCGCCGTTTTCTGCGGATTGGCGATTCGCGGCTATGCGAGCGGATATGTTCGTAAGAATGAAGACCTGGCCACTCGCGGACCCTATGCCTACACGCGGAATCCGCTTTATCTGGGCTCGATTATTTTGGCGATGGGGTTTGCCGTCGCGGCGCAGAGTTGGTGGATCGGCGCTGTGATGCTGGTGCTTTTTCTGGCGATCTACTTGCCGGTGATTCGCGGAGAGGAGGCGTACTTGCAGTCGCGGTTTCCGGAGTTCGCGGACTATACGCGGCGGGTGCCGCGCCTGCTGCCTCGGCTCACGCCCGCACGGGACGACTCGGCGGACGATACGGGGCAAGGTGGTTTTTCGTGGCCGCTTTACGTACAGCATCGCGAGTACAATGCTAGTTTGGGTGCAGCGGCGATGCTGCTGCTGCTGGTGCTGCGCCTTTTGTGGTTTCGGTAACCGACATCTGTTGTGGGTTGGGAGCCAGCCAAGATTTCCCGAGAACGAGAGCTGATGCCACCCTTCCCCGGACGCACGAGCATATGGTTGCTGGGCTGTGTGTTGACTGTGCTGCCCGCGATGTGGGCGCAGGCAACTCCCAAGCCCGTCACGCCGCCTCCGGCGGAGCGGTTCTCTGTCTCTGGGCCTCATATTCAGCCGCCTCCAGCTGGCTACAAATTTCCCAACGGACAAACGCTTAGCTACGTCGCTGACTGGCATCTGTTCACGGCTGGTACGGCCGTCTTGAAGATGGAGCCGGAAGGCCCGCTGCAAAAGGTGACGGTCAATGCGGAGTCCACGGGGGTGGTGAATCTGTTGTTCGGCGTACACGATCATTTTCAGGCTATCTTTGATCCCAAAACTTTTTGCTCGTTGAGCGTGTTCAAGCATTCAGAAGAGGGGCTGCATACGCGGGAGACGCAGATCCATTTTGAATATGCTCGGGGCAAGAGTGTGCTGGAAGAAAAAAATCTGCGCACCGGCGAGCAAAAGCGGGTGGAAGGCGACATCGGCTCCTGCAACACGGATGTGGTGACGGGGGTTTTTTATCTGGGCACGCTGCCGTTGCTGGAGGGTTACACCTATTCGTTTCCTGTTGCGGATGGAGGCAAGTCCAACGTAGCGGTAGCGCATGTGGAAGGCAAGGAGCGGGTTAAGACTCCGGCGGGGAGCTTTAATACCATTCGAGTGGTAACGGAAGCCAGCGAGGAGCCGTTGAAGAGCAAGGGCCGACTGTGGATCTGGTACACCGACGACGCAGCGCACACGCCCGTACAAATGCGCGCCCGGTTATTCTGGGGCACGCTGCAACTGCAACTCCAGTCCATCGAAAACCCTGCGAAGAAGTAAGCTGGCTTCCTGCAAAGAGTTCCTTTCAGCACACAGGCCTCTCACCGAATAGGCATACAATCCAAGTTGCTGCGATCACGAAGGGAATCCGATGACAGACAACAACGCCATTCAGGAACTGGAACTTGTAACTGTACTGGAAACCAACAGCATCACCGAAGCGCTATTGGCGAAGAGTCTTTTGGAGGCCGAGGGGATTGAGGTGGACTATGTCTCCTATGGCGTGGCAGAGTTGACCGCAACCATTATGGGCGCGAAGCTCATGGTGTCGTCGGAACAGGCGGTTCGTGCTCGCGAGATTCTGGCTTCGCGGCAACCGCTCGCGGATGATGCGGACGTGGGCACAGCGCTACCAGAAGAGAGCTAAGCTTCAGGCTTAACGCTCGCCGGAGCTTTGCACCGATAGGCTCCTGTCCTCCAGCAGAAAGCGCACCCCACCGTGTAAATCGGTGCGCCAGGTGCGCACATGAGCGGCCTGCAACCTCTCCAAAACTTCCTGCCGAGGATGTCCGTAGCTGTTGTGCAATCCTACTGAGATTACGGCCAGCTTAGGCTTCACTGCCGCCAACAGTTCCGGTGTGGTGGAGGTCTTGCTGCCATGATGCGCCACCTTGAGCAAGATGGATTCCGCGTCAGGCCGTGCGATGCGATATTCTTCTGCGCGTTCAGCGTCGCCGGGCAGCAGGACTGAGGCATCGCGATAGGATGCGCGCAGTACCAGTGATTCGTCATTGGTGGGGCCATCTTCTGCCAGCGCTGGGCCCAGCACGTTTACGTGGGCGCCGCCGAAGTCGAAAGCGTCACCGGCCTTGAGTCGGCGAATTGCCACACCGCTTTTATTCGCTTGCTGTTCCAGCTCGCGCAGCAGCGGAGTGTCCACCGAAGCGCCCAACCACAACTCGCGCGGATGAAAGTTATGCAGCACTGCGCGCATTCCGCCGACGTGATCTTCGTGACCGTGGCTCACTGCGATGGCATCGAGGTGCGTGATGCCGCGCGACCACAGGTAAGGCGAAACCACGTCCTCGCCCATATCGAAGCTGGATTGGCCGGGTGAGCCGCCGGCGTCGAGCAGCAAAGACTTCCCCTCCGGCGAGATGACCAGAAGTGAGTCGCCTTGGCCAACATCAATGGCAGTGAATTCGAGTGCGCCGGGTTGCCAGTTGCGATGCGGCGGCACGATGGCAATCCACATTCCCGCGAAGGCAAGTGGCAGCAATCCGAGCGAACGAATGGAAAGCCTGCGGGCGCGTGCGAGCATCAGTGCGGCCACAAAGGCGCAGGCGGCGGCGAGTGCGAGCTTTGCATCTGGCGTAGCCACGCGCAGGTCGGCGACCTGCAGCGTGCCGAGCGAGTGAACTGTTCCCGTGATGCCCGCGAGGCTCCACGAGGTGAGCAGCGCGGGCAATTTGGCGGCGGGCAGCCAAATAAAGCCGAGAGCAACGGCGGCGCAAGCAGCGGGCATTAAGACCTCCGTAAGTGGGACGACGAGTGCGTTGGCGGGCATTCCGACGACGGTGGCGCGATGGAAATACCAGGCCATGGGCAAAGCGAGCGCGGCTTGCATCATGGCAGAGATGAAGAGAACATCGGCGAGCCCCAGCCCGAGGCTGATGAGCGAGGTGAGGCTGAAGTGGACGCAACGTGAACGGTAAGCGGCGGGAATCAGTTTGGGCAAAGCACGCTGCAGGCGGTCAGCGAGCAAGCGCAAGTCGAGGCGGAACTGCACGATGCGCGGCGGCAATGCAGAGTCGTAACCAACGGCAGTGAGTTGGCGAATGCCCGCACGGTACGGCGCGGTTGTACGTTCGAGAATTGGTAGGCCGATGCCTGCGATGGCGAGCACGGCGAGAAACGTAAGCTGAAAGCCGGGGTCGAAGAGTGTGGTCGGGTCAACGATGAGCAGTCCGAGGGCAGCTGTGCCAAGTGCATTGAGCTGGGACGAGTCGCGAAACAGCAGGCGGGTGGCGAGATAGATGGCGAGCATGAACGTGGCACGCCAGATGGAGGCTCCGGCGGCGGTGAGGTAGGCGAAGCTTACGGCGAGAATCAGGGTGAGGATGCTGGCCAGAAGGTTGCTGGCGCGAATGCGTCGCAGCAGCGCGAACACCACGAAGCTGAGGATGCCCACGTTCATTCCGGAGACCACCAGCACGTGGAAGGTGCCGGAGCGCTGAAAGTCCACGCGTTCGTCGCGGTCGAGAAAGGCGTCTTCGCCTATGACCATGGCGTCGAGCAGTCCGGCCTGCTGGGGCGGCCACAGTTCGTGCACCTTGACGATGATGGCGCGATGCACCTGCTGGCGGATGCGCTCGATGCGATCGGCGAGGGAGTGTGCGCCCGGGGTCGGTGGAAGGATAGTGACTGCATCTTGCGACACCGTGGCGGTGAGCGTGATGCCGCGCGCGGCGAGCCAGGCGCGATAATCGAACGATCCCGGATTGCGATAGTTGTGCGGCTCGCGCACTTTGCCCCAAAAATGCAGCCGGTCGCCATAGTGGTAAAGAGCCATCGGCGTGCCCGCTTCCACCTCGCGCTTAGGCTCGCTAATGCTGGCGCGCACTCCGGCGACGAGCGGTTGCGCCGCACCGTTCTGGCCGAGCGATTCGGTTTGCAGCTCGATCACCTGGCGCATTCCGCCGAACGAACTGGGACGCGCGTAGCCTTCGCGGACGACGCGCGCGGTGACTTCCACATCGTCACCGAGGAACGGCGAGGTGTCGGGCGTGGGGTCGCGGTCGAGTCCGCGCAACTGCATGGCGAGTGCACCGAGTATGAGGAAACACGATAGCGCGAGAGCGGCGGAGGCCGCATCGCGCCACGGGCGGCGAACAATCGTAGAACGCGCAAAAAGTTTGGCGATGAGCCGCTCGGCGGTACGCTTGCGCATGGCGGGCGCGGCGGATGGTGCCTGACCAAAGGTGGTGGCGCGCATGGCTGGAGTGAGTGTTGTGGCCTTGCCCGACGCCTGTGGCTGGAGTGACTCTGCGGGAGCTGTGCGGCGAGAGTTACGGAGAAAGATGACAGCAGCCGCGCAGAAGATAGCGAATGCTGCGAACCACTCGGTTGCCGGATGCCACGCCGCTTGCCCGAGGAGGATGCCGAGCGAATAGGCGACTGCGGCCAGCAGCATGGGCGCAGGGGCTGGCGGTGTAAATACGGGGTCTTGCGGGGAAGCTCCGCGAGCGGCTCGTTTGTGGTGGAGCGATGCCATTTCCGCCTTCGGGTTCGCAGTGCCGGAGCGTGTCCGGCGCGCGAGGGCGGCTCCCGGCTCAGCTTGGCGGCGTTTGCGACTTTGGTGTCAAGTGCAGCACGGTTTCCAGGTGCGCCGTCTGCGGAAACAGATCGAACAAGTGCGCCTGCACTATCTCGTATCCTGCCGCGGTGAACGTCACCAGGTCGCGCGCCAGCGTCGCCGGGTCGCACGACACATAGACGATCCGCTTCGGCTGCGCCTCCGCCAGCGCTTGTGCCACCGCTTGGCCCAGTCCAGAGCGCGGCGGATCCACAATGATCAAGTCCGCATGGCGTAGCGCCTGCCGGAAGCGCACGTCACGCAAGAACGCTTCCGTCGTCTGCAGGCTGGTCTGCACATGCGGCGGTACGTTTCGCTGCAACCCCGCGTACGACTCCGGCGAAACTTCCACCGCTGTGACGCGATCAAAGCGTTCCGCCAGCGGCACCGCGAACAGACCTACCCCTGCGTATAGATCAAACGCCACGTTGCCGGGCACTAATGTGACGGCAGTCACAAGTTCGCCCAAAAGATGGCGATTGCTCTGGAAAAATGCGCCGGCGGGGACGAGATAAGCGCGCCCGGCCGCGCGATATTCGAGCGAAGGCTCTCCCCAAACGGGAATGAGTGCGGGGCGGGGGTTGTCGGAGGTAGAGTCTGAGGGAGTGGCGGCTTTGGTTGCGGCGGAGTGGCGGCTTTTGCTGAACGCAGCATTCCCAGAATTTTTGGCAGACGAAGTTCTTGGCGCTGCGGATTTGGCTGTGCGTTCTTCGGTGGCGGGAAGGAGCACCACGCCGCGTAGTTCGGGAATGATCGCGTTCAGTGCTTCGGCGAAGGTTCGGGCGGTGGCCTTCTTCCAAGCGACGGTACCACTCGTCGGGTTGTGCAGCTCGACCAGCAGTGCGTCGTCATCGGCATTGGCGAAGAATTCGATCTCGCCGCTACCCGCGATTTTGCCCGCGCGGCCGAGCTTCCACACCGCCTGTAGCGCGCGATTGATGAGCGGTGAGCTTATAGGGCAATGCTCGACTGGAAGCAGGTCGTTGGTGCCCGCGCGAAAATAGCCGAGCGCAAACTTGGGCGAAGTGCGCAGTTGCAGGCGGGCGCGATTGCGGTAGCCCAGCGGATCGGCGGAGTGGACTTGCAGCTCGCAGGCGAGTTCGAGCTTGGCGGTGCGGAGCAGCGTTTCGCGCAGGATCGCGGCCTTGATTGCCAGCTGATGGGCGTAGGTGGTGTGCTGATACTGGCATCCGCCGCAGCGCGTGAAGTGCTCGCAGGGCGGAGCGGCACGGTGCGGGGAAGGTTGCAGGATGGCGTTGAGATTCGCCCGCGCGAAGCTGCCGCGGTCGTCGAGGAGTGTGGCTTCGACTTGCTCGCCTTCCAGCACAAAGGGGACGAACACGGGCTTGCGGCGTCCTTGCGCATCCGGCTCAAGTCGGGCGAGACCGTCGCCTCCGTAGACGAGTTTTTCGATGGTGAGGTGCAAGGGGATATTGTTGCACGGGGGCAATTCGAGGCTCTGCGACGGATGCCAAAATTGTGGTAGGATATTCTTACCGGAGGCTCTTATGGCCACTCAGCGCGCTGCACTGGAATACTTGACGACCACCAAGATTGGCGAAAAGGGGCAGCTTACCGTGCCCAAGCAGTTCCGCGAAGACCTCGCGCTAGGTGCGGGCGCGCCGGTCGCGGTGCTGCGACTGGGCGATGGACTGATTCTGCTGCCGGAGCAGAAGCGCTTCGAGCATTTTTGTGAGCGCATCAGTTCGGCTCTGACGAACGCGGGGGTGACGGAGGAGATGCTTCTCGCAACGCTGCCGGAAGCCCGCAAGCGCGTATATGAGCGGCACTATGGCCCCCTAGGCGCTCTTGGCCAAAGTTCGCCGGGCCGGGCAAAGAAGCCGCGCCTAAGATAACTATCGTTACCATGCATCCGCGAAAGCGCATACGCCTTTTTCTTGACTCTAATGTAATCACTAGCGGTATTGTGTCCCGCTGGGGGTTGGACAAGGCGGTACTTTCCCTATGTTCCGCCCGCCTAGCGCAGTTAGTCCTAGCGGAAGCTGTGCGGGAAGAAGTAGAGGAAAACCTGCTGATGCAAGCTACCGGGCGTCCGGTGCTGGATGGGGAACAACTGATCGCTGACTACACCGGTTTTGTTAAGCTGTCCCGTCCAGAAATCGTAGTCTATCCCGAAGCTAGCTCTGTGCGCATATCGCGACATTTGATTCGCCACGAAGCCGACGTGCCGGTTCTGCTCTCGGCGATGGCGACGAAGCCTGATTGGCTAATCACGAACAACACTAAACACTTCACTCAGGTTGTGGCATATCGAACTGGACTGCGCATCGCCACGCCAGCGGAGTTCTTCCGGGAACTGGCGGGGTTGATGCGTTAGGATTCGTTCAGGAAAGGGAAATCAAGGTGCTAAGAACAACGTTTGAGGGCGAAGAGCTGATGCATCGGCACCTATGGGTGATCGTGGAACGTGAAGCAACGGCCGAGTCATTTGCTTTGCCGGGATCGTCATTATCCGCACTGGTGGCGAAGATGTTCGCATTTCACACAGTCGAGGCATACTTGAATTTTGTTGGAGAGAAGCTAGCCCCGGAGATATGGCTGAATGAGCGCAACTATTTTCGCATGGAGCCTTATCGTGGTTTTGACGGTAAATTTCGAAAAGTAATGGAATTAACCGCATTGCCGTGGATTCCAAATGAAAGGCCGCTCAAGACCATTCTAGAGCTTAAGTTCCTTCGAGACCTGATTGCTCATGGCAAGTCCGAAAGGCGTGCGGGTGAGGTCTTGCGGCCCTCGGATACTGATCTCAAGCTTCCTGACACTAAATTGAGCGAATTGATTGCACAAGGAAGGCTACCAATGGTCCTGAGTGACGTAGAAGAGCTTCTAAACCAGATCCATAGCTGTGTTAACGAGAAAATCAGTGACGATCCCTGGTTAGGCGGAGAGGCGTTAAGGGGGCCGCTCACATATAGTGCAGCTCAGACGCTCGAAGAGTGACGTCAGATATAAAACAAGCTTAGCCGAGGCAGCCCGTACTTCTCGAACAGCTTCTTATGTACGTACTGGCGCATCAGTTGTTCGACTTGAGCGGAAGGCATTTTGCGGCGGTAGGGGGAGAGTTCGCGGTCGGCTTCGGCGCGGATGGTTACCAATGCGTCCTCTGGCGCGGCGGTTTGCAGGGCGGCGAAGAGTTTTTCTTCCAGCACCGTGAGGCGGCGTTCGAGGTCTTCGAAATCGCGCCCGGAGAATATCTTGCCAGAAGCAGCATCTTGGGCTGCTGCCGCGTGTTGCAGCGATTCGATAGTTTCTGCTGCGACTGCCGCTACAGATATTCCAGTCTTCGCGGGCAGCGCGTCCGCCTCGATTTGCTTGGTGATGGTTGTGGCGCACTTGCGTAAGAAGATTGCGACTTCTGCTGCGGTAAAGCCTGAGGCGGGCTGAACTGACCTAGCCGCAGCACCTTCGTCCCCAGCATCGCCGACCTCACGGTCGCTCCCGATGGCGGCTTGATTCACACCCTCAGCTGCGGCCAGCACCTCTTGTGCGCAATAGGCGAGGCTGTTCACCTTGCGCGTCTTGCGGGGGCGGCGATCATACTTGTCGAAGGCTTCATCCACGCCGCGCAGCACGGCGGCAAGGGGAATGCCCGCGTCCTTCCAAGTTTCGATGAGCGCCCAATCGAGTGTGGAAAGCAGAAGGATTCCACCACGCCGCTGCTGGAAGCGCTCTTCGATCTCGGTGAAGTAGTTGAAGTAATTTTCCAAGAGTTGTCAGTTGCCAGTTGCCGGTTGCCAGTCTTTAGTCTCAAGTCTCCGGCGACGATCCGCAACTCATTCCGCCGACAAAAGCTCGCCTACGGGACGGAAGGTCAGTAAGGCTGGCGACGCAAGTCTGGCAACTGGCAACTAACCCCTGGCCTACCGCTTCTTTCCCTTCGCCGCACCAGCGTTGCGTTCATAAATAATGCGCAAACCGTCGAGCGTCAGCAGGTCGTCCACCTTGTTGATGTACTTCGAACCGCTTTCAAATAGTGGCGCGAGGCCGCCCGTTGCGACCACCTGCGTCTGCTGCCCGAGCTCTTCCATCAGGCGCGCTAGAATGCCGTCAATCAGGCCGAGGTATCCGTAGAACAGGCCGGATTGCAGGCTGCCGACGGTGTTGGAGCCGATGACGCGCTCGGGCTTCTTGATCTCCACGCGGGGCAGGCGCGCGGTGTGGGTGAACAGCGCGTCGGCAGAGATGCCGATGCCGGGCGCGATCACTCCGCCGAGGTATTCGCCCTTGGCGGAGACCACGTCGAAGGTGGTCGCGGTGCCGAAGTCCACCACGACGCAGGGGCCGCCGTATTTTTCAAACGCAGCAACGCCGTTCACCACGCGGTCGGCGCCGACTTCAGCGGGATTGTCGTAATGCACGGGCATGCCGGTTTTGACGCCGGGTTCGATGAATAGCGGCGATAGTTTGAAGTAGCGCTCGCAAACTTTGCGCAGGGTGTAATCGAGCGGCGGCACCACGGAGGAAACGACGATGCCGTTGATGCCCTCCACCGCAATGCCTTCCATGGCAAACAAGTTGCGGAAGACGACGCCGTATTCATCCACGGTGCGGGTGCGCACGGTGCTGACGCGCCAGTGGGCGACGAGTTGCGTGTAGTGCGAGTCAGCGTCGTTGGCGGGTTTGGCGAAAACGCCGAGAACCGTGTTGGTGTTGCCGACATCGAGAACGAGGAGCATACAGACAGTTTCAGGTTTCGGGTTTCAAGTTTCAAGTGCGAAGTTCAGAAATACCGTGTTCCGTCGCACTGCGCTGGGCATTCCAGTACGCGAAATTAGTCGCGGAATTCGATGGAACCTGACATTACAGTGCGCACGCCCCATTTCGTGCGCACCAGCAGAAATCCGTGTTCGTCGAGGCCGGCAGTGCTGCCGGTGATGGGTGAACGCTGGTGCGCGGGGTCGGCATCCGCGTTGCTGTCGGAGTCAACGACGTGGATGAAGCGCTCGTGGACCATGCTGCTGTGGGCCTCAAAGCGCCGGATCAGCTCATGGCGAGTGTCTGCCGTGCCAGCCTGAAGCGCGGCGTACTCGACGTCCAGCGCGCGGAGAATGGCAGCGGCGATTTCGACACGGGGCCAGGTGTGCCCGCTTGCAAGGCGAAGTGAAGTTGCGCGATGCGCAAGTTCCACCGGAAATTTGGTGTGGTTTGCGTTCAACCCAAGGCCCACTACCACGTAGCGCACGCGCGTGGATTCCGACGACATTTCCGCCAAGATGCCGCAGAACTTTTTCTTCACGGAAGGCTGGGTTGGGTCGGCGAGCAGCACATCGTTGGGCCACTTTAGGTCGGCACTCAATCCGGTGACTTGCTTTACCGCTGAACGGACGGCGAGCCCAGCGGCGAGCGAAATCAGCAACGCGTCGCTAGGTTCGAGCTTGGGGCGGAGAATAACACTCATGTAGATTCCGGCGAGTGCCTCGGAGTGCCAACTGTGGTCGCCACGTCCACGGCCAGCGGTTTGCTCTTCAGCGATAAAAATCGTGCCTTCAGGCGCGCCGCCCGCCGCCGCCTGCAATGCCGCCGTGTTGGTAGAAGAGATCAGCGAAAAGTGGTGAATGTGCGCGGGGTCGGCGAACACGGTGCCGACGAGCAGCGGAGCTAGTGCGGCAGGAGCAAGCAGGTCGGAGGCCATTGTAGTTTCTAGAGTAGCGCAAGAAAGACTGGCTAGACCCTACCCCACTTCCACCAAGCCGAAACGGCGGTTCCAGTGCGTGCGCATATGGGTTACAGCAGCACGAATTTCTTCTTCGGAAACCTGCGCTTCGGCACCCAATTTTTGCTGGTCGAGCATCCACGCTGCTTCGCGGCGGGCCACTTGCAGCAGCTCCACGTCGCGCAGTAGGTTGGCAACGCGAAAGCTGGGCATGCCCGCTTGTTTAGTGCCGAAAAATTCGCCGGGGCCGCGAATTTGCAGGTCGGTTTCGGCGATCTGGAAGCCATCGGTGGTGCGCAGCATGGCTTCGATGCGCCGCTCGCCTTCTTCCGTCATCTTGGCGCTAGCCATCAACACGCAGTGCGACTTCGCCGCGCCGCGCCCGATGCGTCCGCGCAGTTGATGTAGTTGCGAGAGGCCGAAGCGGTCCGCGTGTTCAATCACCATGATGCTGGCGTTGGGCACGTCCACGCCGACCTCGATCACGGTGGTGGCGACTAGCACGTCAATCTCGTGCCGCTGAAAGCTCTGCATCACGGCGTCTTTTATATCGGCGTCGAGGCGGCCGTGCAGTAAGCCGATGCGCAGATTGGGCATCAGCTTGCGACGCAGCGTATCGTACATTTGCGTCGCGGCTTTCAGCTCACTCTCGCCTTCCTCATTCTCGCCGCTGCGCGCGTCAATCACGGGATACACCACATACGCCTGATGCCCGAGCGCAACTTCGGCGCGCACCATGTCCCACACTTCGCCAGCTTGGCTCTCCAGATATTTGTGAGTGGTGATCGGCGTGCGACCGGGCGGGAGTTCGTCGAGAATGCTTACGTCGAGGTCGCCGTAGAGCGTAAGCGCAAGCGTGCGCGGAATGGGCGTGGCTGTCATCACCAGCACGTCAGGCTCGGCAGGAATCTCACCGGAGTTGTCGGGCTTCTTCATCAGCTTCATGCGCTGCATCACGCCGAAGCGATGCTGCTCGTCCACGATGACGAGGCCGAGTCGCGCGAACTCCACCTTCTGCTCGATGAGCGCGTGGGTGCCGATGGCGAGTTGTGCGTCGCCGCGTGCCAGGTGACGACGCGTATTGCGCTTGCGGTCGGCCTCCTGCGACCCGGTGAGCAGCACGCAGCGATATCCCGCAGGCTCCAGAATGCGGCGTGCGGAAAGGTAGTGCTGCGTGGCAAGAATTTCTGTCGGTGCCATCAGCGCGACCTGATAGCCGTTTTCCATGGCGATGACCGCGGCTTGCAGCGCTATGATGGTTTTGCCGGAGCCGACGTCGCCTTGCAGCAGGCGGCGCATAGGCGCAGGATCGGCCATGTCGCGGGCGATTTCGCCCAAGACTTTGAACTGTGCCTTGGTGGGCTTGAAGGGCAAGATGCGCTTGACGGCCTCGCGTTCGCGTTCGGCGAGGGCGAATGTGATGCCCGTCTGCGCCCGCTGCTGGCGACGCTTCAGCTCGACGCCGAGTTCTAGAAAGAATAACTCTTCAAAGATGAGGCGGCGTTGCGCTGGCGTGCGCCAGTTTTGCAAATCGGCAATGCTCTCGCCGAGCTCCGGCCAATGCACCTGCCATAGCGCTTGCAGCGGCGGAATCAAATCGAGGTGCGCACGCACTGCGGCGGGGATATAGTCATGTCCGGCTGTTTGCGTTGGCATGGCTGTGTCGCGGCGGGGTGCGCCTAGCGATGGGCCCACAGAATTCTCCAACGCATAGCGAATGATGCGGCGAAACCAGCGCGAGGTCAGCTTGCCTTTGCCAGCAGCTTCATAGATGGGCACGATGCGGCCAATTTCGAGCGACTGCACCAGCTTGCGCGCGGCCTCGGCTTCAGCTTTGTCGAGATCCAGGACACCATCTTCCAGAGCGAAGTCGTCGGGGTCATTCAGCACTTCGATCTGCGGCTGAATCACTTCGAGTCCGCCGCTGTGTGAGGCTTCCACCTTGCCGTAAAGGGCGAGCAGTTGGCCGGGTTTGAACTTGTCCTTCAGGTAGGTACCGTGGAACCAGAGGCACTTTAACGTGCGTGAGCGATCAACACCCGCGTAGCCGAAGATGGGAGCATCGGGCGAACCGGGGTCGCCGACTACGAGCTGAAAGATGGGCATCTTGCGGGTGCGGAACAAGCCGCTGTTGCGCACTTCGCCGATCACGCTCACCGTTTCGCCGGGCTGCAGGTCGGCGATGCGTCGTGGATTCACCCGGTCTTCATAACGGAAGGGCAGGTAGAAAAGCAGATCGTCCACGGTGTGGATGCTCTTGTTCGCGAGCATTTCCGCAAAACGCGGCCCGATGCCTTTGACGAATTGGACGGAAGTGCCGGGTTCGAGCATGGGGTTGCGAAGCGAATGAAAGCTGTGTCTCGCTAGCGATGTTAGCAGCTTGTGCGGCGTACTTCTTGGTTGAGGATGGGGAGGTGCTAGCATCGCAATACTTGGCGGCATGCCACCGGGAGCCTACAGCGATGCAAGAGCCGAACCCTCCGTCAGACACGAGCGCAGCGGCTCCCGCCAGTGCTTCCATGAAGGGAATGCTGCGCTATTTTTTGCGACTCGGCACCACTGGATTTGGCGGGCCGATTGCGCTGGCGGGTAATATGCAGCGCGACCTGGTGGAAGCACGAGGCTGGTTCTCTCGGACGGACTATCAGGAAGGGCTTGCGTTTGCGCAGCTTTCGCCGGGGCCGCTGGCGGCGCAACTGGCGATGTATTTGGGCTGGCTGCGTGGAGGCTGGCTAGGCGCGATGGGCGTGGGTGTATCGTTTGTGTTGCCGTCGTTTTTGATGGTGCTGGCGCTCTCCGCGCTGTACCTGCACTACGGTAGCCTGCCGTGGATTCAAAGCGCGTTCTATGGCATTGCACCGGCGGTGTCGGCGGTGATTGCACGCAGCGCGGTGAAGCTGGTAAAGACGACCACAGGCAAAGACAGGCTGCTGTGGGCTATTTTTGCGGTGCTGGCGATTAGCACTGTGTGGACGGAGTCCGAGGCGATTTGGCTCATTCTGCTGGGCGGCGTGATTACGCTGCTGGTGAAGGCTCCGCCGAAGTTTGGCGGCATGCCGAGCCGCGCGAATATGTTGGCGATCCCTGGCATGGAGTGGCTGGTCGTCGGCGCGCATGGCGCTGCGTCGGACAGCACACTGGTCACGGTGGGTACATTTTTTCTGAAGGCGGGCGCGTTTGTGTTTGGCAGCGGACTGGCGATTGTGCCGTTTCTGTACGCGGCGGTAAAGCAGTATCATTGGCTGACCGAGCAGCAGTTTGTGGACGCAGTGGCGGTGGCGATGATTACGCCGGGGCCAGTGGTAATCACGTCGGGCTTTATCGGCTACTTGGCAGCGGGGCCGGTGGGTGCGACGTTGGCAACGCTGGCAGTGTTTGCGCCGCCGTTGTTGATTGTTATCTTTGCGGCACCGTACTATCGGCGCTTTGCGAAAAATCCGCAGGTGAAGGCATTTGTGCAGGGCGTGACGGCTGCTGCCGTGGGGGCGATTGCAGGTGCAGCGTTCATTTTGTCGCGCAGAGCCATTCTGGACGTGCCGACGGCTGTGATCGCGCTGGCAGTGTTTGCGCTGTTGATGTGGAAGAAGATTCCTGAGCCGCTGTTGATACTGGCGGCGGGGGTGGCGGGCATTACGCTGCGCGGCTTGTAGCGCGAGGGTCAGGCAGATGCGCAATAAGAAAGCCCGGAGGTGAGTCCGGGCCTTTTGTTCGCAAAGTTTTCTAGATCATGTCGCCGTCGGAAAACTCAAAGTGAAAATTCTGCGGAGCCAGCTTCTGCATCTTCATCTGCCGGTGCAACTGGCGCATCTGTTTCTGCAACTCGCCGCGATGTGATTCCATTTCTTTCTGGGCTTTTTCCAGTTCGGGCTTGGCTTCCTCGATTTGCTTTGCGACGTCGGCTTCTGCGAGGGCTGCTGCTGCATCCTGCGATTGTTCAGCTTGCAGTTCGGCGGCAGCGGCAATGTCGTCCTTTTGCGCGTCGAGTTCCGCCATCGCCTTTTCTACTTCAGGGCGTTCCTGATCCAGCTCCGCTTGTCCGCGCAGCAGTTCGGCGTTGGCACGCTCGATCTCCGGGCCCACCATGGCGATCTCGGTTTCGACATCTTTCATGTCGGGCATTTCGATCTCCGGCAGTTCTATGTCAATGCTGGAGTCAATGTTGGAGAGTGCAGAGTCGGATAGTTCAGACACAAAGCCATCTGCGCCGCGCCTCCGCAGTTGGCCCGTTGGGTGGCTTGGCACCGCGAGTGAGAGTTTGACTTCATGCTTCTCGCGAATCACGCCGAGCGACACGGTGGCTCCACGCTTGGCGCGCAGACTGTTGAACAGATCCGACATCTCGCGGACGGGATCCTTATCCACGGAGATGATTACGTCGCCAGCGCGCAGGCCCGCTTTCGCGGCAGGCGTATCTTTGCCGACGGACGTGATCAGTGTGCCGCTGCTGCCGGACTTCACGCCAAAGTACTCGGCCAGCTGTGGGGTCATGTTGTCTATGCCGATGCCCACGCCGAGCGACGAGGTGTGCAGGCCCAGCTTCCAAACCGTAGGGGGTATGGGCGGAATGGGCGCTGTCATCCCGTCCGGTGTCTTTGCCTTCCAAGCCCATTTGTTGGGGCGTTCCCCGAGCTGCACGGTGATGTTCATCAACTGGCCGTCACGGCTAATGCCCAGGTTGACGCTGCGGCCCACCGGAGTTTCGCGGATGGTGCGGCGCAGCTGTTCAACGCTTTCCATTTTGGCACCGTTGATGGTGAGAATTACGTCGTGTTCGCGCAGACCCGCTTTGCCAGCAGGTGCGTCCGCGTCCACGGTGGTGACCTCCACGCCCGACTCTTCCTTGAGCTTGAGCGGACCGACGCGATCGGAAGTGACATCGCGGGGGTCAATACCGAGATACGAGCCGCCATCCTCGTTGAACGAATAAGAAAACACCTTCGATTCGCTGCCGGGTTGCTGCACCCGGAGCAAGTGGGCGGGCTGCGCCGCCGCGAATGGAACCAGAGCTAAAACCGATGCCAATGCCTTGTACATGATCTAGACCTCCGAAGCGCGCTTTACCAAGCGCGCGGATGAACTTCTGGAACGATTACTGATTTGCCTTGCGAATCTGAATGTTTCCGGAACCCGTGACCAGCCGGATGACGGGCCCGCCTCCATTTAAGTTGCCTGACGCAGTGATTACGTGCGGCCCCCAGTTCTCGCCTTCGCTATGCACCAGAAACTCAGGGAAGTCGCTGATGATGTTGTATCCGGTGGCGAGTTCAATGCTGGCCTGCAAGCTGGCGCGCAACTGCGGGGAGAGATAGACAATGATGTCGCCGCCCCCGGTTTCAAGAGAACTGGCGGTTAGTCCACCACCACCGACGAACTCCGCAGTGATGCTGCCACTGCCGGTTTCGGCCTGAACACCGCTGCCCACCTTGCCCAGCACGAGGCTACCGCCGCCGGACAAGGCCTGTACTTTGCCATAGGCCGAGGTGAGCCGCAGGCTGCCGCCGCCAGTCTCCATATAGGCTTCACCGCGCACTTCACCCAGCTCGATGGCACCCCCGCCCGTTTCACAATGAACCGAGCCCTGGCTGCGGCGCACAATCACCGTGCCACCGCCGGTTTCCACGCGTACCCAGGGGCCGCCGTTGTCCACCACCACCGGGCCGCCCTCGGTGGAAAGCTCGAGCTTCCCTTGCACGGTGCGAACCTGCACCATGCCGCCACCAGTCTCCAGGTGCGCGTCGCCCGCGATGGTGCCTACTTCGATTACGCCACCGCCGGTTGCCGCACGAACCGAAGCACCGATTCCGTCTAGCGAGATGGCGCCGCCGCCGCTTTCGGCGTCCACCCGTCCATCAATGGACTTCACGTCAATGCCGCCGCCCTCAGTGGTGAGATGAGCGAATGCCAAATGCTTGGGCACATGAATCACAAACTCATCGGAGCAGTGCTTTTGCCGGAACTCCAGATCGCCGGTAAGATTGGCCACATCGCCACGGGTGAATGCGTTGATGTGGTAGGCGGCGAAGGCGCGGCGTGCGCCCTCTTCCCACGAGGTCAACACCTTGGTGCGTACGGTATAGGTGATGTTCGCTGGCGCGTCGCCGATCACGTGCACCGATCCCAGATCCACGCGAACCATCAACGTTCGAGCTGCCGGAATCTCTCCGGTAATTTCACGCACCCAGCTGTTCTCCTCGCGATAGATACGCGTGTTCTGCTGCTGTGCCAAGGACAGTATGGGCATGGAGAGTCCGAGAAGGAGTCCGAGTGACAGTGCCGCGAATTTACCAATGCTTTGCTTCAATGTGTTGCTGCTCCTTACTCCCGTTGGTGGACACGCTCCCCACCGCGCCACACCCTTGCCGATGAAATGACTACTTCAGGTCGTACGCTTGCGGGTGTGTAAAATCGTTACTAATCAATCTCCGGAATCTGCGCCAGTACAGCCTTTGCTTGGGCGCGGATGGAGTCGCTCTTGTCCTTCTGCGCCAAGTGCTCGAACGCTGCACGCACGGTGGAATCCGCACGCACTGGTTGCAAAAGTTCCATCGCGCGATTGCGTACCCCGGCATTGGAGTCGCTCAGCAGGGCGTCGAGCACTGCGTCGCGCACCCGCTGATCTTCCTTCACCAGCGAGCCGAGTCCATCGAGAGCAGTCAGCTGCACGCCGGGATTGGTGTCATAGTGCAGCGAGTACATCAGCGACTGCCGCACGGTTTGATCGCTGGAAGACTGCACCAGCAGGCCGATGGAATCCTGCCGCACGCCCGGGTTGTAGTTGCTGTGTGCGGCGTAAAGCAGTAGTTGCTGAATGCGCGAGTCGTTCAGTGAGCCTTGCAGCTCTTCGCTCCGCACCGTGTCGTACTTGATCGTCACCTTGTTGGTGCCGGGGTCGGGCGTAACCGAACGAATGCCGGCGACCGACGCATTGGCAGTTTCGGCTGCGGTCGCAGCATTGGTAGCGTTCAGCAAGTTGTTCGCCTGTCCGCGTGCCACCTTGTAGACCGAGCCACCGCCGACCGCGAATCCGAACAAGAAGATAGCCGCCACCAACGCTGGCTGGAGCTTGATGCGCTGCAGGGAATGGCCGAGGTCGAACGTGATGCGATGCAGCCAGTTGCCTTGTTCGGTGGTCTCGAGTGCTTCGTTCAGGCGCAGCCGCGCCGATGTCAGTAGATTCGCGTCCGGCTCGGCTACGGGCACGGACATCGCGGTGCGGAACTCCTGCATCACTGTCAGCTCGCGCTCACACTCAGGGCAGCGACCGATGTGCTGCTCGAACTCGTAGCGGGCGTCGTCCGCCAGTTCGTCGTACACGTAAAGCGCCAGGTTGTCTTTGACCCAATCGCACTTCATAATTCTGCTTCCTTCCCGCTCATTACCGAATCGCTATCAGCTCTTTGCGCAACTTCTGGGTGGCGCGGAAGAGCGTATTCTTAGCCGTCTCTTCGCTAGTGTTCAAGATTTCGCCAACGGTGCGCAGCTTCAGCCCGTGGTAGTGCTTCAACTCAAAGACCATGCGTTCGCGTGGCGTCAGCTTGGTGAGAGCCTTGGAGATGTATCCGCCGACCTCACGCCGCAGCAAGTCGCGCTCCGGATTGGCGGCGGCGCGGTTATCGGAGACGCGATCCAGCACACTGTGCTCGTTGCCTTCGCTATCGGTGACAACCGGAGCATCTTCTTTGCGCACGGCGCGCTTGCGCAGGTAGTCCAGGCACAAGTTCGTGGCGATGCGGTAGATCCAGGTGTAAAACGAGCACTCAAAGCGGAAGTTGCCCAGGCTCTTCCATGCTTTGAGGAAGGCGTCCTGATAAATGTCCTGTGCGTCGGCTTCCGATCCGGTGAAGTGCAGGGCTAGCCGCAGCACCGCCTGATCGTAGTGGCGCACCAGCTCTTCAAACGCCGCGCGGTCGCCGCGCTGCGCCTCGCGGATCAGAAACGTATCGTCTATGCGGCTAAGGCCTTGTGAGCCCACTCGTTGGCTACCCGCGTGGCTGCTGGAGCCACCATCTAGTCTAGGGGTGGTCGCCACTGTGGCTCCCGGCCTCCGCTGCGCGGAGTTCTCCCTGCCCCCTAATGGTAATGCGTACGCCTCGGCTGCCATAACCCGCCCTCAATCCATCCTCGTCAGGGAGGCTCTGAGGGCCGCCCTGCATTTGGTTGGACGTAGCGGGGGGCGGGGGGTTAGCGCCCCGTTGGGACGCGGATCGTGCTATACTGCGCGAGCGGGAATCCCCCTCCCCCGGAGCATAGCTCCATGGCTCCAGCACGACCGGCTCATCCGCCTTTGGAGGCACAATATGCAGTTCCGTTCGTACGTCGGCAAGTTCCCGTCCGGCTCCCTCGCCCTGTTCATCACGGTGATGGCCACCTTGCTCTTCACGAACCGCCAGGCGCAGGCGCAACAGATCGTCAGTTTTGACCCAGTTAGCTCGATGGAAACCATTCCGACGGTGTTAAACGACAGCGGCTCTGTGGTTGGCTGGTATCTTGACACCGTCTCTCTATCCCACGCGTTCATTCGGGACTCTACCGGCACCATCACCTCGGTTGACTTTCCTGGGACGGACACCGAAACCTTTGGGTTCGGGATTAACAATGCAGGCACCATAACGGGCAACTATATTTCCGCCGCAGACAGCTTGTTCCATGGATTTGTCAGGGATTCCGCCGGCACCTTCACTGCATTCGATGCCGCCGCGACGGCATACACAACCCCGGCCAGCATTAACAGCAGCGGGCAGGTCGTTGGGACTGTTTTTACGCTCGGTAGCTTCTGCCGTTCGAAAAGCTCCACCTGCGCATTTGTTCGGGACGCGTCCGGCGTGATTACGGTATTTTTGCCGACCAGCACGACGACGGCCGTCCGCAGCGCGACCGGCAACGACGCCGGGCAAATCACCGGTAGCTTCGGAGACTCCTTGCAAACCGGAACTCACGGGTACTACCGCGGCCGGCTGGGAGCCATTACCCAGTTTGACGCGCCGGGCGCCGGAACGGGTACGTTCGGCGGCACCCTCCCCCTCGCGATTAACAATAACGGAGTGATCGCCGGAGTATTCGGGGATGATGCGGGTGTATATCATGGCTTCACTCGCGACCTAAAGAACAACTACACCCAGATTGACTATCCGGGAGCGCTTGATACCTGGGCGACCGGCGTGAATCTTACAGGAACTGTGACTGGATACTATATGACTGCTGACGAGGTGTATCACGGCTTCGTCCGTGACAAGTTGGGTAACTTCACCTCGTTCGACGATTCGCATGCAGGAACTTTGCACGGTGAAGGAACCACTGCGATGGCGATTAACCGATTCGGACAGATTACCGGGTACTTCAAAGGCATCAATCACGAGTACCACGGCTTCTACCGCAAGGCGAAGTAGGTTTTGCGACTTTTGTTGTCAGGCTCCGGGTGCGGGAATCCCTTCTCCCGGAGCTTTGCTCCCGGCCTCACCGGCCCGAAACGCCCAGGAGGCAGGGATACTTGTGCAACCCGAAGTAGCGTGTTTCGCGCCGAAGGCGCAGAATGAGCCAAGCCCGGTACGGAGCGAAGCGGAGTGCCGGGTAAGTTAGGTTTGCAAATGGAGTCCTGAAAGGACGACTGAGCTGAGCGTAGGTGCGATTCAGCCGTCCCTTCGGGACTGGGATCGTGTGTTTGCGCCCACCCGGCACTCCGCTTCGCTCCGTACCGGGCTTACGCCGCGGCGTCCCGTTGGGACGCGGATAGTGGTATGCTGCGGGAGCGGGAATCCCCCTCCCCGGAGCCACGGCTCCAGCACGACCCACTCGCCTTTGGAGGCACACTATGAAGTTTCGTTCGCACGTCAGTAAGATTCCGTCCGGTGCCATCGCCCTGCTTGTTGCGGTGATGGCGATAGTGCTGTTCAGCTCAAGCCCGGCAAGGGCCGCGACTGGCAGGATCACCAACTTCGATCCGCCTGGGTCTGTGAATTCCAGCCCGGCTGCCATAAACCTCGGAGGCGTCATCGTCGGCACATTCACCGATACTCAGAACCTGCGGCACGGTTTCATGCGGGACGCAGCTGGTGTAATCACGGTGCTCGATGCTCCTGGAGCGGGCACGGCAGGTGGCCAAGGCACCTCCGCGTTTAGCATCAACGACCTCGGGCAGATTGTTGGCCAGTTCACGGACTCTTTGAACTTCATTCATGGCTTTCTGTTGAACTCTCCCGGCGCATACACGACCATCGATGACCCCGACGCGCAGCAGACTCTCCCCTTTGGCATCAACAACGCCGGGCAAATTGCGGGGGTTCTGAGGAAGAACAAAGGCGCAACTTTTCCCGGCTTCGTGCGTGATGCTCTTGGCAACTTCACCCTCTTCGCGGGCGCCGGGACGTGCGGCACTAGCGTGGCTAACGCCTTCATCAATGCGGCGGGCCAAATCGCGGGCACCTGCATATTTTCTGATGGCACATACCAGATATTCTTCCGCACCGTCGGGGGCGCGATCACGCCCCAAAGCGATCCCTTTGGCGGTACGCTGATTCTCGCGACTGCGATCAGCGATAAGGGGCTCATCGTGGGCTACTACACAGCGGCGGATGGCGGTTTTCACGCTTTTTACCGGGATACCTTCGGCGGCATCTACAACGCAGACTACCCCGGTTCAGTATCGAGCGTCGCGACCGGAATTAATGTAGGCGGCACGCTCACGGGCTATTACTTCGGTGTGGACGGGATCTTTCACGGATATACTCGCAGCTCCTCCGCTACCTTCGTCAGTTTCGACGATCCATCGGCGGGCACGCGCGAAAATCAGGGAACCTTTCCTTCCGCGATTAATGGTGCGGGCGGCCAAATCACCGGAACCTACGATGGCCTCAAGCGCCAGTACCACGGGTTTATTCGGAAGTAACGACGCGCACAAGTTACAGAAAAAAGCCGGAGGCGACTGCCTCCGGCTTTCTGTTTGGGGTGCGCGGGCAGGTGCCTCACCTGCCCCCACATAAGTTAACTACTTCACCAGCGTAACTACTCAGCTTTGGTTTCAGCGGCTTCTTCCGTGCCAGCTTCCTTGGCGACCGTCACCTTGATGTTGGCGGTGACTTCTCGGTGGAGGCGGATGGGCACGGTATAGTCGCCGATGGACTTCAGCGGCTCGGGCAGCTGAATCTTGCGGCGATCCACGGCGGTAAAGCCGCGCTTGTCGAGCTCGGCGCTAATGTCGGACGAGGTGACGGAGCCGAACAGGTGGTCGCCTTCGCCGGCCAGACGGGTAAAGGTGAGGGCCACGGCGTTGAGTTGCAGCGCAAGCTCTTCTGCCTTCGACTTTTCATTGGCGGAGCGGCGGAGGGCGGCGTTCTTCATGTCCGCGATCACAGTCTTGTTGGCGGCGGTGGCCTGAATGGCGAGGCGGCGGGGCAACAAAAAGTTGCGGCCATAGCCGTCGGCGACCTTGACCACATCGCCGCGCGAGCCCAACTTCTCTACATCTTCTTTCAGAATCACTTCCATGGTGAAGCTCCAATCTTGTTGTTACAAATTGCCAGTTCCCGGTTGTCAGTTGCCAGCGTGCTCAAAGGCTCGGTCAACCCGCGCTTCCAACGGCGCAGGCAACTGGGAACCGGCAACTGACAACTGGCTCGTTCTACTTGTGGCGGCTGCTGAACGGCAGCAGGGCGATGTTGCGGGCCCGCTTGATGGCCGTGGTCAGTCCGCGCTGGTGACGGGTGCAGACGCCGCTGAGGCGGCGGGGCACGATCTTGCCGCTTTCAATGGCGACAAAGCCCTGCAACACCTTGACGTCCTTGTAGTTGATCGCGGGAATCTTTTCCACGCAGAACTTGCACTGCTTCTTGCGGCGGAAGAACTTACGGCCACCGCCGCCTTCGCGGCTGCCGCCGGGGCCACCTTGAGGACGCGGACCACGCGGTCCGCCTTCGCGCGAACCGCCGCCTTCACGCGGGCCGCCGTAAGCCGGGCGGTCTGTGCGGGGCGCTGGAGCACTACGTTGTACTGTTTCGTCTGCCATCACTTCTCCTGAATCGTCGAAAATTCGTCAAACAAAGTTTTTGAACAAAATCGCTACAGCGAAAATTGCAAAACTAAACCACGGGTGCGGGCGCTTCTTCTGCTACCGGGGCAGCGACCACGGGCGCATCCACAGCCACAGCGGCCGGGGCCACAGCAGCGGCGGGCTCTTCCACCGCAACTGGAGCGGGAACTGCGGCCTCAGGCGGCAGCTTGGCGGCGGCGTGGGCTGCACGCTGCGCCTGCATCGCCTTGTGCTTGTCCAGCTTCTTCATTTCCTCATCCATGCGGACGGTGAGGAACTTGATGACCGGATCGGACACGCGCATGCGACGTTCGAGTTCGTGAATCGCCGGGCCTTCGGACTCGAGGTGCAGCAACACGTAGGAGCCGTCGTGGAAGCCCTTGACCGAGTAAGCCAGATGGCGCTTGCCCAGCTTTTCAAAATTCTTGACCACCGCGCCCGCCGTGGTGGCGTGGCCGCTCATGGTTTCAATCAGCTTGTCCAGGTCTTCGTCCACCACATCGGGCCGGACGATGAACATCACTTCGTAATTGCGCATTGCATCCTCGTTTCTAAATCCGTACTACGCTTCGCACTTCACTCCGCAGCGTCTTCCGCCTTGCGGTTAAACCGATTCATCGCGGCGGCGGTGCCATCGCGCAAAATGCTTTCCACGGCATCCGACGCGGTATCGAGCCACTCGCCCAAATCGTCAATCTGCGACTTGCGGAACGGGGTCAGCACATAATCCGCTCCCGAAGAAAGCGGATGCCCGGGATGAATCCCCAGCCGCAGCCGCAAAACCTCGTTGGTGCCCGTCGCCTGAATCACGGAGATCATGCCGTTATGTCCGGCCGCCCCTCCGCGTTCCTTAATCTTTAGCGCGCCCAGCGACAGATCGAGCTCGTCGTAAATCACGATCAGGTCTGCTGGTGTCGCTTCGTACTTCATGAGCAGCTCGCGTACCGCAACGCCGCTCAAGTTCATAAACGTCTCAGGCTTGGCCAGCAGAACATCCTGCCCACCGAAGTTTGCCCGCGCCGTCAACGCCCGGCAGTGCCGGTTGCGGACTTCGACGCCGCCCGGTCCAGCAATCCGACCGGCAATGCGGTCTACGGTGAGAAAGCCCAAGTTGTGCGGCGTCCACTGATACTCGGCACCCGGATTGCCAAGCCCGATGATCAGCTTCATGAGCTTTACTTCTTCTTAGGCGCGGGAGCTTTGTCGTCCGCCTTCTTGGCGTCGCCAGCAGCCTCAACCTTGCCCTTTTTGGCCACTTCCGGCTCAGCCGCCGCAGCACCCGCTTCCGGTGTCGCCACCGCAGTTGCATGTTCCTTCACTGCCACAACGTGGGCTACGCCCTGATCGGCATCCGAAAGAAACGTGAGCTTGTCGCCATGGGGTAAGTCGCTTACACGCAATACACCGCCAAAGGCGAGCTCGGTGACGTCAATATCAATGTGGCCCGGAATGTCATCGGGCAAGCACTCGACTTCGACTTCACGCAGCAAATGTTCGAGCATGCCGCCGCCCTGTTTCACGCCCACCGGAATGCCGGTGAGAACGATCGGCACCTTGACCTTGAGCTTCCTATCCATGGCGATGCGCAACAGATCAATGTGCATCAGGCCGCCCTTGATGGGCTCATGCTGCCAGTCCACGATCATGGCTTTGGTCTGCTCGCCGTTCAGTGCGACGTCGAAAATGGTGTTGTGACCGGAGTCCGAGTGGAGAATCTTGTTGACCTTCTTGGGGTCTAGGGTGACGGGTACGGAGGACTTTCCCGCACCGTAAAGAACCGCCGGGATCATGCCGGTGCGGCGGAGCCGCTTAGCGTCGTTCTTGTCGCCAGCCTGACGTTGGATTGCTTCCAGAACAGTGTTTGCCATAACTTTGTATTCCTTAATCCCGTTGCGTTATTCCTACAAGAACAATTTGCTGACCGAGGTCTCTTCGTGGATGGACTGTATCGCCCGTCCCACCAAGCCCGCGATCGAAAGAACTTTAATCTTCGGTTCCTTGCTGGCGGCTTCCGTCAGCGGAATCGAATTGGTGACCACCACTTGCGTGAGTGGCGAGTTGCGAATGCGATCCACGGCTTCGCCGGAGAGCACCGCGTGGGAGGCGCAGGCAAACACCTGCATCGCTCCGTTATCCATCAGCGCCTGCGCTGTCTTTACCAGCGTGCCGGCGGTGTCAATCAAATCGTCCAGCACCAGGCACGTCCGCCCGCGCACGTCGCCGATCACATTCATTACTTCAGCCACGTTCATTTCGGTGCGGCGCTTATCTACAATTGCCAGCGCTGCTTCCATTTTTTTGGCGAAGAAGCGTGCCCGCTCCACGCCACCCGCATCCGGAGAAACCACCGTCAAATCCGGCAGCTTCAACTTCCTAAAGTGATCCACCAGCACCGGCGACGCGAACAAGTGGTCCACCGGAATATCAAAAAATCCCTGCAACTGCGGCGTGTGCAAGTCCACGACCAGCGCCCGGTTTGCACCGGCGGTGGTCAGCAGATCGGCCACCAGCTTGGAACTGATCGGCACCCGCGGCTTATCTTTACGATCCTGCCTCGCGTAACCGAAATACGGAATCACCGTAGTGATTCGCCGGGCTGAGGCGCGCTTCAGCGCGTCAATCATCAGCATCAGCTCCATCAGATTCGAGTCCACCGGACGGCACGTTGGCTGAATCACAAACACATCCGAGCCGCGCACGTTCTCCAGAATCTGGATGTAACCTTCGCCATCGGCAAAGCGGCGTATATCCGCCTGACCGCGCGGCAACCCTAAAAAGGCCGCAACTTCATCTGCCAAAGGTATGTTCGCCGAGCCGGAGAAGATCTTGAAGCGGTCGTGCGGTCGCGTTTGCTGCTTGCGCTCGCCCGCCTTATCTTTCTCTTTATCCTTTTCGGCAGGCTTTTCGCCGGGCTTCTCGCCAAGTTTGGCAATGGTTCCGGCGGCCGTGTTCACAGTTTCGCCTGCGGCGTGCATGGCAGACGACGATTCTTCGGACGTACCTTGCGTAATCCCGGGCATAGGCTGTTTTGCTCTCGTGCCGAGTATTTTTCCGGAAGGCGGGCGATTCCGTCCGGCTGCTTCACGTCATCTACAAATCAACTGCAAACTGCCACTGCAAAAATTTTGGCTGGGCGGCTAGGATTCGAACCTAGACAAAGTGCGTCAAAGGCACTTGACCTACCATTAGTCGACCGCCCAGTAACGGTGAGACTTCTATTCTACCAACCGCGGGCAATCTGCACCGGGGTTTACTGGGACCGACTGGAATCCACCACCAACCGCTTCCAGTATTGTTGCCGCGTCAGGGTTCGCGTCACGCGCGTTTCCACTCCCTTGCGCCGCAGTTTTTCCGCTGCCGCGCGCGCTGAGTCTCCTGTAGCAAACAAACCGAATAGGGCTGACCCAGAACCTGACAGCGACGCATATCGCGCCCCCGCACGCAAAAGTGCGCGCTTTACTTCCATCAGTTCGGGGTGTTGAGGAAATACGACTTGTTCGAAGTCGTTGACGATTTTAGCGTCTTTCTCAATCCCAGTTCGGTCGAGCTCGAGAAGCAGCGTCTCGGCCCGGTCCCCAACCCTGCGGATGGGAACACCGGAGGTACGGCTCGCGTTGAGCGAAAACGCACCAAACCACCAAGAAACATAGTGGCCACAGAACTCACCTAGTGTAGCGGGCTGGGGGGCTTGCGTCAAATCGGCGACGCGCGGCTGCGGCGATTGCTTTGCTTGCGCCGTCTGCTTCGCGAGTATCGCATCCCAGTCGGCGAATGCCTTTGGCGTGGAGACGCCCACGTTCGGCAATGCGACGAGACAGTGGACGGACGGCAGCTCCGGCAGGGGATAGACCTCTTCGCCATGCGATACCCCGAGTGTCGTTCCGCCGAGGACAAACAACGGCAAATCCGAGCCGACCTGGGCGGCGATCGCGAGTCGCTGAACCGGGCTAAGTGATTGACCAGTAACCAGTTCCAGCGCCAACATGACAGAGACGGCGTTGCCCGAGGCCCCACCGAGCCCACCTTGAATCGGCAGCATTTTCTGGATGTCAATCACGACTTTGCCGCGCCTTTTGAGCGCGGCCATCGTCAGCTCGGCGATGCGCCAGCAGGTGTTGGAAGAGTCCTTGGGTACGCGCACATCGGTGCAGCGAATTTCGACCGCAGGTCCGGTGGTCGACCCCCGCCGAATGTCCACGGTGATGCGGTCATGCAGGCCGATTGTTTGGTAGATGGTGCGCAGCTCGTGGAAGCGGTCAGGGCGCAGCGCCCCAATGCGGAGGCCGAGATTGATCTTGGCGAAGGAGCGGACGGTGACGGGCATGGAATCTCTTCGGGGCGAAATCTACCACCGAGACACGGAGGCACGCAGAAAAAGGAATACCTGAAACTCGAAACCGTTTTTTACTTCCGCCGGTAGAAGATGTTGAACTCGAATCCCGTCGTTGGGGGAAACAGTTCCGCAATCATGCGCAGGCGCTCGGACATCGCACCAGGAGCCAGCAGCGGATAGTCGCGTTCCTTCAGGTCGTGATAATCCACATCGAGATACAGCGACAGCATGTAGATGCTCACTGCATCGGCGAACGCGGCTGACATATATTCGTTCTTGGCGCGCTCAAAATCGCCGTTGGGAGAAGTCGCCGCCTTGCGCGATTCGTAGGCGTCAATCGAAGTCTCGCCGCGCACTCCCGCGGTTGCCTGATTCCAGACGAGATCAATGAATCCCTGCGGAATGCCAGCTTTTTCCACCAGCGCGTGGCCCACGTTGATGTAGAACTCGAACGCCACGGCAAACTTATCTTCCATCAGCCGGGTGGAGATGAACACGCACTGCGAGTCGCCGGAGGTGTAGTCGCGATGGCAGACGGCGTTGTCGCTAAGGGCAATATCGTAGCGGTCGGCGATAAGTGTCTCGTCGTCCTGGCTCACGGCCAGGGGGACGAAGTAGTACGCCTTGCGCTCCAGCGCCGCAGCCACGGTGAGCGGCACGGCAGCCACCATGCGCTCCAGGTCGGCGTCGGGCATGGTGAGCGGGCCCACCGAGGCGTAGCAAACTCCATTGGGAGCCTGCGAAACCGGGAACATCCGCACCACTTCGGCGGGGGTGCGCGTAATCGCCTGCACTGCTTGGGACATAAAGATGATTGTAGCGCAGGGGGGGCTTCAGCCTCGTGCCGAAGGCACAGCCTGAAGTAAGCCCGGTACGGAGCGCCGGGTTAGCTGCACGAAGAGGATCGAGTCCTGCAAAGACGACTGACCGGATTGCATTCGGCGTCATCCGTCCCTGCGGGACTGGGATTCTGCGTTTGCCTTAACCCAGCACTCCGCTGTGCTCCGTACCGGGCCTACACCAGTGCGTCCCTTTGGGCCGCGTATGGGGTCCTGGTGCCCGCTGAAACCCTGGTCTCTCTACTAAGCAGAATTGCCCCGCAGGATCGCGGGGCAATTCTGCTTCGGTCGAGATGACACACTTACTAATACTTCTTGCTACTTACTGCCCGCTACTCACTACTTACTGCCGCACAAATCCATGGCTCACATTCTTGGGTCCAATATACGATCCGGTAATACGGCCCTTGGAATTGATGGCGATGGGCAAAGTACCTTGTCCGCCGGTGGTTCCGGCTTGCGCTACGTCGAAACTGGTGATGACACCTGCAGTATCCCGCACAAAGCCGTGATACACATTGTCGGTCGCAGTCTGGTGGGTTCCGGTAACTACTCCCGTGTTGTTGATGGCCGTCTGGTAGCGCACCTCATTCAGTGAACCGAAGTTGATATCAGTAACATTCCCCCCGGCGTCGCGGATGAAGCCGATGCCATATGGGTCGCCACTTTGGGTAATCACTCCCGAGACAGTGCCAGAGTTATTGATGGAGCAGCCGGAAGTGCCGCCGCTTGCGTTCGGAGCGGAGTAGAATACGGCGCTGCCATCCAGATTGCGAATAAAGGTGGCGCCGATGCCTGACCCGGCTTGCGCGAACAGCCCAACAATCTGGCCGGAGTCGTTAATGTTGCATCCCAAGGTGGTGTTAAAGGGACCAAAGTCGAAGGTGGTGATGGTGCCATCCACGTCGCGGAGAAAGCCGTGATAGCCGCCGCCGCCAATGCCACAGTCGCCCCAGTAACCGCTGATCTGGCCGATGGAGTTGATGCCGCCGGGTTGTAGGGTGCAGGCTCCGGTGATGTCGAACTGGGTGTAGTGGCCTGCGGCGTCGCGGACGTAGCCGTGGTTTACGCGCGCTGAATCTTGAAAGTTGCCCGCGATCACTCCACTGTTGTTGATGGCGTCGGCACCTACGATGACGTTGCCAGTTCCGGGGCCGTCGAGCGTTTCAATGCCGCCGCCGATGTGGCGCAGAAATCCGTGGGATACTAGGTTGACGTCGAAGTAGCTACCCACGATGACGCCGCTATCGTTGAGGCTAGCGGGGTAGGTGCCCTTGGATCCGGGAACGTCGAACACGGTAATGCCAGAGCCTGCATAGGCCGCGGTCACACCCAGCATACAGAGCAAAAGAGTGGCTAAGACGGAAGAGAGTCGTAAATGCATGGAGCCTCCAGAAAGGGACAGATTACGAGCTAAAACGCTGGGTGGGAAGAGCAGGACAAGGCTAACGCGATGAGGGTGCGGCGTCAACGGGAAAAATGCAGGCTTTGGGGGTAACCCATCAGTGTGGCAGCCGAACGATGCATTAGTTGCTACCCTAGTCGTATGGCTTTGAATAGTTCTGCGAATGGTTCTGCCCGGCTGCTGCTTCTGCCCTTGCGCATCCTGCTGATGACGTTTGTGTTTTCTGCGATGACGATGGCAGTGGGGCTGGCGTGCGGGCTGGTGGTGATTGTGATTGGCGCAGCGGTGCAGGGCACGCAGCCGGATGTGGCGATGGCATATCGCAACGTGGCATTTCCGCTGGTGAAGGCGGCGGCGGGAGTGTCATTTCTAGCGGCAGCGGTGCTGGAAGTGCGGCACTACCTCACCGCGCGGAAGCAGTAGGCGCACGATTCGATCCGGGAACCGCCCGCTACAATGGAGCCATGCCGAGAACCATGCCACGCATCGCGATTCCCTGGCCGCACTCGAAAGATTTGGCCTACAACGAACGCACCCTGCCAGAGTATGAACTCGCGGTGGAGCAGGCGGGCGGGACGGCGGTGCGGATTCCGCTGGACAAGACCCCCGCCGAAGCCATGCAGCTGATTTCCACTTGCGATGCCGTGCTGCTGCCAGGGTCGAACGCAGATATGGATCCGGCGAAGTACGAGGCGGCGCGCGATCCGCGGTCGTCGCCCGCCGACCCCGCCCGCGATACGGTGGATGAGTTGCTGCTGCAGGATGCCTACAACATGCACAAGCCGGTGTTCGGCATCTGCTACGGATTGCAGTCGCTGAACGTGTATCGCTCGGGGACGCTGATTCAGCATCTGGAAACGCCCGTTGACCACGAAGTTGGCCGCAAGACGGAGTATGCGCACAAGGTGAACGTGGAGCCGGATTCGCTGCTGGCGAAGATCGTAGGCACGGAGCCGGTGGTCAGCGAGGGTGCCGAATTCGACGCCAACTCCAGCCATCATCAGGCGGCGGAACGCGCGGGCGATGGCTTGCGCGTGGTGGCGCGGGCACCCGAAGATGGCGTGATTGAAGCGTTGGAAGGCACCGCACCAGATCATTGGGTGATGGCAGTGCAATGGCATCCCGAGCGGACGGTCGCAAGCGACGAACCGTCGCGCGCACTGTTCCGCGCGTTTGTGCAGGCGGCGGGCGAGCGCCACACTCAGCTCATCGGCGAGTTTGAATCGGTGGCGCGATAGTCCGGCTGCACTCTTGAGTTGTCATGCTGATGCATGGCTGGCGATTCTGAGGTATGATTTCGGCGACAAGAAGAGTCTCGGGAAGAATCCATGAAAAGCCTATACAAAAACGATATTCTTGGCGAATCGCCTCGCGTTCTTCCGGTGATTGCGGCCGCGCTGTTGCTGCTGTCTTCCCCGGCATGCGGAGGCGGCGCGACGATGACACCCACCCCAGTGCCTGCAACGGCCACGTTGCGGCAGGCGGGCGATGCCAAGGGAATCAAGATTGGGGTGGCGGTGCAGTCGAGCTACTTGAGCGAGGCGCAGTATGCCACCACGCTCGGCACCGAGTTCAGCCAGATTGAGGCCGAGTTCGAGATGAAGTTTGACCCGTCGCATCCGCGGCCCGATACCGATCCGAATCCGTATGATTTTTCGGGCGGAGAAAAGCTGGTGAGCTTTGCCCAGGCCCACAACATGGCCGTCCGCGGACACACGCTGGTGTGGCACGACGCGATTCCGATATGGGTGACCAACAGCCACTACACGCCGGCGCAGCTCAACACCATTTTGCAGGGACACATCACCACCGTGATTCAGCACTACAGCGGCCGGGTGTATGCGTGGGACGTTTACAACGAGGCGTTCAACGATGACGGCACGGTGCAGAGCAGCTTTTGGAATGAGCAGCCGGGCATCGGACTAGCAGGGCAGGGTACGAAGACGATTGAGCAGGCGTTTCGCTGGGCGCGCGCGGCGGATGCGAACGTCAAGTTGTTTTACAACGACTACAGCGCCGAGACGCTGAATGCGAAGTCCGACGCGATTTATGCGATGGCCAAGGATTTTCTAGCGCGTGGCGTGCCGCTGAACGGCATCGGCTTTCAACTGCATACCGACCCCAGCTTTCGCGATTCGGGGACGCTGTCGTCGTTCGCCGCGAACCTGAAGCGCTTTGCCGATCTTGGACTCGAAGTGCAGATTACCGAGTTTGACGTGCGGCTCAGTAGCAATAGCGCCGACTTACTCAGCCAGCAGGCAAGTGTGTATCAGCAGGTGGCTTCGATCTGCGCCAAGCAGAAGGGCTGCACCGCGATCCAGACGTGGGGATTTACCGATAAGCATTCGTGGATTCCGAGCTTCTTCAAGGGCTTCGGCTGGGCCCTGCCGTTTGATGAGAGTTACGGGAAGAAGCCAGCGTATACGGGGTATGCGAAGGGGTTGCAGTAGGGACGGCGAAATCTGCTAACCGGTCATGGCGTCGGTGTCATCCACGTTTCGATTAGATTCAACAATTCTCCCACAGCTGCCAGAGCATCGTCATATTTGACGACTCTTTGGCTGGAAACCCCTGAAGGAGTATGCTTCAGGTGGTTGACTTCTTTGTGAACCAAGTTGAGATTGTCGCTTGCCCAGCTCGGGTAGCCTTTCTTCACTGTTTTCTGAAGATCCCCTACTGATTCATCCCTTCCAACGATGGTCTGTAGGATGCGGTGCTGGACGACGGCCGTTCTAAACAAAGCGTTGTTGAAATAAAATCCTGCTACCCACAACCCATCTGTCTTGACTTGGCCTGCCGCGATCTTTAGAGCCCGCTGCTTAACTGGCACGATATTTATCGCCCTTGTCGTCCGATCCTTAAAGCCGTGTCGTTTCGCTTGGATCAGCGCATAGACCGCGCCAAGAAAATCATCTAGAGAGCCCGCTAGATCAGGGTCTGCGCTCGCTTTAGGCAATGCTAACAGATTGCCTATCCTATCCGCATAGCCGGAAAGGACCGAATATGTGGGATCAGTGCGATCTAGCTCAAAGTATTCATTATCTACTTTTGGGAGTGATGATGTCATCGTATCGCCGATTCTTTCCAAGAATATATGACGGTTGCTGTTAAATTCAATTCTATTCTACTTCCTCACCGTTGGATACTCAATCCCTAGTTGCTCCAGATACGTTTTGTACTTCGTGGGGTCGTAGTAATACTTCTTCATCTCGTCGCGGAACTTTGCCATCTTTTCTTTGTTCAGTTCAATGGCGGGCTGGTCGGTGGGTTCCAGCAGCGGGGTGTACTTTATGTCCTTGGTCTGGACGTCGCGGAAGTAGTCCCAAGCCTGCTTGACTAAGTCGGGCGTCAGCAGAAAGTCGAGCGCCGTAGTAGCCTGCACCTTCGCGCCCGCGGCCGAGCCTTTGTGGGCGATGGGCGTAGCTTCGGCGACCGCGTCCACCCAACTGTGGCCGGGCGTGTTGGGAATGTTCGCGGGATAACGCATGTACACCATGGGCACGTTCCAACTAATGTCGCCAACATCGTCCGAGCCGGAGCCTTCTGGCTGGTCGGGGTTGGGCGGCTTTAGCGCTTCCACCTTGGACTTCAGCCCCTCGACCTTGGCTCCGATTTCTTTCTGCAGCGCCTTCGCAAGAGTCTGGTCAGCGTCGCTCCAAGTGGGCATGCCGACACGTTCGATGTTCTTCTGCTGCACCTCCGCAATGACCTTGCTAAAGTGCGGCGGCCATGCGGAACCAACCACGCGCTTGGTGAAGGTGGTGGAGGTCATCATGCTGGCGGCCTTGGCCATAGTGTCGCCCAGTTCGTAGAGTTCCTTGATGTGCGCGTAGTCGAGCTCACGGAAGTAGTACCAGACGCTGGCCTCGCTGGGCACCACATTAGGCTGGTCGCCGCCGTTGACGATCACGTAATGTGAGCGCTGCTGCAGGCGCAGATGTTCGCGGCGAAAGTTCCAGCCGGTATCCATGAGTTCGACGGCGTCGAGCGCGGAGCGTCCCGCCCACGGCGCGCCCGCCGCGTGTGCAGCCTTGCCATGGAACAGATACTGCACCGAGACAAGTCCGAGCGGTCCGAAGGACTGACCATAACTCGTGGTGAATTCGGAGTCCACGTGAGTGCCGAGCATGATGTCCACATCCTTGAACATACCCGCGCGGACGAAGTACGCCTTAGTGCCGAGTAACTCTTCGGCGATGCCGGGATACACCTTGAGTGTGCCCGCGATGTGATGCTTCTGCATCAACTCCTTGAGCACGATGGCAGCGGTGACGTTCACGGCCATGCCGGTGTTGTGGCCTTCGCCATGGCCGGGCGCGCCTTCGATAATGGGGTCGTGATAAGCGACGCCGGGCTTCTGGGAGGCGCGGGGAATGCAGTCCACGTCGGTGATGAATCCGATCACAGGCTTGCTGTTGCCATAGGTTGCGACCCACGCCGTAGGTACGCCCGCAACGCCGCGCTCCACGGTAAATCCATTCTTTTCGAGAATCGCGGTGAGGTAGCGCGAGGTTTCGAATTCCTGAAAGCCGAGTTCGCCGAAGCTGAAGATCTGGTCGACCATCTGTTGGACGAAGATCTGGCGATGCTCGACCTCGGCTAGCGCTTCCTGCTTCAGAGCGTCTAGCGAAGGCTGGGTTTGGGCGGACGCGGCGAGCGCGCTGAACAGGAAGAGAGTGGCGATGAAGCGACGAAACATGGACGGCCTCCGGGTTGCATCACTATAGACGATGATTCTTGCTTTGGCGACGGGAAACACAAGGTCCCTCCACTACGCCATGCTGCCCGCATTGCGGACAGCATGGCCCCGGTCGGGATGACACGCTTGGGGTTTAGCTGCCGACCTTCATCAGCAGAACGACAGCATGGCACTGGGCGGCGTGATCCACGTTGAGGCCTTCGGGAGTCTTGGCCTTGATGCCGACGGCGTTGGGTTCGATGCCGAGCAACTCGGCGACATGTTCGCGGATCGTCTGCGCGTGCGGCCCGATCTTGGGAGCGGCCATCACCAGCGAGGTATCCACGTTGCCAACGCGGAATCCCGCTTCTTCCACGCGGCGCAGGGCCTCGGCGAGAAATACGGCGGAGTCGGCCCCCTTCCATTTGGGGTCGGAGGGCGGAAAGAGCGCGCCGATGTCGGGTGCAGCCACAGCTCCTAGTAGTGCGTCGGTGATGGCGTGGAGCAGCAGGTCGCCATCGGAGTGGCCACCGAGTCCGTGGGTGTGATGCAAACGCACGCCGCCGACGATCAGCGGAATGCCAGGTTTGAACTCGTGCGAATCGAAGCCGTAGCCAATGCGGAACATGTCACGTCCAGTTTCAGGTTTCGGGTTTCAGGTTTCAAGTACGAAATCTGCCAAACTGCCACTTCGTTCGGTGTGACCTAACTCTTCAGGTAGAACTCGGCCAGCGCTAAATCGCTGGGCTGGGTGATCTTGATATTGCGGGACGACCCCATTACCACGGCGACTTCATGGCCTAGATGTTCGACGACCGACGCCTCGTCAGTGCCTTGAAATCCCTCGGCCTTGGCCTGCGCGAAGGCCCGTTTCAGCAGTCCGCAGCGGAAGCCTTGCGGGGTTTGAGCCAGCACAATTTTTTCGCGCGGAATGGTCGCGTGGATGAGCGCGCCGTCGGCGGTGCGATCCACCTGCTTGACGGTGTCTACCGCTGGCAGCGCGGCGATGGCCGCGCCATGCTTGGCGGCGGCAGCGATTACGTCTGTGATGATGCGCTCGTCCACGAAAGGACGTACCGCGTCATGCACCAGCACGATGTCGTCTTCGTCGCAATCGAGCGCGGCCAAGCCATTGGAAACGGAATCCTGCCGGGTCTCGCCTCCGACGACGAATCGCAGCGGCTTGGCGGCTAGCAAAGAGTCATCCGCTGACTTGAGGGCTGACTCCAACCCCGGGATTTCGGCTTGACGAAGTGCGAGCACGATTTCGGTGACGGCGGGCACAGCGGCGAAGCGTCGCAGGGTGTGGAAGAGGATGGGCTGTCCGCCAATTTCAAGAAACTGCTTGGAGCGGCTGGGTGCGGGCTTGCCAGCGGCAGCCATGCGGGTTCCTAGACCTGCGGCGGGAATGACGACGAAGACCTTCATCGGAGGTCAGTATACGGTTCGGGCGAATCCGCCACAAACGGCAGGCCTGGGTGCAGTGCGCCAACTTGACTTGCCAACTCAGCGATTTTGGGATTTCCGCAGGCGAGCGGCTTAAGCGGCGGCGGGCTTCGCCGATAGAACTTGTGAGGATCACCCGTTTCCCTATGCGATTCGTTGCCCGACAGCCCATTTTTGATCGCCAAAAGCACGTTTTTGGGTATGAACTGCTGTTTCGTTCCGGCCTAACCGGCGGTTATGACGCAGTGGACGCACGGCAGGCCGCCTGCTCCACGCTTGATACCTCCGTGATGATCGGAGTGGACGTGCTGTGCCACGGGACTCGTGCGTTCTTGAACTTTGGCCGCGACGTGCTGGTGAATGGGTACCCTTCGTTTCTTCCGCCAGACCAGGTGGTGGTGGAGATTCTGGAAGATGTGGTGCCCGATGAAGAAGTGATCGCCGCCTGCCGCAAGCTTAAAGACCAAGGTTATATGCTGGCGCTGGATGATTTCGTGGCACCCGACGGGCTGGAATCGCTGATTGCGCTGGCGGACATCATCAAGGTGGATGTTCGGCAACTGCCGCCTGACCAATGGGGGCCTATTGCCGCGCAGTTTTCCAATCGCGGCATCAAGATGCTGGCGGAAAAGGTGGAGACGCGCGAAGAGTTTGAGCGCCTGCACGCATGTGGCTACCACTACTTTCAGGGATACTTCCTGTCGCGACCTTCCACCGTGGCGCAACTGGATATTCCGCCGCTACAGGCCAACTATATGCGGCTGCTGCAACTGGTACAGGCTCCGCAACTCGACTTTACCGAACTGGAGCACACGGTAAAGCATGAGGCCACGCTTTGCTACCGGTTGTTACGCTACCTGAACTCTTCCGCCTTCGGGTTCCAAAAGGACGTCTCCTCCATCCGCCACGCCTTGAGCCTGCTGGGCGAGACTGAAGTGCGCCGCTGGATGTGCCTGGTGGCATTGGTCGGCGCGGGGCAGGGGCGTCCGCCGGAACTGGTACGAACCGCGCTGGTGCGCGCCCGCTTTTGTGAGTTGCTGGCGCAAAAGGCGCATAGGTCTGGCCCACATCTGTTTCTGCTGGGGCTGCTCTCCGCGATGGACGCGCTGCTCGATCTTCCCTTGCAGGTCATCCTCGACCGGATGCCGGTGGCCAAGCCGATCAAGGACGCGCTGCTGGGCCAACCGAGTCCGCTGGCGCCGCTCTACCAGATGGAGCAGTCGTATGAGATGGGCGACTGGGAAGCCTGCCAGCGCGGGGCGGGCGAGTTCCGTATCGCGGAAGAAGAGGTAGCGCAGAGCTACGTGCAAGCCGCCGAGTGGGCCGCCGAGCTACAGAGTATGGCGTCGTAGCAACGCAACCCCTACTCCGCGTTGCCAACCGCCGTCGCGTCGGGTGCGGGCACGACGGATGACACACCCGGCGCGGATGGCATTACAGCCGGGCCGCGATGCGCCGACCGCTCGTCGAACTTGCCGAAGATCATCTTTCCTGCTGTGGTCTGCAAGACCGAGGTGACCGAGACGTCAATGGTCTTGCCGATCATCTTGCGGGCGTTGTCCACCACGACCATGGTGCCGTCGTCCAAATACGCGACGCCCTGGCTGTACTCCTTGCCTTCCTTCAGGATGAAGACGCGCATGATCTCGCCGGGGAGCACAATGGGCTTGAGCGCGTTAGCCAGCTCGTTGATGTTCAGCACTTCCACGCCTTGGAGCTGCGCGACCTTATTCAGGTTGAAGTCGTTGGTGACGATTTTGCCCTCATAGACTTTTGCCAGCTCGATCAGCTTCAGGTCTACTTCGCGGACCATGGGGAAGTCGTCTTCCACAATCTGAATGTTGATGTTGGCGGCCTTTTGCAGCTTCTGCAAAATGTCGAGGCCGCGGCGTCCGCGATTGCGCTTCAGACCGTCGGCGGAATCGGCCACCATTTGCAACTCCCGCAACACAAACTGCGGAATCACGATGATGCCGTCGAGAAAGCCGGTTTCGGAGATGTCAGCGATGCGGCCGTCAATAATGACGCTGGTGTCGAGAATTTTGTAGGACTTTTTCTGCTGCTTTTCCGCCCCAAAGATTCCGCCAAGCGCGGCAAGGTTGAGCAGGTCGCCCTTGTTGGCACCGACGGCGAGGCCGACGTATGCCATCAGCAGCATCACGAGCAACTGCAGAAAGCTCTGAGTGTGTCCGGGGTTGAGGCTGTTTCGCAGCACCAGGCTGAACAGGTACGCGCCCAGAATGCCGAGCACGCTGCCGATGGCCGCGCCGATCAGCCGCTTTAAGCTGATGAGCCGGACGCGCGTCTCAAACAGAATGATGGCCAAGCCGATGGCCAGACCAATGCCCGCGTCCCATTCGGGAGGCTGGCTGAAGGGCTGGATAACGTAACAGGCGACCGTGACAAGACAAACAAAAATAATGCGTAACAGAATAAGATCCACAACGGCTCCGGCAACCCCCCGGTTGCAATTCGAGACGCCGCACCCAGCGCAGAGTTTCTCCCGGGGAGGAGAAGAACGTATTCATAGGTTATGAGCGGGCAGCGGTATGAAGAATGAAAACCTGCCCGCCGAGAGTCGCCAAGCAGACCAACTCTCCCCGCCAGTATATACCGACCGATAAGTCGGTTTCCGCATGGCCACAGTTTGTAAGGAAACTCTACGATAGTATGTGGGTATGAAAGCCGTCATTCTTACCGAATTTAGCGGGCCCAATGCACTGAAAGTCCAAGACATTCCTGAGCCGCAACTGAAAGCCGGAGAAGTCATGATCCGGGTCGAAGCCGGCGGCGTGAACTTTGCCGACACCATGATGGCAACCGGAGGCTATCCCGGAACCCCGCCCCCGCCGGTGGTGGTGGGCCGCGAGTTCGCGGGCGTCGTGGAAGAGACGGGCGAGCGCGTCATGGGGTACATCCAATGGGGAGCGTTTGCCGAGCGCATAACAGCGAGCCGGGCCGCCATGTGGCCGCAGCCCGCAGGCTGGAGTTCGGCTGAGTCGGCAGCGTTTCCGGTGAACTTTTTTACCGCCTGGCTTGCGTACTGGAAGGCTGGACTGCTGGGGCCGTTCGATGCGGCCAAGCCGAAGCCGAGAGTGCTGATCCATGCGGCGGCGGGAGGCGTGGGCACTGCGGCGGTGCAGATGGGGCGTCTGCTGGGCGTGGAGACCTTTGGGACATCGTCGTCGGATGAGAAGCTGGCAAAGCTGGCTCCGCTCGGTCTTGACCATGCCATCAACTACAAGCGCGACGATTACGAGCAGGCGGTGCTGAAGTTGACCGATGGCGCTGGCGTGGACGCCGTCTTTGAAATGCTGGGCGGACAACACACCACCAAGAGCCTGAACTGTCTGGCCGAGTTTGGACGTTGCATCCTCTATGGCACTGCTACCGGAGCGCGCCCCGAGATTGATACACGCATCCTCTATTCCAAGAGCGCTAGCGTGCATGGCTTGTGGCTTTCGGTGCTGGCTGGTCATGGGGCGATAATTAAGGAAGCATGGGACGCCATGCAACCTTGGATGGCGGCTGGGACACTGCGTCCGATGGTTGGGCACGAATATGCCATGGAGCAGGTGGGCGACGCCTTTCGCCTGTTGCTGGAGCGCAAGAACTTCGGCAAAGTGGTGATTGCGATCTAGCGGGAGCAGGCTGCCTGTAGCCGGTTCAAGAGGTTAGAACACCAGATTAAAAACCAAAGATTTCGCACGAAAGAGCAGCGTTGAGCTTTGCGCGCTGCTCACCCACCTGCCTTCCCTTCGTCTAAACATTCGTAAACAAGTGAAGCCGTACTAAAAGAGTTCGTGAAACTTTTTGTAGCGGGCTGCGTATCTATAGGCGGAACAGAAATTCAAGCGCGGCGGAGTTACCCGTAGACGGCGACACAACATCTTGCGGGACGAAAGCTAGTAACTAGCAATAACAACGAGGGGATTGCTTCGCTCACGGTTTGGCGGCCAAAGCGAAACAATCCCGGGCAGCGAAATGGACTCGTCCCTCAACGGGTAAGCCCGTTTCACGCTCGCACACATTCTAGGCCATTGACGCGGAATTGCAAATGCTTTCTCCGTGATGCGCCAGCGAAGGCCGCCATTTCAGCCCCTCATCTGTGGGGCCACAAAGAGAATGAGAGGAAGACACGTGATGAACCTGAAGAACGCTACTCGCATCGCTGTTGTTGCAGTATCGCTTGCCCTGGCTACGAACGCATTCGCAGCCACCAACACGGGGGGGCTCTACCTGGGAAAGGCAGCCAGCGTGAACGGCATTGCGCTCAAGGCTGGCAACTACAAGGTGAAGTGGGAAGGCGCGGGAGAGAATCTTACCGTGACGATTCTCGACGGCAAGAAGGTGCTGGCGACAGCTCCGGCACATATGACAGATCTTGGCAGCAAGGCGAGCGATAACTCGGTGGTGATGACTGGAGGCGACGACAAACCGGTTATTGCGGAGATACGTTTTGCCGGAAGCAATCACGCGCTGGGATTCAGCAGTGGGGACGGCAGCAAGCCCGTTGGCAACTAACTCAGCCAAAAATATAAGGAGGCGCCGAAGCGCCTCCTTATATAAAGAATAACTGGAAGTAAGTTAAGTTGCTTTAGTACTTAGGCATAGTCGGGTCAACCTGATCAGCCCAGGCGAGAATGCCGCCCTTCAGGTTATGCAGCTTGCCGGTAAAGCCCTGCTGCAGCAGATAGCCGATCACCTTGGCACTGCGCACGCCGCTGCGGCAGTGCACCACCATCTCGCGTTCCGGATCGAGTTCGCTGATACGCTTCGGCACATCGTTCATGGGAATCAGATGGCCGTTCAGATTGCAGATCTGGTATTCATGTGGCTCACGCACGTCGAGGATGAAGACATCCTCTTTTGCATCCAGCCGCCGCTTTAGTTCTGTCACTTCCATCTCAGGCATCACGCCTGCAGGTTCACTCACCGGTTTGCTCTCCTCGCCTCGAATGCCACAAAACTCGTTGTAGTCTATCAGGGCGGTGACGGTCGGATTCGTGCCGCACACCGGGCACTCCGCATTCTTGCGCAGTTTGAGTTCGCGGAACTTCATGGCGAACGCGTCAACGAGCAGCAGACGCCCAATCAGCGAATCACCGGTCTCACCGTTCAAGATCAGCTTGATCACTTCCGTGGCCTGAATCACGCCTAACAAGCCAGGCAGAATGCCGAGAACGCCGCCTTCCGCGCACGAAGGCACTAGCCCCGGCGGTGGCGGCTCGGGATACAGACAGCGATAGCAAGGGCCATTCTTCGTTCCGAAGACGCTGGCCTGGCCCTCAAAGCGAAAAATCGAAGCGTACACGTTCGGTTTGCCGCTGAGTACGCAGGCGTCGTTAACCAAGTAACGCGTCTGAAAGTTGTCGGTGCCGTCGGCGATGATGTCGTAGTCCTTGAACAGCTCCATCGCGTTGGCGCTGGTCAACATGGTGTCGTACTTCTTCAGGTTCAGGAACGGATTCATCGCCAGCAGCTTGTCGCCCGCCGAGTCGAGCTTTTTGCGGCCGACGTCGGGCGTGTGGTGCAGAATCTGGCGCTGAAGGTTGGTGTAATCCACCACATCGAAGTCCACCATGCCGATGGTTCCGACGCCCGCCGCTGCGAGGTAAAGCGCCAGCGGCGAGCCGAGTCCGCCCGCGCCGATGCAGAGCACCTTGGCGGCCTTCAGCTTGAGCTGTCCATCCATGCCGACTTCCGGCATGATCAGGTGGCGCGAGTAGCGCTCGATCTCTTCCTTGCTCAGTGTGACGGGTGGTGCGATGGTTGTCGCGACGGTTGTAACCATGATTAGCGCTCCAATTCCGCGAAGCTGCCGCCCGCAATCGAAGGCACGATGTACAGTGTGTCGCCGTCCTTCACTTCGGTGGCTTCCTTCTGCATGTAGCGAATGTCTTCTTCGTTCAGGTACAGGTTGACGAAGGCGCGCAGCTTGCCTTCCTCGGTGTAAAGGTGGCGTTGCAGGTCGGGATGCGCGGCGGTAAGCGCCTTCATGGCGTCGCCGACGGTGGTGGCCTGCACGTCCACGGAATTCTGCTTGTCGCTGTACTGGCGGAGAGGGGTGGGGATTTGCACTTTGATCTGGCTCATGTTGTTGGCTGGCTCCGGTGACTGGTTCTTTCAACTTGCACTGTAATGAGATGTTCCAAGTGTAACGGGGATTCGCGCCGGTTACCTCGGGGGCTGAAGACCAAATCATTCGTTCGTGCCTGTCCGTGTGCCGGGTGCCCCGTCCAAGCTTTGCTTGGGCGGGGATTTGTCAGACTACGCCTCCACCGAAATTTCTTCATCCTCAAGCTTCTTCTCTTCCGCACTTCCGGTCAGCACCCATGATTTTGTCAGCACGGTCTTGCCGGTGGTCTTGTCGCCATCCACGCTCGTAATCACATACGAACACCCGATCCAGTGCGCCTCCGCTAGATCGGTGGAAGACCACATCGCGGGATGATCGGGATGCGAATGGTAGAAGCCGATGATGTCTTCGCCGCGCTTGCGGCCCTGAATCTGGATGCGCACCAGCTCGCCGGGATCAATGCTGTAGCGATTGTGCGGCGAATCGGTGCGGGTGTTACCCGCGCGCACCGTGGTTGCAACCACGCGCGTGTCGGTGTCAGAATCCATCGAGCCGAGCAAGACGCCGCAACATTCGTGCGGATAGGTGTCTTCACCATGTCGGCGGATTTCTTCGTAGAGTTGCTGGCTGATCTTTAGCACGATGTTCTTACTCTTCCCAAAATCTCTCGCTCAGATATTTGTCCGCCGAATCGCACAGAATCGTCACAATCACGGCCTGCTCGCCTTCCGGAATCGTGCGCGCAATTTGTTCGGCTCCTACGACTGCTGCCGCTGCCGATATTCCCACCAGCAATCCTTCTTCGCGCGCCAGGCGTTTGCACATCGCATACGCCGCTTCCGTCGAAATTTCAATATTCGCATCGGCCAGCGTGGCATCGTAGATCTTGGGCACAATCGCCGTCGGCATATGCTTCGCGCCTTCAATGCCGTGGAAGGGCGAATCGGGCTGCAAGCTGATGCACTGGATGGCCGGGTTCATTTCCTTGAGCTTGCGCGAAGCGCCCATAAAGGTGCCGCTGGTGCCCAGCATAGAGATGAAGTGCGTGACGCGGCCTTCGGTCTGCCGCCAAATTTCTGGCCCGGTCGTCAGGTAATGCGCGCGCCAGTTGGCGTCATTCGAATATTGATCGGCGTAAAAGTATTTTTCCGGCTCGGCGGCGAACATCTCGCGTGCCTTGCGGATCGCACCATCTGAGCCGAGGTCGGAGTCCGTCCACACAATGTTTGCACCGTACGACTCCAGAATCCGCTTGCGTTCGGGCGAAACGTTTTTCGGCACGCAAAGCGTCACCGGAAACCCCATGGCCGCGCCCAGCATGGCGTAGGCGATGCCGGTATTGCCGCTGGTGGAGTCGAGCAGCATTCGTCCGGGGCCGAGCTGGCCCGACTTGCAGGCTTCGGAGACGATGTTCCAAGCGGCGCGATCCTTCACCGAACCGCCGGGATTGTGCCACTCCGCCTTGCCGAGAATCTGGATATGTTCATGATTCGGAACGGTTTGCAGGCTTTTAGCGATTTTCGACAAGCGCAGCATGGGGGTTTCGCCAATGCAATCCAGCACTCGCTGACCCAGCGGCTGACCCGGCGCAAAGTGAACCGGATACGGATCCGAGGGGAACGAAAGCGCGACTTCTGGAGAAAATCTCTGCATACGGTTCAGAATCGATTCGGGAACGAAATCACAACCGGAAGCCGGCGGAAGGGGACACCTTCGGGGCTTTTGCCTTACAATTTCGTTTTGCTGGTTTACAGACTATAGATTACAGACAGATGCTCTGGGATACATTGGATTAGGCGGCGGGGCACCGAATCGCCCAGCTGATAAGCCAAGCCGCATCCCTAAGCGATTCTGCCAGAGGACGTTATGCCGATTCCGCTATTTGGTGGTGGACCCAAGATTAAGCCTGCCCGCACCTTCGACGAAGCCACCGCGTGGCTGCGCAGCCACGGATTTTCGCTCAACTCCGACTCCGATGGCACGGTCGTGACCAAGAGCGGATGCACTGCGACCATCGCCGCGACTGGCGACGGCGTCAAGCTCGTTGGATATCCGTCCTATGTAGTGGGCGGCGAGCCCGCCAAGCTGGTGAACCGGGGCTATCAGCAGTTCTTTACCACGGCCACGCGCAGCGTGCCTGCCACCGCCGACGTCCTCAAGGCCCTGCACACGTTCAGCGAAGAGGTGAAGGTAGCGCTCGATATGGAGAGCCTCTACAACGAGTCCTTGGGCACGGTGAGCACCAGCTATGCCTATGACCGCATCGTAGACCGCGACAAGCCTGAAGCCGACCGCGCCAAGCGGCCCTGGGAATCGGCGAGCTAGCAGCACCGACTTCCGCGGAACGCACAGGGATTCGCGCTCATGAGTGACACGTCAACACGCACCTCAGTTCCGTCAACTCTACCTACCTCGCTCGCGCCCATGCTCTCGGTGCGCAACGGGGCCAAGGCTGTCGAGTTCTACAAGAAAGCGTTCGGGGTAATTGAGCTGCTGCGCCTCGAATCCCCAGACGGGGCGGTGGTCGCGCACCTCAGAATTGGTGCCTCCGAAGGTGCGGCTGAATTCTGGGTCGCTGACGAATCACCCGAATACCTCAACTTCAGCCCCGAGTCGCTGGGCGGAGCTACCATCCGTATGGTGATGACGGTGGACAACCCTGACGCGGTGTTTGCCGAAGCAGTCGCCGCTGGCGCAAAAGTGGTTTCGCCCGTGCAAGATCACGACTATGGCTGGCGGGTTGGCCGCGTGGTGGACCCCTTCGGGCATCACTGGGAAATCGGCAAGCCGCTTTAGCCCACAGGAGGCGGCTGGCTTCCCGAATCTCTCGAGATTCATGAAGCCAAGGTGGCAGATCGGGAGTAAAATCAGATTTCGGAGTTTCCCACTCCAATCCGACCTGCGAAGTCGGAGAGACGGCATTAGCTGCAGTATCCGCCCTAGACGTGAGGTCTTGCCATGAAAAGAGTATGCCCGCATAGGATCGCAGGAATCGTTTTGCTGCTGACTACTCTTACCTGTGCAGCAGCAGCGCAAACGGAAACGATTTTGCTGAACTTCAACGGGGCCAACGGCAGCTTGCCTACGAGCAGTCTGATTCTAGACAGCTCGGGAAATCTGTATGGAGTAACTCAAGGTGGCGGGGCGGCTGGCTTCGGCACAGTCTACAAGTTGTCCCCTCCGGCTACTGAAGGAGACGCCTGGGTGCATACCATGGTGTGGAACTTTGCGGGAGGCGCTGACGGCTCGGAGCCGGTTTATGCACTGGCGATTGACAAGAACGGAGCGCTCTACGGCGTAACAGCAGCGGGAGGAGATACTGTTTGTGCCTGCGGGACGGTCTTCAAGCTGAAGCCGCCCGCTTTAGTGGGAGCCGCCTGGGAGAAACGTATCCTGCACGCGTTCACCGGAAGCGCCTCGGGCGGCGCTAGTGGAAACGACGGCAATCGGCCATCCGGCGGAGTCATTCTTGATGCCAAAGGCGCGGTTTACGGCGTGACTTCCTCCGGAGGAATCAATGGTGCGGGCACGATCTACAAAATAAATTCAATACCAGGCGGCAGGTTCACCGAAACTGTGCTTTTCAATGCCTTCCCAGCTCAGAGTCTTCCCAACGGTTCACTGGTATTTGACTCCGCAGGGAACCTGGACGGGGTTGACTACTTCACCAGCACAATTTATCAGATTGCCCCCCCGGCTAGTGGCGCTGGTACTTGGACATATATTGCTCTGCTGAAGCTGGCCTACAGCAACGGCTGCTACCCAGAAGGCGGACTGATAATAGATGCGTATGGTCAGCTTTATGGGACGGCGACCTACTGTGGCGCCCTTGGCTATGGTGCGATTTTTCAACTCAAACCGCCTGCCTCACCCGGCGCGGGCTGGACCGCGAACACTTTGCATTCTTTCGAATTCTCCGATGGTTTCAACCCTGACGGCAAACTCTATTTGGATCAGAAGTCACGCGCGCTTTACGGAGCGAGTTTTTATGGGGGAGCCGACGGAGATGGCACCGTGTTTAAGGTGACCCCACCCACAGTGCCGGGCGGGGCCTGGTCCGAGAGCGTCGTTTACTCGTTCGGCTTGTCGCCGGATGGGGTCATGCCGGAGCAGGGCGTGGTAATGGGCGCAAATGGCGTACTCTACGGTGTGACGGCGTACGGAGGCGCAGATGGCATGGGAATCGTCTATTCGATCGCGCCTTAGAGCCTTCTTGTCGGCGCTTGTGATCGCTCTCACGAGCTTTGCCATACCGCTCGCGGCGCAGAGCGCCAAGGCTGAGTCAAGAGACGCTGCAGCCGTTCGCCACGTGATCGTGGCCCAGCAAGCCGCCTGGAATCGTCACGATCTCGAAGGATTTATGGCGGGATACTGGAATTCGCCCGAGCTGACGTTCTTTTCCGGCGGCACCATGACCAGTGGATGGCAGGCCACTCACGATCGCTACGTGAAGCGCTACCAGAGCGGGGGCCGGTCCATGGGCACGCTGGAGTTCCGCAACCTGAACATCCAGATGCTGGGCAAGGAAGGCGCGTTCGTGCGCGGCGGGTATCACTTGACCATGCCCGACGGAACGACTCCGCACGGAATATTTACACTGGTCTTCCGCAAGTTCCCTGGCAAGGGCCCTTCCAGCGGATGGAAGGTGATCCACGACCACACTTCCGTGGCGACGGAGTAAGACAACAAACCTTAGAGGTGTCATCCCGACCGGAGCGTACCGCACCCGCGTTCTATGCGGGCACGGTACGCGTAGTGGAGGGACCCTGCGTTTCTCTCACGCCACTTCTGCGTCGTTAGCTTCCTGCACACCACCGATGCTCCCGTACGAGCGGAAACACAAGGTCCCTCCACTCCGCCATGCCGCCCGCTGCGCGGACGGCATGGCTCCGGTCGGGATGACACGTTGTAAGGGCGCGCTCTGCTAGCATTTTGAGGTGAGCGAAAACGTAAGCAACCCTTCTGCAAAATCGAAATCCGCCAAGACTCCGGCGAACTCCACTCCCGTGCGTGTGCGCTTTGCGCCTTCGCCTACCGGACACCTGCACGTGGGCAACGCCCGCACCGCGCTGTTCAACTGGCTGGTGGCGCGGCAGTCTTCCGACGGCGTGAACGTGCTGCGCATTGAAGACACCGACGTGGCGCGCAGCGAAGCCCGCTATGAAGATCAACTCGTAGAAGACCTGAAGTGGATGGGCATTGACTTCGACGAAGGTCCAAATGAGGGCGGCGACTATGGCCCGTATCGTCAAAGCGACCGGCTGGAGATTTATCGCGACTACGCCGAGCAGTTGCTGAGCGAGGGCAAGGCGTACCTGTGTTTCTGTTCGGACGAACTGCTCGAGGCCGACCGGCAGTCGGCGATGGCCGAGCAGCGTCAGCCGGTGTATGTGGGCCGCTGTCGCAGCATCGCGCCGGAAGAAGCGTCGCGTCGGCGCGCGTCGGGCGTGCCTTGTGCGGTGCGGCTGCGCGTGCCCGAGCATCCGATTCGCTTTCATGACCTGGTGCGCGGCGCGATTGAGTTTCCCAGCGAAGTGGTCGGCGACATCGTAATTGTGCGTTCGGCTAAGCCGGGGCCCGGGCCGGAGGGCGAGTCGTTTGTAGCGGAGTTGATGGCGAGTGAAGTCGCCAGCGGCGCGCTGGCACAGAACGTTCTCGGCATGCCCATCTACAACTTTGTGGTGGTGATTGACGACGTGCTGATGAAGATCACGCATGTGATTCGCGGTGACGATCACGTGAGCAATACGCCCAAGCAAGTCGCTGTGTATGAGGCGCTAGGCATGCCGGTGCCGGAGTTCGCGCACCTTTCCACGATTCTCGGCGCGGATCGCGAACGGCTCTCCAAGCGGCACGGTGCGACTTCCATCGTCAGCTTCCGCGAGATGGGGGTGCTGCCCGAGGCACTGGTGAATTATTTGGCGCTGCTGGGCTGGGCTCCGACGGGCGGCACCAAGGAGATTTTCTCTCCCGCCGAGTTGATCGCCGAATTCGACCTGAGCCGCGTCACGCCTTCTCCCGCAGTGTTCGACATGGAGAAGCTGTACTGGCTGAACAGGCACTACCTGAAGCAGGCCGCGCCCGAGCGCATCGTGGCGCTGGCGCTGCCGGATTTTGTGAAGGCGGGCTATCTGCCGAACGCAATTGGAGAAGCGAGCGACGAAGTTCGCCAGTGGTTCGCGCGCGTGGTCGCCCTGCTAGTGCCCTACGTGGATCGGCTGGAGCAGTTGCCGGAGAAGGCGAAGATATTTTTCGCCTACGATGCAGCGGGCGCGGTGGCAAATCCTGATAATGCCGAGGTGCTGGGCGCGGCGTCGTGCGCGGCGGTGTTGCAGGCGTTTTATGGAAAGGTGCGCTCTGAACAAGCGGGAAAATTCACCGCCGAGCGCTTCAAGGAAATCATCAACGAAGTTAAGGCGGAAGCGGCCGTGAAAGGCAAGGATCTATTCCATCCCATCCGCACCGTGATGACCGGCTCGCACTCCGGCCCCGACTTCGACAAGCTGATTCCGCTGCTGGAAGACGGCGCGGCCCTGCCGCTCCCGGTGCATGTAAAAAGCGTGCGCGAACGGGTGGAGGAATTCGCCGGGGTGAAGATCTAGCTCTTGATCGCTACTTCCAGTGCTCCACGCAAGTCAGGATGTCGGAACTGGTAGCCGCAGGCCAGCAGGCGCTCGGGTAGAACACGGGTGCTACACAGCAGAGCTTCGTCGGCCATTTGTTTGAAGATGAGGCGCAGCGCGAATGCGGGAACCGCGAACAGCGCGGGTCGGCGCAGCAGCGTCGCCAACGTGCAGGTGAAGCTGGCGTTGGTCACGGGATTGGGAGCGGTCAGGTTGAAGGGGCCGCTGAGGGATTCATCATGCAGCAGGTGCAGCATCGCACCTGCGATGTCTTCCGAGCTGATCCAACTGAACCATTGTTTGCCATTGCCAAGCGGGCCGCCGAGGCCGAGGCGGAAGGGCGGCAGCATCTGGCCGAGCGCTCCGCCGCGCGGGCTGAGCACAACGCCGATGCGCGGATGCACCACGCGAATGCCCGCTGTGCGCGCAGGCTCAGCGGTTGCTTCCCAGGTGCGTGCCACTTCAGGCAAAAATCCAGGGGCGTGGGCGGCGTCGGTGGGGCTGGTTTCAGTGAGAATTTCGTCGCCACGACAGCCGTAGATTCCCACGGCGGACGCTGAAATAAATACTCGCGGCTTGTGTGTGGTTTGGGCAAGCGCAGTCGCGAGCGTAGTGGTGCCTTGCACGCGGCTGTCGCGAATGGCGTGCATCTTGGCATCCGTCCAGCGTCCAGAGACGGATTCACCGGCGAGATGAATGACGGCGTCAAATCCGGAGACTTTTGCCGGGTCGAGTGGCTGGCCGGGCGTCCACTGAATTTCGCGGGCAGAAGCAGCGGTGCGCCGCACAAGGCGCACGATTGTCGCGCCGTCGGCTTCGAGCACGGGCCGCAAGGCGGCACCGATAGGGCCAGAGAATCCGGTGACTAAGACGCGATAGCTCATGGGGTTAGGGTAACGCAGTTGCCACTTTCCCTGTCCGTAGTCGGTACCCTGCAACTAAGGACTCTCACCCCCAAGCTATAATCCTTCATGGCGTTGTCCAGCCAAACCCCACCCCCGGTTGTCGCTCCGGATCTGGCTGCGCGTTTTGACGAGTTGCTGGAGACCATGCGGGCGAATCGTCCCACGGACGATCTCGGCATTGTGCGCCGCGCCTTTGAACTTTCCGCGCAACTCCATCAGGATCAGAAGCGCGAGTCCGGCGAGCCCTACCTCATGCATCCCCTGGAGACTGGAATTCTTCTCGCGGCGATGAAGCTTGATCCGGTCGCGGTTTCTGCCGGCCTGCTGCACGATTCGGTCGAAGATACTTCCATCACGATTGCCGACATTAAGCGCGACTTTGGTTCCCATGTCGCGCACATTGTGCAGGGCGTCACCAAAATCAGCAAGCTGGACTTTGCGTCGAGCGAAGACCGGCAGGCGGAAAATGTCCGCAAGATGATGCTGGCCACGGTGGATGATATTCGCGTGGTGCTGATCAAGCTGGCGGACCGCCTGCACAACATGCGGACGCTGGAGCATCTTTCGCCCGAGCGGCAGGAAAAGATCGCCCGCGAGACGCTGGAAATTTATGCTCCGATTGCGCATCGGCTGGGCATGGGCAAAATTCGCGGAGAACTGGAGGATTGGGGGTTTCAGTACCTCGATCCGGAAGCGTACCGGCAGGTGCGGGACGCGGTAGAGGAGAAGCGCAAGAAAGGCGAGGACGTACTGGTCAAGAGCGAGGCCATGGTGCGGGCCAAGCTGAAGGAAGTCGGCCTGGATTGCCGCGTGGAGAGCCGGGTCAAGCGGCTGTACAGTATCCATCGCAAGCTGGTGAAACAGCGCATTGCCGTGGATCAGGTGTATGACTTGTTTGCCATGCGCATCATCACGCACACGGCTCCCGATTGCTGGGCCGTACTTGGGCAGATTCATGGCCTTTGGCGGGCGGTGCCCGACCGCATCAAGGACTTCATCACCATGCCGCGGCCGAACTTCTATCAGTCGCTGCACACTTCGGTGATGGCGGAACAGGGCACGCCGCTGGAGATACAGATTCGCACCGAAGAGATGCACCGGGTGGCGGAGTGGGGCGTCGCGGCGCACTGGAAGTATAAAGATGGGCCGGTTGATGCGAAGGATGAAAAGCGGCTGATGTGGCTGCGCCACATGGTGGAAATGCAGACCGACGCCGCCAATGCCAAGGAATTTTTCTCTGACCTGAAGGTGGATCTGGTTTCAGACGAGGAGGTCTACACCTTCTCGCCGAAGGGCAAAGTGGTAATTCTGCCGAAGGATGGCACGCCGCTCGACTTTGCCTATTCCATTCACACCGAGGTGGGCCACCAATGTACGGGCGCGCGGGTGAATGGGCGCATGGTGCCGCTGAAGCACCACCTGAAGTCTGGCGACATCGTCGAGATCATTACAACTAAGGGTCATCCGCCGAGCCGCGACTGGTTGGGGTTCATGAAGTCGGCGCGGGCGCGGCAGAAGCTACGCCACTGGCTCAGCCTGCATCAGCGTGAACAAGCACTGGAAATTGGCCGCCGGTTGCTGGAGCAGGAAGCGCGGCGGTTCCGGGTCCCCATCAAGGACATAAAGGAGGCCGACTACAACCGGGCGGCCGGCGAATATGGACTCGGCAAGGGCGAAGATCTGATCGCCGGGGTTGGCTATGGCAAGTTCCCCGCGCGGCAGGTGCTGAACAAGCTGATTCCGGGCATCACCAAGCCGGGGACAGTGGCGAAGGCCGCCGGAGTATTTGGCGATGTGAAGCGTGCGCTGACAGGCGACGATGCTGCCATCAAGGTGAAGGATCACGACGACTTGATGGTGTACCGGGCGCGGTGTTGCAACCCGATTCGCGGCGAAGCGATTGTGGGCTATGTGACGCGGGGCAAGGGTGTCGCGGTGCATCGTAAGACGTGCCCCAACGTGAGCAACCTGATGTTTGAGGCTGAGCGCCGCATGGCGGTGGAGTGGACGCGCGAAACTACGGAACAGCCAGGCGAGTACTCGGTGAAGCTGGCAATCTATTGCGATGACCGCCCCGGCATGTTGACAGTAATCTCCGGGGTGATAAGTGACTCGAAAGCCAACATCCAGAATATGTCCGCTCACACTGCGCACACCGAAGCGACGATTGACGTGCTGCTTGCGGTGAAGAATGTAAGTCAGCTGGATGGCATCATCAAGGGACTGCGCAAAGTGCCGGGAGTGCATGATGTGCAGCGGGTGGCGCAGGTTTAGCGAGGCCGGATTCCACCCCAACGACCATGCTGCGTGTATCGTAAGAGCCGAAGAACAGTTCACGAAGCCATCTTTTTTGGAGGCAGCAATGAAGCAGGTCATCAGCACGCCCAACGGGCCGCAGGCGATTGGGCCCTATTCGCAGGCGATCAAAGCGAACGGATTTGTGTTCGTGTCAGGACAGGTTGCCATTGATCCGGCAACGCAGCAGATCATCGAGGGCGACGTCGCGACGCAGACGCACCGGGTGATGAAGAATTTGGCGGCAATTCTGGAAGCAGCGGGGTCGGGACTCGACAAGGTAGTGAAGTCAGGCGTCTTCCTGAAGAATATGAGCGACTTTGCTGCAATGAATGCGGTCTATGGCGAATACTTTAGGTCCGAGCCGCCCGCGCGGGCGACAGTCGAAGTCGCGCGCTTGCCCAAGGATGTGCTGGTGGAAATTGACGTGATCGCGCTGGCGTGAGTAACGCTCGGTGGAGTTGAGGAAACACAACAAAGGCTCCCGCCAAGGCAGGAGCCTTTGTTGTCAGAAAGGTCGGCTCAGAAAAATCGGCGGAAGCTACGCCTTGGCAGCGACTGCCGTCGCTACCTTCTTGGGCGCGTGGATCGGCTTGATGACCTTACCGGCACGGATGCAGGCGGCGCATACGCGAATGCGCCGATTGCCATGCGCGGTGGCAGCCTTTACCGGCTGCAAATTGACGTTCCAACGCCGACGCGCGACGTTGTGCGCGTGACTGACGCTGTTACCAAACTGCGGCTTTTTGCCGCACATTTCACAAACCTGTGCCATAACCACTCCAGAAACGATTACAGAAGATCGAAAAGCTTTGCCAACAAACTTCTATTTTAGCCGGAAGCTGTGGAAATGGGCAAGCTTGGAGCCGAATCCGACTGCGGCGACAGTGCGATACTGGAGTTATGGGGTTCCTCGAAGCCAAGAAAGTGCTCGCGCCTGAGGCGACCACGCCGACTGCGGTCAAGGTGAATCTGACCTCCGGGACGGGTGTTGAAATTGCCTGGGCGGATGGGCACCAAAGCCGCTATCTCTTTGGCTGGCTTAGAGATGCGTGCCCATGTGCGACTTGCGATGAGGCCCGGACGAATGATGGTCGCAAGCCCGGTGAAGCCGCGAAAGCGGACTTGGTAGCGCTGCCCCTGTTCAAGCCAGCGATGAAGCCCACGGCGGCGCATCCGGTGGGCAAATATGCGATTCAGTTCGACTGGAACGACGGCCATACCTCGGGAATCTATTCGTGGCAGTACCTGCGCGACGTGTGCCCGTGCGGGGAGTGCGGGAATTAGCTAACCGTGTCCTTTCTCGACAAACTCAATCCGCAGCAGCGTGAAGCTGTAGAGACCACCGACGGGCCCGTTCTCATCCTGGCCGGGGCGGGCAGCGGGAAGACGCGCGTCATCACCTATCGCATCGCCCACCTAATGCAGAATCTCGGCGTGATGCCGGAGAGCATTCTTGCCGTCACCTTCACCAATAAAGCCGCCGCCGAAATGGCCGAGCGCGTCGAAAAGATCGCAGGCGGCATGATTGCCAAGCCTCGGCTTTCGACGTTCCATTCGTTTTGTGTGCGCCTACTGCGGCGCGACATCGAAGCCCTGCAGATCACGCGCGCCGACGGCACCAAGATCGGGCTGCGCAAGGACTTCGTCATTTACGACGAAGCCGACCAGCAAAGTCTGGTGAAGTCGGCGATGAAGCGCATGGGGGTGGACGATAAACAGCTCACGCCGCGCAATGTGCTGTCGCGAATTTCGTGGGCCAAGAATCAAATGCTCGATCCCCAGGAGTTTTATCTGGGATCGGACAATCCGCAGACCGAGCGCATCGCGCACATCTACAAGTCCTACGCCGACGAACTGCGTAAGGCCAACGCGATGGATTTCGATGACCTGCTGCTCGAAGCAGTGCGACTGCTGAAGGCGGCGGCCGACGTGCGTGAGCGCTGGCAAAGGCGCTTTGAATATCTGCTGATTGACGAGTATCAGGATACGAATCGCCCGCAGTACGAGCTGATGCGACTACTGGCTGGCGACCGGCATAATGTGTGCGCGGTTGGAGATGAGGATCAGTCCATCTACTCGTGGCGCGGAGCCAGCATTCGCAACATTTTGGAGTTTGAAAAAGATTTCGGCGACGCCAAGATCATCCGGCTGGAACAGAACTATCGCTCCACGCAGAACATCCTGACGGCAGCCTCGACCGTAGTAGCGAACAATATTCAGCGCAAGGGCAAGAACCTTTGGACGGACCGCCAGGGCGGCTCACTGATCGGATACTACGAGGCGCCCGACGGCGAGAATGAAGCGTTGTTCGTGGCGGACCGCATCGCGAAATTTCTACGCGACCCGGAGAACGAGTCACCCAAGGCGGCGATTCTGTACCGCACCAATTCGCAGTCGCGGCTGTTTGAAGAGTCGCTGCGGCGCTATGGCGTGAAGTATCACGTGGTGGGCGGATTTTCGTTTTACGACCGCGCCGAAGTCAAAGACATGGTCTCGTATCTCAAGGTGATTCAGAATCCCGCGGATTCGATTGCCTTGCTGCGCGTGGTGAATACGCCGCCGCGTGGCATCGGCAAAGGCACGCTGGAAACGCTGGAGCGCATCGCGCTGGAGACCGGGCTTTCGCTGTGGGATGCCTTGGGCGAGGCAATTGAGCGCGGGCTGGTTCCGCCGCGCGCGGCGACGGCCCTGGCGGCGTTCCGCAAGCTGATTGTAGATGCGCGAGCGCTGGTGAGCGGACGTGCTGCCGAGGCGGAAGAAACACAGGGTCCCTCCACTGCGTCCGGCACTGCGCTTCGCGCAGCACCCGACTCCGGTCGGGATGACACCGATATTGGATTCAATCCGCTGATGTTCGACTTTATGCATGAGGTGGATGCGATGGAGCCGGACGAAGTCAGCGACGACTTCGACGCATTCGATCCTGCGGCACTGGAAGGAGATGCGGGGAATGCGAGCGAAGGCGTCTCTGCTGAGGACGAAAACGCTTCTCTGGCGCAACTGATGCGCGCCCCCGAGGGTTCGGAGCCTGACCTCGCAACCGGCGCATTGCCGGTGAACACCGGGCTACTGCTCAAAACGCTGCTCGATCGCACCGGATACATCAAGCAACTAGAGTCGGAAGACACGCCAGAGGCACAGTCGCGCCTGGAGAACTTGAAGGAACTGGTGAACGCCGGATTCGATTCCTTCCAGCGCGGCGAAGGGCTGAGCGAATTCCTCGACCACTCGGCGCTGGTGAGCGATGCTGATGCCTATGACGAGCATGCGCAAGTCACGTTGATGACGCTGCACGCAGCCAAGGGGCTCGAGTTCCCGCTGGTATTCCTATGCGGACTCGAAGAGGGCCTGTTCCCGCATTCGCGCACGCTGCTCGATCCCGCGGAAATGGAAGAGGAGCGGCGGCTGTGCTACGTGGGCATGACGCGCGCGATGGATACGCTGATTGTGACGCGGGCGCGCTATCGGAGGCGCTGGGGTACCGACATGCCAGAAGCGAGCGTGCCGTCGCGCTTCTTGGACGAAGTGCCTCATCAACTTGTCGAAGATTTGGGCGGCGGAGCGACGCGGCGAACTGGAGCCAGATCTTCCAGTTATGGCGAAGAAGGCCACGGAACGCACTATTCGTACGAAGACGAGGATCAGCGCCCGCGCTATGGATCGGCACAAAATGCGATGCCACAGAAGTCCAAAGCGAAATCTGCTGCTGGCGCTTCTTCCGGCACGGCCTACAACTCGATGGATAACATTGCGGAGTTTTTCGCCTCGCGCGGCAAGAAATTCTCGGTGCCCCAGGTGGAAACGGCCGCTCCGCAGGGTCAAAAAGGCTTTCGTCCCGGACAGCGCGTACGGCACCCCAAGTACGGCGAAGGCTTGGTGTATCAGCGCGAGGGCGAAGGCGAACAGGCCAAAATTACGGTACAATTTGGCCGTTTTGGGCTGAAGAAGCTGGTGGAAAAATACGCGCAACTGGTGCAGGCGTGAGTCAGTTTTCTAGCGCGCTTTCAGCTTACCAAGAGATTTATCCGCGCATCTGATTTATCCTAAGGTATTGGCTTTATTGCCGAACTTATGTCCGAGAGGCAGCACACGCACAATGGCGAATACCACGAAGCTGGAAAAAGTCGAGCGCAAGAAGGTGAAGCGCGCCGTCCGCAAGAAGAACAAGATCGAAAAGCCCAAGGCCGAACGCGATTACCCGCGCGGCAGCAAGAAGCAGAAGACCAAGAAGGCGACCCGCGGCGTTAGCAAGCGGTAACGAATTGAGCAAAGGGGCACGCGGGCCGTGCCCCTTTGCTTGTGCTGGGCCGTGGCGGCATTCGCCGAACGGTTCCCATGCAGTATTCATCCCGGGTTGCGGAGCAGGCATCTGACAAGCCAACTGTTTCGGCGCAAGTCTATAGACAAGCTGCTGGCGGAGTCCGAAAACGCCGGCCTCAAGAAGTCGCTGGGGCCGTGGTCGCTCACGGCGCTCGGCATCGGAGCCATCATTGGCTCGGGCATCTTTGTGCTCACCGGCACAGCGGCCGCGGGCGAGTTCAGCAAAGCGCCCTCGATGTGGGATGCACAGGTGCTCGACATAATAGTGAACCTGGTTACCACAGGGAACTTGTCGCACGTCTTGATGCACGGGCGACCAGCAGCCGGGCCTGCAATTGCAGTCTCCTTTATTCTCGTCGCGATTGCTTGCAGCTTCGCTGGCCTCTGCTATGCCGAGCTGGCCTCGATGATTCCCATCGCCGGCAGCGCTTACACGTATTCCTACGCGACTCTAGGGGAAATATTCGCCTGGATCATTGGCTGGGATCTGGTGCTTGAGTACGCGGTCAGCAACATGGTGGTTGCCGTGGGATTCAGTAGCTACCTGAAAGCACAGGCGGCGACTTTTGGCGTGCTTCTGCCGAACGCATGGTCTACCCCGGTTTGGGCCGACAAGCATTGGACTGGCGCATACTTTAACTTCCCCGCATTTCTGATTGTGATGCTGTTGACGGTCCTGCTGGTGCGCGGCGTCAAAGAGTCCGCCGAGACCAACAACATCATGGTGTTGGTGAAGATCGGTGCAATTTTAACGTTTCTCGTCGTCGGTGGAATGTTGATCAATCCGGCTAACTGGCATCCCTTTGCGCCGAATGGATTTGGCGGCATCGTTACTGGCGGCGCAATTATCTTCTTTACCTATATCGGATTTGATTCAGTTTCGACAGCGGCGGAAGAGTCTAAAAATCCACAAAAAGATCTGCCGTTCGGCATCATCATGTCGCTGGTAGTTTGCACCATTCTTTACGCAGCAGTCGCCCTGGTCTTGTTGGGGATGATGAAGTACACGACCTTCCTGGATGGCGAAGCCAAGGATGCTCCCGTCGCATACGCTCTAAAGTATCTAGGTGCCCATCCGTTCTTCCAATCCGTGATCGTGATCGGCGCGCTGACGGGAATGCTATCGTCGCTCCTATGCTTCCAGTATGGCCAAGCCCGAATCTGGTATGCGATGTCGCGCGACGGGCTCTTCCCGAAGCTGTTTTCCAGAGTCCACCCCAAATATAAGACCCCACATTGGTCAACGTGGATTGCTGGTTTTCTGGTGGCCGTACCAGCCGGATTCCTTGACATTCCAGCGTTGGCTGATCTATCGAACATTGGGACGTTGTTTGCGTTCGTGCTGGTTTCTCTCGGAGTCATCATGCTGCGCCGCAGCGATCCGGATCGACCGCGTGGGTTTCGAGTTCCGTTCGTTCCATGGTTCCCGCTGATTTCGATTCTGTTCTGCGGTGGGCTAATGACGGGATTACCTGTTGTGACCTGGGTGCGTTTTATTGGCTGGCTCGCTATCGGCCTACTGATCTATATCTTCTACAGTCGGCATCGCAGTGAGTTCGGACGCAAGCCGGTTTAGCTTTGGCGAAGCCTTCTTCCGTTTTGTGATTTTCTAGTTGGAGTCGAGGCGCAGCACATGGATGCAGCCAGCACGCGAGGGGGACGATCTACAACGATTCCCGGCGTGGCTGCTTCCGGAGCTGCGCCTTCGGCGTTTCTGCGCGCTTTGCCGAAGGCAGAACTGCATCTTCATCTGGAAGGTTCGGTCGCTCCCGCGACCTTGGTGGAGTTGAGCGAACAGCATGGCGAGCCGATGACGTTAGGCGACGCCGTCCTGCTGTATCAATATGAAAATTTCCAAGGCTTCCTGATGGCCTTCAAGTCTGTAACGCAACTGCTGCGCAGTGGCCGTGACTATGAACTGGTCACCTATCGCCTGATGCAGGAGTTGCGGCGGCAGAACGTGCTCCATGCCGAGGTGTATGTCTCTGTCGGTGTGTGTCTGTGGAAGGACATGGACTTCGCCGCTGTCTTCGAGGGTCTGGAGCGTGGACGAGCTGCGGGCGAGCGCGACTTCGGGGTTTCGCTATTGTGGATCTTCGACGCGGTACGGCACTTTGGCGCGGAAGCGGCGCAAAGAGTAGTCGAGCTGGCCGTGCGCTACCGTACGCGCAATGTCGTCGGCATCGGCATTGGCGGTGATGAGGCGCGCGGGCCCGCGGAGTGGTTTGCGCCCAGTTATCGCTACGCGGCTGAGCATGGACTGCGGCTCACGGCGCACGCCGGCGAAACGACTGGTCCGGAGTCAGTGTGGGGCGCCTTGAATCTGCGGGCTGAGCGCATTGGCCACGGCATCCAGGCGCGTCGCGACGTGGAGTTGATGGACGTGTTGGCTGAGCGGCAGGTGCCCATAGAGATTTGCGTCAGCAGCAACCTGCAAACTGGAGCATCCGCGTCGCTCGACGAGCATCCGGTGCGCGAGTATTTTGAACGTGGACTGATGGTGACGCTGAACAGCGACGACCCGGCAATGTTCCACACCTCGCTGGAGCAGGAATATCAGCTGGTGCAGCAACACTTCGAATTTAGTAATGAGCAGATGCGCGAGTTGGCGCGGAACTCGTTTGAGGCGTCATTCCTTCCCTCCGAGCGCAAGCTCGACTTTCTGCGCGCGGTGGACGCGGTTGCGGTGGAACATGCCTAGGTTGCTTCAGGCAAGCTGCCTCGCGTGGATCATCATGCTTCTGCTGGGCACCGCGTTTGCGGCTCCTCCTGATCGCAACGTTTACACAACCGCCACCAAAGCGCATCCGGCCATTGCCATCACCAACGTCAACCTGATTGATATGGCGACAGGAGCGATTCTGCCACGGCACACGGTGGTGATTCGCGATGGGCATATTGTCGGCATAGCGCGGGTGGGAGTGCTGAATCTGACGCGCAACCTGCGTGTGATCAACGCCAGCGGCAAGTACATGATCCCCGGCCTGTGGGATATGCACGTACACCTGACCGGAGTGGAACAGCGTAGTTGGACCGAAGATGTGATTCTGCCTCTGTACCTGGCCAACGGCGTGGTGGGCGTCCGCGATATGGGCGGCAATATCTCGACCATCGAGCGCTGGCGTCAGCGCGTAGAGAGTGGTGAGATTCCGGGGCCGCACATCATTACGCCGGGGCCGTTTCTGGATGCGCAGTCGGATAACCCGGCGAACACGATTGCCGTAAAAGACGCCGACTCCGGCCGAACTGCCGTAGACCAATTGCAGCAGCGGGGTGTGGATTTTATCAAGGTGCTGTCGCCGCCGCGCGAAGCGTACTTCGCGATTCTCGACGAGGCGAAAAAGAAGGGGCTCATGGTCGCTGGGCATGTGTCGGAAGGCGTTTCGGCTGGTGAAGCCTCGAACGCAGGGCAGGCGAGCATCGAGCATTTGACAGGCGTGATGCTGGCGGCGTCGTCGCGAGAGCAGGAATTGCAAGCAGCGCGCGCGAAGGCAATCGCCGCCAAGGACGGAGCTGCAATACAGAAGGTGCGGCAACAGACTTACGACAGCTTTAGTCTCGAAAAGTTGCGGGCGCTACTGAAAGAGTTTCGTGCGAATGAGACTTGGCAGACGCCCACACTGATATGGACCATGACGATGACGGAGATGGATGCAAAGTCGGTGAAGGATGAGCGCCTGAAGCAGGTTCCGGCATGGGTGCGAGCGCAGTGGGATCCGGCGAAGGTATGGGAGCAGATGGGCGCGGACAAGCCAGAAGTGGCGCAGTTGAATCGCCTGATCGCGGCGCGCGACGAGGCGATTGTGAATGAGATGAGTGACGCAAAAGTGCCGCTACTAGCGGGCACGGACAGTCCCGATCCGTTCGTATTTCCGGGGTCGAGCCTGCATGAAGAGCTGGAGTTGCTGGTGAAGGCGGGGTTGAACCCGCTGCAAGCTCTTCAGGCGGCCACGAAAAATCCCACGGAATTTTTGCGCAAGACCGAGCGCGGGCGCGCGCTGTTTGCGCCGGGGCAGGCTGACCTGTTGTTGCTCGATGCAAACCCACTGGATGACATTCGGAACACGCGGAGGATATTTGCCGTAATTATGGACGGACGATACTATTCGCGGCGAGACTTGGATCTTATGCTGGCCAAGGCTGCTGACGCAGCGGCCAAGCAGAAGTAGCGCGATGGAAAGAAGACTTCATCTTTCGCAGCTGGCAGGAGCGTACGCGGTGAGTCAGATGGAGGCAGGTGCCCCGATGCCGTCGTGGGCTATCGAGGCGCTGGCCGGGCCGGGCTTTTGCTCCGTCACGCGCACGGAGCAGGAGCTGTCGGTGGTGGGTCCGGCCGAGTTGGTGCCGCCAGAGACGCTGGCCATGCGCGACTGGGCCTGCTTCTGGCTGCATGGCCCGTTCGACTTTGACGAGACCGGGATACTGGCGGCGCTTTTGAATCCGCTGGCGAAAGCAGGCGTTGGTATATTCGCTGTCTCCACCTATGACACGGATTACATTCTGGTGAAGCAGGCAAATACCGAGTTGGCGATTCGGGTATGGCGCGACGCCGGGCATGGCATTGACGGCGCTCACTAACCTACCCGCCTGCCTATGAAAGTACACTTCCACGTGACTCTGCACCGTTTAACCCGGTAAAGCCGCCAATCGCTGTGGAGCGCCTTCTCGCGGCCATTTCTGCTGTGTTCTACTAAAAGTTCATGCCTACTGAAGTAAATAACGCGCCAGCGGCACAGCTGATTGAATTGGTACCCGCCGCGGAGAATATGCCCGCCACGGTGCGCATCGGCCACGTGCCGCCGCTGCGACGCAAGTCGGCGCGCGGCCGCTTCGCTAAAATCCGTCGCGACTTGCGTTCTTATGCTGCCGTAGGCTGGGCTCTGGCGTCGCAGGATCATCCGTTTCTTGCGCACATCATTCCCATGCGGCGCTGCAATCTGGCCTGCACTTACTGCAATGAGTTCGACGATGTATCCAAGCCCGTGCCGATTGAAGAAGTAATCGCGCGGCTCGATAAGCTGGCGGATCTGGGCACTTCGATTGTCACTATCAGCGGCGGTGAGCCGCTGCTGCATCCACAACTTGATGAGGTGATTGCACACATCCGTAAGCGCGGCATGATCGCAGGCATGATTACCAATGGCTACCTGCTAGTGCGCGACCGCATCGAGCGGCTCAACGCGGCGGGGCTGGAGTTCCTGCAGATCAGTATTGACAACATTACGCCGGATGATGTCTCCAAGAAGAGCCTGAAAGTGCTGGACCGCAAGCTGGAACTGCTGGCTGAGTTCGCGTTGTTCCACGTAAATATCAACTCGGTGGTGGGCGGCGGCATGCGCAGTCCGCAGGATGCGCTGGTCATCGGCAAGCGCGCCGTGGAACTCGGCTTCAGTTCGACCGTGGGCATTATCCACGACGGCGATGGCCAAGTGCAGGCGCTGAGCGGCGAAGAGCGCGAGGTGTATCACGCCATGAAGCGCCTCGAAAAAAGCGGCTTCACCCGCATCAATAATTTTCAGGACAACATCGCACTCGGCCAGCGCAATGAGTGGCGCTGCCGCGCGGGCGCTCGTTATTTGTATGTGGATGAGTTCGGGCTGGTGCATTACTGTTCGCAGCAGCGTGGGTATCCCGCGAAGCCGTTGGCGGAATACACGACATCGGATGTACGCCGCGAGCATCGCACCGAAAAGCCCTGCGCGCCTTATTGCACAGTGAGTTGTGTGCATCAGACGTCGGCGATTGATCGCTGGCGCACCCCGCAGCAAAAAGGGACGGACCCGGGGCTGGTGCAACTGCACTAAAGTTGCGAGTTCTCAGTTTCCGGTTGCCAGTTAAAGCGAAACGCCTGCCTTGCGGCAGGCGTTTCTTGCTTTGCGGTCAGCTTGTTGGACTAGCCGAGCAGGGCAAGCGATGAAGTGAATAGCACCCACACCAAGAACACGCCGAACACACCGATGTATGCTGCCTTGGGCTTGACGTTACAGACGCAACTGATGCCAATGGCGATCAGCACGATTGACCACAGGCTGAACACGTCGAGCGCGCTGCCGATTGCAAAAAGCATCTTGTTGCCCGCCGGATCGAGCAGGTAGCCAAGGTTGGTGGCGATCGGATTGTTAATATTAAAGCCGTCGGCCTGCACCACGCCCAGCATAATCATGAGGCCAGCCAGCAGAAACTTGAGGCCACCAGCCAAACTGGCGTACATGGAGACCGCCCACATATGCTTGAACTTCAAGGTGGCGTTCGCCATGATCTTGAAATAGGCAAACAGCAGGGCCGCGAAGATCAGGTTGAACAGCAGGAGCAAAAGCGTGAAGCAATAAGAGATCACGCGTGTGATGCTGGCCTGCATGTCGAGGGCCTTCTCCCGCTGGTCAGCAGGAAGCTTCTCCATGCGCTCTTGCGCCTTGGGTGAGAGGGCGATCTGGTTGTCCACGGCGCGGCGAAAGGTGATCTTGGAGTCCACCGACCACGCGTAGAACACGCTGATTAAAATCATCACCACCACAGGTCCCCACCACCAGGCATTGCGACGAATGTCGGTGAAAGTTTTGCTGGGCGCGATAAAGGTGTCAATAATCCGCGCCGGCTCGGAGAGTCCAGGGGTTGGATCAGGTGTGGGTGGTGGCGGAACGAGTGCGTCAGTGGCCATGAAGTCCTCCTGAGGATTCGCGGCGATTTTAGCGCATAGGCGGGCGTTGGGTAAACCACAAAAACGCAGCAGATGCTGGAGGCTCCTGGCGAAGGGGGGTGTTTGGCGTAGTAGGGGTCCTTCGACTGCGTGAACGGAACCGCTCCGGGCTTAGCTACTCCGCTCAGGATGACACGATTATGGTTATGAAAATCGCTGCGGGATTCGACTCAACACTCTCAGAATGACACGGTGGATGTGGCCATTTCAGGCGTAGCGGCCAGCAGGGTACGGGTGTATTCGTGCTGGGGACGCTCGCAAACCTGCTCCGCATCGCCGATTTCGACGATTTTGCCGTCCTGCATCACGGCGATGCGGGTGGCCAGGTAGCGCACTAGCGGCATTGAGTGCGAGATAAACAGCAAAGTCAGTCCGAACTCGCGCTGCAGGCGGGCCAGCAGATTCACGATCTGCGCGCCCACGCTTACGTCGAGTGCGGAGACAGGCTCGTCGGCCACGATGAACTTGGGCCGCAGCGCCAGGGCGCGGGCGATGCCAATGCGCTGCCGCTGGCCTCCGCTGAACTCGTGCGGATAACGTGGCAGGGCAGAGGCGTCGAGGCCGACGGCCTTCAGGAGTTCCCCAGCGCGCTGACTGCGAGCGCTGGAAGAGTGCAGTTCGGGCTCGGCCCCGGAATGCGTTTCTCGATGAATGACAAATGGTTCGGTCAGAACCTCGGCAATCGTCATGCGCGGATTGAGCGAGGCGAAGGGATCCTGAAAGATGATCTGCATCTCGCGGCGTAGTTGCCGCAGCTCGGCGGGCTTGGCGGCTAAAACGTCTTGCCCCTCGAAGCGCAAGCTGCCCGAAGTCGGCTCAATCAGCCGCAGCATCATGCGGCCCAGCGTGCTCTTGCCGCACCCGGATTCGCCCACCAGGCCTAACGTTTCGCCCGGCGCGATGCTGAGCGAGACGCCGTCCACGGCTTTGGCTGCGGCGTAGATCTTGGTGAGTCCAGCAGCCTCGATTAAGGGAGTTGTGAGCGGAGTTGGCACGCATTGATAGTCGCAGGGAAGGAAGGCGGTTTCAAGTTTGGTGTCCCGGGTCGGGACAACGCGAGGTCTCTCCACGCGCTTGGTCGCTGCGCTCCCCGCGCTCCGGTCGGGACGACACATCCTAGGGCAGCGCCCTGCGTGGTAAAATTTAATATCTTCTGCCCCCGGATTTTGCGCTGATTCTGTGCCCCGGGTGCGTCTGAAAGCGACTTCCTTGGCTTCCATGGTTGAACTAGCCCCCTCCATCCTGGCGTCTGACTTTGCCAACCTCGCAGCCGAGGTGCATGCTGCGCTGGCGGGAGGGGGTACGGTCGTCCACGTGGACGTGATGGACGGGCATTTTGTGCCCAACATCAGCATTGGCGTGCCGGTGGTCAAGTCGTTGCGCAAGGTGACCGACGCGGTACTGGACTGCCACCTGATGATCGAGCATCCAGACAGGTATATTCCAGACTTTGCCGAGGCGGGCGCGGACTGGATTTCAGTGCATCAGGAAGTTTGCCCTCACTTGGATCGCAGCCTTCAGTTGATTCATAGCTTCGGAAAAAAAGCGGGAGTAGTATTGAACCCGGCAACGCCCGTCGAATCGCTGAGCGAAGTGCTGGATGTGCTTGATTATGTGCTGGTTATGAGCGTGAACCCAGGCTTCGGCGGGCAAAAATTCATCCCCAACGCGCTGCGGAAAATTCGCCATCTGGCGGAGATTCGTGCGGCCCGGGGACTGAGTTTCCGCATCGAAGTAGATGGCGGAGTCGCTCTCGATACCGTGCAGGATGTGGTAAAGGCTGGTGCGGAAATTTTGGTCGCAGGCAGTGCGGTGTTTGGCCCCGGCGGGGCTGAGGCAAATGCGCGCAAGTTGCTTGAGGCAGCGCGGCAGGCAAGTCTGCGGACGGCCTAGTTTTTCGGTAACTCTTTCGTTTCTGAGGCGTAACCATGTCAACTGTGAAACAGATTTGCCGCGTTGGATTGACCGCTGTGGCTGGCGTCGCGTTGCTGCTAGCGGCGGGCTGTACCAACAAGAAAGTCGTTAATCCGCTGGCCAACGTGACCAGCAAGCAGCCGGACAAGGTGTTGTTTGACCGTGCCGAGGATGCGCTGAAGCACAACCGGTTCGATACGGCCCGCATCGCCTTGCAGACGCTGATCAACACCTATCCCGACTCCGAGTTTATTGCCCGCTCCAAGCTGGCGGTGGGGGACTCCTGGTATGCCGAGGGCGGCACCACGGCGCTGCAGCAGGCGGAAGTCGAGTACAACGACTTCAAGACCTTCTTCCCGAATCTGCCGGAAGCCGCGGAAGCGCAGATGAAGATCGCCAACATCCACTATCAGCAGATGGAAAAGCCGGACCGCGATTTTACCCACGCGGTACGGGCCGAGGATGAATACCGGCAGATGATCTTGCAGTATCCCGACAGCAAGCTGTTGCCCGAGGCCAGGGGCAAGTTGATGGAAGTGCAGGAAGTGCTGGCCGACCGCGAGTACCGCATTGGGCGTTTCTACAATCTGCGGCAGTCGTATCCGGCGGCCATTGCGCGGTTGAAGACGTTGGTGGATCGTTATCCGCTGTATAGCGGGGCCGACGAGGCGCTGTGGTTGCTGGGCCAGTCGTATGAAGGGCAGATTGAGAATATTCGCAAGGCGAACCTGCCAGAAGCCTCCAAGGGCAGGCTGATCGCGGAATTTACCAAGTCGGCTTCCGCCGCGTATGAGCAGATTCTCACCCGTTACCCGATGATGAATCGTGCCGGGGATGCGGCGGCGCGGCTGTCGGCCTTCCATCGTCCCGCCCCCAAGGCCACGCCGCAGATGATTGCGCAGAACACGAAGGAGATGGAAAGCCGGGGCGACCCGGGGCGGCTCAGCCCGATACTGGATAATTTCAACCGCCATCCCAATACGGCGCGTGCCACGAAGATGGGCGACCCCACGCTGGTGGATCCGCCAACGGTGACCGCAACTGACATTGTGAAGCACGCGAATGAAGCGCTATTAGGCGCTGGCGATGGCAAAGTTTCGGTGGAAACAGTGAAAGGCCCGGTCTCGCTGGAGAATCAGCAGGCACCGCGTTCGGATTCGCCCCAGCCCGCTGCACCGGGCACGGTTCCGGCACCTGTGCCTGACGCAGGTACGAGCGTACCCGCACCTACGAGTGAACAGACAGGCATTCAGGATTTGAATATTGGCGCGGCGGCAACGCCGGATCCGGCGACGCCCACTGGAACTTCTTCTTCGGCTACTACGAACGGGACGGTGCCGTTGCCTCCGCCGCAACAGGTGAATGAGGTGCAGCAACAGAGCACCACGGGTGCGGAGGCTGCCAACGCAGCTGCCAAGGCCGCGACCGCTGGTTCAACCCCCGTGGCGACGGAAGACCCCACCGCATCTTCTTCTAAAAAGAAAAAGAAGCGCAAGTTTCCGTTCTAGTACTTCGGTAGCGGTTTCGCCGCACGTGGCGGGGCGTTTGAGAATTTGAGGAACAGAGCGGCTCATGGTCGGCGGTTTCGCGACGACCCGAGCCGCTTTTTCTTTGTGTAAACTGCGAAGGGTTCCCGCTGAGTGTTTTTGCAGACGAGTTGAGACGCATGGCACATCGTATTCTGCTGGCTGATGACAATCCGACCGCGCGTAGCATGGCCAGCGGCATTCTTGCGTCCGAAGGCTACGAGGTGCTGGCCGCCAACGACGCCGAGCAGGCAGGCAACATGGTTGGCGAGTTCCGTCCGGGACTGATTGTGGCCGACGTGCATATGCCGGGCGGAGGAGGTGTGGCGCTCTGCGAGGCGGTCCGGTCATTTCCTGCGACGGCACAGATTCCAGTACTGCTGGCGGCGGGCCGCATGGATCGCTTTACGCGGGCCGACGCCACTGCCGCTGGCGCGCAAGGGCTGGTAAGCAAGCCGTTTGAGGCCAGTGCGCTGCTGCTGGCGGTGGCGGCGCTTCTGCCTCCGCCCAAGGGCAAACCCCGGCGGGACGAAGACTTTGACCAAGACGACGATAGCGAGCGCACGGCACCGGAGACAGCTCGCGAGTATGAGTCTGCCTGGCAGGCTGCGACCGAGGGCGACGAGCCGCTGTTTGTTAGCCAGCGTGGCGAGGCTGAGACGTCCGGCGCGATTTCTGAACTGGCCTCGCCCAGTGACAACGCTCAAGAGCCTCCAGAGCTTGCGATTGCAGGCACGACTGTGCACCTCGAACTCGAAATGGCAGCCGCATCCGTTCCCAGAAGTCCGTCTATATTTGCTGCGGACACAATCGTGACTGAAGAAGAATCCATTCCCTGGCTGTAGCCGCGATTTTCGCTGCGGCCCCGCGCTCAATCCATCGAACCAGTTAATCTAATAAGTATCCCTATGCCACACGACCTGCCCAAAACCTACGAGCCCGGCGCCATTGAAGAGCGCTGGGCGAATCATTGGATTGAGACCAAGCTGTTTTCCGTGACGACGCCTGAAGCTGGCGCACCCAACCCCAAGCCCGTCTTTACCCTGCTGCTGCCCCCGCCCAACGTCACAGGACGCCTGCACATGGGCCACATGCTCAACCAGACGCAGATGGACATCATCGTGCGCTGGCATCGCATGAAGGGATTTCTCGCGCTGTGGCTGCCGGGCACCGACCATGCGGGCATCGCTACGCAGTTGATGGTGGAAAAACGGCTGGCAGGCGAGGGCAAGAAGCGGCAGGATCTCGGCCGCGAAGCCTTCATTGAGCGGGTGTGGGAGTGGAAGCGAGAATACGGCGGCGCGATCCTTGAGCAGATGAAGCGGCTGGGCGCGTCCGTGGACTGGGATCGCCTCTACTTCACCATGGACGACAACCTTACCGTTGCGGTGAAGGAAGTGTTCGTGCGCCTGTATGAGGACGGGCTGATCTATCGTGGCGCTTACTTGGTGAACTGGTGCCCGCGCTGCGGAACCGCCATCAGCGACTTGGAAGTGGTGCACGAGGAGACCAAGGGTAAGATCTGGGAGATTCGCTATCCGGTGGTGGGCACGTCTGAATTCATTACGGTTGCCACCACGCGCCCGGAGACGATGTTCGGCGACACCGCCGTTGCGGTGAACGCGGCGGACGAACGCTACACGCACTTGCACGGCAAGAGTGTGCGCGTGCCGCTCACTGGGCGCGACGTGCCGATTATTCTCGATGATCTGGCGAATCCGGAGTTTGGCACCGGCGCGGTAAAGGTGACGCCCGCGCACGATCCCAACGACTTTGCCGCAGGCAAGCGCCACAACTTGCCGCAGCTCGACGTGATGGATGAGACCGCGCACATGAACGCCAACGCTGGTGTTTACGCGGGTCTCGATCGCTTTGCCGCGCGCAAACGTGTGCTGGAGGATTTAGCGGAGCAGGGATTTCTGGTCTCGGAAAAAGACCACATGATGTCGCTGGGTCGCTGCCAGCGCTGCGACACCGTGGCCGAGCCGCGTATTTCCACGCAATGGTTTGTGAAGATCGAGCCGCTCGCCAAGCCGGCGATTGCCGTCGCCGAAAACGGCAGCATAAAGTTTGTGCCCGAGCAGTACAAAGCCACGTATCTGCAATGGATGTACAACATCCACGACTGGTGCATCTCGCGGCAGTTGTGGTGGGGACATCGCATTCCGGCCTGGCATTGCGCGGAATGCAGCGGCATCACAGTGGATCGCGGCACGCCCATCGCGTGTGCGAAGTGCGGCAGCGCGAAGATTGCGCAAGACCCCGATGTGCTCGATACATGGTTCTCATCCGCGTTGCTGCCGTTCACCACGTTGGGCTGGCCCGATCCCGAGGAAATGCGCAAGCGCGGCGCGGACGTGTTTTATCCCACGTCGCTGCTCGTCACCGGCTTCGACATTTTATTTTTCTGGCTGGCGCGTATGGTCATGCTCGGCGTTCATTTTATGGACGGTCACCAGCAAGACGCGGCGGTGAAATCGGCGAGCGGCTGGGATGCCAATTTGCCGGAGTCGAAGAACGACAGCGTGCCCTTCCGGCACATTTACATCCACGCGCTGGTGCGCGACGCGAATCGGCAGAAGATGTCGAAGACCAAGGGCAACGTGCTCGACCCGATCGAGGTGATTGCGAAGTATGGCACCGATGCCACGCGCTTTACGCTGGCGGCGATGGCGTCGCCGGGCACCGACATTGCGTTTAGCGAAGATCGTACCGACGGCTACCGCGCCTTCGCCAACAAAATTTGGAACGCCGCACGCTTCTTGTTCATGTACGTAGATCGCGCGGAAACAGCGGGCGTTTGGCAGTTGAGTCAGCTCGGCGGTGCTGCTCTGGCGAACGGACTCGACGGCTTTATCGCCGAAACGCTGGAAGACCGCTGGATTCTTTCGCGCTTCAATCGCGTGGCCGCCGAAGTGAATGAGTCGCTGCAGTCGTACCGCTTTCACGAGGCGGCGAATCGCGTGTACGACTTTTTCTGGGGCGAGTTTTGCGACTGGTATATCGAACTGGTAAAGCCGCGCATCGGCGCGACCGGCGACATGCCCGTCGAGACGCTGCGTCCGGCCCTGGGCAATTTAATTCGCGTGTTCGAAGGCGCGCTGCGCTTACTACATCCGTTTATGCCGTTTCTTACGGAGGAGCTGTGGCACGCCGTGTATGACGGCAAGCCGCCAACCTTTGAGGGCAAGCAATCCATCGCGTTCGCTGCGTTCCCGCAGAAAAATTCGCTGCAAGTGGATCTTGACGCCGAGACCGACATGGCCGTGCTACAGGATCTGATTGCCAGCCTCCGGAATTTGCGCACAGAACTAAAGATCGAGCCGAAGCTAAAGGTTCCTGCGAAAGTTTATGCGGATGATGTGACGCGCGGGATGATCGCAGCCAACATCGGCGCGGTAGAGCGTTTGGCAAATGTGGGGCCGGTGGAGTTCTCGGAGGTCTCGATGAGCAACGCGGCGGGCGTTCGTACGACGTCGAAGTTTGAAGTGTGCGTGATCTATGAAAAGAAGATTGACGTAGCGGCGGAGCGCGAACGCCTGACCAAAGAATTTGCCGAGCAAGAAAAGCGCCTGGCCAGCGCACAGAAGCAGTTGGCGAACGAGGCGTTCCTCGCCAAGGCTCCGGCACCCGTGGTGGAAAAGCTGCGCGCCACAGAGTCCGATTCGACAACGCTGATTGAGAAGGCCAAGGCGGCGCTGGCGCAGTTGGGGTAGATCCTCGCAGCCCACCCTAACGCGGAAAGGCACCGCGTGAGGGTGGGGCACCAAGCTTGTTTAGCCGCGACTAGCGAAACACAGGGTCTCTCCACTACGCCATGCTTCGCGTTTCGCGAAGCATGACTCCGGTCGGGATGACACAGAGTTCAGAGTTACACTGATATCGTGGACTGGAACAGCCGAAGAATCACGAGCATCATCGAGCGCGCGCTGCTGGAAGATCGCGCGACGCGCGACGCCACCAGCGCCGTCTGCATTGATCCCAAACAGCTGGCGACGGGCACCGTCATCGCCAAGCAGGACTGCACGCTCGCCGGAGTGGATGCGGTGACGCGCGTGCTCGAAGTATTTGCCACGCTCGATGGCGCGGACGTGTCGGGGCATCCCGAGGTCACAAGTCATCCTGAGATTTTTGATGGCGTGCGCCTGCGCAAGGGGCAGACGATTGCCGTGATTCGCCATCAGGCGCGTGTCATCTTGTCGTGTGAGCGCGTCATCCTGAACCTGATGCAGCGCATGAGCGGCATCGCTACGCTAACCCGGCAATATGTGGACGCGATCTCCGGCACCAAGGCAAGAATCCTCGACACGCGCAAGACGGCACCGGGATTGCGTTTGCTCGATAAATTTGCCGTGCGTTGCGGCGGCGGCACCAATCATCGGCTCGATCTCTCTGATGGCATCCTGATCAAGAATAATCACATTGCGCTCGTGGGCAGCGCGGGCGAAGCGATGCGGCGCGCCATCGCCAATCGCAACGGCAGCCAGCCCATTCAGATCGAAGTGCGATCGCTCGAAGAGCTCGATGACGCGCTCCGCAACGGGGCCGACAGCATTCTGCTGGACAATATGTCACACGCCGAAGTGGGTCACTGCGTAGAGTTTGCGCGCGTCTTTGCCAGCCATGCCGGCCGCACAGTGCCGCTGGAGTGTTCCGGCGGCATGAATCTGGAAACCGTCGGTGCCTATGCCCAGACCGGCGTGGACTTTATTTCCGTGGGCGCGCTGACCCATTCAGTGAAGGCCGTGGATATGAGCTTGCGCGTAACGCCCGGCCTAGGTCTCTCGCGACAGCGCGAAGCACTGTAGCGCAGTCTGTATGTGAAATAATCGCGGCGATGGGCGATCCCAAACAGTCAGCGGCGAAGATCGGCAATCCAGCCGCATTATTCCGCCTGTTGCCTTCGGTGGATGAGCTTCTCCGCACTCCTCAGCTCGTATCCCTCGCTGCGACGAACGGAAAAGCGCCGGTTACAGATGCCGCTCGCACCGTGCTGGCGCGATTGCGTCAGGATGTCGCGACCGGTAAACTCGACGAAACTGGGCTCCTGATGATTCTGGAAACGCTACCGGCCCAAACTGAGGCCAGCCTGCGAACTGCCTCCGCACCCTCGCTGCGCCGAGTGATCAACGCGACTGGCGTGATTTTGCACACGAATCTTGGACGGGCGCCGCTGAGCGCGGGCGCGCTGGCGTTCCTCACGGAAATCGCTTCCGGCTACAACAATCTTGAGTTTGATCTCGCCACCGGCGAGCGCGGCAAGCGCGACGTGCATTTGCAGCATCTGTTCGCGCGGCTATTCAAATCGCAGGGATGGTGCCCGCCAAGTTCGTTAAGCTCGTCAACCTCGCCTTCGCTTTCCACGGTTATCGTGAATAACAACGCCGCAGCCGTCTTGCTGGCGCTGAACTCGCTCGCCGAAGGCGCGGAAGTCATCGTCTCGCGCGGCGAACTGGTGGAGATTGGCGGCTCGTTCCGCATTCCAGACGTGATGGCCAAGTCGGGCGCGATTCTGCGCGAGGTAGGCACGACCAATCGCACCCGCATCGCCGACTACGAACGCGCCATCACCGAAAAGACGCGGCTGCTACTGCGGGTGCATCGCTCGAACTTTGAAATCACCGGCTTTACCGAGCAACCCACGCTTGCCGAGCTGGTGGAACTGGGCCAGCGTCGCGGAATCCCGCTGATGGAAGACCTGGGCAGCGGGGCGCTATTCGACCTGCCTTCGGCGGGCATTCGCGGCGAACAGAGCGTGGGCGATTCGATTCGCGCGGGCGTGGACGTGATCACCTACAGCGGCGACAAGCTGCTGGGCGGGCCGCAGGCGGGCATCCTCACCGGGCGCGCTGACCTCATCGCGCGCATTCGGTCGAACCAGATGTTTCGCGCCTTTCGCGCCGATAAACTCATCTATGCCGCTATGGAAGCAACCCTGCGCAGCTACGTCGCGGAGCAGTACGATGCCATCCCCGCTTTAGCAATGATGCGGCTCAGTGTCGAGCAGATTGGCGGAAGAGCGGAGCGAATCCAAGCCGCACTCGCCGGACTTACGCGGCTCAAAGTCGAAGTGATCCCAGGGCAATCGGTGATCGGCGGCGGTGCTGCTCCCGGTTCAGCCCTGCCCACGCAACTGCTGGCCATCTCTTCCGCAAACAGCAGCGCCAATACTCTGGCCGCGCAACTCCGCGCTAGTGACATTCCAATCATCGCCCGCGTGGAAGATGATCGCCTGCTGCTCGACCTCCGCACCGTCTTCCCCGAGCAGGATGACATTGTGCTGAGTGCGCTGCGTCAGCTGGCAAGCAGTAAGGCTAAGGACGGTCCCGCATGATCGTGGGCACCGGAATTGACGTGGCCGAGGTGCCGCGCATTGCAGCAGCTGTGGAGCGCTGGGGCGACCGCTTTCTCAATCGCATCTACACCGCGGGCGAGCGCAAGTATTGCGACGCCAAGGCCAATCGCATTGAGCGCTATGCCGCGCGATTTGCCGCAAAAGAGGCGGGGATGAAGGCGCTGGGCACTGGCTGGTCACGCGGAGTGCGCTGGCGCGACATTGAAGTGACGCGGCGTCCGGGCGGACGGCCCACGCTGGTGTTCCACGGCCGAGCGGCCGAGGTAGCTGCCAGCTTGCACGCGACTGGCGTTTCCATTTCGCTGACCCACACCGCCGCCGAGGCCATTGCGCACGTGATTCTAGAGTCGGTTCCAGTGGGCACGGGCTAAACTCGCCACCTTTGGTATCATGCAAGCGTATCCGCAGCCGCGCCGCGCGGGTTGCACCGCAGGCGATGAAGCCGCAAGCTCCGTGCGCAACCCGCGTGCGCCAATTTTAGGGAGGCGATGTGCCCAACAAGCAAGAGGTTCGCTGGTCTGAGTTGCGCGTGGGCATCACGGTGCTGGTCTCAGCCACGGTTTTGTTTCTGCTGGTGTTTCTAATGTCCGGCGGTGGCGGCCTGTTCACCACCAAAATCCGCATCAATTCCTACTTTGACAATGCTTCCGGCCTGCGGGTGGGCGCGCCGGTACGGCTGGCTGGCGTGGATATCGGCAACGTGGAGTCCATTCGCGTCATCCCCGGACACGGATTGACGCCGGTGGAAGTGATTATGCGCGTTTCCACCAAGTACAAAGAAGGCTTGCGCAAGGATTCGCACTCCAAACTGGCGACGGCAGGAGTGCTGGGCGAGACCTTTGTGGATATTGAGAGCAAGGGGACCAAGCTGGGCGCCGCCGCAGACGGGGATGAGCTGGCGACGGAAGACACTCCCGATCTGCAAGACATGGTGCGTGCGGGCCAAGGCTCGCTGCAGAACATTGATGTGCTCATCAAGCGGCTCGACCGCATTCTGGCCTACGTGGAAAACGGGCAGGGCTCGGTGGGCAAGGCGATCTACGACCCGCAGTTGTATGGCAAACTGAATTCCACTGTGAGCGAGATGCAGAAGCTGGTCGCGGATGTGAACGCCGGCAAAGGCACGATCGGCAAAGTGCTGGTGGATGACGAGATGTACCACAAGGCGGTCAGCGCGATAGACAAGCTGAATGCCATGCTCGACGACGTCAACGCGGGCAAGGGCACCGCGGGTAAGCTGATTAAGGACGATTCGCTCTACAAGAACGCCAACGAGACGCTGGCGCAGATGCGCAAGTTCACCGAAGACATAAACGCAGGCAAGGGCACGCTGGGCAAGCTGGCGCATGACGATGCCCTTGCCAACAAGATTGACAGCACCGTAACGCGTCTGGCCGCCATCACCGACCGCGTAGATAAAGGCGAAGGCACGGTGGGCCGACTGTTTAAGGACGACTCGCTTTACGACAACAGCAACAAAATGCTGGTGGAAACGCGCGAGCTGATCGCCGCCATCCGCAAAGATCCGAAGACGTATCTGACGATTAAGCTGCACGTGTTTTAGGGCCCGATTCGTTCAAGAATTTACACCCTGCGATCTTGAGGTAATTTATGTTTTTCCCCAGATTCTCCTGTTGCATCATCGCTCTCTTGCTTGCATTCGGCATCGGTCAGGCTCAAACGGCCGCGCCTGCCCCCAGCACCCCTAGGCTGCGCTTTTCCGCCGACATGATTGATGCCGGTGCCGATCCCTGCAACGACTTTTACGCCTATGCCTGCAGCAAGTGGCAGGCACGCAATCCGATTCCTGCGGATCAGTCGAGCTGGGGCACGTTTAATGTGCTGCACGAAAATACCCGGGTGGTTCTGCACGACATCCTTGAGAAATATTCGGCAACAAGCGCGAAGCGAGGGTCGCTTTCGCCCGTCGAAAAGCAGATCGGCGACTACTACGGCGCCTGCATGAACGAGCCGCGCATTGAGAAGCTCGGCATCAAGCCGCTGCAGCCAGAGTTCAAGCGCATCGCGGCGCTCAAGTCCAAGCCAGCACTGGCGGCGGAAGTCATTCGCCTGCACCGCATGGGCGTAAACGTGATGTTCCGCTTCGGCTCGGGGCAGGACTTTAAGGATTCCACCCAGCAGATCGCGCGGGCTGGTTCCGGCGGGCTCGGATTACCGGATCGCGACTATTACTTCAAAGAAGATGAAAAGTCGAAGCTGATTCGTGAGCAGTATGTAGCGCACGTCACCAACGTGTTCGGCTTGCTGGGCCAGAAGCCCGATCAGGCCGCTGCATCGGCCAAAGCCATCATGGCGATTGAAACCGGATTGGCCAAAGGGACGCTGGATCGCGTGAGCCGTCGCGACCCCAACAAGACGTATCACCCCATGGCTGGCACGGATTTGGCGAAACTCACTCCGGCGTTTGCCTTCGACCGCTACCTGACCCAGATTGGCGCTCCGAATACAGACAAGATGAACGTCAGCGAGCCCGAGTTCTTCAAGAACCTGAACTCGGTGCTTGATGCCACCTCGCTCGACGACTGGAAGACCTACCTGCGCTGGCATCTGGTGGTGAGCGCCAACAACTACCTGCCCAAGCGCTTTCAGGACGAGAACTTCGACTTCTTTGGCAAGAAGCTGCGTGGCGCCAAGGAACAGCAGGCCCGCTGGAAGCGCTGTGTGGATGGCGTGGACGGCGACCTGGGCGAAGCGCTCGGCCAGAAGTATGTGGAAGCCGCGTTCGGTGCCGATGGCAAGGAGCGCATGTTGAAGCTCGTCCACGCACTGGAAGTCGCGTTGAATCAGGACATACAGTCACTGCCGTGGATGACGGATGTGACGAAGAAGCGCGCGCTCGAAAAACTCGCCGCGATTGACAACAAGATCGGCTATCCCGACCAGTATCGCGACTACTCGAAGATCGTCGTCGCCAGGAATGATGCGTTCGGCAACAACTTCCGCGCGAACGAAGTGGAGTTCCAGCGCCAGTTAAGCAAGATTGGCCAGCCGGTGGATAAGCGCGAGTGGGGCATGACGCCGCCCACGGTCAATGCCTATTACAGCTCCAGCCTGAACAACATCAACTTCCCGGCGGGCATTTTGCAGCCCCCATTCTTCGATAAAGGTGCCGACGATGCGCTGAACTTTGGCGGCATCGGCGTGGTGATTGGCCACGAGTTGACGCACGGCTTCGACGATCAGGGCCGCAAGTTCGACGCCAAAGGCAATCTGAACGACTGGTGGACGGCGGACGACAATCGCGAGTTTGAAAAGCGCGCCGCCTGCGTCGCAGATCAGTATTCCAGCTATCCGGCGACGCCCGACGTGAAGCTCAACGGACGCCTGACCCTCGGCGAAAATGCCGCCGACAACGGCGGCATGAGAGTTGCCTACATGGCGCTGCACAGTCTGCTGGCCGAAAATCCGGGCAAAGATTCCGAGGCGATTGACGGCCTCACCCCCGACCAGCGCTTCTTTCTCGGCTTCGCCAACATCTGGTGCCAGAACATCACCGAACAAACGGCGCGGCTCTATGCTCAGACCGATCCGCATTCGCCGGGACGCTGGCGCGTGAACGGCACCGTCAGCAACTTCCCGGAGTTTGGCCAGGCGTTCCACTGCAAGCCGGGCTCGGCCATGGTGCCAGCCAACGCCTGCCGGGTCTGGTAGGCAGATTTTCCTGAAATATCCGAAAGAGAGCGCTCAGTCGCTCTCTTTTTTGCTTCCGGCTCGTCTATATAGGCGGAGTTATGTTTGCTTAAGGCCCGGCAGAGCGGAACCGTTCCGGACGGGCGAACGTATTACAATCAGTAGGTTTGGTGTTTAGTTAATTTCGCGGCTGATGCGGAAGTGTGCCTGTTGGTCTCCCTTGTGGCGCCCCCTCCGGACTTCGGACGAATCTCAATTGCGAGGAACTTATGTCTCTGCGTAAACTCTTGCCCGTAATTATTCTGTGCGCCAGTGCGGCGGTCGTGCAGACCAACGCGCAATCGAACGCCCCGGCGGCTGCGTCTGCTGCTGGCCTTCGTTTTCAGGCGTCGAATGTGGATGCTCAACTCGACCCCTGCAGCGACTTTTACGCCTACGCCTGCAGCAAGTGGCAGGCCAGTCATCCCATTCCCAACGATCAATCTACCTGGGGCAACTTCAACCTGCTGGCGGAAAACAACCGCCTGGTGCTGAAGGGCATTCTGGAGAAGTACTCAGCCGACGACGCCAAGCGGACTCCAGTAGAGAAGCAGATTGGCGACTACTACGCCGCCTGCATGGACGAACCGGGCATTGAAAAGCGCGGCTTGGAGCCAATGAAGGGGCTTTTCGATGGCATTGAAGACCTGAAGAGCAAACAGGCCCTCGCCAAGGAATTGGTGCCGCTGCATCGCTATGGCGTGAACGCCTTCTTCGGATTCAGCTCGACGCAGGACTTCAAGGATGCGAGCAAGCAGTATGCAGGCGTGGATCAGGGTGGCCTCGGCCTGCCGGACCGCGACTACTACTTTAAGGAAGACGAGCACTCCAAGGAACTGCGCGAGCAGTATGTGGCGCATGTAGCCAAGATGTTTGAACTGGCGGGCGACAAGCCGGAAGCCGCCGCTGCCGAAGCCAAGGCCGTGATGGCGATTGAAACTGGACTGGCCAAGGGCGCGCTGGACAACGTGAGCCGCCGCGATCCGCAGAAAATTTATCACCTGCTGAATGATGACGATGTAATCAAACTGACGCCGGACTTCGACTGGGCCGGTTACCTGAAGACGATCGGCGCTCCGAGCACGAAGAACGTGGTAGTCACCGAGCCGGAGTTCTTCAAGAACCTGAACGGCGTACTAGCGGATAACTCGTTGGCAGATCTGAAGACCTACTTGCGCTGGCATCTGCTGAGCGCGCAGACCGACCTGCTGCCCAAGAAGTTCCGCGACGAAGCCTTCGACTTCAGCGGCCGCAAGCTGCGCGGCGCGAAAGAACAGCGTGCGCGCTGGAAGCAGTGCTCGTCAGCAGTAGACGGCGACCTCGGCGAAGCCCTTGGCCAGAAGTATGTGGAAGAGACTTTCGGCGCGGACGGCAAGGACCGGATGCTGAAGATGGTTCATCGCATCGAGACTGCGCTGCAAGAAGACATCACCACACTACCGTGGATGACAGAAACGACGCGGAAACGCGCGCTGGAAAAGCTGACGCTGATTGACAACAAGATCGGCTATCCGGAGAACTATCGCGACTATTCGGCCATCAAGGTTTCACGCAAGGACCCGGTGGGCAACTCCTTCCGCGCCAACGAGTTTGAGTTCCAGCGCGAACTGAGCAAGATTGGCCAGCCGGTGGATAAGAAAGAGTGGGGCATGACGCCGCCCACAGTGAACGCTTACTACAACCCGTTGATGAACAACATCAACTTTCCGGCGGGCATTCTGCAGCCGCCGTTCTTTGATAAAGAAGCCGATGACGCTCTGAACTTCGGCGCCATCGGTCTAGTGATTGGTCACGAACTAACCCACGGCTTCGACGACGAAGGCAGCCAGTTCGATGGCAACGGCAACCTGAGCGACTGGTGGACGAAGGAAGACAAGGCAGAGTTTGAGAAGCGGACGAGTTGCATGGCCGATCAATACTCCGAATACAGCGCCACGTCGGACACCAAGCTGAACGGCAAGCTGACGCTGGGCGAAAATGCAGCGGACAATGGCGGCGCGCGCGTGGCCTACATGGCGTTGCACGATTCACTGGGTGGCAAGGAAGCTCCGCTGGTGGATGGCATGACGGCCGATCAGCGCTTCTTCCTCGGCTTCGCCAACGTGTGGTGCCAGAACACTACCGAGAAGACGGCTCGCTTGCGGGCGCAAACCGATCCGCACTCGCCGGGCAAGTGGCGCGTGAACGGCACGGTCGGCAATATGCCCGAGTTCGCGCAGGCGTTCCACTGCAAGGCAGACGCACCGATGGTTAGAAAGAGCGCCTGCCGGGTTTGGTAAGCAGGGGCTGAGTAGTCTGTTTTTATTGCAAAAGTTAAAGGGCGGAGGATAAATCCTCCGCCCTTTAACTTTTGTGCAGTGCATGAGCTAAATTCTGACCCTAAACTACTGCGCCGCTCTCTGCCTGCTCATGCGCGTGATAGCTGGAGCGCACCAGGGGGCCGCTTTCTACGTGCTTGAAGCCCATGGTGAGCGCCTCGCGCTTCAGGTCGGCGAACTCGGCGGGAGTGTAGAAGCGCGTCATCGGCAGATGATCTTTCGACGGACGCAGGTATTGACCGACGGTGAGAATGTCCACGCGCGCGTCAGCGAGGTCGCGGAAGACTTGCAGCAGTTCTTCGGTGTCTTCGCCGATGCCGACCATCACGCCTGACTTGGTGGCAATCTCTGGAGCCATCTGCTTGGCATCGGCCAGCAGCTTGAGGGTGCGCTCGTAGCGCGCTCCAGAACGCACGGCGCGATAGAGCCGCGGCACCGTTTCCGTATTGTGGTTCAGGATGTTGGGCTTCGCGTCCATCACGATCTTCAGCGATTCGCAGTTCCCCTGAAAGTCGGGGATCAGCACTTCCACGCCGCATCCCGGCACGCGTTCGCGTACTTGTTGAATCGTCATGGCAAAAACTTTGGCCGCGCCAATGTTGTCGTCGTCGCGATTGACGCTGGTGATGACGGCGAACTTCAGTCCAAGCGTCGCCACCGCCTCGGCCACGCGACGCGGCTCATCAAAATCAATTGGTTCTGGGCGTCCCTTAGGCACGGCGCAAAATCCGCAGCGCCGGGTACATAGGTTGCCGAGGAGCATAAAGGTGGCGGTTTTGTGCTGCCAGCATTCGCCGATGTTGGGGCACATGGCGGATTCGCAAACGGTGTGCAGGTCGAGGGTACGGGCCAGCTTCTTGAGGTTGTGATAGTTTTCGCCAGACGGGGCGCGGGCCTTCAGCCACTCCGGTTTGGAAACCGGGCGGCGGGGGCCAATCTCGATCTGAATCAACTCTTCGGCAGTAGCCATGGCGACTCTTTATTGTAAATGCTGGCGAACGGCCAAGTGCTTTCGGTGCGCTGCACCGACTGGACGGGCGAGGGCGCCCGTCCCCACACGATGCAGCTACAGCGTGTGCAGGTAGACGATCAAGTCCGCAATCTGCGCGTCATACAACTTGTCGCCGAAGGCAGGCATGTGGCTGCGGCCGCGCTGAATCAGTTCGGTCAGGCGCTCGTCATTGGCAGGAATGCCGCTGGAAAAATATGGCTTTTTGAGCACGCCCTTAAGCGACGGGCCATTTTCGGCATACGACGAATATGGCTCGTGGCAGCGGTGGCAAAAGGTGTCGAAGATCGCGCGCCCGCTGGCTTGCTGCGCCGTCAGCCCCAGCTCAGCGTCCGACTTGCGTGGCGGAATGCGATTGCAGGCGACGCCCAGCGCGACGGTTAAGAGAATGTATGAAAAGATCAGCCCACGAGTCATCAACAAAGAGGATATCGTGTGCAGGCGGCAATTGCGCATACACAATCTATTTCTTGGAGGGCGGTTGCGTCTTGGCCACAATCGCCTCAACAATCTGGTCTATCGCAGCCACCACCAGCTTGGCTCTCGCGCTCTGGCTATTGGAAAAGATGGAGAAGGCCACGCGCTCACCGGCCATCGTGGTGGCGTAGCCGGAGAGCGCATTCACGTGTGTGAGGCTGCCAGTTTTGGCATGAACGCGGTCTTTGGCCGGACTGGGTAGTGCAGGCGTGGTGCCGCTGGCGGCCGTTCCCGAGAAACGATGTGCAAGCGACCCATCCACTCCGGCAATGGGCAGCGTGTTGTCAAACGCTGCGCCCCACGTTTGCGTGCTGGCATAGCGCAGCAGCATGACCACCGTGCGAGGAGAAACTAGATTGATGCGGGAGAGGCCAGAGCCATCGGCTAAAAGAAGCGCATCTTCCTCCTTGATTCCTGCAGAGTGCAAAAACTCGCGCCGGAAGTTGAGGCCTACATCCGCGGTGCTCGCCGGACCCGGCACATAGCTTGGTGGCGCGTCCCTTGGCAGCCAATGGGTTTGCCCGATGAGCCGCAGCGCCAGCTCCGCGTGCAAATTTTGGCTCACCTTGTTGATGACGGTGAGGTCTTCCACGAACGGGTGCGACCAGTGCTCGGCCAGAACGTTGGTGGGCGCGGGCGGCTTTACTGCTGTGGGCTGCGACCACGATGCCGGGTCGCGATGCCGCGCCCGCGTGCCGCCGAGCACAGCTATGCCGCGCTGCTCCAGCAAATGCCGAAAGACGCGCGCGGCGAACTCGGCGGAATCTTCCACTGCGAGATATTCGGTGTGACCCTTGTCGTCGAGGGGAATGTCGCCGAAGAACGTTACTTCATGCGATCCCGGGTCACGCCGCAAATCCATGTGATTGCCGCTGCCCGCCGCCGTGGTGATGGTTCGATTGTGAATCGCAAAATAATTAGCGTCAGGCGACACCGACAGAAACGCCGTATCACCAACCGCAGCGCCGGGCGAAACCTGCACCGCGATCACGTTATCATTCAGCGTGAGCGCAGAAACGGGCGCGCCGTAGTCGTACTGCAGGTCGTCCCAATCCCAACCCTCCGGATAGCGGTCAAAATCGTAAAAAGTGTCGTCGCCTATGATGTCGCCGTCCACTTCCTTGAGGCCCAGCTTCACCAGCGCGTCGGCCATCTCTTCCAGCGCCTGCGTGCTGGAGCCAGCGGACTCCGACTTGGCATTGTAGGGCAGCACACGGTCGGAAAGATTGGGATCGCCGCGCCCCACGAGAGTCAGGTCGCCGGTCAGGCGACCTGACTTGTCAATCTTGTTGGAAGGTGATGAAGTTTCCACCGTGGTGCGGAACTTGTAGTCTCCACCAACGAGCGCGAACGCCGCCGCCGTGGTGAACAGTTTGGTGTTGGAGGCGGGCGTGAACAGCTTGTCGGCGTTCAGCGAAAAAATTTCGCGGCCCGAGTCCAGCGAGATGACTTCGATGCCCCAGCTGCCGCGCGTAATTTCCGGCTCGGTCAAAATATCGCTGATCGCCGGCGGAAGCGGGTCGGGCTTTGGCTTCGATTTCGGTCTGTGGGCAATGGCTGGCGTCGCTGCGACCAGCAGCACAAGGAGGCCGATGACAAGCGACCGCTGCACTCGGTGGCAGGTTTGGAGCGAAATCCTCGAAATCAGCGAAGCGTTTGGCATGGCATCGCGGATTCTAACATTTTGGCGTGTGCGATTCGCACTGGAGCGATGCAGTTGCTGCGCCCGTCAAGGCGCAGGAGCACTGTCCGCTTTCCGCATCGTTTGCCCAGCGCTAACCTAGCGGATAGACTCGCGAGTCACATCGTTGGCCCATCGGAGCCACACTCATCATGGCAGATAACACGCTTTACCACGGACGGCGCGCCGTCCAGATTGAGAACGAAGCACTGCGGGTGACCGTGACTGTCGAGGGCGGACACATCGCCGAGATTCTGCACAAGCGGTCGGGGGTGAATCCGTTGTGGACGCCGCCGTGGACTTCCATCGAGCCATCACAATATGATCCGGCGACGCATCCGGAATATGGGCCGGATGCGGAAGCGAGGCTAATCGCAGGGATTCTTGGGCACAATCTATGCCTCGACACTTTCGGCGCGCCGAGCGCGGAAGAGGCTGCAGCGGGGATTCCGGTGCATGGCGAAGCTCCGGTTGCCGAGTATGCGCTACACGCGGATGAAGGGTGCATCCGGCAAAACCCCAACTTTGAGCTGGCGCAGATTGGGTTTGAACGCACGGTGCGGCTAAGTGCCGGCGGTCATACGCTACAGATCTACGAAACGCTACAGAACCTTTCAGCCACCGACCGCCCCATCGCGTGGACACAGCATGTAACGCTCGGTCCGCCATTTCTGGAGCGTGGGGTAACTCGCTTCTTACTTAATGCGACGCGTTCCAAAGTGCTGGAGGCGGAGTTCAACGGCGGACTGGGCATGCAGAAGGCCGGGGCAGAGTTCGAGTGGCCGCTGTGTCCGATGAAGAACGGTAGCGTGGACAACCTCAGTACTTTTGCAAGTTCAAAGAGTGCCGAGGCTTCCGGCGGATACACCGCGCACATGATGAATCTGGCCGAGGAGTACGCGTATTTCGTTGCGTGGTCGCCTCGCTTGCAGCTGGCGTGCGGCTACGTGTGGCGGCGCCAAGACTTTCCGTGGCTGGGACGCTGGGAAGAAAACTGCTTGCGCACGCAGACGCCGTGGAACGGTCGAACCATTGCCTGCGGCATGGAGTTTGGCGTGTCGCCGATGCTAGAGTCACGGCGGCAGATGGTGGAGCGTGGCAGTCTGTTCGGCGTGTCCACGTACCGCTGGCTGCCGGCGAAGTCGAAGCTCACGGCGAACTATTGCGCGTTCGTCATCGAGGCTCCGACGATGCCGGGTTCTGTTCGCTGGGATGGCGTTGGGGATGTGCAGTTATCCTAAGAAGATCATTTGATCGAAGAAGGAAGAAGTGTTGAAACGGCAACGATTCATTTGGGATATTGGCTCACGCAAGCTTCGGCTGGGCGAACGCACGCTGGTTATGGGCATCATCAACGTTACGCCGGATTCATTTTCTGACGGCGGCAAGTATCTGCGTCCGGCACAGGCGGTGGCTCATGCCATACGGCTGCTGGAAGCGGGCGCCGAGATTCTCGACATCGGCGGCGAATCCACGCGGCCGGGCGCATATGCCGCGGGTAAGGACGTTACAGTGACCGCCGAGCAGGAAGCCGAGCGCATTCTGCCGGTGATTGCCGAGTTGAAGCGGCAGATACCGCAGTGTGTGATCTCCGTGGACACCTACAAGGCGTGGGTGGCAGAAGTTGCACTGGCGGCGGGCGCGGAGATTGTGAACGACGTGAGCGGCCTGCTCGCCGATCCGGCGATGGCCGCGACGGTGGCTCGTTCCAAGTGCGGCGTGGTGGTGATGCAGATGCGCGGGCGTCCGGCGGAGTGGCGCACCTTGCCGCCGCTGCGCAATCCGGTGGGACTGGTGAAGCGAGAACTGGCTGCGGCTGCGGCGAAAGCGCTGGCGGCGGGAATCAGCAAGAAGCGAATCGTGCTCGACCCCGGCATTGGATTCGGCAAGAACTTCGAGGAAAATTATCCGCTGCTGGCGCGGCTGGGCGAGATCGGTGAACTCGGCTATCCACTGCTGTTGGGGCCGTCGCGCAAGTCGTTCATCGGACGCACAGTGGCCAAGGCGCATGGCGGCGGCGATACCGACATCGTTCCGCCGCAGGAGCGCGTCTTCGGCACACTGGCCAGCGAAGCAATCGCCGTGCTGAACGGAGCGCACATCATCCGCACCCATGATGTGAAGGCTTGCGTGGATGCGGTGCGGGTAGCCGATGAAGTTTTGCGCGCTGCGCGGTAATAAGCTAGTGGCGCAGCCGGATCAAATAGATCGCACCCGCGTAGTCGTCCGTCACCAGCAACGCATCCTTGCCAAAGCGCATAACGTCGCACGGACGTCCGTGCACAACACCAGCCTGCAAAAAGCCGGAGAGAAACGTTTCCGGCTTGCCGCCCGGCTTCAGCTGCTCAACAGCGTAGCCTCGCCCCAGATGCTTCTTGCCGGAACCATGTAATGCAACCAGCCAATGTTCTTTCAGTTGCGGATCGGGGAAAGTGGCATCCAAATACTCGAGTCCGAGCGGCGAACTATGGGCGGGAAAATAACCGAACGGAGTGCCCACCTTCGAACACGCATCAACGCCGGTTACAAATTCGGGATCGGGAAAAGCGCGGCCTTCGTGAAAGTAGCAGTTAGGCCAGCCGTAATCGTTATGAGTTGACAACGCGTTGCCGCTCAAACGAAGCATGGTATCGTCGGGAGCATCGTTCCCTAGATGATCCGCTCCCATATTCGTCGCATACAGAGCCCCATCCACCCAACGCAGCCCCACTGCGTTGCGCAGGCCTGATCCTATAATCCGCGCATCGCTGCCATCGGGATTCATACTGGTGAGCGTCGCGCGAATCTCCTCTTTCTCTCGACACGCATTGCAACTGCTGCCCACCGTCACAAACAGCCTTGCCTTGCCCGCAACCGTTCCGAACGCCAATGTGCGAGTAAGATGCCAGCCCCCGTACTTGTAGTTCAATCCGTAGTCTGGATAGTGGGCCAAAACTTCGGGGGCACCTTCCGGTGCTGTAGCTCCTGAAGTAAAGCGGAATCGCTCCAGCTTGTCGGTCAGTGCCACATACAGCCAAGTCTTGCCATCCCCAGCCGCGTAAAATGCAATGCTGTTCGGGTTTCGCAGATGGTCAAGATAGGTGGTGACTTTCGTGAACCGTCCACGCGCTGTGTCGAAGCCGTCAAGAATGGAAATGGCCCCGCGCGAATTATCGGCACGCGTGTAAAGCCCGGTCACGAACATTCTTCCGTCTGGCGTGGGAGCGAGGAACCTTACTCGCTTCAATCCTTCCGCAGCGATCGAGATCTCATACTCCGACGGGAGTGACAAGGTAATTTCTTTGCCGTTGGCCAGATGCAAAGTGTGCGGCACCAGCTTGGCCTCACCAAACACAAGTGAACTTGCGAAGCAGAGCAGCAGTACAGCACAAAAGCAGCGATGGACTATTACACTCGGCCACCAAGTGGATGTTGGCTCCCAATTTCTCCGCTTTGAGTGCTTGCTGCTCACGATTACCTTCCTAGAACGCCCTGCTTGAATCCAGCAGAATCGTTACCGGGCCATCATTCACTAGTCCCACCTGCATCATGGCTTGGAAGCGGCCGGTTTCGCAGCGCAAGCCGCTCACTCGAATCTTCTCCACGAAGTATTCATAGAGCCGGTTGGCTAACTCCGGCCGGGCGGCTGCGTCGAACGAAGGGCGCTTGCCTCGGCGCACGTCGCCGTAGAGCGTGAACTGCGAAACTACCATTATGCTGCCGCCAACATCCGCGACGGATAGGTTCATCTTGCCGACGTCGTCTTTGTCGTCCGCAAAAATGCGCAGTCCGATGATCTTGTCGCAAAGATAGGCGGCGTCCGCTTCGGTGTCAGCCTGGGCAACGCCGAGCAGCACCAGCAGTCCACGCTCGATTTCGCCGGTGATTTCGCTGACACCACTCGCTTCGACAGTAACTCGCGCCCGGCTCACGCGTTGGACGACGGCTCGCATGAGGACAGTGTAAACGTTCAAGACTCTGCGTCAGCGTTGACGCGGGCACTGCTGGCCCGTAGAATCGCCTAGTTTCCGGAGGATCTCTTCATGCGCAGTTGCAGAGAATTCAAAATACGACCACTGCCCCTGTTGTCCGCAATCCTATTGGTGATAGTTGTGGCGTGCACATCCGTTGCCGCGCAGGCGGCGGACGCAGCCATCCCACACAGTGAAGTGCTCATCCAGAACGCGACGATTCTCACCGCGACCCACGGACGCATCGAGCATGGCAGCGTTTATGTGAAGGACGGCAAGATCGTCGCCGTGGGGACGAACGTCAGTGCGCCGTCGTCCGCAAAGGTGATTGATGCGGGCGGGCGTTACCTGACGCCTGGCATCATAGACGCGCACTCGCACTCGGCGCTGGATAGCGACGTGAACGAGGCGACCAGCCCGGTGACGCCGCACATGATGATGGCCGATGCGTTCGACTATCAGGACGAAGACTTGTACCACTCGCTGGCGGGTGGAGTCACAACTTCACTGCTGCTGCATGGTTCGGCGAACATGATTGGCGGGCAGGCGGTAGTCATCAAGCATCGCGTTGGCCGCAGCCGCGACGAGATGATCTTCGCCGGTGCGCCGCGCTCCATCAAGTTTGCCAGCGGAGAAAATCCCAAGCGCGTGTATGGCGAGCGCGATCAACTGCCTTCGACGCGCATGGGCAACTTCGCGGTGCAGCGCGAGGCGTTGCAGCAGGCGCGCGAATATCTGCGCGAGTGGGAAGCCTACGACGCCAAGGTGAAACGTGGTGACAAAGACATAACGCCTCCGCATAAGGATTTGAAGCTGGAAGCACTGGCCGACATTTTGCGCGGCAACCTGCTGGTGCAGATTCACTGCTATCGCGCCGATGAGTTCCTGACAGAGATGGCGATAGCGCGCGAGTTCGGATATCACGTCCGTGCCTTCCACCACGCGCTCGAAGCCTACAAAGTGCCAGAAAAATTAGCCGCAGAAAACGTTGCCATCGCTACCTTCGCCGACTGGTGGGGATTTAAGGAAGAAGCCTGGGACGCGATTCCGTGGAACGCAGTGATGTCCATGCGCAAGGGGGTGCGGGTGGCGATCAAGAGCGACTCGGACGACTTTGCCCGCCGCTTGAATCAGGAAGCCGCCAAGATGATGCGCTATGGCGGTGCCACCGAAGAAGAGGCGCTGCAAATGGTCACGCTGAACCCGGCGTGGATTATCGGCGTGGACGACAAGGTCGGCTCCATTGATGTGGGCAAGGATGCGGATCTGGTGCTGTGGAATACGTATCCATTTTCCACCTTCGCGCTGGCTGACATGGTGATGATTGATGGCGATACTTACTTCGATCGCTCGGCCAAGGGCCTGGGCATGCCGCAGATGAAGGAGGGCAACTAGATGAAACGCTCAACGATGCTACGAGTTATGGTTCGAGTTGCGACTCTCTTCGTGATGTTCGCGGTATGGATCGGTTCCGCCTCCGCGCAAGACAAAGCCATCGAGAAAGCGATTGTGCTGAAGGGCGGCAAGGTTCTGACCATCTCGCACGGCGTGATTGAAAACGGCGTCGTCGTGATGCAGGGTGGCAAGATCGTTGCCGTCGGCAGCGCGGATACGTTGATTCCAGCGGGGGCGGACGTGCGCGACGTCACAGGCATGACGGTCTATCCAGGACTGATTGATTCCGAAACGCAGCTTGGCCTTGTGGAAATTTCCGCCGAAAAGATGACGGTGGACACCTCCGAGCCCAGCGACGAGATCATGCCGCACATGCATGTGTACGACGCATTTCACGCGGAGTCGGAACTGATTCCGGTGACCCGGATGAACGGCATCACCAACGTGATCGTCGCGCCCGAAGGCGAAGACACGCTGCCGGGGCAGGATGCCTTCGTGCAACTCGCTGGGCGTTCGGCGGAGGAGATGTTGCTGATTCGCGACATCGCCATGCCGATGAACTTCGGCCCTGACCAGCGGCGCCGCGGCGGCAGAGGCGGTGGTGGCGGCAAGTATCCTTCGACGCGCATGGGGCTGATTACACAGATGCGGCAAACTTTTCTGGACGCGCAGGACTATCAACAGAAGTGGGCCGACTACGAAAAGAAGAAAGCTGAGTTTGCGGCAAAGGACAGCGCGAAAGACGCTTCCAAGAACGTCTCGAAAGATGGCAAGGGCAAGGATACGAAAGAGAAGGACAGCCCCAAGGATCCGCCGTCGCCGCCTAAGCGCGATCTAAAGCTGGAGGCGCTGGTGCCGTATCTCGAGGGCAAGAAGCCAGTGATCTTGCACACCGAAGATGCCAGCGACGTGCAGACTGCCGTCCGCATGGCCAATGAATTTCACCTGAAGCTGGTGCTGGCGGGGCTTACGCAAGCGCAGCCGGTGCTCGACTGGATTGCCGAACAAAAGCTGCCGGTCATTGTCGGCTCCATCTATAACGATCCCAAACAGCACACGCGTTACGACTCGGTGTTCACGCTGCCAGCCGAGTTATACAAACGCGGCGTGAAGATTGCCTTCGCCAGCTATGACGCCCACAACGTGCGCAATCTTCCGTATGCGGCGGGATATGCCGTGGCTTTCGGCCTGCCGCACGATGAAGCACTCAAGGCAATCACGCTGAACCCGGCGGAGATTTGGGGCGTGGCCGATCAATATGGGTCACTCGATGCTGGCAAAGTGGCCAGTGTGGTGGTGGCCGATGGCGATCCCCTGGAACTTCGTACGGACGTCAAGCATCTTTACATTCGGGGTCGCGAGATTCCCTTGACCAGCAAGCAGACGCGCTTGCGAGACCAGTATTCTCAATAAGATACGAGTCGCAGGCGGGGCGAAATGCTGCCGGTGGGGTTTGACCTGTGCGGGGGTGCAGGTTAGCATTAGATATGCCCGCTCGTCATGCAGTTTGCATGCGCGGGCATTGTTCCTTTACAGGGATTTTCGGCGACTTTACACTATTGAGTCGCACCGCGTGGCTGGTTAAAAGCGCGCGGGCTGTATAAAGTGTGTCCGGAATCGGCAAGGTTCCGGAAAATTTGAGGAGAGACAATGGCAGCAGGTGTGGAAGAGAAAGTTAAGCAGATTATCGTGGAGCAGTTGGGCGTGGACGAAGGCGAGGTAACGCCGAATGCGTCGTTTGTGGACGACCTGGGCGCGGATTCGCTGGACACCGTGGAACTGGTGATGGCCTTTGAAGAAGGCTTCAACATCGAGATTCCCGACGAGGACGCCGAAAAGATTCGCACCGTCCATGACGCGGTGGAGTACATCAAAAAGCATTCGAAGGGTAACTAAGACTTTGGTTCGTCGGGTGGTTGTAACGGGGATTGGCCTGATCTGTGGCGTGGGCAACACTACGAACCAGGTCTGGCAGGGCGTGTTGGCGGGCAAGAGCGGCGTGGGGCGGATAACGCATTTCGACCCGGCTGAGTTTGCCTGTCAGATTGCCGCCGAAGTTCGCGGCTTCGACCCGTTGCAGTTCATCGAGAAAAAAGAGCTGAAGAAGATGGGCCGCTTTATCCATCTGGCTTTGGCCGCTTCCGATGAAGCCATCAAAATGTCGGGCTTGCCGATCACTCCGCAGAACGAAGAGCAGGTGGGCGTGTTCATCGGCTCGGGCATCGGCGGGTTTGATGTGATCGAGCGTGAGCACAAGGAATTGCTTAGGGGTGGCCCGCGCAAGATTTCTCCCTTCTTTATTCCAGCTTCCATCATCAATCTGGCAGCGGGGCATGTGAGCATTCGTTTTGGCGCCAAAGGCCCGAACGAAGCTACGGCCACCGCCTGCACCACCAGTGCGCACGCGCTCGGCGATGCTTACAAGATCATTCAACGTGGCGAAGCTGACGCCATGATCGCGGGCGGCTCCGAGGCAGCGATTACTCCAATGGGTATCGGCGGATTCGCCGCCATGCGCGCCCTTTCCACCCGCAACGATGAGCCAGAAAAGGCCAGCCGTCCGTGGGATAAGGATCGCGACGGATTCGTTTGTGGCGAGGGTGCCGGCATCCTGGTGCTGGAAGAGCTTGAAATGGCCAAGGCTCGCGGCGCAAACATTCTGGCGGAAGTAGTGGGCTACGGCATGAGTGGCGATGCTTACCACATCACCTCGCCTGCACCGAATCACGACGGAGCCTTCCGGGTGATGCGGAACGCGTTGAAGAGCGCAGGCCTGGAACCCGAGGCGATTGGTTACGTCAACGCGCATGGCACTTCCACCGACATCGGCGACCGGCTGGAAACGGTCGCGATTCGCAATACGTTTGGCGCGCATGCCTACAAAATGGCGGTCAGTTCCACCAAGTCTATGACTGGGCACTTGCTGGGCGGCGCAGGCGGGCTGGAAGCAGGCCTCACCGTCTTGGCGCTGCGTGAGCAGATTCTTCCGCCAACGATTAACCTCGACCATCCTGATGCGGATTGCGATCTCGACTACGTGCCTCACACCGCCCGCAAAGCCTCATTCGAGTATGCACTGAGCAACTCGTTCGGCTTCGGCGGCACGAATGGCGCGCTCATCTTCAAGCGCTGGGAGTAGCGGCCCGTGCCGCGCCAATTCACGCTGCTGCAACGCATATTGCTGTGGCTGGCATCCTGGGCGGGCTATCTCGCGATTCGCGCCATCTGCTCCACCATGACGTTCGAGTATTCGGTGGAAGAGGGCGGCACGGAAGATTTCTTTGGCACTCCCATCATCTACAGCTTCTGGCATCGCTGTGTGTTTTCCGCGGCGTACTGCTTTCGCAATCACGATATTCAGGTGATGACCAGCGCCAGCTTCGATGGCGAGATTATCGCGCGCATCATTCAGCGGCTCGGCTTTGGCGCAGTGCGCGGATCGAGCAGCCGGGGTGGCGCGGCGGCACTGGTCGGAATGCGTCAGCAAGTGGAGCAAGGCCGTACCGTCGCGTTCACGATTGATGGCCCACGCGGCCCGATCTATGTTGCCAAGCCGGGGCCAGTGGGACTGGCCAGGCTCACGGGCCGTCCGATGGTCGCATTCTACGTCGCCGTGGATCGCGCTTGGATACTCAACTCGTGGGATTGCATGGTGATTCCCAAGCCCTTTGCGCACGCGCACTATCGCGTGAGCAAGCTCATGCCCGTGCCCGCCGAGGCGGACTCTGACGAAGATCGCGCAAAATACCTGGCCGAGTTGCAAGTCGCTCTGGAGCGGGTGCGGCACTATGCAGACAATGAGGTGGGCTGTACCGAGGGCGTTTGCGGACTGTAACGCGCGTTTCATGATGCAAGTTGACTTAAGCCCGCCAACCGTCCAAACTTGAAATAGCAATCAAGAAATCCAAGCTTTGTTTTCGTGCCGCTCAAGTCTTATTTGCGGTGTGTGGCTCCCTGTGTGGGAGTGATTCGGGAAGCGGGTGAAAATCCCGCGCTGACGCGCAACTGTAAGCGAGGAAACGGGCTGGTGCCACTGGGTGCAAACCTGGGAAGGCTCCCGCCGAAAGCGAACGCAGATTTTTAGCAAAACGCGTTCTTACTCGCAAAGCCAGGATACCGACCGCGCACTGTGTGCTCTTCACCTTCTTCGCGCCTAAGGAGGCAACCTATGCGTGCGTTATTTGTTCTGTTCTTTGTTTTTCTGCTGCTTCCGTCTCTTCTTGTTTCCCAGTCGGCTCCTGCTGTTCCCGTGCGTCCCGGCCAACCTGTCGGGCATGTTGCCGTCGTCGCAGGAACGGCTCCCCATCTGTTGATTGTCACAGTCAGCGACCCCAGTGGTGCATTGGTCGCGGGCGCGCGTGTGGAACTGCTCTCCGCAACCGGGGCGCTGGTATCGGTCCGCGCAACTTCCGCGATTGGCGACGCCGCACTGCCCGGCGTGACCGCCGGCAAGTTCACCTTGCGAGTGCTGGCCGCAGGCTTCGCAGAAAAAATTCTGCCGCTAACAGTCGGAGACGGCCCCGTGCCAACCGGCGGTGAGCGCTTTGCCGTGCAACTGGAAGTAGCCAATCCGGGCGAAGTGGTGGTGGTCAGTTCGACATTGCTTCCCGTCACCGAGTCCGAGGGCATCGGCCAAGTTTCGTCGCTCGACCACGACCAACTGCAACTGATGCAGCCAACCGCAGCCAACGACGCGGTGCGCTTTCTGCCCGGGGCCGTCGTCAACACTGCGGGCCAGCGCGGCGGAATCTCATCGCTATTCGTGCGCGGCGGCGAGTCGCGTTACAACAAAGTGCTGGTAGATGGCGTGCCCGTAAACGAACCCGGAGGAACCTTCAACTTTGGCGACGTGCCACTGGCGTCGGTGGATCGCATCGAGCTGCTTCGCGGCGCGCAGAGTGCGCTCTATGGCTCGGACGCCATCACCAGCGTGGTGCAGTTGTTTTCGGCCACCGGCCACACGGAAGCACCGGAGCTGAAGCTCACTTCCAGCGGCGGCAACTTCGGCACCGCCACCGGCAACGCGGAGCTTTCGCAGGCGGTCGGCCGTTTCGACTACAACCTCTTCGCCGACGAATTCCACACCCACGGACAAGGTGCGAATGATGGCTACAGCGCTTCGTCGCAGGGCGCGAACGCAGGTGTCGAACTCAATGACTGGGCTTCCGCTCGGGTGCGGGTGCGGCACAACAACACGCGTACTGGTGTGCCTTCGGCATGGGACTTCAACGGCGCTCGCCTGCTGGCACCCGATTCCGACCAGTATGCCCGTCAGAACACCACGCTCGGCAGTCTGGAATTTCTGCTGCATCCCGGCAAGCGCTGGCAGCACCATGTCTCCGGCTATGACTACTACACCAATCGCCTGAACGCCGACAGTGTTGCCGACCGCGGCTGCGACGGCATCAGCGTCTTCATTGACTGCGCCTTCCGCACCATTGGCGACATCAATCGCTCCGGATTCAAATATCAGGGCGAGTACACGCCGCGCGGCTGGGCCAAGTCGGTGTTCGGATACGAGTTTGAAGATGAGAATGCGTTCTTCGACTCCAGCTCGGCATTTGGAAATTCGCCCACGCATGGCCTGCGGCGCAATCACGCACTGTTTGGCGAAGAGCTGCTGGCATGGAAGCAGTTGTCGGTGGTGCTCAGCGGGCGTTACGTCCACAACGAAAGTTTTGGCGACAAGGCCGTGCCGCGGGTGGCAGCGAGTTATGTGCTGCACCAAGGCGGAGGTACGTTGGGCGCGACGCGATTGCGCTTCGCCTACGCCACCGGCATCAAGGCGCCGCGTTTTGAAGAGTCTTTCGGCAACGGTGGTGGTTTTCCGACCAAACCGAACAACGCGCTAAAGCCGGAGCAGACGCGCTCGTTCGAGGCAGGCTTCACCCAGAGTTTGGCCAGCGACAAAGTGTCGCTGTCGTCCACGTACTTTCGCAATCGCTTTCGCGACCAGATTGACTTTGCATTTCTCGACTGTGCCCCATATTGCGGCCAGTATGTGAACGTCAATCAGGCACTGGCGCATGGCGTGGAAACCGAGCTGCAAGGCCGGGTGAATTCACGGCTGTCGTGGTCGGTGTCGCATACCTATACCTCCACGCGGATCGAGTCTGCACCGTTTGCATTCGATCCGCTGCTCAGCGAAGGCAAGCCGCTACTACGTCGTCCGCATCATGCCGGTACGGCGCAGATAACTTACGTCGCGCAGAAGTGGGGAGCGAATGTTGGTGCGAGTTTCGTGGGACGTCGTCCCGACTCAGACTTCCTGGGCTTCGGTGTGACCCACGCCGCGGGCTATGCACTGGTGAATCTCGGCGGATGGTACGCCGTCCATCCCAATGTCACCGCGTTTGTGAACGTGGAGAATGCCACCAACCGGCAGTACAACGAAGTCGTGGGCTATCCCGGATTGAGCGCTAATGTTCGCGCAGGTCTGCGGTTTCGCATCGGGAAGGGGATCGAACACTAGATTAAAAGGACGAAGCGTGGTGCAGGTTATGCCTTGACGAGTCCGCCCGAAAGATAGGCGTGCTTGAGGGCGTGCAGCTTGCGGATCTCGTCCTCTTCGAGCGGACGCCCACCGCCCAGCTGGTGTGCGACCAGCGCAATCTTGGCAAACTGCTCCACCGCTTCCATTTTTAGATACGCGGCTTCGAGACTCGGCCCATAGGTAACGACGCCATGGTTCTGCATCAGAATGGCGTCGAAGTCGCCGACGTAAGGTTCGAGTGAGCGTGCGAGGTCTGGCGTACCGGGCGTTGCGTAACGAGCCAGGGGAACAGAGCCAAGGCCGACGACGACTTCCGGCAGCAGCGGCTGATCGAGCGCCAAGCCCGCAGCCGCAAAGCCAGTGGCCGTCGGCGGATGCGCATGTACCACCGCCCGCACGTCGGGGCGGTTGCGGTAGATCATCAGGTGCATGCCGATTTCGCTGGAGGCATTGCGGCGCCCAGCCATATGACGGCCACACAGATCCACGGTCACCATGTCCGACGGCCGCATCATGCCCTTGCAGAGGAGGGTGGGTGTGGTAAGTACGCGGCCATCCTCAAGCAGTACGGAGAGATTGCCCTCTGTGGACGCGATGAGGCAGCTCTCATGGAGCATCTTGCCGAAGCGAACCAGCTCGCGCCGCTGAGTTTGAGGATCGTTCTTTTTCATCGAGTGTGGGCTTTTCCGTGTAAGAAAATGTTGGCGTATCTTACCGTACCTCGCGCGCCAACACAATGTACATTTGGTCAATACTTGATAAACCCCCAACTAAAGGGGTAAAAAGTCCATAAAATGCGAGTGTCAGACTTCCAATTCGAGCTTCCGGAACAGCAAATTGCCCGTCACCCCCTGCCCGATCGGTCGGCTTCGCGCTTGTTGCAAGTGAGTCGGGCGGGCGGATGGCAAGACCGCCAGTTCGCCGAACTTCCGGCGCTATTGCGCGCAGGCGACCTGCTGGTGCACAACAACACAAAGGTGATTCCGGCAAGATTGTTCGGGCGCAGGGAATCGAACGGAGCACCTGTAAAGCCAGCTTCCACAGGTAGGGAGATCGAAGTGCTGCTCACGCGCCAGCTTTCCGCTGACGCACTGACGTGGCAGTGTTTGGTGCGGCCAGGCAAGAAAGTTGGAGTCGGCGACCGGATTCGTTTCGGCGATGATGCGCCGATTCAGCAGCAGCTTTCGGCTGAGGTAACCGAACGGGGCGACTTCGGCGAGCGGCAACTGAGGTTCGACGCCGTTCCAGATTTTTGGCAACGGCTGGAAGTGCTGGGCCACGTTCCGCTGCCTCCCTACATGAGCCGCGAGGATGAGCCGGAAGACCGCGAGCGCTACCAGACAGTCTATGCGCAAGAGCCGGGATCGGTAGCCGCGCCAACCGCTGGCCTGCACTTTACACCTGAAATTCTGGCGGCACTGGCCGAACGCGGCGTTCAGTCTGCCGAGATCACGCTGCATGTGGGCCTGGGCACCTTTCAGCCGGTGAAGGTGGAAGTGGTGGAAGAGCACAAGCTACACGCGGAGCCGTATTCGATCTCCGAGGCGGCGGCTTCCGCCATCAACCGGGCGCTCGCGGAGGGGCGGCGCATCGTGGCGGTGGGCACCACCTCAGTCCGCACGCTGGAACATGCGGCACGCATTGCCAGCGTTTCGTCAACCAACGTTCCGCGCGTGGAATCGGGCTCGGGAGAGACCAGCCTGTTCATCTATCCGGGTTTTGAATTTCGCGCGGTGGGCGCGATGATTACCAACTTTCACCTGCCGGAATCCTCATTGTTAATGCTGGTTTGCGCGCTTGCGGGTAAAGAAAATGTGCTGGCCGCATACCGCCATGCCGTGGCGGCGGGATACCGGTTTTATTCCTACGGCGATTGCATGCTTGTGGAATAAAAGCTGCCGTATGCATTCTCGCTATTGACCGCGCGGGCGAAAGAGCATAAGTTGATGGGTCGCAGGAGGTTTTCGGGCGAGCTGACCTGTTTTACTCGGAAGGGAAAATCATGATGATTCAATCGGTTGCAACACGTCTTTATACGATTCAAGAATTGGTGGCGGGATTGCGCGCGCTGCCGGAAGTTGCATTCGATTCCACCGAGCCTATTCGCGCGTTTCTACAGGCGCATCCCGTGGATCCTGTGACGCTCGCCCCCTACCTTACCTGGGACGCCCAGCACTACACCCGCAACCTGATTGACCGCACCTCGATCTATGAGTTGATGGCGATTTGCTGGAGCGCGGGGCAGGCCAGCTCCGTGCATAACCACAAGAACCAGAACTGCTGGATGGCCGTGCCCGTCGGACGTTTGATGGTGCAAAACTACCAGGTGCAGATGGAAGACGTCGCCTCTGGCCTCTGCCAGCTTATGCCGACCGACTTGATTGAGATGAATCCCGGAGCGCCGTGTGCAGTGAATCCCGAAGAACCCGTGCATAAGGTGACAAATCCGCGCGAATGGAGCGACCCCGCAGTGAGCCTGCACATTTATTCACGCCCATTCGACAGCTGCATCGTCTACTCCTACGAGCAGGGCACGTGTGGCGAGATCAAGCTGCGCTTCAACACCGAATACGGCCTGCCGCTCAAGCAGCCGATGGTGCACTGAATGGCGAATCCCTGTTGAGAGTCGGTGCCCCACCTTCACCGCCGCTTTTTTGGCGGTTAAGGTGGGATGCGGATTCTTCGGGCGGGTAGGTTTCGATTCCTGTCTCTCTCGCAACGTCCTGCTAAACTTCCTCTCGTGCCTCCCAAGAAAAATTCGCTGTCTACTGAGCCCGAAGCTCCTCTCCACATCGCCATCATCCCCGAAGGTCCGCGCGTTTTCCTGCTGGACACCATGTCGTTCATCTTCCGCGCCTATCACGCCATGTCGCGAGCGCGGCCCATGTCCACGCGCAGTGGAGTTCCGACTGCCGCCGTGTACGTGTTCGTGAATATGCTGCGCAAGCTGCGCGAAGATTTCCAACCCGAATACATCGCCGCCGCCTTCGATCTCTCTGGCCCGACCTTTCGCGACGAGCAGGCCGCGGCCATGCCCACGCATCGCAAGGTGGATTCCAAAACCGGCGAAGTCCGCGACGTAGAATACAAGGGCTACAAAGCCAATCGCACCGCCATGCCCGAAGACCTCGGCCAGCAGATTCCCTACATGCGCCGCGCCCTCGAAGCCTTTCGCATTCCCATTCTCGAATCGCAGCGCTACGAAGCCGATGACGTGATCGGCACCCTCGCCCGCAAGGCCTCCAGCGATCACGTCGTCATCGTCGTCTCGCAGGATAAAGACATGATGCAGCTGGTCACCGACCGCGTGCTCATTCTGAATCCGATGAAAGAAAATCTGGTCAGCGACCCGAAGAAAGTGGAAGAGATTCTCGGCGTCCCGCCCAGTCGCGTGGTGGACGTGATGGCCCTGCGCGGCGATTCGGTGGACAACATCCCCGGAGCGCCCGGCATCGGCGACAAAGGTTCCGTCGAACTGATTCAGCGCTTCGGCAGCGTCGAAGCTGCCCTCGATCATGCCGACGAAGTCGAGCGCAAAACCTATCGCGAATCGTTGCAGCAAAATCGTGAGATGGTGCTGCTGAGCAAGCAGCTCGTCACCATTGATACCGACGTGCCCGTGGAGTTCGACCTGGAGAAAATGCGTTCGCAGGAGCCGGACACTGAAGCCCTGCGTACCCTCTTCAGCGAACTCGAATTCACCTCGATGCTCAAAGAGTTGACTCCCGCCGATGTCGCGCTGCCCGAGTTCGTAACCGACCTGATCGAGGGCACCTTCGCCGCCATCGTCGACGAGACCATCCAGCAGATGCAGGCTTACGCCAAGTTGGTGGAGGGCAGCGCACCCAGCCTCGCAGTCGCGCTGTCAGACGCCAACACCGCCACGAGCGCAATACCAGAAGCTGACGCAGAAGCGTCCGCCGACGCCGACCATCAAGCTCGCGACGCCGATGACGTTTCACAACCGCCAGCGCAAATGAGTTTTCTGGCCATGCCGAGTGAGGCAACCGCCGAACCGCCAACCGTGCCCACAGCAATCCAAGCGCCGCTCGCCCCCGAACCGCAATCCTCATCCTTCCGCATTGCCATCTCCGCCGAGCCCGGCAAAGCCAGCATCGTTCCGCTGGAGTCTCCCGCGGGCGAACGTGTGCGAGGAGTGTTGCAGGACGCCGCACTGCCCAAGGCGATTCACAATTACAAGGCCGCGCTCCGCACCCTCGCGCCACACGGCGTCACTCTGGCGGGCGTGCGCGATGAGCCGATGCTCTATTCCTACCTGCTCAATCCGACGCTGTCGTCGCACACGCTCGACGATCTCGTAGTGCGCAATCTCAATGCACGCCTGGCAAGCTCGCCGGGAAGCGCCGCCGATTTTAGCGGTCGCCTCGCGCGCAAGCTGCGGCCTGAGGTCGAGCAAGCGGGATTGTTGCCACTCTACGAAACCATGGACCTCCCGCTCGTCCCCGTGCTGGCCCGCATGGAAGCAGCTGGCGTAAAGGTTGACACCGCCGTACTCGCAGAAATGTCATCGCGCCTCGAGCGCGAAGCCGCCGCCAAGGCGCGTGAAGTTTTCGATATCGTCGGCACTGAGTTCAACATCAACTCGCCCAAGCAGCTCGGCGACATTCTTTTCAATCGCCTGCAACTTTCGCCACCCGGTCGCGGCCCCAAAGGCAAGCAGGCCAGCACCGCCGCCGACGTGCTCGAAGCCCTCGCGCTAGTACATCCCGTGCCCCGCCTCGTCATCGAATTTCGCCAGTTCAGCAAACTCAAGTCCACCTACGTGGACGCACTGCCGCAACTCATTGACGCACGCACCGGCCGCGTCCACACCACGTTTGACCAGACCGGCACCGCCACTGGACGCATCTCGTCGTCCAATCCCAATCTGCAAAATATCCCCATTCGCACCGAGCTCGGCCGCGAGATTCGTGCGGCGTTCATCGCCGAGCCGGGGCACGTTCTGCTCGCCGCAGACTATTCGCAGATCGAACTGCGCTTGCTCGCCCACCTCTCGCAAGACCCGATGCTGGTCGAAGCCTATCGCCGCGGCGACGACATCCACACCCTCACCGCCGCGGAAGTGTTCGGCGTGCCGCCCATGATGATTACCAGCGAACATCGCAGCCGCGCCAAGGCGGTGAACTTTGGCATCGTGTATGGGCTTTCGCCGTTCGGGCTGTCGCAGCAACTCGGCATTGATCAGAAAGAAGCCAAGCGCTACATCGAGGCCTACTTCGAGAAATATGCGGGCGTGCGTACATTCATTGATCGCACACTCGACGAAGCACGCCGCGAAAACAAAGTGCGAACCTTGTTCGGACGCGTCCGCCCCATTCCAGATATTCACTCGAAGAATCCCAATATGCGCGGATTCGCCGAGCGCACCGCTGTCAACACGCCGCTGCAAGGCACCGCCGCTGACCTGATCAAGGTAGCGATGCTGCGCATTGACGCCGCCATCCGCGAACGCAAACTCGCGTCGCGCATGACGCTGCAAGTGCATGACGAACTCGTGTTCGAAGTTCCAGAGAGCGAAGTAGAAGAGATGCGCACACTGGTGCAGCACCAGATGGAAAACGCACACGCGCTCAGTGTGCCGCTAGTGGCCGAAGTGGGCGTAGGCAAAAATTGGCGTGATATGGATTAGCTCGAGTGCTATTGCTTGAATGATTTGCGCGACGCTGCCTCGCGCAGCAGACGATCTTCACGAAATCCTCGAATGCGGCGCGCGCGCCATAGTTTGCGGCCCACCACGACGAACACGAACCAGCCGAGCACTGCAACGCCGAATACATAGAGCAGCAGATCCACGATGCCCAGCAACTTCCATCCATAGCCGTGACCCAGCACCCATAAGACCGCTTCCATCAATAGAAAGAAACCGATCAGCGCCAGTCGCGGATTGCGGATCAAGCTACGCTCCCAACTCGCGCTGAATCGCCTCAACAATCGCATCGGCCAGCGTGTGCATCTCCGCTTCTGACTCAGCCTCGATCATCACACGCGCCAGCGCTTCGGTGCCGGAGTAGCGCACCACCACCCGCCCGCGCTCGCGCAACTGCGCATCGGCAGCGTCTATCGCGTCGCGCACCGCCGCAATCTCACTCAGCGGCTTCTTCTCGCGCACTCGCACATTCTTGATCACCTGTGGGAACACTTTCAGATCTGCAATTAATTCTGCCAGCGATTTACCCGAGCGCACCACCACATCCATCACGCGCAGCGCCGTGAACATGCCGTCGCCGGTCGTAGCTTCGCTATCGCGAAACAAAATGTGGCCCGACTGCTCGCCACCAAGTGTCGCGCCAGACTTCTGCATCAGCTCCAGCACATACTTGTCGCCCACATCGGCGCGCAGTAGCGCAATGCCCGACCCGCGCAGCGCCACCTCCAGCCCCATGTTCGCCATCGTTGTGCCCACCACGGTATTCCCCGACAATCTTCCGCGATGTTGCATGTCGCGCGCGCACAGTAGCAGCACCCCATCGCCATTCACTACGTTCCCTGCCGCATCGCAGAAAAGAGCGCGATCCGCATCGCCATCAAACGTCACGCCCAAGTCATAATGCTCTCCACGCATCTCCGCCTCGTGCATCGCGGCGCCCAGCGTCTTGGGATGCAGCGCACCGCAACCATCATTTATATTGCGGCCATCCGGCGATGCATGCAGAATCGTCGCATCAACGCCGCAGGCGCGGAACAACTCTGGTGCTTCTGCGGAAGCAGCGCCATTGGCACAATCCACCAGAATGCGCAGGCTGCTTAGATCAGTCGTCGCTTGTGCCCGCAGCCACCCGATATATGCTTGGCGCAACGCGGCGTCGCCCGGCAAGCTGGGCACACCCGCCAGCGTTGCAGAATTTGCGGCCGTTCCGCCCGCCGCAATCTGCGCAAAAATCTCGCGTTCAATCTCCAGCTCTTCGGCATCCGGCAGCTTGTAGCCATCGCCCGAAAATACCTTGATGCCGTTGTCAGTCCAAGGATTGTGCGACGCCGAAAGCACAACACCTGCATCGAAGCCACGCGTGCGCGCAAGAAACGCCACGCCAGGAGTTGGAATCACGCCCGCACTGGCAACTTCCGCCCCACACGACCGCAGGCCAGCCGCCAAAGCATCCGCGATCCAGCCCGATGACTCGCGGGTGTCTTGGCCCAGCAGTACGCGGGGCACAGGCCGTGAATGTATCAGATCGTGCGCAAGGGCCCGCCCAATGGCGTACACCGTCTCGCGATTCAACGGAAAGTCGCCCGCCACACCGCGAATGCCATCCGTGCCAAAAAGTTGTCGTTTCGTTTGCGTCATGCTGAGTAAGGTTCCTAGTGTGGGGCAGTTGTAGCATGAGGCGGTTTCGGCACGCTGCCAGAACCTGCCTCCTGCATCACCACAGTTACACGAATGGGTTGGGGATTCGAAATCTGCACCAGTGGATCGGCAACATACGGCCGCGTCACGAAGGTTTCGCGCGCCATGGTGCCGCTCGCGTCAATCGGGTCAGTGGAGGCTGACTCCACTTCAGCGAGGCGGTGGGCGGGCCCGGCGATCTTCACCCACATGGGGTCAGTCATGACCTGCGCAATGTGCCGGTCGGAAGCGAATGTGCCCAACACGTGCGGCCTTACTTCCACCATCTTCGTTGCGTGCCGGTCGAGACTGATGCGGTACTGCGCGGGTAGCACCTGCAACACTTCAATGCCGCTGGGCGGATGCGCCTGGCGCGGCGTCAGCTCAAAAGTATGTTCGCCCGACGGAGTGTTTGCCAGGTCAAGTTCCACGTGGACTTCGCGCGGACGCAGCTCGCGAATCTTGCTGGCCGCGCCTCGCAGGCGCAACTGCACTTCAGAGATCGTCTCTGAACTGATCTCCAGTCCATCCGGAATACGATGCAATTCCAGCGGCACGTTAATCGTGGTTTCCGCTTGCGGATCGTTGGCGACCGCGCGCCAAAATAAAAATGCCAGCATCAGGGCCACCAGCTTCAGCCAAAAATCCCTTACAAACAAGCGATAGAAAAACCGGCCCGCTTTGCGCACACTCGTTTTCGGAGAGTTCATCCTTTACCCTCCGTCAGAGGATGCGGCAGCGGCACAGTCTCGGCATCTACATTCATCGAAGGCACATAGCGCGGTACTAGTTCTGATAAGCGTCGCTGCAACTGCGCAGAGGTAAGATCACGCTCCAGATTCCCGCCGTGCGCCAAAGTGATGTGTCCCGATTCTTCCGAGACAATCACCACCACCGCGTCGGTTTCTTCGGTCAGGCCAATGCCCGCGCGATGCCGCGACCCCAGCTCCTTGGCCAGCAACGGCTTGGTGGAAAGCGGCAGAAAGCACGCCGCAGCTGCAATCTTGTCGCGCTGCACAATGGCTGCGCCATCATGCAGCGGAGCGCCCTTCTGGAAGATGGTGACCAGCAAGTCGTAAGAAATTTGCGCGCCCATCGGCACGCCGCTTTCCAGATACGTGCGCAAGCCCACTTCGCGTTCAATCGCAATCAGTGCGCCGATGCGTTCTTCCGAGAAGCGCCCCGCAGCCAGCACAATGTCGTCGTAAATATCAGCCGAGTCGCCCATGGAGCGATTGAAGCTCAACATGCGCCCGAGCTTGACCAGCCCCTGCCGAATCTCGTGCTGAAAGATCACGATCATGGCGAACATGGCATACGGCAAAGCCGCGCCTAGCACATAGTTCAACGTGTTCAATCCGGCGAGGCGCGCGCCGTAATAGATTGCAACCAGAACGCCCACGCCAATCAGCATTGGCTGCCCGCGAGTGCCGCGGATCAGCACCAGAAAGCCGTAAATGAGCAACGCCACCAGCAAAATATCCAGCGCAGAAAGAAGCGACATTTGCGGCAATCGGCCGAGCAGATTCGTCATGTCATTCCTTTCGTGGAGTGTGCCCGTGCTGTCCGTTTGGCGAACAGCACCAATAGCTTCATTCTAACTGTACGGGTTCGTGAACATCAGTACGCGCATGAGGCAAAGCCTGCCAAGGCGAAGCAAATCGAGTCAAGTCAAGCGAGCCAAGCAACGCTAGCCAAGCCAACCAAGCGTGGGGCAGGCAGCTAAGGCTAGGCCAAGCAAGTGTGGGGGCAGGTGCCTCACCTGCCCATTCGGAGCAAAGCTCCGAATGCTTCCGTTGCGCGCGACGAAGATAGGCCTGTGTGTGGGTACGGGCGCCCTCGCCTGCCCAGTCGGAGCAAAACTCCGAAAGCTTCGTGCCGAAGGCACAACCGAAGTAAGCCCGGCACGGAGCGTAGCGGAGTGCCGGGCTTACACCGCCCCCACATTGCAAGTCCCGAAGGGACGACTGAGACCGTCGGGTTTTTCGAAGACTCAAAACCGTCACGACTCTGCCGATGCCCCACCCTGTATACGCACGCGTAAAATAGAACTAACAATCCGCTCAACTCGATTCGCGAATCATATTCAGATGCCTATGACCCAACCCCCCATTTCCGCAATCCTCGCTGCGCCCGCCGACCCCGCACTCCCCCCATGGCTGCGCGAACTCTATCCCTTTTCACCGCGCACGGCCACGATCAACGGCCACCGCATGAGCTTCGTCGAACTCGGCTCGCCACTCGCGCCACCGGTCATCCTTTTACACGGCAATCCCACATGGTCGTTCCTCTGGCGGACGCTGATTCCCCGCCTCGCCGACCGCTATCGCGTCATCGCGCCCGACTGGATCGGCTTCGGCCTCTCCGACAAACCCGTCAACGCGGCCTATCACTCCATCCAGCAGCACTCCGCCGATCTCGAAGCGCTGCTCGATGCACTCGCCGAAGAAAACTCCGCCTTCCGCGCGCAAAAAATCATGCTGGTCATGCACGACTGGGCTGGCCCCATCGGCCTCGACTACGCCGCCCGCAATCCCCAGCGTATTCGCAAGCTGGTGCTGGTCAACAGTTGGCTCGCGCCCTCGCCCATCGCCGGACAGGTGCGCCTCAAGCCCGCTCTGTGCCTCGGCATCGGCGGCCCGCTCGCCCGCTGGGCCGACGACGCCCTCAATCTCTCCATCCCCGCCGCCGTGAGCACCACCGGCAATCAGGCGCTCGCCGCCCGCGTAGTGGACGCCTATAAGTTCCCCTTTATTCGCAGCGTAAGTGACAGGCGCCGCATCGCCCCCGGCGCCTTCTTCCGCATGACGGAGCAGAGCAGTGAAGGAATGCGAACGCTGGCAAATCCCGCGCAATCTGACTTACTGCCAGCCCTCGCCAAGTTAGACGCCCCAGCAGAAATCCTGTGGGGCGCGAAAGACCCCCTCTGCGCCAAGTTCGCAGCGACGACGCTGTACGACGCCCTGCCCAACGCCCGCGAACCCTTCGGCCTAGACTTCCACGGACACATGCTCCCCGAAGAAACCCCAGAAGCCCTGCTCACCCGCATCTTCGAAGAAGTGAAGCCGCAACCCGTGCTGCGAATCTTGCTGTAACCAAATCTCGCGTGGTTGCAAACGCTCGCCAGAAGCCTGTGTGGGGACGGGCGCCCTCGCCCGTCCAGTCGCCCGCAGGGCGAAGCGGCTGCCCGCCCAAAAATTCAGCCGGGGGCATATAAACAAACGACGGTGGGACGAAGTTCCCCCGATGCAGGTGTAAGCCAGTCACCCTGTCCGTCCAAGCCGGGCGAATTCCGCGCCACCACCCCAGCCGCGTAAGCGGCGGAACAAGATAGCCCAGGGCGTAAGCCCGGGGTCAGCACGGAAAAAGTTTTAGAGCCCCGTAGGGGCGGCACCATAACGCAGCCCCAATCCGCAGCGCGAGACGTGGGGCACCCGGCTTACTTCTTCTTGGCTATCCGTTGCGCGAGGGCTGCGGCGTTGGCTGCTACTGCGGCGCGGATGAGTTGCTTGAAGGCAGCTTGGTTGATCTTCTCGCCTTCGCGGAGGTCAATGGCACGGCGCACGTTGCCTTCGAGGCTGGCGTTGAAGAGTTGCTTGGGATCGGGCAGGGAGGCTCCGCGAGCGAAGGTGAGCTTGACGACCTGCTTGTGAGTTTCTCCGGTGCAGACGATGCCGTCATGGGAGAAGACGGGGGTGCCGGGGCTCGTTGCCTTCACCCATTTCCACTCTTCTTCGATGTTTGGGTCGGCGTCGTGGATGAGCTTGCGCATAAGGGCGAGGGTATCGCCGCGCCAGTCGGCGAGGTTTTTGATCTTGGCGTCTATTTGGGCGGTGGCAGATTCGATGGGTATGGGCTTTTTCATGGGTGACTCCCACTCTTGTAGTTAATTTAGCTTTCGCGCTGCGCGATGTGCAAGTTGCGCGAGTGGAATCCTCTCCCAGTGTAGAACCTATCCCACTCAAGTCAGAAGCGGGCTTGAGTGGGCCATCGGCCACAGCACGTTGCACAGCATACGATTTGAAGCATACGATGTGATTCGAGGGAGTCATCAGCCTGTGGACGCCATTTATAACATTCCGTGCCCAGATTGCGGACCGACGCAATGGTGTTCTGCAACCGCGCTCGAACAAGTCGCAGGTGAGTCGCCTGTTGTTTTCATCTGCCCGCGCTGCAAGACAGGTTTTTGGTACAACTTCGAGGGAAAATCCCCTGACGCCCCAATGGCCGGACCGCGCGACGCGACGAACTGGCGATATCCAGAGCCGGTAGTTTTCGCGGCAGGCTGCACCGACGATCATTGCTTACTTGGGGTTCGATTGGTGACCCTTCGCACTCCGGGCACTTCAAGAGAAGTTGTGCTAGCGGAATCGTCCACATGGAAGTTGGACAAAATCCGGTGTAAGGATGGTCATCCGCTCGTGTTTCCGGACCCTTCAGACGCCTCATGAGCATTATGCTGTGGTGCAATTGCTCTCGCAGCCTACCTTTTCATTTTGGTATGACAGGGCTGCTGGTTAGCGATTTCTGAACAACGACCCCCAAAACAGTGGAACCTTCGGGCGTCTGTAACACAAGCTCGTCTTCGGTCCAATGGCGTAGGAAGTTTCCGCGCCTAATGTCGCTGTCAACGCGTGCCTCCACCTCAGCGCCGAGGCTTATTGCCTTCCTTTGAAAGCCATGCTTGCCATAGAGATTCCTTGGAAAATACTGAGCGGTATACTGAACGCCGCCCATCTCGACGGTGAGCAAAACAACCGGCGCGGAATTGGGGATGATAAGAGTGCCCGAGCCAGGGATCGGAGGCCCTGCTAGTGGCTGAACCGGTTGACTATTGATTACTGTTGGTGCACCACTGATGCTGCTCTTTCCGATTGAGACGATCTTTGCCTTTTGAAAATCGGCGCTCCACAACGGCAAACACTGGAACAAACAACAAAGAAGAGTGACGGATAATTTCATTTTACCCCCTACCTAAAGTCCTCAATGTAACGCCCTGAGAATGCGCCAGTAGAGTCTAGAAGTCAACCCTACTCTTAAGTTCGAGCGTCAAAGACCCGCCCAAACGGAGCTTGGACTGGGCACCCGGTTCGTTCCTACATCTATTGCGAGCGGCCAGGCTTACCCAGCGCTTCGCGCTGGGCTAACGGTGGAGCTCCGCCCTACGGGCTAGGATGGAAAACCTTGATCAAGCTGTAGGCTCGCGCGGGTTACGGGCGGGCGAAAGGCTTTCGGGGCCTTGCCCCGAATGGACGGGCGAGGGCGCCCGTCCCCACAGGAGATTCTTCGATGCATTCGTTTCCGTCGGGCTGCGTTCCCGCATCTCGAGATTCGCGAGACGCGGGTCACCCGGCATCGAACTGCCCCACTCAAGCCAACGGCGGGCTTGAATGGGCCACCGGTCCTTCTTCAACGGGCGGCTGATTTTCGAAACACAGGGTCCCTCCACTGCGCCATGCTTCGCAATTCGCGAAGCATGGCTCCGGTCGGGATGACACGGTGGTGGTGGGGGGCAGTCGTCCTTTCAGGACTTGATGCGTGGGTGGGCGCTCAACCCGGCACTCCGCTGCGCTGCGTACCGGGCTTACTTCGGGCTGTGCCTTCGGCACGCGGGGTTTCCTGAGGCGGTGCGCGTTCGCTTGACCTTCGCCTGCTATTCCGGCGAGGATGGCAGCTATGGTTTCCGCATTCTCCGCCGAGGCGTTGTTGCCTGTGCTGCACAAATTTTGGGGATATGATTCGTTCCGTCCGCTGCAGGAGCGGGTGGTGCAGAGCATTGTGGGCGGGCACGACACCTGTGTGGTGATGCCGACGGGCGGCGGCAAGTCGTTGTGCTATCAGTTGCCCGCAGTGGTGATGGGCGGAACGGCGGTGGTGGTTTCTCCGCTGATTGCGTTGATGCAGGATCAGGCAGCGCAGCTCGACCAGATGGGGATTCCGGCAGCGGTGCTGAACAGTTCGGTGAGCGGCGCGGCGCAGGCGGAGATCAAGCGCCAGGCACGCGAGGGCGCGTATCGGTTGTTGTATCTTTCGCCGGAGCGGCTGGCGATGGAGTCTACGATTGATTGGCTGCGCACCCTGCCGCTGAGTTTTTTTGCGATTGATGAAGCACACTGTATCTCCGAGTGGGGACACGAGTTTCGTCCGGACTATCGGCAACTGGCGCGGTTGCGCGAGCACTGTCCGGGAGTGCCGGTGGCGGCGTTTACGGCGAGCGCGACGCAGCGGGTGCGGCACGATATCTTGCATCAGCTCAAGATGCAGAATCCGCATAAGTACATTGCCAGTTTCCATCGGAGTAACTTGCGCTATGTGGTGCAGGAGTGCGGGAGTAACTCGCAAGAGAAGTTACTGGTGCGCGGACTGCGGCAGTATGCGGGCAGCAGCGTGATTGTGTATTCGCCGACGATTGCGCGGGTGGAAGAGACGGTGGAGACGCTGCGGGCCGCGGGAATTGCGGCGATTGGCTATCACGGCAAGATGGAGGCGGGCGAGCGGAGGCGAAATCAGGAAGCGTGGATGAGCGACGAGGTGCGGGTGATGGTAGGCACGGTCGCGTTCGGACTCGGCATTAACAAAGCGGCGGTGCGGGCGGTGATTCATCTATCGCTGCCGAAGTCCATTGAACAGTATTACCAGGAGGCGGGGCGCGCGGGGCGCGATGGCGAGGCGGCGGACTGCGTGATGCTGTGGCAGAAAAAAGACTTTATGCTGCTGGATTATTTTTGCCGTCAGTTGAATGATGAGAGCGAGCGGGCGCGGACCGAGCAGTGCGTCCGCGATGTGCGTGGATTTGTGAACCTGCCGCGCTGTCGGCATCGCGCGGTGTGCAGTCATTTTGGCGAGACGCCGAAGTGGGATCGCTGCGATGCGTGTGATGTGTGCGGATATGTGCCGGAGTGGCTGGGAAAAAATGTTGCGGGCGCGGTGGATTCGATTACAGGAAAGACTGCTAAAGCGCCCCGAACGCGACGCCGCACAGCGGCTGACGGCGATGGCGAGATTGACGAAGCGTTGAAGGAGCGCCTGCGCGAGTGGAGGCGCGATGCCGCAAAGCGGCAGAATACCGTGGCCTTCGTGGTCGCGCACGATTCCATGCTCGACGAAATCTGCCGCCGCCTGCCGCGCTCGCTGGCCGAGGTGCGGGCCATCCCCGGCTTTGGCGATCGGAAGACGGAGTTGTATGGAGAAGAGATTGTGCAGTTACTCGGGGAATATGCGCCCGCAAAAACGCAGGTCACTGTAGATCGTCACGGCCCGTCGCCCGAAGGTAAGTCGGCGCAACAGACGTTGGCGATGCTGCGCGAAGGTATGCGGCTGGAGGAGATTGCCGAGCGTCGCGAGGTGAAGCTGGGCACGGTGGTGAACTTAGTCTGCGCGCTGGTGGAGAATGGCGACTACGCGTGGGACGCGGGTTGGGTAAGTGCTGACAAGGTACAGCAGATTGAGGCGGCGTGTGCGCAGTTGGGAGTGGCGAAGCTGCGTCCAGTCAAGGATGTGCTGCCGGAAGAGATTACGTTTGAAGAGATACGGCTGGTGATGGCGAAGCTGGGGCGGGGGTAGCTTGTGGGGAGACAGGTGCCTCACCTGTCCAGTCGGTGCGAAGGGCCGAAAGTCTTCTTCTACTCGTCGATAAAGTTGGGCGAGGCGCGAATGGTAGAGCGCGGCTTCCAGCCGCGCGGGAAGGCCCACCAAGAAATTGGGCTTTAGCCCCAGAGGTGAGTTCCCGCCAACTTGCAGCAAGACTTACCCCAGTGGCTAAAGCCACATTTTTCGCGGTCTGCTCACGCGGCGCTGGAAGCGCCGCTCTACCGTTTGTGCATCACCAGATTTTTATTGGCGGGCTTTGGTGCGTGCCGTCCCTAGCGGGACTCGTGCGCGATGTTGCCTAACCCGGCGCTTACGTGCCCGGCTTTCGCCTTCGTCCCGCTTTGCGGGACTCTTTATCGGCTTTGCCGAGCTGAGATCGTCCCTCCGCGTTACACTTTTGCCTATGGCTGATGAGTCGCCACAACTTGGGTTCTTGTTTTCGGTTCCAGAGAAGACTTCTGCGGCGGAGAGAATTGCTTCCCGCGAAAGCATTGCCGCGCCGCGGAATTCTGCTGTCCCGGAAATGAGTGAGACGGACGTGCGCACGGGGATTGAGGCGCGTGTGCCCCTTACGCCCAAGCGCCGCCTTTGGGCTGTGGCTGATCTGGTTGCGGCGGTGCGGGGCGAGATTGAGCGCGAGTATGCCGACGTGTGGCTGCAGGGTGAGGTGTCGAACTATCGTCCGGCGCCGAGTGGGCATCTTTATTTCACGCTCAAGGACGACGCGGCGCAGCTTCGCGTGGTGATGTTTCGGTCGCAGGCGCGGCTGTTGCGATTTCGGTTGGAAAACGGGATGGCGGTGCTGGTGCGTGGGCGCGTCACGGTGTATGACGCGCGCGGCGAGCTGCAACTTTACGCCGAGCACATGGAGCCGCAGGGCGCGGGCGCGCTGCAACTGGCGTTTGAGCAGTTGAAGGCGCGGCTGCAGGCGGAGGGATTGTTTGACGCGGCGCGCAAGCGTCCGCTGCCTGCGCTGCCGAGGACGATTGGGCTGATCACTTCTGCGTCGGGTTCGGTGTTGCAGGATTTTTTGCAGGTGTTGCGGCGGCGGCACTATTCGGCGAATGTGCTGATTTATCCGGCGCAGGTGCAGGGGGAGAGTGCGGCGGCGGAGGTGGCAGCGGGGATTCGGTGGCTGAACAGCCCCGCAAACAAAGAAGAATCAGTAGACGTGATCGTCATCGCGCGTGGGGGTGGGTCGGCGGAGGACTTGGCTGCGTTTAATGATGAAGCGCTGGGGCGGGTGGCGGCGGAGTCGCGGGTTCCGCTGATTTCGGCCGTGGGGCACGAGACCGACTTTACGATTCTGGATTTTGTGGCCGACTTGCGCGCGCCCACGCCGTCGGCGGCGGCGGAGATGGTGATTCGCAGCCGGCAGGAAATTGAAGATGAGGCGGAGGCGCTGCATCGGCGGCTGGCGCGGGCGGCGGAGTATCAGTTGCTGCTGTGCGACCGCAAGCTGACGGCGCTAGCGCAGCACGGTGCGTTTGCGCGCATGGGCGATGTGCTGGCGCGGCGGCGGCGGGAGGTGGTGGGGCTGGAGTCGCGGCTGGAAGGCGCAACGCGGCGGGCGATTGCGCTGGCGCGGCGTGAGTGGGAGACGGCGAGTTCGGGATTGCGGCATCAGGATCCGCGGCTGCGCTTGCATGAGGCGCAGCGCGAGTTGGCCGCGAAGGGCGCGGCGTTGCAAGCGGCGATGCGGCATCGGCTGAACGCGGCGGCGAGCCGGGTGGAGTCGCTGGGGGGGACGCTGGGAGCGCTGTCTCCGCTGGCGATTTTGGATCGCGGGTATTCGCTGGTGTTTGACGCGCAGGGGAATTTGCTGAAGGATGCGGCGCAGGTGAAGGCTGGGGATGAGATTCGCGCGCGGCTGAGTAAGGGCGAGGTGAGGGCGGGAGTGAAGTAGGGCGAGGTAGGGGGGCGGGTTGAGTGCGCCGCCCCCTCCTCAGTGCCTACGGAGTGACTGAGAATACAGTGCCATAGCCGGTCGAGCCTGAGAATAGTGTCGTTCCATACAGCACACCATTCGCATCCTTAATCAGACTAGAAAACGGATCGCCGCCGTCAGGCGTCCCGGTAAAGCTATGCAAGACGGTTTCCGTCCACGCTCCACCGACTACGGCAGGAGGAACCAGTTTATAAACGGTACCTAAGCCTTTCGCTCCATCATTTAGGGCGGTGCCGTAGAATTCGCTCGTCATTGGGTCGAGCAGGGGCTTCCCAAACGGGCGCGTGCCGCCTGCCTGCGTAAAAGCGTAGAGCGTCTCGCCCCTCCACGAACCGCCCGCAGTGGCGGGCGGTTTCACCCGATAGAAAGTTCCGCCGCCGAATGCCCCGCACGCGGTCGTAAAGCCGTATAACTGCCCACGACTATCTATTGTCAGCCCGCTAAACGGCGAGCAACCACTCTTACCCCCGTTGGTGGAATCGAAGACGTACAAATCAGAATAAATCCATTGACCAACGCCGCTTGCGGTTGGCGACAGTTGGAAGACCGTTCCACAACCCTGGCCTCCATAGTAGTCAGTCCCGTAAAGTGAGCCTGATGAGTCAAACACGAGATTTCCATTGGGCAGGGCAATGGTATCGTTCAAGATTGTCTCAGCAAATCTGCCGCCCGGAACCGAGGCGATCTTAAATACAGTGCCCGCAGCGATAGATCCGCCATTTTGGGTAACTCCGTAGACCGCTCCCCTTGAATCCAGTATCAAACCACCGCACGGATTTGCGCCGTCTGTGTTACCGCCAACAAACGTATGGAGAATTTTCTTGGCCCACGCTCCGCCCAAAGTTGCAGGGGGCTTGAGTTTGTAGGCTGTACCGCACTTGCATACAGAATCGCCGCCAGCATAGGTGATCCCATATAAGTTGCCAGCCTTGTCAATCGCGAGAGTGAACTCTGGATTCGCGCCGTCGGCACCGCCTTGGAAAGTCCAGATTACAGTTTGCGTCCAAGTACCTCCCTGGGACGCGGGGGGAGAAAGTTCAAAGGCGACACCATTATTGCTATTGTTGGTGCCGCCATAGTAAGTGGTTCCGTACAAATTCCCCTTACTGTCGGCTACTAGACCGTCAATGGGAAAACTGCCGTTCGCGTAATTGAAGCTGAAGAGAACGGACTCGGTTTGGGCGGTGCCAGTGGACGCGAGTGCCATTAGTACGAGAGCGATTGCGGCTAAGCTAAGGATTTTCTCGTTGCGATGCTTCAGGTTTGCGTGTTTCATCGGTGGCCTCTTTCGGGTTGTGGGGACGGTGATGCCGCGTGCGCAACGACTGCCCGAGGTGGAGTTACTTACGAGACTGGTAGGTGGGGGGAAGCCAGTCAGGGTAGCCCAAGGCTAGGTTAGCGCGGGGGGTGCGGCTGGGCAAGCGAAAAGTGTGCGGGTCGTTGGGCTGGTTGACCGTTCTTGCAAACCCACGTCTCGAAATCCTGTCCAGTCCCGGGAGATGCTTTACAGGTTGTCTCCGGACATTCCTTACAGTTAGGGTTTAGGAGAAGTCACCCAGCACCGGGCAGTCGAGGATCGTCGACTGCCCGGTGCTCAGGTTGAGTTCCCGGATGAGGGTGCCGCACCCGGCACCAGTGCAACTGAATCCCCTGCCGCATCAGCCACAACGACAGGTGCGTCATGCCGCGGGGGGCCAGCGTACTCTCTGGAAGGCGCTGCCCACAACTCTGCATCACAAAGTTCTTGACAATCAATGCACCCCGGCGTACATTCCAACCATGGCGCGACGCCTCCAACATCAGCGGACACACCAACCCCGCATCGCCTTGCACAACGCTCCGCACGAAGCCGACGCCCAGGCGCTCGCCGACCTGCGCTATATTCGCGAGACCATGTCGCGCTCCGAACGCTTCACCACCGCCTCGGGTTGGGGACAGGTGGGCGCAGGAGTGATCGCGCTCGCCGCGGCTTGGATTGCCAGCGGGGGCGAGGAGTATTTTTTTGGCCCGAGAGGCTCGCAGATTTTCGACGCGCGCGCGGCGCAGGTGTGGCTGGCTGCGTGCGGCGCGGCGGTCCTGCTCGCGGTGTTTGCGATGCGTTGGAAGGCGCATCGCGTGGGGCTGCCCTTAGTGAGCGGTCCGGCGCAGCGATTTGCGCAAGGGTTTCTTCCGCCGTTGGCGGCGGGCGCGGCGTTGTCTTTGGCGCTGTATCGCGCGGGGCGTCCGGATCTGTTGCCTGCGGCTTGGTTGCTTACTTATGGCGCGGCTGTGCTGGCGGGGGGTATGGCGTCGGTACCGCTGGTACCGGCAATGGGCGCGTGTTTTCTAGGGCTTGGATGGATTGCAGTGCTGGCTCCTGCGGCGTGGGGCAATGCGTTATTGGGGCTGGGATTTGGGATAGTAAACATCGGATTTGGAGTGGTGATTGCGAGGCGGCATGGTGGATAAAATCGGCGGCAAAAGCAGAGCGGCAGCGGCGAAAAAATCGGCGACAAGCGAAGTCATCACGGGTCTGCGGCGTGGCAAAAAACTCATCGAAAAAACAAGGCGCTCGGGGCCTGCGGAAGCGGTGGCGCTGGCGAGTACGTTGCCGAGTTTTGACCGCATCATTCACGAGCGTTTGCGGCTCGGAATGGTAACGGCTTTGGCGGCGAATGAATCGCTGACGTTTTCGGATATTAAACGTTTACTGGCGACCACCGATGGCAACCTGAGCGTGCATGCGCGCAAGCTGGAGGAGGCGGGGTATGTGGCTTGCGACAAGTCGTTTTACGCGCGGGTTCCGCGGACGGAATATCGGTTGACGGCGGTGGGGCGCAAGGCGCTTGACCAGTATCTGACGGAGATGGAAGCGTTTGTGCGGGCGGCGCGAAAGTAGGGGGTATTTTTTTGACTCGGCACTTTGTGATGTGAAGTTATTTGTGGGAAGTCGTGTGGGTGGTGGCACTAGTGCGAAGTGAAGCGAAAGACCCCACCCTAAACGCAAAAAGCGCGTTTAGGATGGGGCACCCGGCGGGTTTTGGGGACGCCTGCGGTTTACGTTCCCACTCTCGAACGGCGCGAGACGTGGGGCACCCGGGGGTCGGTTGGGAAAAATTGATGGAGGAGGACTTATGCAGACGGATTTTACTTTGGAAGCGCATCTATCGGCGCTATTGTTTTTGGCGGGATTTGGCGGGTTCTTTCTGATTATCTTAAGCGCGATTGTTTGTGCATTTGTGCACAAGATGCGGCTGGCGCGATTGGCGTTGATGACGGCTGGGGGTGGGGCGGCGTTTTATCTGCTGCTGCTGCTGGGGTTTTCGGCGGTTAGTCAAGAGAAGGTGTTGGCGGTGGGCGTGGAGAAGCATTTGTGTGAACTGGATTGTCATCTGGCGTATTCGGTGACGGGAGTGGAGCAGCGCAAGACGCTGGGGGAAGGCGCGAAGATGGTGCAAGCCAAGGGTACGTTCTATGTGGTGCACATGAAGGCGCGGTTTGATGAGGCGACGACTTCGCCGCAGCGTCCGAAGGATGCGACACTTGCGCCCAATCCGCATCATGCGTTTCTGGGCGACGCATTCGGACATCGGCTCGACACCGACTTGGCGGGGCAGCAGGCGTTGGCTATCCCCGCGGATGCGGCACCGTTGCTGCCAGGACAATCGGCGGAGATAGCCGTGGTGTTTGATGTGCCGGATGGGCCGTTGCATGCGGATCGTATTTTGTTTACGCAGGATGACACGGCGCTGCGTTGGGTGATTGGTCAGGAGAATAGCTGGGGGCATGCGAAGGTCTGGTTTGGGATATAGGGGGCGGTCAGTCGTCCTTATCAGGACTGGATCGCTTTTCGGCACGTACCCGGCACTCCGCTGCGCTTCGTGCCGGGCTTACATCGGGTTGTGCCTTCGGCACGTGGGTAAGGGTGGCTTACACGGCACCTTGCATTCTCACGACTCTAACCTGCGTGAGACGTTAGGCACCCACAGCTTTGCATCCCACCCTAACGCCGAAAAGCGCGGCGTGAGGGTGGGGCACCATCTGTCCTTTGCAGTTGCTGAAAATCCCCATTCACGCAGGGTCCCTCCCACTCAAGCCAAAAGAAGGCTTGAATGGGCCACCGGTCGGCGTGGGGGTCTGGCAAAATCCCCACCCTGTCCGCAAAGTGCGCGGACAAGAGTGGGGCACCCGGAACGATCTGTTTAGAATGAATCACTTGTGAGCATCATGGGTTGCTGCGACGGTGGAATTTGCTCAGAAGGTGCACTGGATTGATAGCAGTTCGGTGGCCGAAATGGGGTTGTGCAGAAAAATTTCTAAAAAAACTTGTGAAAGGGGTTGCGCGACTCGAATGTGGCTGCTATAGTCAATCAAGTCGAGAGCAATTGAGTCGCCTCGCAGTGCGAGGCTGTAACCGTCTGTAAGGCTAGCAGCAACGAAAGTGCAGTAGCCAGCCAACTCGGTTCCGGGTCACGGAGCCTCGATGCGGGGACAAAAGCTTCCCGCAGGGTCTTAGCGCAAGACGCAAGAACCTCATACAGATCTTTATTGAATTTTGCCACGACTGCATTGCTCTGGCGTTTTTAGCCGAGATGCAGCGAAGGCTTCGCAGCGGTACACGAGCGTAGGCTCTCCTAGTCAGAAGTAATGGCGGGGTAAAGCGAAGCTGGAAGGCAACAAGTTCGAGGATGAGTGGCAAGAGCCACTCCTCTGACCGAAGCGGGCTGCTCAGGCAGAAGCCGCAGGTCTTTGACAACCGGGTTGAATATGCCAGTCGAAGAAACACATTTGGGCATTGTTTGAGTAATCTGCTCTAACAATTAAGTCCATGTCGTCTGCGGATGACATGGCGCTCCGTCTTACAAGAACGGAGACAGGTTTCAAACGAGAGTTTGATCCTGGCTCAGAATCAACGCTGGCGGCGTGCCTAACACATGCAAGTCGAACGAGAAAGTGGAGCAATCCATGAGTACAGTGGCGCACGGGTGAGTAACACGTGACTACCTGCCCTTGAGTGGGGGATAACCTAGGGAAACCTGGGCTAATACCGCATAATATCGCGAGATCAAAGGAGCAATTCGCTTAAGGAGGGGGTCGCGGCTGATTAGCTAGTTGGTAGGGTAATGGCCTACCAAGGCAAAGATCGGTAGCCGGCCTGAGAGGGCGCACGGCCACACTGGAACTGAAACACGGTCCAGACTCCTACGGGAGGCAGCAGTGGGGAATTTTGCGCAATGGGGGAAACCCTGACGCAGCAACGCCGCGTGGAGGATGAAGGTCCTTGGATTGTAAACTCCTTTCGACCGGGAAGATGATGACGGTACCGGAAGAAGAAGCACCGGCTAACTCTGTGCCAGCAGCCGCGGTAATACAGAGGGTGCAAGCGTTGTTCGGAATTATTGGGCGTAAAGGGTGCGTAGGCGGTTCAGCAAGTCACTTGTGAAATCTCCAAGCTCAACTCGGAGGCTGCAGGCGAAACTGCTGGACTGGAGTACAGGAGAGGTGTGTGGAATTCCCGGTGTAGCGGTGAAATGCGTAGATATCGGGAGGAACACCTGTGGCGAAAGCGGCACACTGGACTGTAACTGACGCTGAGGCACGAAAGCTAGGGGAGCAAACAGGATTAGATACCCTGGTAGTCCTAGCCCTAAACGATGATCGCTTGGTGTGACGGGTACCCAATCCCGTCGTGCCGAAGCTAACGCGATAAGCGATCCGCCTGGGGAGTACGGTCGCAAGGCTGAAACTCAAAGGAATTGACGGGGGCCCGCACAAGCGGTGGAGCATGTGGTTTAATTCGACGCAACGCGAAGAACCTTACCTGGGCTCGAAGCGCAGTGGACCGGGGTGGAAACATCCCTTTCTCGCAAGAGACTGCTGCGTAGGTGCTGCATGGCTGTCGTCAGCTCGTGTCGTGAGATGTTGGGTTAAGTCCCGCAACGAGCGCAACCCTTACCTCTAGTTGCTACCATTTAGTTGAGCACTCTAGTGGGACTGCCGATGATAAGTCGGAGGAAGGTGGGGATGACGTCAAGTCATCATGGCCCTTACGGGCTGGGCTACACACGTGCTACAATGGCGGTGACAGTGGGCAGCTACACAGCGATGTGATGCTAATCTCTAAAAACCGTCTCAGTTCGGATTGGACTCTGCAACTCGAGTCCATGAAGGTGGAATCGCTAGTA
>JBBROM010000006.1:0-257498 GCA_038229415.1 Terriglobales bacterium
CGACCCTCCCGTTGTCATCCTGAGCGCAGCGAAGGACCCCTACTCAACCCATACCGCTCGGTGCCCCACTCTCGCGCCGTGCCTTTCGGCGCTAGGGTGGGATGCACTGTCTCGCACCCACGTGTCATCCCGACCGCAGCGCCGTGAGCGCAGCGAACAAGCGAAGTGGAGGGACCTTGCGTTTTCGCCGGTGGCCAATTCAAACCCACGGGCCGGTGGCCCATTCAAGCCCGCCGTTGGCTTGAGTGGGGCAGTACGACACAGGGTGGGGATTTTCGTTGCACGAACCGTTCTCTCTGGTGCCCCACCCTCGCGCCGTGCTGTTCGGCGCTAGGGTGGGATGCGAACACCGCCGGGTGCCCCACGTCTCGCGTCTTTCGAGACGTGGGCCCTCGTAACCACCCCAACGTGCCGAAGGCACAGAATGAGGTAAGCCCGGTACGCAGCGCAGCACAGTGCCGGGTAGAGCGCACAATCTCGATCAAGTCCTGAAAGGACGGCTGACCCACCGACCCCATGTGGGGACATCCCCACCCCCACCGAAACCCTCCCGCGCGCTACAATTAAATCGACCAGTCCCGCAAAGCGGGACGCCAGGCTTCTTCCCACCGCGTAAGCGGTGGGAAGAAGCACCCCAAATTTGAGCCCCGGAGGGGCGGCACCGCGTGGAAAAATCATCACCAAACGCACGCGATTTTTGCTCACAAAATAGCTCAACTCCTTCATGTACAGTTTTTTGACAGTCTTCACGGTTTTCTCGCAAGAATTGCTCACAGATTTTGCGCAAAGAATCTCATCGAAATTGTGCTGTAACCATCGCTTTTTGTGTGATTTACGAAACACGCCTTTTGAAATTTCCAGCGCAGAAATCACGCTCCTTTTTGCGCGAAAATGCTCACATCGCAAACCATACATATGTTTTTTTGGATTTTCAAAAAAATTTCGCAAAATCGCTAAAGAAATTGCGCAGCTCGGACGAGGCAACTCGCCCAGCAACATCCGTACTTTGTTTGATTTACAAGTTAGTCACTTTGGCCTTTTCGTTCAATTTTTCACGTGCCTCTTGCGCAAAGTGTCGAATACAAAAACATACATGTATTATTTTTTTATTTTGCCTTGACTTTTTGCTCGAATTTTTTACATGAAAAACCTCGCCATCCTCGGCTCCACCGGCTCTATCGGCGTCAGCACTTTAAGCGTCGTAGATTCCTATCCTGACCGCTTCCAGGTCACCTCGCTGGCCGCGGGCAGCAACCTGGATTCCCTCTTCGAGCAGTGCAAAAAATATCATCCTAAAATCGTCTCCGTCGCCACTGAACCCGACGCAGACTCGCTCCGTAAGCACCTCATCAGCCATGGTTTAGGCGACATCACCATCGGTTTCGGAACAGTCGGGTCGGTCGCGGCCGCCACCCACTCCGAGGTTAACTTTGTAGTAAGCGCCATCGTCGGAGTCGCAGGCCTCGAAGCTACCTATGAAGCTGTCAAAGCGGGCAAGGCAATCGGACTCGCCAACAAGGAATGTCTGGTCGCAGCAGGCGACCTGATTACCGCCGAAGCTGCACGAAAAAACGTGCCGCTTTTGCCCATAGATTCCGAACACAATGCCGTACACCAATGCCTCCGTGGTGGACACATAAATGAGGTCGAAAAGATCTGGCTCACGGCCTCCGGCGGACCCTTCCGCAACACCCCGGTGGAAGACTTTCCCGGAATCACTGTCGAGCGCGCCCTGAACCACCCCACCTGGAAGATGGGCCGCCGCATCACCATTGACTCCGCCACGTTGATGAACAAGGGCTTCGAGGTCATAGAGGCCTGTCGTTTGTTCGACTTACCTCCGCGCCAGGTCGAGGTCATCATCCATCCCCAGTCCACGATTCACTCGCTGGTGGAGTTCAACGACGGCAGTATTCTTGCCCAAATTTCGGTCACAGACATGCGTCTGCCCATCCTCTACGCGCTCACCTATCCCGACCGCATTGCAAGCGATTTGCGCTTTGATTTGAAGCAGTTACAGCGACTCGACTTCCAAAATCCCGATTTAGGAAAGTTCCCCTGCCTGCGCCTAGCTTATGAAGCCGTCGAGGCAGGCGGAGCCAAGACGATTGCCCTCAATTCTGCCGATGAAATAGCCGTAGCAGCATTTTTAGACGGCCAGATCAGCTTCCACCACATCCCCAAGCTGGTGGAAAACGTATTAGAAGTGACCAGTACCGCGCGACCGGCATCTATAGCAGAGGTGTTGTCGTTCGACTCTGAGGCGCGTGAAGAAGCCCGGCGACAGGTGACGATGCTGGGTGGAGCAGTGGTTAAGGCATAGAAAAGGAAGCATTTATGGCGTTCGATATTCATCAAATCCCGGCAATGGTGGGCGTGCTGGGATTCCTCGTCTTCATCCACGAATTAGGCCATTTTCTCGCAGCAAAATACTTCAAAGTACGGGTGGAAACGTTCTCCCTCGGCTTTGGACCTCGTTTGTTCGGCGTGATACGGGGCGGCACTGACTACTGCGTGCGGCTGTTGCCGCTAGGCGGTTACGTAAAGATGGCGGGCGAGTATCCACAAGACGGCGTGACTGGCGATCCGGCAGAACTGTTCTCCAAACCGCGCTGGCAGCGCTTTATTATCGCGCTGGCGGGGCCAGTGATGAACATCGTGTGCGCGCTGGTTCTGACGACGGGCCTCTACTGGCACGGAGCAGAGATCAATCCCTACGCCTACAAACCAACCCTGGTTGGCGCGGTTGCCGAGGATAGCCCTGCGGCCAAAGCTGGCATTAAGCCCGGCGACCTCATCGTTCAACTGGATGAACTGAAGAATCCCCTTTGGAAAGACACCTCGTATAAGGAGGCGCTGAATGCAGGTGTTCCTCTACCGGCCACCGTGCAGCGTGGCGACCAGACGCTGCACATCACGGTTACGCCGGAACCGGTTGGTGTGGAGAAAACCGGGTGGGTGGGTTGGGATCCAGGGCAGACACTCGCCATTACCTCCATTGAGCCTGATATGCCAGCGGCGAAATCTGGCCTAATGGTGGGCGACTTCGTGGTCTCGGTGGACGGCACGCCACTTTACTCGGCGCCACAACTGCTAAGCCGTTTAGCCAAAACGAAAGACGCTCCGGTAAAGCTTGCCGTGACCCGCGGGGCCCAGAGTCTTTCATTCGACATCCGACCGCGAATAGATCAAGCGCAGGATATGTATCGAATCGGCATCGGATTCGCGATTCCCCGGCTGAAGATCGCCTTGCCTCTGGGTGAAGCCTGGGCGCGGTCGGTTGACGAGAACAAAGAGAATGCAATGCTGCTAGGCAAAGTCCTGCACGGGCTGTTTCAGGGCCGTGTCTCTTATCGGCAGATGAGCGGGCCACTCGGCATCATGAAGATGACGGGTGAGGCGGCACAGGCAGGTGCAACACCGCTCGTTGGAGTCGCGGCCTCGTTGAGCCTCAACCTGGGCTTATTCAACCTGCTGCCCTTCCCTGTGCTTGATGGCGGGATGATCTTATTCCTACTGATTGAAGCCATTCGCCGCAAAGACGTAAGCCTGCGTGTGAAGGAACGTATTTATACGGCTGCGGCCCTGGTGCTGGTGGCGTTCGCTGTGTTGATCACTAGCAGCGACCTGCTGAAGATGTGGCACCGTTAGCGAGGGCTCTGCTCGAATCGAGGCGACTGAAATTACTGGTTGCCTGACCTCAGTATCTTGAGCAGCGCCAAGTCGCTCATCACTTCGATTCCGTGCTCTGAGCAGAACATGAGTACCTTTGGCTGGAGAAAGTGACGATCCAGCGTACACAGCACGTGTGCGCTCCCGCCCAAAGCTGTAGCCACGACTACGTCGTCGTCTGGATCGTTGTCCACAAGCGTGAAATTCGGAACTGGAGAGACGACCTCAGACAAATCGGTCAAAGCACTCAGGTAGTCGCTTTCTTCCTGCAGCGTTAAGAGCCAGCGCTTGCGCAACCGAGGATAAGCGAGGACTCTAGCCACTTCTTGCAGTATCGCGACCGACGTGATCAGGGCGTTTCCCGGCGCGGCGAGAGAGAGCAATAATTGCCGAGCCGGGCCATTTGCATTGGGATTTCCACGAACCAGAATATTCGAGTCTAGAACGACTCTCATCGCATTGGCTGGTAGCGTGGACGAACTGATCGCAGAGCCTCGTCAATGATCTCTTCGATATCATCCGGACTCTCATCGGCCCGCTCGGCTGCGCGCTCATCAGCAACGCGGAACATCTCTTCCAGACGCTGAACCGCATGTTCTCGGGCTTCCTGGCTTGGCGCGCCGTGCGGCGGAATAGCCATGACGCTTACGTCTTCGTCCGCAGCAATGGTTCTGCCGAGAAGTGTCTCCAGCGTCGCCAGCACTTCGGCGGAAAGGCTGGCAGCTTTGTGGACCGTTTGATTTTGCATACACCGTCCCCGAGCGCGCGGCAGCGCTCCTGTCATGAATCTACTCCATTTTGTTAGACTTTAGCTATGGCCACTCATCCGCGTAGAAGCTCGCACACCGTCACGATTGGCGGAGTTCGCGTTGGTAGCGATGCACCGATTGTGGTGCAGTCCATGACGAACACTGATACCGCCGACGTGAGGTCTACCGTCGAGCAGGTGGCGGCGCTGGCCCGTGCCGGGTCGGAACTGGTACGCGTCACCGTGAACAACGACGAGGCAGCGGCGGGCGTTGCGCCCATGGTCGAGCAGCTCGACAAGATGGGTGTGCGCGTCCCCATCATCGGCGACTTCCACTACAACGGACACATCCTGCTCAAGAAGTTTCCTGAGTGTGCGCGGGCGCTGGCAAAGTACCGTATCAATCCGGGCAACGTGAGTGTGGGCCGCAAGAACGACGATAACTTCCGCACCATGATTGAAGTGGCGGTGGAGCATCAGAAGCCGGTGCGTATTGGTGTGAACTGGGGCTCGCTGGACCAGGCGCTACTGACGCGGATGATGGACGAGAACTCCAAGCTGGCGGAGCCGCAAGAAGCGGGCGATGTGATGCGCGAGGCGATGGTGGTGAGCGCGCTCGACAATGCGGCGGCCGCAGAAAAATATGGCCTGCGTCCAGACCAGATTATTCTGAGCGCCAAAATCAGCGTGGTGCAGGATCTGGTGGACGTGTATCGCGTGTTGGCTTCGCGTTGCAAGTATGCGCTGCATCTTGGATTGACCGAAGCTGGTATGGGGATGAAAGGCATCGTAGGCTCGACGGCTGCGCTGAGCCTTCTATTACAGGAAGGCATTGGTGACACCATTCGCGTTTCGCTTACGCCCGCTCCGGGCGGTGATCGCACTGAAGAAGTACACACCGGACAGCAGATTTTGCAGTCGCTGGGTATTCGCAGTTTCTTGCCACAGGTAACTGCGTGTCCCGGCTGCGGACGCACCACCAGCACTTACTTTCAGGAACTCGCCGAGAAGATTCAGAACTATCTGCGCGACCAGATGCCCGCGTGGAAGACGGCGCGCAGCGGCGTGGAAGAGATGAAAGTCGCCGTGATGGGGTGCGTGGTGAACGGGCCGGGCGAGTCGAAGCACGCGAACCTGGGCATCAGCCTGCCGGGCACCTTTGAAGAGCCGAAAGCGCCAGTGTATGTGGATGGCCGCCTGTTCACAACCCTGCGCGGAGATCACATCGTGGAAGAGTTCCGCAAGATTCTCGACGACTACGTAGAGTCGCACTACGCGGCGCGGAAGCCGGGGGAAGCGGTGCCGGTCAGCATCTCCCCTGATGTTGCTATCACTGGATCACGCACTCAGCTTGTGGAGATACGCTGAGTCCCGCGATATGGATCAAATATCGTGCGGCAGCAATGAGGGCGTCTCATGTGACCCTTCGCCTAGCTCGGGTTTCTCCTCATCGGGTATCGCAGCTGCTGCCAACAAATCCGTACTATCAACATCGCGAAGAGCTCGTTGAATCTGTCTTGTTCTAGTCTCCGCTTTCTCGATATGGTTCTGAGCTGTTGTCAGTTGCCCCCTGACCTTGGCTAAAACGCCAGCATACTTGGCGAATTCATTCTTGACCAGTCCGAGAGTTTGCCACACCTCCCCCGATTTCCTTTGGATCGCCAGCGTTCTAAACCCCATCTGTAGGCTCGTCAGAAGAGCAGCAAAAGTGCTCGGACCTGCCAACAGTACTTCAAACTCTCGCTGGATTGACTCTGCCAACCCACGACGTCGCACCACTTCCGCATACAACCCTTCGGACGCCAAGAACATGACGCCAAAATGCGTCGTTTTAGGCGGGGATAGATACTTTGTATGAATGTCTTTGGCACATTTCCGGATACTCGCTTCAAGGCCTATGAGCGCCTTTTCCAACTGCTCTCGGTCACTCGTTTCAGAGGCATCAATCACCCTCTGGTAGTCCTCCATCGGGAACTTCGAGTCAACAGGGAGCCAAACGCATCCGCTGTCATCAGAGCCAGGCAGTCGGATCGCGAACTCTACGCGCTCCAGAGTCCCAGTAGTTGCGACGTCTTTGCCGAACTGGTCAGGAGCGAGAATCTGCTCTAGTAGTGCACCAAGCCTCACCTCGCCCCAAGTCCCACGCTCCTTGACGTTGCTAAGTACCTTCTTGAGATCGCCGACTCCAACAGCAAGGCTTTTCATCTCGCCCAAACCCTGGTGAACCTGCTCAAGACGATCACTCACCTGCTTAAAGGAACTATCAAGCCTAGCCTCCAAGGTTCCCTGTAGCTTCTCTTCGACTGTCTGCCGCATCTGCTCCAGACGCTTTTCGTTGTCTTCTGACATCTGTCGGAGTCGGATGTCCACCACTGACCGAAGCTCATCAATTGCTGCTTTCTGTCGGTCGTCCGCGTCCTTAAGCGTCTTGCGCACTTCAGCATTCAATTGGTTGACAGCTGCGGCAGTTTCTTTTTGGAGAATCCCTGATTGCTCGACCCAAGACTGTCGTAGCTCTTGCAACCCGTCGCGCGTCGCAGTCTCTATGCTGTTGAGCTTGGTTCCGAGCAACTCTCGGAATGCCTCGACTTCCGACTTGGTCTGACCTGCGGATTTTTCGATCGCCGTGACTAACGACTCTCGAATTGCGTTCAGAGTCTGCTGAGTCTCAGCCCTAAATGTCTGGAGCGAACCGTTGAGTTCACCGCGATTGGTGGCCATCTCCGAGCGGATAAGTTCGCTTACGGCGTCTGATGACTTCTGTAGGCCTGCTAACGCAGCGATGACCGCTGGATCGTGTTCATGAGTTCCCTGCCGCCGCAGGGCAACTATAAGGACGACGACCACCCCCACAACGAGCACACAAAAAAGAACGACACTCAAGTTCATACAAATCGCCATCCGCTCCAAGGTCGGCCCAATAGGGCCACTTGGAGTCTAGCATCGGAAGGGTGCGTCGAATATGACGAAGCCACCTAATCTCTCGTCGTGGCCCAGACTAGCGCCACTACCCAGCCGACGAATGTCCAGCCCAGAAACAGGTTGAGCAGCGTGATCGCGCCTGCGTTTTTCTTATTGTGCGCAATGATGGCAGGCAGAAAATACAGGCACGCTGCAAGCGCCAGAAATAGTGAGAATCCGAACATCTGTCTACCTCCTGAAGTCGCCTTGTGGGCACCTCAACTGCGCGTCTAAGCAGTGGTACGCAACTTCCTCTCCAAAGTTCCACCTCAGTTTGGCGCAATTGCTCACTTGGGAACAATCGTGCGGCGTTACTTTCCGCGCTGCACTTTCAATTGCGCCAGCTGACGCTCGACTGTGTCCTGCTTTTCCAGTGCCAATAGGCGGTCTTCCAGCGAGTCGCTGGACATCTCCGACTTGGCTTGGCCGATGGCTTCCGTCCGCGCCACTTTATTCTCCATGCGATGGAAGCTGCTCCCGTTGGCTTCGCTTACTAATGCCATATGGGCATCGGCGGCATTACCCAGCGCCCGCGAACGGCGTTGCTGCGCCATCAACAGATCGGACTTGGCCTGCGCTTCCGTTAATTTCTGGTCGAGCTTGCGCAGAGCTGACTTTAGGCTCTCCACCTGAGCGCGCTGGTCATCTACCTGCTGAGTGAAGCTGTCCGCAAGCTGGCGATAACTCATGGAGCGCTCCAACGCAGCACGGGCCAGGTCATCCTCCTGCTTATCTACGGCGAGTTCGGCACGGCGCAGCCAGTCAGCTGTCTTCTCTGCATTTTCTTTCGCTTTCTTTTCCAACAGATGCTGGTCAGCAAGCGAGATCGCGACCTGCGTCTTTACCTGTAGTAGTTGATTCTGCATATCGAGGATCACCTGTTTGAGCAGCTTCTCCGGTTCTTCCGCCTGGTCAATCAAGTCATTCAAGTTCGCACGAATTAAGGTTGTTACTCTTTCCAGTAGCGCCATCACTTACTCCTTTGCTTGGATACCGCTCGTTCCAGACTGTTCTGAGAGTCGGCTGACCCGGCGTCTCATCACCACTCCGTAGGCTAGACCACCGACAACGCCTACTGTTATCCAAAGTGCCATCGCATCGTTCAACACTCCCAGTGCGACACCGAATCCGATACCTACCGCCAAAGCCAGCATTATGTTCTTCGAACCCGTCATAACCTCATCCCAAGCCGACTGCGAGTTAGGGCGGGGCGTGCAGTATTAAATACGCGCCCCGCGAATCATCGAGTTACTTTTCGTCTGCGGCATCCGGCTTTGGCGACTTATCACCAATCCCCCGGATGTTTGCTAGCAGATCCGACATCTTCATACCTGAGAGCGTTTCAATCAGCGCCGGAACCTGTGCCGCCATAGTCGTAACGTCGCCGGTAATCTTGTTGATACCAGCGGTCGGTCCATTGCCGGTGGAAACGATCGTGATCTTGTCAATGTTATTCAGTGGGGTCGCCAACGCGGCTACAATCTCTGGCAGACTGGTGAATAGCTTGTCGATAACTGCTGCCTGGTTATACTGTTGATAGGCTGCGGCCTTGACGGTCATGGCCTTGGCTTCTGCCTCGCCCTTCTTGAAAATGATTTCTGCTTCGGCTTCGCCGGTGGCCCGGATCGCAGCCGCCCGACCTTCGGCTTCCTGCGTCAAGCGCTGGCGTTCGGCCGAGGCGAGGGTTTCAATCTTCTGCCGCTGTATCTCAGCTTGTTTCAACACTGTGGCGATCAGTTCACGCTCCACGCGTAGAATTTCCGCGTCCTGCACCTTGACCTGCTGCTCTTTCTCCACCTGTTGAACCTTCACCTGTTCGGCAATTACCTGCTGCTGCATGATGTTGGCCTGAATGTCGTAGGCCTTGTCGGCTTGCGCCTGCTGGCGCTTGGTAGCTTCGAGGTATTGCGCCTTTTTGACCTCTAAATCACGCGAAGCTTCTGCTTGTTTCGCCATGGAAGCGGTCTCGGCTTGCACGCGCTCCTGATCGGCTTGCGCCTTGGCGATGGCAGACTCGCGCAATGCTTGCGCCCGGCGAATGGCAGTATCCCGCTCGGCTTCCGCAGCGGCAACGTCTGCATCGCGCTTGATGCGTACGACGTCAGGCCGTCCCATGTTACTGATGTATTCGTTCTCGTCTCTAACTTCCTTGATGGTGAAGGAGATGACTTCCAGCCCCATCTTGCTTACATCTTCCGCACAGGTGGCGCGCATCCGGTCGCCGACCATCTCGGGCTCTTTGACGATCTGCTCCACCGTAAGTTGGCCGATGATGCCGCGTAAGTGGCCTTCCATTACTAGGCGGATAAGATCGTCGCGCTGTTGCGGTGTCTTAGTAAGAAATTGCTCGGCAGCGGTAAGAATGGACTGCGGGTCACTCTTGACCTTGATCTGCGCTACGGCTTCCACCATCACGGCGACACCTTGATTGGTGTACATTGCCTTGGATGGGGCGACGTCAAACGACATTAGTTCGAGCGATAGCATTTTGTAAGACTGCACCACCGGCAGAATGACGGTACCGCCGCCATTCACAATCTTGGTCTTACCTAAGCCATATACCAGCAAAGCTTCGTTAGGGCCAGCCTTACGGTAGAGCGAAGCAATCCGCGCCAGCACAAACAACAGGGCCACCGTAATCAGACCAACCCAAACCCAAAGTGGAAAATCAAACATTTGTTGCCTCCGGTCTTATCTTTTATATTTGCGACGGCATCAAGGTCTCCGTCACTGCGTTATAGCGGTTCTGCCACCAGTGTTTTGCATTGCCCTAGGGGCGTCTGCTGCTCTGTGCCATGCCTTCCGGTGCTCCTGCCCCATACAACTCTTCCCAAGGACGAACATAGGCGATGCCTTTTTCATACCGCGTTACTACGACCTCGGCATCCTTACCCACTGCATTGCCGTTCTCGCTACGCGCCCCGCAAACCCGACGAGTGCCTTTTTGTGCGAACACGATTTCGCCCGTCCCGCCGACGCGGATGCTCATCGAAACTCGTCCCAGCACACCCGGCATCTCATAGTCCGCCGGATCCATAATGTGGTCAGGCGAAGTAAGGAAGCGCGCCAGAAACCAGAACACAAAGCCTGCACCGCTGGCACCCACCATGGTCGCCACCACAAAGCTGCTCCACGCCCAAATGGGGTGATACTTCGTCAGCAAAAATCCCACGCCGCCGAACCATGTGAGAAACACGCTGGCAGTGAAGGGGTTGATGGCAGAGATGTGCGTCCCCGAGCTTGCTATTTTCGGATGTCCGATGCTGGCGTGGGTGCCACCGATATGCGGAACATGTCCCGCAAACGGCCAATGCAAGTGCCAATGCAGTCCGCCGAAGAACAGCACAAAGCTCAGCAGAAATCCGACGACAAAACAAATTTGATAGAACTCAGCCCACGACATTGAGGTTCACCTCCCGCGACATCATCGGCCCGAACTCGACGGAAGGAACGCCGCCATCCCTGGCCAACACATTCTTGAGTCGCTCGGCCAGTCCTGCATGTTCCAATATCTCAGCGAGCAGGATGATGCAGGATCGCGTGTCAGTTTGCGCTGCGATCAGTTGCAGCGCATGACCAACCTCGGGGTCGTCGGAAAATCGGTCCGCGCCCTTCATCATCCACTCGTCGAGCAAGCCCTCGGTGGTTCGCAGATCGGACGTGAGGTCGCGATGAAAGCCGGGCGGATCATCCACTAGAAATCCGGGATGAATTTTGAAGAAACGCGCCAGTAAAGTCCGCGTGCCGTGGGTCATGTGCGGCCGCGCGCCGCTTTCAATCTGCGAAAGATAAGACTGGCTCAACGACTGACCGGTCTCGTCCCGGATGGCACGGACGGTCTCCATCTGCGTCATAGGTCGGCTCAAGCCGCGGAGGGCACCTTCCACTTCGCGCAAGTAGCGTAATTTGTCGCCGACGTTCATATTGCAATCTGCTATTTATATATCGCAATTAGCAATTCATTGTCAAGCGGTTTTTGCAAGGGTTTCTCTTTGGTTGATTTGCAGGCGTGGTTCGGGACGAGGTTGGAAGGAGGGAGGCGACGGAGAATTCATGCTGCGTTAACACTCTGTCGGGGCAACGCTTCTATGATTCCCCCATGATTAGCGATCCTTTAACAATCGAAAGCTCGACTGGCCCAAAGGGCCAGCGCGTTCTGACCATCGTCGGCCCTATTGTCCTCAACAACCTGTTCCCTTTCCAGGCGCAGGTACACGTGGATCGCGACCGCGACCTCATCATTGACCTAACCGGTGTGCCGTATCTGGATTCTGCCGGGGTCGGCGTGTTGGTCGCTACAGGCGTGTCGCGCCAGAACAATGGTTGTCGGCTGCTGCTGGCAGGGGCGAACGAGCGCGTCCACGGCACCCTCAAGGTGACGCGCGTCGAAGAATTCTTCCATTTCTTCGACAACCTGGAAGCCGCGTTCGCCGCCTAGAGTTTCAGCTTGATATGCCAGCTACTGTGCAGGCTTTTCTCTTCTTCTCCTCCGCCGCAAAGAAGCAAGCGCCCTCGGATTTCTCCGGGGGCGCCTGTAGAGGTGGGCATGTTGCAAGAGTTGTCAGCGGTAGTTCTCGGAGTTACTTCTTGTTGCGACGGTTGTTGTTCTTGTCCTTGTAAATCTGCTTCGACAGCTGATTCTGCTGCTGACGAACCTGCTGACGTTCGGCCTGGGTCAGCTTGCCACCGTTGGCGTTGCGATCCTGCTTGATCTCGCCGTTCAATTGTGATTCCTTGTTTTCGAGCCGACCAGCTTCACCTGCCGTCAACTGGCCGCTGTTCACGCCTTGCGCAATGCGATCCTGCTGATTTTCCTGACGCGAACCGACTACACCCTTGCCATAGTTGGTCGTTGCGCCATTGTTCTCGTCCTTCTTGATCTGATGCGAAAGGCGGTTCTGAATGTTATTCAGACGAGTCTGCTCAGACGGGGTGAGTGTGCCGCCATTCTGGGCCTTCAACTGGGTTGCCTTTTGGCGCAAACGTGACTCTTCACGCTCCAGCTTAGCGGCTTCTGTCGGGGTCAACTCGCCATCTTTGATTCCGGCGGCGATGCGATCCTGCTGATTCTCATAGCGCTGCCCGGGCGACGCCGCAGGCGGCTGCGAAATGGGAGGCTCGGTACTGGGAGCTTGCGCGAACATGGGGAGGCTCATAGCACTTAGCATGGCAACAGAAAGTACGAAATTCTTCTTCATGTAGTCTTACCTCGTCAGGTCTAGAATTTTGTTCCGGCTGTGCTTCGAGATCACGGCCGCTCTGGAGACTCAAACACAAACATCACTGAAATGTTGCGCGTGAATCGAATCAAGCATGGGAAGCAGAAGGTACGGAAAGGTGTTGCGCTGCGCAACTTTAACCGACGATAGGGGTTGGCCTACAGCCCAGCAGCAATGCGCGAACGCGGATCAAGCAGGTCGCGCAGGGCGTCGCCGATGAAGTTGAACGACAGCACAGCCAGCATTACCGCGGCAGCCGGAAACAGAACCAGATGCGGTGCGTCAAACAGGTGCGAACGGCCATCATTCAGCATCGCGCCCCAACTGGCGGCTGGCGGAGGCACACCGAGTCCCAGAAAGCTCATGGTGGCTTCCGCTAGAATCGCGCCCGCCATGCCAATGGCAGCTTGCACAATCACCGGCTGCATAATGTTGGGCAGAATGTGACGCACGATGATGCGCGCATCCCCCGCTCCGAGTGCGCGTGCTGCTTCCACATATTCCTTCTCGCGCGCGGCCAGCACCTGCGCCCGCACCAGCCGGGCGTAACCAACCCATCCCGTGAGAGAGAGCGCTGCGATAAGGTTCACCATGCCGGGGCCACGAACGGCAACGAAGGCGATTGCCAGCAAAATGCCCGGCAACGACAGGAATGCATTCATCAGAATGGCGTTGAAAAAATGATCGAGCCAGCCGCCGTAGTATCCAGCGAGGCAGCCGATAAGCAAACCCAGCGACAGCGAAACCGCAACAACACCCGTCCCCACCGCCATCGAGATGCGCGAACCGAAGATGACCCGGGAGAGAATGTCTCGGCCCAGCTCATCGGTGCCAAACCAGTGCGTGAGCGACGGGGGACCTAAGCGTGCTGGCAGATCAATACTGGCTGGGTCATGCGGAGCCAGCAGAGGCGCGAATAGCGCAGTAGCCGCCAATAGCAGGGCAAAGATCACACCAGCTGCTGCCAGCGGGTTGCGAGTTATCATGCGGACAAGCGGATTCGTCATGCGCGAATCCTCGGGTTGATGGCGGCATACATCACATCGGTCAACAGGTTGACCAAGACATAGGTTAACCCGATGGCGAGGATGCAGCCTTGCACCAGAAAGTAATCGCGGTTGGCGATGGCTGTGATGGCGAGGCGTCCGATACCGGGCCAGGAGAATACGGTCTCGGTGACTACCGCCCCGGCCAGCAGTGCACCGAACTGCAAACCAAGCACGGTCAACACCGGAATGAGCGCATTGCGCAACGCATGACGATAAACGACGGCCGATTCGCTGAGTCCCTTGGCACGAGCGGTGCGAATGTAGTCCTGCCTGAGTTCCTCCAGCATGGAAGTCCGCACCATGCGGGTGAGGATCGCCGCGAGAGCACTGCCCATAGTGAATGCGGGCAACACCAGATGCATCCAGGTGCCTGAGCCGGAGACGGGCAGCCAGCCCAGCTTGATCGAAAGCAGCAGCATTAACAGCGGTCCTAGTGCGAATCCGGGCACTGAAAGGCCAAGCAGGCTTACAAAGCTGAGAAGCCGGTCATCCCACTGATTACGCCGTCGCGCCGAATGCACGCCCGCTGGCACGGCAAGCAGCACCGCAATGAACAATGCGGCCAGCGTAAGCTTCATCGTATAGGGATATCGTGCGGCCACCAGTTGGGCGACTGGTTGATTCAGCCGCAGAGACTTGCCAAGGTCTCCGTGCAGCACGCCCACCCAATAATGGATGTACTGCTGACCCAGCGGCAGGTCAAGGCCATAGGCATGGCGGGTCGCGGCAAGGTCGGCAGGCGCGGCGCTCTCCCCGAGCATCTGCTGCACGGGATCGCCGGGCACGAGGTGTATCAGCAGGAAGACAGCCGATACCACCAGCCATAGAACGGGCAGGGTGTACAACAGGCGGGAGGCGAGGGCGCGCATCATCGGTGGACTCTGCCTCTCCTAGACTTTGTCGGGTGCGGACTCGGACTTTAAGTCTGACGCAGGTGAGTCTGGCCCGGACTCGGCTCCCGTTTCCGGTTGCACGGTTTCAATCCTCACCTGGGCGATACGGCGGCCATCCATTTGATCCACCGTATAGCGACGACCCTCAAAATCGAACGTGTCACTCGTGGCAGGAATGCGTTGCAACTGATCCAGCACAAAGCCCGCCAAGGTCTCAAAGCCGCGGTCGCGCGGCAGTTCCAACCGGTATTGCGACTCCAAGTCGAGCAAGCTGACAGAGCCTTCCAGAATCATGGAAGAAAAATCAAGCACCGACTCGGGGCCTTCTTCGGTATCGAACTCGTCCTCAATCTCACCCACCAACTGTTCGAGCAAATCCTCTGCGGTGACCAGACCAGTGGTAGAGCCAAACTCATCCACCACGACCGCCATGTGGCGGCGATTGCTCTTGAACTCTCCCAGAAGATCTGCCAAATCCTTCGTCTCAGGTACGACGAGCACATTTCGCATGATCTGGCTCAAGTTCATGCGTTCGAGACGGGCATAGCCGGGTTGAGCCGGAGTCAGACGCAAGCGCAGGCCCATCCAGCGCATCAGATCCTTGGCGTAGACGACGCCCACAATGTGCTCTGGCCCGCTGGCTGGGTCATATACCGGGATGCGCGAGTGTTGCTCTTCCACGGCACGTCGGCTCGCAGCCTCAAGGTTTAGATTTCCGGGCAGGGAAAAAATCTTGTGGCGCGGCACCATCACTTCACGGACGGTGACTTCATCAAACTCCAAAACCTTACGAATCGTTTCTTCCTGAAACGGCGGGAGCAGTCCGACATGGCGGCTAGCCGTGACCATCAATTTGAGCTCGTCCGCGGAGTGCGTCGAGCGCTCGGGGATCGCCTGCAAGTCAAAGGCACGCAGTGCCACTCCAGACGAGCTTTTTAGCACCCAAAGAAACGGGCGAACTAAAGTCAGAAAAAGTTCCATGGGACCGGCGACAGCCAGAGCTACCTGCTCAGCTCTCTGCAGGGCAAGCGACTTGGGCACAATCTCGCCCAACAGCACATGGATATATGTAATAGCGAGAAAGGCCAGCGTAATACCGACCACATGGGCATAGAGAGCACCGTAGGGCACACCTTGCAGGTATTGCTCGACGATGTGGGCCACGACTGGTTCGCCCAACCAGCCCAGCGCCAGGCTGGTGAGGGTGACACCCAACTGCACACCCGCCAACAGCTCATCCAACTTGGTTTGGAGTCTTTCTATAGTGCGGGCACCGATGCGGTGGGCTTCCACCAGCTGATGCACCCGGGTGGAGCGGACGCTCACCAAGGCGAACTCGGCCGCCACGAAAAACGCGTTGGCCGCAACCAGCGCGAAAATCATCAAAATACGGAGCAGGGCGTCGCCAAGCATTTATCTGAAAATTTTAGCACTTGGTAAGGATTCGCACCGCTTCCCTTTTTCCAGACGCGGCGTCTAAAGGTTTGGGTCGCCCCATCTTGAAGTCTGCCTGCCACGTAACTGAAAACTGACGGAACCGGAGTCGCTGAGACTGCGTACCAAGGGTTGAGCACACAGCCCGCGGGGGCATGAAACACTGGAATAGACGAAACAGGCCATACGGGTCGCAGGAGGGGTGTCGTGGCAAACGGAAATGGAAAGAGCAAGAAGCGGAAATTCTGGATCATCGGCGGTGTCGTATTGGCAGTGCTGGTGGTGGCCGGGGTGGTGATTGCCTCCACGGGCGGCGGCAAGAAGATTGATCCGTCGAAGCTGGCGAACGTGGAAAAGGGCGACTTGGCCAAGAGCGTCGTTGCTACCGGAAAAGTCGAGCCCATCACGCGAGTAGAACTGAAGTCCAAGGCCAGCGGCATTGTGAAGCGCCTGCTGGTGGAATATGGCGACAAAGTGAAGGTCGGGCAGGTTCTGGCCGAACTCGATAAAGAAGAAATTCAGGCTCAGGTGGAGTCCGCCAAGGCGCAGTTGACCGCGACAGAAGCCAACATGGCTGCCTCCGCCGCCGATTTGGAACGCTCCAAGGTGGACGCAGAAGGCCCGGAAGTTCCACTATTGCTGCGTGCCTACGACCGCGCCAAGGGAATGGCCAGCGAAGGTGTGGTGTCCCAGTCCACGCTGGACGACGCCGAGCGTGCCTATACCACTGCGCTCAACAAACAGAATGTGGCGCGGGCGCAGTTGACGGTAACCAAGGCTCGTGTGGCGCAGGCGAAGGCGCAAGTGGCTCAGCAAAAGGCGAACCTCGACCAGTTGGACCAGCAGTTGCGCTACGCCACCATCGTCTCGCCGATTGATGGCGTGGTGCTATCTCGCGACGTAGAAGTTGGCGACGCGGTCAGTTCCATCCTGGTGCTGGGTTCGGGTGCAACTTTGGTGATGACGCTGGGCGACACCAGTGAGGTTTACGTCAAAGGCAAGGTGGACGAGAGCGACATTGGCAAGGTGTACATCGGACAGCCCGCCCGCATCAAGGTGGAGTCTTATAAAGACAAGACCTTCACCGGCAAGGTGACGAAGATTTCGCCGCTAGGCGTGGAAAAGGACAACGTCACCACGTTTGAAGTACGCGTCTCCATCGTCAATCCCGAGGGCATCCTGAAGGCAGCGATGACGGCGAACGCCGAAATTATTCTGGAAGAACATAAGGGTGTGCTACAGATTCCCGAGGGCGCCATCATCTACGACAAGGATAAGAAGGCGTCCGTCGAAATGCCGGATGAAAAGGGCAAGGACGGCAAGAAGAAGGTCGCCATCAACATCGGCATCTCCAACGGCGCCAAGACCGAAGTGCTGGGCGGCGTCAAAGAGGGCGACAAGGTCATCCTGCAGTAAGCACCACAGGGGCGTGAGCCGCAAACCGCGGACACGCCCCAAATCACTTCTCATTCCAATTTCTCACTTCTCCGGGGGCGAACACTATGCGAGCAGCACAAGCGATGGTTTGGGCAAACAACAGGAAAACTCTGGCGGCTGGAGCGGCAATTCTGACCGTAGCGCTATGCGGAACCACAATGGCCCATGCCGAATGGCTCAAGGCTAAAGGACAGTTTGAGCGCAGCCTGAACGTCAGTGGATCAGTGGACCTTAACGTCCGCTCCGGCTGCGGCGATGTGGAAGTACGGAACGGCTCAGGCAATGCGGTCAAAATTTCCGCGCGCATTGAGATTGGACACGGCTTTAACGGCAACGCGGAACAGCGCGTCAAAGAAATTGAAGCGAACCCGCCGGTTGAGCAGACTGGCAACATTATCCGCATCACCAACGAGCAAAGCAGTGCGTGGCGCAACGTTTGCATCAACTACACCATCACTACTCCTCAGAGCACACACCTCACCGCACACACTGGCTCAGGCAACGTTGTGGCCGAGGGCATCGCTGGGCCAGTAGAAGCTGACTCGGGATCGGGCGACGTACGCGTCGCTGACATCGGCAGCATGACCCGGGTTCACAGCGGTTCTGGCAATGTATCCGCGGAACGTATTCGTGGCGAAGCCACAGTGGAAACCGGCAGCGGCGACGTGAAGGCTACCGACATTGGCGGGGCGTTCAGTGGACGCACCGGCAGCGGCAATCTCCATGTAAGCCAGAATGCCCCAGGCCCAGTGAAGGCAGAGACTGGCTCCGGCGACATCACCGTCAGCGGCAGCAGTGGTTCGCTGCGGGCAACGACGGGCAGCGGCAGCATTCATGCCGATGGAGACCCCAAAGGCCCGTGGCACCTTTCCACCGGCTCCGGCGAAGTGGATCTGCGGCTTCCTGCAGGCGCATCGGTAGATGTTTCCGCGCATTCTTCCTCCGGTAGTGTGAGCGTGGATCGGCCCATGACGGTACAGGGCACGATCAGCCACAAGGATATTCATGGCAAGATCGGGAACGGCGGCCCACTGCTGGAAGTCTCTACCGGCTCCGGCGACATTTCCATCAAGTAATTCTTCAAACTGGCTCTCCTCCTCAGAAGGCCGCGCTCACTGCGCGGCTTTTTTTTGCAGCCGGGGGGTATGCTTGAATGCAGGACTACTCAGGTTATGCCCCAAAACCGCATCGTCACTTTCACCACCGATTTCGGCCTGACCGATCACTACGCGGGCACCATGAAGGGCGTGGTGCTAAGCGTTGCTCCAAACGCACAACTCGTGGATATTTCTCACAGTGTTCCCGCCTTCAACGTATTTGCAGGATCACTGATCTTGGGGCAGGCCTACCCTTACTTTCCCGCCGGAACCGTTCATGTGGCGGTGGTTGACCCTGGAGTCGGGTCGGCCCGACGACCCATCTTGGTGGCTGCCGCGGGGCAGTTCTTCCTCGGCCCAGACAACGGACTGTTTTCGCAAGTCTATGAACGCGAAGAGTCTTTTATCGTGCGGCACATTACAGCTGAGCAGTTCTTTCTTCATCCCGTCAGCCAAACGTTTCATGGTCGCGACATCTTTGCGCGGGTTGCGGGATACCTGGCAAGCGGACGCGATGCCCACGAATTCGGCAGTTCCATCGAGGATTATGTGCGCATAGCTGTCACTGCCGCGGAATCGCTGACTGATGGAACGATACGCGGGAAAACGCTTGCCGTGGATCACTTTGGCAGCCTCATTACCAACATCCGCAGCGCAGACTTGGCCCATCTTGCTGCCAGGGGCGAGACATGGATACGCATCGGCGGAAGAGTGGTAGGGGGCCTGAGGTCGAACTATGCCGAAGCGAATGGGGGAGAGGTGTTTGGGATTATCGGCAGTTCAGGGTATCTGGAGATTTCTGCAAACCGGGCTTCTGCGGCGGAGATATTGGGAGTCGGCGGCGGAGCCGAAGTGATACTTGGAGTGAATACGGCCAATGGTTGAGGCGGGATTATGGCTTGGGACGCGACCGGGCATAACTCTCCATCTCGCCTGTCCATTGCACGAAGCGGAACAGATTACGCCGTTCCCTCCAGACAAACGTCCAGAATTCGAGGAAGCCAATCTCCTGCATCTTCACGCCGGAGTAGGTCTCCATACGCCAGAGCAGGTAGGGGCTGCGCCAAGGCGTCAGATGATGGCCCTTGGTCGAGTTCCACAGAAAGCGAAGTTGGGCGAGCATGGTAAAGCCAGTATAGCTCCGCACAAACCGGGCCTAGCCAGCCAGCTTAGAGATCATGGAGAACAGCGGCATGTAAAGCGACAGCACGATGCCGCCTACCACCACACCGAGTACTCCTATGATAAGCGGCTCCAACGATGCCAGCATATCTTTGGCGGCTGCGTCCACATCATCTTCGTAGAAGTCGGCAATCTTGTTGAGCATGGTGTCGAGCGCGCCGGTAGCTTCACCAACATCCACCATGTGGCAAACCATACTAGGGAAGACCGCGGCTTCACGCAGTGGATCCACCATGTTGCGGCCCTCTTCCACGGCTTTTCGTACCTTAAACAAGCCTTCTTCAATCACGGCATTACCAGCTGTGCGGGCGGTGATAGCCAAGCCTTCAAGAATGGGTACGCCAGAAGAGAGCAACGTACCCAGAGTGCGGGCGAAGCGGGCCACGGCGATCTTACGCAGCACGTTGCCAATCACTGGCAGACGCAACAGCAGACGATCCGACTGATAGCGGCCCTCTTTGGTATTGCGCCACCGGCGCAGGCCGAAGTACGCCAACCCCACCACCAGAAATACGGCCCACCAATAGTCGCCGACAAAAGCGCTCAGGCCCATTACGATCCGGGTAGGCAGCGGAAGCGGTACACCCAGACCCACGAACAAGGTGGAAAAAATCGGCACCACCCACTTGAGCAGAGCGCCTACGATCAGAATCGCCATACTGACAACCGCTGCGGGATAGACCAGCGCGGACTTGATCGCATTGCGCATCTTGAGCGCTTTTTCCACGTAGCTGGCCAGGCGCTGCAGCACGGTATCGAGAATGCCACCCGCTTCGCCAGCCTCCACCAGATTCGTACTCAGGTCATCGAAAGCTTCGGGATACTGTCGCATGGCATCGGAGAGGGTACTACCCTCTTCCACAGTATTGCGGACTCCGGTGAGCGCGGTGGAAAAGCGCTGGCTTTCCTGATTGCCCGCCAGAATTTCCAGACACTGCATCAGCGGAAGGCCGGAGCCAATCATCACGGAAAACTGACGGAAGAAGATGGCGCGGTCGCGCGTCTTAATGGAACTGGCAGGCAGGATATTGCTCAGGCTGAACCCGGGCTTGACCTCCTGTGCCTTTAGTCCGATCCGAGAAGGCGGTTTTCGCGCAGTAGCCACCGCCGCTGCCGTCCCGCTCCGAAATCCAGCCAGCTTGCCGCCAGAGTGTGAACTTGCCAAATCTGCTACCCCCTGCCGGCAGTCTTACTTACGCTGAGAACCTTGGCCAGCGGTGGCCCTTCCCGCCATGCCTGCTCCGCGGTCAATCATGTCCATCAGCTCATCCGGCATACTGCTGCGTTGCAAGGCGACTTCCAAACTAATCAATCGCGCAAAATAGGCGCGTGCGAGGGATTGGTTGAAGGTCTGCATGCCGTACTTGTCCTGCCCGTTCTGCATCACGGAATAGATCTGATGCACTTTGTCTTCGCGAATCAGATTACGAATGGCCGCATTCGGGATCAGGACTTCCATCACCATGACTCGTCCCTTGTCATCCATCCGTGGCAGCAAAGCCTGCGACAACACACCCTCCAGCGTCAGCGACAGTTGCGCCCGAATCTGCGACTGTTGGTGCGCGGGGAACACGTCAATCACACGATTGATGGTGGAAATCGCCGAGTTGGTATGCAGAGTAGCGAAGGTGAGGTGGCCGGTTTCGGCGAGGCGTAATCCGGCTTCTATGGTTTCGAGGTCGCGCAGTTCTCCGATGAGCACTACGTCCGGATCGGCGCGCAAGGCAGCCCGCAGCGCGTCCGCAAAGCTGTGGGTGTCAGAGTTGATCTCACGCTGGTTAATGAGGCAATTCTTATTTTGGTGAACGAACTCAACCGGATCTTCGATGGTGAGAATATGCTCACGACGGTCGGTGTTGATCTGGTCAATCATCGCCGCGAGTGTGGTGGACTTGCCCGCTCCGGTAGGCCCGGTGACCAGTACGAGTCCACGCGGCTTTTGGCACAACGTCTGGATCACCGGAGGCAGCCCTAGTTGTTGCATGGAACGGATGACCAACGGAATCAGGCGGAATACCGCAGCCGTCGAGCTACGCTGTAGGAACAAGTTGGCGCGAAAACGCGCCAGGCCTTCGATGCCGAAGGAAAAATCCAAGTCATGGATCTTCTCGAACCTCTGACGTTGCTCCTCGGTCAACACGCTGAACGCCAGCTGATGGGTTTGCGCCGGGGTGAGCGGCGGATGATCGAGCGGTCGCAGCGAACCGTTAATGCGCACCAGTGGCGAAGTGTTGGCGCTCAGGTGCAAATCACTGCCTTCCAGTTCGACAACCTTCCTCAGCAACTCAGTCAGGGTCAGCAAAAATTCCTCCGTTACAGTACTTATAAAATTTCGCGCCTAGACGTTCGCGGTTTCGCGCACGACTTCTTCCAGCGAGATCAGGCCTCGCATGGCTTTGATCAGGCCCGCTCGACGCAGGGTGATCATGCCCAGTTCCACTGCCTTGCGGCGAAGCTCCGGAGCCGTGGCGTTGGTGAAGATCAAGTCACGAATGGCTTCCCCAATTTCCAGCACCTCATAGAGTCCGGTGCGGCCCTTATACCCAGTATCGTTACAGACGGAGCAACCCTTGCCCTTGCGCAAGGTAGCCGCCGCAGCTTCCTCAGGCGTCATGCCTTCGGCAATCAGGGTCTGTTCCGGCACCGTAACCGCTACCGCGCACTGGTTGCACACTCGCCGCACCAGGCGTTGTGCACAAATTAGATGCACTGAGGTCGCCACCAGAAACGGATCAATCCCCATATTCAGCAGCCGTGTGATGGTCTCTGCCGCGCCATTGGTATGGACGGTTGAAAGCACTAAATGTCCGGTTAACGCAGCTTTGATCGCGGTCTCCGCAGTTTCCAGATCGCGGACTTCGCCTACCAATATGATATTCGGGTCCTGCCGCAGAAATGCACGCAGTGCAGTGGCGAAGTTGAGCCCGATCTGTTCCTTCATCTGTACCTGATTCACACCGGCCAACTGGAACTCAACTGGGTCTTCGGCCGTCATGATGTTTACGTCGGGAGTATTCAGCCGCGAGATCGCAGAGTACAAAGTGTTGGTTTTGCCCGAGCCGGTGGGGCCTGTGACCAGCACCATGCCATAGGGTCGAAGAATCGCGCGTTCGAACTTCTGTAATGGCTCTGGGTCAAAGCCCAGTTGTGTCATATCCAGCTTGAGGGCTTCTTTATCCAGCAGCCGCAGCACGATCTTTTCGCCAAACAGTGTGGGCAAGGTCGAGATGCGAAAATCAAGCTGCTTCTTGCGTCCGCCGAGATTCATCTTTACCATCACGCGGCCATCCTGCGGCAGTCGCTTTTCGCTGATGTCCAGCTTCGCCATGATCTTGATGCGCGAAGCAATGGCGTCCCGCAATCGTAGCGGCGGTGACATTACAGTGGACATGATGCCATCAATGCGAAAACGCACCCGATATTCCTTCTCGAAAGGCTCGATGTGTATGTCGCTGGCACCCCGGCGCACAGCATCATTCAGAATCACATTGACCAGCTTGACGATGGGCGCCTCTTCGGAAACTCCTTCCGGCTTTTGCGCGGGCTGATCTGCCTCATCGCTTTGCAGTTCCACATCGAGATCGCCAGCCTCGGTAATGGAGGCCATTACTTCTTCCAGGCCTTGCTCGTTTGAGGCGTCTTCATCGCCACCGTAGGCTTTATCCAGCCCTGCCGCAATGTGCAGGTAAGACGCTACCACCGGCTCGATATTCAGGCCTGTGCGGAACTTGACCTCGTCCATGGCGGAGACATCCGTGGGGTCGGCCATAGCCAGGGTTAGGCACGTACCTACCTTGCTGAGGGGAAGAATCTCGTGGCGGCGCGCGATTTCAGCGGGCACCAAGGCGAGGACGCTGCTGTCCGGCTCCACGATGGGCAAGTTGATGGCGGAAATACCGTACTGCCGGCAGAAGAACCCAGCAACGGCACCCCCGGCGATGGCACCAGTTTTTTCGAGAGCTGGAAGGAACCCCAGATTCGTGTTGCGCTGCAGCGCCAAGGCATGAGTCAGCTGTTCGGCGCTGATCTGGCGCTCGCGGACGAGAAGATCGCCCAATCGCTGGGACATAGGGTCAGAGCCTCGCAACCCACCAGAATCGTACCGAGAGAGACATGCAACGAACGGGGAAGCTTGCTACGGGGTTACAAGGGTCTTAATCTGAGGCTATTGCTCCGCAGTCACAGTGTCAATTCAAAGGCAGAGATTCCTCTTGACCAAAGTACCCTCACCTTCGAGCAGCATTTAGGCTGGCCGTCGCCTTTCGCCTACTGCGCTTAGGGGCATTCTCGCGGCTTGAGCGCGGCATATAATCGAATTTGGCGGAAACCCAGCTCGGACCCGCCTGTTCATTCTTACCCGTGCAGCCTGACCCCAAGTTCGTTCCGCCTCTGGATCCCGAGGAGCACAAGGGAAGCCGCCGCCTCGCTCTTACCCTGCTGGCTAGTCTGATTACTCTGCTTTTCGTGGTGGTCTTTTCGCAGACCGCCTTTGATTTGACCTTTCTGCGGCCAAATGGCGATGGCCAGATTCAGGTATTTGCCGCGCTGTCGCTGCTGATTTTTTTGCTGTTTGTCGCGCTCACGTATGTACTAGCCCGCACCGTTCTGAAGCTGTGGAGTGAGCGCCGCATGGGCACCCTAGGGTCGAAGTTCCGCACCCGCATGGTGGTAGGAGCGTTGTTACTGTCGTTGGGGCCGGTGATTTTTGTATTTTTCTTCGCCTATGGATTGATGAACCGCTCGATTGATAAGTGGTTCTCTCGGCCAGTAGAGGAAGTTCGACAGGATACGGCCGCGATGGCGTCTCTCTTGGGCGAATACGCCAACCAAAATGCACACGCTGAGGCAGAGACGCTAGCCGCAGAACCGGGAACCCTGCATGCCTTTGCCACCGGCAATTTTTCCGAACCGCTGTCGCACTTCCGCGAACATGATCGCACCCTGCAAGGCGGCTTTGTAGTGGTGCTGCAAGGCGAAAACCCTGCCGCCACCTACCAACTACCAGCACCTTGGCCCGAAATGCGCACATTGATTGCGCGAGCAACGATGGACAAAGATAAGGCTGCTCGAGGCAACGCTGCGCAAGCGAAGAAAAATCAAGCAAAGGATACACAGTCGGCCATTCCGCCACCGCTGCTCATCTCGGTTGCGGGCGTGGATTATGTCATCAGCCAGGCTCCAGTGCTTCGTAATAGCAGCATTCTGGTCGGTATGCCGCTGCCTTCGCAATTCACTGCGACGGCGAATCGCGTCGCCGCCAGCCAGCAGCGCTACACAGAACTCAGCAGCAAGCGCAAGCTGTTTCGTCAAACTTATCTCGGCGTGCTGGGGCTGCTGACGATGCTGGTGCTGTTTACCGCCACCTGGTTCGCGCTGCTGCTCTCCAAACAAGTGACGCGGCCCGTGGAAGCGTTGGCCAGGGCCACCGAGGAAATCTCCGCTGGTCGGCTCAACTACCGCATTGCCGTAACCGGCCCCGACGAGCTAGGCGACCTGGTGCTACGGTTCAACCGCATGGCTGCTGATCTCGAATCCAGCCGGCAGTTGCTGACCTCTTCCACGCACGACCTTGGCGAGGCTAATCAGTTGCTCGACCGCCGTCGCCAACAGATCGAAGCCATTCTGGAAAATATTCCCACGGGTGTGATGTCTCTGGATGCGAATCGGCGCGTGACCCATGTGAACGACGCATTGCGACGTATCTTTGATTTTTTTGATTTTCATGATCCCCCATTGCCAGCCAGTTCGGGTGAGGTGGCGGGGAAGCTGCTGACTGATTTTCTGCCAGAAGAGATTCACGCCGACCTGGACTTTCTGCTACGCCGCGCGGATCGCATGGGCAATACCACCAGCCCGATGGAGTTGCAGGCGGGCCACCGCACTTTGCATGTAGCGGTGACCGTGGCGTCGCTCACCCATGGTGCACAGAAGTTGGGGTGGGTTGTAGTGTTTGAAGATCTATCCGACCTGATGCAGGCGCAACGCGAAGCTGCGTGGCGCGAAGTAGCCCGGCAAGTCGCGCACGAGATCAAGAATCCGCTCACTCCCATTGCACTTTCTGCGGAGCGCATCAGCCGCCATCTGTCTCAGTCGGAAATTCCTCCACCCCGTTCTCTGAGCATTATTCGCAAGTGCGCGGAGACCATTGCGGCCTCGGTGACCACGGTGCGCTCTCTGGTGGATGAGTTCGCGGCTTTAGCACGCTTCCCGAAAGCGACGCCCGAACCGGCTGACATCAACGCCATTATTGAGAGCACACTTGCCATGTTTGACGGGCGCTTGCCCGGCATCCGGCTGAGCACGTCGCTGGCAGACGGGCTTCCACTGGTGATGGCTGACCCCAATGCGCTCAAACGCGCGCTTGCCAACCTTGTAGACAATGCCGCCGAGGCTATGGACGAGTCCATTTTGCGCGAGATTCACATTGGCACCAGTCTGCTGGATGACCGTTCGGCGGTCGAAGTCGTCGTTGCGGATACCGGCCACGGCGTAACGCAGGATATGAAAGAAAAGCTATTCTTGCCTTATTTTTCCACGAAACAGCGCGGCACCGGACTGGGCCTTTCCATCGTGAGCCGCACGGTGGAAGACCATCGAGGCTCCATTCGAGTCGAGGAGAATCAGCCTGTAGGAACGCGGTTCGTGCTGGAGCTGCCACTGGCAGCGCCGAGCCCGGAATCAGCCGTCGCGGAAGGGCTCACTCGTGCCCAATAACATTCTGATCGTAGATGATGAGGCCAGCATCCGCGAGTCGCTGAGCGGGGTGTTGGAAGACGATGGATACAAGGTGAGCGTCGCACGTTCTGGCGACGACTGCCTGCAAATGCTGGACAAGCGAGCCTTCGATGTGGTGCTGCTCGACATCTGGCTGCCGGGCATGGACGGACTCGAGGTATTGCAGCGCATCCGGCGCATGGAAAATCCGCCCGAGGTCCTGATGATCTCCGGTCACGGCACTATCGAGACCGCCGTGCGTGCCACTAAGCTAGGGGCGTTCGATTTTCTGGAAAAGCCGCTGTCCGTTGACAAGACGCTGTTGCAGATTAAGAACGCGCTCGACGCGCGGCGCCTGCAAGCGGAAAATCGTGAACTCAAAAAGCAGGTGCAAGGCCGACATACCATTGTCGGCCAAAGCATCCCCATGAAGGCGCTGCGCCAGCAGATCGGCCTGATGGCGCCCACTAACGGCCGCGTGCTCATCTATGGGGAATCAGGCACTGGCAAGGAGCTGGTGGCTCGCGCCATCCACGTGGGCGGCCTGCGTACCGAAGAAATGTTCGTCGAACTCAACTGCGCCGCCATTCCGGAAGACCTGATCGAGAGCGAGCTATTCGGCCACCAGCGCGGATCGTTTGCTGGTGCAGCGACGGACAAGATCGGCAAGTTCCAGAAGGCCGATCGGGGTACGCTATTTCTCGATGAAGTCGGCGACATGAGTCTGAAGACCCAGTCCAAGGTGTTACGTGTGCTCGACGAGCAAAAGTTTTCGCCACTGGGCAGTGAGGAAGCGGTAGAGGTGGATGTGCGCGTAATCGCTGCCACCAACAAAGATTTAGAGGAGGAGATCAATCGCGGCAATTTTCGCGAGGATCTGTTTTACCGACTGAATGTTATCCCTTTTTATGTACCGCCGTTGCGCGAGCGTAGCGAGGATATTCCCCTGCTGGCACGGCACTTTCTCAAGGAAATTTCCGCAGCTTACAGCCGTCGCCCGCGCGAAATTTCCGACGATGCTGTGGACGCGCTGATGCGTTACTCATGGCCGGGCAACATTCGCGAACTGCGCAATGTGATCGAACGCGTGGTCATCATGAATCCGACGGCGGCTCGCCTGGAGCGCAAACATTTGCCACCACTCGTGTATCGCGAAAGCGGACGCGCCGGGGCTGGGGCCTTTTCCACGTTGCATCAGGCGCGTGCCGCCTATGAACGCGACTACATCCTCAAAAAACTCGACGAAAACCACGGCAACGTGAGTCGCGCCGCGGAAGTATTGGGGCTGGAGCGGAGCCACTTGTATCGCAAGATGAAGGCGTTGGGCATTGCCGTGAAGGAATAATTGGGCAGCGCAGCAGAAAATGGAAACTAACGCTTGCGCATCTGAATCTCGGTGCCGTTCTTTTCGAATCGCACTTCGTCCATGAGCTTGCTGATCAAAAAAATGCCGCGTCCGTGGTTGGAGTAAAGGTTGTCCGCAACCAGTGGATCGGGCACATCTTTCAGATCGAATCCCGGGCCGGGATCACGCACTACGATCACCAGACCAATCTCTTCATCGCACGCCACCCAGCACTCGACTTGCTTGCTGGCATCGTTCTTGGCACCGTGGACAATGGCATTGGCGAGCGCTTCGCGCAGCGCGGTTTCCACCTCAAACTCACTGCCGTGGAGGCAAGGTGTACCTTGCAGCCCGTGCATAATCTGCTCCACTACGGGAGAGATAGCCAACTGGTCGGCTGGGAGCGCAAACTCCAGTTTGAGCTTTAGCTTTTCCGGATCTAGTTGAAACGGCAACTGCTCCTCTGCCACTTCTCACCTCAATACCAGCTTGGATGCAGTTTATCGTACCCGATGCTGACGGCGCACCGAAATCACGTAGTATCGCGAGCGCAAACCAGCGTTCGCGGCTATTTTTGAATCTTCCGTACATCCTCGGCGACAACTTCATCCGAGCGCAGCGGCTGGATGGGCCTCGCGTTCATCATCGCTTCGAGTTGACGCCGCCAGTCAATTTCTTCTACAAACGCGTGCGAATCGCGCCAACCAGGACTGATTTTGACGAACAATTCCAGGAATACGCGAGTCCCCAGCATGGTTTCCATGCGCAGTCGGGCGGCGGTGCCGACCTTCTTGAGCATCGCTCCGCCCTTACCCACCAGAATCGCCTTCTGCCCCTCGCGTTCGCAGTGGATGGTCGCCATGATGCGCGTAAGCTTGGGCATTTCTTCAAACTGGTCAATCACTACGGCCGTCGCGTGGGGTACTTCCTGCTGCGCAGACATCAAAATTTGCTCACGAATGATCTCCGCCACCATGAAGCGTGCGGGTTGATCGGTGATCTGGTCTGCTTCAAAGTAGCGCGGCCCTTCTGGTAAGGCCGCCACAACTGCGTCCAGCAGCGCGTCCAAGCCTTCCTTCTTCAAGGCGGAGATGGGAATTACCTCCGCAAACGAATTTCTGGCGCTGTAGTCGGCGATCAGCGGCAGCAGCGCCTCTTTGCTCACCGTATCCATCTTGTTGAGCAGCAGAAACGCCTTGGTTCCCGACTTCTTCACCATCTCCAGCACAAACTCGTCAACGGGGTCGGGACGGCGTCCGGCATCCACCATCATCAACACCAGATCGCTGCCTTCGAGACCGGCGTGAACCTCGTGCATCATCTTGCGTCCGAGGGCAGAGTCGGGCTTATGGACGCCGGGCGTATCCACCAGAATCGCTTGCGCGGCTGGCCTTCCCTTCCGCTTGGGAACGTTGAGGATTCCCTGGATGCGGTTGCGCGTGGTTTGCGGCTTGGGGCTGACGATGGCGATGCGTTCGCCCACCAGCGCGTTGAGCAGCGTGGACTTGCCCGCGTTGGGACGACCGAGAATGCAGAGAAAACCACTTCGAAAGGCCATAAAGTTGGAGTGAGTACGTGCTACAGCTACGCTGCGTCTTGGTGACAACGTTCTTTAATTTTTTGGGTTACTGCGTCTTGATCTGTTCTGGATTCAAGAAAGTAATTCGCACTTTTTCAACCCGGCGATCCGTCGCTTCCAGCACTTCAATGCGCAAACCTTCTTCTTCGACTATCTCACCCTTGCGGGGGATTCGCCCAGCCAGTTCTGTGACCATGCCAGCCACGGTAGTCGCTTCGGTCTCCGCTGGAAGCGCCCCAAACAGCTCTTCCAAGCGGTCTACGTCCATATTGCCGGGCACAACATAGGTGTGCTCGTCTTCGCGAACATAGTCGCTTTCCGGCTCATGCTCGTCGCGAATCTCGCCAACGATTTCTTCCACCAGATCTTCCATGGTGACGACGCCAGCCATGCCGCCGTACTCATCCACCACCACAGCGAGGCGAATGTTCTTACGCTGCATCTCGCGCAGCAGATCGTTGGTGCGCTTGCTCTCAGGGATGAAGTAAACATCCGTGCGCATCACCGCATCCACGCGCTGATCGGCCGCTTCGGTATCAGGAATCTGCAGCACATCCTGGGCATACACAATGCCTGTGATGTGGTGGATAGTGCCGTCATACACTGGAACACGCGAGTACGGCTTATCCCGCAGCATTTCGATGAACTTTTCTACCGTGATCTCTCCGGGAACAGCAAATACTTCCGGTCGTGGACGCATAGCCTCACGTACAGTCTTGTCACCGAATTCCACCACCGACTGAATCAGGTCGCGATCTTCTTCGCCAAGGATGCCTTCTTCCTTGCCCGCTTCAATCAGTGCTTCGACTGCCTCGGCGTGATCTTCAGGAGCCGCTTCATGATGCTCTGCGCCACTCGTGAGGGCGGCCACCGACTGCGAAAACCCCAGAATGATCGTGATCGGCATCATGATCCAGATGAGGACGCGCAACACCCAAATGAAGCGCCGCAGCCAGACGCCTTCCGTATAGGCAAACAGAAAATATGGAATCGCGTGGCCAAACACGGTGATGAAGACCAGCATACTGGCGACGGCTTCCAGCACGTCAGGCACATCCCATTTATGGCCGAAGAAAGTGTTGTAACCCACCAGCAACGCCAGTGCCGCGACCGTAAACTGCCGCACCAAGCCTGCGGAAAGTACGGCCCGCTCGCGGCTTACGCCCAACCGTGGTTCTACGTGAATCTCGTAGGAATCAATGTTGTCTTGAAATTCGCGGGAGAGAAACTTTCCAATCTCCGCATAAAGGCGATCCAGATACGAGGATATGGTAAGCAGGCCGAGCAGCAGGACAACAACGGCAAGTAGCGGCAGGCTCATGACCGTCGCCTCCGCGGCGTGATAATCGCTTGCTTCATTGTGCTGCGCTCCGTTAACGATTCAGGCAGCCGCAGTACACGCCGCAGGCGGGCTTCCTTGCGCGCCATCTCGCCGGCGTCTTGCTCGTGATCGTATCCGGCAAGATGCAACAGGCCATGCAGCACCAGAATTTTTATTTCCTCCGCAAGGGAGTGTCCGAGTTGTTCTGCGTTTATGGCTGCGATGTCGCGCGATATTGCCAAATCTCCGGCGAAGCGGACCGCATTCTTTTTTACACTCGGAGATGTGGACTCCAGCGAGGGGAATGACAGCACGTCAGTCGGCTTATATTTCTTGCGGAATTTGCGGTTCAGCTCACGCATCTGGGCGTCGTCTGTCACCAGAACGTTCACCTGCCCCGTCAGCTTGACTGCTCGCCGCGTGTGCGTGACGAAGCGAGCCAAAGTAGTTCGGCTCAATCTGGGCACCGGCTTTGTAATGTCAACCATTGCAGTGGATACCTTAAAATGATACAGGAGGGCCGGTACCGGCCCTCCTGTAAGTTACCGATACTGAGCATTCGCTGAAGGCCTAGTCCCGTTCGTGCTGTGCCTCAACTACCGGCTCGGCTTCATGCTCCGCGGTGTCAAAGTCATCGTGATGCGCGGGTGTCACCGGGGTTCCACCCGCCGGAGCCACACTGACCCGCACCGGAACCCCGTTCGCCTTACGCGCCCGCTGGTCCGCTGCTTCCTTTTGCTCCCAGGTGGCCGACTCCTGCGCACCCAGTAACAGCGCCAGTTGCACGCCGCCGCGCGCATTGTAGTCGTCATAGGCGCGCACAATGCGCTGCACCAGTTGATGCCGCACCACGTCGGATTGATCGAAGTGTACGAAGGCAATGCCCTCGACGCCCTGCAAAATTTCGTTGGCTTCGATCAATCCGCTCTTGCCCGGAATGGGCAGGTCAATCTGCGTGATGTCGCCGGTAATGACCGCCTTGGACCCAAACCCCAGCCGCGTGACAAACATCTTCATCTGCTCACTGGTGGTGTTCTGGGCTTCGTCCATGATGACGAAGGCGTCGTTGAGCGTGCGCCCGCGCATAAAGGCGATCGGCGCGATTTCGATGACGTTCTTTTCCAGCGCGCGCTCGACCTTTTCTGAGTCCATCATGTCGTAGAGCGCGTCGTAGAGCGGACGCAGATAGGGGTCAACTTTTTCCTGCAAGGTGCCGGGCAGAAAGCCAAGGCGCTCACCGGCTTCCACCGCAGGTCGGGCCAGAATGATGCGACTCACTTTCTTGGCCAGTAGCGCCGACACTGCCATCGCGACTGCGAGATAGGTCTTGCCGGTTCCTGCCGGACCGATGCCGAAGACCATGTCGTTACGCTCAATCGCGTCGAGATAGCGCCGCTGATTGATGCTCTTGGGCTGCACCGTGCGGCGGCCCAGTGAGCGATTGCGCCCAGCCTCGGTCAGCCCGCGCAGTGTCGCTGTGGGGTCAGCCACCAGCACGCGGATCATGCCGCCGAGGTCGCTACTGGTGAACGCCTGCCCGCCCTGCTGCAACGCGTCATAGTCGGCAAACACACGCTCGGCGCGTTCTACCGGGGCCGGCTCGCCCTCGAGCAGGATCGAATCCGACCGCAGGTCAATGCGGATGTGCAGGCCATCTTCCAGCTGCCGGAGATTTTCGTCCCGGGGGCCGAACAGCGTGGAGAGATTCGGGCAGATCGCAATGTTCTTCTTCATGAGAGATGGACGGATGCGGACAGCGAGTTCGTCAGCAGGATCATGGGACGCTCCAGAGCGCAATCGAACTGCGTTTGCGCAGAGATTTTAGCTCGTGAAATCAAGGTTAATGGCTTATGAATCAATGATTTGGCGACAAGTTTGAGAGATGAAATGCAGCTGGCAACCGGGGTGGGGCGAGGGCACATCTTGAGTCAGCCTAGTCCCGTTTGAGACGGGAGTCAATCTGGAAAAGTAGGGTTAGCAGGCGCGTCTGGGAATTGACACAGGCTTGAACGACGCCATATGCTCCGAAGGTTACGTTCTGGCGGTTCCGAAGAGTCAGAGGGTTTTGCGATGCGTTGCTCCAAACTGTTTTGCAGTCTTGCCGTGCTGTTGTGGGTTTCTGCCGCCCATGGTGCTGATCCCAAATTGCCCTGGATTCCTGAATACGATTGGCACCGACCGACCGAGCATTTGCTCGCGCGTGGCCCGTCTGTTGTCATCCCGCCTTACGCGGGCACATTTCATAGTGTGGATTACCCAGGCTCATTTGTCACTTACGCGATTGGGATCAACGACAACCAGCAAATCGTCGGGCGATTCACCGATAGCGGAGGCGTGATTCATGGCTTTCTGCGCGAGCCCAATGGCACCTTTACCCAGATTGACTACCCGGGTGCCGTGGGAACAGTCTTGGCGGGTATAAATTCGCAAGGCCAGATGGTTGGCACGGAAGGTCCGCCTCTCAAAATAGACGGAGTCCACGGCTTCCTACTGGTCAATGGCGTATATACCGAGTTCGACGTGCCAGCGGCAAGGGCGTATATACCGAGTTCGACGTGCCAGCGGCAAGCGGAACCACTGCTGCGGGGATCAACCGGGCGGGAACAGTGGTGGGCTTTTACGGCAACGGAGCGGGCGGCGTTTTCGGTTTCTCGCGCGACAGCCTGGGGAACATCACGACCATTTCTCCGCCGAATGCCGTGAATAGTCTGGCACTTGCGATCAACGACAGCGGCGAGATTACTGGCGAATACCTCGATCACCGCTTTGTTTGCCATGCATTTGTCCGGGACCAGAACGGGGTGTACCACAGTTTTAACGATCCCAACGCGGTTTACCTGACCTACGGACAGGGCATCAACAACTCGGACCAGATTTCGGGCGTTTATTTGGATGGCAACGTCGTTGAGCATGGCTTCGTGCGCTCGGCACAGGGACAGTATTATGCGCTCGACGTTCCTAGCGCCACGGGGACGGAAGTATCCAAGATTGACGGAGCGGGCGATGTGGTCGGAGACTACACTGATGTGTTCGGCATCGTTCGCGGCTTCCTATTTATCGCTACTAAGGCCGAGTAAGCAGGCGTTGACCTCGGCTCGGCTTGGCCGTATAATTAGAAATTCGGCATGAGCATGAGATCGTTTTGGGCCGAGCAAACTCTAAAGGACTTTCGTAGACAATGGCAAACCACGTTTCAGCACTTAAGCGGGCCCGGCAGACGGAGACTCGTACCGAACGCAATCGCGCCCACCGCTCCCGCCTGCGCACCGAACTGCGCCGCCTGCGCGAGGCCCTGACTGCTGGCGACCCCAAGGCCGCCGAAACCACCTTCCGCAGCACCAGCTCGGCGATTGACAAAGCCATCCAGAAGGGCGTGCTGCACGAAAACACCGCCGCCCGCTACAAGAGCCGCCTCGCGGCGCGTCTGGCCAAGTTGGAAAAGAAGTAGCCAAAAGCAGCCGGGGGCAGTGGTTAGCACTAAGGTATTCAGGGTAAGCTTCCGCTTACCCTTTCGTATTTACGGCGCGATTGCAGATCTCAGTTTGCGCAGACTTGCCATATCGCCTGATCCTGAGCTCTTGAAGAGGCCTCCTATGCTCAAACTCGGTTTGCTCCGCTTAGTCTTTTGTCTTGCCGGACTAACGACGGCAGCTGCTGATGTCTCACACGCCCAAATCTTCACGCCTTTGGTGGCGCTCGGTGGTGCAAAAGGAGCCTCTCCCTACAGCGGCCTCGTCCAAGGCGTGGATGGCAATTTTTACGGCACGACCTACTCGGGAAGCGCTGGCGCTGGCTTCGGCACTGTCTACAAGGTAACACCTAGGGGCGTCCTGACTACCTTGCACACATTCAAACGCACCGATGGATCCTATCCCTATGCAGGTCTGGTACTCGCACGTGATGGCTATTTTTATGGCACCACTGAAAACGGTGGTGCCAATGGCAATGGTACATTCTACAGGGTAACCAACACGGGTACGTTCACAGTTGTGCACAGCTTTACTGGCTATGACGGCTCTTTACTCTTTAGCACCCCTATCGAGGGCACCGATGGAAGCTTCTATGGCGTTAGCCAGCAGGGAGGGTCGAATGGGTATGGCACGATCTATAAAATCACCGCCGATGGGAATCTCGCCACCCTCTACAACTTCTGCGCTATAACTTGCCTTGACGGAGCTCTCCCCGCTGGCGCACTCTTCCAAGCGCCAAGCGGCGATTTTTATGGTGCTTCCACGGGAGGTGGCGACTACGGACAAGGGAATATTTTTAGCATCAGCACCTCAGGTTTCTATCAAGTGGTCTACAACTTCTGCTCCAAAGAAAATTGTGCTGACGGGCGATTGCCGGGCATGAGCTTGGTTGCGTTCAGCGGAAGTCTCTACGGTACGACCGCAATAGGCGGTAGTTCGGCAGGGGGAGGGTCCGACGGTTTCGGGACGGTCTACAAGATAGATGGTCCAGGCACGATCACCACCGTGCTCAGCTTCGATGGCGCGAATGGCTCCTATCCCATTGGAGCACTCTCTCTTGGCTCCGACGGGAATTTTTACGGCACAACTGAGGTTGGAGGCGCTTTCGGCGAGGGAACGTTCTTCAAACTAGCGCCCTCCGGTACACTTAAAACCTTATATTCGTTCAGCGGGAACGCGGCTCCTGTTGCGGGGGTATGCCAAGGCACCGACGGAAGTTTTTATGGAACAACCAGCGGTGGCGGCGTTGGATCCGGGTTCATTTATAAGATCTCGACCGGATTAGGGCCGTTCATTCGTACGATCCCAACGACGGCAAAAACGAGAACACAGGTCACAATCCTCGGCAACAACCTGCAAGGGACAACCAGCGTTACCTTCAACGGTGCCAAGGCGACCTTCACGGTGAACGAGACGGGCACCGGCATAACGGTCACTGTTCCCGCCGCCGCAACGACCGGTGTAGTGTCAGTGGTTACGCCAGCACGAGCGCTAAACAGCAACGTTCCATTTACCGTTTTGCAGTAGCCCGGACACTACTCTGCAGGTGGCCTGCTCAAGCCTGAGTTCGGATCGAGTGGGGGCAGAACGATGGTCTGCGCTTACCTAGACCGGCAACTCGTCCTGCTGCCACTCGGACGCCAGCTTTTCCGGCTGGGGCGCGGCACATAAGTCCAGCACTAACTTTTCCAGCACCAGTTTTTTACTCACCGCGTTCGAGCGCAACGCCAGGTCAGCGCGGGCAATCAGGCGGATGGCGCGCGTCAGTTCGCGGCGTGACTTGTAGCGCCGGGCCTGCTTGATGATGTCCTCCGCCGCGAACGGCGGCACGCGGAAGCCCTGCCACAGCGCCGCCCACAGCGCGCGCGTGTCGGTGACTCGCCGCTCGAGAATCACCAGCATCTGGCGGAAGGTGCGAGCAAGCATGTAGAGGTGGCCAATGGCGGCGTCCTCGCCGTCGCTGGCATTGAGCAGCGCATCCAGCATCTCCAGCGCGCGGACGCGATCCTTCGCGGAAATGGCGTCAGTCAGCTCATAGAGCGAACGCTGCTTGGCGGCTAGCACCATGGTCTCCACGTCGCCCAACGTGATGCGCTTGCGCTCGCCCACATAGAGCGACAACTTCTCGACTTCATTGGCGATCATCATCATGTCGCCGCCGAGCGCGTCCACCATTTCGCGGGCCGCGTCGGTTTCCATTTTGACCTCGCGGGCGGCGCAGTCTTCCATCAGCCACTTGATGGCCTCGCCCTCTTCCACACGAGCGAACTCCACGATGCCGCAGAACGCGCCCAGAGTCTCGCGGATCTTCTCGTAGCGCTCGCGGTCGGTCATATCCATGCGGCGAACGTCGTTGGGAATGCTGATGTGGTCGGCGATTAGGACGAGCAGCGCATCGGGATTCGGATTTTTTACGTAGTTTTCGATGGCTGAAATTTTCTCGTCGGAGCCAGCGCCGCGTCCGAAAATATTTTTGACGCCACGGACGAAAAAGACCTGGAATGGTGCCATCAGCGAAGGCGTGCGAGCCCGGTCGAGAATTTCGTGCAGGTCAATTTCGGCAAGGTCGAGATCGTAGAGGCTGAACTCGCGCACTTCCGGTGGGACGAGTGTTTGCAGAATCGCCTGACGGCAACGCTTGCGGAAGAAAGCTTCGTCGCCGACGAATACATAGGCGGGGCGCAGGGTGCGCTTTTCCACTTCCGCCATAAAGCGCTGCGTCGGGGCGAAGGCCCGCATTAAAAGCCCTCCAGCACATTACTTACCAACGACCGCGCAAAACTCCGAGCGAGCCGGTCGAGTGCTGGCGACTCCTCCTCGAAAAAGCTCCGCAGTTCGCCAGACACCTGATATTCCTCGCGGAAAGTGTACTCCGGATTTTCGAACAATACCTTGCCTTTGCGGTCGGTGAGGATGACGCGCATCTTTACGGTAACCAGCTCGGTCGAGGCGCGACCGGTGGTGGAATCATAAGTGGCAGGAGCAGTCGTGGCGGAAAGCACGATGCCGCGCAAGGTGGCGTCGGCATCATCGCCCGGTTCGAACACGATGTGATAGCGGGTGCGCGTGGTGAACTCGCGCACGACGGCCTTGGTGAGCGTCTGCTCGACTTTGTAGGTTTGCGTCTGATTTACAAAAGCTGGAATCGCCAGCGTGCGCACGTCCGAGGGCAAGATTACGTTTGGGGCGGAGGTGTGGTAGCCGCAGCCGGTGAAGGCTAGCGCAAGTGTGATTGCGAGCGTCACCGCCCGTATTTGCCCACGGGGAATCACTGAATCGCCTCCGGGCCGGGCGTCACGTTGCGCTCGCTCGAGGATACTCCGGTAATCCCCAACAGACGCTCGGCGATCTCTACGGCATTCTCTGCGGCCACGCGGAAGTTGTCCGCCGCCGCCCATAGCCAGAGGCCGTTGGGGCGCAGCGAATCACGGCTTATGGTGAGCAGAATATCGGGCTGGCCGGCGGCGCTAATATTACTGGGCGGATCGTCCGGCAGGCGGTTGAATTGCACGTGATCGCCAGCGAGAGCCTGCTCAAAATCGCCGATAGCAATGGGGTTGGCGGTTTCCACATAGAACGACACCACAATGCCATGGAAGGTCGGTGCCTGCGCCAGCGTGAGGGCAGGGACCACAGCTTTTTCGCCGAGCAATAGGCCAACTTGCCGAGCGATGCGCCGTTCGCGTGGCTCCAGCGGATAGATCGCTTTCGGTCCGAGTCGAGGCAGCATGTTGAATGCCAGTTGTGCGTCGAACACGTCTTTGGGCAACGACTGGAAGGAGAGCAGGTTGAAGTTCTGCTGATGCAACTCGTCGAGCCCGCGTTTGCCGTTTTCGGAAGCTGGCAGTAGAACGGTTGCCACAGCTGAACTCAGTGGCGCGGCCTGCTGCGCTCTAGCCATCAACAGTGCCACGACGATCGCGGCCGGGTCGGCGACGACGAGAATCTTGTGGCCTGCAGCAGTAGAATGCGCGGGCGTACTGGGTGCAGGCTCCAGCCACGGTGCCCGCAGCACCGCGCCCGATTCATCTTCCAGCGCACTGGAAACGTCAATGACCCACGTCTTGGCATCTACTGCCTTGCTCCAGTGCTGGCGCGTGAAGGTTTCTTCGCTGGCAAAAAACGTGAAGTCCACTCCCTCAAACTGTTCTGCGGTCACGCCCTGAATGAATGTCATCTCGTCGCCAACCACTTCCAGTTGGCCGAGTGCGGAATCGTCATCGAGCAGCTTTACGTCGAATGCAGGAAACTTGCGCTCTTCGAGGGCTTGCGCCACATCTTTGCCCTTCAAGGTAGACGCGCCCACCAAGGCGACGCGGACGAAGCGAGGAGGAGTTGCGGATGAATCATGGCTCATAAGAAATTACGCCTCGCGTGCTGCCGGAACCGTTTTTCCGTGACGCAGAACAAAGACCAGCCGCCAGTAGACGCCAAAGAACATATAGCCTAGCGCGATGAGGAACAGCACCGGCCCGGAATAAGCCCAGATCAAGGCGATCAACGCTCCCAGAAAGATGATAGTGCGGAAAGGGCGTCGCTGGCTGAGTTGCATGTTCTTGAAACTGTAAAAACGCCACGTGCTGACCATGAGGAAAGCGGCGGCACCGACCAGCAGAAGCCATATCAATGAGATCCACCAAGTGGCTACCGGCTCACCGCCGTTGATGTGAACGATCGCTGCAATCACGCCAGCGGCGGCTGGAATCGGCATGCCAACGAAATACCTGCGGTCAGGCCGACCCGGGTTGGAAGGCACAGGGTTTTCGGCGATATTGAAGCGCGCCAGGCGCGCCGCTCCGCATAGCAGATAGATGAAGCACATAACCGCACCGAATTGCAGCAGGCGGGTGCGCATCTCCGGTTGCACGGCGAGTTCGGGCAACAGCCGCAGCCCCCAGTTGTAGGCCAGAAACGCCGGAGCCACACCAAAGGTCACCACATCGGCCAATGAATCATATTCTTTGCCAAAGTCGCTGCTGCTGCCGGTAAGGCGCGCGATGGTGCCGTCCAGGAAATCGAATACCGCCGCGATGCCGATGGCCTTGGCCGCGAGATCGAAGTGCCACGGCTCGGCTTGCGAGCCGTGCATAATCTGCAAGATTGCGTAGAAGCCCGCTGCCAGGTTCAGCGTCGTCAACGATGAGGGAATGAGGTAGAGCCCCCGGCGCAGACGGCGTCCCTTGCGGGGTTTGGCTGCCATCGGTTCCGTCATGGACGCTCCTGGTGCTGCGTAGGCATCACCGCCAGAACGCTGCTGCCACCGCTCACCCGGTCGCCTTTTTGCACTTGCACATCCGCTGCCGGGTCAAAGATCACATCTACACGGGAACCAAACTTGATCAAACCGATTCGCTCACCGCGCTGCACGGCGTCTCCAATTTTCTTGTTAAACACGATGCGGCGGGCAATCAGGCCTGCAATTTGCTTAAAGATGAGCGTCTGCCCTTCGCCTTCCACGGTCACAATATTCTGCTCGTTGTCTTCGGCGGACTGGGTATTCATCGCATTCAGGAACTTGCCCCGGCGATACTCCACCGCACGAATCACGCCGGCGATGGGCGAGCGGTTCACGTGGACGTCGAACACGCTGAGGAAGATGCTGATGCGCTGCCGCGGAATACCTGCTGCTGACACGATACTCACATCGGTTACGACGCCGTCCCCGGGTGAAACGATGAGGCCGGGTGCTTGTGGCACGGCGCGCTCGGGGTCGCGAAAAAAGTACAGGCAGAAGCCCGCCACCAGCACCAGCGGCAGACCCCAGAGGGGTGCCGTCAGCCAGCCCAGAAGTACGGCTGCAGCCAACAGCGGCAGAGCATACAGGTATCCATCTCGAACCATAGTGTGCTGCGATTATATCTGCGATCTATGGGGAGCCGCTGAGAATCATTTGCGCAAGGGATTAGCCGGCGACTCTGCAATCAGACCCGACTGAAACCGAAATGGAAGACGGAGGCGCGAAGCCTCCGTCTTCTGGCTAGATGACGCTGTGAGTGATCGCTGTGAGTGATCTAGGATTCCCGCTAGGCCTGCGCGGGCTGGTGTTGTCCTAGAATCTCGCGCTCCATGTGATCAATTTGGTCTTTCAGGTGGAGTTTGAGCTTCTTGAGGCGGGTTTCTTCGACTTGCTCGTCTTCGGTGGGGAAACGTTTTTCAGCGAGGGCTTCGAGGCGTTGCGAGTGCAATGTATGCTCATGGATCAGACGGCGAAACTCGTCATGATTTTCCAGAAGCAGGTCTCTCGGACTAAGCATCCTGACCTCCTACTGCTGCTTTAGGAAACTAAAATTAGCACAAGAGCAATCGCGGAGCAAGTGGCTTTGCGAGTTGTGGAAAACGCTTGGCAGCGTCGGCGGGTTACCCAAGCCCCGTAAACGCATACAAGATGGCGGCTTCCGTTGGCTCCCGATAGTAGCCGCGCCGGCACCCAGTCTCGCGAAACCCGAATCGTTCGTATAACTTACGGGCAGGCTCGTTGGACTCTCGCATCTCCAGAAATACCCCTGTGCCGTGGGCAGCGCGCACTCGGTCCAGCAGATTGTGCAGTAGAGCTTTCGCGACACCCATGCGCTGGAATTGGGGCAGAACTGCCAGATTTTCGATCTCCCACTCGTCCAACACGCCCTTGGCCACCAGCATTCCGGCGATGGCACCGGATGCATTACCTTCTGGCTCGGCCGATGGATCGGAGGATGGATCCACAGCGGCAACTGCGACCAGAAGCAGCGAGCGAACCGTGCCGACGGAACCGGCCTGCATAGCTTGCATCATGTTCAGGTATTGGCTCTCCGACCAGTGCGGAGCCGTTACGCTGGAGCGATCCAGCCCCAGCAATGAGGGCAGGTCGGCCAACTCGGCTTGTCGTATCAGGAGTTCCATGCGGAAGGCCAAACTGCACCCAGGGAGCTGGCTGCGCAAGCACACAGCGCTCGACGCAACACTTTGGGTAGAATAGCTCACCATCGGCCATGCAAAGTTTTTGCAGTGATGTGAGCGCAACGAACGAAGTCTCGGTTGTGTTCAAAATTGATCCGCGGGGTAATACGAATTGGGAATGATGTTGCAATTGTTGGCGGCGATCACGCTCCTGAGCGGCAAGGGGCTCTCGGGTGTGTTGAATCGCGCCACCGACCAGACTTTTTTTGGACTCTACCAGCCAAACTGGTTCGATCTGGCGCTTCTGATTCCCTATTTCACGGTTCTCTTCTGCTTGTCGTTTTACGGCGTCCATCGCTACGTGTTGATCTACCTCTACTACAAAAATAAGGCCAACAAGACGACCGAGCCCGCTCAACTCTTCACCGAACTGCCGCGTGTGACGATTCAGTTGCCGATTTTCAATGAGCAGTTCGTGGTGGAACGCCTGCTGGAGTGCATCTGCGCCATTGACTATCCCAAGGACAAGCTGGACATTCAACTGCTCGACGACTCCACCGACGAAACTAAAGACGTTGCACAGGCTGCAGTAGAGCGCTTTGCCGCGCTGGGACACCCGATTTCATATCACCATCGCGACAATCGCGAAGGCTACAAAGCGGGTGCGCTGCAAGAAGGGCTGAAGTCCGCCAAGGGCGAGTTCGTCGCCATCTTTGACGCAGACTTCACGCCCACTCCCGATTTTCTCTACAAGACGATTCACCACTTTACCGACCCTAATGTCGCTGTGGTGCAAACCCGCTGGACGCACATCAACCGCCATTACTCGCTGACCACGGAAGTGGAAGCGATGATGCTCGATGGCCACTTTGTGCTGGAGAGTACGGCTAGGGCGCGTAGCGGACTCTTCTTCAACTTCAATGGAACGGCAGGGGTATGGCGCACCATAGCCATCGAAAGCGCAGGCGGCTGGCAGCATGACACGCTGACCGAAGACACCGACCTCAGCTATCGCGCGCAGATGAAGGGCTGGAAATTTATTTACCTGCAAGACATGGAGTGTGCGGCTGAACTGCCGGTGGAGATGACGGCCTTTAAGACGCAACAACAGCGCTGGGCGAAAGGCTTGGTGCAGACGGCTATGAAGCTGTTGCCGCGCCTGATGCGCAGCGACCTGCCACGACACATCAAGTTCGAGGCCTTCTATCATCTCAGTTCAAACCTCAGCTATCCGTTGATGGTGATTCTGACCGCGCTTCTGCTGCCCGCAATGATCGTGCGTTTTTACTCGGGCTGGTTCATGATGCTGGTTCTTGACCTGCCGTTGTTCCTGGCGTCCACCGTATCGGTTTCGATGTTCTACGTAATGGCACAACGGGTGCTGTTCCCCAAGACGTGGCTGCGCTCGTTCTTTTATCTGCCGTTTCTGATGGCGATTGGCCTGGGCCTGACCATCACCAATACGAAGGCTGTGATGGAAGCGCTATTCAAGAAGCAAACCGCCTTCGCTCGTACGCCAAAGTATCGCGTGGAATCGAAAAAGGATCGTGTGCAGTCCGCCAAGTACCGCAAGCGGCTGGGCTGGTTGCCGTGGGCTGAGGTTGCCATCGGCACATACTTTGCCTGGATGGTCTGGTACGCGGTCTCGCTGGAGAACTACATCACTGTGCCATTCCTGCTGCTGTTCGTGGTCGGTTACTGGTATACCGGGCTGCTCTCCATCTTCCAGGGCAGGTTTGGAGGTCGCAGCGCCTCACCGGAACATGCCGCGCGGCCCTATCCAGTGGGCGTCTAGGCACAAAAGTTGAACGATTTAGCAGCCGCCCGGAAGCGGGCTTTCCACGGGCGCTTCTGATATCCTTAAGGCAGTGGTAGAGGCATGCAAATTCTGCTCGTATTACTCCTGTTCAGTGTGTTCGCAATGCTGGCCGTGAGCATTCGGTTGTACCTGCGCGTCCGCCGTGAACTGCGCCCCGGACTGGATCCATCGCCGGGCACGCCGCCTGACGATTCAACCGGCACAACGGAGTCCTCTAGCCGGGACTAACCCGTGTTGCCATTATTTTGCATTTGTTGTGAAAGAGGACATGAGCCAGTCAGCGGAAGAAATTCGCGAAATTAAAGTTGCGCACAGTCCGGATTCGGACGACGCGTTTATGTTTTACGGTCTGGCCACGAATAAGATTCGTGTGCCCGGACTGCGCTTTACTCATACCCTGACAGACATTGAGACCCTGAATCGCAAGGCGATGGAGGGCGTGTATGACGTTTCGGCTATATCGTTTCACGCGTATCCGTATGTGCAGGAAAAGTACGCACTGATGGCCTGCGGAGGCAGCGTGGGCGAGGGCTACGGCCCCATGGTCATTTCGTCGCGCACGTTGACTCCGGAAGAGCTAGCAGGCGTGAAGGTCGCGGTTCCGGGCACCTTGACCACCGCTTACCTGGCCCTGAAACTATTTTCGCCCGACATCCAAACCGAAGTCGTGCCCTTTGATCAGATCATTGATGCGGTGAACGATGGCAAGTTCGAAGCGGGACTGATCATCCACGAAGGCCAGCTCACCTATGCCAAGACCGGTCTGCACAAGGTGCTTGATCTGGGTAAGTGGTGGCAGCAGCAAACGGGTCTGCCTTTGCCGCTCGGTGGCAATGCCATTAAGCGCGACATGGGGCCGGAGTTGCAGCATACCGTCACCGTCGCCCTGCGCGACAGCATTCAGTACGCACTCGACCATCGTGAGGAAGCCTTGCAGTACGCCATGCAGTTTGCACGCGATCTCGACCTGCAATCCGCAGACAAATTTGTGGGTATGTACGTGAACGAGCGCACTATTGACTACGGCACTGACGGTCGCGAAGCGGTGCGCCTGCTGCTGGAAAAGGGCTACGACGCGGGCGTGATTCCGCATCCTGGCCGCGTGGATTGGGTCGAGTAGAAACGCTCATCCGCAATAGCATTTGCGACGCCGCTGCCCCACGCAGCGGCGTTTGCGTCTAGACCATTGAGTTTGCAACCCTTATGCAATTGGCAGGCCCCAGCCCCGATGCGCTCACACTCCTGATCGATGCAGACGACACGCTCTGGGAAAACAATCTTTACTTTGAGCGCGCCATCGCCAAGTTCATCTCATTTCTAAATCACCGCGAATACTCGCCCGCCGAAGTGCGCGAGGTGCTTAACGATGTGGAGCGTGAGTGCATCGTGACTCACGGCTACGGTTTGCACAGCTTTGCCCATGCACTGGTGGATACTTTCGAGCGGCTGTCGCTTGAGCCCATCACGCCCGCGTTGCACGAAACCATTCATTCCTTCGCTCACGAGATCGCGGCACACCCCATCGAACTGATTACTGGCGTGGTGGAGACGCTCCAATACCTGGCTCCGCGCCATCACCTGATTGTGATGACGAAGGGCCACTTCGCCGAGCAGACCGGCAAGGTGGAGCGTTCCGGCCTGAAAGAATATTTTTCCGCCGTCGAGATTGTTGCCGAAAAAAACGAGCCGACCTATAGGACAATCATAGAAAAGTACGCCCTGGACGCCGCGCGCAGTTGGATGATCGGCAACAGCCCCAAGTCTGACATCAATCCAGCACTCGCCGCGGGGTTGAATGCAGCCTTCATTCCCCACGACAACACCTGGGTTCTGGAACATGAGGAAGTGACGCAGCCAGAACCAGTCTCTCGGCTGAAGGTGCTGGCAGGATTTGCTGAGTTGCGGAAGCACTTCTAGAACATTTCGGCCAGCTTAACACAATACCGACCTTAGCGACTAAAATCCACGGCTGCGGTATTGCCGCCGCACACCAGCACGCCCACGCGTTCGCCCGGCTTGGGCACGTAGCGGCGCGAGATCAATCCGGCGAACGCCGCCGCTCCGCCCGGTTCAGAGACCACGCGCAACCGATCCCACAGCGCCAGTTGTGCTTCGCGAATCGAATCATCGGGCACCAGACAAACCGGGTCAAGATAACGCTGCGCCAGCGGAAACATAAGCTCACCCGTAAGATGCGCGCCAAGCGAATCCTTCGCCAGACCACCGCCCGGAGCGTCTACCGGCCTGCCCGCTTTGAGTGCGTAGTCAAGATTAGGTGCCCGTTCGGGCTCGACGGCAATCACCTTCACGCCGCCTTCATACCACGCAGCGATACCGCCGATCAGCCCGCCGCCGCCCACTGCCACCAGCAGCGTATCGAGATTAGGCACCTGCTCTTCCATCTCCAGCCCGACGCTTCCCTGCCCCAGCAGTGTTTCCGCTTGATCGTACGGATGAATCTGCATCGCACCGGACTCCTGTACCCATTGCTGGCACGCGGCCTGTGCCTCGGGATAGGTCTCACCCGGCATCACGATCTCCGCTCCATAGGCTTTAAGGCGCGCAACTTTCACCGGCGGCGCTGTGCTGGGGACGAATATCTTGGCGTGGACACCAAGTTTGCGCGCCGCAAACGCCACGGCTGCACCATGATTGCCTCCTGACGCTGCAGCCACGCCCGCCGCTGGAACCTTGCGTGTGAGCAGACTGGTGAATGCGCCGCGAGCCTTGAACGAGCCCGAGTGCTGTACCAACTCCAGCTTGAAGTACAGCTCCACACCGTCAAGGCCGAAGTCAGATCCATCCACCTGCACTACTGGGGTGCGCCGAATGTGCGGACGAATCACGGGATAGTTGGCGGCGATGCGTTCACGCGAAAAAGCGGCTTGAGGAGATGTGCTCATGAAAGACAATTTCCCTTGCGTTCTTTTTGCGCGGATGAATTTCAAGTGCTGCCCCGTATGCGGCTACGTTGTGGAGTCGTCCGGCAGTTCGACCTGTACCTCGCCAGCTTCCACCTTCAGCTGGAACACTGCCTGCCGCGAATTGTGCACGCCGACGCCAGTGGTAGGTTCAAACTCCCAACCGTGCCACGGGCAAACGATCTTGCCGTGCTCAATCGTGCCCATGCCCAGCGGCCCGCCCCGATGTGGACACACGCCATCCATCGCATGCAGTGCTCCACCAACACGCGAGACGCAGAGAGTTTTGCCCGAGCAAATAAACTCGCGCACTTCGCCTTCCGGCGGCATCTCTGCTTCTGTTCCCATGCGACTCCACTGCGCCATGCACTACACCGCTTCCTGAACCAACTCAACCCCGTATTAAAACCTACACTTACCTCTTGCCAATCAACAGCAATGCGCCGATGCGCTTAAAATCGCGCAACTCTTCCGCGTTGCGGAACCACTTGCCACTGTATACCTCTGGCGTCGGTGAACGATCCGGAATGCGTAGCGCGCGAGCGGCGAATCCGTGCTCCCTCAGCAATGCAACATACTCTGCTTCCGAACGCGTCTGCACTGGCACCTGCAAAGCATTCGCCCAGCGCAGCGAATAGTGATTGTCGCGATACAGATTGATGAGGATGAAGAACTCTCCGCCCGGCATGAGCACTCGCCGCAATTCATCGAGCGCACGGCCTTGATCCGCGTAGTAGTAGAACGATTCCACCGACAACACTTTATCGAAGAATTCATCCTCAGCAGGAATGCTCTCTGCCGATCCCCAGACGAACTGCGCATTCGCAAACTCCGTGGAACCTCCACGCGCCACCTTTACCATCTCATCAGAAACGTCGAGCCCCACGGCGATACCGCGTCCTTCGGCGTCGCCCGACACGCGCTGCGCCAGCAGGCGCGTGGCCCATCCTGCACCGCAGCCAAGGTCTAGCACCCGCTCGCCTGGCTGCAAATTCATCTGCGCCAGCGTCTGTTCGGTAATGTCGGAGTGATGGAGCTCCATCTCCTCGCCGCGGCCATCGGTAGCCCAGCGGTTGAACTCTTGTTGCAAATTTTGGTCAGCAGAGGAAGGCGTGGATTTAGTCATGAGTGTTCACGAATTTCGCGGTGCAAGCCCTGCGCGCATCAAACATTCGCGCGAAGCCACACCTCTATGCTACAGTTCCACCTCAATATGACTCAAACCCCAGCCTCCGATTCTGCGGCAAATGCGAACTCACCACTGTTCTATTGCCCGCAGTGCGCCGCGGAAGTCCACGATCCACTCACCTGTGGCGATTGCGCCGCTCTGATCTGCCGCCGCTGCGGCAATCCGCTCGAATCAGCCGACGATCTTGGGATCGGATAGCCGTGGCAGCAAATCCTTCAGCATCCGTGCAAGCAGAACGCCCGTCACTGGTACGCGGGCTTTCCTTGATGGATGCGACGCTGTTCGTGGTCAGCGGCATCATCGGCTCGTCCATCTTTCTCACCGCAAAAGACATCGCTGGCCCACTACCACATCCAGCGCTGTTTCTGGGGGTGTGGGTACTCGGCGGAGTGATCTCGCTATTCGCCGCGCTAGCCTTCGCCGAGATGGCCTCGATGTACCCGGAAAGCGGTGGTCAGTACGTATTTCTGCGCGAGGCTTACGGCAAATACATCGCATTTCTTTACGGATGGATGTATCTCGCCGTGAGCGCTGGCGGCAGCATCGCGGCGTTGTGTGTGGCCAGCGGCACCTATGTGGGCAAAATTTTCCCCGTGCTGTCGCAAGAGCATCTGCTGTTTACTATGGGTCCTTTGACAGTGAATGCCGCGCAGGCTTTCGCCATCGCCGCTATCGCGTTGCTCACCATCGTGAATGTGTTTGGCGTCAAGCAGGGTGCGATCATGCAGAACATCGCCACGTGGTTGCGCACCATTGCGATGGCCGCGTTCGTGGTGCTAGGACTCACCATTGGCCACGGTGCATGGAGCAACTTTCGCGCGGCGTCACCGGGCATCACCTCGCTCAGCATGGGCTACTCGCCCACACAGATGGCAGGCGCTGTCGGTGTTGCGTTGATTGCCGTCTTCTGGGCCTACGACGGCTGGCTTTATGCCAGCTTCACCGCGGGCGAAACCCAGAATCCGCAGCGCAACGTTCCTATCGCGATGGTGCTAGGCCTGTTAATCGTCGGCGTCATCTACATGGCAATGAACTTTGTCTATGTGTATTCGATGCCCACCTCCGCCATCGCCAAGGTGGATGCTGTCGCGTTTGCGTCGGCAACCTCGCTATTTTCGTCCTCAGCAGCGGTGTGGCTTTCGGCGACGATTGCCATTGCCTGCTTTGGCGCGGCGGCCAGTTGCGCACTGGGTGGTGGGCGCATTTTCTACGCCATGGCCAAGGATGGAGTCTTCTTTCCGAAGATGGCCGAGGTGCACCCTAAGTACCGCACGCCAGCCTTCAGCTTGATCGTACAAGGAGTGTGGTCGGCGATTCTAACCCTGAGTGGGCGCTATGACCAGCTCTATACGTACGTGATTTTCATGATGGTGCTGTTCTACGTGCTGGCGGTGGCGGGTCTATTTATTTTGCGGTGGAAGCGTCCGGATGCACCACGACCCTATCATTGCACGGGTTATCCGTGGCTGCCAGGAATCTATCTGCTAGTAGCCGCAGCATGGACGCTTAACACCCTTGTGGAACGACCAGCGCAAGCGCTCTGGGGCGTAGGCGTGGTGATGGTGTTCGGTACGCCAATCTACCTTTACTGCAAGTGGAAGTCGGGGGCATGAAGGAAACGTAACAACAACATCCGACACAGAGGCACTGAGACACAGAGAAAAACAGTTTCTTGAAAAAGCTCAAAGCTCCATTGTGCATACGGCGAAGAGGTAGAAGAAGAAAAGCTTAAAAAATATAGCGCCTCCGCTTTTTCTCTGTGCCTCTGTGTCTCTGTGTCAGATGTTGCTCCTATTTCATTTGGCCCCGCCGTTGTACACCACGCCATCCTTCATCACGAACGGCACATTTTCCAGCAGGCTGACATTCTGTAGCGGGTCGCCGGTCACCGCGATCAAATCCGCGAATGCCCCGACTTTGATCGCGCCCAGATCATTCGATTTGCCCAGCAAATCCGCCGCGTTCACCGTGGCCGACTGAATCGCCTGCATCGGCGTCATGCCGTACTTCACCATGAATGCAAACTGCTTGCCACTGAGTCCGTAAGGGCATACGCCTGCATCGGTACCGAAGCTCATCTTCACTCCCGCCTTCAGCGCTTTCGTGAAGTTCTGGCGATGTAACTCACCGAGTGCGCGGTCGTGCTCCAGAAAATCAGCCGGAATCCCGCCCCTGCGGCCCTCTTCCTGAATGCACTCCTCGTCATAAATATCCATGTCGAGGTAGGTGCCATGCTCTTTTGCCAGTGCTATGCCTTCGTCATCAATCAACGTAGCGTGCTCCACACTCGCCACACCAGCACGGATAGCGTTCTTGATGCCCTCGGGCGCGTGCGCGTGAGCCTCAACCCGCAGCCCGTAGTTGTGCGCTTCGTCCACTGCAGCGGTCAACTCTTCAAGCGTGAACTCCTGTGTATACGGACTGCTGCCATGCGTAAGCACCGCGCCCGTCGCCAGCACTTTGATGTGATCGGCGCCGGAGTGATACAGCAACCGCACCTTTTGCCGGACTTCCCACGGACTATTCGCCTCACCCAGCCGCAAATCAGACGGCAGTTGAATATCAGGCGCAAGGCCCGTCATCGCGCCTGCTCCGCCGGTCACGGTGATGTACGCACCTGCCACGAACATGCGCGGGCCGATGATGTCGCCGCGATTAATGGCGTCGCGCAGAGCCACATCGTTCAGCGCGCGGTAAACACCAACATCGCGCACCGTAGTAAAGCCCGATTCCAACACAACCTTGGCGTTGCGCACCGACTCCAAAGCCGATTGTGCCGCCGACTTCCGCACCTGATTCAGCGGCTCAGTCGTCCATGCCCCGTCAGCGATGTGGGTGTGGCAGTCAATCAGGCCGGGCAGCACCGTCATGCCGGAAAGGTCGTGAACCTCGGCAGCCGCTGGAATCGCCAACCCTGTGCCAACCGCAGTAATGCGGCCCGTCTTTGCATCAATCAGGACTGTTTGATTTTCCAGAGTGCGCCCGTGCTCTGGATCTATCAGGCGTCCTGCCTTGACGGCAATAGTCTGCGCGAACGCTGCCGTGTAAAGGAAAAGAAGGCCGCAGACGATGTGAATTTTCTTGTTTCTCATGGGTTCCTCGTAAGACATCATTCAGAATCGGCGCTCTGCCCGCAAATATATGCAGCGAAAAGGCACGGCGAAATAGTTTTTCTCCGTGCCTCTGTGTCTTCCGTGGTGGATTTTCCTATACCGGAGTCGCCGTCTTGCGCGCGGGGTTGAAGAACGGCAGGTTCACCACCGTCACAGCCACCGTCTTGCGTGCCGATTCTACCGTCATCTCCATGCTCAGCCGTTGCCCGGCGACGGCGTACTCGGTGCGTACACTCCCCAGCGCGATCATCTTCTTGAGCAGCGGGGACCACGTTTGGGAAGTCGCCTTGCCTACTTGCGCACGCCCCATGTAAACCGGAATGTGGGTGCGCGAGGTGGTAGACGGCGTCTGCGGCGCGAGGCCAACGTCGTCGAATATCTTTTCAACTTCATCCCACTCCACTTCAAGCCCCACCAACTGCCGCGATGCTCCGATGCGCGCTTCCTTCACCAACGCCGCTTTACCTACGAAATTTTCTTTGTCGAGGTGCACCATCTTGCCGAATCCCAGCTCGTAGGGTGAATATTTCTGCGACTCGATCAGAGCCTTCTTGCTGCTCACGTAATCTACATCCGCTAGCAGCAGCCCCGCTTCCACGCGTGCCACATCCAGCGCCAACATTCCGGCGGCGTGCAGGTCATACTTCCTTCCTGCGGCCATCAACGCATCCCACACTCGCAACGCATCTGCCGGATCGTTGTGTAGAGGAATCCAAATTTCGTAGCCCAAGTCTCCGGTGTAGCCGGTGCGCGAAATGTCCACGGAGACACCAGCAATGGTGCCGTGCGTCACACGGAAATAGCGTAGATTCGCGATGTCTGCATCTGTCACATCCTTTAGCAATTTGGCTGAGGTCGGCCCTTGCAGCGCCAAGGCTCCTACCTCTTCTGAAATGTCTTCGACGCGGACGTCCATGCCCAGCGCATTTTGCCGGAACCAGCGCAGGCTGGGGTCTGCCGCAGTCCAGCGGTAGACGTTCTCCTCCAGGCGCGTCACGGTGCCGTCGTCAACCACCTTGCCCTGCTCATCGCACCAGCAGCAATAGATGACTTGGCCGACCTTGACCTTGCTGATGTCGCGGGTGATGACGCGATTTACCAGACGTGTCGCATCCTTGCCCGTCACCATATATTTGTAGAGCGGCGAGATGTCAATCAGCGCCGCGGCGTTGCGAATGGCGTTGTACTCGTGCTCGTGATGCGTTTCATAAACGCTGACGGTGTAGTATCCTGACCACTCGCGGTAGTTCAGACTGTGACACAGGGCCAAGGTACGATCGTGAAAAGCAGTTCCTACAGGCACATGAGCTCCTTGCGCGTCGCGATTCTCGCCGCCGGATTATAGCGGTCTACTCCGCTGCCTCGCAACGCACCCCGCCGCACAGCGCTGATTTGCGGCAGGAGTTTAGAATTTCGCTTTACCTTTCCAGTCATACCAGAAATGAGTGTTTCTCGCGAGTCGCAGCGAAGCAGGCGCGCCGGAAACCATTACAGGAGGGCCGCACCGTATGGCCTCGGCAAACAAGTACGACGTAATCGTAATCGGTGGCGGCCACAACGGCCTGACTCACGCCGCCTACCTGCAGCGCGCGGGCAAGAAGGTGCTGGTGCTGGAGCGGCGCCATGTTCTCGGCGGAGCCGCAGTCACAGAAGAGGTCTTCCCCGGCTTTAAGTTTTCCGTGTGTTCGTATGTGGTTTCGCTGCTGCGTCCGGAAATTATTCGCGACCTCGACTTGCCGCGGCATGGCCTTGAGATTCTGCCGCTCGATGGCACCTTTACCCCAATGCCCAGCGGCGATTACCTTTGGCGTGTGAATGATCACGGGAAAACTCACCGCGAAATCGCACGTCATTCCCGCGTGGATGCCGAAGCTTATGACGAATTCGGCAAAGCGATGCAGCAGATGTGCCGGTTTGTAAAGCCCATCCTGAATATGGTTCCGCCTGATCCGACTTCGCTTAACCCTAAGGATTTGGGCAAGCTACTTTTTCTCGCAAATCGCTTCCGCAAGCTGAACGCGCAAGAAAAATACGACCAAGTTCAACTAATGACCATGAGTGCTAGCGACTTTCTCGACCAATGGTTCGAGACCGATGTGCTCAAAGCCACTATGTCGGCCTCCGGCATCATCGGCACGTTTCTCGGCGTGCGGTCTCCCGGCACCGCCTACGTGCTGCTGCATCACTACATGGGCGAGATTGATGGTGCCTTCCGCGCCTGGGGCTTTGCCCGAGGAGGCACTGGTGCTATCTCCGAAGCAATTGCCAGCGCAGCCCGTGAAGCTGGCGTGGAAATTCGCACCAAGGCGGGCATCGAGCAGATCATTGTGAAAGACGGTAAAGCCTGCGGCGTCGTCCTCAGCAACGGAGATGAGATCTACGCCGATGTTGTCTCTTCCAGCGTGGATCCGCGCAATACCTTCAGCAAGATGATTGAAGCGCGTCACTTGCCCGGCGACTTTTTAGAGGATGTAAACCGCTACAAGTATCGCGGCTCATCCGGCAAAGTGAACCTCGCGCTCGATGGCCTGCCAAACTTTACATGCATGCCCGGTGAAGGCCCACACCTGCGCGGTGCTATCTCGATTTCGCCTAGCGTGGAATACATGGAGCGCGCTTACGATGATGCCAAGTACGGGGATTACTCGCGGCGTCCGTATATTGACATGGTGATCCCTACACTTACCGACCCATCACTCGCGCCTCCCGGCAAGCACGTGATGAGCTGCTTTGTACAATATGCGCCCTATAAGTTGCGCGAAGGTAACTGGGACGACAAGAAAGAAGCTTTTGGCGATACTGTAATCAACACGATTGCCGAATACGCACCTAACATCAAGGATCTCATCCTGCATCGGCAGGTGGTTACTCCTCTTGATCTGGAACGCGAGTGGGGCCTGAGCGAAGGCAACATCTTCCAAGGCGAGTTATCACTGGAGCAGCTATTCTTCCTGCGGCCCGCGCCCGGCTGGGCCCGCTTCCGCACACCGATTAAGAATCTGTATATGTGCGGATCGGCGACGCATCCCGGCGGTGGCATTATGGGTGCTCCCGGAAGACTTTCTGCGCTGGAAGTGCTGAAAGATCAGAAGGGAGGCGTATAAGCCATGGCCGAGACTCGAGACATCGTCATCATTGGCGGGGGACACAACGGCCTCGTTACCGCCTTCTATCTGGCGCGCGCTGGCTACAAGCCGCTAGTGTTGGAACGCGCGGCACAGGTCGGTGGCGCAGCGATCACGACCGAACTTGCGCCCGGCTTTAATTGTCCGACGCTGGCACATGCTACAGGCCCGATGCGCCCAGATGTGGTAGCTGACATGCAGTTGGAAAACTACGGTGTCAAGTTTCTTCGGCCAGAAGTAAACCTATTCGCCCCACGTCCAGACGGCAGCTCGCTCACGCTTTATCACGACCCCGCACAATCCGCCCGAGAGATTGCCAAGTTCTCAACCCAGGACGCAGCCAGCTATCAGGAGTTACAGCGAGTACTGACGGAACTGGGCGGCGTAATGGCCCAAGTGCTAGCACTAACGCCCCCTGACATTGATTCACCGTCGGCTACAGATGTGTGGGAGTTACTGAAAACTGGGAATGACCTCCGCAAACTCAGCAAGAAAGATATCTATCGCCTGCTGCGCTGGGGCCCTATGGCTGCGGCAGACTTAGTAGCCGAATGGTTTGACACCGAGATACTCCGCGCTTGTGTCGCGGCCCGCGGCGTCTTCGGAACCTTCCTCGGCCCGTGGTCCGCTGGCAGTGCATTGGTATTTCTGCTAAAGGCCGCGTTGGATCCTGTTCCGGCAGGTTCGAGTATCTTCGTCGCTGGGGGCACCGGGTCTCTAACGCAGGCCATGGCCGCTTCTGCTCAGGCCGCTGGTGCCGAGATTCGCACCAATGCCGAGGTTCGGCGCATTGTCGTTAAGGATGGTGTGGCTACCGGGGTGATTCTTGTCAACGGGGAAGAGATCAGCACAAAGGCGATCGTCTCCAATGCTGACCCCAAGCGCACGCTACTTGGCTTGGTGGATCCGATCCACCTTATGCCCGACTTCTCAACCAAGCTGCTGAACTTCCGAATGCAGGGTACGGTGGCCAAGGTAAACCTCGCACTCGAAGGCTTACCCGAGTTCACTGCACTTAAAGGTCAGAATGCGTCCGCCGCCCTCTCCGGTCGCATTCAGATCGGCCACGAGATTGACTACCTGGAACGCGCTTTCGACGCCGCCAAGTATGGGGAGTTCTCGTCGCAGCCATATCTGGAGGCCACGATTCCTACACTTACTGATCCGTCGCTTGCGCCCAGCGGTAAACATGTGATGTCCATCTACGTGCAGTTTGCGCCCTACAAGCTGAAAGCAGGGTGGGACAACCAGCGTGACTCGATCGCTGAAATTGCAGTAAATCATCTCGCCAAGTACGCGCCCAATCTATCTGATCTGATCAGCGCACACGAGACAATTACGCCGCTTGACATGGAGCGCACATACGGACTAACCGGCGGACAAATCTATCATGGCGATATAACGCTCGATCAGTTTTTTACCATGCGTCCATTACTAGGACACGCACGCTACGATACACCGATTGAATCGTTGTATCTGTGCGGTTCCGGCACACACCCCGGAACGGGGCTCAACGGTGGGTCTGGTGCCAACGCAGCCCGCGAGATACTGCGCGCGATTCGGAAGTAAACAGCTTTCTCCAGCCAGACGGAGGTCGTTCCTATGAGTCTTTCAGTCGAGCAGATTCTGAATGCCTACAAAGCGGACGCGCCGCTGAACAAGGCTTTTACGATTCCAGGCCCCTTCTACACTGATACACGGCTCGCGGAGATGGAGCGCAACTACGTATTCCATCGCAACTGGCAGGTAGTTTGCCGTACAGGGCAGGTCGCCGAGCCCGGCCAGTACATCACCGCCATGCTCGAGGGTGAACCGATCATTGTAGTGCGCGGGATGGACGGCATACTGCGAGCGTTTTATAACATCTGCCGCCACCATGCAGCAGCCGTAATGCCCGCGCCCTGTGGCCATGCCAGCATTCTTCGTTGCCCTTATCATGGCTGGAGCTATGGCCTCGACGGATCGCTCAAGGGCATCCCCGAGTTCGACGGTGTTTCAGACTTTGACCGCTCACAAAACGGACTGGTGCCAGTGAAGATTGCTACCTGGGAGCAGTTTGTCTTCGTTAACCTCGACCCCGATGCAGGCTTGCTCTATTCTTTTCTGGGTCGCATTGTAGATCGCCTCAAGCCTCTAGAGGTGAGTAAGCTGCACTACGTGGACTCGCGTACATGGGACATTGATTGTAACTGGAAAGTCTTTGTAGATAACTATCTTGACGGCGGTTACCATGTTCCGCATTTACATAAAGGACTCAGCAGCGTCCTTGACTATTCCAAGTACACCATCGAGAACGAAGATCGCTACTGCCTGCAGTCGAGTCCGATGGTGGCGGGTGAGGAGGATGCTGCTACCTCAGCGACGCGCAAGGGCGACCGTGCTTACTATTACTGGCTATATCCTAACCTCATGATTAACTGTTATGAAGGCTATATGGATACGAACTTGGTGCTGCCACTGGGCGTAGATAAGTGCCGCGTGATCTTTGATTTTTACTTTGCCGACGACAGCCCAGAGGCCCACGCGCACAATATGCAAAGCATTGAAGTAAGCGAACGGGTGCAAACGGAAGACCTGGATATCTGCGTGAGCGTACAGCGGGGGCTGAATTCGCGAGCCTACGGCGCAGGTAGACTTTCCGTGAGGCGCGAAGCAGGGGAACACCTATTTCATCGCCTTCTAGCAGCAGATCTCAAGCGTGGCATCTAACTGCGGGGCTTATAGCACCCGCTCGTGTCTGTAGCCAGCCTGAGTCAGCGCAGCAAGCAGCCTTCGAATCTGCTCATCTCCGCGAGTCTCCACGGAAATATCTACCAGCGTGTTTCCCAGATTCACGCCATAGTAAGCCCGGTCAAACTGGAATTCCACGATATTGGCATGCTGTTCGGCGATGAGGGTGGAAAGCCGCTGCAACGAACCGGGTCGGTCCGCCAAATGTATTTGTAGGCGAACGAGTCTTCCATCCTTCACCAAGCCGCGCTGGATGATTCGCGCCAGTAGCGTCACGTCAATGTTTCCGCCGCAGACCAAAGCCACCGTCTTGCCGCTCACCTTGGCCTTGCGATGCAGCAGCGCCGCTACCGCCGCCGCACCCGCGCCCTCGGCCAAGGTCTTCTCGCGTTCCAGCAATGTCAGAATCGCGCTGGCAATCTCTTCCTCTTCCACCCCCACCACTTCGTCCACGTACTTCTGCACCAGCCGCAGCGTGCGTTCACTGGTTGTGCGAACCGCAATGCCGTCGGCAATGGTGGTGTTGGTCGGTACCGTCACCGGCTCGTTGCTCTCCAACGCCTTGATCATGGAGGGCATGTGCGCGGCCTGCACGCCAATCAGGCGAACCTCGGGCCGAGACTCTTTAATGGCGCAGGCAATGCCGCTGATCAGCCCGCCTCCGCCGATGGGCACCACCACCGCCGCCAGGTCGGGCACCTGCTCCAGTAGTTCCAGCCCAATGGTTCCCTGACCTGAGATTACCGCTGCATCGTCGAACGGATGGATGAATACCAGATTCTCTGCCTCGGCCAACCGCCGCGCTTCGCCATAAGCCTCGTCATAGTTGTCGCCGAACAGCACCACCTCCGCGCCGTAACCCGCCGTAGCGTTCACCTTCACCAGTGGCGTCATCTGGGGCATCACGATCTTCGTCGCGATGCCATGTTTGCCAGCGTGGCAAGCCACTCCCTGCGCGTGATTGCCCGCGCTCGCAGCGATCACGCCGCGCCGCTTTTCTTCGTCGGTCAGCAGCAGAATACGATTCAGCGCGCCGCGTTCCTTGAAGGCTCCGGTGGGCTGGCGATTTTCAAACTTGAGATGGACTGGCACACCGGCAGCGGCAGAAATCGTCGCCGAGTGCGAGCACGGCGTGTAGCGCACGGCGCTACGAATGCGCTCACGCGCCTGCTGGATGGACTGCAGGGTGACGTCGTTGAGGCTCATGTTGATGCGACTTATGTTACAGGATTCACGACGAGTACCCTGAGCACTACCGACGCTATCGGACGAGCGCCACGGCCGATCCGACGCCGCAAATCAGTGTCGCTATCCAAAGAACTGTGTACCATCGGCGTAAATTGCTGTGCGGAAAGCGGCAGCGATGATTGGCCAGGGCTTGGCGACCAAAGAACGGATTCAAGAAGAGGTGGACGCGTGGCAGAGTGATCCTCTTTCGGCCCAGTTGCTGCGAAATTTCGCTAAGTAGCGTCTGAGCAACGGTTGCAAATGCGATCGTCAGCAAAAATAGCAAGAAGAATGGCGTCACAATACACCTCCGCCCTCTACCACTCCGACAGCCGCTTCATCTCGCGATACACATCATCAGGCTGGGGCAGAATCGCATCTTCCAGCGGAGGATAGTAGGCCACAAACACATCCTTCGCAGCGATGCGCCGCACCGGAGCATCGAGATCCTCGAACAGCTCATCCGCGATGCGCGCAGCAATCTCTGCACCGTACCCGAAACTCATTACATCTTCATGCGCTACGATCACACGATTGGTCTTGCGGACACTCGTAGCAATCGCCTCCCAGTCATACGGAGCGAGCGAGCGCAGGTCTAGAATCTCCACCTTGATGCCGTGATCGCGCTCCAGGCGTTGTGCTGCTTGCAGGCTCCGCGGCACTAGAGCACCGTAGGTCACGACGGTAAGATCCGTACCCTGTTGCACCACCTTCGCCTTGCCAAACGGAATCATATACTCCGGCCCGGGGTAAGGCGCACGACCGTAGGTTTCGCGATACAGCCGCTTGTGTTCGAGGAACAACACTGGGTCGTCGCAGCGAATCGCGGTGCGCAGCAGGCCCGCTGCATCTAGCGCGTTACAGGGGAAGATCACCCGCAAGCCCGGAATATGAGTAAAGATGCTCTCGCCGCACTGCGAGTGATAGATGGCACCACCGGTCAGATAGCCACCAATCGGTACGCGTAGCACAAACGGTGCCGAGGTTTTGTTGTTCGAGCGCCAACGCATCACGCTCCACTCGTCACGAATCTGCATCATGGCAGGCCAGATATAGTCGAAGAACTGTATCTCCGCCACCGGCTTCAGTCCGCGGGTAGCCATGCCCACAGCACGGCCAACGATATTCGCTTCCGCAATCGGCGTATTGAAAGTGCGATCATTGCCAAATTCCACTTGCAGGCCAGCGGTAAGCTTGAAAACTCCGCCCTTGCCTTTGACCAAATTTTTCTTCAAATACTCGTCGCGGCTACAGTCGGCCACATCTTCGCCGAAGATCACAATGCGCTCGTCGCGCCGCATCTCATCGCGCAGTGTGGCGTTGATCAAGTCAGCCATCGTCCTAGCCGCGCCTTCGGTCTCTGACTGAGTATCGAACTGTGCCGCAGTCGGGTCAACGTCCGGCGAGTAGATAAAATCCATGACGCTGGCAGGCTCCGGGAAGCGCGAAGCCAGCGCGCGGTCGGCGGCTTCCTGCACCTCGTCGTCCACCTGGCGTTCGAGCTTGCTCAAGCCTTTTTCGTCCAGAATGCCTTCGCGCACTAGGAACAACTGCATCCGCGTAATGGGGTCGCGGCGCGCTTCGTCCTGTAGTTCGGCGGCACTGCGGTAGAGCCGCTCGTCGTCACTCAGCGAATGCGAATACGGACGAATGACGTGGGCATGGATAAATGCCGGGCCTTTGCGCGCACGAACATATTTTTCCGCTTTCACCATCGCGGCGTGGCACTCGAGAGCGTTAGTGCCGTCAATCTCGTCGAAATAAAAGTTGGGGAAGTTGGCCACGATGCGCGAGATATTTCCGCCCGGAGTCTGCACTTCCACCGGCACGGAAATCGCGTACTCGTTGTCCTGCACCACCATAATCATGGGCAGCTTCTGGTTGGAGATGGTGTTCATCGCCTCCCAGAATTCGCCTTCGCTGGTGGAGCCTTCGCCAGTGGAAACGTAGGTGATTTCGTCGCCCTGAAAGGTCACGTCCTTGAATTGGCGATAGTCGCCATCTACTTTTTTCGCAGCCGCCGGATGCGCGGCAAAATACCGTCCCGCTTCGGCGCAGCCGACTGCCTGCAGAATTTGAGTACCCGTCGGTGAAGATTGCGAGGGAATGTTGTGGCGCACGTCGGTCCAATGCGAAGGCATCTGGCGCCCGCCGGAGTTCGGGTCGTCCGCCGCACCGACTGCCCCCATCAACATTTCGTACGGAGACTGCCCCAGCGCCAGCACCAGCGCGCGATCACGATAGTAGGGGTAGAACCAGTCATAGCCGCTGCGAAGCACCATGGCGGCGGCAACCGAGATGCACTCGTGGCCCGCGCCTGAAATCTGAAAGAAGACCTTCTGCTGCCGCTTGAGCAGGATCTCGCGGTCATCCACCTTGCGGGAAATGTACATACCGCGGTAGAAGGCCACCAGTTGCGCAGCCGTCAGGCCTTCCCACGTTTTCTCGGGCGTAGCCGGAACGTAAGGCGGCGGGGCGCTGATTGGCTCCTCGACCAGGGCTTGCACAATCACCTGGTGATTCGAGTTCGTTCCGTTCAGATCAGGCCGCGTGCCATTTTTCGGCGTCGTTTTCAGCTTCGGTTCAACTCGGGTAGCGGCCATGCGACTCCTCGGTATGATGGGGGAGGGATAAGAGCAACAGCGAGAGTACCCTTTATTGTAAAACCAGCGCGGCCTCGCCGAACATAGAACAACGCAGATCGGCCCTGTCGAATTGCGGAAAAACTAGGAAAAATATGATTCGCACTCATCGCGCCATACCGAACGGTCGGCTTAAATTGCTGGTTTTTGACCTTGACGGCACACTCATTGACTCGCGCACTGACCTAGTGAACTCGGTGAACGCCACATTGCAGGCATTTGGCCGTCATCAACTTCCGCCGGAGTTGATCGCCACCTACATTGGCGACGGAGCACCCATGCTGGTGCGCCGCGCGCTCGGGGACCCCGACGACGACATGCTGGTCAAGCAGGCGCTCGATTTTTTCATCGGCTACTACCGGGAACACAAACTCGACAATACTGTTCTATTTCCGGGCATTCGCGAGGCAATGGCAGCGTTGCAGAACCGCAGCTCCCAGCCTATAACACTCGCCGTGTTGTCGAACAAGCCGGTCAATCCATCGCGCCAGATCGTCGAAGCGCTCGGGCTTTCGTCCACCTTTGCTCGCGTCTACGGTGGCAACAGCTTCGTCACCAAGAAGCCCGATCCGCTCGGCCTGGAAACCCTCATGCGCGAACTCAAAGCCATGCCCGATGAAACCGTCATGATCGGCGACTCCTGCGTGGACGTCTTCACCGGTCGCAACGCCGCCACTTGGACGCTCGGCGTGACCTTCGGCTTTCAGCCACACTCGCTAGAAGACGCCCCGCCCGACATGCTGGTGGATACAGTCGCAGAGATGGCGCAAGTGCTGGGATCCAGCTAAACTCCCTAAAATCTGTGTCATCCCGACCGGAGCCATGCAATCCCGCAGAGCGGGTTTGCATGGCGAAGTGGAGGAACCTTGCGTTTTGCTTTTCGCTTTTCGCTACTGCATCCCAACACCGCGTAATGTTACCTTTTTGTCACCATGTCCGAGCCCAAGAAATCAGCAAAATCCGCCACATACGGCTTCACACCCGCCGAACTCCGCACCCTGCGCTCGCTGAAGAATCCGCACGGCGTGCAGGCTTTTCTTAACACTCTGCCTTATCACCTTGCCAACTCAGCTTGGTCCCCGCGCCGCGTGCTCGCCGAGCGCACTGCGCACTGCCTGGAAGGCAGCATCTTCGCCGCCGCCGCACTGCGGGTGCTGGGATATCCGGCGCTAGCGTGGGATCTCGAGGCCGAACACGATACCGACCATGTCATCTGCATCTACCAGCATCGCGGCCACTGGGGCACCGTGGCCAAAAGCAATTTCACCTCCTGCCGCGGACGCCAGCCGGTCTACCGCAACCTGCGCGAACTGGCGATGAGCTACTTCGACACGTACTGCAACCTGCGCCGCGAGCGCACCCTGCGCACCTTCTCGCGCCCCGTCAACCTCAAGCGCTTCGACCACCTCGATTGGATGACCACTGACAAACCCGTCTGGTTCGTCGCCGAATACCTGCTGACCATCCCGCACACCAAAATCCTCAAGCCCCGCATGATCAAGGACCTCGCCCGCGCCGACGCGCGAACGTTCGCAGCAGAATGTTTGGGGAGAGCCGAGAAGCCAAAGCGGTGAAGAACTAGTGCAGAACTATGCAGAACGGCGAACTTAGTAAGTAGTGAAAGATCGCCGGACGATCGCAGACACCACTACTAAACGCTCCTCAGGATACACATCGAAAAACACCCGGTAGTTGCCAACGCGCCGCCGCAGCGCCTGATCCATTGCGTTGAGACGAACCACATCTCCGACAAAGGGATCAAACCGCATCTGCTCCAATGCGGCCATAATCCGCTTTTGATCCGCAGCCGGAATCTTCTTAAGCTGTTTTTCGGCTGATCGGACGACGGCGAGGTTCCAATCCATTTTTGATCTCGTCCAAGGTCACGAATTCACCCCGTTTGAATTCGGCGCGACCGCGCGCAATCGCTGCGCGCTCGGCAAGCGTCGCCTCCGCCGCGGGGAGTCTTTGCACAAAATACACCCGAAGCGCTTCCCGCACCAGCTCTGAGCGCGTCCTATGCTCGGCGACGCGCACCTTTTCCACCTCCTCGATCATCTGCGGGGGGAGCGATACGGTCATCGTCTGGCGAGTTCGCATAGTCAATCCTTAGTATTAAATGGTAAGACCATATAATACCACGGCTCGACCGACCACTTGAATACCATCCCCCGAAACCTGAAACTAGAGACATGGAATTTCGCCTTGTTTCCGACTACAAGCCGCGCGGCGATCAGCCCCGCGCGATTGAGCAGCTTCTGCGCGGCATTGCCGACCGCGAGCAGCATCAGGTGCTGCTCGGCGTCACCGGCTCGGGCAAAACGTATACCGTTGCCAAGATCGTCGAAGCGCTAAACCGCCCCGCTCTGGTGCTAGCCCACAACAAGACTCTGGCGGCCCAACTTTATTCCGAGTTCAAGCAATTTTTTCCGCACAACGCCGTCGAATATTTCGTCAGCTATTACGACTACTATCAGCCCGAGGCCTACGTCCCCGCCGCCGATCTCTACATCGAAAAAGAAAGCACCGTCAACAAGGAACTCGACAAGCTGCGCCTCTCGGCCACGCGCTCGCTATTCGAGCGCCGCGACTGCCTCATCGTTGCATCGGTCAGTTGCATCTACGGCCTCGGCTCGCCCGAAGCCTATTACGGTATGATGCTCTTCCTCGAAAAAGGACAGAAGATCAAGCGGCAAGACATCACCGCCAAGCTCGTGGAAATCCTTTACGAGCGCAGCGACGGCGACTTTACGCGCGGCACCTTCCGCGTCCGCGGCGATGTGATCGAAGTCTTTCCCACCTACGACGATATGGCCTACCGCATCGAGCTTTTCGGCGACGAGGTGGAATCACTTTCGCAGATTGATCCGCTGTTCGGCACCGTCAAGCAGAAGTATCCGCGCCTACCGATCTACCCCAAAACGCACTACGTGATGACGCCGGAAACCCGCTCCAGCGCGATGGAATCCATCAAGAAAGAACTCGCCTGGTGGGAGATTGAACTGGCGCAGCAGGGTCGGCTCGCCGAGTCGCAGCGCATTGTGCAGCGCACCAAGTTCGATCTGGAGATGATCAAGACCATGGGCTTCTGCCATGGCATTGAAAACTATTCGCGTCACTTTACCGGACGCCTGCCCGGCGAACCGCCGCCCACGTTGCTCGATTATTTTCCGCGCGACTTTATGCTCTTCATTGACGAATCGCACCAGACGATTCCGCAACTGCGCGCCATGTACAACGGCGACCGTCAGCGCAAGAGCGTGCTGGTGGAATACGGCTTCCGTATGCCCTCGGCGCTCGATAATCGCCCGCTCACCTTCGCCGAGTTCGAGCATCGCATCAATCAGACGGTGTACGTCACTGCCACGCCCGGGCCGTACGAACTCACCAAATCCGCGGGCGTGGTGGTCGAGCAGATCATTCGCCCCACTGGACTCGTTGATCCGCAGGTGGAAGTGCGTCCGGTGAAGGGGCAGATTGACAATCTGTTGCACGAAATTCGCGCGCGCGCCGCACGCAATGAGCGCGTACTCGTCACTACGCTCACCAAGCGCATGTCGGAGGATCTTGCCGAGTACTACAGTGAAGCTGGGGTAAAGTGCCGCTACATGCATTCTGAAATCGAAACGCTGGAGCGCGTAAAAATTCTGCGCGATCTGCGCAAGGGCGAGTTCGACGTCCTCATCGGCATCAACCTGCTGCGCGAAGGTCTCGACCTGCCCGAAGTTTCGCTCGTAGCGATTCTCGACGCCGACAAGGAAGGTTTTCTGCGCTCGGTCGGATCACTGATTCAGACGATCGGACGTTGCGCTCGCCATGTGGAAGGCCGCGCGATTCTCTACGCCGATCGCATGACCGATTCCATGCGCAACGCGATCGACGAAACCAATCGCCGCCGCTCGGTGCAGGAAGCCTATAACGAAGAGCACGGCATCACGCCGCGCTCCATCGTCCGCTCGCTCGATACCGCGCTGGCGGGTGTCGTCGCGGCAGACTATATGGATCTCGCCGATACTACCGTGGAAGGCCTGCCGGAATTCCTGAGTCAACGCGAACTCGACACTTATATTTCGAATCTGGAAAGCGACATGCGCGAAGCAGCCAAGAAGTTCGAGTTTGAAAAGGCAGCGAAACTACGCGACACCGTGCGCGAATTGCGAACTAAGGAGTTTCTGTTCGCATAAGCTCTGTACAGGCATTCCACCTTCTTGCTAACATACCGAATTGGAAGAGAAACATTCAGTCCGGTCGAGGTATTCGTGGAAATAATACGCTGTTTAGCTTGCCCGACTATCGTTCTCTGCCTCGCGCTATCCTCTGCGGCTCAGGATGCGGCCACGCCGCGTTCCCAGTGCGCGGCCATTCAACTCCGCATAACAGACAAGCACGGGACACAACTACCCACCTCAGCGCAAGACTTACACTTATTCGACGGCGACAAGGAACCGCACAGTGTGCAGGAGATTGTGGGATCGTCGAATGTACCTCTGCGTCTTGGCATCCTCATAGACACGAGTAATTCCGAGCGAGAGTCAATGATCTACAAAGAAGCCGCGCGCCAACTGAACCCGTTCTTGGCGGAAATTCTCTCGCGTCCCGAGGATCGGCTATTTGTACTTAAGTTCGATGAAGATACCCAGACTACGAAGTTCTTAAGCCGCAGCGAGGTCTTAACGCTCAAGACGAGCCTTACCCCTGGCGGCGGCACTGCGCTGTTCGATGCCATAGACCTGGCGAGCAAGAAAATGCCGCCCCAGCAGGCTGGCCAGCAATACCGCAGGGCTCTGGTTGTGTTTAGCGATGGCCACGACACGGCTAGTCACATATCCAATGGGGATGCCTTACACTCCGCCATGATCGGTGGAGTAATGATTTTTATCATCAGCACAGACGAGCGCTCTGGCACCAGCTACGCTGGCGAAAACATCAACAAAGCAATCGTGGACAAATTAACCTCGTGGACCGGCGGCGAGGCTTTCTTCCCAGCAGGCGGCAAGGATGTTGCGCGAGCCTTAAGTCAAATAAAGCAAATATTGATTCAAATTCGCAGCGTAGAGTATTGCCCACCCGTCCAACGACTGGACGGCAAACTTCATGAGTTCTCGATGAAGACCAGCGACAAAGACGTCCATATCCACACGCCTCGGTCGTACCTTGCGCCGAAACCTGCAATTCAATTGGGCGTGGGCAAGTAGATTTCTGTCCAGCGTCCTACGACATCCTCTTCTTCTCCGAGTCCAGCATGCGCACGGCGACGGCGCGCCGGTTGCCGTCCTGCTGCACCGCCACCACCTGCGCCTGCGCTTGCAGCGAACCGTAAGGACTTTTCAGGCACACCACATCGGAATACTCCAGCGGCAGCGAGCTGGAGAACAACGCTTCGCTCGAAGAGCCAAACTCAATGGTGGTCGTCTCTCCGGTGCCCGGCGCGCCATTCATGGCGAACAATTGCACCCGCATATCCACGGGAACGACCTTGGGAAAGAACTGTGCCAGCTTGGCGACGGGGTCTCTGGGGGTAGTTTCAAACATGGTTTTGTTGGGCACAATCCCTCCAATGGAGTGCAGCTCCCGGCCTACCCGGAACAGCCACACTGCTGCTTGGCTCAACCATCGGCCAATAGAAGGGAATGCTTCATGTTTTCGCAGATGCCGCCGGAACGCGCCAGTAACCCGAGGTAGATGACCATCAGAGTGGCGTCCGCGACTTGCCACAGATGCAAACAGCCTCGACTTGAGCCGAGGCTGTTCAAGATGCCACTAACCGTTGTCAATAACCGTGCTAGATCTGTGCCGTCACCAGAAACACCGGATTCTGCGGCGGCGGGGGGACTCCAGCCTGCGTACTCGGAGGTCCCGGGATGGTCACTTGATAGGTATCATCCGACGTTCGTATGGTCGCAGTGCCACCGGCATCGTACAAGCTGACGAACACGCGCGAACTGTCCGAAGAGGGCACGGAGTAGATGGGGAATCGCACTGCGGAGGTGGCCAGTTGAAGCACGGTCGCGCCTAGTGCAATGCTTGCTGATACTTGAAAAGTCACAGGGTCAACCGACCGCGCGCTTACGCTCACGCTGCCGCCACTCGCAGCATAGCTCACCGCATAAAACTTGCTGCCATCCGGCAACACAGAAAGTGCGATGGGGTTCGCATCCACAGTTACGGTTGCCAGAAGTACCGGCAACGCTGGTGACTGCGTCGTATCCCACACGGAAACCTTGCCCGTCCCTGGCTCGCACACATAGAGCCGTGTCCGCTTGGAGTCATACACCAGATAGCTGGGCTGTGCTCCGGCATCCAGCGTCAGCGTTCCTCGCACCGTGTCGGTAAAGGTGTCAATCACGGTCACCGAATCGCCGCCCTGGTTCGCCACGAACAGCGTCTTGCTGTCCGTACTGGCAACCGCCCACAGGGGCGACTTGCCCACCGCTATCGGGCTCAGCTGCGAATAGCTAAAGTCCACCGTATTGATGCTGGTGACCGTGCTATCGGTCTGGTTCACCACATACAGCTTGGTGCCATCCGGCGTTTGTGCCAAGGCCACCGGGCCGTTACCTGTAGGCAACTGCCGTAGCAGCACATTCGCATCTGATACCTGGCCGACCTTGCTGGTGCCAGCATTCAAAACGTACATCGCGCCACTCTGCGTGGAGGCTAGGAACGATGGCTTGGAGCCAGTAGGCAGGACAATCGTATTCGGCAGCCCCGGCGAACTCGAACTCAACAGCCCGGTTGCGGCGTATTCAGAAAGTGTGTCTTCCGACTGATTGGCCACGAAAAAGCGCCCGTTCGGCTCCAGCGCGGCGAATACTGGCCCCTTGCCAATCACGGTATTCCCGACATTTGAGTCGCCAGAAACGTCGAGCAAACTGGTGGATCCAAAGTCTGCGCTGCCGTTGGTGGCAACCACCACCACATGCGCTTGCAGCTTGGGGTCGGGCGGATTATTCGGAATGGGAACAAACACCGGCCGGAACACGTCCGTACAGGCAAACCACAGGGCCATCGGTGCAACCGCACCCAGAAAGATCAACCGGCGCAAACTCATGAGGGAAGGAAAGACTCCTGCTGCAAGGGGCTAGAACCACAAACCTTGATTCTATCAGGCTACAGTTGTGAGGATGCCTCGACAGGCCGCTAGGGTTGCATGCGGCAGCCCTGATGCCTGCTCGGTTGAAGGCTCGGCGCAACATCCCAGCCGCCGGAGCCGGATGGCTTAGGCCTTCTTGCGCGCCTTCTTCGATGGCATTTGAATCGTCTTGGCCTCGGCTTCCGCCTGCGACGACTTCACTGGCTTTTTGCGGCCTTCCATCAGCGTCAGGCTCTGTTTCAACGCTGCCATTAGGTCAATCACGGGAGCCAGCCTCGGAGCCTCTTCCGGCGTCGCCACTTCCCCACCTTCGACCTTGGCCGCGATCATCGCCTTAAGATTCTCGGCGTAGGTATCTTTATATTTTTCCGCGTCCCATTCGCCGGAAAGCGCTTCGATCAACTGATGCGCGACCTTCACTTCGGCGGCCTTCAACTCCACATCCGGACGCCCAAAACCATCCACCTGCTTTACCTCGTCTGCATAGAACATGGTGTGCAACACCATTCCGCCGTTGTGCGGACGCAAAAACACGGTGTACTCGCGATTGTGCATCGTAATCTGTGCAATCGCGTAGTGGCCGGACTCTTCCATCGCCCGTGTCAGCAGTGCATACGGCTTGCGGCCCGCCTCTTCTGGCATCAGGTAATACGACGAATCGAAGTAAACCGCATCCACCGCGTCGGCCTTGACGAATTCCAGAATCTCCATCGTCTTCGCCGTCTTCGGCTCCATCCGCTTGATCTCTTCCGGATCAATGATGACGTACTCACCCTTGCGATACTCAAATCCCTTCACAATCTGGTCGCGCTCCACCACTTCGCCATCAATCGAGCACACCATCTGCTGTTTGAGCCGCGCGTGATCTTTCTTGTGGAGCTGATTGAACGAGATGGTATTGCTGCGCGCGCCGGAGAACATGCGCACCGGCATCGAGATCAAACCAAACGTCAAGTGTCCAGACCAGATCGAAGCCATAAGATTCCCCTGAAGCCAGCTGCAAATTTACTTTTCTGCGGCGTAAGTGGAACAACAACATCAGTTTACCGTGAGTCCACCAATTTCGGCAGTTCAGAATTGCCACTGAAAACTACCAAGTGCACCACTCTAAAGCACGACTGGTTGTGGTGATGAAACGAGTGCATCTACAGGCAGTATTGGTAAGTGATGCGCACCAGTTGCAGGCGCCTTCCGCTACACTGGCTTCGAGAGGTGAATGACGTGGTGTGGCAAGCGTGGAGTGTTGCGGACGATTTTTGGGAGCCTTCAATCGTCATTTATCGTCAGCCTCTTATGGCCTTACCCGTCGCGCTTGGCCTCTCCTGCGTCTTTGCACTATTGGCATGGCGCATGCGCGCGGTCAGCTTGACCGGGGCTTGCGCCGGCGCGGCCGTTTCTTCGATTGTGCTTTTCTCTAAACCGGAAGCGTTTTTGATTCTATTGCTCGTGTTCCTGCTCACCTGGGCGGCAACTCGCCTCGGCCGTTCGCGCAAACTACAGGCTGGAATCGCCGAGCGCAGCGCTGGTCGGGGCGCAAGACAGGTGCTTGCGAATCTCGGCGTCGGAGCAGCCGCCTGCGGAATCCTGTCCTCGCTGCTGCACCTGCAGCCGCAATGGCCGTATCTGTCGTACCTGCTGGTTGCCTTTATCGCCGCCATGGCGGAAGCCACAGCAGACACCGTCTCCAGCGAGGTCGGGCAGGCAGTGAGCCCGCGCGCGTGGCTGCTGGTGGAATCCCGCTGGGTTCCAGCCGGCACCGACGGTGCCATCACGGCCCTCGGCACGCTCGCCGGAGCGGCAGGAGCCGCCCTGATAGGATTCGCGGCGATCGGCTTGCGAGTTCTTTATCTTGAAACAGCTTGGCGTGCTGTGGCGGCGGGGTTTCTGGGCATGATCTTCGACACCTTACTCGGCGGCACTCTCGAACGCCGCGGCAAGCTCGGAAACGACGCCGTCAACTTCCTAAGCACGCTCTTCGCCGCCCTGCTCGCCATATGGTGGTGCAGGTAGATTCAGGTCGTGTGGGGACGGGCGCCCTCGCCCGTCCAATCGGGGCCCCAAGCCCCGAAACTCGCGGCCCTTTACAATAAATTAGTTCACTCAACGAGAGACTCTTGAGCCTTCCCGAAATCAACGCCGACCAAAACGCCGACTCCACACCAATCTTTTTCGCCACGCCGCAGCCGGTGGAAGTCGCCAAGCCCTACCGCCCGCGCTGGTGGGTGCACTGGCTGCTGTTCGCGGTAACCGCCGCATCCGTGCTCGTAGTAGGTGCGCGCATGCAACACGAGTTCGACGCTGGTCGCCCGCCCCTGACGCTCACCGATCAGGACGCCAGCGACGACGCGCTCTCGCCTTATCCCATCGTGTGGGCGTTCAGTTCGCTGAGTAATCTCGCCCTCGGCATTCCCTTCGCGGCCACGCTACTCTTCATCCTCTTTTGCCACGAGATGGGGCACTACCTCTACTGCCGCCACTATCGCATCGCCGCCACGCCGCCATTCTTCCTCCCGTTCCCCTCGATGATCGGCACCCTCGGCGCCTTCATCAAAATTCGTGCGCCGATTGAGACGCGCCAGCAGCTTTTCGATATCGGCATCGGAGGCCCTATCGCGGGATTCATTCCCGCGATCGTCTTCACCTTCATCGGACTCGCGCTGTCACATCCTCAGTCTGACTTCGCGCCGACCATCGGAGTGCCGCTAATCTTCGGAGTCGTCCACGCGCTGCTCGGCCACGCATGGTCGCCGCAAGCCCTGCTGCTGCATCCCATCGCGCTCGCCGCTTGGGCGGGGATGCTCGCCACCTCGCTCAACCTGCTGCCCGTCGGCCAGCTCGATGGCGGACACATCCTCTTTGCGCTCTTTCCGCGTTGGCATCGCCGCCTGTCGCTCGTCACCATCGCCGCACTCGTGCTGCTGGCCTGGAGCTTCTACATGGGATGGATCATCTGGGCCATCCTGCTCAGCATCATGGGCACGCAGCATCCTTACGTCTCGCCGTGGCCCAAGCCCTCGCGCCGCCGCTACGTGCTCGGCGGAGTCGCCCTGCTGATGCTCGCGCTATCGCTGATGCCCGCGCCGGTGCAAGGCGTAACCCTGCCGCAAGTATGGACAGAAGTTCGCCCTACGCTGCACGAATGGAAGATGGATGCTTGGCAGTGGGTACAGCGGCGCGCTAAGTGAAGAACGGAGCGCCGAGGCGCAGCTCTTCACTAGCCGCCTAAACGTTTACTGCGTAATCTGAAACACGGTCCCCATCATATTGCTGCCGCCCCGATTGGTGGCTCCAATAACATTTCCAAATCCGTCTAGCAGTAGAGTCGAAGTCACATAGCAACCATCCGCTCCTGCGAAATCATGCAGGGGCAAGAAGTCCCATTGTCCGCCCACCACAGCGGGCTTAGTCAGACGAAACACCACACCGCAGTCGCCAGCACCGCCAGCACCAGTCGCTCCATAGAACGTCCCAGTTGTGTGGTCCAGCAGCAGGGATATGTCCGCAGGATAAATCCCGCCCCCTGTTCCTTTGCGGAACGTGTGGATCAGATAGAATCCCCAACTGCCGCCAACGGTAGCTGGGGGCTTGAGCTTCAATACCGTTCCACCGCATTGATTTTCAGCACAACCGCCGAGGGTCGCCGTACCCCAGAGCGATCCCTCGCTATCCATCACTAATCCGCCTTGAGGCAAGTATCCGGCTGGTGAATATGTTGTAGAAAACGAGTAGAGGATGGTTTCCGTGTATATACCCTTAGAGAGTGACAGAGCAAATAGCGTACCTGTCCCGCCGTTACCGCCGGCAACGGTTGTTCCATATAGGTTTCCTAATGAATCTCGAAGCAACGCAGATTCCGGGAAGACTCCATCACTGGCGGATACCCCGAAGTTCCAAAGGATCGTTTCTTCGAAGCCGCTTCCAGCGGATGCAACTTTAAATACCGTGCCACATCCGCTACTATTCGCGCATGCGCTGGCAGTGCCAGAGCCTCCCAATTCAGTCGTCCCGTAGACTGTTCCTTTATTGTCCACGACCACCCCTGCAATTGGATAGGCACCGTCGGAGGCACCGCCCACGAACGCATGCATCGTTCGAAGATCCCACGATCCTCCGGTACTGGTTGGAGCCTTGAGCTTGAATGCCGTTCCGCAGCAACCACCAGTGGAGAATGATTGTGTTGTTCCGTACAGATTGCCGCCCTTGTCAATTGCCAAGCCGCCAACGGGCGTAGCGCCATCGCTGTCTCCAGTAAAACTACAAATCACGCTCTCCGTCCACGCACCGCCTGGTACCGATGGCGGTGAGAGCTTGAATATTGCGCCCATGCCCCGCGTTCCGCCCGACCCTGTGGTGCCATAGAGATTTCCGGCTGCATCAAAAACCAGTACGCCCCCGGGATATGTTCCATCCGGTTGTGGGCCGAAGCTATACAAGTCGGTAAGAGTCCGCGCTTTCATCTGGGGCACAGCGCACACTACAACCAAAAACAGGACGATTGCACAAACCCGTGCACGCGACCCGAAAGAAGAACGATTAACCGACATAGCGGCACCTCAAAGTGGCAAACCCTTGCATGGAATATCGTAAAGTAGCCTCACCTCGGACAATAGCATTCTGAGGAGGTCAGCGCAACCGCGATTGGCCCTACATCAACCACAGCGCATCCACGTCCACAACCACATTCGTGCGCGGAATCTTCTGCTCGTTGGCGTGGGCGATCATGCCTCGCAGCAGCTGGTTCAGCTTTTCGCGGCTCGCCGACTTCAGCACAAAGTGGTAGCGATAGTCATTCTTCAGCCGCACAATCGGCGCCGGCGCCGGGCCCATCACCCGCACACCTTCCTTGCGCTGCGCCTCGAACCAGCGGCCAATCATGCCCGACCACTTCAGCGCATCGTCGAGCCTATCTGACCGCACCAGAACGTTCGCCAGTGAAGCGTGCGGAGGATAATGCATCCAACTGCGGTAGCGCGACTCCTTTTCGTAGAAGCTGGCAAAGTCATGCTTCGCGGCGAACTGCACCGCATAATGATCGGGAAAGTAACTCTGGAACAGCACCTCGCCGCGCACGTCGCCGCGCCCGGCGCGCCCAGCGACTTGAGTTAGTAACTGAAACGTTCGCTCCGCGGCGCGAAAGTCAGGTAGGCCCAGCGCATAGTCTGCGCCCACCACACCTACTAACGTCACGCCGTGAAAGTCGTGGCCTTTAGCAATCATCTGCGTGCCTACGAGTATGTCTATCTCTTCGAGATCGAGCCGGTGCAACATCGCCTCAACCGCGCCGCGCCCGCGCACTGTATCGCGATCCATGCGCGCGATCCGCGCTTCAGGAAAGTGCGCGCGCAGTAACTCTTCGAGTTTTTCTGACCCCGTCCCAAGAAACTGCACATACTCACTGCCGCACTTTACACATTGCTTGGGCACCGGCGCGACGAAGCCGCAATAGTGGCACTCCATCTTGTGTAACTTCTTATGCATAGTAAGAGAAATCGCACAGTTAGCACACTCCAGCTTATGTCCGCAAGCGCGGCATAGCACCACTGGCGCATAACCGCGCCGATTGAGCAACACCATCACCTGTTCGCGCCGCGTAAGCCGTTCTCCAATCGCTTCCAGCAGAGCGCGCGACAAAACCTGCTCGCTGCCCGTCTCCTGAAACTCCTGCCGCATGTCTACAATTTTCACTTCCGGCATCAGTCGGTCAGCGATGCGTTCCCGCAGCTCAATCAACTTGTACTTGCCGCTCTGCGCATTCGCATATGACTCCAGCGATGGCGTCGCTGAACCCAGCACGACGGTAGCGTTCGCCATCTTGGCACGCATCACTGCGACATCACGCGCGTGATAACGAGGCGTCTCTTCCTGCTTGTAAGAACCGTCGTGCTCTTCGTCAACGATGATGAGCGCCAGATCGGCAACAGGAGAGAACACCGCTGAACGTGTGCCGACGACGATGCGCGCGCTACCAATATGAATGCGATGCCACTGCTCGGCGCGCTCATTGTCGCTAAGACCGCTGTGCAGAATCGCAACTTCGCCGCCGAAGATACTGTGTAAGTCGGCAGCGACCGCCGGAGTAAGTCCAATCTCCGGCACTAACAAGATCGCCGACCGCCCAACAGCCAGCACTGCCTGCATCGCTGAAAGATACACCGCCGTCTTACCCGATCCAGTTACTCCGTGTAGCAGACATGCTGCAAACTCACGTTCAGCAACACCTGAATTAATAACTTGTAACGCGTCAGTCTGTGCATCAGTCAGCTTTAACCCCGCGTGTTCTCGTGGGCGCAGGCTCGACATGCGAAAATCCATCGGCCCTTCTTCAATGCCGACAATGCCACGTTTCACCAGCGTCTGCAGCGTACTGGCCGGAACATCTAGTTCGCGCAGAACTTCCAGCGGCGCGGCTCCCGAAGTCTTTGCCTGCGGCTCTTCGCCTTGTGCTTCCAATATCCCCGCGCCCGCAGCCTCGGCCAGCGCGTCAATCAAACGCTGCTGATTTTCATTGATCTTTTCATGGGCTTCCGGCAGTCGCAGCAACCTCGCCACCTTGCGCGTCCGCGTCGCGTCGCGCGTACCGGATTCATCCAGACGTTCAATCCAATGCTTGCGCACCATACCTGCGAGTAACTCGCGCGAGGCCTTAGTGGCACGACGCAGCGAGGCTTCACCTATCGCATCTTCACTCGCCGCCGAGCGCTGTGCCAGCAAATCCAGCACACGAAACTCGATCATCTGCTCTTCGGCTGTGCGTCGCGAACGACCGGGCGATCCAGTAGCGCTCGCGTTGTGCAACGCCAGTTCGCCATCCATCGCAATGCGATAGCTCACATGCCGCGCAAACTCCGCCTGTAATGGCAACATCGAGCGCACCACCTCGCCAATCGGGGCGATGTAATACGACGCAATCCAGCGCGCCAGCTTTAGCCGCTGTTCATCGAACACCGGTACCGAGTCAAGCACCTCGATGATGTCTTTAGCTTTGACCTTACTGTCGGGCGCGGGCGCGCGGTCATGCAGCTCGACGACAACTCCCGCCATGCGCTGCTGCCGGAAGGGAACGAGTACGCGCGCGCCAAGCACGGGCTCAATGCCCGGAGGTATGCGGTAGGTAAAAACGAGATCGAGCGGCACCGGCAGCGCAACGTCGCAATAGGCGGGCATGGCGGACTACTCCGCCGCTTTATTTCCGGGCGCGGAACTTTCAGGCATCGTAACTGGCTTCAGCCCTAGATACTTCATCACCATCTGCAAATCTTTCCACGTCTCTTTCTTCTGGCGCGGATCGCGGAGCAGAAACGCAGGATGATAGGTTACCGCGAGTTGCGAGCCGCGAAAGTCAAACCACTTGCCACGAAACTCCGACATCGGCTGATTAATCTGCAACAGCGTCTTGGCCGCAACCGCACCGAGGGCGACGATCGCCTTGGGCCGAATCACATCAATCTGCCGCATCAAAAACGGTGAGCAAGTTTCGCATTCGTCGCGCTCGGGCTGGCGGTTCGCCGGCGGGCGGCACTTGATGATGTTCGCGATATACACCTGCTCGCGCGCCACCCCCATCGCCTTGATCATGTTGGTGAGCAACTGCCCAGCGCGGCCCACAAACGGCTCGCCCTGCTGGTCTTCGTCCGCTCCCGGCGCTTCGCCGATGAACATCAACTCTGCTTGCAGATTGCCCACGCCAAATACGATCTGTTTGCGTCCCTGCTTATGCAGCACGCAGCGGGTGCAGTCGCCGAGATCTTCGCGGATGATGCGCAAGGCTTTGGCGCGATCATCCTTCGCCAGCGCAACTGCCTCAGGACGAGCCGCACGCTCTGGCACATCCGGCGCAGCGGTCAGGTCAACCAGTGGTGGTGGTGCAGCGCGACGGGCCAATTCGTCTCCAGGTTCGTTGATTGTGAATGTCTCTTCCGCCACTGTACCGTCCGCGACACTCGCTTGTTGCACCTCGGGCGCTTCCAGCGTCACTTCACGGCGATAGAAATCGTAAATTCCCAGCTCGCGATAGAAGCGTAGCCGAACTGCAATCTGCTCACGAAGTGCGGAATCGAGCGGGCGAGGCATCGCCCTAAGGGTACAACGTGGGCTTGTGGAAGGAGAAACGCTAAGCCAGCACCGGACGCTGCGTCCGCAATTTTGAAATCTGATCGAGAATGCGCTGCGCCACCTCGCACTTGCTGGCTTCGGCTACCGTAGTCTCGCCTTCGTGCGTCAAGATCGTCACCGCATTGCGGTCCGAGTCGAATCCAACGCCCTCACGCGACACATCGTTGATGACAATCGCGTCCAGCGACTTACCTTCGAGCTTCTTGCGGCCATTGGCCAGCAAATCCTGAGTCTCCGCAGCGAATCCAATCACGATCTGGTTCTGCTTGCGCGCCGCAATTTCTTTCAGAATGTCTGGATTCGGCTCGAGTTCCAGCGTCATCGGCCCGCCGCGCTTGATCTTCTGTTCGGCAATCGTCTTCACACGGTAGTCGCCGACGGCTGCCGCTTTAATCACCACTGTCGCGTCCGGCAACAGCGCCAACACGGCGTTGCGCATCTCGTCGGTGGTTTCCACGCGCGTTACTTCAATGTTTTCACTCTCGGGCAACTTGGCAGTTGCTGGCCCAGTAACCAACAGCACCTTCGCCCCGCGTAGTGCCGCAGCTTCGGCAATCGCGTAGCCCATCTTTCCGCTAGAGCGATTACTAATGTAGCGCACGGGGTCAATCTTCTCCCGCGTAGGCCCGGCTGTCACCAGAATCGTCTCGCCCTCCAAATCCTGCGGCTGTGAAGACGTTCCTGTCAGCACCTGCATCACCGCGTCCACAATCGCTTCGTTCGCAGCAAGCCGCCCCGCACCAATCATGCCGCAAGCCAGATAACCGCTACCCGGCTCCACAATATGCACACCACGCGCCCGCAACGTCTGCAAATTTTCTTGCGTGGCCGCGTGATTCCACATGTTGACATTCATCGCTGGAGCCACAATCACCGGCGCTGTGGTGGCGAGATGCAGCGTCGTTAGAAAGTCGTCAGAGATGCCATGGGCAAACTTGGCGAGAATATCCGCAGTAGCAGGCACCACCAGCAGAGCGTCAATCGCCTGGGCCACGCTGATGTGTTCCACCGCAGAGTCGAGATTCGGCGTTTCAGCCCCGGCAGAGAAAAGATCGGTGATCACTTTTTCGCCAGAGAGTGCTGCAAACGTCAGCGGGCGCACAAACTCCTGCGCCGCGCGGGTCATCACAACCTGCACCCGCACCCCGCGATCCTGCAGCAGGCGTGTGATCTCCGCCGCTTTGTACACGGCGATTCCGCCGCAAACACCCAATGCAATTTTCATAGCCATATCGCCGCCAGCACTCGCTACTGGGGTTAGAGTCTATTCCGCGACGGAGGTTGCACCTTCAAAAAACTCCAACGGCGGCTCTAATGTCGGAACCACCAGCACGGGAATCTCCCACCCCACTTTGCCTGCGGCTACTTCATCCTGCGCCACGCGGCAAGCCTTGGTGGATCGTGTGCCGATGCCGGGCTTGGCACCACCCTGCAACTGCCGGGCGCGCCGCGCCGCGACCAGTACAAACCGGTAATTGCTGTCAAAGCCATCCATCAACTTCATACGTTCCGCTCCTTGGGGTTGCGATCCGTTGTGTTGCGTTGGCTACTGCGGCTCCGCGAACGAAGCCAAAATGGACTGTACCCGTCCATCCATATTGTCTCGCAAACTAGACTTTGCTGCTGCAACGCAAGCCTTGCCTTCGACAGTTCCACCTTCCGACCGCTTGTGGCGCTCGGCTTCCACAATCGCCTGCAGAGCTTCCGTGCTCTCTTCCAGACGGTCGTTCACCAAAATATAGTCGTAGCCACGATAATTCTCAATCTCGCCCCGCGCCTCGGCCAGCCGCCGCTGGATAACCTCTTCCCGATCCTGCGCGCGATTGCGCAGCCGCCACTCCAGCGTCTTGCGGTCCGGCGGAAGAATAAAAATGCTCGCCGCATCCGGCTTGCGCTGCTTCACCTGCGCCGCACCCTGCACATCAATATCTAGAATCAGGTCGTTGCCGCGCCGCCCGGCATCTTCCAGAAAGTGCCGCGCCGTGCCGTAGTAGTTGCCAAAAACGTCGGCATGTTCAAGAAAGGCGTCCGCTGCAATCATGCGCTCAAACTCCGCGCGATCCACAAAAAAATATTCAGTGCCATGCCGCTCACTGCCGCGCGGCGCGCGCGTGGTGTAGCTGACGGAGAACTCCAGCCCTGGCACGACCCGGCGCAATTCATTCACGAGTGTGGACTTGCCCGAACCCGACGGCGCCGAAATGATGAAGAGGAGTCCGCTCATTCGATGTTCTGCACCTGTTCGCGCGACTTCTCAATCTCCGCCTTCATCGCTAGACCTAGCTCTGTAATCGTCAGCGCCTCGCCTGCCAGCCCTGATGTTTTCGAGAGCAGGGTGTTGGCCTCGCGATTCATCTCCTGCAACAGGAAGTCGAGCTTCTTGCCCGCCTCGCCGCCTTCATTCAGTACTCCGAGAAAATGCTGGATGTGCGCAGTGAGCCGCTGAATCTCTTCTTGAATGTCGCTGCGATCTGCGAGCAGCGCGGCCTCCTGTATCAGGCGATCCTGATTCACATTGCCGTTACCGCCATTGCCGGAAAGTGCCCGGCCCAGCAGCTCGGCCATACGACCGCTGACCTTTTCCATGTACGCCCGCACTACCGCACCGCGATGTTCGCCTACACCGTCCGCCGCCGCCTGCAAGCGTTCCATTCTTATGCGGAGTTCCACCGTGGTGCTCTTGCCCTCCAGCTCGCGCATTTCATTGAGTTGCGCAATCGCCAGCTCCAGCGCGGCCATCACTGCCGGATCAAAGTCCTCGCCCAGTTCCACCGAGCCGCCTTCCATCACGCCGGGCAGGCGCAGAATCGTGTTCAGGTCAGGTTCACCATGCAGCGAAAACTCGCTCGCTGCGGCGCGAAACGCGCTCACAAAATTCCCCACCAACTCGCGATTCAGCGTTGCCGCGCGATCATCCTTGCGGCCCAAGCTCAGTGTCACATCCACGTGCCCACGTGCCAGCTTCTCTTTGAGGACACGACGAATCGCCAGCTCCAGAAGGTCGCGGTCGGCGGGCATACGAAAGTGCAGATCAAGAAAACGGTGATTCACCGACTTCAGCGACAGCGTAAACCCGCCACCAGAGCTCTCCCCCTTCACGGCGGCGAATCCGGTCATGGAACGAATTTCGGCTTGGACGTTGGCAGTCGGCATGAGTGGACTCTCTTGTATCGGGGAATTCTACCGGATTCAGGGGCTCTAATTTTTCTGTCATTCTGAGTGCAGCGAAGAACCCTACCCAGCCTCAGAAGCAGCGCGGTCTCCCCGAAGCCTCAGCGTTCGGCCACGCTGGGCGATTCCGCATCCTTGAACTGCAAGTCGTACAGGCGGCGATAGGTACCTTGTCGCGCCATCAACTCATCGTGCCTACCGATGTCGCTCACCGTGCCGCCTTCAATCACCGCGATGCGATCCGCGCGGCGCACAGTGGAAAGCCGATGCGCAATCACGATCACCGTCCGGCCTGACATCAAATTTTGCAATGCCGACTGCACCAGCGACTCGGACTCCGTGTCCAGCGCGCTGGTGGCTTCATCCAAAATCAAAATCGGGGCATTTTTCAGCAACGCGCGCGCAATCGCAATTCGCTGGCGTTCGCCACCGCTCAACCGCACTCCGCGTTCCCCGATCACAGTGGAATATCCCTCCGGCAGTGCGCTAATAAAGTCGTGTGCCAACGCCATTCGCGCGGCGTTCTCCACGGCGTCTTGAGAAATGTGCGGCTGTCCGTAGGCGATGTTGTTCCGTAGCGTGTCGTTGAACAGCACCGTCTCCTGCGTAACAATGCCAATCTGCGACCGCAGCGAGGCCAGTGTTACGTCACGCACATCGAATCCGTCAATCAACAATCTGCCACCACTCACGTCAAAAAATCGCGGCACCAGATGCACTAGCGTACTCTTGCCCGCGCCGCTGGAGCCCACCACGGCCAGCACTTCGCCACGCCGCACTTCGAGGTTGATCCCGTCCAGCACGCGCACCGCATCCGGCGAATTCGGCTCGTAGCAAAACGAAACGTTCTCGAACTGCACCTTTTCGTGGAACGGCGGCAGCCGCTTAGCCGTGAGTTTCTCTTCCACTTCATCCTGCGCATCAAGGAATCCGAACACGGAATCCGACGCACCCAGCGCCTGCTGAAAGTTGTTGTAGTACAGCGCGAACTTCCGCACCGGGTCATACAACTTAAACACCGCGATAATAAACGCGAAGAATGAACCCGCAGTGAAGCCGCCCAGACGAATCTGGTCGCGGCCCAGCAGCAACAGCAGTGCGATCGCAATCACGCCGAGCAAGTCCATCAGCGGAGAACTGATCGCCGCCGCAGCCACCGAACGTAAATTCGCGCGGAACAGCCGCCGCGCCGCCACCCGAAAGCGGTTGGTCTCCCAGTTCTCCATGCCAAACGCTTTTACAATCCGGTTGCCGGTGATCGTTTCGTGCAGAATGTTCTGAATCTCGGCGAGCTTGTCCTGCCCCTTGCGCGTCGTCTTGCGGACGCGGTGCCCAATCTTGCCTGTCGAAAAAAGAATGATCGGCACAAACAGCAACAGAATCAGCGAAAACTTGCCGCCATACACCACCACCACGGCGGCGGTAAAAATCAGGATGAAGAATTGCTGCAAAAGCTCGGCCAGCACCGTGGACATAGCCGTTTGAATCCGCTCGATGTCGTTGATGATCGCGGAGAGCAGCGTGCCGGTGGCGTGGCGCGAAAAGAACGCAGCAGAGCGCCGCAGAATCGCGGTATACAACTCATCGCGCAGGTCGGTGATCAGCCCAAACCCGGCATAGTTCACCAGGTACGTGCCCGCGTAGTCGAGCAGCCCCTTGACGAAGGTCGCCACGACCAGTGAAAACGCCACCACGGTCCAGGGATTGTGGAACTGATGGGGAACGAACTGCGTCAGGTCAATGACGCGCCCTGACCACGGCAGCGTGAACAGCGGCACACCAACCGTGGCCACGTCCGGCCGCAACACGCGATCCAGAATCGGGCGAATCAGCACAACGCGAAAAGCATCCAGCAAGCCGACACCGGCCATACTCACAATCGCCACAATCAGATGCGCGGAATAGGGCAACACGTACCGCAGCAGTCGGGTGAGCTGCTTCATGTGCGAATTCCGAGAGCTGGGATGACTACGGGTGCGTCCCAGCACAAGATGGAAGGATGGAGTAGCAAGGCTCTATTCTAATGCGGATGCAAGCAGGTGTCGCGGTGGATCGCGGCTATCGCGGCATATCCCGGTGCTCGACCTTCACCCGGTAACCCGCCTTCTTCAAAGCTTTGGCAGTGGCTTGAGCCATCATCACCGAGCGATGTTGCCCGCCGGTACACCCCAAGGCGACCGTCAAATAGCTCTTGCCCTCGCGCACATAATGCGGCAACAGGTAGATCAGCATCTCGTCAATCCGGTCTAGGAATTCCTGAGTCTGCGGAAATGAGCGGATATATTTTGCCACCTTCGGACTCTTGCCCGTCAGCGGACGAAACTCAGGCACAAAGTGTGGATTCGGCAAGAAACGCACGTCGAACACCAGATCGGCATCCGGCGGCACCCCGTGCTTGAACCCAAAACTAACGCAGCTCACCAAAATGCTGGTCTGCTCCGAGCCGCGCTGAAACCGCTCGGTCAGGTGCGCGCGCAGCTCATGCACGTTCAGCTTCGAGGTATCAATGATGAAGTCGGCGAGCTCACGAATCGCGGCCAGTTGCTGCCGCTCATCCTTCAGCGAAGCCTGCACCCCCGAACTGGTGCCCAGCGGATGCGGCCGCCGCGTCTCGCTGAAACGCCGCACCAGCACATTGTCACTGGCTTCCAGAAAAACCACAGTCGTGGGCAACTGCCGCTTTAGCGAACGGATAATCCCAGGCAACTGCTTGAGCTGTGTCCCCTCGCGCACGTCCGCCACCAGCGCGGCGCGCTCAATCTCGCCCGCCCGCAGCAAAATGTCGGCAAAACTCTGGAACAACCCCAGCGGCAGATTGTCTACGCAGTAGTAGCCGAGATCCTCAAACGCCTTCAGCACCGAAGCCTTGCCCGAGCCGCTCATTCCGGTGATGAGCACCAGCTGCGTGTCGCCCAGCGACTTCTTTCCCTCGGGCGCGGATGGCCCAGCTTTCGCCTTGTCAGGCTTCTTCGCCTTGGACTTAACAGCGGCGACGTTAGCAGGCATCTTTTTCGGCATCTTTACAAGAATCCTAGCACTTCGTTCGACGCATCGAACGCCTACAACCGGTTAATCAGCGAAGCCACATACCCGGCACCGAATCCGTTATCAATGTTCACCACCGAAACGTTCGACGCGCAGGAGTTCATCATTCCCAGCAACGCGGCTACGCCTCCGAACGACGCACCGTAGCCGATGCTCGTCGGCACGGCGACGACGGGCACGCCCACCAGGCCGCCGACGACGCTCGGCAAAGCACCCTCCATGCCCGCACAGACGATCACAACGCGTGCCCGCTGCAGTACCTCACCATGCGCGAGCAGGCGATGAATCCCCGCAACGCCTACATCGTAAAGATGCTCCACTTCATTGCCCATCAGTTCGGCGGTTACGACCGCCTCTTCCGCCACCGGAATATCACTCGTGCCCGCCGACACCACCAGAATTGTGCCCTTGCCGAGTTTTTCTCCAGACTGCGTCAGCGTAATCGCCCTCGCCCGCTCGCGAAACTCCGTCTTTTTCACCTTGCGCTTCACCGCGCGAAACTGCTCTTTCGTCGCCCGCGTTGCCAGCACATTGTTACCGCGCTCCGCCAGTCGCGCAAAAATCTCCGCCAAATCCGCGGGCGTCTTCCCCGGCCCGAAGATCACCTCTGGCATCCCCACGCGCAAAGCGCGATGGTGATCCACTTTGGCGAACCCCAAATCCTCGAAAGGCATGTGCCGCAGCTGCTGCACCGCATCATCAGGAGAAACTTCGCCTCGACGCACCTGCTGAAACAGCTTCTTGAGATCGGCGGGCTTCAAATTCTTCTCCTCTGCGACTGGGGCGACCGCAAGCCTTCATTCTACGGCGGCGCAATCCGGGTGCAATAATTTGCAATAATTGAAGTCACGCTTATGTCTTCACCCACCAACCTGACCATCGCCACAACCGGAGCCAGCGGAGCCATCTTCTTGCGCCACTTGCTGCGCCTTGCCGAGGCCGATGCCCGCCTCACCACGGTCAACCTGATCGCCTCCGACAGCGCTCTACGCGTGATGGCCGAAGAGCTCAGCCTTACCGGAAGAAGTGGCCTGGTCGAGCAACTGCTTGGTGCGCCGTCGCAAAAAATCCATCAGCAGGCCAACGCCGATATCGGAGCCAACGTCGCCAGCGGATCGTATCCTGCCGACGCCATGGTCATCCTGCCTTGCAGCATGGGCACGCTCGCGCGCATCGCCAATGGCATCGCCGGCAACCTGATCGAGCGCGCCGCCGACGTGATGCTCAAGGAGAAGCGCCCGCTGGTGTTGTGCGCTAGAGAGACACCACTGAACCGCATCCACCTTCGCAACCTAACCTACGCCGCCGAAGCCGGAGCAACGATCTTTCCGCTCATCCCCGCGTACTACTTCGGCGCCGCCACCCTCGACGACCTCGCCCGCGAATTCGCCCACCGTGTGCTGCAGCACCTTGGACTGCCCCAGCCTGAGGCCTTCCGCTGGAAGGGTTAAGGTTAAGGCGAGCCCGCCCACCCATCGGGCTGGCATTTTGACTCCCGCGAAACCAAAGTTTGCAGGCCACCCAGCAGCCTATTGACTCTGATTCGGACTCCGCGTTATTCTCTCCCCAACACTGGGAAAGGAGGCGATCCATACATGGACAATTCTGGCAGTTGTTGTGGCTGTAGATCTATCAGTGAGGTGACTGAGGCTTAGAGCCGTCCGCTCTAGCATCTCGCCGAACGCTCGGTGAGAAACACAAACCCGCTGGCGGTCGTTACGTCGGCGGAATCATCCGAGGTTTGCTGCAGGGGTCGCATAGCGACGCCTCTGGTCAATCCCAACAGTCCACCCGAACCCGGCCCGCAGGCGCAAGCTTGCGGGCCGTTTTGCGTTCAACGATTTGCGTTTCAGGGCACACCCAAGGAAACTGTGAGTATGCCCACTATCACCAGCCGTGAGATTCTCCTCGCCTCCCGCCCCAAGGGAATGCCCACTCCCGAAAATTTCACCCTCGCCACCGCCGAGTTGCCTCCGTTGGAGGATGGGCAAGTGCTGGCGCGCAACTTGTTCATGTCCGTTGATCCCTATATGCGTGGGCGGATGAACGACGTGGCCTCCTATGTTCCGCCATTTGCGATAGGCAAGCCGCTGGAAGGCGGCGCAGTGGGCGAGGTAATCGAGTCGCGCTCCCCGGCGTTCCAGCCCGGCGACGCCGTCGTCTCCTTCCTCGGATGGCGCGAGTCCTTCGTCGCCCCAGCCAAAGCGTTGCGCAAGGTTAGCCGCGACATCAGTCCGCTTTCGGCATACATCGGCACCTTGGGCGTCACGGGCCTCACCGCGTGGGTCGGCCTCAACCTGGTGGACGTAAAGGCTGGCGACGTCGTCTACATCTCCGGCGCGGCTGGTGCGGTCGGCCACGTGGCCGGGCAACTCGCCAAGCTGCGTGGATGCCGCGTCATCGGCTCGGCCAGCTCGCAAGCCAAGATTGACTTCCTGCGCAACGAATGCGGCTTCGACGCCGCCTTCAACTATCGGACGTCTCCGGTCGGCGCGCAGTTGCGCGAGGCCGCGCCCGAAGGCATTGACGTGTACTTTGACAACGTGGGCGGCGAGTCGCTGGAGGCGGCGCTTTCAGCTCTGCGCGTCAACGGACGCATCATCGCCTGCGGCAGCATCTCCGCCTACAACAACACGGCTCCCGCGCCCGGCCCTGCAAACCTGGGCTATATGATCACCAAGCGACTAACTATGAAGGGCTTCATCGTCTCCGACTGGATGGACAAGTACCCCGAATTCGAGAGCGTGGTGGGGGCCTATTACAAGGCGGGTCAGCTCAAAAACAAGGAAACCGTGGTGCACGGTATCGAAAACGCCGTCGGCGCCTTCCTGGGACTGTTTCAAGGCGAGAACATGGGCAAGATGGTGGTGGCGCTGACAGAGTAGTGCGTAACGCGGGAGCTTACAGGCCCCACTCAAAACAAAGCAGGCTTGAATGGGCCACCAGCCAATCATTTCAATCCAGTGGTAGAAGATTCAATCAAGTGACAAAAAAATGGTTGCTGCTATCGTTAAAGCTCTTCGCTGACTTCGTTCCAGGACGCTTGGCCTAAGGTGCGGCTGATTCCGGCAGAGCGCCTAGGTCGAGTACGCGAGTGCAGAGGCATATCAAATGAAGAAACTCTCCCTGCTGGTGCTGATGTTGGTGGGAATGGCGACGCGCCCGTTGTTTGCGCAGGGCTTGACCCAGCAGATCGAAAATGTGCTGGCCCCCACGGCGCAGACAGCGCAGCAGCCCGCACCGATTGATCCGATCGGCCGCCAATCGCCGCGCGGCTCCGTCCTTGGGTTTCTGCAAGCGGCGCGCCAACACGACTACAAACTGGCCACCGAGTATCTGCAACTGACGCGCAACGAGCGGCTGACGCAGGGCGAGCAGACCGCAAAAGACCTGCAAGTTCTGCTGGATGGCAATTTTTCCGGGCGGCTCAGCCTTATCACCGATCGTCCCGACGGCACGACACAACTCGGGGTGCCTGCGGATCGCGAGTTGATCGGCTCGTTCGTGAGCGATTCGGCTGAAACCGACGTCTTCATGGTGCGAGTAACGCAAGGTGACGTTGGCAAGGTTTGGCTCTTCTCCTCGGAATCACTCGCGAAGGTGCCAGAGCTGGTTGATCAGGTACGCGTCAACAGCATTGAGCACGGCCTGCCAGCCAGCTTGGTAAAGAATTCGGTACTCGGCGCACCGGTGTGGATGTGGCTGGCGGTCATCGCCTTGGTTCCGATCGCGGTCGCAGCGGCATGGCTGTTGCTGCAAGTTGTTCTGCTTCCGATTCGCCTCTGGCAAAAGCTGGTGGCAGGCGACGCCTGGCCGCGGTATTGGCTGCGCGTGCCCAATTCGCTTCTGATGGCTCTGGTTGTAGAGTTCCATAAGAGCGCGGTCAGGTTGCTAGGAATCCCGCTACTTTACCGCTTCTATTATTCCCGGATCATGGGCGTTCTGGCAGTGGCCGCCTTCGCCTGGGTGGTGCTGCAGCTCATCGAGTTTGCCGTACGAATCTTAAGGCGACGCGCTTTGGCACAGGGCCGTCCGGCTACCACCTCTTTTCTGGCGCTGGGCCAACGTGTAATGCACGTGGTGGTACTGGCCATTGCACTGCTCGCGATGCTCACTTCAATCGGCGTGAACACGAATGGCGCACTTGCAGGATTGGGCATAGGCGGTATTGCCCTGGCATTCGCTGCACAGAAGACTCTGGAGGATCTTTTTGGCGGGGCCTCGGTGTTGGCGGATCAGGTGATTCGGGTAGGCGATCTGTGCAAGTTTGGCCCGAACACCGGCTAAGTGGAAGATGTCAGCCTGCGTTCCACGCGCATCCGGACGTTGGATCGTACGCAGCTCGCCATCCCTAACGGTGCTTTGGCCGCGATGGCGGTCGAGAACCTCTCCTTGCGCGACAAGATTCTGTTTCGCACCACGATCGCACTCCGTTCGGAGACCACCCCGGACCAGCTGCGACTAGTGCTGGTGGAAATCCGCCGCCTGCTTTATTCCCATGCTGTAGTAGAGCAGCAAACGGCGCGCATACGGCTGGCAAAGTTTGGGGAAAGCTCGCTCGATCTTGATCTATTTTGCTATGTCCGCACCTTGGACTGGGACAGCTATCTCGCCATTTGTGAAGACATCCTGTTGCGGATTACGGACGTTATTCAGCAGGCAGGAACAGCACTCGGAGGGCCGTCCACTACAGTCTATTTGAGCCGGGATGCGGGATTGAATGCGGTGCAGCAGGACGCAGCGCACAAGATCGTTCAAGACTGGCGGGATCGCAACAACCTTCCATTCCCGGACTTTGCCAGCCACGAAGCGGAAAAAATGGCGGGAACGGTCAAATACCCAGATCCAGCGGCAGCCTCGGCACAGGATGTTCAAGGTATTTCCTAAGCCCGGCGTCCGTGCAAAGGCAAAAGACCGATAAACGGCGATCTTTTAGCAGGCGGCCGACCTCAGATCGCCCAACGTCCCAAATCAGGCTTGAGCCGCAACCGGAGAATCAACCTGCCTAATCGCGTCTGTCGCTACTCGGCGGCGACGTCCCATATCCGCCTCCAATTCTCCTGTCTTTACGTACCAGTAAGCCGCGAATACCCACATGGCGAGCGTCTCCGCCGAGTACACCGACGATCCGAAAGGTTTGGCTACCATCTTCGCGGTGATCGCCAAAGCCGCGCCGGGAAGGACAATCAATAGGATTGCGATCAGGGTGTATTTCATCCGGTAAGCGGATCGCTTCGACTCGTCAATCAATCCCAGATTGATCGAGTCATCCTTGCACAGCCAACAGGCAGCGGCGACGGTCAAAAAGAAGGCATAAGCGCAAGCATTGTGAGGCCGCAAGCCATCCCCGAAGATCCACCACGAAGGAATCCAATCCACCGGAAAAAGAGCCACGCCGATCGCAAAGCTGGCCGCGAGGTTCAGCAACCGGCCTTCCAGCGGCCGGATGCCCTTATACAAATAGAGGCAGGTCGCCAGCGCGAACAGTACCCCAACATACCAATCCCTCAACCCAGTCAAATAGTAGCCGCTCATCGAAGCCTGCAGCCCCAGTCCTAATATCAAGTAGCCGCCCAGCGCCAGCGAAAGCGGAAACTGCGCAGCCAGAAGGATGGTCCCCCACCGCAGTCCGAAGTAAGTCTGCACCAGACTCTTGTCCAGGACGTGCTTGCACTTCAATGTAGGTTCGTTCATGGGGAGGACGCTAAACCTGCGGATAACGGCTGTCAATGAAAAACTCAATGCTTGCCTTCGGACGTAAGCCCGCGCACATACGAGTTCCAAATCTCAGCCAACTGCTTCCACTTCTCGTCCGGCACTTTTTCCTTCGTACTCTCGGTCTCATACACAAAGTAAAGCGCGGGTATCCCAATCGAAGGTTGCGCTTGCATGTAACTCCACCACTCCTCGAAATTGGTCGAAGAAGCATTGTCGGTATCCACCAACGGCCAGCCCGCAATCTTCGCAATGCATGCTCGCCTCATCATCATCTCCGGCACATTGCGCGATCCGTACCAGATGTCGTTCAGGCGCAGCACATCGGACGACTCACGAAACAACGGATTAGGCGTTTGCGTCTCCACCATGGCGTCGGTCTTCCACTTATGCGTCTCGTCGTACAGGATGTACTGGAATCGCCGCACGAACTCGATGCCGAACAGCGGCGCATGCATCTGCAGCTGCTCGCTGCGCGAGACGCCGCCAATCCAGTCTTCCTTAAATCCGTCCACGCCAAAGTCAGCCACCAGGTGTTTGATCTTCGCGCGCAGAAACTTCTCGTAAGCCGGATTGCTCACATCTCCCGCAATTGGCTTGCCTGCGAGCTTCACCGTGAGCGCGTCAGGCAGGCCTTCGCGATGAAACGCCGGCACCCACAACAGCACATGGCGACCCTTCTCGTGCTGCCGCGCAATGAATCCCTTCAGGTCCGGCCACTTCTTCTCATCCACGTCGAAGGTGCCGTAGCTTTTCTGCCACTTATCGTCAATCACGATGGTGCCCACCGGCAGCCCGCGGCTTTCGATCACAGCGATCCAGCGCTCATAATCGGCCTGTGTGGCCAAGTCATGCGCCTCGATGTGCTTTTCCGCAGCTTCGCGCGTCTGCTCCGCCCAACCGCAAAAGATAGGCAAGTGATGCCATGCTGCGTTGACTGCACGATGCTGTGTACCGAACTCATTGAAATCCGCCCAAGTGACATACTTGGCCAGCGTGTCGTATTCGCTGTCACCAAAATGAATAGCAATCACCGGCGAGGCGAATCCCTTGGCAGCCGTCCTATATCCAGCGTAATTTACCCAGAACGATACCCCGGCATACCTCGACCCTGCGTATTCCAGGGCATTGAACTGATAGTTGCCCGGTTTATCACCAAGGCCTAAACTTGCCCACGCGCCTCCTTTTTCAAACGCCAGAAACAGCGGCGGCGGCGCGAACAACCCAGTCATCAGTTCGGGATGGAACTGATCCCCCGGAGGCGGATTTTCCTCCATCACGCCCACAGACTGAGGCACCGCGAGGTTGAAGTAGTACTGGTCGGCATGGTTCGGCTGAGGCGAGAAATAGCGCGCAGCAAAGATGGTCGAGTTTGCCGCGATGCCCGGACTGGTACCATTCGCCCATGGCGCGGAAGTTCCGTTGGAAAAGAAATAGCACCGCTCGATCGCTTTAGCGCCAGTCGCGAACTGCTGGAACTCGATGTGATCCTCGAAAAACGTCCATAGAAACCTGCGCCTGCTCCAGAGAGAACTATCGGCAGTCGCCTGCCAGCGTTGTACCGCAGGTCCGGCCAAGCGTTCTGCCCCAGCCTCTGCGAGCTTCCTCACTCGGACGTTCGACAGCTCTTCTTCTTGCCCGGGAGTGGACAGGCCAGAAACCAGAGGCAGCCGGAACAGCACGCGGTCTTCCTTGTGGGCATGCTGGTAAACCTCCAGCGAAGGATAGTCCCCGCTGGTCTCGCGCACCGCGTAGCCAAGTCTTTGGATGGTGAGTGACTGCCCGTAGAGCGATACAGTGAGCGTAAGCAGCAGTAAAACGGGATACCTAAACATGATGGGAACGGCAACCGACAACTCAGTCGATGCTCTGCAATTCCTTGCCAGGCTTAAACCGCACCGCCTTGCCCGGAGGAATGCTGACTTCAGCACCGGTGCGCGGGTTGCGGCCGATGCCCGTCTTGCGCGGACGCACGTTGAACACGCCAAAACCACGCAGCTCGATGCGGTCGCTTTGAGCCAGCGCGCGCTTCATGCTTTCGAACACGGTTTCCACCGCCGCTTCGGCCTTGGTCTTGGTGATTCCGGTGCGGTGTACCACCTCGTTGATGATGTCCAGCTTGATCACAGCGTCTCCGCAGGCGTTTCTAAGTTAGGGCGAATGTGGAAAATACCCTGAAAGTGTTGATACTAGGGGGGATAGAAGAAATTGTCAACGGTGGGTACCCTCCCGTACACTACCCGTACACGAACGCAGCAGATTTTCCAGCCACTGCCACAGCCGGGATGTCCTCGATTTTCGGGGGAAACCGCCCCGGAACCGACCGAAGGAGCCCCACCATGGCCATCAAGTCCGACCGCTGGATTCGCCGCATGTCGCAAGAACATGACATGATCAACCCTTTTTCTGAAAAGCAGGTTTCAACCGGCGTCATCAGCTATGGACTGTCGTCCTATGGCTACGATTTGCGCGTCACTGATGAGTTCAAGATCTTCACCAACGTGAACTCGACGATCGTAGATCCCAAGAACTTCGACGAGCGTTCGTTCGTTACCATTCACTCAGATGTGGCGATTATTCCCCCAAACTCCTTCGCGCTAGCCCGCTCAGTGGAGTATTTCAAGATTCCCAGAGATGTTTTGACGGTCTGTGTGGGAAAAAGTACTTATGCGCGCTGTGGCATCATCGTGAACGTAACGCCCTTTGAGCCTGAGTGGGAGGGGTTTGTGACGCTGGAAATATCCAATACCACGCCGCTCCCCGCCAAGATTTATGCCAACGAGGGCCTGTGCCAAATCCTGTTCTTTCAGTCGGATGAGATTTGCGAAATCAGCTACGCCGACCGCAAGGGAAAGTACAACAAGCAGCAGGGCATTGTGCTGCCTACGGTCAGCAAGACCTAGCATCCGGAGGGCTGCGAAGTTTACCGAGGCAGGGCACCCGCCCTGCCTCAACTCCTAGCCCAGCAATTTCTTGCTCTCCCTGCACAAATAGCCTTCCATACCACCGCTTTCGCGCTACACTCGTTGCCGTCGGGCCGTTTTCAGTCCCGGGGAGTCAATCGCGATGCAGAACCAGATTTTGTACTCGTGCAGTTACGCCGCCGCCATCTGCGCTGCGGCAGCCTTCGCCTTCCTCACCGCCTTCAGCGACCACATTTCCCCGATGATGAAGGTCACCGAATACGTGCTGTGCGCGGCGGTAGTGCTGGTGTGTGAGATGAGCTTCCGCGCCCTACATGACCACTGCGAGTGGAATCTGCGCATGGCCAATCGCTTTCTGATTGCGATTCTGGGCGCGGCAGGTGTCTTATTTTCGTTTCAGACGCTGTGACGTAGATGGAGAAGAGGCACTAGTGTTCGCATTCCGAATGAACTGCGCTGAGAACTGCTGAGCCAGTAAACTATATCTTTGAATGCACCCGGCGTCTGTACGATCAGACTGACTCCGCGGTTTTTCTTGATGCGTACGGTTCTGGACGAAACGCTTTCGTATACCTGTAGCAGTTGGGCCATGGTCGGAGCGGCATTCCCCGACGTAAACGTGCCCAACAACTCACGAAGCACTCCTTCCGGTGAATTCTCATGAACTAGCACCTCCCAACCGTTCAAGTCGCTTAGGGTTTTCTGTAGCCGGTAACGTTCCGCTTCCACTACGAACCAATTTGAGTCCACGGAACGCCCGACTGCCAGACCGAGCTCGAATGGCATATTGAACCGTGGCAAGCTTTCTTTCTTGTCCAGATCTACCCGCGACAGGTCGTGAATCGAAATGGCGCACTGGCTCATCAGCTCCAAAATCCGCTGGAGCCGGTTTCGGTTGGTTGGCAGTTCAAGTGCCGCTCTGGGAAGCAAGCCTAAGGCGCATGTGCCCGCAACGTATGCCACCAAAAGCTGCTCAAACTCGGCATCGTAAGGTATGTTGAGAAAAACCCAGTTCGCGTTGGCCTTCTGGGTCTTCATTTTCTCTCGGAACTACGGCTTCGGCCGAACTGTTTTGCGTGTGGCTGGAATCCGCTTCTTCGCAGACTGGCGAGTGCCTGAGGCGGCGACATGTCCAGATTGCTTCGCGATGCCCCATCTATCTGCTGCGCCATGCGGATCAATGCGTGAACCCGTCGTGCTGGCAGTCCAAGAATTCTCCCCGCTTCTTCTGCGGAAACTGGCGGGCCTTCAATGCGAATAGCGTTCTTATGTGCCATTGAACCTTCCTGACCGTAAGTTTACATCCCCTCAGCCGGGGTTTCAATCACGCCACCCACTCAGGCCTCGAAATCCACTTCCAGCGGATCAATCAACGGCAGCAGCCACTCGAGGAGTTTCATATGTACCGGGTGGCCGCTATAGGCCTCTAGCGAGGCGCGGTCCGCAAACTTCATCACGCCACCCAGTTCGTAGCCTTGTGATCGCGGCGAAAAATTCTCACCCACCCAAGTCTCCAGCAGTCCGGGAATCTGCGCTTGCAGCGCGCGAATTTCGCGCAGAACGCGCTGCTTCTGTTCCGGAGTAACATCGGGCTTCCAGCGAAAGGCAAACGTGTGGATCACCATGCGCGCGGTTACCCTTCGCTCTGTTTGTACATGTACTTGATGGCGCTCTTGTAGATCACCACCGGCGGCTCGCTCTCGGGCTGCACTTTAATGCACGCCCGGTCGTACCACTCGATCACGCCTTGCACTTCTTCCCCGTCGCGGAGCACGATCACCAGCTTGGTCTTGGCCTGAATCTGCTTGACGTAGTAAAAATCCTCGGCATGGGTCTGCTCCGGGGGTGCCATTTTGCGCGGTGCGGCGTGACTGCGTTCGGGCTTAGGGGCACCGCCAGTGCGCGCTTCCGGGGGACGCGCCGCCACTGGTGCAAAAGCAGCAGTGCGAACCGCTGGCTTCTGGCTATCTGGAGGAACCGGGGAACCTGAATCAGTGCGAGAACCCGCCGGACTGGCGGCAAGGCTAAGAGGTACATTCGACATGAAATTTGCCCCATCAGGTGCCTTTGCATGCTCAAGAAGCGCACGCACCGCGCACAAACATTGAGGTAAACCTACCACAGGCGGGCCAGCCAGACAAACTCTAAGCGGATGCCCTACCAGGTACCCGCTAGACCGCCGGACTCAGTTCCTGGTCTTTGTATTGCAACTGATAGAGCTTCCAGTAGATACCGCGCTGAGCCAGCAGGCTCTGGTGGCTGCCCATCTCGCGCACCTGGCCATGGTGCATCACAATGATTTTGTCCGCCCGCTGGATGGTGGAAAGGCGATGGGCGATGATGATCGAAGTCCGTCCTGTGACCAGCTTGGAGAGTGCCTCGCGCACCCGTAGCTCGGTTTCCGTATCCACGCTGGAAGTAGCCTCGTCGAGAATCAAAATCTTGGGATCATGGGCCAGCGCCCGCGCGAATGAGATCAACTGCTTTTGCCCGGTGGAAAGCGTCGTGCCGCGCTCATTGACTGCTTCCCGAAAGCCTAGCGGCAGGGTGCGGATAAAGTCTGCGACGTTGACTTCTTCCGCGGCCCGCTCCACATCTGCATCGGTGATCCAATCAGTGCCGAGGCGAATGTTTTGCTCGATGGTTCCACTGAACAGAAATGGATCCTGCAGCACCACCCCAAAACGTCGTCGCAAAGACGTCAGATCCATCTCGCGCAGGTCCACGCCATCTATCTTGATGCTGCCTTTTTGCACGTCGTAAAAACGCAGCAACAACGAGATGATGGTCGTCTTCCCTGCCCCGGTATGACCAACAATGGCGACGGTTTCGCCCGGCTCAATGGCGAAGCTCACATCGCGCAGCACCCACTCCGGCCCCCTGCCAGCTTGCACTGCCGACCGATGGCCGTTCGTCTCAGGCGCGCCCTCTGCCTGTTGCTCTACTGCTGCCCCGTCATAGGTAAACCACACATGATCAAACTCGATGCGCCCCGCTCCCTGCGGCTCTTTGTGCTGCGCCGGAGTCACCACTTCCACTGGCGTATCCAGCAGGTTGAACACGCGCTCACTGGCGGCCATGGCCGACTGCAAGATGTTGTACTTTTCACTCAGGTCCATGATGGGGCGGAAGAAACGCTGCGCATACTGCATGAACGCCACCAGTACGCCAAGCGTGGTCACACCACGTATCACAGCGCCACCGCCGAACCAGATCACGCTTGCCATCGCAATCGCCGAAAGCACTTCCACCACCGGGTAGTACACGGCGTGCGCCATGATCGCATCCTTGAACGCGTCCATGTGCAGGGTGTTGATCTCTTCAAATTTTTTGTAGGCGCGCTTTTCGCGATTGAAAAGTTGCAGCACCACCATGCCGCTTACGTGTTCCGACAAGTAGGCGTTGATCTTCGCCACGGCGCTGCGAATACGCCGGTAGGAGTCACGCACCCGGTCGCGAAACAGCTTGGTCGCATAGACAATAAACGGCAGAACCGCGAAGGTAATCAGCGCCAGCCACCAGTTCATGTTCAGCATGATGGCGATGATGCCCGCGAGTACGAAAACGTCTTCGAAAATCGCCACCACGCCGCTCGTAAACATCTCGTTCAGTGCGTCCACGTCGCTGGTCACGCGGGTCACCAGTCGGCCCACGGGATTCTTGTCGTAGAACCCAATGTGCATCGCCTGCAGCAGCCGGAAAAGCTGGCTGCGCAGGTCAAACATCACCTTCTGCCCCACCCACTGCATCAGGTACATCTGAACGTATTCGAGCACAAAGCTAATCAGCAATGAGCCGATGAACAGGACCGCCACCTGCCCAATCCCAATCAGCGGCTCAGGGCTGAGCCGACGCTCAATCCAACCGGGCGCGCCCGCCGAATGGATCATGTAGCGATCCACGGCAATTTTTGTCAGGTAGGGGCCCAGCACGTCCGCGCCCGCCTTCAGGATGATCGCCACGAGCGCAATCGCCACCTGGAGCCAGTACGGGCGCAGATAGGTCAGCAGACGCCGCATCAGGCGCGCGTCATATACCTTGCCGACTACATCATCTTCATGCTGTTCTGCCATATCGGAAGGTTTTATTGTAGTCGAGCCATTGCCGCGAAGCAGGCCAACCGTGCTATGCTCTACCGCGAACCTGTGAGGAGACTCATCCCTTGATTCAGATGATCGTGCGAAACTTCGTCCAGAAATCTGCCAATCTGCTGCTGGCATTGTTGTTACTCGGCTCGTTCGCCTTTGCCAATACTGAATTCGGAACCCTGCAAGGTGCCAACTTCCGCATTGACGTGCCCGACCAGTGGAACCACATTCTGATCGTGTATTACCACGGCTATGACGCCCGCCACGTCGGAGGATCATTCGACCCCAAGCAGCCCGCAAATCCGGTGCTGAAAGCGCTAACAGATCGCGGCTACGCCGTAATCCAGTCCGGCTACTCGAAGGGCGGATGGGCCGTAGAACAGGCCCTGCCCGAGACCGAGGCCTTGCGCCAATATTTTGTACAGAAATACGGCCAGCCTACCGAAAGCTACGTCGCCGGACACTCCATGGGCGGATTCCTCACCACCGCCACGATTGAGAGCCATCCGGAACGCTATGTCGCTGGCCTTGACTTGTGCGGCGCAGTCGCATCGCCCATCCGATTGATGACGCCTGCCTTTGATCAGCGTGTGGTCTTTGACTATTTCTTCCCCGGCACCATGCCTCCGCCCAACCACGTTCCCGCAGATTTTGCACTTGACCCGGAAGCCGTGAAGCACCTGCTGCACGTGATCAACACCAAACCCGCTGCCGCTGCGACGATGCGCCGCATCGCTAATGCAAAAGGAAACCAGCAACTCGCCTGGGCGGTCTTCTTCGCCACTTACGTGATCGGCGATATCGAGGCGCGCGCAGGTGGCAATCCCTTCGACAATCGCAACACGATCTATACCGGCACCGGCACCGACCCTGAGGTCAATGACAAGGTGGGCCGCTATGCCGCCGATCCGGGAGCGTTGGACTATCTGCAGAAGTACCAGACCCTGACCGGCGACCTTACCCGGCCTGTGCTGGCCGTTCACACCACCTACGACGAGTTGGTGCCGCAGTCCATCCCGAATGGCTATTCGATTCTGACGCGTACCAAGGGGGCAGGCGACCACTTTGTGCAGCAGTATGTAAAAGCCGACGGCCACTGCAACATCAGTCCCAACGAAACGGCGACGGCGTTTGAAGAGCTGCGCCACTGGAAGGACACGGGCGAAGCCCCGAAGGCCGGATGGCTGAATGTGCCCAAGCCAGCAGCACCAGCAATGGAGAAGAAGCCGACGGCGAGGGCTGGCGCGAAGAGCGCAAAGAAGAAGGCGAGCTAGAAGTTCTTTGCTGCAACTGCGGGCGGAGCAACTCCGCCCGCTACTCCACCCGCCTTACCACCAGCGCCGAGTTCTTCGACCCAAACCCAACGCAATTGCAGATCGCCGTCCGAATCTCTGCCTTGCGGCCAATATCCGTAACGTAGTCCAAATCACAACGGGGATCGGGCACATCCAGGTTGATCGTCGGCGGAATCTGGCCGGTCTCCATCGCTACCAGCGTCGCTGCCAGTCCTGCCGCACCGCACGCGCCTTGCGCGTGGCCAATCTGCGACTTCAACGCCGACATCGGCACCTGGTACGCTCGCTTTTCACCCAGCGCAAGCTTCAGAGCCAGAGTTTCGACCGGATCGTTCATCTCTGTCGAAGTGCCATGCAGATTCACATAGTCAATCTGCTCCGGCGTCACCCCGGCTTCCTGCATGGCCAACGTCACAGCACGCGCAGGCTCCTCCGCGTCTTCGCGTAAACGCACCCTGTGGAACGCTTCACACGTCGTTCCGTAACCAGCAACCTCTGCCAGTATCTTCGCGCCCCGCGCCTTGGCGTGTTCGTACTCTTCCAGCACAAACGTCCACGCACCCTCGGCCAGCACAAATCCGCTGCGGTCGGCAGAAAACGGGCGCGACGCCCGCTCCGGCTCGTCGTTCCAGTGCGTCGTCAATGCATGGAGCATGGTGTAGGTCTTCACAATCGCGGGCGCAATCGGCACATCCACGCCGCCGCAGATGTACATCGGCAGAATGCCGAGCTGAATATTTTGTAGCGCATAGCCAATGGCGTCGGTGGAAGAAGTGCAGGCAGTCGTAATCATGTGGCTCGGCCCACGAAAGCCGAACTTCATGCTGACTTCGCTGGAAAGGGTCCCCATCGTCCCGCTGGGAATAGAAAAGATGCTGACCTGCTTGAGGTGTCCGGTGTAATACAAGCGATACTGCTCTTCGCTGAACTCCTGAGCCCCGCCGCCTGAGCCGAGAATCATGCCAATCTGGCGCTTTTCGTCCATGGACATGGCACCATAGTCGAGGCCAGCTTCCTTGCAGGCTTCGTCGGTCGCAGCCACAGCCAGCGGAATTGCCCGCGAAACGTGCTTGCGTTCCATCGCCGAGATCCACTTAGACTCATCGAAATCGGTGATCTCGCCCGCGACTTGCGCGGGCAGCCAGCTTGCGTCAAAGCGGCTGATGCGCTTAACTCCGCTCTTGCCCGCCAGCACCGCTGCGGAGAAAGCCTCGCGGCCAATGCCGTTGGGGCTGACCACTCCCATGCCTGTAATCACTGCGCGCCGCATCGCCATCGTTCCTGGATTTCCTGTCTTCGGATGGGATAATCAAATCTGTGCCCACCGGCTTTTACATCTCGGTACCGTTTTGCCGCAGCAAGTGCTCCTATTGCAACTTTGCTTCGGGCGTCTTCTCCCGCGCCCAGTTCACCCGCTACGTGGATCGCGCCTGCGCCGATATCGCGAACGCGCAATCCATTGCAAGAGATACCGGGGCGTCGCTCGATTCGCGGGTTGACACAGTGTACCTTGGCGGCGGCACTCCCACCACGCTCGCGCCAGAAGACTTGCGCCGTATCTTTGCTCAACTGCGTGGTTCATTCGACGTCAGTTTAGATGCAGAAATCACCGTGGAGTGCGCGCCGGGCACACTCGACCCGCCAGTCTTGGCGGCGCTGGTGGAGTGTGGCGTCAATCGCATCAGCTTCGGCGTGCAGTCATTTGTGGACCAGGAAGCTGCCGCCGTCGGCCGCCTCCACACCCGCGACATCACACTCACCGACATCGAGCGCCTGCGCACGGCAGGCATCACCAACATCAATCTCGACCTAATCGCCGGACTGCCCCACCAAACCGCCGAAAGCTGGGAGTATTCAGTGAGCGAGGTAATCGCCACCGGTGTTCGCCACGCCAGTGTTTACATGCTGGAGGTAGATGAGGACTCGCGCCTAGGCCGCGAAGTGATGGCGGGCGGGACTCGCTATCACGCACACTTCGTTCCGGACGACTACGCGACCGCTGACTTTTACCAAGAGGCCTGTCGCCGACTGAACGCGGCTGGCATCCCCCAATATGAAATTTCCAACTTCGCTCGCCCCGGCTTCGAGTCGCGACACAACCTGAAGTATTGGACGCGCCAGCCCTACTTCGGCGTCGGCGTGGACGCGCACTCCATGCTGCTCGCTACAGCACTTTCGGACACACATAGCGATGCGATTCGACTGGCTACGCCGGATACGCTAGAGGAGTTTGTAGGCGACCACGTTTCGGCTGGCGACGCAGAGTTGCTGAGCATCGGAGAGAAGCCCGCAGCGCGCACGACCGAAGAAGCGTTGCCGTTACCTCCCAGCGCGTTCCGACGCGACGAGGTGCCTCAGCATCAAGCGGTCGAGGAGAGCTTCTTCCTCGGCTTGCGTTTGAACCGAGGCATGGACTTGCGCGAAACGCGCGAACGCTTTGGCAGCGCTACGTTAGCGCAACATCTGCCTGCGATCGAGCGCTGCCTGGCGGAATGCCTCATCGAGGAATCGCAGGGGCGATTGCGCCTGACCCCACGCGGACGCCTGCTCTCGAACGAAGTATTCGCCCGCTTCTTGCTGGACGCGAACGAGTCCACAATCACTGCCGCAAAATAAAAGGCGCAGCCGAAGCCGCGCCTCTCGTCACTACCTGTGTAGATTCCTACGCCGCGAGCTTCCGCGCCTGCCGGCGCAGCTCAATGCCATCCAGCGCGCCCCACAACGACTTCGCCGCAGCCTCCGCCGCGTCCAGCGCCCTCGTCTCAGCCTTCGCATCATCGCCAATCACGCGATCCAACTGCTGCTGCCAAACCTGCATGTGGAACACATCCGCCGTCTGATGCAACGTGAAGTAGCCCACCGTGCGATCATCTGCTCCATACATCTCGCGCAAGCCCCTCTCTTTTTCCACGGCCACACGCGGCACTTGCGATTCATACGCATAAAACGCCGCCAGCGCTTCTTCGGTCGCAGCTTCCGAAGCTACGGCTGCAAAGTGCGCCGTCAACTCGGCCACGCCCGCAGCAGCGTTCGCAGGAACCGTGCGGCCCGCGCCCATACCTTCGGCAAAGTCCAGCCAAATTTCCGCATGCGGACGGCCCTTCGCCGCGTCGCCGCCATTTTCATCCGCCAGGTTCGACAGCACCGCGTTGCGCGTCTCGCCTTCAGGTAAGCGCGCCGCCAGCGTCGCCAAATTCTGCGGAAACGCATTCACATGCTGAAAGTAGTCCAGCGAATACTCGCGCAGATCCTCCCGCGTCAGCTCGCCTGCGCTCCACGCTTTGTAAAACGGATGGCACAACAAGTCATACTGCGCGATACGGGCATCAAGTTGCTGCAAGAAGTTGGGTGAAGCCATAATAAGTCTCCTCAAAAGTCGGGAAGTCGCAAATCAGAACCACGAAACTCCTGTGTTATATCACAAGCAGGGCAGCGGAAATTTAGCCACCATCGCGGCGTCTTGCGAGGCAGCCGCCTTCCACTTGCAGCTTAATAAGCAATGCTAATACTATTATTAGACGTACTTATATCGCTCCTCCCGAGGCGCACGCATGGATTTCCAGCTCAACGAAGAACAGCTCCAGCTCAAAAAGTCAGTCCGCGAATTTGCCGAACGCGAAATCCTTCCCCATGTCATGGAGTGGGACGAGGCCAGCCAGTTTCCCCTCGCTATCATCAAAGAACTCGGCAAGCTCGGCCTGATGGGCATAGTCTTCCCCAATGAGTACGGCGGCGCGGGCATGGGCTACGTCGAGTACGCCACCGCGATTGACGAACTCTCTCGCGTGGATGGCTCAGTCGGCATCATCGTCGCCGCGCACACTTCGCTGGGCAGCAATCATATTTACCTCGCGGGCAACGAGGCACAACGCAAAAAATATCTCCCCAAGCTGGCCAGCGGCGAATTCATCGGTGCCTGGGGACTCACAGAACCTTCCGCCGGATCCGACGCGGCAGGCACTCGCACTACCGCCAAGAAAGTTGCGGGCGGATACGTACTGAACGGCTCTAAGACATTCATCACCAACGGCCACTATGCCGACGTGCTGACCATCATCGCCGTGACCGACAAATCCGCCCGCACTCATGGCCTCTCCGCCTTCATCGTGGAAAAAGACTTCAAGGGCTTCCGCGCGGGCAAAAAAGAAAATAAGCTTGGCCTCCGCGCCAGCGACACCGCCGAACTCATCTTCGAAGACTGCTTTGTGCCTGACGAAAATCTACTGGGCAAAGATGGCGACGGATTTATTGACGCCATGCGCGTGCTCGATGGCGGACGCATCTCCATCGCGGCGCTTTCGCTGGGCATGGCACGGGGTGCCTATAATTGTGCGCTCAAATACTCCAAGCAGCGCAAACAATTCGGCAAAGCCATCAGCGAATTTCAGGCGATCCAGTGGAAGCTGGCCGACATGGCGACCGAGATCGAAGCCGCGCGCCTGCTCACGCTTCGCGCTGCCGATATGAAAGACAAGGGCATGAAGACGACGCAGGAATCGTCCATGGCGAAACTGTTTGCCAGCGAAGTCGCCGTCCGCTGCGCCAACGAAAGCGTGCAGATTCACGGTGGCTACGGCTTCATCAAGGATTATCCGGCGGAGAAATTTTATCGGGACGTGAAGTTATGCACCATTGGCGAAGGCACCAGTGAAATTCAGCGGCTGGTGATCGCCCGGCAGTTGCTGAAGGATTAGCGTGCGGGATATCAGGATATGCAAGACTTTGCCGATCAACATCCCGGACTGTTCATCATGGCAATCGCAGCGCATGTGGCTGGTGTATGGATGCTCGCTGCGTTTTTGATTAGCTGGATGAGCGGCTGGCGCGCCCTCGGCCGCCAGTTCCGGTTGCAGGGCTCATGGCCTTCTCAGAGCTGGAGTTGGCAGAGCGCCAGTCTGCGATTCAGAGCGAACTACAACAACTGCCTCATCGTAGGGGCCGACGCCGGAGGGTTATACCTGAGAGTCTCAGTTTTATTCCGCTTCATGCACCCGGATTTATTTGTACCGTGGAGCGAAATCCAGGTTGGCGCGAAAAAGAGACTCTGGTTCATCGAGCTGATCAAGCTCTCTCTCGGCCGCGAGCTGAGAATTCCGTTCACTATTCGCACGCGCCTTTACGAAAAGTTGAGGCAGGCCGCTGGTTCCGGCTTGCAGTGGCAAGAGTAGGCTTGGCGCGGTTCGCCCTAGAACCGCCACCGGGTCGCTGACTTCGCGTAGTCGTCATGCGGCTGGCCGAAGGCCAAAGTTGGCGTCAGCTCAAACACGGTGCCCATTCTCGGATCAAGCGGGAAGTCGTACTTCGCCTTGTAGATCTTGCTCAACTTCGCAATGCGCGCCTTGTTCTCAAATCGCCGCGCATCGCCATGCAAAATCATTGCCTGATCCGCATTGTCGTTGGTAATCACGCAACGGGCATTCGCCGCCAGATTGCGCGCTTTGACCGAGGTGGTTCCGGTGCTGAAATAAAATTTGCCTTCCGCCCAAATGCCCCAAATCGGCATCACGTGCGGCTCGCCCTTCGGAGTGATCGTCGTCAGCCAGAAGATTCGCGAGGCGTTGAGCCGCTCTTCGGCCCAACTCCAAGGCAACATCCCATCGGCACTGGCTGTGATGCCGTAACCCGGCATATGCGGACGCTCCGCGCGTGGCCCAGCAGGAATGGGCGTGGCCCTCGATGCTGCGATCTTCTTAGCTTTTGTGGTATTCGCAGGCTTCTTGGTGCTTTTTACAGGTTTGGCAATCTTCGGCATATCGGCTCTACCGCAGAAATATACGCCCCCTTCGGACAAAATGTCGCTTCCGCGCGGCTCCCACACGAATTCCAGCTCATAAATTTTCTTGACACTCACTTTGCCACAGCGTAGCATCCGCCCCGCGATCGAAAAGGCCATTCGTCCTCCGCCTTGTTACCCGTCTGCCGTCCGCGGGGGGAGCCTGACTTCGCCAGAGGAGAGACCTACTATGAACCTGATTCCCAGACAGCTTGCGTGGGCGTGGTTAATTATCATCGGAGGCTTGATGATCTATCCCGGTGGCATTGCGTGCATTGCCTGCGGCTCCCGCACCATTGACCTAGGCATGGGCGTAATTTCGATAGCCATCGGCGCCATAGGCTTCTACACCGCTTCCCAACGCTAAGCCGGAGACCAGTCGCACTGCACCTGAATACGCAACGACCGCCTGCCCAGCTCCGCATCTCACGGACAGCTGGGCAGGCTTCTTACTTGGCGTTAGCAGCGAGTTCAGGCTCGCTCCAGCGCCTTCTCCAAGTCTCCGATGATGTCTTGCCAGTCTTCCAATCCAACAGAGAGGCGAATGCCGCCCGGCTCTAGTCCGCGCGTGCTGGTGCCAACGGGTTTGGTCGGATCTAAATATGCAGAATGCGTCATGTGATACGGACTCTCAATCAGCGACTTCACCTGTCCCAGACTCACGGCCAGCGTCACGCAATAAGCATGATCGGCTATGTAGTTGATAAAGCGCTCCGCAGGATGCTCACCCAACTTGGCCCTGCCCTTGGTGGGTCTCTTCCGATCTGCCGGGCGATCCTTCAGCGTGAAGTAGATCATGGACCCCGGCGCGAACTTGCCGCGATAGTCCACCATCTGGTGCTCGGCTAATTCCCGCTGCGGAAACGACGGCAGTCCCGGATACATCACCCGCGCCACCTTGGGATGCTGTTCGAGAAACTGCGCCACCTGCATCGCCGAGCGTTGCATATTCGCCATACGCGCTGCCAGCGAGGGCAGTCCATACACCAGCACATTCCACGCCGCCTTGGGGCTCAACACACCGCCAAAATCTTTGCGGTACATCATCAGCTCGTTATAAAGCGCATGGCTGGTGATGACGGCCCCGCCCATATCCGTCCCGAATCCGCCAATGCCCTTGGTCAAGCTGTGGATCACCACATCCGCTCCAAGTGAGAGCGGACGCTGGCAGTAGGGTGTGCAGAAGGTGTTGTCCACCAGAATGCGGACTCGCTCCTCGGGCTTGCGCTTGCGGTTGGCGCGATCCACCACCGCTCGAATCGCACCGAGATCCACCAGTTCCAGATTCGGGTTTACCGGCGTCTCCAGGTACACCACTCGCGTCTTGGGCGTGATCGCCTTGGCCACCGCCTGCGCGTCGCAGGCATTCACAAACGTACTGCTGACGCCCTGCCGGGGCAGCCAGTTGATCAGGTAGCTGTAGGTGCAGCCGTAGAGGGTGTCGTGCGCCACCACGTGATCGCCGCCACGCACCAGCACTTGGATGGCAGCCGTAATCGCCGCCATGCCCGTGGCAAAACAGACCCCAATGTCGCCTCCCTCGGCCGTAGCCAGGCTCTCTTCCAGCATGCCGCGCGTCGGCTCATCCAGCCGGTCGTAGATGTAGATGGGTACGTGGCGCTTGGTGTTGATGGTGTCGCAGGCGAACTCGAAGAAGCCCCGCGCGCCGCGCTGAGTCGAACTCAGCCGAAAGGTCGCCGACGAACTCATCGGTGGCACCACGTGATGCGTGTAGTCCCACTTGGGCGACTTGGAAACACCATGAATCAGCCGGGTGCGGATACGATAGCCCTCACCCGCAGCTTGTTCGGGTTTAGCTGGTTTGGGTTGGTTAACTTTAGAACCGCGAGAAGCGGACGAGGGTAATTTCGCGGATTTTGCTGATTTCTTAGGAGTGCCAGCCATGTGAAGTGCCTCAGCCTTGCTATGAATGTGCCCGGCCCGCCGTTCGGCGGCGAATTTCCGAGCATATTCATGTTAGGCCAAAGCAGTCAGCCCGCGCTCTGAAGCATGGGCAATGGGGTTACGCAAGGGCACGCCCCATCGTGATCTTGGCGGCTGCAGGCCATCACGCCATACTAGCTTCACCTACACAGAACCTGGGAGACGGGGCTGGAACCGGTTGGGTCACCGGAACCAGCCCCGATTTTTTTGCTTCGGGCCCGCTCTTTCCCCCATACTTCCAGCCGCGCTGTATCCTAGGCAATAGTGCCCACAATGGCACCAGTCCATTGCCAGACGGAGTTCGTCTTTGAAAAAATTTGCTGCTGCTTTCTTGCTAAGCGTGTTTGCTCTCTCCCTTCCACTCCAAGCCCAGGAAGCGAAGACGACCGAGCGGCTACAGGCCGCTGCCACCGTCATTGACGAAATTCAGGGCACTCCCGACAAAGGCGTCCCCGAAGAAGTATTTGGCTCCGCCAAGTGCGTTGCCGTAGTTCCCGGCTTGCTCAAGGGTGGATTCATCGTCGGAGCCCGCTACGGCAAAGGTGTGGCCAGTTGCCGCACCGCCACAGGCTGGAGCGCTCCCGCCTTTTTCACCGTAACCGGCGGCAGCTTCGGCTTGCAGATCGGCGGCCAGGCCGTTGACCTCATCATGCTGATCATGAACAACCAGGGTATGACCAACCTGCTCTCCAGCAAATTTCAGCTGGGTGCTGACGCCTCGGTCGCAGCCGGCCCAGTCGGCCGCCATGCTGAGGGGTCAACCGACTGGAAGCTGAAGGCGCAGGTGCTGACCTACTCCCGCGCTCGCGGCGCGTTTGCCGGCCTGACTTTGAACGGTGCCCGCATCGCCCAAGACAAGGACGCCACCCGCGAGTTCTACGGACACGCCGTGCCCTTCGCCACCTCGCTCAAGGGCAAAATCGCCGTTCCGGCTGACGCCAAACCGTACACTGCAGCCCTCGGTAAATGGGCGGCAACCACCAAGCCCAAGCAGTAGTTTGATCTCTTAGGGTAGCGCAAGGCTAGCGCTTGAGCTGGCCTTCCCCTCTTTGCCGGTTTGACAGCGGTTTTCCCTCGGTGCTAACTTCCGCTCTTGCCCCAATATTCCCTCAGACACAGACTCGAGTTCGCCGCCTTCTGGCTGCTGGTGCGCGGAATCGGCATCCTGCCCCGTCCCTTGGCGCGAGCCATCGGTATTGGCACCGGGCACGCTGTCCGCATCCTGCATGCAAAACTGCGACGTGTAGGCTTACGCAATCTCGAACTCGCCTTCCCGCAGATGCCCCTAGCCGAACGCGAGCAAATTCTGCGCGGCGTCTACGTTTCACTCGGACGCCAGCTCGCCGAATTCTGCCTGCTGCCACGGCTGACCACCCAAAATACCCACGACCTGATCGTCTACGAAGGCCTCGAATATTACCTCGAAGCCAAGGCCCGCGGGCGCGGCGTGCTCTTCCTCACCGCGCATCTCGGAGCCTGGGAGCTTTCCTCCTTCTTCCACTCCCTGAGCGGATACCCGCTGCGCATCGTGATGCGCGGGCTCGACAATCCGCTGGTCAACGATTTCGTCAATCACATCCGCACCCTGCACGGCAACACCACCTTCGATAAAGACAACTACGTGCGCGGCTTGCTCGAAGCCATGCGCCGCAACGAATCCGTCGGCATCCTGATGGACACCAACATGACGCCCCCCCAAGGCGTTTTCGTGAACTTTTTTGGCATTCCAGCCTGCACTCCCGGAGGCTTGGCGCGCATCGCCCTGCACACCGGCGCCACGGTGGTTCCGGGCTTCGCGCTATGGGACGCAGCTTTGGGCAAGTACCGTATGACCTTCGCCCCTGCCATCGAAATGCTGCGCACCGGCGACACGGAAGCGGACGTGATCACCAACACCCAGCGCTGCACCGCAGTCATCGAGCGCTTCGTGCGGCAATATCCTGACCAGTGGCTATGGGTACATCGCCGCTGGAAGACGCGCCCGACTGGCCAGCCGCCGTTGTACTAGCGCAACGTCAAACCCCGCAGACGTGCTAAAACTGACACGATGACTCATACCACAGCCAGCCTCGCCTCCGCCCTCAGTGCACAACTCGTGGGCGACGGTTCAATCACGATTGCGGGCATAGCTAGTCTAGCTTCGGCCAGCCCGACTCAGCTTGTTTTTGTGGAGGATGCTAAGTGGCTGCCTCAGGCCTTGGCGTCGAACGCAGGCGCAATCTTGGCGGGCGAATTTGCAGCGGACTCCGCGGTTCCGGCAGGCAAATCGCTCTTGCTGGTGCCCCACCCGCGCCTTGCGTTTTGTCGCGCCGCAGCGATTCTGCGCGAGGAATCCACGGCCACTGGCACGGTCCATTCCAGCGCGCTGGTAAGGGAATCCGCTCAGCTTGCTGTAGGCGTCCAAGTCGGGCCGTTTGCACTGGTGGGTAAGAACGTCGTGATCGGAGAAGGCTCCCGCATCGGAGCATACTGCTTCATCGCCGACGGCACCACGCTGGGCGCCCACTGCACTCTCGCCCCTCATGTCACCATCTATCCCGGCGTTACAATCGGCGATCGCGTCATCGTTCACGCTGGCGCAGTTCTTGGCAGTGACGGGTTCGGCTACGTCCGCGATCATGAGACAGGTCGCTACGAAAAATTCCCGCAAATTGGCACGCTGGAAATTGGCAGCGACGTTGAGATCGGCGCCAACGCCACCATTGATCGCGGCGCGCTCGACGCCACCGTGATCGCCGACGGCGTGAAGCTTGACAACATGGTTCACGTCGGCCACAACGTGCGCATTGCGGAAAATGTCGTGATCGCCGCCCAGACCGGCGTCTCAGGCAGCTCGATTATCGAGAAAGATGTGATTGTTGGCGGACAGGTCGGCATCGCAGATCACGTGCGCATTGAAGAGGGTGCGATTCTGGGCGCGCAGAGCGGAATCCCCAGCAAGAAAGTAATTCGTGGTAAAGGGGTGGTGTTCTGGGGAACCCCCGCCCGCCCCCTTCGCGAATATTTGAAGGAACTCGCCGTTTTAGCGCGACTGGCCCGCAAGCCTTAACTATCCCGCAAGCCTTAACTATTCTGGGGGCTGATTCGTGCCGCTCTTGATGCTGGTCATTTCGCTCATACGCTCCAAGCCAGCCCCAGGCACCAAAGTTCGCTTGGTGTCATCATCCACCAATTGTTGCAACTCACGCAAAATCAGAGCTCGATCCTCACCGCTGAAGTCGCGCCCGAAGCGTCGAAGCGCCTCGGTCAAAATATCGTGGTGATGCAGCCCCTGCATTCCCGGCTCCCGTGTAATGTGCAGCCATAGGCGATGCGTCGCCTGCATGTCTTCCGTCTTCATGGTCGGCGTGTGGGGCCCGATGTGGTAGCTGACCGTGGACATATCGGGATTGACAACCTGGAAGACGAATTGGCGCTTCGGTTCAGGTAGCGCTTCCCATGCCCGGCCCAGAAAGAATGCCTGCTCCTCCGCCGTCATCTTGCTGGAAAGCCCCGCCACCACGCGAGACGACTCCAATTGATTCGCGGTCTGTGCGATCGCCGCCCACACATCTCCGGCAGGCACCACCAGCAACGAAATGTGTTTGCCAAAGCCTTCGGCGACTGCGACTGCCTGCGTAAACAGCCGCTGCTCGTAGTCGCTAAACACATCCGCCAGCTGCAAATCGTAAACCGCGTCGCCGAACTGGCTCAGGCGGGCCGACATCACCACCACATCCTGATCATCGGTGTCGGTGCGCTCCAGCGCCCAGCGCAGGTGCCGCAGCGTGTTGTAGTCGCGGGCCGTAACCAGTACGTTGCCCGGACGAATCTCCATCGAGTTCCGGTCAACACTCTCCTGTTGCATCAGCTGGAAGTGGTCTTTCATCTCCGCCTTGGCAACCGCCATGCGACGATGATTGATGCGCTCGGAGACGCTGAAGATCACGAAAAACACTGCTGCGAAAATCAACCCAGAGATGGTCGCCACCGACTTGGTAAACAGGTTGATCGACGCCACCGACAGCAATACCAGAAACACACTGGCCAGGCCCAGCGGCAGTTCCTTGCCTCCCAGCGGGAGATTAAGAGGCACCTTCCAGCCGCGTTTGCCCTTGTATTTGAAGCGCAGCACCAGCATGGCCAAACTGTTGAAGGTAAAGCTCCAGATCACCCCGAAAGCGTAGGCTTCTCCCAGCGCATACACGTCGCCACGGCTCAGCAGAATCGTCAGAATCTGTAGGCCGACCACCAGATTGACGACTCGATGGCTGGTGCCAAACCGCTTGTGCGGATGTCGGAACCAGTCGGTGAGCACGCCGTCTTCTGAAACCCGATTCAGCACGCCGTTGCTGCCGATAATGGCCGTGTTTACCGCGCCTGAAAGAATCAGGAAGCCCACGATCACCACGAACGCGCGAAACGCCAGACGCAACACTTCCGGCCCCACCATGTTCATTGCCAGGCCAGCAATCAAGTTGTCGCCATACACGCTGACTCGAACATCGTCCGGAATCAGCATTACCGAAAGCAGCGACGCCAGCCCAGTGAACACCAGGCTGTAGATGGCAATAATCAGCGCTGCGCGCTTCAGGTTCTTCAACTTCGGGTGGGCAATTTCCCGGTTCACCTGCGCCAGCGACTCTTCGCCGCTCATCGCCAGAACCGAGTGGCCGAAGGCAATGAGAATGCCGAACAGCCCGAACATGTGCGGCAGCTTGCTGCCCTTCAGAAACCCCAGCGCAGTCTCGCTGAACTTCAAGTTGTCTGGCGTGGGCAGCGGTACCGGGTTGTAGCCGTGTTGGAAAATCGTAAGCGCCGACCAGCCCAGCAGAATCACCACCATGACGGTTGTGATTTGCATCACGCGCAGAGCCTTTTCACTGGATTCGTGAATGCCCTTGATGTTCTCCCACCAGAAGTAGACGGTAACGGCCAGCGCCACAGCGACGGAGGTCACGCCAACATCCAGTTGTGGAGTGCCGTGGAAGATGCTGTGCATGGCCTTGGGAATCCAGCCATGCAGATCCATCGTCACAAATAAACTGTTGACCAGTCCGGCGATATATTGGCCCGCGGAAACGCCTGAGATCGGCCCAGTCAGGATGTAGTCAAACATCAGTGCGGAGACGCTCAGCTTGGCGAAGGTGCCGCCCAGAGCTTCCTTCACCACGCGGTAGACGCCGCCCCGTACAAACATGGAGCAGCTTTCGACGTACACCGCCCGCACGGCGAAGGAGAACAGCATCACTCCGACGATGAACCATGGGGCCGACTTACCCACCGCCTTTTCGGCGATGCCGCCAGCGTAAAACGCCGACGACGCCAAATCATTGAGAACAATCGCAGCCGCACGCCAGTACGAAATAAAAGTCAGCATGACCGTGGTGGCCACCACGATCTTGACCCGGTTGTTTACGCCGGACGCGGGGGTAACGGGCTGCAAGGGCTGATCATTCGAGGACATGTTGGAGTTATCGCTCCCCGGGTTTGTGCTCGGCTGGTTCATCCGGCCCAAACAACTCTTGCACATCTTCCACCGAGGTGACCAGCACCACGATCACTGAGCCCACTAATCCCACCGCGAACATGACTTCCAGCACGTGTACACCGAATATGGCAAGCGTTTCCATAACGTCGCATAGTGTAACTCAGGGCTTCCCCTCTGCGTAAGCGGTTGCTTGCCGGAGCGTCTGGTATTCTGGCCGCGTGAAGCGCATTCAACTCTCAGCCTGGCTACTCAGCTTGTTCGCCGCCCTCTTGCAGGTTCTGGCCTTTCCAACCCCGAATCTATACGCACTTTCGTGGGTTTGCGTGGCTCCGCTGATGCTCGCTGTCTTCACCGCACGGCGGGGAACCCTGCCTCTCATGGATGCGAAGAATCAATCCGGGCGATTCAATCTTTCGATTCTGCTTTCTAGATTTTCCGCCGATTCCCTCGCTTCTCCGGCCCAAGGATTCCTGCTCGGCTACCTCTGCGGATTCGTCTGGTTCGCAGGCTCCTGCTATTGGATTTTCATCGTGATGCACGAGCACGGCAGCCTGAGCACACTGGCTTCGCTCGGCATTCTGATCCTTTTCAGCCTCTACCTTGGACTGCATTTTGCGATCTTTGGCGGCGTCATGGCCGGGCTGGCGCGCCGCTTCGGCGTCCGCGCACTGGCTGCTGCGCCACCCCTTTGGGTCGCGCTGGAACTGCTGCGCTGCCGCGTGGTGGGCTTTCCCTGGGATCCGCTGGGCACCACCCAGATTGAGAATGTCCCGCTGGCTCACCTGAGCACGATTACAGGCGTCTATGGCCTGTCGTTCGCAGTGATGGTCATAAATGCTGGTTTCGCCGCGGCACTGCTCACTCCCAAACCGCGCCGTGGCGTCCTTCTGTTTGCCGCGGCGGCAGGAGCATTTGTCCTCCAAGCCGGAGTCTTCCTCCACCCTCCGTCCCACGTCGCCGACCGCTACGCAGTACTCGTGCAAGGCAACATTCCCGTACTCGACGGCAGCGAATGGAACACCGAGTACTACCGCAAGACGGTGAATGCGCTGGTGGCGCTGAGCAAAGACGCGGCCAAAGATGGTGGGACTCTAGCCGGCATCGTTGACACAACTCATTTGTCGGATATGAGGCCCGAACTCATCGTCTGGCCGGAAAACCCCGCCCCTTTCTGGGAACACGACCCTAACCTCCAGATTCCCCTCACCGACCTCGCCCGCACCACGGGTGCGAACCTGATTGTCGGCGCGGCTGGCATTGATCCGTCAAAACCCGGCGAAGAAGCGCGGATCTACAACTCGGCCCTGCTCTTTGCCTACGACGGACAGCTGCAAGGCCGCTACGACAAGATTCATCTGGTGCCGTTTGGCGAATTTGTACCGTTCCCCAAGCTGTTCTTTTTCGCGGAAAAACTTACGCGCGAAGTCGGCACCTTTCAGCCTGGCACCTCGCGAGCGCCATTCCTGCTGATCAAGTCCAACGGGCCGCTACCCACCATAACTCCACCCGCCATGCCCGGTATGGAAGCTGGCATGGCCGACATGCCTGGAATGACGCATCATGAAGCGACCGCTGTCGCACCGCCCGTGAGCGACTCCGCTCCCGTGATCGTCCACAGTTCGAGCCGCGCGGGCGTGTTCATCTGCTACGAGGCGGTCTTCCCCGACGAAATTCGCCAGTCCGCCGACAACGGCGCGGACTACTTTGTAAATATCTCCAACGACGGCTGGTACGGCGACAGCTCTGCCTGGCAACAGCACTTGAACATGGCCCGGATGCGTGCCGTAGAAAACCAGCGCTGGCTGCTTTTTTCCACCAATACCGGAGAAACCGCCTCCGTTGACCCTGACGGTCGCATCATCGCCAGCGCTCCGCGCCAGCAGCAAACAGGGCTGCTGGCACCCTTCGCCATCACCAACGGCAAGACCTTCTACACCCGGCACGGCGACCTGTTCGCCTTTGCTTGTGCCATAATTTCATTAGCGGTTTTTATGGCGAGTTTGCTTCGCCGCTCCGCGCAAGCCTAATCGGCATCACACTTTCCGAGGTCAAAGCCGAATATGCAACTCGTTGACGAACTGCAACAGGAATTCGCCAAGCTCAACGAAAAAGTCCGCGACCTCCGAGACTATCTTTGACGCGGACTCCCAGCGCACCAAGCTAGTCGAGCTGGAAAAGCTAGCCTCCGATCCCAATCTCTGGTCGAATCCGGCAAAGTCACAACCCATCATGCGCGAGAAAAAGCGCGTGGAAAGCCTGCTCGCCACCGAGAGTGATCTCGCCTCGCGTACTGCTGACATTTCCGCGTTCTTCGACCTCGCCCATGAAAGCGAAGACTCCGCCGTCGCGGTCGCCGACGACCTGCAACGCGAAATCACCAACCTGCACAATCTCGTCGAAAAACTGGAAACCGAAACCCTTCTTTCGCAGCCGATGGACGCCTCCAACGCCATCGTCACCATCCATCCCGGTGCGGGCGGCGTCGAGTCGCAAGACTGGGCCGAGATGCTCTTCCGCATGTACTTGCGCTGGGCCGAACGCCAGGGCTTCAAGGCTGTGATTAACGAAGAACAGGCCGCCGAAGAGGCGGGCATCAAGTCGGCAACCTTCACGGTGGAAGGCGAATACGCCTTCGGACTGCTGAGCAGCGAGATCGGCGTGCATCGCCTCGTCCGCATCTCGCCCTTTGATCAAGCCAAACGGCGACACACTTCGTTCGCCAGCGTATTCGTCTCGCCAGAAATTGACGACACCATCGAGGTCATCATCGGGCCCAACGACTTGCGCATTGACACCTATCGCTCCGGCGGCAAGGGCGGACAGCATGTCAACACCACCGACTCCGCCGTGCGGCTCACGCACCTCCCAACGGGGATCGTCGTTGCCTGTCAGAACGAGCGCTCACAACACAAGAACAAAGATCGAGCCATGAAGATTCTGCGTTCACGCATCTACGAATATGAGCTGGAAAAGAAACGTGCAGTTACTAAGAAGATTGAAGACTCGAAACTCGACATCGGATTCGGCTCGCAGATTCGCAGCTACGTGATGGCCCCCTACCAGATGGTGAAAGACCTGCGCACGCGTGAAGAATCCGGCGACGTGAACCGCGTGCTCGACGGCAGTCTGAATCCGTTTATGCGCGCCTATCTCAGCATGAGGCGAGAAGAACTGGCGCGGCAAGCCAGCGCCGAGAGGAGTGGCAAGTGAGCGATATGCGCAAACTCGACGACACGGCAGCGAAGCTGGAGCACGCGGCCAAAGTAGAGACGGACCCTACGTCAAAGCTTACCCCGCGCTTTGCTGAAGCCTTTGCTTACGCCAACCAGATGCACGCAGGCCAGCATCGCAAGCAGAGCAACACACCCTACATCGCACACCTGATGGCGGTCTGCGGCAAGGTGCTGGAAAACGGGGGCGACGAAGACCTGGCCATCGCCGGACTATTGCACGATGTGGTGGAAGACTGCGGCGGACTGCCTGTGCTCGAAGAAGTTCGTGCCCGCTTCGGCAAACGCGTCGCCCGCATCGTGGAAGACTGTACCGACAACCTTGGCCCGCCGGTAAAGTGGCGAGAACGCAAGCAGCGTTACCTCGACCATCTGCACGCAGCCAATGCCGATGTTCGCCTGGTCTCCGCCGCCGACAAAGTTCACAACGTCGGCACCATCGTGCAGGCTCATCGCGAAGTCGGCGAGAAAGTCTGGGACAGATTCCACGGTGGCCGCGAAGGTTCGCTCTGGTACTACAGTGAACTGGCGAAAGAACTGGCGCGCGATAACAACGCTCTCACTCAAGAACTTGAGCGGCTGGTGAAAGAACTGGAAGCCATGGCAAAGTTGTAGCGCAATTTTGCGGCACACCATGCAGTAGTTGAAACCCGTAACCTGAAACCAGCTTTGTGGACAAGATCAGCGAACTCCTGCAATCCGCCCGCACCATCGCCGTCGTGGGCCTCTCCGACGATGCGTTCCGACCTAGCTACGACGTTTCCGCCTACATGCAGTTGCAGGGATACAAGATCATCCCAGTGAATCCGATGGCACCGCAAGTGTTAGGAGAAAAATCGTACGCAACGCTCGACGACATTCCGCTGGACGTAAAAATTGATATCGTCAACATCTTTCGCCGACCGGAGTTTGTGCCAGAGATTGTCGAGCAGGCGATCGAGCGCAAACGACGCGACCCGCAACAGGTGCGGGCAATCTGGATGCAGTTGGAAGTGGTGCACGAAGAAGCCGCGCAAAAAGCTCGCGCCGCCGGAATCGAAGTGGTGATGGATCGCTGCCTGCTGATTGAACATCGAGCCCGGCCAAAATAACAAAGTCGTGTCATCCCAACCGGAGATGATATTGCCGCGCAATCGCGGCAATATCGTCGCAGTCGAGGGATCTTGTGTTTTAGCTCTCTTACCCGCCGCCCTTGCGCTTGCGCACTTCTTCCATCCGCTCGCGAATCCGCTGTTCCACACCCTGATTCGTCGGCTGATAGTACTTGCGATCTTTCAGATTGTCCGGCAGGCACTGCATATCAGCGACCTTCGCATCGCTGTCGTGCGCATACTGATAGCCCGCACCGTAGCCTAGCTCCTTCATCAACTTCGTGGGCGCGTTGCGCAGATGCAGCGGGACGGACTCCGCCGCAGTCTGCTCCACGTCCTTCTGCACCTCGCCATAGGCGGAGTAGAGCGCATTCGACTTGGGCGCCACTGCCAAATACACCACCGCCTGCGCCAGAGCCAGGTTGCCCTCGGGCATGCCGATGAAGTCCACGGCATCGCGCGCGGCCATCGTCATCGCCAGCGCGCCCGGCTCCGCCAAACCAATATCCTCCACCGACATCCGCACCACGCGCCTCGCAATGTAAAGCGGATCTTCGCCTGCTTCCAACATGCGGCCCAGCCAATACAGCGCCGCATCCGGATCGCTGTTGCGCACGCTCTTATGCAGTGCGGAGATCAAGTTGTAGTGCTCTTCACCGGTCTTGTCATAACGCAGCACGCGCCGTTGCAGCGCGTCACGGGCAATCTCTCGCGTGATCGCGCGCGGCTCAGCTTCACTCGCCGACGCCAATCCCGCCGCTACTTCCAGCACGTTGTACGCAGAGCGCGCATCGCCACTGGCATAGCCTGCGATGAGTCGCAACACGTCGTCCTCCGCGCTCACGCCAGCCGCGCCCAGCCCACGTTCCACATCAGTCAGGGCCAGCCGCAGCAAGCCCGCAATACGTTCCTCACTCAGCGGCTGCAGCACGTAAACCCGGCACCGGGAGAGCAGCGCTGAGTTAATTTCAAACGAGGGATTCTCCGTTGTCGCGCCGATCAGACGAATGGTTCCCTTTTCCACGTATGGCAGAAACGCGTCCTGCTGAGCGCGGTTGAAGCGATGGATTTCGTCCACAAACAGAATGGTGCGCGTGCCATATTGCTGTGCGCGTTCGGCCTCGGCCATCACCTGCTTGATTTCCTTGATGCCGCTCAACACCGCCGAAAACTCGATGAACTCCGCCTTGGTCATCCGCGCGACAATCTGCGCCAGTGTCGTCTTGCCCGTGCCTGGAGGCCCCCAGAAGATCATGGACCCGGCTTCATCGCGCTCAATCTGCACCCGCAGCGGCTTGCCGGGCCCAAGAATTTGCTCCTGCCCGGCATATTCTTCGAGCGTGCGCGGACGCATGCGATCCGCAAGCGGGCGGGTGCGGCTGGCGGCAGCGCTCGTTTGCGAATCAGCTGGCGGAATGGAACCGAACAGGCTCATAGTGGGTATGATAACGGCGCAGACCGCCACCGGAGATTCTTATGCAGAAGATCACAACGTTTTTGTGGTTCAACAACAACGCAGAAGAAGCAATCAACTTCTATATTTCCATCTTCCCAAATTCGCGCCTCCTCAGCGCGACTCGTAACGGGGACAACGGCCCCGGCCCCAAGGGATCCATCCTGATCGCTACCTTTGAACTCGAAGGCCAGCAGTTCATGGCGCTGAACGGAGGCCCGATGTTCCAGTTCACCGAAGCCATTTCACTCTATGTGAGTTGCCAGTCCCAGGAAGAAGTGGATTCTCTATGGGCAAAACTCTGCGAAGGCGGAAGCGAACAGCGCTGCGGCTGGCTCAAAGACAAGTTCGGCCTGTCATGGCAGATCATTCCCGACACGCTCGGCAAGTTGATGAGCGATCCTGATCCGCAGAAGTCGCGGCGCGTGATGGAAGCGATGCTCAAGATGAACAAGTTTGACATCGCCGCATTGAAAGCCGCATACGACGGCGTATAAGACTTCTTCGTTCGAGCTCAACACACATGCTCACGAAATGATCCGCGCTCGCTGCCGCGCCGCCTCATACAACACAATGCTGCCCGCCACGCCCGCGTTCAGCGACTCCACCTGCGCCGCATGGGGAATGAGCACAGACTCATCCATGCGCTCCACAATCGCCGTGGGAAGGCCCGCGCCTTCGTTGCCAATGAAGATCGCAACCGGCCCGCGCAGGTCGGCCTCGCTCACAGGCTTTCCGCGATGCGACGATGTTGCCACGAGCTTCACGCCTCGCTCGCGCAACAGCTGCATCGCGACATCAAGTGCCACAGGTACCAACGGCAAGCGAAACACCGACCCTGCCGCGGACCGCACTACTTTCGCGTTGTAAGCGCTCACTGTGCCTTCCGCCAGCAATACGCCGCCAGCACCAAACGCCTCCGCCGACCGAATCAGCGTTCCCAGATTCCCAGGGTCTTGCAAACCCGCCGCGCCGACCAAAAGCGGCGGCAAACCATTCGGTGTGCTTAGAGCATCTTCCAGCTCATGCGTCCGCATCTTTACCAACGCCGCCACACCCTGCGGAGCTTCACTCGGCAGCGCCGCATTCAACAACGCATCCGGCACGGTGATGCAGTCCACCAGCGATCCAAGTTGCGGCAGCATCTGCTCACTCAATGCCTCCGCTGACTCTGCAAAAAACACCGCCTGAAACTCTAATCCGCTACGAATCGCCTCTTCCACCACACGCACGCCTTCAATGGCAAGGCAGCTATCTTCCGTCAGTTCGGCCTCGGCAAACGCCCGCCGCAATTGCTTCAGCAGCGGATTATGCTTACCAGCGACCATACGCAATCGGTTTGTGGAATGGGGACTCATGGCTCTTTTCCGCCGCAGCTATTGGAGCATGATACGCTGCGTGTTCTCCGCCTGCGACTGGCATCGCCCCGGCACTCCGGCTTGCCCCTCGCGGAACGAATGTGTTAGCTTCGCCCTTTCTACGTTGCAGCGAAAAGGAACATGCTTTGCTTCCAGAGATTCTCAGAATTCATCCCGACTCGCCCGACGAGTCGCTGTTGCGATACGCGGCGGAACAGATCCGCTCCGGCCAGGTGCTGGGCATGCCCACCGACACCTTTTACGGTCTCGCGGCTGACCCCTACAACCTCAAAGCAGTGGAACGGGTCTACGAGATCAAGTCGCGCTCGCGCAACAAGCCGCTGTCGCTGCTAATTGAAAGCATCGAGCAGGCCGAAGAACTCTCGCGGCCTCTGCCCGAGGAGTTCTATATTCTTGCGCGTAAATTTTGGCCCGGCCCGCTCACCGTCATCGTAAAAGCTTCGGCTCGGTTGCCTCTCAAAGTTACGGCGAATTCCGGCAACGTCGCTTTGCGTGTACCTGCTGCCGCCATTCCCATCGGCGTAATCAAGCTAGCTGGGTGCCCTATCACCGCCACCTCCGCCAACCTGAGCGGCGAGCGCGAATGCACCACCGCAGACGCCGTGCGCGCTCAACTCGGCGAGCGCGTGGCAATTATCGTGGATGGCGGCACTGCGCCTCGTGAAGTGGCTTCGACCATCGTGGACCTCAGCGGTGAAGCGGACATTCACTTCCGCGTGATTCGCGAAGGCGCCATCCCCACCGCCGATATTCTGGAAGCACTCAACCTGCAATGAGTTCCCGGGATCCTCAGCAAGTAGCTGGCCGGTCACGGATCGCCAGCTTCGGCACCTGGCTCTGGCGGCTCATCCTGCTGGCGCTGCTCACCACCGCCTGCTGGAGCGCGTGGATCGGCTGGCAGATTGTGCAGCAGGCTCGCCAGGATGAAGCCCGGCCCGTAGATGTACTCGTCGTCTTCGGCGCAGCGGAGTATGCGGGCAGACCTTCGCCGGTGCTGAAAGCGCGGCTCGATCACACCCTCGAGCTCTACCAGAAACACATCGCCCCGCTCATCATCACCACGGGCGGACACGGTGGCGACGCTACTTACAGCGAGGGCGAGGTCGGGCGCGACTACCTGCGCTCCCGCGGGGTGGAAGAATCCAGCATGATTGCCGAATCCCATAGCGGAGACACCGCCGAAAGTGCCGCGCGCGTCGCCGCCATCATGCGCACCAACAACCTGCACACCTGCGTCGCCGTCAGCGACGCCTACCACCTGTTCCGGGTCAAGCAGATGCTGGCCGCGCAGGGGATAGAGGTCTACACCTCGCCCCGCCCCCAAAGCGTCCCCCGTGACCGCAAACAGCGCCTGCTCGCCGTAGCTCGCGAGACGCTAAGCTACGCGCTGTGGCGTCTGCACCTGACGTAGCGGCTCTACCAGCCCTGCCGCTTCCGCAGCTCCGTAATGTGTGCAGTGTGATGTTTTCCGTGCCAAGCGTACAGGCCTACGGTCGCGTCCATCCGCCGGTTGCCCAGTTCCGGATGCCGGAACGTGCGCGACCACTGCTCCGGCGTTACGCTACGCAGCAGCGCCACCATGCGTGTGTGCAAAGCATCCGTTAACTCCAGTGAAGGCGCAACCGGCAAACGCGAATCCGCCAGCTCGGCCCAATCTGGCTGCGAGTACGCCGTGATCACCGGATTCTCTTCCGTCAGCGCCAGCTTGAACCGAATGTAGGCGTTCATGTGGCTGTCGGCCACATGATGTACCACCTGCCGCACTGTCCATCCTCCGGGGCGATACGGCGTGTCGAGCTGCGCGTCGCTAAGTCCCGCAACGGCTTCCCTCAATTGTGTCGGCGCGGCTGCAATCTCGCTAATCCACGTCTCCAGAGTTGCCGCATCAATCGCAGTAGGCGGGGCGAATTTGCCAATGGGATAGCTCAGGTCAAGCATGGAGGCAGTTTCAGGCATGATTTTTCTCCTTAAAATAGTCGGGCAGATTTTAGCTTGTGCTTTTGGTGAAGATGAGAAAGGTGAATAAATACATTGCACGGCGACTTAACGAGTATACAATTGCCGTGGTTTTAGCAACGCCAAGTGCCTGTATAGCTATGAAAACCGCTTGGCGCACTTTGTTACTCACAGGAGAAACATATGACTGGCACAAAGTTAGCATCCGTTAAACTGGCCGTATTGTTGTGCATCACCATGACCCTTGGCCTTTCCGCTTTGGCGCAAACCCCCTCGCAGGTCGTCACGGGAAAGTACCAAAATCCCAATCAGCTGGCTGAACAATCTTGGTATAAAGCGAATACGTCAGCAATACTTACAGGCACGTACTACAACTTCAGTTCCCCAAAGAGCATTACCTTTGACGGCGAGCACATCTGGGTCCAACACTCCGGCTCGAACACCGGCACTAGCTCTCAACTGGATAAAGTGCGATCCAGCGACGGGGCTCTCGTCGGAACATTTACCATCCCCGGCTCCACGAGTGCCGGCAACATGGCATTTGACGGGGTTAACATCTGGGCCGCAGAACACGATCCCTCGAGCAGTTTAATACATCAGATTCGCGCTGCGGATGGCGCGTTTGTGACCTCCTGCAACCTGGGAACAAACGGCCTCTGGCCCAATACCCCAGTTTTTGACGGAACCAATATGTGGGTTGGTACCAACCTTGGATTCGTGGTTAAGTACTCGCCCAGTAGCTGTTCCGTAATTTGCAGCGCGAATGTCGGCGGAAGGGTCTATGACGAGGCATTCGACGGCACCAACATGTGGGTGACAAACTTCAACAATAGTACGGTGACGAAAATTAGCTCATCTTGTGTTGCCAGTACGCCCGTTAATGTCGCGGGAGGCCCAATCGGAATCGTGTATGACGGAACCAACCTTTGGACGGCAAACCAGACCGGAAATACAGTTTCCAAAATTGCACTGCCTTCCCTGGCCGTGACCTCCTACAGCGTCGGCACGCTCCCGCAGTATATTGCGTATGACGGCGCTAACGTCTGGGTGACGAATATTACCAGCGGTACCGTAAACCGGGTGTCAACCACCGCGCCGCTGACGCAGAATACTTCTTTCACAACCTGCGGCTCTACCACATCAAGCCCATTCAATGTTCTTTTCGATGGTGCCCACGTTTGGGTGGGGTGTAGCACTGCACTTGGCAAGATGTAAGTGTTATTTACCGAGGGTGCCCCGCTCCTTGCGTTTTTCGCAAGGGGCGGGGAACCCGCAAGCGCATGAGTCCTCAAGGCACTGGAAGAAGAACCGGGTTGGATGTTTTACCGTCCGCAGAGTCGCGGAGATTCACTCCGCATTGCATGTACTGAGCACCCGCCGCACTAGCAGTTCAGTTTCCGGCACAAGTGCGAAAGATGGCAACTCGACTTCACTTACCCAGCGCGCATCGGCAGCATCACCACCCGCGCGCAGTTCGCCGCCGGTCACCGCACACAGCAGATCAATCAGCACGTAGTGATATCGCACCCAGCCCTCGTCGTCGCGCACGATGCGATCATAAGTTCCAACCACCACACCTGCACTCACTTCCAACCCGGTTTCTTCGCGAGCCTCGCGCACCACGCCCTCAGCCACCGTCTCGCCCAACTCCAACACTCCGCCGGGCAACGACCAATGCCCTTCCAGCGGAGGATTCCCTCGCCGGATCAGCACCACACGCACCACGCCGTCTCCATCGCGCCGCACAATCAGCGCGCCCACTCCCACCACCGGTGCTTCAGGATATTCGCGAGCCATACACACAAGGTAAATCAAGCGCCCGACCCGCCACGGCTCACACACCGTAAAATTACTGCGTGCCCCGCAAGCCCAAGCCGCCAACGCCGCCTGCCGACGCAACCGCCGCCGCGCTCGCCGAGTATCGCCGCAAGCGCCGCTTTCAAGAGACACCCGAACCGGACGGCACCCAGGCAGTTAAGAACGCCAAGTCGCCAAGCGCGCGCAAGCAGTCGCCAGGAACCTTGGGCTTCGTCGTCCAGAAGCATCAGGCCTCGCACCTGCACTACGACTTTCGCCTCGAACTCGATGGCGTCCTCAAGTCATGGGCCGTGCCCAAAGGCCCTTCGCTCGACCCTGCCGAAAAGCGCCTCGCGATGCAGGTCGAGGACCATCCCCTCTCCTACTTCGACTTTGAAGGCGTCATTCCGCCCGATAACTACGGCGGCGGCACGGTACAAGTTTGGGACGTGGGCACCTGGGAGCCGCTGAGTCTGAAGCTCGTGGCAGGTAAACTCGTGCCCACCGACGCCGAAGAAGCCCGTGCCGAACTCGCCGCGGGCGACTTGAAGATTCGTCTGCACGGCCAGCGCCTGCACGGAGACTTCGCCCTCGTGCACATCAAACCGCGAGCGGGCACGCGCAACGCCGCCAAGAACAACGAGTGGCTGCTCATCAAGAAAAAAGACGAGTTCGCAAGCGCAGGCCACGATGCGGAAAGCGACTACACGTCCGTACTCACCGGCCGCTCCATGCGCGAAATCGCGGGCGACAAAAATTCCGCCGAGTGGAAGAGCCGCCCGGCCGGGCAGGGCAAACTCAAAGCCGCCTGGCTGGCCGACGCGCTGGAAAAACGCAAAGCACAGGCCGCACCGCCCTTGCAGGCAAAGCCAAAGCTCGAGACCAAGAGCAAGACCAAGAGCGCGCCCGCGCCAGCGAAGGCATCCGCACCCAAACCAGCGCCGCCCATTCCCGGCGCAGTGCTCGCCGCCATGCCCACGGCCGTTCATCCCATGCTGGCAACGCTTGCCGACCGCGTTCCCGCCGATGACGCCAAATCCCCGCAATGGCTTTTCGAGATCAAGTGGGACGGCTATCGCGCCATCGCATTCCTTGACGCTTCCGGCGCTACGAATGCAGCTGACGCAAAAAAGCCACAAGCCCGCCTAGTCTCCCGTAACCAAAACGACATGACCGCACAATTCCCCGAAGTGGCAGCGATTGCCCAGCACTTTCGCGGCAAGACGGCCATCCTCGATGGCGAAATTGTTGCGCTCGATGCCGATGGTCGCTCCTCCTTCAGCCGAATGCAGCAGCGCACTGGCTTCCGCCCACACTGGACGAAGTTGACGCAGGGCAAGTCGCATCCCCGAGCCGCCAGTGACCGAGCCATCGGCGTGATCTACTACACCTTCGACCTGCTCTATCTCGATGGCTGGGACTTGCGCCGTTGCGCTCTGGAAGACCGTAAGCGCCTGCTGGCGGCAAACATTCCCGCCAATCCCTTGCTGCACTACTCCGACCACGTCGTCGGCCACGGAGCTGAGTTCCTCGAACTCGCCCGCCAGCGCGGACTGGAAGGTGCAGTCGCCAAACGCCGCACCGGCCGCTATCAGGAGTCGCGCAGCCACGACTGGCTCAAGCTCAAGATCACCCAGCGCATCGAGTGCGTCATCGGCGGCTACACCGATCCGGAAGGCAGCCGCAAGCACTTCGGCTCGATCATACTCGGCCTCTATGACGAAGCAGGCCACCTCATCCCAGTCGGCCAAGCCGGCAGTGGCTTCGACGAACGGGCGCTGGCGGAAATTGCCAAGCTGCTCACCGCCCGCGCCCGCAAGCAGAATCCCTTCACTGGTGAGGTGGAAAGCCCCCGCAAAACGCACTGGGTCACCCCTGACTTGGTAGCCGAGATCCAGTTTGGCGAGTGGACCCGCGACGGCGACAGCCCTACCCCTCGTAAACTCCGCGCTCCCGTCTTTCTGGGCCTACGCCCCGATAAGGACGCTCGAGAGTGCCTGTTTGAAAACGTTACCGCTCCCGGTGCGTCTAAGAAATAGCGCAAACGAGCAGCAGGGCCTCCCTTCCGGTAACACCGAAACAACCGCCCTCCGGTGCTACCATGAGGCTAGGCATAGAATGGCGAGGAGACGTGCCATGAAGGTGATCACCAGAACTGTTCTTGGATGTGCGGGCATGACGCTGACCTTGCTGCTGGTGTCGGGCGTCGCGCTAGCCGACTTGCGCCACGTTCACAAGGCGACCAAGCCAGTAACCGTCACTCCCCCGCCTGCTCCGGTCATCCCGATGCCTGCCGTAATTCCGCCGGAACGGCTCGACTTGCGCCCCGCAGTTCCGCCGCAAGTTTCTTATAGCAACGGCCAACTCACCATAACCGCGCAAAATTCCACTTTGGGCGACGTGCTGAACAGTGTTCATGCCAAAACAGGCACCGTGATTGAGGTCAGCGGACCAGCCACGGACCGCATCGCGATTCGCATCGGCCCCGCCCCGGTGCGGGAAGTACTTACAGCCCTGCTCGATGGCTCCCGCTTCAACTACATCATCCTCGGTTCGTCGGCGAACCCGCTTGGTGCCGAGCACGTGATTCTGACCCCCAAAACAGGCGGAGCCGCTACAGGCCCGGTCGCGTCCAGCCAGCCGGTCTATCAGCCACCGCCGCAGCCGCAAGCTCCTCCGCCGGGCGCATTTGTGCCCGGACAGTTTCCGGGAGTCGTTCGTGGTCCAGGTGGCCTCCCAGTGCCCGGACAACCGGGCAACCCCGGTTCACCAGCTCTAGCTGAAACCGCCCCAGAGGCCAGCCAGGAAGCGGAACAGCCGGAACCCGAAGCCGAGGCCGATCAAAACGCGGCTCCAGAAGCCGACCAACCCGATCCGGAACCAGATCCAAGCCCGGGCGAGGCTGACCAGAATCAGCATCAACGTGGCCCGGACGGCACTCCTCCACCCGATCAGCCCCAGGGGCCGAAGTAAACCCAACGCCTGAAGCTTGGCCCTAGAGGCAAAAAAGGTCGGTTTGGAAGATGGTTAAATTTTTGTCAAGCCCCCTGTTACTGTAAATTTACCCTAAGTTATTGATTACAAGCAAAATAGAGCTTCGCTAGTGATGTCACATTACCCCCGCCACTCTTGGTATCCTAGTAATACAAGCTCAGAATGCGGCGGCGTAACAGCATGGAGTCGCAGGGTTTGACCTATTGGCCTGCTGGCAAATAAAATACGAAGTTAGGTGCGCCCTCATCCCCGGAACTCCGCTGAGAGGGCGTTGGTTTTTTGAGGCACGTTTCAAGTTCAACGCATCACGCTCAACGGAGACCGATGGCGCTCAAACACATTTCGGTGCGGGGAGCGCGTCAGCACAACCTGAAAAATATCTCCGTCGAAATTCCGCGGAACACGTTTACCGTGATAACCGGACTGAGCGGCTCGGGCAAATCGTCGCTCGCCTTTGACACCATCTACGCCGAAGGCCAGCGTCGCTATGTGGAAACGCTTTCCGCTTACGCCCGTCAGTTTCTCGACCAGATGGAGCGCCCGGATGTGGACGCGATTGATGGCCTCAGTCCGGCGATTTCCATCGAGCAAAAAACCACGAGCCGCAGCCCGCGTTCGACCGTCGGTACCGTCACCGAAATCTACGACTACCTGCGCCTGCTTTACGCGTCTATTGGCGTGCCGCACTGCCCGAATTGCGGACGTCAGATTACGCGCCAGACAGCGGAGCAGATTGTGCACCGCGTGCTGGAGTTGCCGCAGGGCACGCGCATCATGATCCTCGCGCCGATTGTGCGCGGCCGCAAAGGCGAGTTCAAGAAGGAAATGGAGAAGCTGTCGCAGCTCGGCTTTTCTCGCATCCGTGTGGATGGCGAACTCCGCCGGCTCGACGAAGAGATCGCACTCGACAAGCGCAAGAATCACACGCTGGAACTGCTGGTGGATCGCCTGCCGATTAAGGAAGGCATCGCCGCCAAACTGGAGCACAACATCACGCTGGCTATGAAGCTGGCCGAGGGGCTGGTCCAGATCGCGATTGTGGACGGTGCCGAGACGCTCTATTCGGCGAAGATGGCGTGCCCGGACTGCGGCATCAATGTGCCCGCGCTGGAGCCGCGTTCGTTCAGCTTCAACAGCACCTACGGCGCTTGCCCGGAGTGCCACGGACTGGGCAGCCGCTACGATCTTGACCCCGCGCTGGTGATCAACGATTGGTCGAAGCCGCTGCTGGATGGCGGGCTTGGCCCAGGTTCAGGCTCGGTGAGTTTGCAGAATCAGTTGAAGATTGCGGCGACAGCGCATGGCATTGATCTGAATACTCCGTTTGAGCAGCTGGGCGAAGCATCGCAGAATTTGCTGCTGTACGGCGAAGAAGGGGGAGCGAAAAATGGCAGCAAGCCCAGCGTCAAGTCCGTGGCTAAGTCCACGGGGCGCCGCGTAAAGACTGGCTTTCAGGGTGTGCTTGGCCACCTGAAGCACATGGCGGATGGATCTTCCTCGGACGGCTATCGTGACTACCTGATGGACTTTATGACGGCCAGCACCTGCACCGTGTGCGCGGGCAAGCGACTGCGCCCGGAAAGCTTGGCGGTGAAGGTGAACGACATGTCCATCGCCGACTTCACAGCGCTGCCGATTACGCGCGCGCTGGGAGTGGCCAAGTCCGTGAAGCTGATTGGCCGCGATCTTGCCGTCGCAGGACGCATTCAGCACGAGATCTGTGAGCGCTTGCAATTTCTGTTCGATGTCGGTCTTGGCTATCTTTCGCTGAGCCGTTCGGCGGCGACCATCTCCGGAGGCGAGGGGCAGCGCATTCGCCTAGCCACCCAGATCGGCTCGAAGCTGCGCGGCGTTTTGTATGTGCTCGACGAGCCTTCGATCGGATTGCATCATCGCGACAACGACCGATTGTTGGCGGCGCTGGAGTCGCTGCGTCAGCTCGGCAACACGGTGCTTGTAGTGGAGCATGACGAAGAGACGATTCGCCGCGCCGATTACGTGATAGACCTTGGCCCCGGCGCTGGACGCCACGGTGGCGAACTTGTCGCCTGCGGCACACCGGAGCAAGTGATGGCGGAGCCGCGCTCGCTTACGGGAGCCTACCTCGCCGGACGTGATCAGATCGGCATCCGTCACGAGCGGCGCAAGCCGTCAGAGAAATCGCTGGTGGTGCTGGGCGCGCGTGAACACAATTTGAAAGATGTGGATGCCAGCTTTCCGCTCGGCGTGATGACGGTTGTGACTGGCGTCTCCGGTTCGGGCAAGTCCACGCTGGTCAACGACATTCTGTATGCCGCGCTGGCGGCGAAGCTTTATCGCTCGCGGCAGGCGGTGGGTGCGCATAAAGCTGTCAGCGGCATCGAGCACATTGACAAGGTAATTCGCATTGACCAGTCGCCGATTGGCCGCACGCCACGCTCGAATCCGGCGACATACACGGGCCTGTTTTCGCACCTGCGCGATCTGTTCGCCATGTTGCCCGAGGCGCGCGAACGCGGGTACAAGCCCGGTCGCTTCAGCTTCAACGTCGCGGGCGGACGCTGCGAAGCCTGCCAGGGCGAAGGTCAACGCCGCATTGAAATGAACTTTCTGCCCGACGTGTACGTGCTCTGCGAAGTCTGCGGCGGACGGCGCTACAATCGCGAAACGTTGGCAGTAAAGTACAACGGACTTTCCATCGCCGACCTGCTGGAGACGCCTGCCAGCGACGCGCTGCCCGTGCTGGAAAATATTCCGCAACTGCGGCAGCGTCTGCAAACGCTGGTGGATGTCGGCCTTGGCTATCTGCATCTGGGGCAAAGCGCACTCACGCTGAGCGGCGGCGAAGCGCAGCGCATCAAGCTGGCCCGCGAGCTGAGCAAGCGGCAGACAGGACGCACTCTCTACCTGCTCGACGAGCCTACAACCGGCCTGCACTTTGAGGATGTGAAGAAACTGCTTGACGTGTTGCACCGGCTGACTGATCTCGGCAATACCGTCATCATCATCGAGCACAATCTGGATGTGATTCGCAGTGCCGACTGGATTTTGGACATGGGCCCCGAGGGTGGCGAGGACGGTGGCCGCGTGATTGCGCAGGGCACTCCGGAACAGGTGGCACGAGTGAAGAAGAGCTACACCGGACAGGCTCTTGCTGGTAATTTGGGCAGAGGCCACCGCGCCTGAGCTTGCGCTCTCAAGGTGTCGCTACGCAAAGATTCATTTAGCATCTATTGAGTGTTAAGTGCGGCTGGCCGCGCTAAAGGATATCGGGAATTGTCGTCCACACCTGACAACTTGCATGAGGAGCTTCCGCCAGCTGGCGCGGACGCGACCTCTTCTGGTTTGGTTCTTGACGCGAGTGAAGTTGTGTTGTCAGCGCCTGCCGAGGTTGTAGAAAGCAACGCGGAAAATAGTGGTGTTCCGACGTCTTCAGAACCGGCAGAAATGGCAGTCGTCGAGCCGCCGCCGTTACCGGAGGTGCAGCCCGAGACGCAGTCTGGCCCGACTCCGCTGGAAAATCCAGTATGGGGTGGCCTTGATCTGCTGTTGCTAGGCGCAGTGTTGCTGGGTGGAATGTTCGTGGCGTTGATGGTCACGGCCATCGTGCGCACCGCGTGGAACATGGTGCACCATTTGCCGGGCGATGCTGGCATCACCAAGCCAGACGCTTTCACCGCGATTCCGGTGGAGATGATTGCATACGCGGTGTTTTTGCTGGTGGTATGGCTGCTGATTCGCAGGCGGAACGTCTTAAGCTTTCTGGCAGCGATTCGCTGGAACTTTCCCGCTGGACGTTGGTGGGTGTTTTTAGGCAGCGGAGTCCTACTGGCCGCGACGGTCGGACTGCTGTCAAGAATTCTGCCTATCCCCAAGACAGTTCCGCTTGACGATTTCTTCAGCAGCCCCGCTGCGGCGTGGCTCATGGCGTTTTTTGGAGTGCTGATTGCGCCGCCGATCGAGGAGTTGCTCTTCCGGGGGCTGCTCTATCCGGTGCTGGTGCGCTCGCTGGGCCGCATGTTTGCAGAGCGATTGCGTTTGCGCAATGCTGCACTGGGACTGTTTGTGCTGGGCTGCTGGGGCATCGTTGGGCATATTGTGACCGGTGCTGTAAATACCGCTCTGGTTCTGCTGCTGCCCTTCTTTCTGGCGTTGCCAGTCGCCGCCTTCCGCATTGGCAAGCCAGGTGTCAATGCTCTGCGCGTCGCCTTGGGGGCTGCCGCGATGCTAGCGTGGGGCGCATTGATGCACGCCGCTCCTTACAGCTTGTTCGCGGTGACCTCGATGTTGCTGTTTGCCGCTACCGTTGGGCTGGCCGCGCTTAGTATGCAAACGGAACTATCTTGGCGCACCGCGTCTCGTGCTGGACTCACCATGGCTGTGGTGCTGACTGCGGCCGCATTTGCTTTGCTGCACGCGGAGCAACTCGGCGGAGCGTGGGGCCCACTAGCGTTAATATTCTTCGTCGGCCTTACCCTCACGACGGTTCGCGCGATGACGAAATCCGTGGCCGCAAGCACGCTGCTGCATATGGGCTACAACGGCACACTTTTTTCCATGATGTATCTGGGTACCGGCGGCTTTCAGCACCTGGAGCGGTTGAGCCGATGAACTGCAAGAAAAGCGGTCGCAAGGAAAGGAATCGTCTTTGAGCGAAGTAAATGAAGCGACCGAATTGACGCACGCCAGCTACAGAAGGTCACAACTCCTGACTTTGCTGGCCCGCAAGAGCTTTCGCCTTGGCGAGTTCAAGCTCGCTTTCGGCGGCACCAGTGATTATTATGTGGACTGCCGTACCACCACGCTCGACGCCCTCGGCTCGCGCCTCACTGGCATGGTTTTCCTCGATGAAATTCGCGCACGCGGCTGGAATCCAGAAGCCATCGGCGGCCTCACTATGGGCGCTGACCCTATTGTCGTCGCGGTGAGCGTACTCGGCGGCATGCTCGGCGGCAGCATCCACGGCTTTCTGGTTCGCAAGGCAGAGAAGGCGCACGGCACCGGGCAGCGCATCGAGGGCTTCCGCGAGACCGGCGCGCGCGTGGTGATCGTGGACGACGTTTGCACGACTGGCGGCTCCACGATTCAGGCGATTGAAACCGCACGCGCCTTTGGCTTTGAAATCGTTGGCGTGATGTGCCTGGTGGAGCGCGAAGAGGCCAAGGGCCGCGCCAACGTGGAAGCCGCGGCTGCGCCTGCTCCGTTCGTGAGTTTGTTTACCGCGAATGATGTCCGGGCCGAGCACGTGAAACTTTAAGCGATTTTCAATTTACCTACTAATAAGGAAACGAATGAGTCTGATCCACACAATTCAATGGTCTGACGCGGGCGTGGTGCTGATTGACCAGACCAAGCTGCCGACGGAAGAGACATACATCACCTGCGCCGACTACATGCAGGTGCGCGATGGCATTCGCGACATGATCGTCCGGGGTGCGCCGGCGATTGGCGTCACCGCCGCGATGGGCGTGGCGCTGGGGGCCCGTGATGCTGCGGCCAGCAATGTTGAAGAGTTGCGCGCAGCTTGGGATCACATCTGCGAAGTGATGGCCGGGGCGCGGCCGACTGCCGTGAATCTTTTCTGGGCGATTGACCGCATGAGGGCCAAGTTCGACGCACTCGCTACGGCTGGTAATGACGTTGCGGGGATACGCGCGGGGCTAATCGAAGAGTCCAAGCGGATGCATGCGGAAGACATTGCCGCCTGCGAGGCGATGGGAAAACACGGGGCCACGCTAATGCCCGATCGCGGCGGAGTGCTCACCCATTGCAACGCCGGCGCGTTGGCAACTGCGGGATATGGCACCGCGCTGGGCGTGATTCGCGGCGCGGTGGAGGCAGGCAAGCAGATTCATGTGTACGCAGACGAGACGCGTCCGTTTCTGCAAGGTGCGCGGCTCACGGCGTGGGAGCTGATGAAGGATGGCATTGCCACAACGGTGATCGCCGACAACATGGCGGGCGTGATGATGCGGCAGGGCAAGATTCAGGCGATTGTCGTCGGCTCAGACCGGATCGCGGCGAATGGCGACGTGGCCAACAAGATTGGTACATACACTGTCGCCGTGCTGGCGAAGGAACACGGCATCCCGTTCTACGTCGCCGCGCCGATGAGCACTGTGGACTTTAACACCGCGACGGGCGATGGCATCCCCATCGAGCAGCGCGACCGGCGCGAAGTCACACACATCGGCGGACGCCAGATGACGCCCGACGGCGTGGGGATTGAGAATCCGGCGTTTGATGTGACGCCGCATGAGTATGTGACGGCGATCGTCACCGAAAAGGGCATTGCGCGGGCGCCGTATGTGGAGAGCCTGAAGCAGATGTACCAACAGGAATGAGACATTTGGGCGAACCTCTTTCCCTCCAACTGCATCGAATCATTCTGTATGTCTGAATTCGCCGTACAACTCGTGAGCAAGTCGTACGTCAGCGGAGGCAAGACGATCCGCGTGGCGTGCCTGCTGCCGCAGGGCGAGCCGGGTGAGCAATTTCCGGCGGTAATTGCACTGTATGGAGCGAATCGCGGGTTTGAGAGCACGGTCGAGCCTGCGCGCGAACTGGCTGCGCACGGTTTCGCGGTGTATGTGCCCGACTACTTTGAGCGCACCGGCACCATGGAAGCGATGGAGAAGGCGGTGATCCTGCGACACTTTCCGGCGTGGATGAAGTGCGTGTGGGACTGCGTCAGTTTTGTGCGGCGCGAAGCCGTGGTGGATCGCAAGCGGCTGGCGATTGTTGGATTTTCGCTCGGCGGATTTCTTGCGCTGTCGAACGCAGTGTTCGATTGGCGCGTTCGTGCCGTGGTGGATTTTTTCGGCGGCCTGCCGCGCGAGGTCAAACCCTTCCTATTCCGTAAGCTGCCGCCGATTTTGATTCATCACGGCGACGCCGACCAGATCGTTCCGGTGAGCGAGGCGTTCCACCTGCGCGAAGTGCTGGAACAGCGCCACACGCCCTACGAAATGCATATCTATCCCGGCGTCGGCCATGTGTTTGAGTATGAAGTTTGGACGGTGGCCGCGCGGCGGACGCTGGCGTTTTTGAAGAAGCATCTCGCGGTCCCCAATCGCCCGGTCAAACCGCGCAAACTGGCTCAGCAGCCTTAGCTCGGCGCGCACCCAGGGAACTTTCCTTTCGACCCAGCGTATCCATACTTAGAAGCTTTGCCGGAGGTTTGTAATGTTCGCATTCCTGTTGTGGTGTGTGCTATTCGTGTTGTGCTGGCCGCTGGCGTTGATGGCGCTGGTGTTGTATCCCATCGTGTGGCTACTGCTGTTGCCGTTCCGCATCATCGGAATCGCGGTCGGTGGAGTGCTGCATCTGGTGTGGGCCGTTGTTACGCTACCAGCGCGGCTGCTGACGGCACCTGGACGCTTGGCGTGGTAAGAATCTGTGTAACCGAGCAGGGCGGCGACGCTACGCTTCCATCACCTTCAGCGTTGGACTCATAATCAGCGTCGGCTCAGTCGCGGCTTGCACATCGTCTGCAGTCAGGCCGGGTGCAACTTCTTCCAGCACGATGCCTTGCGGCGTCACGCGCATGTAGGCGAGTTCGGTCACGATGGTATCTACCACCTTGACGCCCGTCAGCGGTAGCGTGCAATTCTTCAGAATCTTCGGCGCGCCTTCTTTCGTGGTGTGCTCCATGGCAACGACCACGCGCCGCGCGCCCGCGACGAGATCCATCGCACCGCCCATGCCCTTCACCATCTTGTCGGGAATCATCCAGTTGGCGATGTTGCCGTGCTCGTCCACTTCCATGGCGCCGAGGACGCTGAGGTCCACGTGTCCGCCGCGAATCATGGCGAACGACTCTGCACTATTGAAGAACGATGTGCCGGGCATCTCGCTCACCGTTTCCTTGCCCGCGTTGATGAGGTCGGCATCCTCGGTGCCTTCCAGCGGATATGGCCCGATGCCGAGCATGCCGTTTTCGCTTTGCAGGATGACGTCCATGCCCGGTGGCACATGGTTCGCCACCAGCGTGGGCATGCCGATGCCGAGGTTCACGTAGAAGCCGTCACGCAACTCGCGCGCGATACGGCGGACGATGAGTTCACGCTTGGCCGCACCATCAGAGAAAACGATCTTGGGAGTTGTGCTCATGCGCTCTTCCTCACCGTCCGCCGCTCGATAGGCTTGTCGTAGCGCTCGCCCTGAAAGATGCGCTGGACGTAAATGCTTGGCGTGTGAATATGTTCGGGCACCAGTGTGCCGACTTCGACCAGCTCTTCCACTTCGGCAATGGTGATTCGCGCGGCGGTGGCCATCATGGGATTAAAATTTTGCGCCGTCTTGCGGTAGACAAGGTTGCCCATGCGGTCACCCTTCCACGCCTTGACGAAGGCGAAGTCTGCCTTCAGCGCGCGCTCCATCACGTAGGTGCGACCATCGAACTCGCGCGACTCTTTGCCTTCGGCTACGACGGTGCCGACACCCGTTGGCGTGAAGAACGCGGGAATGCCCGCGCCGCCTGCGCGAATGCGCTCGGAGAAAGTGCCTTGCGGAACGAGGTCAAGCTTGAGCTCGCCGCTCAGCACCATCTTTTCCAGCAGCTTGTTTTCGCCGACGTAGGTGCCGATGTGCGCGCGAATCTGCCCGCTGGCCAGCAGCAGGCCGAGTCCGAGTCCGTCCACACCAACGTTGTTGCTAATGGTGAGCAGATCGTGCGTGCCCTGCGCTACCAGCGCGCGAATCAGATTCTCCGGCATGCCGCACAAGCCGAAGCCGCCGATCATGAGGGAGGCACCGTCGGGAATATCGCGAATGGCTTCCGCAGCGGAAGCGACAACTTTATTCATAGCTCTATGATTTTAGCGCGTGTGGCGGACTGCCGCGAACTTCGGCACCCGCACAATCGTGTCATCCTGAGCGCAGGAATGTTCTCTCGCGAGCGAGAGAATATTCCGCAGTCGAAGGACCCCAAGGATGATCGGGGCGGAACGGTCGTGGATATTCCTGACACGAATTTGCCGGAGGAGCGGACAGCAGAGTTCTTGGCTGGTGCTGCGAGTAGCATCGGTCGCACGGGCAGTATAGGGGTCCTTCGACTGCGTCTGCGAAATCGCGTTGCGCTTTCGCAGCCTCCGCTCAGGATGACACGGTTGTGGAGATGCCCACTTCTTTGCTTGAACATCAGCGCACTCTATGTCAACTAGACACGTTACGAATTGGTTTCATCTTCAGCCGGTGCGCTTGGTCAAACTCCTTGCCCAGTTCGCGGGTGTTCAGGTTTTCGCGGATGTGCGCCAGCCGCTGCGCCATTTGCAGCAGGGCGTCTTCGAGGTTGACGCGGTTGGTCAGAGCGACGTCGCGCCACATGGAATACGGACTCGCCGCGATGCGCGTCATCTCGCGCAAGGCGCGGCCGCCAAGTTCGAGCAGCGGTGCGTCCTCGCCGAACTCCGCCACCAGCGCGGCGGCGAGTGCAGTGGACCAAAATTGTGGGACGTGGCTGATCCAGGCGCAGAGGCGGTCGTGCTCTTTTACATCGAGCGCCATAGTGCGTGAGCCGAAGGACTCGACTGCGTTGACGAACTCGCCGAAGGGAGCGAGCGTCAGGTCTTGTCCCGGCAGCGGGGTGAACAGCCAGGCCGAGCCTTGGAACAAGTCGGGCGTCGCATGCTCAATGCCGCCGGTTTCTTTACCCGCCATGGGATGCCCGGGTAAAAATCTTCGCGCCGCATCGTCGCCGAACACGGCTTGCGCCTTGGCGACAACCTCGGCTTTGGTGCTGCCCACGTCGGTCACCACAGCTTCCGGCTCCAGGTAAGGCGCGATGCGCTCGATCAAGTCAATGATCGAGCCCACCGGCGTCGCCAGCACGACCCAATCGCTGCCGCGAACGGCGAGCCGGGGATCGGGTTCGACAGCATCGAGAAAGCGGCAGTCGCGGGCGATTTCGAGCGTCTCGGGTGTGTCGCATCCAATGATGCGCACGTCGGTGAGCAGCGACGGCAGCCGCTCACGCAATGCCATCCCGAACGAACCGCCAATTAAACCGACACCAATAATAGTGACTTGACGCATGCGCTAGGCGATCGTCCTTCCGACCGCCGGGGCGATGATCTTTAGTTGCGCCATCAGTTTGGCGAACTGCTCGGGATAAAGTGATTGCGCACCATCCGACAGAGCTTTGTCGGGATTGTTGTGAACTTCGATCAACAGCGCGTCCGCGCCTGCCGCGACCGCCGCGCAAGCCATCGGCGGCACCTTGTTGCGGATGCCGATGCCGTGCGAAGGGTCGCCCGCCATGGGCAGATGCGAAAGTTTATGGATCACCGGGATCGCAGAAATATCCATGGTGTTGCGGGTGTAACTCTCAAAGGTGCGGATGCCGCGCTCACAACAAATCACGTCATAATTACCGCCCGCCATAATGTATTCGGCGGAGAGCAGTAGTTCTTCCAGCGTCGCCGCGATGCCGCGTTTGAGCAGCGCTGGCTTGCGCACTTTACCGACCTCGCGCAGCAGGTTGAAGTTCTGCATGTTGCGCGCGCCAATCTGGAAGATGTCAACATACGGCATCATCACCTCAATCTGCGAAATTTCCATCACTTCGCTGATCACCAGCAGGCCGAATTTGTCACCGGCCTCGCGCAAAATCTTGAGGCCTTCGACGCCCATGCCCTGAAACGAATACGGAGAGCTGCGCGGCTTGAAGGCGCCTCCGCGCAATACTTTGGCACCGGAGTGAGCCACGGTTTCCGCAGCTGCGAACAGTTGCTCGCGCGACTCGACCGAGCACGGCCCCGCCATGACGACAACTGCATTGCCGCCGATCTCCACGCCATTTGCAAACTTGACGATGGTGCCTTCGGGGCGGAACGACTTGCCCGCAAGCTTGTAGGGCGCGCTGATGCGGTACACCTGCTGCACGCCCTGCAATACTTCGAGCTCACGCATGTCGAACTCGCGGCGTGCGCCCACCGCAGCCAGAATCGTCTGGCGCACTCCGGTGGTGCGATGCACTTCAAAGCCCAGGTTCATCAGGTGTTCGACAACGTTTTGAATCTCGGCTTCGGTGGCTAGGTCTTGCATGGCTACGATCATGTTGATTCCTCACGGTTCTAAATTTCGACTGGTATTCTGCAAACTCAAATGCTTTAGCGATCTTTCTCCGGCCCCTCGGCGCGGCTGAAATCAATCTCCGCTGGCGAGCGATCGTCTTCGCTAATGCTGTTTGGCGCAATCTCATCTACCTGAATCTTGCGCATCACGTCCATCACGCGTTCAAAGATTCGCTTCAATTCGCCTGCCGAGAGCGGCCCCTTGTTGTTGGCCTCGGCATTGGCCACCACCGTCCGCTCGCGCTCGGGCTCGTACACCGCCATCTGCCGATCTTTCTTCAGCAAGCCGATGTGGTGCGCTGCGTCCGCGCGCTGGTTCAGCAGTTCCACCAGCTTGCGGTCAATCTCATCAATGTGCTGCCGCCAATCTGCAATATCCATACGCGTCTCTCCGATGGCTTAACGCTGTTGTCCTTTTAGGGTGCGTACAAATTTTTCCACTGCCTCGGCCTCATGTCCCGGGCTGTGCTCGATGGTGTGGACAATCGCACTGCCCACCACCGCCGCGTCGGCGAACCCAGTAATCGCATTCACTTGTGCAGCTGTGGAAATTCCAAAGCCAACTGCAATGGGCAGTTTGGTGAACTTGCGCAGCCGCTTCACCAGCTTTTGCGCGTCTTCCGGCAACTGTTGGCGCTCGCCGGTTACGCCCGTTCGCGACACCGCGTAAATGAATCCGCTGGCAACTGCCGCAATCTTGCGCAAGCGTTCATCCGTGCTGGTGGGCGCTACTAAAAATATGGGCGCCAGGCCATGCTGCTTCATTACTGCGCGATATTCCGCTGACTCTTCCACTGGCATGTCGGTTGCGAGTACTCCATCCACACCTGCGGCAGCGGCGGCTCGCGCGAACTTTTCCAGGCCCATCTTTACCAGCGGATTCAGATACGAAAAAATAACGATGCCGACTTCTCGGCAACGCGGATCGCCTTCCGAGCGAATGGAAGCGGCCATCTTAATCACATCATGCAGGCTGGTGCCGTGCATTAGCGCGCGCTCACTGGCCCGCTGAATCACTGGGCCATCGGCCAGCGGGTCGCTGAACGGAACACCCAGTTCGATTACGTCAGCACCGCCGCGAATCGCCGCCAGAACAATTTCGCGCGTGGTGGTGAGATCAGGATCGCCGCACGTAAGGAATGCAACCAGACTTGGCTTGTTTGTGAATGTCAGCGCCATCTAGTTGCCCTCCAGCTTCAGGTTCTCGCGCAGAATACCGATGTCTTTATCACCGCGTCCTGAAACATTCACGATCACTACATCCGACTTCTTCATCTTGGGCGCGCGCTTGATCAACTCCGCCACCGCATGCGCCGACTCGAGCGCCGCGATGATGCCCTCTTTGCGGGCCAGCAACATCAGCGCTTCCAACGCCTCAGCGTCATTCGCGGAAACATATTCCGCACGCCCGGTGTCAGCGAGCCAGGCATGTTCCGGACCAATCGAGGGATAGTCGAGCCCCGCAGAGACTGAGTGCGTCAGCGAGACTTGCCCTGCTGCATCCTGTAGCACGTAAGAAAACGTGCCTTGCAATACACCCGGCGTTCCTCCGGCAAAGCGTGCGGCGTGATCGCCTAACGCACTGCTGCGACCGCCCGCTTCAACGCCGATCAGCTTTACTTTCTTGTCGGCAAGAAAATCGTAGAAAATTCCAATCGCATTCGACCCACCGCCCACGCACGCAAGAATTGCAGTGGGCAGCTTGCCTTCCGCCTTCAATATCTGCGCCCGCGCCTCGCGACCGATCACGCGATGAAAGTCTCGCACCATCGTGGGATATGGATGAGCGCCGAGTACGCTGCCAAGCAGGTAATGCGTATCGCGAACGTTGGTGACCCAGTCGCGCATCGCCTCGTTGATCGCATCCTTCAGCGTGCGCGAACCTGAACTCACACCGCGCACTTCCGCACCCAGCAACCTCATGCGGAAGACGTTCAGCTCCTGCCGCCGCATGTCCTCTTCACCCATATAGACGATGCACTCATAGCCAAACAACGCGCACACAGTCGCCGTGGCCACGCCGTGTTGCCCCGCGCCGGTTTCCGCGATGATGCGCTTCTTGCCCATGCGCCTCGCCAGCAATGCCTGCCCAATGCAGTTGTTGATCTTGTGTGCGCCAGTGTGCAGAAGGTCTTCACGCTTCAAATAAATCTTCGCGCCGCCCAAGTACTTGGTGAGCCGTTGCGCGAAAAACAGCGGCGTCGGACGTCCGGCAAATTTCTGTTGCAGTTCGGTCAGCTCATGCTGAAATGCGCGATCTTCCTTGGCTTTAGAGTAGGCAGATTCCAGTTCTTCCAGCGCCGCCATGAGAGTTTCAGGCACATAGCGGCCGCCGTAAATACCGAAGCGTCCGGGCACGGCCGCGCTCACCTTTTTACCGGCTTTCACCACTTTTTTATTGGTTGTACCTTTCTTGCTCTTCACTGCGGTACTCATCGCTGCCTCGCTTCTAATGCTTCAATAACCCGTTTTCCATTGGCGGATTCATCTGCTGCCCGCACCGCCACGATAAAATCGCGAATCTTCTGATGATCCTTTTTGCCGGCAACGCTCTCCACGCCTGACGAAACGTCCACGCCGAACGGCGCGAACCGCGCTATCGCTGCCGCCACATTTTCCGGGCGAAGTCCCCCGGCAATTACTACCGGAACCCGCTGCTGAAGGAATTCCACAAACGGGGCCGCGATTTCCCAATCAAACACTTCGCCGGTTCCACCCGGCCTCGTTGCGGTGCCGGAATCCACAAACACCCGCCAGTGTTCTTTCGGCAACGTTTGATCCATCGCAAGCCACGCCATGGATCCATCGTCTTGACTAGCGGAGATCGCAGCCCAGGCATTGCGAGCTTCGCGTAGCAGCGTCTCCAGCGTTGGCCGTCCGTCCGCGCCACGAGCTACTACATGAATCTGCGCTGCATTCAACCTTGCATGATCCATCACTTCGCGAATCAGCTCAACAGGCTCGTGCACGAATACGCCGACACGTTCCACATGCTCCGGCAGTTGCGCACAAATCTCAGCCGCTATCAACGGCGTTACGCGCCGCGGACTCGCCGCAAATACAAATCCCACTGCATCTGCACCCGCTTCCACGGCGGCCTGCGCATCCACAATGTTCGTGACTCCGCAAATCTTGATCCAGGTCTTTCGCCGGGCGTTCGCCAACTCGCTCATCTCAGCAACTCCCGCAGCGCGTCGCCCGGTGAAGCGGCCCGCATCAGCGACTCGCCAATCAGGAATGCCTGGTATCCCGCCGCCCGTAGTTGTGCGATATCTTCTCGCGTCGTGATACCGCTCTCGGTCACTGGCAGTGCGGTCGGCGGGATGCTGTCAATTAACTGGAGCGAAGTTTCCAGCGTGGTATCAAACGTATGCAGGTTGCGATTGTTGACGCCAAGCATCGCATCACCTAAGCCGCAATCGAGGGCGCGATCCAACTCCTCAGCGTTATGCACCTCGCATAATATGTCCAGCTCAAAACTTCGGGCGCTTGCCGCCAGCGTCTTCAACTCCGGATCCGTTAGCACGGCCACAATCAGCAGAATCGCATCGGCGCAATTGGCTCGCGCCTCCAGCATCTGGAACTCGTGGACCATGAAGTCCTTACGCAAGCACGGCAGCGGGCACGCTGCGGAGGCAGCGGCTAAATAATCCAGCGATCCTTGAAAGAATGGTTCGTCGGTTAGCACGGAAAGTGTGGCGGCACCCGCTAACGCCAATTCAATCGCAAGCGCGGCGGGGTGGAAGTCAGCCCGGATGAGGCCTTTGGAGGGCGACGCTTTTTTCAACTCGGCCATAATGGCTGGCCCAGACCTTGCGCGTTCGGTGAGTGCCCTGCGGAAGCCTCGTGGGGTATGCTTCGCCGCTGCCCGCTCCATACTCGGTAGGTCGGTCTCCGCGCGTACCTGCGCTACGTGCGACCGCGTCATCGTCACTATGCGGTCGAGGCGGCTGTAGTGCTGTTCTAGATGCGGTTGTGCGGATTCGGCTGATTCTTGCATCTGCTATGACCTTTCTGGCTGTTTGTCGTGGAGCTAGACGGGGACGTTGCGTCCTACCCGGGAGTCCGGGCGCCAAGATCAGTAGCTAAATCGCCAAGTCATGATGAGCTTTCATCTTACCGAAAGCGGTTGAGCGCTGCAACTCGCCAGATTGACAGTGTCAAAAGTTCACAACCCCAAACTGGAATTTGACTTTAGCGAACCGCGCGCGAAATAATAAATATGCACTACCAGTATTTCTTATTCATTAGGAGATCTCCACACTTCGTGCCTCTTTCTATCGCCATACTGGGAGCCACCGGCTATTCCGGACTCGAACTGGTGCGCCTGCTGAAGTCGCACTCTGGGGTCGAATCGCCGCTGCTTCTGCAACGCGCAGCGAGCTCAGGCAAAGCCTCGCCTGCCGATTTGGCAGAGGTCTTTCCCGAACTTGGAGTACCCGGCCAGCATCCTCTCACCCCTTTTTCGTGGAAAGCGCTGGCGGACGCTGGCACCAAGTTATTGCTCTTAGCTACGCCACATGAACTTTCGCGGACACTCGTCCCCGAAGCTCTGGCACGCGGCTTGCGGGTGATTGACTTGAGCGGGGCTTGGCGTTTGCAGCAACTCGAGCACGAAGCAGTTTACGGATTCACTGACGCCGATACTGCCGCAGTCGCTGCGGTGCGCGCGCAGTCGGTGTACGGCTTGCCGGAACTCAACGCGGCTCGCATTGCGGATGCGAGACTTGTCGCGAACCCTGGTTGTTATGCCACGTCGGTGATTCTCGCGCTCGCCCCGCTGCTGCGCACTGGTGTTGTGGATCTCGGGCGCGACATCATCGCGGACGTGAAGTCCGGCGTGACCGGCGCGGGCAAGGAGCCGAGAGCAAGCACCCACTTTGTTTCGGTTGCCGACAATCTCTCTGCCTATGGTGTATTCACGCACCGCCACCTCGGCGAAATCTGTGAACAGCTCAGCATCACCACGTCGCAGCTCACCTTCACGCCGCACCTGCTGCCGATTCCACGCGGCATTCTGTCGACGATATACGTGACGCTGCGCGAGCCCGTAACGCAAGAGCAGGTGCTCCAACGCTTTGCGTCGCTTTATGCGGGGCAACCGCTAGTGCGAATTTTTCCACCACCACAGTTGCCGCAGATTCGCTATTCCGTGCACACCAACTTCTGCGATATCGGCTTCTGCATCGCGCCGGATGGCCACCGCCTCGTCATCATAAGTTGCCTCGATAACCTGCGCAAAGGCGCTGCCAGTCAGGCGATTCAGAACATGAACCTGATGTACGGATGGCCGCAGAGCAAGGGTCTGTTGTGAGAGTTGTCGTCAAAATCGGTGGCGCGGCACTTGAAGATGTGGCCTCCCGACAGCGCTGCGCCGCAGGCATTGCACAGTTGGCACAGGCGGGTCACACGGTCGCCATAGTGCATGGCGGCGGTGCGCGTCTTACGAAGGTGCTTGCACAAATCGGCAAGCAAAGCACATTCGTCAGCGGACTCCGCATCACCGACGCCGAAACGCGCGACGCTGCCCTGATGGTGCTCGCGGGTCTGGTCAATAAGCAGCTCGTGCAGGCGATTCACCGCGAAGGCTCGCGCGCGGTAGGACTGTGCGGCGGCGATGGCGGCAGTTTCATCGCCCGCAAGTGGAGTCCGGAAGGCCCGGCACCCGGCACTGACCTCGGCTTTGTCGGCGAGATTATTCGCACCGACACACGCTGGCTAGACGCGATCTGGCGCACCGGCGCTGTACCCGTCATATCTAGCATGGCGCTCGGCACCGACGGCGAGTACTACAACATAAACGCCGACGCCATGGCTTCTGCATGCGCGGTAGCCTGCAATGTCGAAGCACTGTTGTTCCTCACCGATGTCCCCGGCGTGCGCGGCGCGGACGGAGCAGTGATGTCCACATTCTCACTGCGCAATCTCTCGGCTCTGGTCGAGTCCGGCGTTATCAGCGGCGGCATGTTGCCGAAACTGCGCGCCTGCGCTGATGCGCTCCGCGGAAGCGTCAAGCAAGTTTGCATCGCACCGGCAGAACAAGTGGCCAGTATTGCAGATTGGATCACGAACAGGACCAGTTACGGTACGGAGGTAGTTCTCTGATGAAAACGATAACTATGCATGAAGAGGCTCTGCAGACGCCGCTGAAAAGCGCTCCAACCTCGGACGCAAACAAGGCAGTAGGAGCACCGGTTGCCGCCAGCACCTTGCAGGTTCGCCCTGCGCGCCTCACAGACGCGGCGAATATTTATGCACTAATCGCCGATTACGCAAGTCGCGGTACCCTTTTGCCCCGGTCGTTAGCCGAGGTCTGCGAAAACGTTCGCGATTTTGTGGTGGTGGAAAATTCCGTCGGAAACGTCCACGAATTTCTCGGCTGTGGCGCCCTACACCTCTACGGCCCTCATCTCGCGGAAGTCCGCTCCATCGCAGTTTGGCCCACCAGCAAAGGCCTCGGAGCAGGCCGCCTCCTGATGGAAGGTCTGCTGGCCGAGGCCGAGCGCCACGAGGTGCATTGCATTTGCCTGTTCACCCGCATTCCAGACTTTTTCGCACGCCTTGACTTCACCGTCGCGCGCAAGGAAGACTTGCCCGATAAATTGCTGAAGGACTGCTTGCGCTGCCCCAAGCTCGATTGCTGCGACGAAATCACTATGATTCGCGGCCCGCTGCCGCACTTCTCCATCCTCGACAAGGACGAGCCGGATGCATCGAAGCTAGTCCACATCACTAGCTAGGGCAACGCCGCTCAATCAAACCAGCCTACTGGCAGATCTCGGCGAGTGCTTTGTAGGGCTTCTCCGTAAACGCTGGGTACTTTATTTTTTTCTGATCCATCAGCTGATCCAGCAGGCTTCCGCCCCATTTGGAAGTCTGCTCCGGATCAATCTGATAAATCGGATCGGCTTGTGCCTGCTCCAGCGTCGTCAGCGTAAAACCCTTCTGCTTTAGCAAGTCGAGCAGGTCGGGCAGAATCACCTTGCTGAAGGCTCCCAGATGCAGTAGCAGCACATGGCGAATCTCCCGCCCCGCCACTAGAGTCGCCATCTCGCGGTCCTTGTCCAGGTATTCCGTGGCAAATTGCATATAGCTCGAATGCAGCCACGCGATCGCCTTCTGATCGTCTTTAGCCACGCAGCGAGCGTAGGGAGCATTCCACAAGTAGTCCTCGTAATCGAGCGTCACCTGTGCAATCTGATATCCGCGCCCCTTCAAGTACGCTCTTACTGCATTACGCTTTTCCAGGGTCTCGCCCTCGCGCAGGTAGGGATAGCGAAACCACTTCCACGCCGCAGCGTCCGGCGAAAGTAGCTCCAGCGCAGGTTCGTTCAGCGCGATCTCGCGCTCAAAGGCTTCCACGGAATTTTCGTGCAAATTCATGTGCAGGTAGGTGTGGTTGCCAACTTTTTCGCTGGCCGACCACAGCTTTAACGCCTCGGCCCCGTCCGGATCGCCTTCCAACTTGCCAGCGTTGATGAATCCGTAGACCGGTGGCACGTGGCGCTTCTTGAGCAGTGCGATCACGTCGCGCGTCATCTGCGCCTTGGTCACGCCGGGCGGCAGAATGCTGTTGGCGGGCAGATCGTCGAAGGTGAGGGCGACTTGCTGCCCAGTAACGCTGGCGCGCGCAAGCAGCAGGAAGAAGGCTGCAGCGGCCAGCCGAACCACTAACATTTTCATGAAACGAGTTTACGGGAATCGAAACCGGGGAGGAAAACTGAGGAATAACCACGACATTAGGAACAGAAGAAAAATCTTGGTGCCATCGGAGGGACTCGAACCCCCACACCGTTGCCAGTACGTGGACCTGAACCACGCGCGTCTGCCAATTCCGCCACGATGGCACTGCTGAAAAAAGCACTACAAAACGCACCGCAGGGCGGGCGCCGCAGTTGTGGACTGCGAATTCTTATTTTACAAGGTCAACGGGCACTGTCAAACCTCTAAGGCTTCGGGCAGCGGATCAGGCTCGTGACCACCTGTTGATCTCAAGGAATCATTTTTCATTCTTGACATTCCGAACGGGGTGAGGAATCTGCATTGGTGGTGCCTTCAATGCATTCCTCGGCCCCTAATGCGGCCCTCGGAATGACAAGCCAAGCATATGGCTTTACGCTTCCAGCACCGCTGCCATTGTGATCTTCGCGCCCTTCAGCACCTTGCTCACCGGGCAGCCGACTTCCGCAGCTTGCGTCGCGGTCTGGAACTGCTCCGCCGTAGCGCCGGGAATCTTCGCCGTTACATCCAGGTGGATGGTGTTGATGGTCCAGCCGTCGCCGTCCTTATCCATGTTCAACGTCGCAGAGGTCTTGATCGTATCGGGCGTGAGGTTCATGCCAGCCAGTTGGGCAGCCAACGCCATGGAAAAACACCCAGCATGTGCGGCAGCAATCAACTCCTCGGGATTGGTGCCCGGGCCGTCGGCGAAACGGCTGGCTACGGAATACTTCGAGTCGTGCAGCACACCACCGGGCGCAGTTAGTGCGCCATGGCCTTCTTTGATGCTGCCAGTCCAAACTGCATTTGCAGTGCGTTTCATCAGATTCGTCTCCGGAAATAAGGTGTGGGCCGTAGTGCGCTCCGAAGGCAATCGTACCAAATCGCCACAAGCGACGAGCATCCCCACGGAAAGGATGCGCCTCAACTTGGCAAAGGCTCACAAATCGCGAGAATACTCAGTAAAAATCGGAGCAGGAAAGAAAATAGTTGCATTGCGGACACACCAGCTTGCAACTGCGATCATCCAGCCCAGTCGAACAGTTCGGGCAGATTCGCATGGGGTTCGCCACGGGTAATTTGGCGGCGGCATGCAGCACAGTTGCAATCGCGGCGTCGCCGAGCGGTGCGGAGACGCTATTTTCATCGGTAGGCTTCACCCCGCCATCATCCGCAAGTCACCTTGTGGATTGCAATTAGCAAGTTGAGCACACGGTGTGGTGAGCGGACGCACCGCGATGACGCGCTCTCAGCCAACTTTGCTAACAGAACCGACTTAAGGCAGTCACGAAGCCTCGGCGCACCCGCTATTTAGGGAGACCTAACTCGTCATAGAGAAAGTCGCCGTGGTCCTGATAGGGCCGCTTGATCAGCGCAGCAGACGCCCTGCCGATTTCGCGAATCCGTGCCGCAAGGTCTTCTGGATTCGGTCGCGCTTCGGCGTCAGCTTTGACGCGCTCGGGTTGCTCTGCTTTTGGAATGTCCGGGTTTGCCGTCATCACGATTGCCCCTGTTGAAGACTACCGCAGAATCGTGAAAGTCGGGCACACAAAAGGGCCCCGGCAACTTCGCCTGAGCCCTCTTTAAGCGTTCGGGTTCCAATATCGCGCCCTTAGCTGCACCCGCTCGTCGAGCCGCAGCTCATGCAGCGGTAGCAACTGCCGTTGCGCGTCATAATCGCGCCGCAGACGTGGCAACTGGGCGCATCGCCCATATCCACCACGCCCTTGAGCGCATCGGAGGCGTGATAGGACCCCATCGTCGGCGGGCCAGTCGGCACCGCGGCCGTCGGCGTCAGCTCAGGAATCGGCGGTGCCACTCCCATCGCTTTCGGCCGGAAGTTGTCGAACAGCGATCCCTGCTGTCCGCTCAAAAAGCGCAGGCTGATCCAGCGGAAGATGTAGTCCATGATGGACTTGGCAAAGCCGATCTCCGGATTGCCGGTCCAGCCGCTGGGCTCAAACCGGGTGTGCGAAAACTTCTCGCACAACAGCTTCAGCGGAACGCCGTGCTGCAACGCCAGCGACGTAGCGCAGGCGAAGCTATCCATCAGGCCGCTGAGCGTCGCGCCTTCCTTCGCCATGGTGATGAACAGCTCACCCGGCGAACCGTCGGGATACAAGCCCACGGTAATGTAGCCCTCGTGTCCGCCTACGCTGAACTTGTGCGTCACCGAGGCGCGCTCATCCTGCAACCGATGGCGAATCGCCCGCGGCGGCGCGTTGTGATCCTGCTCCAGCAGTGAAACTGCCGCAGTCTGTGGCTTGGCATCGCTCGAAGTTGCGCTACCTGCCGCGCTCAGCGGCTGCGACTTCTTGCAGCCGTCGCGATAGATCGCCACCGCCTTGATGCCCTGCTTCCAGGCTTCGAGGTACGCCTCGCTGATGTCCTCCACCGTGGCGTTTTCCGGCAGGTTCACTGTCTTCGAGATCGCACCAGAAATAAACGGCTGTACCGCCGCCATCATCTTCAGGTGGCCCATGTAGTGAATCGAGCGCGTGCCCTTCATCGGCTTGAACGAACAGTCGAACACTGCGAGATGCTCGTCCTTCACGTGAGGCGCGCCTTCGATGGTGCCGGTCGCGTCAATGTAGCTGACGATCGTATTGGTCTGGTCGCTGCTGTACTCCATCTTGAACAGCGCGGCAGGCACGGTGTTGTTCACAATCTTGATCATGCCGCCGCCCACCAGCTTCTTGAACTTCACCAGCGCAAGGTCCGGTTCAACTCCGGTGGTGTCGCAGTCCATCATGAAGCCGATGGTGCCCGTAGGCGCCAGTACCGTGACCTGTGCATTGCGATAGCCGTATTTTTCGCCGCTGGCCAGCGCATCATCCCAGCATTGGCGCGACGCCTCGAAGATCGAAGCGGGCACGTTTTTGCGATTGATGCTGTTCACCGACGCGCGGTGCATGCGAATCACGTCGAGAAAAGGCTCACGATTGATGTAAAAGCCCGGGCAAGCACCGCCCGGCATCTGCTCGGCCGTGGTCACGCCCAGGCTCTGCATCACCGGATCGGTCGCCGGAGTGAGCGCCGGGCAAAGCTCGGCAATCTTCGACGACTGCAAGTATGCCTCGCCGCACATGATCGCCGTCACACAAGCAGCGTAGTCGCGACCGCCATCGGAGTCATAAGGCAAACCGAGCGACATCAGCAACGCACCCAGATTCGCGTAGCCCAAGCCCAGCGGGCGGTACTCGTGCGAGTTCTTGGTGATGGATTCCGTCGGATATCCGGCGTTATCCACCAGAATCTCCTGCGCCGTAATCAGCACGTCCACCGCCTGAATGTAGGCCTGCACATCGAATGTGCCGTTCGGAGCAAACTTCATCAGATTCATGCTGGCCAGGTTGCACGCCGAATCGTCGAGGAACATATATTCCGAGCAGGGATTCGACGCGTTGATGCGCGCTGTGTTCTTCGAGGTGTGCCACTTGTTGATGGTGGTGTCGAACTGCATGCCGGGATCGCCGCAGCGCCAGGTCGCGTCACTGATCTTGTTCATTAGGTCGCGCGCCTTGTAGGTGTTCACCACTTCGCCGCCAGCAATCTTGCGGGTAGAAAAGTCGCCATCGCGCGTCACCGCGTTCATAAAATCGTCGGTGGTGCGGACCGAGTTGTTGGCGTTCTGGAAGAAGATGGACGAGTACGCCTCAGAGTCCGGGCTCGAGCCGTCGTAGCCAGCTTCAATCAGCGCCCAAGCCTTGGCTTCTTCCTTCGACTTGCATTCGACAAAGTCCACAATGTCCGGATGATCCACGTTCAGAATCACCATCTTGGCGGCGCGGCGCGTCTTGCCGCCGCTCTTGATGACGCCCGCAAAAGCGTCAAATCCGCGCATGAAGCTTAGCGGGCCGCTGGCCGTGCCACCGCCACTCAGAGTTTCAATCGAAGAGCGCAGCGGCGAAAGATTGCTGCCCGTGCCCGACCCCCACTTGAAGAGCATGCCCTCGGTCTTGGCCAGGGTCAGAATCGAATCGAGTGAGTCCTTCACCGAGTTGATGAAGCAGGCCGAACACTGCGGGCGTGTATAGCCGACCGCGCCGAACTCCACTCGACTCAGTTCAGGATTCCAGTGCCAGTTCTCGGCTTTAGAATCTGGCTCGATGCGGTCGCAGCCCACGTTGAACCACACCGGCGAATTGAACGCCGCGTACTGCTGCACCAGAAGGTAGGCGAGTTCGTCGTGGAACACCGCCGCATCTTCACTGGTGCGGAAGTAGCCATCCTTGATGCCCCACTTCGCAATCGTATCGGCCACGCGAGTTATCAGTGCACGCACGCCCGATTCGCGCTCGGGGGTGCCGACTTGGCCGTGCAGATATTTGCTGGCGACGATATTGGTCGCGGTCATGGACCAGTCTTTCGGCGTCTCGACATTTTGCTGCTCAAAAATTACGTTGCCCTTAGCGTCAATGATCTGCGCCAAGCGCATCTCCCACTCGACTTCGTCGTAGGGAGAGACACCGGCTTTGCTGAAATGACGGCGGAACTCGAGGCCTGGGGCCTTCTTCTTGTTTGTGTTGTTGACGGTGGTGCTGACGGCAGGCGCGGGCTGGGCGGCTGCCGCAGAGCTGGTCTCGCCAGAAATGGTGGCGGTTTTCATACGGGCTTCGGACATCTTGCTGCTCCTTCAAAATGACGAACCGGGGGTGTATCCGGTTTCGCCTCTACTGGTAGGTCTTCGCAATAACTGTGGCGGACGGCTCAATAGCAACGCCCAGCATGCTTGTCTCTTGTATCCGTGAGTCTCTTTCACTGGGATGCTGGAGGAGAAGTTGCGGCTTCCGCAACCCCAAATCCGCAGGTCGGGAAAGCGACCCTGGTTTCTCTTGGCATCCCGGCAGAACTGCTCCGGGAGTTGGAGATTACGCCCCGCCCATTGGGGATGTCAAGCACAAACCGCAACATATTGTGGAGATAGTTCATATCAAGCGGAATGCCCGTTCCTAACTAGGAAACAGGGCTCACCAGAGTCCCCCTCTGGAATCAGACGTGCTGGAGAGCGTTGAAGCCGCGGCTGGGGATGGCTTGGATCCGCTGGCTTACCCAGTAGCCTTACCCAGCGCGGCTGGCTCCCCGGACGTTGACCGCTCCGCCCCGCTCTTTGCCCACCCTTTGGGCCTTTTTCTTCGGCGGACGCGTTTCCGCCTCGGAACTGGTCGCGGTGATCTGGATCTCCGGCTGGGAGCCATCCAGAAGTGCCATCTGCTGATGAATCTGGGCCGCTGGAACCTTCCGCCGTCGCTGGCCTGATGCAAGCTTCGCAGCCCGGCTCTCCGCCGCTGTAATGGCGACGTAGACATCCTCAAACACCTTCCGCGGCGTGATGCTGCGCACGCCCTCGAACGACTCCACCAAGTAGTCACCCTTGCGGCCACGATGCTCACGGCCCAGGACGTCGGTGAAGCTCATGGCATCCTCCAGTTGCGCGGCCTTGATCAGGAAGCGGGTACGGTAGGTCTGCCACTCGCTCATTTGGGTTTTTACTGCCACCACCATGCACGCCCTCGGACACTTTGGAAATGTTCAATGTTCAGTGAGTGTTCAGATTGTTCGCAGGCATTCTCTGCTGGCATCGCCTGCCGTCATGCCTGGAATCGTGACTACGACAGGGGATTCGGCAAGGCAGCAGCTTCTCACACTCAACTTCACGAATTGCAAATGTACGCGTGTGGAACGATCCGGTCAATTACCCAAATCCAGTGCATATATGCAGACTGCAAAGCGGCTCGCGTGGGAAGCTGATTCGCTCCAACCCAGCATGATTGCTGGGCGAACTCGCATTCGTCATGCGGCTGGAATCGCTCTTGGTGGTTGATCCAGGCCGTTTTGGGAATTCACATAAAGCATTTTCCACACCGCTTCCCACAGGTTATGAACCGCTCTCAGCGGTTTCCTAGTCGCTCCAGTTGTTCCCCGGAGAAACTGCTAGACTCTCTAGCGAATAGAGAGGCCTGCGGTTTAGTCTCCGCTGTGTCTGCAACGTCGGTCGTCGCTCGCCAAGGAGGATGTATGTTTCCTGAGACTCGTTCTTTATCGTTGTGCAAATTGCTACTGCTCGTAGCGCTGGCTGCTTCGTTCTGGTCAGTTCCGGCGGCGGCGCAATCGGCTCCGCAGTATCCCGCCTTCCCCAGCGAAACTCCCGGCAAGCTCGATCAGCCGACGCCCGGCTTTGACTTTGAACGTCGGGAAGCCATGATCCCCATGCGCGACGGCGTCAAGCTGCACACTGTGATCCTCGTGCCCAAGGGCGCCAAGCGCGCTGGCATTTTGCTGACGCGCACTCCGTACAACGCGTCGGACATGCTGAGCCACATGGCCAGCTCGCATCTGGGCTCTAACCTACAGGGCTACGACAACGCCGTGGACGTGATCGTGGAAGGCGGCTACATCCGCGTGGCGCAGGATATCCGCGGCAAGTACGGCTCCGAGGGCGATTATGTTATGACGAGGCCGCTGCACGGGCCGGGCAACCCAACGCCGGTGGACCACTCCACCGACACCTACGACACGATTGACTGGCTGGTGAAGAACGTTCCCGAGTCGAATGGCCGCGTCGGCATTCTGGGCATCTCCTACGACGGCTTTACCAGCCTGATGGCGCTGGTGAATCCGCATCCCGCGCTGAAGGTTGCCGTCCCCATGAACCCCATGGTGGATGGCTGGCGGGGCGACGACTGGTTCCACAATGGTGCCTTCCGCCAGACCAACCTTTCCTACATCTGGGAGCAGGAAGCCACCCGCTCGAACGACGCCAAGTGGTGGCGGAATTACCTTGATGACTACGACCTGTACATGGAGTCTGGCTCGGCGGGCGAGTTGGGCAAGCGCCACGGAGTCGAACAGCTCGGCATGTGGCAGAAGATTCTGGCGCATCCTGCCTATGACGCCTTCTGGCAGGATCAAGCGCTTGACCAGACCTTGGCGCGCCAGCCCCTCACCGTGCCCACCATGCTCGTGCACAGCTTGTGGGATCAGGAGGACATCTACGGCGCAGAAGCTGTGTACAGCGCCGTCAAGCCCCACGACTCCGCCAACAACCTGTTTCTGGTGATGGGCCCATGGCATCACGGGCAGGAAATTGAGGACGCGAGCACGCTTGGCGCGCTCAAGTTTGGCAGCGCCACCGGGGACTTCTTCCGCCAGCAGATTCTGCGGCCATTTCTCGACCAATATTTGATGGACGACGCGCCCAAGGCCGACATGCCGCCGGTGTGGGCGTACGAGACAGGCAGCAACCGCTGGCTTCGTCTGCCAGCGTGGCCCGCCGGATGCCCCAGCGGCTGCACTGTTAAGCCGACTCCGCTATACCTGAATGCTGGGATGAAGGTGAGCTTCGCGGCTCCATCTGCGGGTGGTGGTTCGTCTGACAAGACTGGCGATTTTGCCGAATACATTTCCGACCCCAACAAGCCGGTGCCGTTCCGCGCCCGTCCCATTCCGCCGGTCGGCTACGACTCCTGCCAGGTGTGGGCCTGCTGGCTGGTGGATGACCAGCGCGAAGCCTCGGGCCGCACTGACGTGCTGGCCTTCACCTCCGACCGGCTCACCGCGCCGGTGAAGATCAGCGGCGCGCCCATCGCCAACCTCATTGCCTCTACCAGCGGCACTGACTCGGACTGGGTGGTGAAGCTGATTGACGTGTATCCCGACGAGGTAGCTGGCGACCCCAAGATGGGCGGCTACCAGCTCGCCGTTGCCATGGACATTTTTCGCGGACGCTATCGCGAGAGCCTTGCCACTCCCAAGGCCATCGCCGCTGGCGAGCCGCTGCTGTACAAGTTTGCGCTGCCCAACGCGAACCACGTCTTTCTGCCCGGACATCGCATCATGGTGCAGGTGCAGTCGAGCTGGTTCCCGTTGTATGACCGCAATCCGCAGACGTTTGTGCAAAGCATCTTCTGGGCCAAGCCGGAGGATTATCGCAAGGCCACGCAGCGGGTCTATCATGTGCCCGGCAACGCGAGCTTTGTGGAGTTGCCTGTGGTGGTGACGCCGTAGAAACACAACAGAATCCGGCAGGGCACGACACAAGTCCCGCAGGGACGCCTGAAGGTAAGCCCGGCATGGACGCGGGCGCACGAAGGGCGCACGCGGGAATGCCGGGATGGCTGCGAGAGGAATTGAGTCCTGAAAGGACGGCTGAGGCGGCGGTCAGTCGTCCCTTCGGGACTTGAATTGTGGGCGTCGCTAACCCGGCACTCCGCTTCGCTCCGTACCGGGCCTACTTCGGTTGTCCCTTCGGGACATAATTCCCGGCATCTCTGGAATCGGTGCGATTCAAGTTGTGCCGAGCGGCCCAGCAAACAAGTCCCCGGACGGACGGAAGGCGAAAGCCCGGCATGCGAGTGCCGGGTGAAGCGGAAGCGCGTCCGAGTCCCGGCAGGGACGGCAGCTGTGGCAGCCGTAAGTGATTGACCTGTAAGGGCGAACAATTTGCGAATTTTTCTTTTGACTTAAGCGCCAATCGCGCCCAGAATTGAAATATCGGGTCGCAATCAAGCAATAGCGGCCTTTGGAGTCCCCGATGACGTTTCCAGCTTTCGTTTCAAGATTCGTTGCCGCAATCGCGGTTTGCCTGATGGTGGCCTTGCCCGCTTCGGCCAAGAAGGGCGATATTTTGAGTTTCGACCCGCCTGGGTCGATCACAACAGTAGCGCTCGGGATCAACGATGCCGGAACTATTGTGGGGTGGTATTGGGACGCCCAGTATGTCTATCACGGATTTACGCGAGATATCGCAGGAAACATCACATCCATCGACGGGCCCGGTGCGGGGTCACAGAAGTTTCAAGGCACGATTGCGGTGAGCATCAATAACGTCGGGCACGTTGTCGGCAATGCGTTCGGGACTGTCAATGCAGCATTTGATCGAGACCCGCAGGGCAACTTCTCTTCGATCACCGTTCCTACCGCTTTGCAGACGTACCCGTTTAGCATCAACGATGCCGGAGAGGTCGCGGGTTCCTATAACAGCACGGATGGCAACGCCTACGGCTTCCTTCTAGACTCCTCTGGCAACTACAGCACGTTTAACCCCGGAACGGCTGGTCACGTCATAACTGTTTCCAACCAGCAGGTCGATTCAAGCGGACAGGTTGGGGGTACCTACTACCAAGATGGGGGCACATATGGTTTCTTTCGAAGCGCGGCGGGCTCGATTACAACATACGGGGGGCCCATGTCGTCGGGTAGTATCTCCCCGACTGGCTTGAGCGACAAAGCAATTGCCGTCGGCTACTACCTGGATGCTAACTCCCAGGCGCATGGCTTTTGGCGGACAACAGCTGGAATCATCACGACGTTGGACATTTCTGGGGCGAACCAGACCTTTGTGCGGGCCATTAACGTCGGCGGTGTAATGACTGGCTACTATGTGGATTCTTCGGGGGTGGGGCACGGGTTCGTGCGCGACCAGTTTGGCAACCTCACCTTCTTCGATGACCCTAACGCGGGCAGCGGTGGCACGAAGCCTTGGGCCATCAACAGGAGTGGACAGATAGCGGGGACATTCATCGGCCCGCACGCTCAGGAGCACGGCTTCTTGCGGAAATAGACGACGAGTCGATCCACGGCGAACGGCGGGTAATTGAGGCAGGCCCGGGAGTTCGGCAATATAAGTCCCGAAAGGACGACTGATCGTTGCAGGTGCGGTCAGTCGTCCCTTCGGGACTTGAATCGCAAACCTCGCTAACCCGGCACTCCGCTTCGCTCCGTACCGGGCCTACTTCAGTTGTCCCTTCGGGACAATCGCTGTAGTCATACATCCGTAGTCACACACCCGAAGATATGTGAGTCCGGCGTACCTGATAGCGCCCTTACAGGCTCTTGGCGTAGCGGGCGTTGACTTCGTCCCAGTTGATGACGTTCCACCAGGCACCGAGGTATTCGGCGCGGCGGTTTTGATACTTCAGGTAGTAGGCGTGCTCCCAGACGTCGTTGCCCATCACCGGGTGCAGGCCCTGCGAGATCGGGTTGTCCTGATTCGGCGTGGAGACGACCTGTAGCGCGCCGCCTTTGCTGGCCGCGAGCCAGGCCCAGCCGGAGCCGAACTGCTTTACGCCCGCCTCGTTGAACTTTTCTTTGAAGGCATCGAACGAGCCGAAGGTTGAGGTGATGGCATCGCCAATCGCACCAGTGGGCGCGCCGCCGCCATTAGGCTGCATGATGCTCCAGAACATGGAGTGGTTCACGTGGCCACCGCCGTTATTGCGGACAGCGCCGCGAATCGCTTCGGGCACAGCACTCAGGTCGGTGATCAGCTCAATTGCGGATTTGTCGGCCAGTTCGGGAAATTTTTCCAGCGCAGCGTTCAGGTTTTTCACATAAGCGCCGTGATGCAGGTCGTGGTGAATCTTCATGGTTTGCGCGTCAATAAAAGGTTCGAGCGCGGCGTAGTCATAAGGGAGTGCGGGAAGTTCGTGGGCCATAATCGTCTTCTCCAGTCGTTCAGTGCGTCGTTCAGTGCGTGGTTGCAATGCGGGTGCGGCGGTGCCGCACCGGGTTCAAGGCGCGCCTTAACCGGGCGCGGGATCACTTTCTAATCTACCTGAAACATGGGAAAGGGAATGCGCGAAACTGCACAACAACGCGAAACTTTTCACTGCGCCAGTCGTCTTATCTGCAACGGTTTGCGCCGAAATATGCCATGTGGGTATCGAGATGCATCCAAACCACGCATCCAAAGCAGTAGATGCACGCGTAAGATGAAAAGAACCGCCGCTGCGTTCTGCTTCCGCGAGGCGCAGCGGCATTGAGAATTACGACCAGAGGAAATTATGCTCATCCGCAAGCCTACCGACATTGCCAGTTCTGAGATCACGCCCAAGCACCTTTATGTGAATCGCCGCGCATTTTTGGCGGGAGCTTCCGCGCTGGGCGCAGCAGCCCTGGTGGGCGGATACGAGTTGTTTGGCCGCGCCGAGCCGACGTTTGCGGGGACTGCTATCCCGGGCGTCCAAAAGAGCAACCTGAGCACGACGGAGAAGGCGACGCCCTACAAGGACGTGACCAGCTACAACAATTATTACGAGTTCGGCACCGACAAGTCCGAGCCTGCGCAGACGGCGCACACGCTGAAGACGCGTCCGTGGACGGTGACTTTGGACGGCGCGGTGAAGAAGCCGAAGACGCTCGACATTGACTCGATTATGAAACTGGCTGCGCCGGAAGAGCGCATCTACCGCCATCGTTGCGTGGAAGGCTGGTCTATTGTGGTGCCGTGGATTGGCTTTTCGCTGAGCACGCTGCTCAAGCAGGTGGAGCCGACGAGCAAGGCCAAGTACGTGCAGTTCACCACGCTCGCCGACCCCAAGCAGATGCCGGGTGTGGGGTATCGCGTGCTCGATTGGCCGTATCGCGAAGGGTTGCGGCTCGATGAAGCCATGCAGCGCCTCACCATGATTACTTTTGGACTTTACGGCGAACTGCTGCCCAACCAGAATGGCGCGCCACTCCGCGTGACCGTGCCGTGGAAGTACGGCTTTAAGAGCGGCAAGTCCATCGTAAAGATCACGTTCACGGAATCGCAGCCGGAAACTGCCTGGAATACGTCGGCTCCGAACGAATATGGGTTTTACTCGAATGTGAACCCGAATGTGGATCATCCCCGCTGGAGTCAGGCGACGGAGCGCAGGCTGGGCGAGTTTACCCGGCGTAAAACGCTGATGTTCAACGGCTATGATGAAGTCGCCGGACTTTACAATGGCTTGGATTTGAAGAGGAACTTCTAGAATAAGTTGCCAGTTGCCGGTTCTCAGTTGCCAGAAACTACAGGCAAGATCTCGTTGCTTTTAACGGATGATGAAAAACTGGCAACTGGCAACTGAGAACTGACAACTTCCCTTATGAAACGTATCGGCTGGATCAAATTCGCGCTGTTCCTGTTGTGCCTAGTGCCGGTGGCTCGACTGGCGTGGCGTTTCTACAACACCACGCACGGCCTTGAGCCTGACTTGGGCGCCAACCCGCTGGAGTTCCTGACCCACTCCACCGGCGATTGGACGATCAACTTCATTCTGCTGACGCTGGCGATTACGCCAGCTCGCAAACTGCTCAATCAGCCTTGGCTCATCCAGTTGCGCAAAACGCTGGGCAACTTCGCGTTTTTCTATGGCTGCCTGCACTTCACCACTTGGCTGTGGTTCGATAAGCAATTTATCTGGGCTGATATGGGTGCGGACATCCTTAAGCGCAAGTTCGTCACTGCTGGCATGGTGGCGCTTCTGCTGATGTTGCCGCTGGCGCTGACTTCAACCACGTGGGCGATCCGCAAGCTGGGCGGAAAGCGCTGGCAGGCGTTGCATCGGCTGATCTACATTACTGGAATCGCCGCTGTGATTCACTACATTTGGCTGGTGAAGGCTGACCTTAAATTCCCGCTGGAGTATGCCGCGATTTTGACGGTGCTGCTGGGCTACCGCGTGTATGAGTGGGCGAAGAAGCGCAACGCCGCTTCAGCTAAGGCCGCGGTTGTGCGAGCCAGCTAGTTGCGACCCGTAATTTTCGGCAAGTATGTCTGGAGAATCCGACTCTCCGTAGCGGTGGTGAAATTCCCCTCACCTCATGCGACAATTTGTTGTCATGAGAATTTCCGCACGCGCGATTCGTTTCGCTCTTATTTCGGCTTCGGCGCTTCTTAGCTTTCCGTGGTCGGTGGCGCAAACTCCTGCTGCGGCGCCTTCGGTTCGCAAGCCCGCGCATCGCGCTACCAAGCGAGCCGCGCCCGCGCAGCGTCCGGCTGAGCTGGCCCCGCAGCCCTCCAATGAAGAAAAGACCGCGCGCTTCTTCGACTCGATCCACAATGATCCGCAGCGGCTTCTACCCTTTCTGCATGACATGCCGAAGGGTGCCGACCTGCATAACCATTTGTGGGGAGCCGTTTATGCTGAAACGCTGATTGACCTCGCCGCCAGTTCCGGCCTATGCGTCACCACGGACACCTACCGGCTTGTGCCGCCGCCTTGCGATGCTACGAAGAACACCATCGCCGTCTCTAACACAGCCATGCCGAACGGCTTTTACGACCAGTTGATCGAAGCATGGTCCATGCGCAACTGGAACCCCGCGCGCGACTCGGGACATGACCACTTCTTCGCTACCTTCGATAAGTTTGGTCTGGTCGCATCCACCCACACGGGCGAACTGATTGCCGATGCCACCAATCACGCCGCCGAAGATCGCCTAACGTATCTCGAACTGATGCACACCGCCGATGGCGACCTTGCGGCTGAGCTGGCCAACAAACTCGAGTGGACTGACGATCCTGTGGAGATGCGGAAACGGTTGCTCGATAGTGGAATGGCGGGCGTTGTCGCCCAAACGCGCAAGCAGCTAGACATAGCCGAGGATCGGCGCATCGAGGTGCAAAGATGCCGGTATCTTTCCGCCACCCGCGGTTGCGCCATCAGCGTTCGCTACCTCTATCAGGTACTGCGTGGACTGCCCAAACCAATCGTCTTCGCACAGATTTTGCTGGGCTTTGAACTCGCCAAGGCTGATCCCCGCTTCGTGGGTTTGAATCTGGTGATGCCCGAGGACGGCTACACCTCGATGCACGACTTCGATCTGCACATGCGGATTCTCGCCTTCATGCGGCCACTCTATCCCGGCGTGCATTTGGCGCTGCATGCCGGAGAACTTGCTCCCGGACTGGTGCCACCAGAGGGTATTCGTTCCCATATTTCAGACTCAGTGGACTTGGTGGGTGCCGAGCGCATTGGCCATGGCGTGGACGTAATGCACGAGCGCGGCGCAGAAGAGTTGCTGCAGCGAATGGCCGAACATAATGTACTGGTGGAAATCTGCCTCACCAGCAACGCGGGCATCCTCGGCGTGACAGGCAAGGATCATCCCTTTGCGCAGTATCGGCGTGCCGGGGTGCCATTTGCCTTTGCGACCGACGATGCGGGGGTGAACCGTTCCAGCATGACACAAGAGTGGTTGCGGGCTGTGGCTGAGCAAGGCGCAGGCTATCTTGATCTGAAATCATCTGCTCGGCAGAGTTTGGAGCACAGCTTTATGCCCGGCAAGAGCCTGTGGGCAGAGGCTTCCGCTGCGCACTTTCGCCGCACTTCGGAGTGTGGCAGCGACGAACCCGATGTACTGCAACTTACACCTGCATGTACTGCATACCTCGGAGGCAGCGAGAAGGCGCAATTCCAATGGTCGCTGGAACGCGAGCTGGCAGTGTTCGAAAAGCAGTTTTGAGTTTGAGCGTCAAACGGCCCTGAGTCGTTTTTTCGATTTACCATGGGAGACCTCTTGGAACGCTTCGTCGGAGTGCTGGGTATTGTGGCGATTCTCGGCTTGGCGTGGATTTTTTCCACCAATCGTCGCGCCATTCGCGGACGCACCGTGCTGTGGGGGCTCGGACTGCAATTTACCTTCGCTTTTCTGGTGCTGAAGTGGGAGGCTGGTCGCGCAGTTTTTCAGGCGCTCGGCGACTTCACTACCCAGTTTCTCGGATACGCCTTCGCCGGCTCGGAGTTCCTCTTCGGCCCCATGGGTGCGCGTGGCGCGCAGCCTTTCGTGCTGGCGTTCCAAGTGTTGCCCGTTATCATTTTTATTGCGGCGTTTTTCTCCGTGCTTTACCACTATGGCGTCATGCAGTTCATCATCAGGCTAATGGCGCGGGTGATGGTGCGCACCATGGGTACGAGTGGCGCGGAATCTACGAACGTTGCGGCCAGCATCTTTATGGGCTGCACCGAGGCACCGCTGAGCATCCGGCCATTTCTCGAAGGGCTCACCGAAAGCGAATTGATGACGGTGATGACCAGTGGCATGGCGCACATTAGTGGCGCGGTAATGGCGGCTTACATCCTATTTGGTGCCCGCGCTGAGCATCTGCTGAGTGCCGTCATCATGACCGCGCCGGGTACGCTGATGATCGCCAAGATTCTGGTGCCGGAGACCGGTAAACCCGAGACTGCTGGAACTGCGAAGATTGCCGACGCTGGGCGTGATCGTAGCGAAAACCTGCTGGGAGCGATCGCACGAGGCACCACTGATGGCCTGCACTTGGCGTTGAACGTTGCCGCTATGTTGATAGCGTTTATCGCGCTGGTTGCCGTGCTCAACGGAATGCTGGGTGGGGTGCATTACTTTCTAGCCGCACGTGACATCGCGTGGTTTCCGGAAAGCGTGCAGGTTATTCTTGGGCCAATCTTTTCGCCAATGGCGTGGCTCATCGGCATCCCGTGGAAGGACTGCCTCGCTATTGGCAATCTGCTAGGAACACGCATGGTGCTGAATGAGTTCGTGGCCTATAAGTTACTCGGCGAGATGCAGGCTGCGATTGATCCGCGCTCATTTACGATTGCGACTTTTGCGCTGTGCGGGTTCGCCAATCTTGGCAACATTGGGATCGAAATCGGCGGCATCAGCGCGTTAGCCCCGTCGCGCCGCAACGACTTGGCCCGTCTCGGCTTCAAAGCCATGCTGGCCGGGACGATGGCCAACTTACTTTCTGCTGCGATTGCAGGGATGCTGTTGTAGATAATCTATCCCGCAACTTATGACCATCACTGCCGACAACGAATTCGCCTTCGCCGAAGAAGCAGCAGCGTTCCTGCTCGGACTTACGGCGCTACGCCCTACCATAGGTGTTGTACTTGGCTCGGGCCTGGGGGCGTTCGCTGACGAACTTACTGGCGCTATTCGTATTCCTTACTCGGACATCCCACACTTCCCCGTTTCCACGGCGATTGGCCACGCTGGCCAGTTTGTCATCGGCTGCATTGGCACAACACCGATCGCCGTGATGCAGGGGCGGGTGCATCTCTATGAAGGCTACTCCGCCAAGCAGGCTGGCTTCCCCATGCGCGTCTGCGGACGCATGGGCATCCGTACCGTCATCCTGACCAATGCTGCTGGCGGGATTAACCACGAATATTCCCAAGGCGCGCTAGTTCTTATCCGCGACCACATCAACTTACAAGGACAAAACCCGCTCGCTGGAGCGAACGACGAGCGGCTTGGTGCGCGCTTTCCGGATATGACGGAGGTCTATTCAAGTCGCATGAGATTGCTTGCGCAAGAGGGAGCCGCGAAGCTTCGTATTGGCGGTGCGTCCGGAATGCGGGAAGGAGTTTACGTCAGCCTACTCGGCCCTAACTACGAAACTCCAGCCGAGATTCGCTATCTGCGCACCATCGGCGCTGACTTAGTAGGTATGTCTACTGTGCCCGAAGTACTCGTGGCCCGCCACATGGGCATGGAAGTCTTAGCCATTAGTTGCGTAACCAACATGGCCGCCGGAATCCTCGACCAACCTATCCACCATCAGGAGGTGCTCGACACTGGCGAACGTATAAAGGGACAGTTCATGGCCTTGCTCAGCGCGGTGGTGGAGGCTCTGCGCTAAAGCTTCAGCTTTAAGCCAATCTGCATTACGCGCGACCCTCCACCGCCGAGGCCAGGATTGCCCTGCGCGACGTCTGGTGTTTGCGTGATAAGGCCATTCTTGATCGGTTGGCCGTTGCTGTCCGTGCCGAACACGATGCCGTTGTTCGGCTGCGCGAAATTAGGATGATTGAAGATATTGAAGACTTCCATCCGCAGTTGCAGGTTGAAACGTTCGTATAGCCGAATATCTTTACTTAGTGAGAAATCAACGTTCTTGTACCCCGGTCCATAGATCGCGTTGCGGCCCAAGTTGCCGAAGGTTCCATCACCTGGCTGCGTAAATGCCGCTTGATTCAAGTATCCCGTTGCAGGGTTCCAGTTATTGACGATGGGATTGATACCCGCCACCACGTTCGGCCTCTGGTTGAAATAAAACCGGTTGGTGTTGTCGTTCGACGTAATCACTGGAATCGGCCGCCCCGTCTGCGCCGTAATAATAGAGTTGAGATTCCATGCCGAACCCCAGCGCTTGCCCAACGCGCCGATCTGCGGTACAGCGTAGTTCAGGGCAAGCGTGAAGCGTTGACGTGTATCAAAGCTGGCTACGCCACGCTCCGCGCGCAAGTTAGTGGAATCTTGCGGAAACGCCACTTGCGATGCAAAGTCAATGCCGTCAGAAGCGTCGTCAATTACCTTGGACCAGGTATACGAAGTGAAGCCGGAAAGCCCATGATAGCCCTGCGCCCGCACTGTGGTCTGCATACCATGATAGATAGATGCGGCAATCGGCGCTAGTGTAGCTATGTTGTTGTAGTTTGGGTTCGGATAGTTGAAGAATCCGTCAGGTTGATTTTGGTCGTATAAGCGAACCAGATGCGTCCCTTTGCTGCCCACATAGCCAACTTCCAGTGCCAGCTGGTCGCCCGCCAGCTTTTGTTGCACGTTAACATTCCAGTTCTGTGTATAGGGAGTGTGAAACTTTAACGGTGTGGCGAAGATATTGGGCGGGTTGGACGAGAGCGAATACACAACACCGGATTCCGAGCCGTTGAATACGCTGCTATTGAAGTCCAGCGCATTCACCGGCTTTGACGTAACGCCTGGATTTGTTGCAACGCCAGCCGAGCTCGTGAAGTTTGCAATGAACAAATGCTGCGGCACATAGTCGTAGTAAACTCCATAGCTGCCACGCAGCACGGTGTGTGGAACCAAGCTCCACGCAAAGCCGATGCGGGGGCCTAAGTTCAACTTGTCGGCTCGGTAGACTGAGTCAAGGCCGTGTGTTCCCACCTGCGCCAGGGTACCAATCCGCAGCGATATTAGAGAGCAAATTATTCTTCTCGGTCAGCGGGCCAAAATATTCCCGCCGCAAGCCCGCATTCAAGGTGAAGTTAGACGCCAGGCCGAAGTCATCCTGCACGAACGTACTGCCGCCGTTGTTATAGGTAGTGCGGTTGGTGTCCCCTGTAAGCGCGAGTGTAAATACTCCGCCGTTTATGCCCCCAAGATAAAAGTCAGCCAGTGTATCTACAACTGGGTTATCTGCATATCCATTGGGGAAGAAGTTGATAATTGAGCGCTCCAGATTGTCGTTAAAGTTCACGATAAAAGCCCGCCTGAACTCGCCACCGAACTTCATCGTGTGACGACCATGAATCCAGGTAAAGTTGTCAAGTATCTGGTAGGTCTGGCTGGTTCTGCCGCGAGGAACGCTGAAGCCTTGCGCGCCTAAGTTTTCTATCGGTACGCTAAAGTCAAACTCCGGCAGTCCGACCTTACCAGTGCCAAAATCCAGACCTAGCGACTTTGGGTCTACGAAGTTCCCGTTATTCGGGCTGGCATCGAGTGAGGAGAACGATGTCTTGTACCGGCTGTAGCCGAAGCGTAGCTCATTCACTCGGTACGCCCCCAGGGTGGAAAGCAAACTGACCGACGCCACTTGCACTTGCGCGGGCGATGTCTGCGAGAAGCGGCCGATTCGCGAGCCTTTGCCGAAACTTCCCGTGGCACCTAGTGGGAATATTTGATTGCTGCTCGCATAGGCATAGCGGCCCGAGAGTTGCTGGTTTTGCGAAAAATTGTGATCTACTTTACCGATGGCGCTGCCCAGGTCGTTCTTGTCGTTCACCACGCTGGGTACGACCCCGGTGTCACTGGATGGATAGAAATTGAGGATCGTCTCAAGGGCCGGGTTGATCGTCGCCAAACCGTTATCAAGAGCGATCTGGCGCGCCTGGTTGCGCTGTGCGGTAGTTGGAACCAGCAGATTGAAGTCAGACCCTACCCGCTCTCGCTGGCCTTCGTACGCGCCGAAAAAGAACGTCTTGTCGCGGACAATTGGTCCGCCCAACGACCAACCGAAGTTATTGTTCACAAAGTGCGTTTGCTTACTACCGGTGTTGAAGTAGTTGTGAGCATCGAGCGCGCTATTGCGGTGGAACTCAAACGCTGAACCGTGAAATTGGTTGGTGCCAGACTTGGTAACAACATTCACCACTGACCCGCTATTACGACCATACTCGGCACCAAACTGCGACTGTAGGTTAAACTCCGCGATAGCGTCAATCGGCAGCAGCGACGCAGGTGCGCCCGTGATACCGACCTGATTCAACGCCGAATTATTAAAAAAGGGATCATTGTTGTCTGTGCCATCGAGCGTGTAATTGTTGGAGCGATCGCGATTGCCATTGATGTTGAACTGACCAAAGCCAGACTGCGTTCCCGCTACACCGGAAGGTTCGACAGTGGCCCCGGGAGTAAGTGCTACCAGCTTAGTGAAGTCACGACCGTTGAGGGGCAACTCGGTGACGAGTTTTTCGGACACCACCTGGCCGAGAACGTCGCGCGTGGTTTCGACGAGGGGAATGGTATCTACGATTGTGAGTTCGACTAGGTCTGTGCCCGCAAGTTGCTGGACAATATCTATCGCACTATCAGTCCCGACTGCAACCGACACCTTGCCCGCAAACTGCTGAAATGATTTTACAACCGAGACAATACGGTAGTCGCCTGCTGGCAGCTCAACGATTCGAAAGCTACCCTCGGAATCGGTGGTGGACGATCGCTTGAGTCCTGTCGAAAGATTCTCCACAGAGATCGCGGCCCCCGGAATCACGGAGCCGGTCTTGTCTGTAACATGGCCACTGATCGAACCGCGATAGCTCTGCGCCAACCCTGGCTGCACAGCGAGTGAAATCGCGAACCCGAGAATTGCAATCGTCCTCAATAAAGAGCTATGGCCCCAGTTCATAAGCACGTCCTTACTAGTAGGAGAGTTTCAGAACACCACTATTTCTTTGCTGGAATTTCTAACGTCTCCGGCAGTTTTACTTCATAGATGTTCGCTGCGGACCGCTGGTTCACCGAAAACCCCAAGTGCCCGCGCGAGTCTATGTAGAACAGTGGCTTGCCCACTTCCACGTCGCTGAATGTCTTCATGAATGGCGCGGAAAGGTCACGGCTGCCCAAATGGAAACTCACTATATCGCCCAACTTGTAACCCAACTTCTCAAACAGCTCGCGGTCTACGTTCGTTACCAGGTTGCCGAAAGGCCCGTCGGTCGCGATTACCTGTGCGTGCAAGCCGCTCGCGTTCACAGTTGCTTCCGGCAGGTTCAGCCGCACTAAAGTTTTCACATCTAGCTCAGGCCCTACTTTCACCCAATCGTCGCCACGGGCAATGCGAGCGCCAACTGGCGAGAAGATATCGCGTCCGTGGAATGTGGACGACAGCTTCGCCCCGATCATCCAGTCGCGATTAGTAATTTCGCGGGCCGCCACAATCGGGTCGTGTTGATCCACCAGCGTGATCAGGCCGTTATCCGGCAGCACAAAATAATGTCCGCTGCGCGACTTGAGCACCACGGCCTTGCGCGTGCTGCCTACGCCAGGGTCAATCACCACTACGAAAACGGTGTTCACAGGAAAGTAAGGCGCTGCCCCCGACAGGAATCGAGCGCCATCCACAATCGAAAATGGCGTCACCTGATGCGTCAGGTCAATCAGCCGCAGATCGGGCGTAAGCGTGAACATTACACCCCTACAAAGCGCCACCGAATCGTCAATCACGCCAAAGTCCGTCATGAATACTACCGTCGGCGGCTGCTTTGCGGGGGTGGGCTGCGCCATGCCAGCCACCGTGCTCAATGCAAGTGCCACCAGCATCAGCTTGAGCCAGAACGGTGCCGATTTCGTCACACGTTGCCCCTCGAGGGGAATTGTCATGTTTCTCCTTCTACGTACCTGAAAATATAAGCCTTCAGATTAAATGTCTTGATGCGGAAACTCAAAGTCTTGCGGAGACGCCAGGCAGTGGTCGCAGCATATAATCGGGTCGTCGTCAGTCATTTCTTGCTGGAGGGTTCGTCATGTCCGTCATTCCTGAAAGTCATCTCGACTTGATGCAAAAGCCCGCCTTTGCGCATCTCGCCACCATTCGCGAGGATGGCACGCCGCAGGTCACGCCCGTCTGGTTCGACTATGACGGCGAGTTCGTCCTCATTGATTCCGCTGAAGGTCGCCTGAAGGATCGCAACATCCGCCGCGATCCACGCGTCACCATCGAGATTCAGGATCCCGCAAACCCCTACCGTTATCTTGAGATTCGCGGCAAGGTCGAGGTCGTTACCACCGACGGCGCGAACGACATGATTGATAAGCTCTCGATGAAGTATTTGGGACAGGCGAAGTATCCTTACGCGCGACCGGGCGAGGTACGCGTGCTTTACAAGATTCGTCCACTGAAGGCGCATGGAATTTAGCGTGCACACCGGCAAGCATGGAGGGGGCGGTGCGTCGGCTCGAACTTATCGCCTCGCGTTTCTCGGCCTCGGTAATGTGGGACGAACCCTCGTTCGCCTGCTGATGGAGCGCGAGTCGCGTCTCCGCGACGAGCGCGGTATCGAGTGGATCATCACCGGCGTGGCCTCGCGGCGTCTCGGCTGGCAGGCGGACGCTTCTGGGCTTGATCGAACGGCGCTCGTGGAGGGCGACATCCGCGCAAGCACTGGGCAAATCATTGCTTGCGATGACGTTGACGACTGGCTCTCTGCGACGAAGCCCGACGTCGTGTTCGAGACCATCGCGCTCGACCCGCATCACGGCGAGCCTGCGCTTAGTTATCTTCGCGCGTCCATGCAAGCTGGCGCACATGCGATATCCGCCAATAAGGGGCCGGTGGTTCACGGCTATGAAGAACTCACCTCGCTGGCTGCGGCACAGGGTCGCCGCTATCTGTTCGAGTCCGCTGTGATGGATGGTGTGCCGATTTTTTCGCTATTCCGTGATGCCATGCCACTGGCCGAGGTGCGCGGGTTTCGCGGCATTCTCAACTCCACCACCAACGTGATTCTCGGCGGCATTGAAGAAGGATTGTCATTCGCCGATTCCCTTGCGCGCGCGCAGGCGGCTGGCGTTGCCGAAGCCGACGCGTCGTACGACATTGAAGGCTGGGATGCTGCGCTGAAGACTGCTGCTCTCGTTCGCGTACTGATGGGCGTGAAGCTGGAGTTGAACTCCATTACCCGCGAAGGCATCGCTGAACTTTGCGCACATCCGGAAGAGATTCGCGCGGCTCGCACTGCGGACACACCCTACAAGCTTGTCTGCGAAGCGAGACGAGTTGGCAATTCCGTTTTTGCTAGCGCGCGGCCTGAAAAACTGGCGAGCGACGATCCCCTTGCGCGCGTCTCCGGCACGTCCTCCGCCATTCAGTTTGAAACAGACGTGCTGCCCGGACTTGCACTCTACGAGCTCAGTCCCGGGCTCGAAATCACTGCGTACGGTCTGCTCGCCGACTTTCTGCGGGCGGTGTCTTAGCCGAGCGGCACTCTTGTGGGCGTGTCATCCTGAGCGGAGCAGTAGTCTCTCGCGAGCGAGAGACTACTGCGGAGTCGAAGGACCCCTACTGTATCAACCTTTCCGCTGCAGGGTGCAGCCCCGATCCTCCGCTGTCTCCCTCATTTATCATTCCCAAGTGAACACTACAAATTCCTTCCCTATCGCCTGGGTTCGCGCCCAGTTCCCCGCCCTCGCACAGTCTGTCAACGGACATCCCGCCGCTTTTCTTGACGGCCCGGGTGGCACACAGGTGCCGCAGCAGGTCATTGACGCCATCAGCGGATACCTGACGTTCAACAATGCGAACACGCAGGGTGCGTACCCCACCAGCCGCAACACTGACCTGATGATCGCAAGTGCCCGTTCCGCGATGGCCGACTTTCTTAACTGCGACGCCGACGAAGTCGTCTTCGGCGCGAATATGACGGCGCTCACTTTTATGATGAGCCGCTCCCTTAGCCGCGAGTGGGGGCCAGGTGATGAAATCGTCCTCACTTATCTCGACCACGACGCAAATTTTTCTCCGTGGAAAGCGCTAGAAGAAAGGGGCGTCACCATCCGCGTCGTCGAGGTGAATCACGCCGACTGCACGCTCAACATGGCCGACTTCGCGTCGAAGATCAACGCCAATACGCGGCTCGTCGCCGTCGGCTATGCGTCGAATGCGGTCGGGACGATCAACGATGCGCGCGAAGTGATTCGGCTGGCGCATGCCGTCGGCACGCTCACGTATATTGACGCCGTCCATTACACGCCGCACGGAGTGATTGACGTGCGCGCGCTCGATACTGATTTTCTTGTGTGCTCCACCTACAAATTTTTCGGGCCGCACATGGGCGTGCTTTACGGCAAGCGCGAACACCTAAAGCGACTTACGCCCTATAAAGTACGACCGCTCACCAACAATGTTCCCAATCGCTGGGAACATGGCACGCTCAATCACGAGTGCATCGCTGGCATTACCGCCTGCGTGGATTATCTCGCCGAACTCGGCCGTAAGATTCAGCCAGCTGTAGCCACGCGCCGCGACACCCTGCTCGCCGCCTACACCGCCATTGAGCAATATGAGCGCGGACTGATGGAACGTTTCCTGTCCGGTTGCGCGGCCATTCGTGGATGCAAGGTGTACGGCGTCACCGACCCAGCGAAATTTGCACAGCGATGCCCGACGATTGCACTGCGAATCGAAGACGCAAGCGGGGCTAACCGGCCCGGCTGCTCACCGCTCGAACTGGCGTCCAAGCTGGGTGAGCAGGGCTTCTTTCTGTGGGATGGCAACTACTATGCCATGAACCTCACCGAGCAACTCGGCGTGGAAGCCAGCGGCGGGTTTCTGCGCGTTGGCTTAGTGCACTACAACACGGTGGACGAGGTAGATCGCTTGCTGGCAGCGCTGCGAGAGATCACCGAATAACACGTAAGCCAAAGCCCACGTCTTTCAGGGTTCGACTCTCTATAAGTGGAAACCGCGAGGAACGCGCGTTATTGAGGTGTAACCTGAAATACAGTCCCACGGGACGAGGCTCCTCCCGTGAATGTGACACCGAACAAGGTGCCGTCGGCACCTACAAAGAGGCCGTATGGACCATTGTCAAAGGTACATCCATCGATGACTCCGCCGCTTTGCAAAGAGTGCACCGTGCTGTATGTCCAGGCACCGCGAGCAACGGCAGGCTGGGCTAGTTCGTATAATGTGCCGCACGAATAAGTGGGGTTCGGTGAAGTTAACCCATAAAAATTGCTTGTCCCCCGGTTAAGCGCCAGCCCTGGTAGAAAACCACCTCCAGCGGGCGGCGAAGAATATAACTCATCAAATTGCCAGACGGTTTTGGTGAGGGCTGGCGGAGAGAGTCGATAGATTGAATCTGCGCCTGTTGCACTTGAATAGGTAGTGCCGAATAAGTGCCCGCCCTTATCCCTGATCATTTCGCTGTACGGATACTCCGATGCGAAGGAATAAAGCACGCTCTCAGACCAAGCATCGCCAGATACAGGTGGTGTGAGCTCAAATACCGTGCCGGAGCCATTTGTACCGCCGCCGCTGGTGGTACCATACAAGTTGCCCGATGAGTCTAGGGTTAAGCCAAGATTGGCAGCGAAGCCGTCCGCTGGCCCGCCAAAACTGTGCAAAGTAGTCTTAATCCATGTGCTGCCCTGCGATGAAGCTTGAAGACCGTTCCGCTGTAGTCGTTACCCGGAGCGAAGTACGTCCCGCCATAAAAGGTATTCCCGTACAGGGCACCCTTGGAGTCCACTACAACTCCTCCCCCTGGATAGAAGCCATCAGAGCCACCCATAAAGGTGTACATGATTCGATAACTCCAAGCACCTCCCTGAGTGGTTGGGGGTTTTAGCTTGAATACAACGCCGCATCCAGATACACATGAGTTGTTGCCACCGGAATAAGTGACACCATAAAGATTTCCAGCTTTATCAATGGCTAGCTGCCCAAAGGGGCCAGTACCGTCCCCACCAGGTGTGAAACTGTGGATTACGGTTTCCTTCCATGCGCCGCCCGGTGAGCTAGGCGGAGAGAGCTGAAACACTGCGCCCCTCTGGTTCGCGCCACCGATGCTCCCTGTACCATACAAGTTGCCGCCTGTGTCCATAATTAGGTTGCCGGAGGGGTACCCAGTGTCTGGCGACGTTGCAAAGTCGTAAAGCGTGCTGTAGGTCTGCGCCGTCAAACTGGCGGAATCGATGCATGCCCCAAAGATTATCGCCAAGAGAATCGCCCATACTATTCGTCCGTGCGAAGCTGACTTTCTGTTGGGGCGTAAGACACGCATTGCGACAAAAGCCTGTTGCAAAATTACGTTGGCGACATTCACAGGAAACTCCTTGAATCAGCGATTTGCTTGCGTGACAGCCCCGGGGAGGGTACTCAAAGTATAATCCGACGCTGCCACCTACGCAATCGAGGATTTGCCCACTTCCATCCTCAACGAATTCGCTCAGCGCGCTGACCTCGCTTTTGGAATGAATCGGAATGCGCCCCTTCCTGCACGCCTCACCCCTTTTCCTTTATCCTTAAAGATGTCGCATTCATCGCCATCATCGAGTCTTTCATTCATGCCGCCTAGCAAGTCCTCTTCCGCCAATGGAGCCGTCGCAGTGCAATCTCCTGATGGAGATCGCGAACGCCGCGCTGCCATCTTCGAGCTTTTCCGCCGTTGGGGTTATCTCGAAGCCAATCTCGATCCGCTCGGCCTGATGCAGCCGCGTCCGCAAGCCGCGCTGTCGGATTTCGACGGCGACGACGACGCGATCGCTGCCGAAGCGCGTGCGATTTATTGCGGCTCTATTGGGGCCGACTTTCAGCATCTTTTGCAGCCGGAGCGTCGGCAGTGGATCGCCGAGCAGCTCGAAGCCTCTGCGCCTGAGCCGGATAGAGCTCGCGTGCTCGATCTGCTGGTTTGGTCGGACCTGTTTGAGCAAACGCTGCAGCAGCGCTATCTGGGCACCAAACGCTTTTCGCTCGAGGGCAACACCTCGCTGATTCCTTTGCTGGATGAGATTCTGGCCGCAGCTGCGGAACACGGCACCGAAATGTGCCTGATGGGCATGAGCCATCGCGGACGGCTGAACGTGCTGCTGAACGTGATGCGCCGTCCGCTGAGTGAAGTACTGGCAAGCTTTGAAGATGTTGACCCACGCAGCGTGCTGGGCGGGGGCGACGTCAAATACCACATGGGCGCGACCGGCGATTATGACACCCGCAACGGACACACCGTCGAGATGCATCTGGTGTCGAACCCCAGTCATCTTGAGGCGGTGGACCCTGTAACGATTGGGCGGGCGCGCGCCAAGCAGGATCGCTTTGGCGACAGCGAACGCCGCCGCGTGCTGCCGATATTGATTCACGGCGACGCTGCCTTCGCGGGACAAGGCATTTGGGCCGAGACGCTCAACATGGCTGATCTGCCTGCTTACACCGTCGGCGGAACGTTGCAGATTATCGTCAACAACTTGATCGGATTTACGACGAGTTATACCGAGGAGCATTCTTCGCCGTTCGCGTCCGACATTGCAAAGCGTCAGGCTGTGCCCATCTTCCACGTAAATGCGGAAGACCTCGACGCAGTTCTGCGCGTGGCGCACATCGCGGCTGGGTATCGCGAGAACTTTCACACCGATGTGGTGATTGATTTGATCGGCTATCGTCGCCACGGCCACAGTGAAGTGGACGACCCGACGATCACGCAGCCGAAAACGTATCGCGTGATTAAAGATCATGCCGCGCTCTACGAGATTTATGCGAGTCAACATAACCTCGACGCCGCGCCGCTGATCGCGGAAGTGCGGAGCGCTTTTGACGCAGCCGAGGCAGAGAGCAAGTCCATCAAGAAGAAGCCGTTGATGCGCGAGATGCCGCATTATTGGGACGCTTTTTGCGGTGGACTGCACAAGGCGGAATACGAAGTCGCAACTACAGTTTCTGCGGATGAACTCGGCCAATTCGGCGAGCGGCTTACTTCGGTGCCCAGCGGGTTTCGCTTGCATCCGAAGATTAAGAAACTGCTGGAACAGCGTGCGGAAATGTCACAGGGCAAGCGCGCACTCGACTATGGCATGGGCGAAGCTCTAGCTTTTGCCAGCCTCGTCGCGCATGGAACGCCAGTTCGTATGAGTGGACAAGACTGCCGTCGCGGCACCTTTAACACGCGGCATTCGGTGTTGGTGGATAACGAAACCGAAGAGATTTATATGCCGCTGGCCAACATCGCGCCTGGTCAGGCAGCGTGCCAGATCTTCAACTCAACCCTTTCAGAGCAGGGCGTGCTGGGCTTTGAGTATGGTTACAGTCGCGACTTCCCTGAAACGCTGGTGTTGTGGGAAGCCCAGTTTGGCGACTTCGCGAATGTCGCGCAGGCAGTGATTGATCAGTTCATCAGCGCAGGTGAAGAGAAATGGGGACTGCTGTCGGGCATCACGCTGCTGTTGCCGCACGGCTATGAAGGGCAAGGCCCGGAGCATTCCAGTGCGCGCATTGAGCGCTATCTGCAACTGGCCGCGCGCGACAACATGCAGATCTGCCAGCCGTCAAACGCCGCGCAATATTTCCATCTGTTGCGTCGCCAGGCTCTGCGCTCGTGGCGCAAACCGCTCATTGTGTTCACTCCAAAGAGCATGTTGCGCAGCCCTGAAGCTGCTTCACCGCTCAGTGACCTCACCACCGGCCTGTTCCACAATGTATTGCCGGATTCTGAAGTAGCGAATGCGAAACGCTTGCTGTTGTGCTCCGGCAAGATAGGCCACGAGCTCAAAGTGGAGCGCCGCCGCCGCAAAGACGAGAACACGGCGATCCTGTTTATCGAGCAGCTCTATCCGTTCCCGCAAGCCGAACTCGAAGCGGAGTTGGCGAAGCATCCAGATGCGCACGAACTGGTGTGGGTGCAGGAAGAACCGGCGAATCAAGGGCCGCTGTTCTACATGCTGCCACGCCTGCGTCATCTCGCGGGCGATCGCCAGGTGTTGAGCGTGAAACGCTCAGCGAGTCCGAGTCCGGCGACCGGCTCCGCCAAGGCGCACGAGATGGAGCAGAAGACTCTGCACAATTTCGCCTTCACTACCGGCAAGGGCACGGCGGTCGCCGCCGGCACCCAGCCGGACGAACAGCACTAGATGAGTGCGCGCGCGACGGTGAAGAAAAGGTCCGCCAAGCGTAAGCCCACGTTCGCTCCGCTCGTCGTCGCCATAGATACCGGCGGCACGTTTACTGACTGCGTGTGGCGCGAGCGCGGGGAGCTACGCACGCTCAAAGTTTTTTCCACTCCAACTGATGCCTCGCTAGCCATTGTCAGCGCGTTACGCACCATCGGCGTGACGGACGATCTGCTGTTGCTGCACGGCACCACAGTGGGCACGAATGCATTGCTCGAACGCAAAGGTGCGCGCGTAGCGCTCGTTACGACAGCTGGCTTTGAAGACGCGATTGAGATCGGACGCCAGGCCCGCCCCAAGCTTTACGATTTTTTCTTTGACCGCATGCCGCCACTGGTGGAAAGCGCACTGCGATTTGGCGTGGCCGAGAGGACGGACGCGCACGGCAAGATCCTGCGCTCGGCTACGTCAGCCGAACTAGCGATACTTCGTGAACAGATAGCCGCGTCTGATGCTGAAGCTATCGCCGTCTGTCTACTGTTCGGCTTCGCGAATCCGAATAACGAACAAGTGGTCGCGCAGGCACTCGCGCCGCTTGGCTTGCCGCTCTCACTCTCGTATCAGATTCTGCCTGAGTTCCGCGAGTACGAGCGTATGAGCACGGTCGCGGTGAATGCGTACTTGCAGCCACTGATGGCGCGCTATCTTGGCAACGTGCAAACCCAAACCGCCGAGCTCGGTGCAAACTCGAAACCATCCTTGAAACGATCATCGAGAAAATCTCGCATCTTCGTGATGCAGTCGAGCGGCGGCATCACAGCGTTGTATACCGCCGCGCGCGAACCAGTCCGCACCGTACTCTCCGGCCCCGCTGGTGGCGTCATCGGTGCCGCTGCAGCCGCACGACGCAGCGGATTTGACCGCATCATCGCGTTCGACATGGGTGGCACGTCCACTGATGTATCCCTCATAGACCGCGTGCCCGCGCCCAGCCACTCCGCTGAAGTCGCGGGCCTGCCTGTTGGCGTCCCCATGCTGGACATTCACACCGTCGGCGCAGGTGGAGGCTCGCTCGCCCGCTTCGATGCAGCTGGCGCTCTGCGCGTCGGCCCCGAATCCGCCGGGGCAAGTCCTGGCCCCATCTGTTATGGCCGAGGCATGCAGCCGACCGTCACCGACGCAAACCTGCTGCTGGGCCGTCTGCCCGCTGACCGCTTCCTAGGCGGCGATTTTGTGCTCGACCTCGAACGCACACGCTGCGTCACCCAAGACTGGCTCCGCGCGCAACAGTCGCGACTCACGCTTGAGCAGTTCGCCGCTGGAGTGATTCGCGTCGTCAATGCCACCATGGAGGCCGCCATCCGCGTCGTCTCTATTGAGCGCGGCTACGATCCGCGCGACTATGCCCTCGTCGCCTTTGGGGGCGCAGGCCCCATGCACGCCTGCGAACTTGCGGCCGCGTTGAGGATTCCGCAGGTCATCATTCCGCAGATGCCGGGAGCGCTCTCCGCCTACGGCATTCTCGTCAGCGATGTGGTGAAGGATTTTTCACGCACGGTATTGCTGCGTTGTGAAGGAGCCGCTCCGCTGCGCAAGTTGGAAGTGGAGTTCAGGAAACTCGAGTCCGCCGCGATGGCTGCCTTCCGGGCTGAAGTCTGGTCCGGCAAACCGTGCCTCGCTCGTAGTGCCGACCTGCGCTATCGCGGACAAGGCTATGAACTGAACATTTCTTTTGGCAAGAATCTGCTGCAAGATTTCCATGCCGAGCATCATCGCCGCTATGGCTACTCGCATCCCGAAGGCGAAGTCGAAATCGTCACTCTGCGCCTGCGGGCTACCTTGCCAGGTGCCAATCCCACGAGCGGCAAGAATGCCCACCAGATGCAGTCAACTCATCGCACCGCTGAAAATTCAGTGGCAATCCGCCGGGTTAAGCCCGGCAAGGCAGCGCCGCCTGTCTTTGAGCGCACTTTGCTGGTCTCCGGCAGACGCTATCGCGGTCCCACAGTCATCACCGAGTACAGCGCGACTACGGTCGTCACTGGCAGCGCTACGTTCTACACAGACGCTGCGAACAACCTCATTGTGGAAACGCACTGAGAGCCATCCCTACCGCATCCTTGCCCGCCACCACCACCCGGTTTCGCCCCTCTGCCTTGGCGCGGTACAACGCCTCATCCGCAGCACGTAATAATTCTTCCTGCTGGCTCGGTGGATACTCGACATCTACGGCCACGGCCCCAAGGCTCAATGTAATTGGCAGCGGCCCTGCTTCGGTCAAAATCGGTGTTTCCGCGACGGCAGCTCGCAGTCTTTCTCCATAAGCTCGAACACCCGCGCGATCACTGCGCGGTGCCAGAATCAGGAACTCTTCGCCACCATATCGCCCCAGCACATCATTCGCACGCATACAATTCCGCAAGCGCTCGGTCACGCCGCGCAACGCTGCATCCCCCGCCAAGTGGCCGTGGGTGTCGTTCACTTTCTTAAAGTGATCAATGTCAGCAATCAGCAGACCCAGTCTGCCTCCTCGAGCCACATTGTGCTTCATCTCACTGGCTAACGCCGCCAGCACTGCGCCGCGATTCAACACACCGGTCAGCGCATCGTGCGTCGCCCGATGTTGCAATTCGGCCTGTGCTTGCATCAACCCATCTTCCAAGTCCAGAATGCGTTGCCCGGCGCGCAATCGCACCTTTAACTCGTTCACGTCGAAGGGCTTGGTCAGGTAGTCGTCCGCGCCGGCTTCCAGTCCGGCAATAATATCTGCCTTCTCGCCTCGCGCCGTCAGCAGCACCACGTAGCGGTAAGGTCCGTCCGCAGCAACGCGTAGCCTCTGGCAGATCTCCGGCCCGTCCATGCCCGGCATCATCCAGTCCAGCACCAGCAGACGCGGCGCGTTCTCCGATTGCAGTGCCTCCCAAGCCTCGCTTCCGTCCTTGGCCACGGTAAGCTGGTAGCCCCACTTGCGCAGCCAGCTCTGCAGAACGCTGCGGAAGACGGCGTCGTCTTCCGCCAGCAGCACCGACCGCGGCTCCGGAACAGCATTTGGCCGAGTCAGCTCTCCCGTATTCTGCGGCGGAGTTGGGACTTGCGGTACGGTCACTTCTGCGATCTCGTTCGTCACGCACCCGCTCCTTTCGTGAGTACAGTTTCCGCAAACTCGGGGAATTCCTCACAAATCTGTTGCACGGCTTGAGTCATCAGCGATTCAAGAGACTCCAGCAGGGGTCTCGCCTCGTCCATAGCCTGCTCACGACCCATGCGTTCCAGCGCTCCGGCCTCTTCCGCCGCCCGGGTCAAGCTGACGCATCCCGCCGCTCCTTTCAAGGAATGGGCGATCTTATATACCGCCTCCGAGTCTGTAGCTTCCACCGCCGCTCTCAGGCTTGCCATGCGTTTTCCGCTTTCCTGCAAGAACACGCCCAGCACTTCCTTCAGCACATCTTCATCCCCACCCAGCTGCGCCAGAGCCCGCTCGCGTGAGAAGACCGGAGTGTCTGCGGCTGGACTGCTCTTCGCAGGTACAGGGCTTGCGATAGTGGAAGACTCAGTCGCAACGCGAGCCTTGCCGGGATTCTGACTCAGCACCTTCTCGATCGCACGTTCCACATCGGAAATCTGAATGGGTTTGGCTATGTAGTCATCCATGCCAGACTCCAGGCAGCGTTCCCTGTCACCCTTCATCGCATGGGCAGTCATGGCAAAGATGGGCAGATGCAGGTGCGAACCTTGTTCCCGTTCGCGAATCTTCTGCGTCGCCTGGAGTCCATCCATCTCGGGCATCTGCACATCCATGAACACCAAGTCGAACTGTAGCCGTCCAGTGAGTTCCAGAGCCTCGCGCCCGTGGTTGGCAATCATCAGGTTGTGCCCCAGCTTCTCCAGCACTTTGCGCATTAGAATCTGGTTGACTGGATTATCTTCCGCCACCAGAACGTGCGCCTTGCGCCGCGCCTCGCGCAGGGAGTGGCGCGTTACCAAAGGCTCCTCCACGCTCTGTTTCCGCGTCATCACCGTCAGAATCGCGGTGAGCAATTCACTGGATCGCACTGGCTTCAGCATGTAGGCGGAGATGCCAACCTTTCTGCACCGTTGCCCATCGCCCTTTTGTCCGCTTGAAGTCAGCATCACCAGCTTGGTCTTACGAATCTCCGGGTGCCACTTCATGCGCTCGGCCAGATCGAAGCCGCTGACGTCGGGCATATTCGCATCAATCAGCGCCAGAACAAAAGGCTTGCCCTGCCTTACGCCCTCCTGCAGTGATTCCCAGGCTGCTTCACCGCCCGCTACCACCTGCACTTCAGGCCCCCACTTACTCACCATGGCAGCCAGGATGCGTCGATTTGTACTGTTGTCGTCCACCACCAGCACCGGCGCACCGTGCAGGCAGGTGATGTTGGAGGGTGGCAAGGTCGGCGCGGTCGTCACTCGTTCAAACTCAGACGTAAAGTAGAAACGGCTTCCGCGACCAAACTCACTTTCCACGCCGATATTGCCGCCCATCATGCTGGCCAGCCTGCGGCTGATGCTGAGACCCAAACCCGTTCCGCCAAAACGCCGGGTCACGCTGTTGTCCGCCTGCTCAAAGGCGCGGAAGATGGTATCGAGCTTATCCCCGGGAATGCCAATGCCCGTATCTGTGACTGAGAATTCAATGCAAGTCTTTGGGCCAGCTTCCGAACCCAACGCTGCTGGCGAGACTCGCACCAATACTTCGCCGCGTTCGGTGAACTTCAAAGCATTCCCCACCAGGTTCAACAACACCTGACGCACCCGCCCGGGATCCCCGATCACCCGATCCGGCACCCCTGGATCAATCTCAAATGCAAGCTCCAGCGACTTCTGATGCGCCCGCACCGCCATGCTCTTCACGGTTTCGCCCACCACGTCATGCAGGTCAAACTCCAGCGACTCCATCTCCATCTTGCCGGCTTCAATTTTTGAAAAATCGAGGATGTCGTTCACGATCGTCAGGAGCGCTTCGCCCGAAGAACGCACCAGCGTGAGATATTCATGCTGCTCGGGCGTCAACGGGGTATCAAGCGCTAGTTCCGCCATGCCCATAATGCCGTTGATCGGAGTGCGAATTTCATGGCTCATGTTAGCCAGGAACTCGCTCTTGGCTTGGTTGGCCCCCTCCGCCAACTCCTTGGCCTGGCTCAGTTCGCCATTCACCCGGCGTAGTTCCTTAGTCCGCCGCTCCACCTCCCCTTCCAGTTGATCCCGATGTTTTTCCAGCACTGCGTCCCGGCGCTGAATCTGCTCCAGCATCTCATTGAAGGAGCGCACCAACTGTCCAATCTCATCCCACCCGGTACCAGTCGCCCGAACGCTATAGTCCCTGCGCTCCGACACCGATCGCGCCAGCGTCACCAGTTCCAGAATCGGCCGGGCAATCACGCGCTGCAAAGTCCGCGCCACGAAATAGGCCAGGATCGTAGTCACCAGCAGCACCAGCCCGGCGACTTCCATATACCGGCGCACCCGCGCCCGCATTGCCTCCAGATCCATCACCAGAACGATGGATCCGATCTTCTCGTCGAGCAGGTCCACCGACTGCTGGTAGAAAAGCTGATCCCGAAAAAACGTGCCAGTAATTGCTTCCGCGCGCTGGGGACAGCGTGCGTGACTGGGGTCGCGCTCGAAGAATGTGAACTTAGCTCCGTTCGCCGAATACAAACACCCGGCCAGCACCTGCGGCTTGGCCCGGAGCACTTCCAGTACCTGGGCCGCTGCAGCGGGATCATGGAAGGTCATCGCCGCCGCCGTGTTCGCGGCGACCATGCGTCCGGTGGTATCCGCATCGTGTGCGAGGTCCAGCCGCGAGATGTAGCGGTCGTAAATCACGAACGCCAGGCAGGCAAACAACAGCGCCGCCACGCTGGTCACTGTGGTCACCAGAGTCAGTTGCCCATGCAATGACCCCTGCCGTTTTTTCCCGTGATCCTCCATTCCCCTCTTCAGCCTCGCTTGCCGGGATGCAGAATGGTGGCCAACATGAGAAAGTGGGAACTCACGGTCAGGTGACTGGCCGTGACCGCATCCATGTTCACGCGGAAGTGATAGCCGCCCTCCACTTCCGCGATCTCCATCATGCCGCCAACCTTGCAAAAACCGTCCCAGTCCGCAATCGTCACCGCATCCATCTCTCGCAGGGATTCGACCAAGGCGTTACTTCTTCCAGCCGACGCCCCACCCAGAATGACCATCTGGCAAGTCCGTGTATCTTCCGGCCGTTTGGCTATGCGGACGTCCACGACCCGCTTGTGCAGCAGCCGCCCTGCCGCCTGGCTCTGTATTTCCACCGACAGCGGCGGGTCTCCCAGCACGCATACCTGAAATGGCCCACCCCCGGAGCCTTCCCCCGGCCATTGCACAAATTCCGCCATGTGCAACATTGCCTGCGCCTTCTCTGCTAACCGCTGGCTGCCTGTCTGGGCCGGGCTGACGCTCACCGCAAATACGAGGCACGCGGCGGCAGCGACAGGCCCTATGCGCACGACCGACGACCATACATTGCGAATCACTCCACTGGCCCGTTGCCCACGCCTCATCCTCGGTCCATTCATCACACCAACCCGCTCTGGCTCTTTGTGTCCTTCGGCAATCCCACTACCGGGGATTACTTCAGCGCCCGAATTTCTGACACTCTCGGGGCGTCTATAATCGCCACATGAATACCGGATTGAAGGGTCGTGTTGCTCTTGTTGCCGCTTCCAGCCAGGGCATTGGCTTGGCGGCGGCAGAAAAACTAGCGGCGGAAGGCTGCTCTCTCGCTTTATGCGCCCGTACCAGTGCGACGCTGGAGGCCGCCGCCGCGAACATTCGTTCCCGTTTTGGAACTGAAGTCTTCGCCGAAGCCTTCGATGTGACTGACACTGCCAAAGTGCGCGACTTCGTCGCCGCCACTGTCGCCCGCTTTGGCAGCGTGGATATTTGCGTCACCAACGCGGGCGGCCCGCCCGCCAAGGGCTTTCTAGCCTGCACTCTGGAAGATTGGCAGAGCGCCGTGAATGCTAACTTCTTGAGCACAGTCTGCTTCGCCCGCGAAGTCATTCCCCACATGCAGCAAAAGAAATGGGGACGCATCATCACGATCACTTCGGTTACCACCAAGCAGCCCGTTCCCGATCTGGTTCTCTCCAACGCCGTCCGCGCCGCAGTCGTCGGACTGGTGAAAAGTCTTGCGAACGAGTTTGGCAAGGACGGCATTCTGGTGAACAACGTAGGCCCGGGCTACACGGCGACCGACCGCCTGAAGAGCCTTGCCGCAACCAGAGCTAAGGCAACTGGAAAATCCGTGGACGAAATGTTCGCGGGTTGGGCGGCCGATTCTGCCGTCAAGCGAGTCGGTGAACCCGACGAAGTAGCCGACGCGATCGTATGGCTCGCCTCCGATCGAGCCTCTTTCGTCACCGGGCAAACCATTCTGGTAGATGGCGGCGCTTACAAAGGGCTCTAGCAGCCGACGCTATTTAATGCAGTCCATGGATAGATGTCCCTCGGTAACTCCCGAATGGTCGTTTGCCTGTTGTCAGGCTTCTGCTCTTTCCTTTACTCTGATAGAAATTTTCAAAGACCCGCAAATCACCTGATTTATTTGGTTTTTTGCTGGGTCTTTGCCTATCGGATTAGGGAGTTTCCGCTCGTCTGATCACGCATTTTTTGCAACGGATACGTTTGGGGGAGTCACGCTCATGCTGAAGATGGTCAGGATTCTGGTTTCTCGCACTCTTTTCGTCGTGATCGCCTCCGCGGCGATTCTTGCCCAAGGCGGCGCGACCGGCGCCATCACTGGCATTGTGCAGGATGCCTCTGGAGCTGTCATAGCTGGCGCAGAGATTCGCGTCACAAATCAGGACACGGGCACGGTGGTCCGCAGCGTAGTTACGAACAGCACGGGCGGGTTCGCGGCGCAATTGCTTCCTGTAGCCACCTATAGCGTGAGCATCAAGAGCAAAGGGTTTGCGGAAGAAAGACTCATAGGGGTCGCAGTACGGGTCACGGAAACCACCCGCCTGACCGTCAAATTGCAACCCGCATCTGTCACGCAGCAGGTGGACGTCACCGCCGAAACCCCCACAGTGGAGACCACAACCGCGACCACTGGCCAGTCCATTGAAGCCGCCACCATACGCTCACTGCCTCTTGCCACACAAAATTTTCAGCAGTTGTTGACGCTCTCCTCGGGCGCGGCCTCGGAGTTGAACAACTCGGCTTCACTGGGTCGGGGCGTTAACAGAATCACCGTGAACGGAGCCCGCGACGACAACAACAATTACCAGATCGAAGGCATCTCGGCTTCCGACTACAACGTCGCGTCCCTCACCAATACTCCGCTGCCCAGCCCGGACGTGGTGCAGGAGTTCAAGGTGCAGACGAGCCTCTATGACGCCTCGCAAGGCCGCAACAGTGGTGGCAACATCAACGCCATTCTGAAGAGTGGCACCCGCCAGTTCCACGGCAGCGCTTTCGAGTTCTTTCGCAATACCGCCCTCAACGCCAACGAATACTTCCTGAAAGGACAGGGGCAGCAGCGTCCTGATATCAAGCAGAACATCTTTGGCGGAAGCCTGGGCGGGCCCGTGAGCAAAGAGGGCAAACTGGGCTTCTTTTTTGTGAACTATCAGGGAACCCGCCAGCGTAGCGGACTTTCGGACGGCACGCTGGTCAGCACTATCATTCCGACGATTCCTACCGACCGTTCGGCGGGTTCGCTCGAGTCTTTCTTCAATATTCCGGAAGGTGCGATTGACCCGGTTTCGCTCAAACTTTTGCAGTTGCAGGGTAATCAGTTTGGCGGAGGCACCGGCGGCTTCCTCATCCCTTCTCTCGCACCCAACGACCCCAGTTTACCCACCGAACGGCAGCGTTCGAACTTTACCTTTAGTCGTCCCGGCAAATACACCGACGATCAGTTCACCGCGAACTACGACAAAGACTTTCGGGGTGGCAGCGACCATTTCGCTGCACGCTTCTTTTTCTCCAACTTTGAGTCGAACCTGCCCTTCGGAGCCGGTGGCCTACAAGCCACGCTGGGTGGAGGCATCAACTCCACCGACCTCAACTTCCCCCTCGACCTTCCGGTGAAAGATCGCTTCCTGAACCTGACCGAAACTCACATCTTCAGCCCACGTTTGCTGAATGAGTTCCGTTTCGGCTTTGTACACATTGACAACAATGCGGTCAACACGCCGATTGTCACCGTGGACCAGCTCGGGATTGACCGGCCCAACAGCAATCTCTACAAAACGATCTATAAGTTCACCTTCCCGGGTTTTCAGATCGGCCCCACCCCCGGCGCGGATCAGTCGCAGAACCAGAACAATCTGACCTTCCTCGATACCGTGAGCTGGACCGTCGGACGCCACCGCCTTCGCATCGGTGGGCAGCTTGACCGGGTGATACTCGACAAGGTATTTCCGCAAGTCTTCAACGGACAGACGTTCTTCGCACCCGGCATCTCGCCCTTGGACGGCGAGACGCAATACGATGAGTTCCAGAACTTCCTCATCGGTGCGCCCTTCTTTAGCTTCGGCGGCAGTGGTGTAGCAAATCATCAATACCGCTTTAATGATATTGCCGCCTTCGCACAGGACGACTTGAACCTGACGCCGAACTTGACGCTGAATCTGGGCCTGCGCTTTGAGGCTTTCGGTGCGCCTAGCGACAATCTCCACCACATCGGCAACACCATCTCATCGTTGGCCAATCAGGGCATCAGTCCCTTTGTGTTTCCCAAGGGAGTGAATAGCTTCAACATTCCCGGCTTTAGCGGAGACCGCAGCGAAACCGTTCTAAGCAACGACTATGCGAAGAACTGGGGCCCTCGCATCGGCTTCGCTTGGGATGTGTTTGGCAAACACAAGACGGCCGTGCGTGGTGGCGTTGGCATCTTTTATGTAAAAGAGGATGTCGGCACCGTGGATCAGATGAGCTTCACTGCGCCAATCCTGCCGATCACTTTCGCCTCAGGACCTCCGGGAACTCTTGGCACGCTGTTTTCCACTGGCCCTGGCAGGCTCCCCGTAGGTGGAGTAATTGACCCCAGCTTTGTACCGTCGTACTCGCACTTCCTCGGCTTTTTCGACAGCAACGGCAACAAGACTCAAGATACTGTGAACGGTTCGCCCGCGTTTGATGGCAATACCATCAGCCTGTTTGGCCTTGAAGTGCCGCAGCGGTTCATCTCGCCCAGCACCCAGCAGTGGAACCTGACGGTGCAGCAGCAACTGCCGGGAAGCTGGATATTTGAGGCTGGTTACGTCGGCGCTCACGGCATCCATTTGCGCGAGACTCGCGGGGCGATCGAGCCCTTCGACGCTCGCACCCATCCCGTCACCCTCACTGATGTGGATGGCGTCAGCTACACCATCACCCAAAATACAGTGGGCAATGCCAATGCACGTTCGCGGGGGTTAGGCCTTGCACCCTCTGGCTATCAGCTCTTTGCCAATGACGCCTATTCGCACTTCAACTCGCTGCAGTTGAGCCTCTCGCGCCACTTCTCCAAGGGACTCTACTTTCAGGGTGCGTACACCTTTGCCAAGTCCACCGACGCGACCTCTTCCGGAAACACCGCCTTCAACACCGCTGTTAACTCACAGGCCTCGCTCGATCCCTCGCGCGGCCTCTCTGACTTTGACCGTCCACAGCGGCTCATCGTCAGTTACACATGGGAGCTGCCCTTCTTCGCCAAAACGGCGGGCGCGGCGGGCCATTTGCTTCGCGGCTGGTCCATCAGTGGCGTCTCCACATTCCAGTCCGGCGTGCCATTTTCTGTGATTGACTCCGCGGGTGGCACCTCCTTCACTCCCAGCAGCTCCAACCAGTCCCTCGCGAGCCTGGCGCATGGCGCGACCATCGCCTCGGGAAACACCAGTGGCGACATCCACAAGCGCCTTTCCAGCTACTTGAATCTCGGCGCTTTCTCTCCCGCGCCGATTGTCGGCGCAGACGGCTCTACTGGCTTCGGTGACTTGCATCGCAATACCTATCGCGGACCGCATCAGCAAAATTGGGACTTCACCATCGCCCGCAACTTCCGCATCACGGAGAAGCAGCGCCTGAAGTTTGGTGGAGAATTTTTTAACCTGTTCAACCACCCGAACTTCGGCATCCCCGGCATTGCAGACGTGGCTGGCGGCACGGCCAGCGCCACCTCATTCGCGCCCATCACCAAGACGACCGGCACACCACGTCTGATCCAGTTCACCTTGCGCTACTCGTTCTAACTGAGAGTGCCAGTCAGCCTCGCGGGGCCGTAGAATGGGAACGCCCATTCACGGCCTCGTAAGGCGAGGCTTCAGCGGGTAGAACAGGTGTGCTTTTCATGAAACCTCTTGCTTCCCGAATCAGTGTACTCAGCGGCGAAGGCGCACTGAGCGTGTTCGCCCGCGCCAAGGATCTGGAGCGCCAGGGCCGCTCCATTATTCACATGGAACTTGGCGAGCCCGACTTCCACGCTGCCCCGTCGGTGGTCGCCGCCGCCAAAGATGCGCTCGACGCAGGCCATGATCGCTACTGCCAGGTTGCCGGACTCCCTGCGCTCCGAGAAGAGATTTGCGCGTATCTGAAGCGCACTCGCCAGCTTGACGTGACGCCCGACGAAGTGACCATCGCGCCCGGCGCGAAGTTATCCCTGTTTATGGCGCTCATGGCGATTCTGGAACCGGGTGATGAAGTTCTATTCCCCGACCCAGGCTTTCCGGGCTACCCTTCGATTCCCCGCGGCTTCGGCGGCATTCCAGTGCCTTACGCGCTTGCCGAGAGCCGCGACACCCAGCCCGATCCAGACGAGATCGCGCGCAAGATCACGGCACGCACTAAGGCCATCATCACCTGCTCGCCGAACAATCCGACAGGCACCGTCTACACCGACGAAGTACAGCGCCGCATTGCCGAGCTTGCCGTGGAACATGATCTTTACGTCATCTCTGACGAAATCTACAGCCGCATATCCTTCGCCGGGCCGTACAAGTCCATGCGCAGCTATCCTGGCATGCCCGAACGAACTCTTATTATTGACGGCTTCTCTAAGAGCTTTGCCATGACTGGCTGGAGGCTCGGATTTACCGTCGCCCCCGCGCACATAGTGCCGGCGCTCGACATGATCGCGGTGAACAGCTTTACCTGCACCGCCGAGTTCACGCAATGGGCCGCCATAGCCGCCCTGCGCGATGCGGAACAACATACCGACCACATGGCCGCCGAGTTCCGCAAACGCCGCGACCTGTTTACTGCCGCGCTAAACACGGTTCCAGGCTTCCGTTGCCAGCCCTGCCACGGCGCGTTTTATGCCTGGGTCAATATTGCTGATACTGGGCTTAGCGCGGAGGAGGTTTGCAGACTTATGCTAGAGGAAGCTGGGGTTGCTGCGATTCCAGGCGCAGCCTTTGGCGAAGCGGGCCGCGACTTTGTCCGCTTCTCTTTTGTAAGTTCGCCCGCAACGCTGCAGGAAGCAGCCGAGCGCATTCAGAGGATAAGTTCAGCATGGCAGCCATTGGCTGCCAGATAAGTGAGAGCAACTTAGTATGACTAACTTGAATATTTTAAGTAGCTCTACTTCTTCTACTAACTCGGTGGACTCGAAGCGCCTCGCGCTTCAGCTGTTCGCTCTTCTTGCGGTTGCGCTGCTTCTCACAGCGGTCGCAGGAGCTCAGGCTAAGCCCTTCCCCGGTGCCGACGTCCAACAAATCTACGCGCGTATTCTGCCGCAGATCGAAAAGATTCCCATGTTCGATCATCACGCGCACCCGGGCTTTCCAGACGATCCGGATGTAGACGCGCAGGCTGCGCCACCCGCCTATACCGAACCGTTGCGCGTCCGCACCGACAATCCGGAACTAGTGCAGGCCGCAAAAGCAATGTTCGCCTACCCCTACGACGATTTTGCCCCTGAGCATGCCAAGTGGCTCGTCGCTAGGAAAGCTGAACTCTCCAAAGCCAAGGGCAAGGAGTACTTCTCCTGGGTGCTTGACCGGATCGGCATAGAACGCTGCGTTGCAAACCGCGCCATGATGGCCGATTATCTCGACCAAAAGCGCTTTCCCTGGGTCTTCTTCTCTGACTCCTTTCTTTTCCCGTTCAACAATGAGCGCACTGCCGGAGCAAACCCAGACCGCGGCGTTTACATTCCACTGCAGGAGAAGATGCTGCATCGCTGGATGATGCGAGTCGGACAGGAAAAACTGCCGAAGACCTTCGATGCTTACCTTGCGTTTGTCACTAAAGTGCTTGAAGACAATCAGCGTCGCGGCGGCATTGCCCAGAAATTTGAAGTGGCTTACTTCCGCCCCACCACCTTTGGCGACCCCAGCAAGGAAGCCGCCGAAGACGTCTACAAGCGCTTTGTATCGGGTGGCGTGCCCAGTGACCGCGATTATCTCACCTTCCAGGACTATGTGTTCCGCTACTTAATTCGCGAGGGCGGGCGGCTACACTTACCAGTGCATATTCACTCAGCGCTTGGCATCGGCAACTATTTTAATTTGCAGGAAAGTAACGTTCTCAACTTAGAACCGATCTTACGAGACCCGCGCTATGGTTCTACAATATTTGTTTTGATTCACGGTGGCTATCCCTATGAACATCAAGCCATTCTCTTCGGCGCTGCAAATAATGTGTATCTTGAAACGTCGTTCCAGGAACTTATCATGTATCCCTCCGAGTTCAAGCACGTGCTCAAGCAGTGGCTGGAGACGTTGCCGGAAAAAGTCACGTTCGGTACTGACTCATTCCCCTACAATGACGTACTGGGTGCGGAAGAGAGTATGTGGCTGGGCGCACAATCCGCACGGGTCGCACTCGCGGCGGCGCTCGCCGAAATGATCTCGGAAGGCGAAGTGACCGAAGTCCGCGCCATGGAAATGGCCCACGCCTACCTGCATGACACAGCGGCATCGCTTTACGACAAGAAGATGTCTGCAACGGAAAAGTGAGGGCGCCTATGAGCGAACAGCACACCACTAAGAACGGCGCTAAATATGTTCCATGGGAGACCATTCCCAAGGAACAACTCAACCCGCTGCTCGACCGTCAGTTTGTCGTCGGCCAGGATGTAATGTTCGCGCGCGTGCTGCTCAAAAAGGGATGTATCGTCCCCCTTCACCATCACGTGAATGAACAGATTACTTTCATCACGGAAGGCGCCCTAAAGTTCTGGATTGATGGTGAAGAGATCATCGTTCGCGCCGGGGAAGTTCTCTGCATCCCCAGCAACTTACCGCATATGGCAGAAGCCCTCGAAGACACAGTGGACTACGACATCTTCAACCCTCCGCGCGCCGATTGGATCAATAAGACGGACGATTACCTGCGAGGAGATAAGTAGCATTGACTGCCGTTCGCCCTATGAAGATGCAGCCCCTGGCAATGTCCATCACGAACTGGGATCAGATAGCCCTAACGCGCCATCCCGGCGAAACCGGTTTCGCGCTTTGGCGCACCCAAACCTTTGGAGACATCCGTGTTCGCATGGTCGAATATTCGCCCGGCTATCTCGCAGACCATTGGTGCGCCAAGGGCCATGTGATTCTTTGCCTGAGTGGCTCAATCGAGATCGAGTTGGGTGATGGAACGCGGCTGGGACTTCAGGTCGGCCACAGCTACCACGTCGGCGATGGCGACCCGCCGCATCGCTCTTCTACTACCAAAGGGGCAAAGCTGTTCATTGTGGATTGAGGTTGGATTGAATCCCTCGTGCAGCGATGCTTCCGCACTACACCATGCAGCCAGAGCAACTCCACCCTGCGATAATAAAAACACCATGTCCACTGCTCCTCTATCTTCCCGTGCCGAGCTGCGATGCGTGGTTTGCGGGCTTGTCACCGAATCGCCTGCGGAAGACTTCCGCTGCGGCTCCTGCGGCAATCTGCTGGAGTGTACCTTCCCCGATTGGCCCGCGAGCACCGAGCCTGCGACTGCTGCCCAGCTGAAGCAACTCTGGCTTAGTCGCCGCACTTCGTTCGACCGTCTTGATCAAAGCGGCGTTTGGCGCTTTCGCGAGATGCTGCCCGCGCTGCCGCATCCTGATCGCATCATTACTCTGCGCGAAGGCAACACGCCTTTATGGGAACTACCCCGTTGCGCCCGCGCCTCGGGTATGAACGACGGCCAACTCTTCGCCAAGCATCAGGGCATGAATCCTACCGGCTCGTTCAAGGATACGGGCATGACGGGCGCAATCTCCGTCGCGGCGCAAGGCAGCGAGTACACCGGACGAACCACGGAAGTTCGCTGGGTTGCGTGCGCTTCCACCGGCAATACTTCCGCCAGCATGGCGGCCTACGCCGCTCGTGGTGGCATGCGCAGCGTGGTGCTGATTCCTGAGGGCAAAGTCTCCTGGGGGAAGCTATCGCAATCGCTGGACTATGGTGCGGTCACCATACAACTGCGCACTGACTTCGACGGCTGTCTTCGGCTTCTGACGCAAGCGGTTCGCGAGTATCCGATTTATTTACTCAACTCGGTGAACCCCTATCGCCTCGAAGGCCAGAAGACCGCCGCCATCGAGCTCGCCGAGCAACTCAACTGGACTCCGCCCGACCACTTGATTGTGCCCGGCGGCAATCTGGGCAACTCGTCGGCGCTCGGCAAGGCGTTTCGGGAGATGCGCCAGCTCGGCCTCATCTCGCGCCTGCCCAAAATCAGCGTGATTCAAGCTGCCGGAGCCAATCCGCTGGCCTGCGCGATGCGCGAAAATAACGGCTCGATGCTAACTCCGATGACGCCCGATACGCTCGCTACTGCTATTCGCATTGGCAATCCTGCGTCCTGGCGCAAGGCGGTGCGCGTAGTCCATGAAACTGGAGGCGTCGTAGAAGATGTCACCGAATCCGAAATCGCCATCGCGAAGGCTGAGATTGGTGCCGACGGCATCGGCTGTGAGCCTGCTTCTGCCGTCACACTGGCCGGGCTGAAGAAGCTGATTGCTAGCGGCTTTGTGCAGCCAAGTGAAAGTGTCGTTCTGCTGCTCACCGGCCACCTGCTCAAAGATCCCGAGTACACGATTGATTTCCATCGCGACGCGCTGCTTCCGCATGCAAGCGACGGCGAACGCGCAGCTATGCGCCGCCTTGAGCGCGCGCCGATTCAACTTGACGCGGATCTAGGCATACTTCTACGGACGCTTCAGGAAGCGGAAAGCTAACCATGCCCACGGATTTTTCCATCTCGCTACCCGCAACTTCTGCCAACCTTGGCCCGGCGTTCGACGCTGCGGCCCTGGCCTTCCCGCTGCGGCTCGCCATCACCGCCCAGCCTGCCTCCACTTACAAGATCACTGCACGCGGACGTGACGCCGCACTTTGCGCCTTTCCCAGTGGCGATCCGCAACAACACCTCATCCTGCGCACTTACGAAGATGTGCTAAGCCAGCAAGGTTGCGTCATCACACCACTTGCCATCCAGCTTAAGAACGAAATCCCCATCGGCAAAGGTTGCGGCTCTTCTGCCGCCGCGCGCCTCGCTGGCATCGCACTTGCTGTCCACTTCGGCAAGCTGAAGTGGAATGACAATCGCATCATGACCGAAGCCAGCCTGCGCGAACATCATCCCGATAACGCCACTGCATGCTGGCTGGGCGGAATCACGCTCGCCCGTATGGATGAATCTGCGAGTGACGCCACAAACAACAGCGAGCAATCGGCGCCGTTGCCGCACCTCGAAGTAGTCCGCGTGCTGCCCAAAGGCAAGTGGCCCTTGCTGCTGGCTGTGCCGCCCGAGCCGCTTTCCACGGAAGAAGCTCGTCGCGTGCTCCCCAAAAAGTACTCGCGTGCCGATGCAGTCGTCAACGTGCAAAGTTCGCTCTTCATGCTGGCGGCCTTTTTCCAGAATCGCGGCGAACTCCTTCGCTACGGCCTCGACGACCGCATCCACCAGCCTTATCGTTCGCGGCTATGTCCGCTGCTCGCACCCTTGCAGGAACTGGCGAAGCAGCCGGATTCAGGATTGTTCGGCGCAGCGCTTAGCGGTGCGGGGCCGAGTGTACTTGTGTTTCTGAATCCGAAAATTCCAGTTGCGCGCACTCGCTTAAAGGTTGCGGCTTATTTGAAAAAGCGTGGACTCAAGGCGGAGTTATTGCTCACGTCCATTGCAGCCGAGGGAGCAGTGAGGGGCAATAGCAAGAAAAGATAACGGGAAATCGCATTGGCATCTCGAGCGAAGCTAACAACCCTACCTAAGCAGCCCCAGCGCAGTTCCGTTCGGACGAATCCCGCAGCATGGCCACAAGCAACAAGATCACTAGCGCGCCGATGATCCAGGTATAGTGCGGCAGCACAACAGACTGCCATTCCCACGAGGCGCGTATTCCCGACGGCAGATGCGGTTCCACTCGATAGATGAGTGAGCGCAACGGAATCAACAATCCCATCAGCACGGTCACCGCAATTCGCTCGCCTCGTCGCATCGGCTCTCGCGAACTCCAAGCCCATGCCATCGCCGGCAACAGCACCCCCGCGTCATACACCCGGTGATACACCACCAGCAGCACCAGCCCCGCCAGCGCGCTCAGCGCCAAAGCCGGAGGCAACGCCCGATTCCGCCTAACTGCATACACCCAGCACAGGACGCCAGCACCAACCATTGCCAGAATCACTATTTGTATTCCCGACCACGCTCCCCACAACTGCGTGGCGAGCACTTCCAAATGAATCATGTGAAAGCGCCCGGGATTCGCCGCAGAAATGTCATTCAGCATGCCCGGCATCGCACCCGCATGCATATTCGCGCGCATCGCCGCCAGCGCCGTCCACGGCCCCATGCCGAGGCGCAACAGCCCAATTACCGCCACCAATCCTGTTAGTCCGGATGCCCACAAAGCAATGCCCGCCCCGCTGGCCAACAGAAAATATCCCAGGAGCCAAATCGCCAGTTGCGGCTTCAGGCAAATTGCAAGCGCCGCCGCCACACTAGCCGTGCGCTGTCTTCCAACGTGCGCCATCGCCATCGCGAGCAAACACAGCCCCGTGACTTGCAGCGAGATATTCTGCACCTCACCCGCCACGTGCAGCGGACTGAACGCCACCGCAAACGCGATCAAGCCTAAACCCCGCAGGCTATTCAGGGGTGCATCCGCCAGCCGCGCCACGCTCCATGCAACGGCCAGCACAGCGGCCAGACCCAACAGCCCTGCAATGGCACTCGCCCATCGCCACGGCAACCACGCTAGCGGCGCCGCCACCACGAACGTACTCGGCGGATACAGCACCCGAATCTCGCGATCCGATCCGGTGCGCTCACGACTCAACTGCGTCGCGTGATCCACGCGGTAAGGATCATCCCCGCGCAGCCACAGCGCACTGCCAATATAAACGTCGGTAAAGTCCGTTTTCTGTGCCGAAAACGAAGGGATCACGCACTTCAACACAATGTCACCCAACATGGCGGCAATGATTAGCACCAAAGCAAGACGCAGCAGTGTCGTGGAACGCCCTCTCATCGGCTGCGAACCCGCAAGCAAACTTTCGGATGTCTTGGAATCGGGAATCATAGGCTTTGAAATTCGCGCCGTTGCAGATGATTCAGTGTGTAGTCAAGCGCAAGAGGAGCATCGCATCCCCCATCGCCGTGAAGTTGAACGTGATTATACTAGCTACAAGAAGGCTCCAGCTGCGGCCTTCTCTGTCATGGAAGGGCCTGTAGCTCAACGGTTAGAGCAGGGGACTCATAATCCCTTGGTTGGGGGTTCAAATCCCTCCGGGCCCACCAATTTATTGCTATTTGTTTCAATGATTTACAGGTCTCGGCCCTCTGCTTTTTGGCGCGGCCTGTTGCCTGTCATTCCCGCCCTAGATGAAAGAAAGACCGAGAAGGAATGCGAGTCGTCACATGGAATTGCCAGATGGGGCTCGCCAAGAAAACTGACGCACTTCTCTCGCTCGCGCCGGATGTCGCGGTTATTTCTGAATGTTCTGAAAAATCAACACTGGAACTCCGGGAGCGGGGCTACAGGACGCTCTGGTTTGGCTCCAATCCTCACAAGGGACTTGGTGTAGTCTGCCAGAAGGAATGGACCATTCGCGCCATCCAACCCCCGGACCAGCGGTGGGTGGTGCCCATCAAAGTCAAGGCTCCGGTGCCGTTCACCTTAATTGCGGTATGGGCGTGTCAAATCGGCGCAAGAAAGCAGGACAACTATATTGGGCAGGTGTATCAAGCCCTGTTGTCTTATCCTGAGTGGTTCAGCCACGGGCCAGTGGTCGTGGCTGGCGACCTGAACAGCAATGCGATATGGGACTCCGAAAGAGCCGTCGGGAATCATTCTGACGTTGTGAAGCAGTTCGCAAAAAGTGGGTTGGTGAGCGTTTACCATAAGTATTTTCGTGAACCACAAGGCGAGGAGCTACAGCCAACGATCTACCTCTACCGCCATAAGACCAGACCATTCCATATTGACTACATCTTCATTCCAAAAAAGTGGATGGCGCGGGTTCAGTCGGTCACGGTGGGAAAATTTGCGAAATGGTCGAAATTAAGCGATCACTGTCCAATCGTTGTGGAATTGCAAGACTAGCGGAGTTCCGGAGTTTCCAATGAACCGTTTTTGTGTCCTCTTCGTGATTTTGGCGTCGCTGCCCCTCGGCATTGCACCCGCTCTTGGCCAGGCACCGTCGGACGTCACCGTGCGATCGCTCAATCGCATCCGTTACGCCGACCAGTACAACTGGAAGCAGTCGCCGCGCGGTGCCAGCCTCATAGCTGGTGTGCAGGCCACAGTTCCGCTTTCACCGTGCCCGCTCGGAATTGACGGCACTGACACCTGGACCTACGTCCACCTCGGAGCTGATGGAGCTAACAGCGCAAGCGATTCCACCGCAGAGGATCTCCAGATTCAAGGCGGCACGTGTACGAGCGGCGCGCCCAGCGGCACCTTGCTGCTCACGCCCGCGAAGACTCACGCCCCCGGCTTCGCCATCAGCAGTTCCACCGCCGGATGGCAGGAGGCGTCCAACGACGCCCGCTATGCTCCTACCGACCCTACTGGCGTCCTGCAAACCGGCGTCGTCACCGCCGCGCCGGGCGAGTACACCTGGACCGCCCGCATGAGCATCCGCGCCTCGCTGCAGGTGCTCAACTTTGAAGGCGTCGTCATCAACTGCGCCATGGCCGATACCTGCCTCTTTCTCGGTGATAATCAATCCACCCACCACTTCAACATTGAAGTGCGCAACTTTCGCGGACGCCCCATGATTCCCGGCGGCACCTTCAGCATGATTGAAGACAACGCCAACGGCAGCCGCATTGAACGCGCCACCACCCGCCACGCCAAAGCCGGCAACACCTTCGGTCATCTCGTACAAATTGATGACGACCAAGCCGCCGTCATTGACGGCCTCTACACCAATGCTGGCACCTGGGGACGCTGTGACGCCACCTTCTGCTCCTCTGCCATTTACGGCCCCGGGCCATTCAAGTCAGCCGCCGGAGTGCTCTGGGTGCTCAACTCTGACTTGAGCCTGCAATGCCTCGCCAACGGCATTGACGACTACGATGGCAACACCCAGCACGTAGAAAACACCGTCATTCAAGCCTTCCCGCAGTTCGGCGTCCGCACCGGAACCCCACGGGGTGGCTACGGCAACACGCTCGGCACCAATGTTTATATGGAAGCTGGAGGCTGCAAGAATCCGATTTATAACAACGCCTACGCCGCCTCGGGATGGATTGTCGAGGGCCGAGGCTTGTCACTCCATGGCGGCCTGCCTGCTGGTGCGACTCTGCCAAGCTTTAAGGTGAACGCACCCGGCCCCACCGAATTTGAATACTTCGTCGTGCTACACAACAGTGTGCTGAACAAAAACTCCGCGCCGCTTTATATTGGCAAGGCGACCGTTGATCCCGCTAAAGTGAATAACATCGCTGTCGTGTGGCCCGGCTCAGGTTTTTATGCGAATGTAGACCACTTCGATCTGCTGCGCGCCAGCGGAACCAACGCCTGGGGATCGAGCGTTCCCTACAGCACGGGCAACTTCGCCGTGGCGACGAACATTCCTGCTGCCACCGCCTGCACGCCAAACCTGTGCAGCTTCACTGACACGAACGCACCTCTCGCATCCTACTCTGTAGGAACTGGCTATTTTCCCCGCATCAGCTACTGGCCGGGCGCGATTTTTCTTGGCTCCAATCAAGACACTACCAACATCGCCTCGGGCCCCGGCTCCTACTCCGGCAATTCCATGCAGGGCATCAATACCGTGACTCCGGGCGGCTTTAACAACATCGCATTTGAGGGTGTGGACGGCACCGGCGGCAGTCTGAATGGCGGCGCTATCACCCGCGTGAACTCCAATGTGACCGGTGCCGACCCAGCCGCACTGCTGCTGCCTGCCACTAATCTCGGCTCCAACACCAAGGGCATCAAAGGACGCCTCAACTTCGGCTCGAGCCAGCCGTTTCGTGGCCCCACCGACTTCATCACGCTGGTGGACTCCAACACGCCCAAAACTAACGCCACTTTTAACAATCGCCCCGCCAATGATGCCGCCGACGCAGCAGTCTGCCTCGATCAGTTCCGCGGCTTCGACAACTCTGGCATCTGCATGCGTGCGCCAAGTTCTGTGAGCAACTACATCAACTCTGTGCCAGACAACGTCAACTGGAAGGAGCGGCTCACCGCGACGCAAAAATCTTTCGCCGTGCCCGTGGTCATCGCGCCTGGAAGCACGCTCACTGTCGGCGCGGGCAGCCCTATCTCGCAGATGAAAGTCTTCTCCACCGGCAACATCTCGCCCGCTTCCGTCTCCGGAGGCAACTGCACCGATCAATCCTTCACCGTCCCCGGCCTCTCCGCCGCGGACGTCATCGGCAACATCACTCCTCCCGGCCCGCTTGGCCGCGTCTCGCTCAACGCCTACCCGGCAGGTGCAGGGTCAGTCACCTTCCACTTTTGCAACCCCAGCAATGGAAGTGCCTCGCCGCCGAGCGGCAGCTATTCGTTTCTGGCGGTACATTGACCTCCGCCACCCCAGCCCCATGCGATAATGAGTTTTACCCCAAAACTCACGAGGAACACGCACTTTGAGCCACATTGTCCATTGCGTCAAGCTGAAGCAAGACCTGCCCGGTCTCGACGAGCCACCGTTCGACAACGAGCTCGGCCAAAAGGTCTACGAAAACGTGTCTCAACAGGCCTGGGGCATGTGGACCGAGCATTGCAAGATGCTGCTCAACGAATATCGCCTGAACCCGGCCCGCCGCGAGGATCAGGAACTCATCGTCCGCCAGCTCGACCAGTTCTTTTTTGGCGAAGGCGCGGCTCCGCCCCCGGACTTTAAGCCCGAAGGCCACTAACGGCAGGAGCCGGAATGGTGAATCGAAGAGGAAATCCTTTCATCACTCCGTAACAATCCGTCGCTATAAAGGAACGGAATATGCCTACGCGGGTCAATACGCTGATTCTGTCTGACGTGCACTTGGGTGCAGAGACCAGCCGCCCCGACGATTGCGTGGACATGCTGCAGCAATTTGAGTTTGAGCGGCTGATCCTGCTGGGCGACATCTTCGCCGATCTCAACTTCCGCCGCCTGAAAAAAGAGCATTGGCAGTTTCTGTCGCACATCCGCAAGCTCTCCAACCCCAAACGCCATATTGAAGTCGTCTGGGTCGAGGGCAACCATGACTTCGGCCTCGCCAACATGATGGGCCACCTCACCGGCGTGGAAGTGCTACAGGAATATTCCTGGGAGTACGCGGGCAAGAAGCACCTGGCCATCCACGGACATCAGTGGGATAAGTTCATCTCCAAGAACTTCGGGTTGAGCGTGGCTATCTCCTATGCCCATTTGCAGCTCCAGAAGATTGGGATGCCAATGCACCCCATCGCCCGCTTTACCGACAAGATTCCCACACGCTGGCAGCGCCTTACGCCCAAAGTGGCCGCTGGGGCCATTCATCTGGCCAAGGCACGGCACGCCCAGCGCGTGTTCTGCGGACACACCCACAAGGCGTATCATCTGGCACAAGACGGCGTGGAATATTTCAACTCCGGCTGCTGGACCGATACCCGCGCCACTTTCATCACGATTGACGAGCAGGGGGTACAAATTCGTGAGTACAACGAGCGATCTCACGATCGTGATTCCGGCCAAGAACGAGTCGCTGCTGATTCCTCGCCTGCTGACCTCATTGACGAAGCAGGATTATCCGTGGATGAAGAATACGAAAGTGTACGTCGCTGACGCCAGCTCCACCGACGGCACACCTGATCTCGTACGCCAATTTCAAAAAGATGGCCTGCTCGATGTGGAAGTAATTCCCGGGGGTTTGCCTTCGGTGGGCCGAAACGCCGGAGCAGCGCTCGCAAAAACTGACTACCTGCTATTCATGGATGCCGACGTTGAGCTGAAGGACCCAGCACTCATCCGACACTGCCTGGAGCGCATGAAGCTTCGCAGCCTGCACTGCGTCACCACCAACATCCTGTGCCGCGACGGCAAATTCGTGGATCGCTTTCTTTACGCGGGCAGCAACATGTGCCAGTACCTCTCACGCCTGCACCAGCCCTTCGCGACAGGCATGTTCATGATGTTCGACCGCTGCCGCTTTGAAGAACTGGGCGGCTTTAATGAAAAGGCGTTGTACGCGGAAGATTATCTGCTCAGTAAGAAGGTGAAGCGCAGCCGCTTCCGCATCGTTCGCGGCGGCGTCATCACCACTAATCGCCGCTTCCGCAAAATGGGACGCGTCCACGTCGCCAAACTCTTCTTCAAAACCGCCTTCAATTTTTGGAACGAACGCCACTTCCTCCGCGACCACGAATACTGGAAGTCGTAACGAGGAGCACTACACCCCAAACTGCCGTAAGTGGTGATCGGTGTGAAGGTAGCCCCAGCGCATCCACTCCCAATGCGACATCGGCCCGAACATGGGATGTGGCCGAAACTCCTGCAACGCTACAAACCGCTTGGTTAATGCCAGCAACTCAGCACGGTCGCGCTCGAACTCCTCCGGCCGCGTCCCTCCAATCTCCTGATTTGCCTCCGGTGTCGTTGGGAATCCGTGTGGCCACGGCACGGGCATATATAGCGAACCGTACCGCAACACGTATCGCGCCATCCAAGTCTGCCGCGACTGCACTGGCTTATCTCCCAGCATCATGCGCTTGGCATCCGCCACATGGCAGATCATCTGATGCACGTTCATCTTGCCCCACCGCCGTTGGCTTTCTGGCGACAGCCGCCGAAGCCGCGCCAGCGTCTCCTGCAGATTATCCGCACTTCCAAAATTTTTCATAGTTCTCAACCATTGTGAAACTGCACACAGCAAGAACCCTGCCCCGGCTCCATATGAATTCGCCACGATCGGTGCCCCACCCTCACCGCCCGACTTTGGCGGTTAGAGTGGGATGTACTCTTACTTCACAGCAGCAGCCGAAGCCGCCGCATCCACCAGCGCCCGCACTCCCGGCTCGGCCGTCAGCAGCACTAAGGCCCTGGGCCTAGACGCCCGATCCAACGCAGCCACAGCTTGCGAGTACCAAGCCGCATCCAGCACTTTACCGCCGTCGATCGCATCCATCGCAGCCAGCCCCGTGCGCCCCATCTCGGCCAAATCGCCAGACACCGCCGCAATATCGCTCATCAGCCCAGTGCTCTGCCCTGCCAGCGCAGCCTCTTGATCGCGCCACGCCACCAGCCTGCGGCGCAACTCTGCCGCAACAATAGGATCTTTCGACCCCTTGGCATACGCCGCCGCCAGCTGATTAAATCGCCGGGGCACCAAACTCTCTGGACGCGCCGCATCCACCAGCCGCGTCATCGGTGTCAGGTGCGTGTTCACCTTGTAACTCTCAGAAGCCCGCGCGTAGTCCTTCACCGGCTCCACCGAATCGGCGACCAGCCGTACCATGCGTTCATCGCTGCCATTCGCGATCCGGTGCAGCATCGTGGCGTAGCTCGAGTTGTGCGTCAGGCCCAACCCATCCAGCCGCCAACTGACTTCCTGCATACGACGGTACATCGAATCCACATCCGTCACGCTCTGCGCTGACCACAACCGCTCCGCTACCACCGCTGCCCTCGGCCAAATACGCGAGTCCACTGTTTCCGGAGACACATACTCCGACCACATCGCCGCCTCGCCGCCCAGAATCAACTTCTGCTGCTCTGGCGTCAACTCGGCACATGGACCGCTCAACGGATCCACCGCGTAATGCCGCTCCGCGGGCCAGCTCAAGTCGAGGTAATACCCAAACGAAAGCAAGCCATGAATGCCCTGCTGCGCCGCCTTCGCCAGCGACTCCTGTCCGCGCCACGAATGCAGCAATACAGACTTTGACAAGTCAGGATTCAGAATCTCATCCCAGCCCATCATCGTTTTGCCACCCTTTTGCACCATCTTTTCCAGCTTCTGGTTGAACTGGGCCTGCAATTCGGCGTTCGTTTTTATGTTGTGTTTCTGCTTGTAAGCAGTGATCGCAGCATCGTCGTCCCAAATTTTTTCTTCCACCTCATCGCCGCCGATGTGGAAGTAGTGATCGGGAAACAGCTTGGCCATCTCGGCGACAAATCCCGCCAACAACTTGAACGTCGCGGGTTTGGTCGGATCAATCGCGCGTCCGCTGCCCGCGTAGGCGTGCAGAATCTCGTACGGCTTGGGGCCACTGCCAATCTCGGGATATCCCGCCAACCACGATGCGCTGTGGCCCGGCATGTCAAACTCCGGCACCACGCGAATGCCACGGTCGTGCGCGTAGGCAATCACTTCACGAATCTGCGCTTGCGTGTAGTAGAGCCCGTCGGAACCCATTCCCGTGAGCTTGGGAAACCTCTTGCTCTCTGCGCGGAATCCCTGATCGTCGGAAAGATGCCAGTGCAGCACGTTCATCTTGACTGCAGCCATGCCGTTCAGATTTCGCTCTACGACTTCCACAGGCATAAAGTGGCGGCTCACATCCATCATCAATCCGCGCCACGGAAAACGCGGCTGGTCGTGAATCGTCGCCGCCGGAATCACGAATCCCGAAGGTGAATTCGGCGCGGCGCTGCCCCCCGAATCGGTCACCATTTGCAAGAGGGTCTGCAATCCGTGCATCGCGCCGAGAGGCGTCGGCGCATCAATCTTCGCGCCACTGCTGGTCACGGTCAGTGAGTACGATTCGTCGTCGGCAATTTCCTGCACCGCCGCGCTAGCCTTGCCGGTGTGCACCTCTAAAGTCGCCGCACTCTCGGCACGTTCCTTGGCAGCAGCCTTGGCCTTGCCCGCCAAGCGCGCCGCCTGAGGCTGCGCCCAGGTTGCGGTCATGGGAATGCCTGTGCGCCATGCCAAGTCGCGATAAAAGCGCGCGACTGCCCGATCCAGTCTCGGCTCACGATATCCAGTCAGCTTCACGGAAAACTGCGGAGTAATCGTCAGTGCGCCATCACCGCGCTCTACCTGCTGCGGCACCGGCATTAGGTTCGCCGCCGCGTCAACCTGCGCCGCCAGATAAACTCCGCTCAACACCACTCCCGCAATCACCGCCATGCGCCACACCCGTCCCGAAATTCCGCTCATCCTGCGATCACCCCCACGCTCTCGCGTGCTGCCTTCTTTCCCAAGTATGCGGCTACTTCTTTCGTCACGCGCTCCGCCGCCGTCAGCGCAGTCGCAAATTCCGTGATGCCGCCTTCGCTATCTGAATGCGCGAAGAAGATATTCCCCATGGGCTTGCGAATCTTCGGGGCCACCCGCGTCGTCACTCCGGGGGCCGAAAGAAACATGGGATGCCCGCGCCGGAATACCCGGACCTCCGCCGCCTTCGCCTTTGAACTCGGGAACCACACCTCCAGCTGATCCAGACACTTCTGCCCCAAGCTCACGCAGTAGTCATCTTTCAGCAACCGTGCGCGTTCGTTTTCCGGACGCGGCACATAGCAACTCAATACCTGCGGGCGCTTTAGTTCCTTGTTCGTGCCATGCTGCGACACCCAATCCGCCACCACAAAATCCGTCATCACACACGGCGCTGGGATATTCGTGTCATACGATCCGTTGTAAACCACGCTGTTGTAGCAAAGATTCACCAGCAAATACGGCTGATACCGCATCTCATCCATCGCGTCCGCATGTTCCTGATCCAGCCCCTTGATCAAATGCTTGCCGATGAACTTCGGGCACGCCATCACCGCTGCCTTCGCAGCAACCGTCTTCAACACATCATCATGCGAATACGTCACCAGCACCTTACCGTCTTTTTGCTCAATCTGAATCACGGTCGCGTTGCGCTGAATCTTATCTTTGGAAGTCTTCATCAGCGCCTCTTCCAGCGCTACCGATACGCGCCCCAATCCGCCCGGCCAGGTGTAGCGATTCTCCTCCAGTCCGCCGACCCACTCCACCACCTCCGCACCGATCAGCCCCGACGTATCCTCCGTCACCGCGCCCCAGTTATTCGGACCAAAATTATCGAACCACGCCTTCACTTCCGGCCCGTAGGGCTCGATCAAATCCGAGAACGCCGTCGCATCCAGCTTTGCCCGGTCGGCGTCACTCATTTTGTCAACATTCAGCGCCTTCATGTCGGTAAAGAATTTGCGGAAGTTCTTCTTCGCGGCATCCGGGTAGTTCGATTTCTCGATGCCATCCTTCCAAAACTCCGGCGTGATCTGATCTTTGTAAATGCAGGCGTCCACGCTCTTAATGAGCGGAACGTCGAGGCCCAACTCGATTGCCAAGGCCTTCAGGTTGTCATTCGCGTTGTAGGCCGACCCAGTGGCATACCACAGGTCATTCCATTTTTCCGGAATCGCATTCCCGCCCAGCCGCGGTTCTTTTTCCAGCAGTAAATAGTTGTGATCCTTCATCCGATAGGCTGTGATCAATCCGCTCGGCCCGCCGCCGATGATGACAGTCTCGACCTCGGCCGACGGCGCCGGAATCTGAAAGCCTTCGCCGTCGCGCACCATGTGGCAAATCTTGTTGATCTCGCTGCCAAATGATGAGGAAGCGCCGCCTGCAGGTGCCGCAGGCGCACCACCGCTCTGCATCGCCGCCATCGGCACCGGACAAGCCGCAGCTACAGCTCCACCGACCAGAAACTTGATCGCGTCGCGCCGCGTCGGATTGGTGAACGAGGAAGACTGGTTAGATTCAGCAGAAGGACTTGCGTCAGGCGAGTCGAAGGGGCACTTTGAATCAAGTTCACTCATAAAGATTCCTCGTCGAAGATTGTACGAGGCCGAGCCGGGGTTTGTCGCCAGAGTGTGAGTGTCATCCTTCCCGCTGAAACCGGTACCGCCCGCCGCGCTCTTCCGCAAAACCCTCCGCCACTTTCAGGAACGCCCGCGCCGCGTGCGACAACTTCGCATGCTTGCGATACACGATCCGCAGCTTTCGCTGAAAGCTCAAGTCCCGCACCGGAACCTTCACTAGCTCGCCCCGCTGCAACTCGCCTTCAATGCTCAACTCCGGCAACATGGCGCAGCCATTGCCCAGCGCCACAAACTGCTTGATCGCCTGCAAGGTCGGCAGCTCCACATCCATGTGCAGCGGCGTCTTCTTGCGCCGAAACGCCTGAATTACCTTGTCGCGATATGGAGACGACACAATGTGCGCCACAAAACTCTCCGCCCCCAACTGCCGAATGTCCACCGTGCCCGCCGACGCCAGTGGATGCTGCGGCGGCACCACAAACACCAACTCATCCAGATACACCACAATCGAAGCCAGGTCGCTCTCTTCCGGCTCATACGTAATCACGCCAAGCTCGGCCTTGTGCCGCCGCACTTCGTCGGGAATATTACTGCCTAGTCCACGGTCCACCGTGATCTTCACCATGGGATGCCGCCGGCGATACTCGGCCAGCACCGGCAACAAATACAGTGCGGTGAATTCGTTGGCCTCAATCGCCAGCTTGCCGCGCTGCAACTCCTTCAGCTCGACCAGCGCCGCCTGCGCATCGTTCCGCAGATTCAGCAGCTTGTCGCTGTACTCAAACAGCACCCGCCCCGCATCGGTCATCACCCCATCGCGCGATGACCGGTCAAACAGCGGCTCACCTACCTCATCTTCCAGCTTGCGAATCGTCTGGCTCACCGCCGACTGGGTGCGAAACAGTTTTTCCGCCGCCCGCGAGAATTTGCCCTCGCGCGCCACCGCTAAGAACACTTCCAACTGTGCCAAATCCACGCAAGCCTCCTTTTCGTGCCACCACGTCGTGCGCCACAAAACTGTGTCATCCCGACCGAAGCGAACCGACCCCGAAGGGGGGAGCGCAGTGGAGGGACCTTGTGTTTCCTGATCGGTGCCCCACCCTCACGCCTCGCATTCCGGCGCTAGGGTGGGATGCAATCCCTCGCACCCACCACCGGCTCATCCGAAGCGGAAATTCCGCTGTCATTCTGAGCGCAGCGAAGAACCCCTACTGCACCACAAATGCAGGCTGAATCCGAGCCCTAACGGCCAGCTCCCTTAACCAAAACTCTCACTTCCATTAGCTCTACTTATCGTACAACTATTACTAATGATAATTCAAGAATTATAAGCTGGCGTTACATGCTGGCGGCAAGCGAACATAGAGTCTCTGCATTCCCTCACCGGGGCAGACGAAACCTGACAGTTTTAGAAGGAAGGGTGGCGATGCAAACCGCGAAACCACACGTTACGATCTTTGACACCACTCTGCGCGACGGGGAACAATCCCCCGGCTGTAGTATGACGGTGGAGGAAAAGCTGCGCATGGCCCGCCAGCTCGACCGCCTCGGCGTGGACGTGATCGAGGCCGGCTTCCCTATCGCATCGGACGGCGACTTTGAATCCGTCCGCCAGATCGCGCAACAGGTGCGTCGTCCCATCATTGCTGGTCTGGCTCGTGCCAATCAGGGCGACATCGCCCGCGCATGGGATGCCCTGCAGCACGCGGCCCGGCCGCGCATTCACGTGTTCCTTGCCACCTCCGATATTCACCTGCAATACAAGCTCAAACTGACCCGCGAGCAGTGCCTACAGCAGGCAGCGGAATCCGTGGCCTACGCACATTCGCTCTGCGCGGACGTGGAATTCTCGCCCGAAGACGCCACCCGCACCGACCGCGCTTTTCTTGTGCAGGTAGTGCAAGCCGTCGTGGACGCCGGTGCGACCACGGTCAATATTCCCGACACCGTTGGCTTCACTACCCCCAGCGAATTCGCCGACATCATCACTGCATTGCGCGCCGAAGTGCGCGGCATCGAAAACGTCGTCATCAGTGTGCACTGCCACAACGATCTGGGCCTTGCTGTCGCAAATTCACTCGCCGCCGTCAACGCTGGCGCCCGCCAGGTGGAATGCACCATCAACGGCATCGGCGAACGAGCCGGAAATGCTTCGCTAGAAGAAGTAATTATGGCCACCCGCGTTCGCGCCGATCTTTACCCGGTCGAAACCGCGATTCAAACTGGCGAACTCTATCCGGCGAGCCAGTTGCTTACTGAATTAACTGGCATGGCCGTGCAGCCCAACAAGGCTATCGTTGGACGTAATGCCTTCGCGCACGAAGCCGGAATCCATCAGCACGGCATGATGAAGAATCCGCTGACCTACGAGATCATGACGCCGCAGTCGGTCGGCGTCCCTGACAGCAAGCTGGTACTCGGTAAACACTCTGGCCGCGCCGCGCTAAACCTGCATTGCCAACGCCTCGGCTATCAGTTTGACCGCCGTCAGCTCGATGAAGTCTATCGCCGCTTTGTGGCGCTCGCCGATGAGATTAAGATTGTGGAGGAGCACCATGTGCTGCAGATGATTCGCGACGCACACCCGGAACTCGCACCCAGCTTCAATCACGCGATTGCGACTCCGGCAAACATCGCCACGGTAAGCAGCGCGCAGGGCAGCCAGAACTTCGCCGTCCAAGCGTAATCCGAAATCCGAACTCGTAGTTGGAGACCCGATGTCCCGCCCCCAAACCATTACCGAAAAAATCCTCGCTGCACACTCTGGCCGCGACAGCGTTCGCCCCGGCGAAATCGTCAACGCGCAAATTGATCTTGTCGTCTGTCACGAGATCACTACGCCGCCCGCCATCCAGATGATGAAGCGCCTCGGCGTGCACAAAGTATTCGACCCCGACAAGCTCGTCGTCACGCCCGACCATTTCGTCCCGAACAAGGACATACAGACGGCGGAGTTGACGAAGGAACTCCAGCGCTTCGTCAAGGAACAAGGCATCAAACACTATTACGAACTGGGTGAGCACGGCATCTGCCACGCCCTCATCCCAGAAAAAGGCCACATTCTGCCCGGCATGACGGCGGTCTGCGCTGACTCCCACACCACCACGCTCGGCGCTTTCGGAGCCTTCGCCTCCGGCATCGGCTCGACCGACCTCGCCGCAGTGCTCGCCACCGGCGAACTCTGGTTCCGCGTGCCCGAAACACTGCGCTTTAATCTGAATGGCAAGCTGCCCAAGGGCGTCTTCGCCAAAGACCTCATCCTATACATCATCAGCAAGATTGGTGTGGATGGCGCGCGCTACTGCTCGATGGAATATCACGGCGACGCCATCCCGGCGCTCTCGATGGAAGCCCGCATGACGATTGCAAACATGGCCGTGGAAGCGGGCGGCAAAGGTGGCATCTTCCATGCCGATGCCGTCACCGACGAATACGTTCGCGCCCGCACTGACGTCGCCTACACGCCGTTCTCCTCCGACGCTCACGCCGAATATCGCTCGGTGATGGATATTGACGTTGCCATGCTCGAACCTATCGTCGCGCTGCCCAGCCTGCCCTCTAACGGACGCTTCATCGGAGAAGTCGGCCATGTGGCGATTGATCAGGCCTACATCGGCTCCTGCACCAACGCCCGCATTGAAGACCTGCGCGAAGCCGCCGCCATCATGAAAGGCAAGCACATCGCCAAGGGCGTCAAGGCCATCGTGGTTCCAGCGACGACTTCTATTTGGAAGCAGGCGCTGCGCGAAGGCCTGTTTGAAATTTTCACCGACGCGGGGTGCGTCGTCTCCACCGCAACCTGCGGCGCGTGCCTCGGCGGCAGCATGGGTGTGCTCGGCAAGCAGGAAGTGTGTATCTCCACCACGAACCGCAACTTCACCGGACGCATGGGTCATCCCGAAGCCCTGGTGTATCTGGCCAGCCCGGCAACCGTCGCGGCATCAGCCATCACGGGCGTCATCACCGACCCGCGCCCGTATATGAACTAACGCGAGGCAAGTTGGTATGGAATGAAATGGGTGCCCCATCCTAAACGCGTTCTTTGCGTTTAGAGTGGGATGAAGAAACTGGACGAGACACCCGAAACCCGAAACTCGAAACCTGAAACTCGAAACTAATTCGTCAAGACCCGAGACCCGAGGAGACCCCATGTCCCGCACCATTCGAGGCCGCGCCCACGTTTACTCGCGCGCCAACATCAATACCGACGAGATCATCCCCGCGCGCTACCTGAACACTCACGACCACGCCATACTCGCGCAGCACGCCATGGAAGACATTGACAAGGAGTTCCTCGCCCGTGTGCAGCCCGGCGACATCCTCGTTGCCGGAGAAGACTTCGGCTGCGGCTCCTCGCGCGAGCACGCCGTCTGGGCGTTGCGCGGAGCGGGCATCGCTGCGGTCGTCGCCACGAACTACGCCCGCATCTTCTTCCGCAACTCGTTCAATAACGGATTCCTCGCCGTGGAATGCGCCCGTGCCGCCGACGAAACCACTACCGGCGACGACATCGAAATTGACGTGGACAACGGCGCCTTCCGCAACTTCACCAAGGGCACTACGCGCGACTTCGTCCCCCTAGGCGAGTTTGTTCACGAGTTACTCGACGCCGGCGGCCTGCTGCCCTACATCGCCAAGAAGACGGGCACCACCTATGCCCCGGCAGGCCCGCAAGTGGACATCAAGGCCAGCAGCCTCGGCGCGAAGCCATAAGTTAGCTCTCGTGAAGCCCGCGATATAGCATTGGTTGGGCAACATAGCAGGGAGCGTGCACATAAGTCATGTCCAAATCTCCCGCATTTGCTCTAGTGACTATGTCGGCGATTGTCGTCTTCTGGACATGGGCATAGGCCATAGACATCGAGTTCAGTCTGTGTGCCAACATATACATTGCCATTCGCCACGGTCGGCACCTGGAACTTGACTGACGCACCCGCAACATCCCGAGATCGATTCTGGTTGCTGTTGTAGAGCTCAATGGCCAGATTGGTCGCGTCATAAGCGTGAAGCACCGCTGCTAATGCGCCCGGTTTGGTGAAAAGGTGATCCGGCCGTTCAATCGTCCAAACAATCCCCTCTTGGGTTCCGTTCGAGGAAACGGCGGGGGAACTCCCCACCAAGAAGGTATTGGTCGTCGCGGATGTAGAGGCAGTGCTCAGCGAGCCGTCACTACCAATGCTATAAGCCCGCATAGAATCGCCGATATAGGTCTGGATGCTGGAATCGGACGTGACGATACCGGACAGATACACGTATCCCCCTCTGGCTCCCTGCCAGAATGCAGGCTGGCTCCAGTAACCACCCGCAGGGCCTTGTAATGTTTGAAGTTCCCCACCCAGTTTACCCATTGCCGTCCTGCTGACACGGTACACAGCAGCACCGCCAGGGTCGCAGTAGATACCCTCGTCGAACCCCTTGCCTGCGGCAATGAGGATATCCGGCGCCGCGCCCGGCTGTGGGGGCAGCAGCATCAGCCCGCCGGATGCCAGGTCTTGATCGTTGATTCGGCGACAGTCCTGATCTTCTGGCGTGAACGAGTCCTGCACGGTAAAGCTATAGCTGGCCTTATCCTTCTTGAGAGCGAAGTTAAGTTTAACGACGCTGTCCCCATACGCCGTCCCGCCACTGCTCGCCGTGTAGGGCCCGTCTCCAGTCACTGCGTACAGATTCCCCTGCGGTCCAGCCACGAGTCCTCCACCGGCACCCCAAATCCCTCCGCTGTTCGTGGTCCAGGAGGCCAGCATTGCCAAGGATGCGCCATCGTACGCTAACAAGAACGAACCCAGGGGTAACATGACGACACCATTGGGCAGACTTGTGGGGGTGATGAAGACCAACCCGGCGCGACTATAGCTATATTGCGGCAGCAAAGCACTGGTTTGTCCGGGGAATGTACAACCTTTGCCCTTTTCCGCCGAGCAGACCGTCGCCGGGCTATTGGCTTTTTCTTGGCCAGTACCAAGGTCGAGTGCATGGAGTTTTTCGGTGTACTTGATCACATCACCGGCCCCGTTGTCCTTTGTGCGGACAACCACATAGATTGTGTTGTTCAGAAGGCTGATCACCGGTGTTGCCGTGATTCCCACAACAGGATAAATGTTGCAGTTCTTGTTGATTTCGGCGCACGGTACCACCGATGAAGTAGGCCTCAAGAAGCTGACCTTCCACAGTGGGTGGGGTTTTCCGCCCCACTGTCAGCATCAAATGCGTAGACGCTGTCGTTCTCGGTAGCCACGTAAACCACATTGTGCAGTTTACGGTTAACACTCACCTGGCTCGCATAAAGCGGCTGAGCGTAGAGTTGACCATCCACGGCATAAGTGAATCTTTTGCCAAACGTCCTCGAATTCACGTTGGCATGGGTAAGGACGGCCTCAAGGGTGTTCGTGCTGCTATGCAGGTTGTCGTAGTTGCGGGTGAGAACATTCACCTTGGCAGCCGCGCCTCCGTGCGGCAACGCAACGGAAACCCCATGAAATACAATTGAGCAGATTAGCAGAGCTACAAGACGAGACATGGCAACCCTTTTCTGTTGTTGGGCAAGCTAAATATCGGTTGTGAGGAAAAAAGAAACCGAGAGTTGCAGGCCTGACGCCGGAGCCCAGTGGGTAGTATAGGGTCGTGCGAATGAAGCATCGAGTACAGCCAGTGACTCGAGGCTGGAAACAGCGTACGCATAACTCACTGGTCTGTCAACTCAGTCGGGGATGATCTCACGGAATACTGGACAACTCGACTCGCGCCCAGGTCAAGGTGCCCCAGTTGGGGCTTCTAGAACAATGCGATAACTCGCAAATTGTAAAATGAACCTTGATGCAGCACCTTTGTGGAGGCGCACGGCGAGATGCTGGAATCAAGCTGAGTAGTCAGGTTACAATCACCCTATGCAGAGCAAAGTCTTCTGGCTCACCTTCACCGTCATCGGCACCATCGCCGAAATCGCCCTGCCCGGCTGGTGGAAGCTCTGGTCAGCGCTTCCCATCGGCGTTTTCTGCTAGCGGCTGATCGTAGGTGTACGCGATTTCAGTCAGCCTGAAGGGTTAAAGTGTAGAAAGCGCCAAGGTGGGCGCTTTCTCATGGCTGAGACGATTCTCCGTCCGGCGCTGGCAGCCGATTTGCCGCGCCTTACCGAGATCTACAACCACTACGTCGTCCACACGCCCGTCACCTTCGACGCCGAACCCTACACCGTCGAAAAGCGCCGCGCGTGGTTCGAGCAGTTCGCGCCCACTGGCCGCCATCGGCTCTGGGTCGCTGAGCAGGAGGGCGTCGTCCTCGGCTATGCCGGAACCACCCGCTTTCGCCTCAAGGCCGGATACAACACCACCGTCGAAACCACGATTTACTGTAGTACGGAAGCTGTCGGCCTGGGTCTCGGCGCGAAACTCTACACCGCCCTATTCGACTCCTTGTGCAACGAAGATATCCACCGCATCGTCGCCGGTTACGCACTGCCCAATCCCGGATCGGCCCGGCTGCACGAGCGCTTCGGCTTCCGCCTGGTCGGCGTTTTCAACGCCAACGGCATCAAGTTCGGCAAATACTGGGACGTAGCCTGGACTGAGCGTCCCCTTCGCCTGACATAAGCTAGGACAGGCTGCACTCCACAAGTGTGCAGGCCTACAATCACCACATGCAGCGCAAAGTCTTCTGGCTCACATTCGCCGTCCTCGGCACCATCGCCGACATCGCGCTGCCTCTGTGGTGGGCGCTTGGAGTCACCCTGCCTATCGGCGTCTTCTGCTGGTGGCTGGCTTACCGCAGCGGCTGGTTCTAGGATTGCCACCCCCCCGAAACATTGATTCAGCCCGCGACTCACACCTCCATGCTCTCCGCCCACAACCCGACGGACGCGCCTTCTTCCCGCATTAGCCGCCGCGCTCTGCTGGTTGGTGGAAGCTTCGCTGCCATCGGTTCTGCGACGCTCTACTACTTTTCGCAAGCTCGACAGCGCGCCGAAGACGCCGCCCGCCCCAAGGACAACGTTTCCATCGTCGAGTTCAGCAACTTGGGCGAGCGCATCGCCACTGCTTCCGTCCCACGCATCGTCAAAACTGACGATGCGTGGCGACGCCAGCTCTCCGGCGACGCCTATCAGGTCACCCGCCGCGCTGACACCGAGCGCCCCTACACCGGTGAGCTGCTCGAGGTCGAAGCCAAGGGCGTCTATCGCTGCATCTGCTGTGGCACGGCGCTGTTCGACTCCGCTACCAAGTTCGAGTCCGGCACCGGATGGCCGAGTTTCACCGCGCCAATTGCCAAAGAAAACGTAGTCGAGTCCATTGATACCAGTTTCCAAACTATCCGCACAGCTGTCTCCTGCCGCCGCTGCGACGCCCACCTCGGCCACGTCTTCGACGACGGCCCGCTCCCCACAGGTCTGCGCTATTGCATGAACTCGGTGGCACTGAAGTTCGCCAAACGCTCGTAGTGCATTCCCGAGGCGATTGTCATCCCCAGCGCAAGCGAGGGATCTGCATTTCGGTGGCGGTGCCGATGCAGATTCCTCGGGCAAAAAGGCCCTCGGAATGAAAATCGCAAAGCAATGGTGCTCCGTTTGCTACCCTAGAATGATGCTGCTCAACCTCACCGTCCCGCCAAGTCAGGCCAGGTAACCGGTGAAGATCGCGCTGGTCACTTGCCCCGAACTCTCCGAGGGAACCGCTGACGACCGCATCTTGCGCGACGCTTTCCTACAGGATAACCACGCAGTTCAGTTCGAGGTGTGGTCAAACTCCCGCGTTCGCTGGCAAGAATATGACGTCATACTGATCCGCTCCACCTGGGACTACCATCGGCACCTTTCACGCTTCCTCACCTGGGCGCAGGAGGCTAGCAAACAATCGCGCCTAGTGAACCCGTGGCAAGTGGTCGCCTGGAATGCCTCGAAAAAGTATCTACTCGAACTGCTCGACCACGGGGTGTCCGTAGTACATACCGAAGTCGCGTCCGACGCGGATCATGCCGTTGAATATGCTCGGCGTCTGCTGCAGTTGCACCCCGCAATCGTGATTAAGCCCGCCGTCTCGGCAACGGCCGAATCGCTGTTCCGCGTCACCAACCTAGCGGATGCGCGTGACGCAATCCAAGCCGCTCTCACCACCGGCGATGTGGTGATTCAGCCATATCTTAGCTCCATCGCGGAGGACGGCGAACTGTCTCTGATCTTCTTCTGCCTGACGGAATGGAGGTTCTCGCACGCCGTCCACAAGCTTCCCAGGCTGGGCGACTTTCGGGTTCAATCAAACTTCGGGGGCACAGCCAATGCAGTAGAGCCATCGGATGCAATCGTGCGCTTTTCCGAAGAGGCTTTGTCTTGCGTCCCACCAGAAGCAATTTTTGCCCGCGTGGACATCGTCGACTGGAAAACCGATCCTAAAATTGGTGAACTGGAGTTGATCGAACCCGACTTATTCTTCCGCGACTGTAAAGATTCTTCGGACAAGCTGCAGGCAGCCCTTATTCACCACGTTACGTCTGGCCGAGCCTCCGCCGCCGCGCATCGCTCTTAACTTGAATCCCTCCCCCCAAACCTGTAACTATCCCATATGCTCCTAAACCTCACCATCCTTCCCGGAGACGGCATCGGCCCGGAAGTCACCGCCGAAGCCGTGCGCGTCCTCGAAGCCGTCGCCACCAGGTTCTCGCACCAGCTCCAGCTCACCACCAAGCCCATCGGAGGTGCCGCCCTCGACGCGACCGCTGCCACCACGCCTGACGCCTTGCCACACGACACAATCGAAGCCTGCCTCGCTTCCTCCGCCGTGCTCCTCGGTGCCGTCGGCGACCCCAAATTTGACGCTAACCCGCCCGCGCTCCGCCCCGAAGCTGGCCTGCTGCGCCTCCGCAAAGCTCTGGGAGCGTACGCCAACCTTCGCCCCGCCATCTGCTTCCCGTCGCTAGCCTATTCGTCGCCGTTGCGCGCGGAACTGGTCGCCGGAACCGACATTCTGATCGTCCGCGAACTGCTCAGCGGCATCTACTTTGGACAGCCTCGCCACACCGAAGGCCATTCGCCCAACCGCATCGCCGTGGACACCATGCGCTACACTGAGTTCGAGATCGAGCGCATCGCGCGCATGGCATTTGATCTCGCGCGTCAACGCAGCAAAAAGCTACTCTCGGTGGATAAGGCTAACGTCCTCGACTCGTCGCGCCTGTGGCGCAGCGTCGTCACCCGCATCTCGGCGGATTACCCCGAAGTCCACCTCGCGCATCAGTATGTGGACTCCTGCGCCATGCTCCTCGCGGCGAAACCGACGCAGTTCGACGTCATCCTCACCGAAAATATGTTCGGCGACATCCTCTCCGACCTCGCCGGAGCCGTCGTCGGCTCACTCGGCCTGCTTGCCTCAGCTTCCATCGGAGGCCCGGTCGGACTCTACGAACCAGTTCACGGCTCTGCTCCGGATATCGCTGGCGAAGGTATTGCGAATCCGCTGGGAGCAATTTTTTCTGCCGCCATGATGCTGCGCCACAGTTTTTCCCTGGAAGCGGAAGCAGCGGCGATTGAATCGGCGGTGCAGAAGACGCTCAACTCCGGAGCACGCACGCGCGACCTCGCACAGGCCGGCCAGGCCGCGTTTAGCACCGGCGACATGGGCCAGGCAATCGCGGATGCGATTGCCGCCCCGCCCCGTTAGCTGCGCATCCATTGCACCGCGTTCACGCACTGGCTGGCAGCACCGCAACCGGCACTTCTGATTCCCGGTATAAAGCAACGCCAGGAACCCTGAGCAGAATTCCCCACATCAAACGAAGTGTAACCACGCAAGAATTCCTGTTGCGGGATCACTTCCTATTGTGCTCCGCATCACAGATGTTGAGCGCGGATGCGCTTATAGTCAGGGTATGTTCAAGTGAGATTGAGGCGATATGTTAGGAAAATGTGGCAATCCAAAATGTACACGTCGTTTTCTGCGGCTGAGCCAGGGCAAACTCTTTTGGCAGGAAGCAATGTGCGAAACGGGCGCTCACGGCCATGATGGCACTCTGCGGATGATTTGGTTTTGTGACGAATGTGCCAGACAACTGACTACGGCTGCACGCTCCAGCGACGCGGAGTTCACCCTGGTGCTCCGCTGGGAAGACCGGGAGCGGTCGTTGGCCCAGATGCGCGCTACCCACTCGTGATTGCCGGATCGCGCTTCTACTAGAGCCGGTACAAGCCTCGCAGTGAGTTCCAGCGCACCTGCAAAAGTTCGAGAAACATGCGCGGCCCGTCGCGGAATGGACGAATCGTGCTCAACTTGTCGTGCGCCCAAGCCACAGGCACTTCTTCCACACGCATCTTCAGCTTCCGCGCCAAAAACAGCAGTTCCGGATCAAACGCCCAGCGATCAATCAACTGCCGCGAGAAAAGCGATTGTGCGGCCTCGTAACTGAACGCCTTGAAGCCGCATTGCGTGTCTTTGTAGGGCAGGCGCAGGATCGCGTGCAGCAATCCGTTAAACACCCGCCCAATCAGTTGCCGATACAGCGGCTGACGCTTGGTCTGGCTTTGCCGCGCCAGCCACCGCGAACCAATCGCCACATCCGCGCCCGCCTTCAACGCATCCACCAGCTTCGGCGCTTCCTCAATCGGCGACGACAAGTCCGCATCGCTGAACAGCAGCCACCGGCCGCGCGCGCTCATCATCCCATTACGCACGCTGAATCCCTTGCCGCGGTTCCCCGGATTCTCCACTAACCGCACCGCCGGATTCCCCGCCGCGAACCCGTTCACAATCGCAGCTGTCTCGTCGCGCGACCCGTCATTCACGACGATCACCTCCGCCGCCCATCCTTCCGTCGCCAGGTACGCCAGCACCTTTTCCAGCGTCGCCGTAATACGGCGCGCCTCGTTGTAGGCCGGAATCACTACGCTGTATTCGGGGGTCAAAACGAAATGTCGTCCTTAGGCAAACAAACTGAGCGCAAATGGGAATCTTGATTGTACCAATCGTCCCGACAAGCCACCGAGCCGGGTGCCGAGTCCCAAGCTCTGCTTGGGCGGGGTCGTCGCGAGTCTGGCCCTACCACTTTTTGTGACGCTCGTTACATCTCTATCCACATTAAATCTCTACCCTGTAGAAATGAGTTCCCTATCTATAGCATCATCAAACTGGCGAACCACAACTCACACCCGGCTCGGGTGCCCCACCCTCGTCCGCGTTCTTGGCGGACTAGGGTGGGATGCATGTACCCTAACCGTGCTGCTCCTCTTATCCCTCCCCGCCTACGCCAAGTCCAAGCCGCACGTGATCGCCTTCGGCAAAGCGCAAACCGTCGCCTTCCCCTCGGGTGTTAAAGAAGACACCGCCGAAAAAATGACCGTCCGTCCGCTCTACGTGGACGACAAACTCAAGGAGTACGCCACCGGCGAGTCCCACGACGTCACCGACCGGCTCTTCGTCGTCCGCCGCGCCTTCCGCCTTAACGACCGCCTGCCCGAAGAAAAAGTCCCCCACTGGCTATGGCAGCGCGGCGGATGGATGCTGATTGATCGCCTCACCGCCCACATCTCCGCCCTCAACCTGCCCGAGTTCGACGGCTTCTACTCGGTCGCCGTCTGGTATCGCGACTACGCCGCCTACTGCGGCATCAGTGCCGATGGCGAAAAACTCTACGGAGTCGTCGCCCAAATCGGCAGCCGCAAACCGCTATTGCGCCGCGTCCTCGGCGACCCCGACCTAAGCGGCCAAGCCGACACCGCCTGCGAGGACGACCCAATCTGGCAACGCCAACCCCCGCGCGTAACGTTTTCTCCAGCCAAGGCACCGAAACTCACGTTTACCATCCGCGGACACACGGCAGACTTGGTGGAAGAATCCAGCGAAGAGTAAGTGTGCTTGTGTGGGTCAGGTGCCTCACCTGCCCAGTCGGAGCAAAGCTCCGAAACCGGGTGCCACATGTCTCGCGATTTTCGAGACGTGGGACCCTAGCCGCCCCACCGGGTGCCCCGTCCAAGCTCCGCTTGGGCGGGTCTTTTGTCTACAATATGGTCAACCTTTTCCTGAGAATATTCCCATGCCCCAACACAAGTTCACCACCATGCTCATCGGCCAACCCGGCTCGCAGGTGGCCGCCCACAAACCGCCCTTCGACGTCCCCACCGTCTTCGGCACCAAAGCCCGCGTCCCGGTCAAGGGCACCATCAACGGATTCCCCTTCCGCAGTTCGCTGATGAACATGGGCGACGGCCACATGATGGCCGTCAACGTCACCCTGCGCAAGAACGCCAAATGCCAGGCCGGAGACCGCGTCACCGTGGTGATGGAACGCGACGAGGCCGAGCGCAAGGTCGAAGTACCCGCCTATCTCAATAAGCTGATCGCCAGCGATCCCGCCGCCCAAGTCTTCTGGGACAAGCTGTCATTTACGCATCAAAAGGAATACGTCCGCGAGATCGAGGAAGCTAAACGACCGGAGACGAAGGAAAAACGCATCGCGGCGATGATGGATGCGTTAAGGAATGGCACGCGAAAGAAGTAGTCTCCGGTCGTAGCCTCAGGACGCACTTAGCGAAAAGCCCGAATGATCGCCTGCAAGACGAGCCGCATATTGTCAAACTCGGGATCGCGGTTTGGGTCGGTGGACGAATCAAGCTGCTCTATGAACCGTTCTTGAACGCCCACCTTATCCTCGACTTCGCCTTGGTATTTTTCTATTGAGCGCTCATAGCTTGTCCAACGGACCTGGGGTAGGTCTCCGCTAGGTTTCCTCAATGCGCGATAGCCGCAATACATTTCCAAAGAGCACGCCTTGCCGTTGATATCCTCGAAATTGTTCCCGGACGGCCCTACTGTCGGATAATTCCTTCCATCTTCGAGGCTTGGCAATGTGACAATTCGAAAGTTCGGTGGAAGTTGATTCTTTCTCAGTCGACCTGCCTCCGCCGTGCCGGCGGCGTCGTTGTCGAACACGGCTATCAGGCGGTTTGCAAACCCCAAGCCCGCCAAGCTTCTGATTAGGAGGCCAAGGTGACCAATACCACCCGGTCCTCGAAAAGCCAAGTGATCTAGAAAAGAAAAGATGTGCTCTAAGTGAGGATACAATCGCGAGATACCGCGCTTGAGCAGCAAACTGTCCGACTTCCCTTCGGCAACAACAAGAATCTGCTCGATCGCTCTTGCTGGCACTCGAAGATTGTCAAACGCTTGCTCGATAAATCGTGTTTCCTGTGAAAGGTCAAATTCATCCAGCGCCGACGTGAAGTCAAATGCCACTAGATCAGTGTCATCGCTTAGATCGATGCAGGCCCTAAGAAAATCCCTCTCATCTTCAAAAGGTGAATCGATTACGCTTGGATTCGTCCAATCACCACCTACGAGGCACTCCTCGAGAACTGAAACGCGAAAGGGAAAGTGATAACGATGCTGCCATTGGCGGTGTACTAGAGATAGCTCCGCCTCTAACCACCGCATATCGCACGAGTGTTCAATAACTAACAGTTTCCTTCTCAAACGAATGGAGGAGCGTGGCGCAAACTCGAGTTCTCTCTTTATGGATTCAGCGATCTCCGTACGAAACCTTCGTAGTTGGGACCTGTACCTCTCCTGCGTAAAGCCCATAAGGTCTAGGCGGTCTCGCACCAAAGCTGTATTAGATCTATACCAATACGTGGTATACGTCTCATCTTCAGCCACGTACTCCGTCTTCTCCACTCGATCATTTTCAGTGAAGACGCAGAGCAAGCGATCGGGCGGGGTAAACGAAAAGCTGATAATGCGCTCGCCAACCCAGAATTCGTACGGATAGATGATCACTGAAATTATTGCCCTCAACTGAAAGTTATACTGATCCTAGAGTAGAGTACGCCCTCTCACCCCTCCACCGCCGCCGCCAACCTCAGCACCTTGCCCTCATCAAAGTGCTTGCCCAGTATCTGCAACCCCACAGGCAAGCCTGCCTTGGTATTCCCGCATGGCACCGAGATACCCGGAATCCCCACTAAGTCCGCCGTCACTGTGTAGATATCCGCCAGATACATCGCCAGCGGATCATCCGTCTTTTCGCCCAGCTTGAACGCTGGCCCTGGACACGTCGGCGTCACAATCGCATCCACCTCGGCGAAGGCCGCGTCAAAGTCGCGCGCCAGCAGTGTCCGCACCTTCTGCGCCTTCAGATAGTAGGCATCGTAGTAACCTGCACTTAGCGCGTAAGTGCCCAGCATGATTCGCCGTTTTACCTCCGCGCCAAATCCTTCGTCGCGGCTGCGGCGATACATCTCGCTCAGCGTCTTAGCACCCTTGGCGCGAGGCCCATAGCGCACGGCATCAAACCGTGCCAGGTTTGACGACGCCTCCGCTGTGGCCACAATATAGTAAGTCGGCACCGCGTATTCCGTATGTGGCAACGACACTGGCTTCACTTCGCACCCCAGCGCGGCCAACTTAGTAATCGCCGCCTCGACTAACTCGCGCGTCTCCGGCTCCAACCCTTCCCCGAAATACTCCTTTGGAACGCCGACCCGCAGCCCCTTCACATCCTTCTGCATTTCGGCCAGATAGTCCGGCACCGGAACGTCCGCCGACGTCGAATCCATGGCATCGCGACCGGCGATCACCTGCAATACTTGCGCGGCATCTTTCACCGAGTTCGTCAGCGGCCCCACGTGGTCCAGCGACGACGCAAACGCAATCAGCCCGTATCGCGAAACGCGCCCATAGGTCGGCATCATGCCAACCACGCCACAAAACGACGCGGGCTGCCGGATCGAGCCGCCTGTGTCGGAGCCAAGGGTCGCAACGGCCATCTCCGCCGCCACTGCGGCTGCCGAGCCGCCCGAACTTCCACCCGGCACCCGCGACAAGTCGCGCGGATTGCGCACTGGTTTGTAGCCGGAATTTTCGTTCGACGAGCCCATGGCAAATTCATCGCAGTTGCACTTGCCGAGGATCACCGCTCCCGCCGCTTCCAGCCGCGTCACCACGGTCGCGTCATAGGGCGCAACGAAGCCCTCGAGAATGCGCGAGCCCGCCGTCGTCGGTAGACCCTTGGTCATCAGCACGTCCTTGATGCCCATGGGCACGCCCGCCAGCGCGGGCAGCGGATCGCCCTTTGCGGCCAGCTCATCCACGCGCGCAGCTTGCGCCAGCGCCCGTTCACGGCTCAGCGCCAAATACGCGCCGATCTCGCCATCCTTTTTTTCGATTGCACAGAAATAGCGCTCGGCCAACGCGGTCGCCGTCGTCTCGCGCACCGCAATGGCCGCACGCACCTGGTCAATCGTCATCGGAGACGTAGTGGAATTCGTGGGTGAAGAAGAGCTGTTGTGTAGGTCGTTCATGCACTAACAGTGTAAGGGAAGGGGTGAAAATCGTTCATCTGCGGCACCGCGCGAAAACACAAGGTCCCTCCACTGCTAGAACGGCTCGCGCGCAGCGCGAGCCGTTCTCTCCGGTCGGGATGACACGGAAAAAAGCTTTACTTCTCAATCACCTTGGGCACCAGAAAAAAACTGCCATCGCTCTCCGGAGCATTCGCGAGCGCGGCCTTGTGCTCTAGCGACGGACGCAGTCCGTACAGCTCATCCGCGCGGCTGGCATAGTCGAACCGATCGCTGCCTTGCTTGGCAGTATCCACGCCGTAGCGTTCGCTCACCTGCGCCATCGGCTCAACCTCAGTCGTATCTAGTTCGCTCAGCCGGTCCACGTATCCTAGAATCGAGTTCAGGTCGCGCACCATGCGCGTCTGCTCGTCGGCGGTCAGCTCTAGATTCGCCAGCCCGGCCACGTACTGTACGTCTTTTTCGGAGACCTTGTCAGCCATAGTGAACCCTGCTCATCTTTGCTCGAACGAACTACCGCCGCGTCCGCACCCAGTTTAAGCCGGGCTGTACATCCGCCGCTGCACCGGATCCCGCGTCGCCTTCCGGCAGCACAAACTCAATCCGCTGCACCCCAGCTCCCGCGCCGCAATGCTCGCGTAGTCCACCGAGATAGGTTCTCGCCAATTCACGCAGATTCGCCAGCCACTCGCGATCCAGAACCCGCACCCGCAACACACCGTCGGCAAAACTCAGCGCCTCGGTACGCTCAGCTACCGCCGGGCCGCATACTATAGGCCACGCCTGCAAAATTGCGTCCGTCGCTGGCATTTGTGCCAGCAACGAACGCATCACGTTCTGCAACCCAGATTGGGCTCTCTCCACGAGTCACTCCGTTTTGGGCGCGACTGGCCCTCTAGAACCAGGCAGCTTACGGCAACCCGTTCGCCACCGACAGCACAAACACATGATCGTCAATCGTACTGCTAGAGGCTGTGGTGCCGTTAATGCCCGCGAATGTCATCGCCGTGTTAATCGCGGAGATGTATAGAATCACGTGGTTGTGGCGAGTCGGCAAGATGCCGACCACACCAGCGTTTAGCATGCTCCAACTCGGTGTGCCATTACCGTTGGCATTCACCAGAATGTAAGTATCGCCCAACGCCGCCGTTCCCGAGTATCCGTCAGAAATCATCATGCGATTATTCACGGCGTCATAGTAGGAAACATGACCAGTGCGGGCCGTGGGTGCGGTGCCTGTCGGCGTCAATTGCGTCCAAGATGCGGTACCACCACGACCGTTGGCATTGGTCAGGTACCAGGCGTCTCCCCATGGGCTGCCGCCGCTGTCGCCGCCGTAGATCATCATGCGATTGCTGCCCGGGTCATACACCGCCGTCGCAAACTGCCGCGCCGAGGGGCCTGATCCCGAAACATTCAATTGCGTCCAGACGGGCGACCCCAGCGCGCCACTCGCGTTGGTCAGTACCCACACGTCCGCCAGGTAATGCCCGGCACAGTCGTAGCCGCCGAACACAATCATGATGTCGTTGGCGATGGCGTATACCGCAGTGTGCGCCATGCGCGCACTTGGCGCGGTGCCGCTCGGAGTGATCTTCGACCATGACTCGTGCGCTGCCGTTCCGTTCGCGCCGTTCAGAACCCAAAACTCCGATGAGCATACCGGCGAGACCGCAGTCGCGCCCCCGAAGATCAACAGCCGGTTGTTACTCGCCGAATATACCGCCGTGTGGCCGAATCGTGGCGCTGGCGCCGCGCCAGTTGGAAAGTTTTGCACCCAGGTCAGGTCCAGCGCCTTCGCTCCCGAGTTCGCCGTAAGATTGGTGGCTGTAAACACGTCATTCAACAGCACGGAGTTGGCCGCCTGGCCTCCAAACACGATTGCCGAATCCGTGCCTGCATCATAGGCCATGGTTGTCTCAAAGCGAGAGGCCGGGCCCAGTGTGGACCATCCCTGTGCCAAAACGCGACCGCCTGTCACAACCACCAGAGCGGCCAGAACGAGCATGGAAAAATGCAATCTCTTCATGGTCAACTCTCCCCTACTGAAGTCCATTGGCGTGCGTAAGAATCAAAATGTGGTCGTCGGTTAGCGAAATCGAACTGCCCGCCCCACCGAACACGGCCATTTGATTGGTCGTGGGATCGTAACAGCCCGTCGCGAACCGTTTCGCTGTACCTGCCGGCGACGGGCTCAGTTGTATCCATGATGGTGTGCCTGCTTTGCCGTTCGCGCCCGTCAACACCCAGGAATCCGAGTACGGGACCCCTTTGGCCACGCCGCCAAAGATCATCATGCGATTGTTCGCGGCATCGTAGGTTGCCACCTGTCCAAAGCGAGACTTCGGAGCCGTATTGCCCAGGGAAAGCTGTGCCCAGGTGGGTGTGCCCCCGATGCCATTCGCATTGGAGAGCGTCCATACATCCGCATAGATATTCGTCGTCGTAAAGTCCGCGCCGCCGTATACGATCATCGTGTTCGATCCCGTATCGTACACTGCCGTAGCCAGCATTCGCGCTGGCGGCGGCGTCCCCGCCGTGGTGAGTTGCGACCACGCTGGCGTCACACCGTTGGCGTTGGCGTTGCTCAGAATCCAAACGTCATTCAATGCGCTGGAAACACAGTCGCTGCCCCCGAACAAAATCATCCGGTTGCTGCCCGCGTCATACACTGCTGTGTGAAACTTGCGCGCACTCGGGGGCGTCCCGGTCGGAGCCTGATTAAACCACTGACCCGCTGGATTGTTGTCGGCGCCAGTCAGCAGCCACAAATCATTCACGCACGAGCCGGGGAACCCGGTACCGCCGCCAAACACCATCATCCGCTTGTTGGTGGAGTCGTAAATCGCGCTGTGCCCGTAGCGCTCCGGGGGACGGAATCCACGCGGTGCTTCCATCTGCCAGTTCAGGTTGATTGAGCTGACGCCCCCCTGAGGAAACACTTTGTCAACAAACCACAGGTCGTTAAAGTTGATCTGCTTGGGCGCGTGTTGCCCACCAAACATGATCAGACGATTGGTGGCCGAGTCGTAGATAACCGTGGAGTAATCCCGCGTCCCCGGCCCCAGCCGGTTCCACATTTGGGCTGTGGCCGAAGCACACCACGCGCCAGCGATCACTCCCACCAGCAGCATTGCCCGCAAACCAGTTCGTTGCCTCGTTTGCCGATTTTGTTCGCGCATCATGTACCGCTCCTGTGTTCCGAAAAACTTCTATGCAAACATTGCAGCATGACGCGCGAGGTTGTGCCTCTTGCTAACTATGAATGGGGCGAGCGAGGGCGAACTTGGGGGGAGGAAAAAGCTCGCCGAACTTTCTCAGTATAGCTCAGGGCTTAGCCCGGCCGAATGAATTTTCCTGACGACCTGCAAATATTTGTGCAGTTATCGGTAATGGCTGCGCTATGTAAATTCTTCCTGAATCAGCACTAGGGCACCCTCCCGTGTCTCAACCAACCCTTCAAGTTGTGCATCCTCGACACGGGCCAATATCTGTTTGAACAAAGGCCCGGGGACAAAACCAGCCGCAATCAGGTCTGCACCAGTCAGCAACGGTGCGGGCCGCATCACTTCCTCGGGCATCGCCTCCAACTGCTGCTTGGCAAACTCGTACCCATCCATCCACCCCCGGCTCGAGGCACAGTCCAGCCGATGCAATTCGAGGTGTTCCTCAAAATGCTCCTGCCGCAGAAACCGCTTCAGAGTTGCCGGCCGCATCTTCTGCACATCACCGAACTTCATGTGCTGATCCACCAGTGCCACAATGCGATCCGCTTCTTCGCCCGAAAACCGCAAACGACTGCATATTTTACTGGCAATGACCACCCCCAGATCCACATGCCCATCGAAGCGAATTCGATCCGGTGCCTGGCGAAATGTTCCCGGCTTACCCACGTCGTGCAAAAGTGCTCCCCATGCCAGTGTCTTCGACGCACCTGCAGGGAGTTTTTCCAGTAGCGACAGCGTGTGCACCCAAACGTCGCCCTCCGGGTGAAACTCTGGCGGCTGCTCTACGCCCTTCGTCGCCGCGATTTCGGGCAACACCTGCGCCAACAGCCCCGTCTCATCCAGCAACTCAAAGGCACGCTTGGCCTTGCCCTCCGTCAGCATCTTTGTAAGCTCATCGCGGACCCGCTCGCGACTCACCACGCGAACTTCCCAGGCCATACGCCGCATCGCTGCAAACGTGGCAGGCTCAATCGCAAACCCAAAACGTGCGGCAAACCGGACGGCCCGAAACAGCCGCAACTTATCCTCGCCAAATCGCTGTTCCGGATCGCCAATCGTGCGGATCACACCTACGCGCAAATCTTGCTGCCCGCCGACGAAATCCAGCACCGTTTTCTTCTCTGTGTCGAACAGCAGTCCGTTAATCGTGAAGTCGCGCCGCTCCACATCTTCCTGCGGAGTCGCGCTGAACCGCACTGCGTCAGGATGCCGCCCATCGCTGTAGCCGACGTCCGCACGGAACGTCGCCACTTCGACCATCTCGTCGCGATACTCGTCACCCGGTGCGTTTGCCGGAGAATGATTCGCCACCAGCACCACCCCGAACTGCGCGCCTACGGCATAGGTGCGCGGGAACATCCGCAGCACCACATCCGGAACCGCATCGGTGCAGACATCCCAATCCTGGGGCTCGCACCCCAGCAGCAGATCACGCACACATCCGCCCACCAGGTACGCCTGATACCCGCGTTCCCGTAGCGTCCGCACAATCGAATTGGCAAACTCTCGACTCATGATGTTCTAGCGTGTGTGGGGACAGGTGTCTCACCTGTCCATCCGGGCAAGCCCCGAAATTCCCACTGAGTGTACGGTAGTCGGTGCCCCATCCTCACCGCCCGCCTTTGGCGGTTAGGGTGGGATGCCCAGCCAAAATAAAAGGCCCAAGGCCAAAGCCCCGGGCCTTCACACCATCGTAGCGCTCTTACTTTTTCGCCGGCGCTGGCCCAGCATTTCTCACCGCATCCGGCACATCGAACTTCTCAATGTTCTTATGGAATTGCCCGATCAAATCCGTCGCCATCTTGTCGTAGGCCGCCTTGTCGGCCCACGAGTTCCGCGGACTTAACTTCTCCGCTGGCACTCCCGGACACGACTTCGGAATACTGAGCCCGAACGTCGGCTCCGTCTCATACTCCACATGATCCAGCAAACCTTCCACCGCCGCATCCACCATGGCGCGGGTGTAAGGCAGATCCATGCGCTTGCCGACGCCGTACGGCCCGCCCTGCCAACCTGTGTTCACCAGCCAGCACTGCGCCGTGTGCTCGCGCAGACGCTTGCCGAGCATCTCCGCATACGTTTTCGGAGGCAGCGGCATGAACGGCGCACCAAAGCATGTCGAGAATGTCGCCGTCGGCTCTTTCACGCCCGCCTCCGTGCCCGCCACCTTCGCCGTATAGCCCGACAAAAAGTGGAACATCGCCTGCTCCGGCGTCAGCCGCGAAATCGGAGGCAGCACCCCAAACGCATCCGCAGTCAAAAACACCACATGCTTCGGATGCCCGCCGACTCCAGGAATCACCGCATTCTCAATAAAGTCCACCGGATACGCGGCACGCGTATTCTCGGTAAATTTTTCGCTGTCGTAGTTCGGCACCCGCGTCTCTTCGTCAATCTCTACATTTTCCAGCACCGTACCAAACCGAATCGCGTGCCAGATCTGCGGCTCTTTCTCCTGCGAGAGCTTGATGCACTTAGCGTAGCAACCGCCTTCAAAGTTGAATACGCCCTGCGGACTCCACCCATGCTCATCGTCGCCAATCAGATTCCGCGCCGGATCGGCCGAAAGCGTCGTCTTACCGGTGCCACTCAACCCAAAGAATAGCGCCGAAACTCCATCATGCCCAATGTTCGCCGAACAGTGCATGGGGAACACATCGCGCTGCGGCAGCGCGTAGTTCATGAGTCCAAAGATCGCCTTCTTCATCTCGCCCGCGTATTGCGTGCCGCCAATGATCGCCAGCCTGCGTGACACGTTCACGATCACAAAATTTTCGGACTTTGTGCCGTCCCGCTCAGGCACCGCCTTAAAACCAGGCGCGCTCACTACCGTGAACTCCTGCTTGTGGCTGGGCAGCTCCGCCGCCGTTGGGCGAATGAACAGCTGCCGCACGAACAGGTTGTGCCACGCATATTCGTTGATGAAACGCACTTCCAGCCGATGCCGCTCATCCGCGCCGCAAAATAAGTCCTGCACAAACAGGTCGCGCCCACGCAGGTAATCGAGTACTCGCTCATAAAGAGCATCAAATTTATCGGGATCAAATTCGTTATTGAATCCACCCCACGCCACCTTGGCGTCGGTAATGGCGTCGCGCACCATGAACTTGTCCTTGGGCGACCGGCCAGTGAGATTCGTCCGTGCAACCACCGCGCCATCCGCGCTGAAGCGGGCCTCGCCGCGCTGGATGGCCTGCTCAGCCAGCAGCGGTGCCGTGAGTTGGGAGTGCACTGTGGAATGGGAGAGAAGATCGGTAAGAGGGGTAAGCTGCGACAATGCGGCCATATGAAAGACTCCTGTATAAAAACGACCGTCTACTATTGTGCCCTATCCGGCGGCCCGCTTCCAAGAGCGAACCTGTAAGGCAAACCAGCCACTCACATTACAGATGTATTGTGCCTCCGCAGCCGTACCGCAGAAAGAGCTCGCGATTTGACCTGAAATCCCGTAGGAAGCCATTCCCAAATAAACAAGGGAGGCCATCAGGCCTCCCCGAACCACTGAAAATCCTTATCCCTACAGCGCCGCGGCGTACTCCTGCTTGACCGCATCCAGATGCGCCAGCGCTTCATCCACCGTCAGGGCGTAAATTTCCTTACCCAAACCCTCCCCTGACTCGATCGCCCACTTCAAATAATGCCCGGCTGCATGTACCGCCATCGGATCCGTGATGATCTTTCCCGTGCGCTTGGTGAACTCCACCCACGCCGGATGCGGCAGTGCCACAAACACCGGCTGCCCATCGACGAGGAACTTCACGTCAATCGCATCGGCGTGACGCGTGGAGATGGCCGCAATCACAGCCCGGAAAATGCAGTGAACCTGACGCTTGGTCCAACGGTCGGTCGCGCGAAAGTCATCGTACATAGCACCCAACTATAAATCTCCGCCTACTCCCACCGCAAACCGTGCGGCTCAAGTGCGGTGTTTTTTGCTGGCCAATTACAATCAACCTGTGACCCCCGCATCTCCGCAGCCCCTCCACGCTCAGAAACTCGCCCGCTTCCGCTGGCTCGTGCACGGATTCAGCACCCGGCAAGGTGGCTTCTCTACCGCCTATTCCCAAAACGGGAATCGGGATTCCGGCGCAAGCTCCGCGGGTGCAAAGTCTTTCGCAGGCGAACTCAACCTCGGCTTCACCGAACACGACCGCCCGGCCAACGTCCGCCGCAATCGCGACGCGTTTTTGCTCGCGCTGGGTGCTAGTAGCGGTGCAGTCAACCGCCACCAGCAGCCGTGGCCGCTGATCACGCTCAAGCAGGTGCATTCAGACATCATCCACCTGATTAACCGCAAAGCAGTCACACGCTATGCCAATGCGAAAAGTGCTGCGCCCTCGATGCGACTCGTCGGCGACGGAATGATCACCAACTTGCCCGGGGTGGTGCTGGCGGTGCAGGCGGCCGACTGCCTGCCCATCCTCCTCACCGACCCGCGACACCACGCCATCGGCGTCTTCCACGCCGGATGGCGCGGCACCGTGCAGCGCATCGCCGCCAAGGGTGCCGGGCTGATGCGCTTGCATTTTGGCACCCGTTTCAGCGACTTGCGGGTGGCCATCGGCCCCGGAATCGGCCCCTGTTGCTACAATGTCGGCGAAGAGGTGCAGGAGCGGTTCGAGTCGCAATTCCGCTGGGCGAGCCGAGTCTTCCAAGAAGTCGAAGATGAGGAAGGTTTACATCGCAAATATCCCATGCTGTTTCTCAATCAGCGCGCCCCCGGACACGGCCCCCAGATCACCAAGCTGATGCTGGATTTGGCCGCCGCTAACCGATTGCAATTATTGGAGTTAGGCGTAAAAGAGGCTTATATGCAAGACTGGCATCTGTGCACGGCGTGCAACAAAGATCGCTTCTTCTCGCATCGCGCAGAATTTGGCCGCACTGGACGCCTGATGGGAGCCGCCGCGCTACGCCCGTGAATCTGGGTTCTCAGGCCCAGAATGGCCTCCATTGCCAGTTCGTCAGCAGGGTTTTTCCACCGCCGGGTTATCTTTTCCGTCACCCTGCACTTGCGCGAAGTGCCTCAAAAATGAGAACTTATCTCATATTCGCTGTGACGCCATGCGCGTCCGGCAGCACCCAGCGGAGGCCGGCACGCCCCGCTAGTTCACGTAGCAAAGATTCGGAGCTCAGACCATGACCAAGGCCGATTTAATCGAAGAAGTTTCACGCCTCGCCGAACTCACCCGCAAAGATTCGGAAGTCATTGTCGAAACCATTTTTGACAGCGTGGTGCGTTCGCTTCGCATGGGCGAAAAGATTGAAATCAGGGGATTTGGCAGCTTCCGCACCCGGCAGCGCAAACCCCGGGTCGGCCGCAATCCCAAGACCGGAGATCGCGTCGAGGTTCCAGCCAAGCGAATTCCGTTCTTTAAGCCAAGCAAGGAATTGAAGGATTTGGTGAACGGCGAGGCACTTCAGGCTGCTGCGGCTGCCGCGGTACCGCCCGTACCGCTCCCGGAGATCCCACTCAGTTAGGTTTGGGTTCCCCAGAAATTAAGAAGCCCCGCTTGGAGTTCCGAGCGAGGCTTTCTATTTTTGTCGCGTTTTATGGTGCGATTCAGAGGTTGAGGAATCCGGCGGCGGAGCTGCACAACCCCGCCGCCTAGACTCTTAACGACCCTTAGTTCACGTTGACCGTGATGTTAGCCGTGTGGCTCGTCGCGCCTGATGTGGCCGTCACCGTGATCGGATACGCCCCAGCCGGGGTTCGGGTGGAGCCGCCGCCCCCACCGCCGCTGCTTCCGCCACACGCCGGCAGAATCAGCAGCATTCCCAGAAGCACTGTTGCGCCCAGCAGCCACATCAACTTGCGGCGGCGTTGGCCAATGCCCAGCAGGAACATCCCCGCCAGTCCAAAGCCACCCGTCCAAGCCAGATAAATGCCGTTGGGGTTGCTGTTCGGAGCCAGGCTCGCCGACGGCCCGGTGGTTTTAATCGTCAGCATGCTGGTGCCAGCAGTGGTCACCGCAGCCGCCGCACAGGTGCTAAGGGTCGGGCAGCCCGTCACGGTGAAGTTGACCGTACCCGTGAAGCCGCCCAGCGCAGCAATGGTCAATGTGCTGGATGCAGTTTGCCCAGCGCTGATGGTGAAGGTGGTCGGACTGGCCGTAAAGGTAAAGTCGGTAATGGCAGCCGCCACTGCCACTGAAGTGCCTGTGCTGAAGCTGGCGTCGCCGCTATACGCTGCGGTAAGCGAGTGGCTGCCTACGATAAGCGAAGTGGTTCCCACAATGAACTTGCCATCGCTGTTCAGCGGCTCACTGAAGAAGAGGCTGCCGCTGTCGAGCACGTTGATAGTTCCAGTTGGCGACCCCGCGCCGGACAATCCGGCGACATCCACATGGAAGTAAACCAGTGTACCCGTCGGCCCACTGGTAAAGGGGAACAAGTTTCCATTGGCATCGGCGGTGTAGAGGATGAGGTTGGTGACGCTGCTTTCCGGAGTGACCGTCACGCTGACCGGCGTCGAGTCACTGGCACCGAAGGTAGTGTCGCCAGCATAATGCGCGGTGATGTTGGTAGTGCCACCGGGCAGGGACGCGGTGTTACCCGTGAAGCTGCCGCCGCTCAATGTGTTTCCATCCAAGCCATTGCTGAAGATATTGTCCTTTGAGATCAACGAGAAATCGCCCGTGGGCGTACCCGAGCCGGTCTGAGGAGCCACGGTAACGGTGAACGGAACGGCAGTCCCGTGTACCACATTCACCGCAGTGCCACCGTTCACCGATAAGGTGGTGGTGGTTGGCGTGTAGGTCACGCTGCTCCACTGGTTCACCAAATTAGTGACGTTGACCGAGCCGAGACCCGTGGCCAAGTCGTAACCGGTCCTGGCGTTGTAGAAGCCGGTGCTGGGGCTTTGGCCGGGCACGGTGTTGTTGCCAACCGTTGTGTCATTGAACACGCAGGTACTGCCCGGAGCAGTCGTGGTGCTGGAACCGTTGCAACCGGAGAGTGTCTCCGCCGCTGCCAGCTTGTAGAGAGTGTAATTAGCCAGACCTTGGCGTTGGCCACCCTGCTTCTGAACCACCAGCGCCATGATGCCAGCAAACGACGGCGTGGAGGCGGAGGTGCCGGAGATGCCAGCGAAGCTAATTTGACCTTGAGCATTTGGGACGCACGAGCCGGTGATGCAGATCAAATAGGGATCGTGACCTGCAGCGCTCAGGGAAATGTCGGGGATGTCACGAACCCCGTCACTGGGGATGCCCGCCACCCCCGACTGCCAAGCTGGCTTGGTGAAAAAAACACTCGCTCCACCACCGCCAGCGGCGATGTTGGCACCAGCGCCGCACTGGGCTGAGGTGCAGCTCTCATTCCACACATCTTCTGGAATATAAGATAGCGCCGAACCCAGCGTGCCTGAGTCGTTGGTCGAGGTCCAGTACTTGCTATCTTGCCCGTTCTCGTTGAACAGCGTACCGCCGACAGCCGTATTGAAGGGCGTTGAGGCCAGCAGGTTCACAGAAACGGGGCCGGTGGCCACCGCTTCGCTCAGGTTGTCACAACCCGCAGCACCGGTGTCGCCGGTGGAGACGAAGAAGCTGATGCCCTGCGCCGCCGCCTGCTCGGCATTTGCAGAAGTTGACAGCGCTTGACTGGTCGAAGCACCCGCTTCGCAGGTGCCGAAGCTTTCCGTCATGATGGCGGCCAAGTTGTTGTCAACGATGTAGAACTCGCTCAAGTCCACGCCATCGGATATCTCGGTAGACGCGGAGACTACAAGCGTTGTGTTCGCGCCGGGGGCGATGGCTCCAGACCATGACATATCCAGCACTGCCTCGTCTTCCTCGCCTCCCCCCAAATCGCCGGGATCGGGTCCCACGACCAGCACATCCGGGACCGTGCCTCCGATACCGAACACGCTCCGGAAATCAGAGAGGTCATTCTGATTGATGTTGCTGCGGCCCACCACTGCGATGCTCACGCTCCCGCCGGTGATGCCGCCAATACCAGCGTTATAGATCGTCTCAAAGTCGGCTGGGCCCATGGCATGAAGTCCAGTCGAGGTGGTGAGCTGTGGCCGTGAACCGGGCACGTAGTTCGCCGTGAAGCGCTGTGGCAGCACCCGCAACTGTGGCGCCTTTCGGAAGTTGTGCAGCGACAGGAAGCCGGAGACTACTGGGGTAAGAGCACGCGGAATCTGGGGCTCGCTGGCGTTGGCGTAGTGCGTCTGGCCCTTTACGCTGAACTGATGCATTTCGGTGTGGAAGGCCTGCTTGAGCCGGGCCGCATCGCCAGAGAACTCCACAAACGTACGACCGTTGCCGACCACGATACCTTCAAAGCCTTGCGACTTCAGCCAACTGGTCACGGCGGCCACGTCGGCATCCGAGGGGCCAAACGCCTTGCCAAACTCCTGCGGCGTCATCCACTTGTGGAAGCTGGGCGAGTTCTTGTCCTGCTGGTCGTCAATCAGCTTGCGCAGGATTTTTTCCTGATCGTCGCTGCGTTTGAGCATCAGCATCATACGGTCGAGGCGCAAGCTGGCCGGGGCCGCGCCGCGGTCAAACTCTGCGCGGGCCAAGGGGTGCACGTTGCCCTTCAACAGCGCCATGTCTTTGGAGTCCACCGCTGCGACCACGCGCGATGGCACCAAAGAGACAGCGGCTGACGTCTGCGCGGACGCAGGACTGAAAAAAGCGACGCAAACAAGTGCACCAGCCAACACGAAAAAAACGAAAGAGGAAAAGGCGCGACGGACAGAGCGGAAAGAGCAGGCGGACAAGAGGCTCATTGCATCCTCACACAAAATGATTTTCAAAGCTGGTGGAACCCGGAAGTGGGGAGCCTTCCAGTAGAAGAAACAGGGGCCCAGAGACTACGAAATCGTTGTTGCTCGACTTACCATGCGCCCCTGCCACAAGCCCTGTCAAGCGTATGGCTAGAACGCGTGGCGAGGGACTACACATGGATTGTGGATACTGCAACCTTCGCGTCAGCCGCATTCAGTCGCGCTACTCCCACATGTAATAGAAACCTGGATGCCGTTCAAGTAGTTGATGCGCCTGTGCGGGCAGAAGGTTGGATAAGTCCCCATTTAATACGTCGAGCAGAGTGCGGCGCTCCTTGGTGGGCCGCACGATGCGCGGTTCGCCCGAGATGCCGACCTGCTTGGCTGTCTCCTTCACCACGCCATCGAAGTCCGCAATGCCGTCAATCAGGCCGAGTTGCTTGGACTGTTCCCCCGTCCAGACCCGCCCGGTGGCCAGTTCCGTCACGGTTTTTTCGTTGAGCTTGCGACCATCCGAAACGGCGTGGATGAACTGGGCCTTCATGTTGTCAATCAAACCCTGCATATAGACCATTTCATTGGGGGTGAGGTCGCGGGTGGGCGTACCGGTGTCCTTGAACTCGCCAGTCTTGATGATGACCGACTTCAGCTTGGCCCACTTCAGCAGGTCGCCGTAGTTAATCCACTCGGTGATCACGCCAATGGAGCCGACGATGGAACCGTTGTCGGCGTAAATCTTGTTGGTGCCAGAGGCAACGTAGTAAGCGCCGGATGCTCCTACCGATTCGATGGAGGTGACGATCAGTTTTTTCTTTTCGTCACGGATGCGGCGCACGGCACGATAGAGTTCCTCCGACGCGGCCACGCCGCCGCCCGGCGAATTTACGTGCAAAATGATCGCCTTAACGGAATCGTCATCGGCAAAGGTCTTGAGCTGCTCGCTGACTTGGGTGGGGCTGAGGATGACGCCGGTAAGGTCCACCACGGCAATCTTGCCGCCAAAGCTGGTGAGGCTGGCGGAGCGCTTACCATCCTCCTGCAGGGTCAGATAGACCAGCGTGAACACCGCCAGCACGAAGAGCGTAAACGCAGCACCGCCAGCGAGTAGCCAAATCCACAAGCGCGATTTCTTCGCAGGCGTTGGTGGGGCTGCTGCATACGGAGTGGCCGAGGCGTACACAGGCGGCGATGGAGGTGGCGGAGTCACGCTCACGACCGGAACTTCCGGCTGCGGTGGTGTAACTTCCGGGCCTTGCGGCTGTTTTGGCTCGTTCGGTTCGTTTGGATCTTTCGGTGGCAAAATACTTTCGTACATGGCGAACACCTTGCCGGGACGCTTCGCGTCCGGGATGTTGCTGAGTTTAGCAGTTTCCGGCAGTACAGGCTCGGAATCGGTTGAGCATGTCGCTATAAAGTTCGACGGAAGAGTGGAACAGCGAGGATTCCAGTGACCAGCGCAAACGTGCCAAGAAAGGCGAAATCCGGCCAGACGGCAGCCCAGCCTGCGTCCTTTAGCAGCAGCGATTTAAGGGCATGCACGGCGTAAGTGAAGGGGTCTACGCGGGCGATCCACTGGAGCCAGTTGGGGAAAGCCTGAATGGGATAGATCGCGCCGCTGGGAAAGAAGAGCAATGTGTTCAGGATGCCGAAGACCGCACGCGGCACCAGCGGATCATCCACCCGCACCAGCAGCAGGAACATCATGGTATTGAAGGCTGCCGAGATGCAAATCACTGAGGCGAGGAGCAGTAGAATTTTCGAGGGATCAAAGATGGCGTTAACACCCGCAATCAATGAGCCGATTACGGTGATGGTGATGCCTGACATCATCGCCTTCATCGCGCCCGCGATGTTCAGGCCGAAGATCAGCTCAGACTTCTTGATCGGCGTCACAAGATAACCCTCGTGAACGCCACGCGCTTTGTCGTCTATATACAAGATGCCGCCGCCGATCATCACCGAAACGAACATCGCCAGTGCAATCGAGCCCGGCAGCAGATACTTCATGTATTCGATGTAAGGATACAGCTCGACAACATCCAGCACCGTCTTCTCCAGCAGGCGTGGTTCGATCTGCGGCTGGTTGAGCGATTCGACGATCTGACTTACGTGATCGGTGAAGGTCGAGCTCATAAAGTTGTCGGAGTTATCTACGATCAGCGCAATGCGGGGATGATTCTGTTCATACACACGCCGGGAAAAGTCCACGGGAATGACGATGGCACCCTGAATCTTGCCGTTGCGCACATCTTCCATCGCTTCGCGATCATTGTCGTAATAAACCGGTTGAAAGGTGCGGAGGTTGGCTCGAACCGAATCCACCGCTTCGCGAATGCGCAGCGCTTGCGTGCCGCGATCCTGATCCACAATGCCAATCTTCGCGTCGCGAATCTTGCCGCCGAAGGCATTGCCCAGCACGATCAACTGCACCAGCGGAAACACCATGGACATCATCATGAGAAACGGCGAGCGAAAGAACTTGCGCATTTCCCGCTCGATGATGGCAAACATCCGGTTCATGACGGCTCCTGTCGTTCTTACTGATGGTGCCCCACGCTCGCGCCGTGTTGTTCGGCGCTAGCGTGGGATGTACGATCTCGCTCTGCCCACCCTAATCCGCCAACGTCAGGCGGATGAGAGTGGGGCACCAACCTTTTGTAATGCCTACACTCAACCTAGTGACCCTGTTTCGTCGGCATCTCGTACTTCACCGACTTCGCCACATCGTCGCGCAACTGGCGACCGGTGTAGTGAACGAATACATCGTCGAGCGTAGTGCTTTGTACGGTTAGCGACTTCAGCTCCACGCCGCCTGCTACCGCCAACTCCACCAGAGCGGTTATAGTCCGGGATGCGGTAGCTGTAAGCAGCCGGTACATCGCTGCCCCTTCATGCTGCACCGCAGTGATGCCAGGCAGGGCATTCAGCTTCTGATCCCAATCCGCAGGAGCATTTAAAAACTGCGCCTCAATCACGCTTTCGCCGGGGACACTATGCTTCAGGTTCAGCGGGGTATCGAGTGCCACCAGCTTGCCATGATCCACAATGGCGATACGGTCGCACAGGCGGTCGGCTTCATCCATATAGTGCGTGGTGATTAGCACGGTGAGCTTGCGCTTGGCCTTGAGGTTCATCAGCATCTCCCACACCGCAACGCGGGAGACGGGGTCAAGGCCGGTAGTCGGCTCGTCGAGAAAAAATACCCGCGGGTTGTGTACCAGCCCGCGTGCGATCTCCAGCCGTCGCCGCATGCCCCCGGAAAGAGTCTTGGTCTGCGCGTTCTTCCACTTGGTAAGGTCCACCAGTTCGAGCAGCTCCGCGATCGTTTCTTTGCGGCCTTGCCGAGGCACGTCGTACAGCTTGGCGTAGATTGACATGTTTTCTTCAAGCGTGAGGTCGGGATCGCTCGTCATAGCCTGCGGAATCACGCCAATGGAGCGCCTAGCAGCGTCAGCTTCCTTGCTCACGTCGTGGCCTTCGATACGCGCGATGCCGCCCGTTATCGGGATGAGCGTGGTCATCATACGGATGAGCGTGCTCTTGCCTGCGCCGTTCGGCCCCAGCAGGCCGAAGATTTCGCCTTCCTTCACCGCGAAAGAAATGTCGTCCACGGCGGTGAAGTCGCCATACTTCTTGACGATGTTCACGACTTCAATCGCGTTGCCGTTAGCGACGGACGAGTTGGACTTAGTTTCCATTGAAGTTTGCACAGCCCTCGCCGCCTTCACCCGCAACGCAGTTTTCGATCCACTTGTCTAACAATTTCCTATACGGAGCCAGCTTGGGCGAAGAAGCCTGCTGCGAATAAGCTCTCGATTTAACGACAGTCTGGCCATGTTCATAGCCTCCTCGGGTCTCCACTTGCACTGCGATATGGTTGACAGAGGAATACAGCAGCCATCCCCAAACGCCTCCCGGGTCGCACTCATGGCTCGCGCAGGCGCGGAACACCACCATTGGCTCATCCCGTGGCTGCACTATATCGAGATTGTCGGGACTGTGCACAGCAAAAGCACGCGAAAGGTTACCCGAACTCCACTCCAGTTTGAGATGGTCGCCAGCGTTGCGGAAAACGAGCACACGCAAGTGATGATGGGCTGCTCCCAGGACAGCAACGTGCTGAATTTGCTGATCATCGTCGAACCTAAGCACCTTTTCCACCATACCCGTATCGCCCGCACGCGCAGCAAGCGCACGGGATAATGCGGCGTCCGGCGACGGCACCTGTGAAAAGGCGGCACTGGACAGCAAGAACATGGTCGCCAATAGCTTCTGCATCGCGTCTACTGTCACTTCAGTTTCTCCGGCCCCACAAGCACTTCTGCCGTCATGCCCGGAACGAATACTCGCTTGCTATTGTCCAGCCGAACCTTCAGCGCGATGGTCTTGATGTCGCGCTTGGTGCGGCCCACGTCGCGCTGGGTAGCGAAGTCGCCTTCGGCGGCTTTGAAGAACACCTTACCTTCGACTACATCGCCGCCAGGGGTGCGAATGCGCAAGGTGTCGCCGAGCGCGATGTGATCGGCATCAGTTTCTGGAATGCCCACGCGAACCCACGTGTCGTTGAGATCCACCACGGTGACGATGGCCTGCCCCGGCTGCACCACTTCGCCCTCGCGCGCGGCACGCACCGAGACGATGCCATTCACTGGCGCGATCACCTTGGTGTAGCCCAGTCGAATTTCCGCTTCGTTACGCATGGCCTGTGCGTTCAGCATTTCAGCGCGCGTGGCTGCGACAGTACTTTGGGCGGCGTGGGCTTGATGTGTCCGCGCCACTGCCACGCGCACGTCTGATTCCGCCGAGTTGACCTGATCCCGCAGCGAGCCCACCCGCGCCTGTTGTGCACGCAGAGTCGCCTCGGAGCGATCCTTATCCTGTTGCGACGCCACGCCTTGTGCGGCCAGCGAAACTGTGCGGTCGTTATCCTGCTTCAGACGGTCGAGGTCAGCCTGGGCTTCGGCCAGTTGTGCTCGTGCCGATTGCAATCGCGCTTGTGCGCCGGTCACCGAACTTGACGTCTCGCCCTTGGCCTGCTCTTCTTCGGCGAGCGTTTGTTGCACCTTGGAGCCGAGGCTAGAAATCGTCGCAGCAGCAGCGCGCTCCTGCGCTGCGAGTTCGGCGGTGTCGAGTTCGGCGATTACGTCGCCCGCCTTCACCTCGGTGCCTTCTTCCACGGCCAGCTTCTGGATGCGGCCAGAAACCCGGGCGCTCACCACCACCTGATTGGCGTCCACAGTGCCGATCAGCACCAAGTCCTGCGAGCGGTCGGTGGAGAACCAGTAGTAGCCGAACGAGATCAGCAGCAAAATCAGCAGAATGACGGCAAAGCGGTTGCGCGGACTCATGCAGACTCCTTCCCACTAGAATACCTTGAGTCCGGGTCGGCTTTCGATTGCGGCCAGCCCCCGGCTGCGCTACACTCAGGCTTCCCTTTACCCGTGCGGAGAAAGTCCATTTTGCCAGCGAAGGTCCGGATCTTCGAGGGAACTTCCCGTTTTGCAGTGAGCCGCAAGCTTGGCGAAGGCGGCATGGGAGTGGTGTATGAGGCCCACGACCGCGACCGCGACATCCCCGTCGCGCTCAAAACCCTGCTCAATCTGAGCCCCAATGGACTGTTGCTGTTTAAGCAGGAGTTCCGCAGCGTGGCGGGTATTGCACATCCCAACCTGATCTCTCTCTACGAGTTGTTTGCCGAAGGCGAGGTGTGGTTCTTCACCATGGAGCTGCTCAAGGGGAGGAACTTGATCGAGACTCTGCGCTCGGGTTGCAGCAACTGCGAATTCTCCACGCCAAAAGAGCCTGCGATTAATGCCACGAGCGACCACACCAGTGACCAGACAGAGAACCCGATGAGTAAGACTTTGAGCGTGACTCATGCATCGGTGTCATCGTACAGTGCTGAAAACCGAACTCTGGACGGGCTGGTCGTGCGGGAGCCCATGTTGCGGGGCACCGCGCCTGACGCCGCAGCCCTCCGCGAGGCTATGTTACAAGTAGCGCAAGGTCTGGTGGCCGTGCATAGCGCGGGCAAGCTGCATCGCGATATCAAGCCTTCCAATATTTTGCTCACGCCGGAAAAGCGCGCCGTGGTGCTGGATTTTGGCCTCGCTCAGGAACTCGGAACTACGGAAGGAGTAGGCCGCGGCATCGCTGGAACCATCGCTTACATGTCGCCGGAACAGGCGGTCAACCGCACACTCACGCCAGCCACAGACTGGTATGCGCTTGGCGTCACAATGTATCAGTCATTGACGGGCGCGCTGCCGTTTGTGGGCCGCGCCCCCGCCGTGCTCGAGGCCAAACGCCGCCGCGCCGTCATCCCGCCCAGCGAACTTGCGATTGGCGTGGACCCCGAGCTGGAGTCGTTGGCGATGGACCTGCTGCATCCCGACCCGTGGCGCAGGCCCGACGGCGACGACGTGGTGGCACGGCTTGTGGGAACCAGCGCTGCCCCAGAGCGGCGGTCGAAGTCTGCTGGGGTTCAGACATATTCTTCGTCGTCACGTGAATCACGACCCCTGTTCGTAGGCCGTGCAGCGGAGGCTGAGAAGCTTCAGGCAGCCCTGGAGAGAGCTGGCACGGGAGAAACTACCTTTGTGACTGTCCACGGAGCTTCCGGTGTGGGCAAAACCACACTGGTGGATCACTTTCTGGAGTCAGCTCCCGACAAGACCGTAATTTTGCGAGGCCGCTGTTACGAACAGGAGTCGGTACCTTACAAAGCCGTGGATAGTGCGATTGACGCGCTATGCCAGCAATTGCTGCGCTTTTCACGGAGCCGCCTCGCTTCGCTCATTCCAGACAACATGGCGATGCTCACGCGGCTGTTCCCGGTGCTGCGCCGTTTGGAAGAGGATGCCTCGTGGCCCGAACCTGCCGCAGCAGGCAGCGACCCTCGCCAAGCCCGGCGGCTCGCCATCGCCACCCTGCGCGACTTGCTGCGCCGTCTGGCACAACGCCGCCGCATCATCCTGGTGATTGACGACCTGCAGTGGGGCGATGCCGATAGCGCGACTCTGCTGGCCGATATGCTGGCCGCACCCGATCCGCCCCCCATGCTGGTGCTGTGTACTTATCGCCGCGAATATGCCAACCGCAGTACGTGCCTCCAAACCTTGTTGCCTGCGCTCGCGGAGAACCCAGCCCTGAGCCTGCAAGACCTTCCGGTTGAGCCGTTTAGTGCAAGCGAAGCGCAGATGTTCGCCACGCAGTTGATGGGCGATGCGCAAGGCGCAGCAATTGCACAAGTGGTCGCGGATTCCGGTGGTAGCCCATACCTGGTAAAGGAACTTGCTGACTACCTGGCCACAAGGCCCGCCGAGTCGGCAGCGGGAGTCAGCCTGGAACGGGCGTTGTCGCAGCGCTTTAGCAATCTGACGCCTGACGCCCAGCGGCTCATGGAAGTGATCGCAGTGCATGGCCTGCCACTGGCGCAGATTGACGCCTATCGCGCGGCGCATTTTGCCGGACGTGATCCCGCTCCGCTCGCCGCGTTGCGCTTCGCCAACCTCATCCGCAGCGCCGGGACCGCGGAAACCGACGAGGTTGAGCCTTATCACGATCGTGTACGGGAAACGGTAGTAGCGCGTTTGGCAAAGGAAACACGCCGCGAACGTCACGGCTCACTGGCAGCGACGCTCGAACAGTCGGGCCGCGCCGATGCGGAGACGCTGGCCAGCCATTACGAGGGTGCGGGCAACGACCAGCGCGCCGGAGAGTTGTTTGAAGTCGCCGCAGACCGTGCCACCAGTACTCTCGCCTTTGACCGTGCGGCGAGCTTCTATCAACGCTCGTTGCGGCTCCGCATGCTGGCTCCCAAAGCAGAGTTCGGACTCCGTCAGCGTCTGGCCGAAGCTCTGGCGAACGCCCGCGGTGGCATGGAAGCAGCCGAAGCGTTTGAAGATGCGGCCAAGCTCGCGGAGCCTTCTGACCAGCTCGCACTCGAGCGCCGCGCCGCATTTTATTACCTCTCCAGCGGCCGGGTGGAACAAGGCCGGGCGGTGCTGGAGCGCGTGATGAGGCGCGCCAAACTCTCGCTACCGAAGACTCGAGGAGCCGTTCTTGCGCTGCTGGCATTTCGCAGTTTGAGGCTGGCGCTGCGCAGCACCCACTTCAACGAGCGCGCGCCTGAAAAGATTTCGACCGAGATTCGCGACCGGTTTGACGCCGCTTACGCCATGGCCGCACCCATGGGACTGATTGACGGCGCACAAGGCCTCAGCTTCGGTGCGCTGTCCCTGTTGCTCGCATTGCACTCCGGTGATGCGGGGCGGCTTGTCTACGGCCTGCAGGTAGGTGGATACGGCATGATGCTGCAAGGGCCACGTGGAAGGCACCGCGCAGCAGCCTTGCTCGATACCAGCCGGCGAATCTCCGCGCAGCGGAGCGACACCCGGCTCGACGCCACGGTGGCGCTTTCGGCGGGAACCCAGATGTATGTCATCGGGCAATGGCAGCGTTCCCTCGAGTGTTTTGAGGAGGCCGAGCGGTTGTACTCCAAGTGCCCGGGCACGCATTGGGAGTTGGCTAGCGTCCGCACGTTGCGGCTGTACACTCTTTTTTCTCTGGGCGAGTTCGCCGCCTTGGCGCGCGAGTATGGACCGATTCTGCAAGAAGCATTGGCGCTGGATGACCGTTACTCCTGCGCCAGCATGGAAACATTCTGTCAACCCATTGCTCTGCTGGCGGCGGATCGCGTAGAGGAGGCGAGGCAGGCCGTTGAGGCGGGGCTGGGACGCTGGCAGGTGGAGCAGCATGGCTTGCAGCAAGTCATGGCGGCGCAATCGCTGAACGCAGCCGGATTCTATGATGGCACAGTGATTGGCATGGCGGACTACATGCGCACCCAGTGGAAGTTGTTGCAATCCTCGGGAATGGGCAGCTTCGACAATCTCCGCATCTCGTGGCTGGATCGTTTGGCCCGCACCGGGCTAAGTATCGCCGGTGCGCAAGGCGTATCTGCGAGCGCGCGCGAAGCTGGGCTTAGCATGGCGCGTAATGCACACCTTCGCCTTAAGAAAGAAACTCTGCCGTGGAGCTGCGCAGTTACCAGCGCAGTGGAGGCGGGGCTGCTGGCTGCCAGGGGCGACCGCGCTGGCACCGCCGGACTCCTGCTGAAGGCAATCGGGCAGTTTTCTGGAGTGGCGATGCATGGCAACGAAGCCTCCTGCCGCCTCTATGCTGGATACTTGATTGGCGGCGAACGCGGCGCAGAGATGGAAGCCGTTGCGCGCAACTGGTTTGCCTCACAGAACGTAGTAAACGCAGATAGAATGGCAGCGGTGCATACGGGCGGCATTCTGCCCGCTGATCTTATTCCTCAAACTCTGGCGCAGTAAATAAGCGAGGCCCTGATGTTCATTGACTGGATACCCAGAGGTGTACTCAAGTTCATCGTATGGCTCTATAAGCAGACCTGGTACCACTGGATTGCCTCCATCCTGCTCGGTTTTTGGGACACGTTCTTCGGCGTCATCTATCGCGTGCAAGCGATCTTCTTCCCGGTGGGCTTATGGAAGGACTGGCAGCATCGTCCCAGCCCTTCTTATCCCATTCCGATGACAGACAACGACGTGCCGGTAAAGCCTGAGCGGTGCGACGCTGCGGGGCAATATATTGCAACGATGATTGTGAGCTATGTGGATGCGGACGAGCTAAAGGCGATGATGCCCCCGGACGCACAGTTGGATCCGGCGTATATCCATGCAGGTAACAAGCATTCCATTATTTACATGCTGGGCTATACCGAGAATCTGCGCCGGGTATGGAATCCATTTCCGGGCATTAACTACATGGAATTTGCGGTAGGGATTCCTAATGTTCGTGTTAAGCGGCCCGGGGGGTACGACTTTCCATTTTTCTATCTTCCGACTTTGTGGCTAAGCCGGTTTTACCCTGTGCTGATGGGCTGGCTGGTGGGTTACCGGAAACATTGGGGCTGGGTCTACGGAGAGGACAAGACCTATCACATCGCCAGATTTGGCGGAAGGAAGATCTTATCGGCGAACTTTGAAGTTAGTCCATTACCTCCCCTGCTTATGGGTGGGCCGAATGCCGTCCATTGGCGGGAGTTACTGAACCAACCGCAAGCTAACCCATTTGGCCTGGGTGAATTTCTCTACCTACATTATCACTGGGATTGGAAGGATGCGCTTTTGCAACCCGTAAGTGCGGATGTCGAAGTATTTGAAAAGCTACCAGGGCTACCTCCGGGTAAATATCACTTCGACCCGCTGAACATGGGTGCATGGATTAATGGAATGGCCCCGACCGGGGCATTTCGGCTGTGCGCCCCCTTTGAGTTGCTATCACCATTTGACCGCAAGGATTTGGCGAACTGGCGCATCTTGATGGCCAGCCGAGGAGTGCAGCCAACGGCGGATGGCAGTAACCTGCCGAATCCGCCGCCCGTCTAGCTAGCTCCGTTGCTCAGCATTAGTCAGTGATGGGATCCGCCGCTCCAAATGCTCCATAAATGTGATCCGGCTTGCCGCAGATGGCCTTGGACGCCATCATTCCAGAAATCACCGTCGCTTCAATGCACCCAAGATTCAAGTCAGTAAGCGTCCAGTCTCCCGCCAGGAACAGGTTGGGAAATCCCGACTTACCTGGCGGTAGCCGGTATTGGGTCGTCTTGGGCAGGCTCAAAACATAAAGCTCCGTCGGGTCAATGTTCACGCGAAAGAACTGCGTCTGAAAATTAGCAACCGCCGGATTCAACGCGCAGTTGACTAGCGTTGTGTCGTCGAACTTGGAGGGATCCTTGGGGTCGCGCACGTTGGGCCAGATCAACCCACAACTTTGGTCGAGAAAGCCGCGAGCATAGTCCCTGACTCGCTGTAACTCAGCCCCAGGATAACTCGGATCATTGAATGGAGCCATCGGATCATCCGGAATGACATTGCAGAAATAAGCTATCTGCTTCACGATGAAAGATTCTGGCCAGGTCTCCCGCGGAATCAAGTGCGACATGTCTGACCAGGTATCAAACGGCTCTACCCAGCCGCAGCCAATGCCGCGAGCATTGGGCCAGCCGGAGTCCGCCAAGTTCTTGTTCATCCAAAGCTGTAAGCCCTGCGTGCGCACTGTTTCTAGATTTTTCACCATGTCACGCCAGCCATCATTAGCGGCAATCAACTCCTGGCAAAGATACTTGTGCGCGCCCAACGAGATGCCATAAACGACTAAGTCAAAGTCCTGGCCTAGTCGCAAAGTCTTCTTGCTTACACCCTTCCAGTCCGTCCACCAGGATTCCAGGCTCGGATTCTGGCAAGCGCGAATCGCGTCGGCTTCCACTACCTGCGCCCAATCAGGCTCGGTCGGCCAGGAAGGGATGCCATCTATTCCCGTGAATAGCGGCAGATACTCGCCTCCACCTTGAATCGTGGCTTGCACGTCTATGTCAATGTGGTCAATCACCAACTTATCCGGAGACAGACCGAGGTTAGTAACTTTATGAAAGTACTCAAACTTCACGCCGCGATCTCGCAACACCAGATAAATTGGCGAAAAAACCGTTTCTCCCATCCCGGCGTTCATCCACCACATCAGCGCACCGCTGTAAGTAAATATCAGACGCAGCGCACCGTAAAGCGTAGTGCCGGCCGCCATCCGCATCTTGTCTTTTTCGCCGTACTGATAGCCAAAACAGGCATCATACATACCTATGGTCAGTGGCGAAACCGCGTGGCGGCAGCCATGTCGGGAGAGCCAATCAATAAAGTCTTCGTCGTCAATCGCAAGAAATCCCCGGTGAATCAGATCGTCCGCAAGAATGCCGACCACCGCGCTCAGCGCGGTCTCGATGATAATGAGCAGGTGGCGCAATTCAGTATCCTGCTCCAACACACTCTCGATTAGCCCGAACACCTTGTCGAGAAACCAGCGAATTCTATCCAGAATGGACTTATGGTCGTCGCTATTGTGTAGCTTCACATCCACATGCATCGTGCCGGTGTAATCCAGAACCCGGTGTAGGACGCTCTGCCCTTGCGGGCTCTGCACGTTCTCCACGTGATCCGGAATCTGGGGGGGATCGCCGATCGCGTCCGTCAGGCCCGTCATTCCGGCCTTGTACAACTCGACCAGCAGCGGATGCTTGTCGCGGTGCTTATCCATCTGCTGGGTGACGAATCCGATGATCTGCCTTACAAAGTCCCACGGCGTGGGCGGAGTTTTCTTGTCGTCGAATTTTGATGGGTCCCCTGGAAACACTCCGTCCTCACCTGGCCAGGTGATGCTCCAAACTCCCCACTTGCCGCCGTACTCTTCCATCATTGGGGTATAGCGCATCGGCGAGAATGCCTTGGTCGCATCGGTGAAGGGCGACGCTGGCATCAGCTTCTTCTGGTTGGCCTCGTCATACACCTGTCGAATCACACGAAACGCATTCTCGTAAAAGCCCATCCACAGGTGGATGCCATGTTCCTCAATGCGATCGTTCATGCTGCGGTTGCGTCCGCTCGCGCCCTTGCCGCCGCAGCGCCAACCCATCTGATACACAGTGATGTCATAATTCAGCTTCCAGTTGGGGTCGTTGGTGATTTCCAGTACCGTGCTAAGTGACCCAATGCCACCACCCAAAACCGCTATCTTTTGCATCGCCTCTCCTTGTTGCCCGCGCGCGTCTGCGCGAGCAAGTTGCAGCGAGGATAGCGCCAGCACTATACCTAGCGCAATGACGATCTTTGATCGTGCCAACAATTTACGTCCGCTTAGCCGTTGCAATGCGAGATAATGGCGCAATTGCTTCGCAACATCGCTTGCGCCACCAGGCCCTGCTTGCGACAGCACGAAGCCAGCACACCCGATGCTGGAGGAGATTGGAATGATGAGACGTTTGGTTCTTGGCTGCATGGTCACATGCTTGGTTCTCTCAGTCTTTAGTTTTGCCACCGGTGCCACCGGTGCACTCGTCGGCAGCGTCACCGATGCCAGCGGGGCGGTCATCGCTGGCGCAAACGTCTCGGCCACCAACCGTGCCACCGGAATCGCGCGCACTACCGTCAGCTCTGGCGCGGGCGACTACAACATCGTCATCCTGCAACCGGGCACTTATCAGATCGCGGTCACCAAGCCCGGCTTCAAGCCGCTTACCTTCGACGACATCACTGTGGATGTGGACCAGATTGTTCGCATTGATGCACAGCTCGAAGTGGAAGCCAAGACCGAGCAGGTGGATGTCACCGACACCGCATCCCTGCTTGAATCCGAGAACACAACGGTAGGTGCCGTGGTCGAGCGCAAGTCCATCTCCGGACTGCCGCTCAACGAGCGCAACTTTCTGAACTTTACTCTACTGGTGCCGGGCGCACAGTTGCCCGTCGCTGGCTCCAACGTTTCGATTCAGGGTGGCAGCGTCATCGTGAACGGCGCGCGCGAAACCACCAACACCTTTCTGATTGATGGCGTGGACAACAACAGCCCGCTTATCGGACGCTCGACCCTGCTGCCCTCCGTGGAAGCCATCGAAGAGTTCAAGGTACAGGCCAGCACTTCGTCTGCGGAATACGGCCGCGGCGGCGGTGCTCAGATTAACTTGCTGCTGCGCGGCGGTGGCAATCAGTTGCACGGCGGCGCATTCGAATATCTGCGCAACCGCGTGCTCGACGCCAAGAATTACTTCGATCTGCCGGACTGCCAAGCCAGCTCGGTGGCGGGCACTTGCGCCTCCATTCCCAAGTACATCCGCAATCAATTCGGTGGAACTTTGGGCGGCCCCATTGTTCGCAATCGCTCCTTCTTTTTTGTGAGCTATGAAGGGCTCACGCTGCGCCAAGCCACCACGCGCGAATCCACCGTGCCTTCGCAAAATTTGCGCGCTGCCATTCTGGGCGCGCTTCCACCGAGCTTTCTCAATCCGGCTGGCGTGGCTGCACTGAATCTTTATCCCGCAGCCAATGTCGGCAGCGACCTGGCTAATTCGACGCTTTATGTAGCCGCGCCGGTCATCCGCAATACCACGCATCAGGGCACGATCAAGGTGGATCATCAGCTCAGCAGTCGTGATGCGCTCTCGGCTCACTATGGCATTTCGGATCTCGCGCGTTACAACCCGTATGACTTCGGGTTTAGCGTCAGCAACCTTCCCGGCTATGGCGACAACGCTTTTTATCGTGGGCAAAATACCGGCGTGAATTGGGTACACGGATTCAGCCCGCGTGTCACCAATGAATTTCGTGTCGGCTATAATCGCGACCGTCTCGGCCTCTTCCAACAAAGCCAGGGCACAGATCGCAACGGCCAGCTCGGCTTTCCTTCGCCCGCAAATTCGCAGGATTTCGGCTATCCGATTCTTCAAGTTGCGGGCTACGAAAATATCGGCGAACCGTTTCAAGCGCCTGAAGACAACATCATTTCCACGCTGCACCTGAGCAACAACCTGGCGTGGTCGCCCGATTTCGCGGGCTCGCGCCACCACTTCCGTTTCGGTGGAGAGTACCGGCACATCGGCGACAACGGCTACATTGATTTCTACCCGCGCGGAGACTACCTCTTCCTCGGCCTTACCGGAAACTCCATTGAAGATCTGGTGCTGGGCTTCCCCGCTGCGGCGCTGCTTGGTTCCGGTAATTCGACCGTGCATCTGCGCGACAACCAGTTCGGCTTCTACGGGCTGGATGACATTCACGTCACCTCGCGCTTCACGTTGAATCTCGGCTTGCGCTGGGAGTACAACCAGGCACCATACGACTCCAAGACTCCGCTCAGCGAAGCCGACCTGAGCGCGAACTCACTCAGCTGTACTCCTAAACCCAACTGTCAATTTTTGCTGGGAGGCAGCAACGGTGTGCCCCGCGGCCTGTTTAACACTGGCAAAAATGATTTCGCTCCGCGCGTCGGCTTTGCCTGGCGTCCACTACAGAGCGACAAACTCGTGTTCCGCTCCGCCTATGGCTTGTTCTGGGACGCCGCCACGCTGCTGCCCAGCTCGCTCACCAAGCAGAATCCCCCTTCGTACGCGTTCAATTTCTTCGTGAACTCGGGCACGAATGTGATTCAAAACATTCTGCAATCGCCAGTAGATTTCGTCATCTCCTTCCGCCCGGCGTCGAACTACCGCGATAGCTACGTGCAGCAGTGGAACACTGGCATTCAGTATCAGCTCTCGCCGCAACTGGTGCTGGAAACCGCCTACGTCGGCTCCAAAGGTACGCATCTCAAGGGCTTCCACGACGGCAACCAATCGGCAGTCGGTGGTCTGCCTCCGTACCTGCAGTTCGGCAGTCTGGCGACGATTGACACCAGCCGTGCCAGCACCTACCACTCGCTGCAAACGCGCTTAGAGCAGCGACCGTGGCGCGGACTTTCGTATCTGCTCGCGTACACCTGGTCGAAGTCCATTGACAATGGTTCGGAACTCGTAGGCAGCGCGACCGAAGGCCAGTATGCCCAGGACGGCAACCATCTGAGCGGCGAACGCGGACTTTCTGGCTTCGACACCCGGCATCGCCTGGTGTGGAGCGGCGTGTATGAAGTGCCGTTAGCGAAGGGAATCCAGTCGCGAACCGCGCAGGCTCTGCTGCGCTCGTGGCAACTGGGCACGATCATCTCCTGGCAAAGCGGCCAGCCCTTTACCATCTATCGCTCGGGATATCAGAGCAATACCACGCTCATCACCGGCAGTGACCGGCCAGACCTAATCGCCGATCCGTTCGCAGCGGGGCCGGTTGCGTCCAATCCCGACCCGACCTGCCACTCCACGATCTCGCAAGGTGGCCGCGCCGCCGACCGCACTCGTATTGTGCAGACCTGGGTGAACCCCTGCGCCTACTCCAATCCAAATCTGCTGGGCCAGTTTCGCTTTGGCACCTCGCAGCGCAATGGCGTAATCGGCCCGCGATTAGCCGACGTGGACCTGAGCATCAGCCGCAGTGTAGCGCTGTTTCGCGAGTCGCAGCGCCTCAGCTTCCGGGCGGATGTTTTCAATCTGTTCAACCACCCGAACTTCGACCCACCAGTGAACGTCTTCGATTCGCGGAACTTTGGCAGCCTGCCATCTTCCAACTGGTTTGGCAGCCGGCCGCCGCGACAGATTCAGTTGGCGCTGCGCTATTCTTTCTGAGGACGAGAATGCCGCATCGGTACCGCTAAAGTCCGGTTAAAATCGCGAAAACGGGCACTATAGCCGCCATAAGAATTGCTGATTGTACTTTTGTCCTCCAAGGCGCTAAACATTAAGTAGGGGAATTGTGCCCGTTTTCGGGAACGATCCTTACGAATCTGCCCGCAAGGGATGGCAATCATATTGGAAGTGGCTGGGAGATGTGCCCGGTCGGGAGTCACCCAACTATGGATTTTGATCAGCTGGTAACGTTTCTCGAAGTCGCAAAGCTTGGCAGTTTTTCCCGCGCAGGCGAAAAGGTATTCCGTTCGCAAAGCGCGGTGAGCGCCCAGATCCGCCAACTCGAGCTCGAGTACGGAGACCGCCTGCTCGACCGCTCGGGCAAGACGGTGCAACTGACGCCCGCGGGCCGCATCATGGCGCAATACGCCGAGCAAATGCTCCACCTGCGCGATGAATCCATCAAGGCGGTGGCGGATCAAGGCGTGACCCCGCGTGGCAGGGTTCTGATCGGTGCCAACGAGGCCACTTGCCTCTACGTGTTGCCTGAAGTCTTCGCGGAATATTGGCGCTTGTATCCCGAAGTGAATCTCAGCGTCTACCGAAACTTCACTTCCAAAATTGTCGAGAAATTGGAAGACGGCCTGCTCGATCTCGGCGTCGTCACCATGCCCATCCGGTCGCAGAGCCTCAAGGTGCATTCCATCTTCAAGGATCGCCTTATGCTGATGGTGGGCGCTAACAGCAAGCTGGCGAAGAAGCCGACGGCCACGCTGGAAGAGGTGGCGCGGGAGCCGCTCATCTATCCGCGAACCGGCTACACTCGTCGCATTATGGACAAGCTCTTCCGTCCATTCCAGGCCGAACTCAAAGTGCGCATGGAGTTGCCCAGCGTGGGCATGATCAAGAGCTTTGTGGAGGCGGGCCTGGGTGCCTCGCTGATCAGTTCCTCGTTCGCGCGCGACGAGGTAACCAGCGGTCGCGCGCGACTGATTGAGATCGAGGGTGTGGAGCTCTGGCGCGAACTCGGCCTCGCCTACCGCAAAGATCGTACCCAGCCCCGCGCCGTCACGGCGTTCATCCAAACGGCGCGTAAACTGGCCTCGGGACGAGAACGCAGTACACCGACACCCGCCGCAGACTAGCTGCCGAGCGCCGCTTCAATCGCCTTGATGACCTCCGGCGAATCCGGTTTGGTGGAGGGCTCAAAGCGCGCCGCCGGATTGCCGTTGCGGTCAAACAAAAACTTGGTGAAGTTCCAAGGAATCTCGCCGCCAATTTTGGGATTGATGTTCTTGTCGGTGAGGAATTGATATAGCGGCGCTTTATCCTTACCCTTCACTGAAACCTTCGCCATCATCGGAAAGGTCACGTTGTACTTGCGGGTGCAAAACGTCTTGATCTCTTCATTGCTGCCCGGCTCCTGCCACAGAAAATTATTCGCCGGAACCCCAACGATCACCAGCCCCTTGTCTTTGTACTTCTCGTAAACCGACTCCAGCGCAGAATACTGCGGAGTATAGCCGCAACGGCTGGCTACGTTCACCACCATCACCACCTTGCCTTTGTAGTTGGTAAGCGGCGTGGGCTGGCCGTCAATCGAGTTCAGAGTAAAGTCGTAAATGGACTTAGCGGGCGCGGCGAACGCCGCCGCCGAAAGCGTAAGGACGAGCATTAATGGGATGATCTTCATGAGGCTCCAAGTTTCGCGCTAAATTTTCTCGAGAGTGCGATGGCACAACTCAAGGCAGTTTCTTAACAATACGTAGATGCCGCGGAAAGGGATTCGGGAGCAGAACCTAGAACCAGGTGCGGCTGCGGTAATCGCTATATTCCTGTCCGAATTTTTCTTCCAGCACCCGTTCCTCCGCCCGTGAACGGCGGAACTGCATGACGCCCACAAGCGCAACCGCCGCAATAAATTCAGGGCGTTCTTTGTACAGCGCCAACCCCGCCATCACCATGATGCTAGTCACGTAAACAGGATGCCGCACGACAGAGTAGATGCCACCCGTGACCAGCTTCTTCGCCTGCGGGGTGATGGAAAACGAGTCGCCCAGTTGAAGGCGCGCAATCAACATCAGCACCAACCCCAATGCAATCAGGCCGCAGCCAGCCGTGCGCATGGCATCCCACGAGCCGGTGCGGCTGTCCGAAATCAGCCAGCCCAATAACATTAGCGGCGCTGCCAGAACCACCATCCGCAAAGCCATTGAATCTCCTTTTCAATTGCAGACGAACAGCCATTGATCCCGACTACCGCGAATACTGGTTCCGCAGTTTATCCGCATGACGATCGAGCGCCAGCGCAATCAGCCGCGAGATCAAGTCGCTGTAGCCCACGCCCGTGGCCGCCCACAACTTCGGATACATGCTGATCGAAGTGAATCCCGGCATGGTGTTGATCTCGTTCACGTACAGCTTGCCGCTCTTCGCATCCATCAAGAAATCCACCCGCGCCAGGCCCGAACAATCCACGGCCTGAAACGCCTGCACCGCCAGCTCACGCACTTGCTTTATCTGCACCTTGGTCAGCTTAGCTGGGATCTCCAGCTCAGTCGCACCTGCAAGGTACTTCGCCTCGTAGTCGTAGAACTCCTTGCACGGAATGATCTCGCCGGGGATGGAGGCCAGCGGCTCGTCATTGCCCAGCACCGAGCATTCAATCTCGCGCGCCTTCTGTTTGGCGCTGCCTACGCCCTGCTCGATCACCAACTTGCGGTCATAGCGCGCCGCTTCATTGAGCGCCGGGCCGAGTTCCTTGCGGTCATGCGCCTTCGAAATGCCCACTGACGAACCCAGATTCGCCGGCTTGACGAACACTGGATACTTGAGCGCGGCTTCAATCTGCGCCACGCACTTTTTCGGCGAGGTCTCCCACTGCGCGCGCAGCAGTGTCACGTGCTTCACAATCGGCAGTTTGGCATCGCGGAACAGACGTTTCATCACGTCCTTATCCATGCCAGCGGCCGAGCCCAACACTCCCGCGCCGACATAAGCAATATCCGCGAGTTCGAGCAAGCCTTGGATCGTTCCGTCTTCGCCGAAAGTGCCGTGCAGCACAGGGAAGATCACGTCGAGCTTGCGGCCCAATCTGGCATCGCTTTCCAGCAACGCCAAGCCGTTCGATGACTCCACGCCCGCAGGCAACAACGAAGCCGCTGCATCGCCAGTCAAAAGCTGATGCGCCCGCTCTCCGGTAAGCCAGCCGCCCTGCTTGGTGATGCCGATCGGCACCACGTCAAACTTAGACTTATCAATTGCTTGCAAAACAGAAGCAGCCGAGAGCAGCGAAATTTCATGCTCGCCGCTACGCCCGCCAAAAAGAATGCCAACGCGAAGTTTTTTCATTGAGGAATTGTTCTCTAATCAAGAAAGGAATAGTGCCAATGATAGTGGAATCAGCTACTCGTTATCCGACATGAAAATCCAGACGACTTTGCCATCTCGGATTCCAAAGAATGTACTCTTGAGTTCATCGTCCGCACCGCGGTAATTAAGTGATGTGTCCCCGATTTTCCGGCGCGCAACACCGGAATGTCCCGGGGACGAACCACGAATGAGCCCTCTGAAGTCGTTACCCGTAATTGCTTCCACGAAACTCGGCTTGCCGTAGGCCGCGACGACTTCTCCTCGTGTACTACCTATCCCAATTCCCTTCTCAGTTTTCCATCCCGCGAGATCGTCATTCGTGATCTGAACGGGGAGATCCAAGCAGTTAGGGAAGTCGGAAATTGTTATACCACCGGCGACCCGCTCGTCGTATGAATCTGCCATGCGCGTCAAGATGAGGAACGTATCGCTCTGCTGGGATCGGTAACAGAAGGAATCTCGCGCCTTCTTTGCAGGGATACCTAAACGATCAAAAAGACTCCGCATCGAAACGTCCCGATCAATGCGAAATGGGCCGAGGTTACTCGGCCCATAGTACGCCCGGCCCTTCGCTGATGCAGACGAAAGTGCCGCAAGAATAGTAGCCGCGAGAACAGCACTCCTGATCGACATAAAAGCCAAGCCATGCCCTCACAATGCTCAGACTCGAAACCCGAGACTCGAAACCGCTTTAAAGTATCTTCTTCCCAAACGCCGACAGCGCTAACTCCACCGCCAGCTGTGCGGTGCGATTGTGCTCGTCAATCACCGGATTCACTTCCACAATTTCGAAGCTGGTCATGCGCCCGTGGTCGTGGATGATCTCCATCGCCAAGTGTGCCTCGCGATACGTTGCGCCACCTTCCACCGGCGTGCCCACGCCGGGCGCATCTTCGGGATCAATCCAATCCATATCGAGCGACACGTGGTAGCCTGCCGTGCCGCGGCCCACGATGCGCAACGCCTCTTCGATCACCGTCCTCATACCGCGTTCGTCAATATCGCGCATGGTGTAGAACTCAATGCCAGACGCGCGAATGTTTTCCTTCTCCGCATCGTCCACATCGCGAATGCCCACCAATACAACATTCTCTGGCGCAACCTTCGGGCCGTCGTGAAAGATGCTGCCCAACTCCGTTGGCCCCAGACCCAGCAGCGCCGCCAACGGCATGCCGTGTACGTTGCCGCTCGGCGAAGTCTCCGGCGTATTGATGTCGCTGTGTGCATCAATCCACAGCAAGCCGATGCGCTGATCTTTACGTCGAAAATATTCACTGACACCAGAAACGGTGCCCGCTGCAATCGAATGGTCGCCGCCCAGCACAATCGGCACTTTGCCCGCTTCCAGCGCCTTGTAAACCAGGTCGGCACCGCGCGTACAGGTCGCTGTGATTTCCTTCAAATACTTGGCGTTGGGGTCGCCTTCTTTTTTCTGTTCTGCGATGGCAACGGAAATATTTCCTGCATCCTCAACGATGTGGCCCAGCGCCTCCAACTTGGCTTCGAGTCCGGCCACGCGGACCGCCGAGGGGCCCATATCCACGCCGCGGCGTGACTGCCCCAGATCGAGCGGCACGCCGATCACCTGAATGTGCCGTGGAGTAATGTGCGAACGAACCGATGGTCGCGACTTGGCGGCTGCGGTGGTGGGACGTGCTTGCGTAGTTTCAGCTTGCGATTTTTCTGTCATAAGACACCAGCAACTCTTTACATTTTCACTTTCCTGAAAGAAATTCCAGAACTACATAATTTGTAAACCACTTCGCATTCGTGCGTTACGGATACAGCCGATGCAACGTCCTCGGGAACGGAATCGTCTCGCGCACATGCTCCAGTCCACAAACCCACGCCACTACGCGCTCAATGCCCATACCGAATCCAGCATGCGGCACGCTGCCATACTTGCGCAGGTCAAGGTACCACTGGAAGGCTTCCTGCGGCAGGTGATGTTCCTTGATCTTGGCCAGCAACCAGTCATGCTTATCGGCGCGCTGCGAGCCGCCGATGATCTCGCCGTAACCTTCGGGTGCGAGCATATCCATGCACAGCGCCACATCCGGACGATTCGGATCCGGCTCCATATAGAACGCCTTAACCACCGCCGGATAACGATGCACAATCACGGGACAGTCAAACTGATTGGCGATGTAAGTTTCGTCCGGCGAACCGAAGTCGCCGCCCCACTCAAACTTCGCTTCCAGCGCACCCTTGGCATGGCCTTCCCGCAGAATCGCGACGGCATCGTCGTAGCTGATGCGATGGAACGGCGCCTTCACATTTTTCAGCTTCGCAATATCGCGGCCAATGAATTCGAGGTCAGCACGTCGGCGCGAAAGCACGCTCTGCACAACATAACTCACCAACTGTTCGCTGAGCAGCATGATGTCCTCGAGTTCGGCGAACGCCATTTCCGGCTCCACCATCCAAAACTCAGTGAGGTGGCGGCGCGTCTTCGACTTTTCCGCACGAAACACTGGCCCGAACGAATACACCTTGCCCAGCGCCATCGCTGTCGCCTCAAGGTAAAGCTGCCCCGACTGCGTGAGGAACGCCTGCTCATCGAAATAATCCACGGGAAACAGCGTCGTCGTACCCTCACAAGCGGCCGGAGTCAGCACCGGCGGGTCGGTGAGCGTGAAACCGCCATTGTCAAAAAACTCGCGGCACGAGCGGATGATCTCGCCCCGAATACGCAGGATCGCAGCTTGGCGCGGCGAGCGCAGCCACAGATGGCGATGCTCCATCAGAAAATCAACGCCGTGATCTTTCAGCGAAATCGGATACGGATCGGCCTCGCTTACGCGCTGCAACACCTGCACCGTCGCCACGTCCATTTCGAAGCCGCCGGGGGCACGCTGATCCGCACGCACCTTGCCGGTGACGATGACGCTCGACTCCTGCGTCAGTCCCTTGAGCGCGTCGAACGCTTCGGGCGCGGCATTCTTCGGCACCACGCCCTGCATCAGGCCCGAGCCGTCGCGGAAGATGGGAAACAGCAACTTGCCGCTCTCGCGCTGGTTGTAGAGCCAGCCGCGCAGCGTGATCATCTCGCCTTCATGCTTGCCCGCTTCGGCAATCGTAGTTACTGGGGGCTTTACTTCATCCATAAGTTTCTCAATCTCTTTTCGCTTGCTCCTGCGCTTTTCGTGCAGTGCCTGCATAGCAAGTAGCATGATCTAGTGCGCAGTTTTTCCAGCCGATTCCAGTTTCTGGAACGCCTCGCTAAATTTCGCCGGGACATCAAGACCGTCTATTCCCGCTGCTTCGATCACCAACGCCGGAGGCTGCGGCAACGACCGCAACAGCCGCATCGTCTCGGCCCAGTCTATGCTACCCGGCTTACCTGCACCCGGCCACAGATGAAGGTCACGGTCACCGGCATTGTCATGCAGGTGCGTCGAGCGGATAAAATCCTTGGCAATCGCAAACTGCCCAGCAACACCATTCGCGTCAGCATTCTCATTACCGCGCGAAAGATGCGCGTGGCCCACATCGAAACAAATTTTCATGTCGTCGAAATGCAGGGTGCGGATCAGCTCCACCAATTTTCCCGCGCTGGTCAAATCGCCGTATGAATTTTCCAGCAGCAGTTGCACGCCCAGCGGTTTCGCGAACGTGTGCAAATGTTCCAGACACGCCATCACATTCTCAAACTTGCGTTCGTCGAACGACTCTTCCGGCTTGCAGATGTGCTGCACCAGGTATCGGAACGGCAGAATTTCCGCCACTTCCAGCGCCCGCTTGATCTCATCCATGGATTCAACCCGCTGGCGCTTGTCGTGCGCCGCAAGATTCACCTCCACGCCATGGTCGTGGCCGGAATCATCATCGGCGAACTTTGGAGCGCGCAGCGCGTGCAGCGCCACTTCATTCGACTTGAACCAGCCCGACACTTCGAGAATCTGCTGCCTGCTGGCATAGTCGAAGTGCTGGCGCGCGCAGTAAATCTCAATCGCCTGCGCTCCGCCACGCACCAGCGCATCCAGCAGTCCGGGATGCAGCCGCTCATTCAAATACACATAGGTGGAAGCCGCTCGCATCATCAGTAACCTACCGCCTTGCCGTTATTTCGCCCATCACTAGCGCCATAGCGCAGGCCAGTTTTGGAGTCCACGGCGATGCACTCGCCGTCGCTCCAGTAGTGGTCGCGCAGATTGATCGTGTGGCCCATCGTTTTCAGCAGCGCAATCGTGTCGGGCGAAAATCCATGTTCCAGCACAATTTCGTCCGGCTTCCATTGATGGTGAAAGCGCGGCGCATCCACTGCTTCTGCAAGCGGCATATGGTAGTCAATCACACCCATCAGGATATTCGCGACCGTGGTGATAATACGCGGGCCGCCGGGCGTCCCCAGCACCAGAAACAGTTTGCCGTCCTTCAGCACAATCGTCGGCGTCATCGCCGATAGCGGACGCTTGCCCGGGCCAATCGCATTCGCCGGGCCTTGAATCAGTCCATATCCGTTGGGCACGCCTTGCTTCGAAGCAAAGTCGTCCATCTCGTCGTTGAGCAAAAAGCCGAGCCCCTCGACCGTGGCACGTGAACCGAATGAATCGTTCAACGTCGTCGTCACCGCGACCGCATTTCCATCGGAATCCACCACCGAATAGTGCGTCGTGTGTTCCGGCTCAGGACGATATTGGCTCGGCGGACGCAACGATGCGCTTTGATCGAGCCCTTCAAATCTTGGGCGATGTAATTCGTCAGATTTGCTCGCATGGAGCAGATCAATCGTCTCTCGCCACTTCGCCGCGTAGCCACGGTCGAGCAACTGCGGAATCGGAAGCTTGGTAAAATCGGGGTCGCCTAGGAACTCGGCGCGATCATAAAACGCGCGGCTAAACGCTTCCGCCGTCACGTGAATCGAGGTGGCTGAGCGATTGCCCATCTTGCCGAGATCGAAACCTTCCAGAATATTCAGCGCCTCCAGCATCACCGTGCCGCCCGACGAAGGCGGTGGTGACGAGATCACCTCATATCCACGATAGGTGCCGCGAATCGGCTCGCGCTCCTTCACTTCGTAGTGAGCCAGGTCGGCGGTGGTAATAATGCCGCCAGCCTTCTGAATTGCTGCGGCAATTTCACTCGCCAGCGCACCATGATAAAAGTCATCCGGCTTGGCCGCAATACGCTCCAAAGTGCGCGCCAGTTCCGGCTGGCGCAAAATGTCGCCTTCCGAAAAGCCCTTGCCGCCATTTTGAAAGATGCGCTTGGAGGCGGCAAACTTCGCCAAGTCCTCATCCTTCAAGTCCTCGGCGTCTTCCCGCGTCAGCACAAAACCTTCGCGCGCCAGCCGAACCGCCGAGGCCATCACCTTGGCCAACGTCAGCTTGCCAAATTTCTGCTCCGCATAAACCAGCCCTGCAACCGAGCCCGGCACGCCCGCCGACTTATATCCCAGCAAGCTCAGGTCAGGAATCACATCTCCCTTGGCGTCGAGGTACATATTTTCCGTCGCCGCTGCCGGAGCCTTCTCGCGATAGTCGAGAAAGTGCGTCTTGCCATCGGCCATGCGGATGAGCATGAATCCGCCACCACCGATGTTTCCCGCTTGCGGATGCACCACCGCCAGTACGAACCCGGTCGCCACCGCTGCATCAATCGCATTGCCGCCGGACTTCATGATCTCCACGCCCGCGCGTGAAGCCAATTCATGCACACTCGCCACCATGCCGTGGCTCGCCACCGCAGCGTGCTTTGGCACTGCGGAAGCGCCCACGGAGAGCGCAACAACTGCCAATAAAATCAATAATTTGCAACGAATGGGCATGTTGAGTCAGCGTCCACTGGCCGAGTCTCTGCCAGCAGCCCACGTTTGGAAATTGCAGTGGGGAGTATCCTTTTGAGGCTAGCCGAGCCGCAGGCTTGCGTCAACCACAGGTTGCAAGTTCGCCGCGACCCACTCCCGGTTGAGTTCGGCGAATCGTGTATTTTTGCGCTAACCCTGACAGGGTAGCGGCGTCTGACTCATAATGCATTGCATGCAAGAACGAGAGGATATTTGCGCCCTATGGAAAGAATCGCAAAGGTAAAGGCAGCAATCAGACTAGCCGGAATCACAGTGCTGCTGTGCGGCTTTGCGATTGCACAAACCGGCCAAACCGCGCCAACCAGCCCGGCATCTTCGTCCGCCGCGCATTCAGCAGTGAAAACGCCACCTGCAGCGTCCAGCAGTGCCGCCGCGTCCAAGCCCAACGAAGACAAGCTGAAATGGTGCCGCGAGGTAAAATCCGTCGCTGGCGGTGCGGCTGGACTGGAGCCGGGCATGCGCTCCTACGTACTGACCACCGCCGCCAGCGGTCTGAAGCAATGCGACCCCACGCTGGTGCAGGCAACGCTTACCGACGCCTTCCGGGCCACGCTCGCCATGACGGAGGAGAATAGGCTGACACAAGGCGATCTTCAGTTCAACTCGCTTTCCGCACTTTCCCACATCAGCGAACCCGCGACCGAATCACTTGTGGGGCAGGCGTTACCGACCGCACAGGGTGGCGTACTTAGCGAATTGGTGGATCGCGCGGCCACCGCGCGCAAATTTGACCGGGCGCTCGACCTGTTGCATCGCATTCCAGCTGAGGGCTTTCCCTACGGTTCCGCTAATAAGCTCATGGATGCTATGCCCGCTGGACGTGAGGCCGACCGGCTTGGCATCTTTCGTTCCGCGCTGGCAGCAGATCAGGCTCCGCAGAGTGGCCAGGGGTTCAACGCTGGCGCGGACTTCGCGGACCTAATCCGAAATCAATGGAAACACGTGCCCCATGACTTGGCACTGGAAGCCATCCATCAGGTTCTGGACAAAGCGAAGGCCTCGGATGCCGATCCCAAGAACGACTTCGGCTTTAACTTCAACTTCAACGGCAAAGCCGCCTCGTTTAACAAGCTCTATGACTTCAAGTTGGTTCAGTTGTTGGGCGTGTTACGTACGCTTGACTCTGAAGAGGCCGACCGCCGGATCAAAGACTCTGACTCACTCCAGAAGACGGCGCAGGACTTTCCCAATGGCCTGCCGACGCCGGGCGCGCCACCGCCAGAGGGTGCGCAACGTGGTTCCGGGCCTGGTGTGACTGGTGGAACCGACGACGGCCCGCACAAAAACGGGGGCCCCGGCGGTCAGCCCGGCGCAGGTGATGGGAGTGGCGAGGACAACGTTTCGCTTCGAGTCTCCAGCACGGGCGATGATGCAGCGCAGGCATCTCAGTTCGCATCGGAAGCGACACAACGCGCCACGCACCAGCGCTACGACGAGATCGCCGCACAAGTGGACGATAATCCCAAGCAGGCGCTCACAGCGGCACTTTCGCTGCCTGAAACCGAAGGCGACAGCCATCCTCGTCAAGAGGCCCTGTTGCGCATCGGCCGCGCCGCCAAGGTAAAACATCCGACGGCCGCCCGGGATGCGCTGCAAGAACTCGCTAAGCTCGGGAAGGATCAAGAGCCAGGCATATCACCGGAAGCGCTGGCTCGGAATCCGTGGGCCGATGCCTTAGTGCTGGCGGCAGAGCTTAAGGAGTCCGAACTAGGCAAAAAGCTGCTCGCCATCGGCCTCGACCAAGCCGACAAGCTCAAGGCCAAAGACGCTGACAGCGACGATCCCAACCAAGCCCTGAAGGCTTGGTGGCCGAGCACCAACATGGCGCAAAAGATGGTGGCCGCAGCAGGCAAGCTCTCTCCGCAACTGGCCCTCGCCATGGCACAAGAGATGCAAGACCCGGACTGGCAGCTATTAAGCCGGCTTCGTCTTGCCAACGAGGCGCTCGGCGCTTCCAAGGGCGAAATTCGCACCGAAGTTCATACCAAACACAACGAGTGGAGTTCCGTACAGCAAGAACGGTAGTAGCGATACGAAACGGCGCGCTTGCCAACCCGAGCGCGCAAGCCGCACACTAGCGGCTTGCGTGTTGCAGCTCTCATGGGGCCACAGGCCCGTCTTAAAGACCTCGACCGGTTCTGCTTGCCCGGAGTCGAGATTGTTGTGTGCCGCGAGTTCGTCTATGAGCCAGAGTTTGCCGCTGCACTGATCTTTGGCGGGGACGGCACGGTCAACCGCCACCTTGGCCCATTGGCGCAGTTCGCGCTCCCCTTCCTGCCTGTCCCCACCGGCAGCGGCAATGACTTCGCCCGCGGCGTCGGCATCCTGAGCCGAGCCGATGCCGTGGCAGCTTGGTCGCGTTTCGTCGCCACGCGAGGTACCCGGCCGGTGGATATGGGCTGGGTGGGAACCACGGATCGGGGCGAGCCCGTTTACCGCACCTTTTGCAGCGTTGGCGGCATTGGCCTTTCCGCTCAGGCTAACCGCCGCGCCAACGCCATGCCCGCGTGGCTGCGCGGACACGGCGGCTATGCGCTCGCAGCCATGGCCAGCCTGCCCACACTCGCCATGCCGCAGGTGGAAGTCGAGTCCGACGGAGTAGTGCTTTGGAAGGGACGCGCCGCGGCCGTCGTCTTCGCCAATACCGCCGCGTTCGGCCAAGGCATGCGAGTGGCACCTAAAGCTCACGCGGGCGACGGCCTGCTGGATTTATGCATCGTCGCAGCTATGCCGCGTCTGCGTATCGCGGCGCTCCTGCCCTCGCTGTTCTTCGGCAAGCACCTGAGCGTGCGGGGCGTGGAGTACTTTCAGCGCGAGCGGTTCGTCCTCCGCTCCGCCGAGCCGCTGCCTGCCTATGCCGATGGTGAATTTGCTGGCGAAGGCACCTCCTTCGCGGTGTTCCTCAAACCGCAGGCCCTCCGCGTCATCGCTTAACGACGTTCTGTACGACGTTCTGTGCGAGGAGGGAACTCCGCAGGCTGCGCTGGTGTCTAACTTCCGGAAAGCTGCATCGTGTTGTGCGGTTGAGTAAACTAGAGAAGCCATGCCAACTGTTCTGATGGACGCCCCGCAATACGATGCCGCCAAAATCCGGCGGCGCAATGTTCGCATCGCGCAGATTCTCGGCGCGATCTTGCTCATCGCTGCTGTGGTATGGTGGTTCCGCTATTGGCCCGAAGAACATGCCGTGGACAAGTTCCTTACCGCCTGCGAACAGCAGCAGTACGAAAAAGCCTATGGCATCTGGATGGCCGATGCCGATTGGCAGAAGCATCCCGAAAAGTACAGCCGCTACAAGTTCGACGACTTCCACCACGACTGGGCGGGCGGAGGCGAACTGGGCCTCATCCGCTCGCACTCGATTGACGGTTCGGCGCGTCCTAAAAACAGCAAGACCGGCGTGGTGGTCATCGCCACCGTGAACCAGCGCAACGAAAAAGCCCACATCTTCGTAGATTTCAGCGACAAGTCGCTCAGCTTTTGGCGCGACTTTTTGTACTGAGGCTCTCCGCCAGTTAGGCTGAAGGCTCGGCGGCAGGCGGCACGGTTAGCGCCGCAATCGTCTTTTCCAGCGACGCCAGATCGGCCACGTTCAGCGCCTTCTGGGCGCGATCAATCTGCCGCATCAATCCGCACAGCACTTTGCCGGGGCCGAGTTCGATGTAAGTGGTGACGCCTTGCGCAATGAGTGCGCGAATCGAATCATCCCAGCGAACTGCCCCGGTGACTTGGCGAATCAGCGCATCGCGCGCCGCATCGGCGGTGGTGATCGCAGCCGCGTCCACATTGCAGAGAATCGGCAGCGTGGGGTCGGCAAAGCGCAATGCCCGCAAATCTTCCGCGAGACGATCTTGCGCGGGCTGCATCAGCGCGCTGTGGAAGGGTGCGCTGACGGTGAGCAGCTTGGCGCGTTTAGCGCCGCGATCGGTGGCGAGTTGAGCAGCGCGTTCCACAGCGCCCTTGTGGCCGGAGATCACGATCTGGTCCGGCGAATTGATGTTCGCGGGCTGGCAAATCTCCTGTTCGCCGTTCGGCCCAACCGAAGCATCGGCGCACACTTCGCGCAGCGCCTCAATCTCCATGCCGAGCACGGCAGCCATCGCGCCTACGCCGACAGGCACCGCCTCCTGCATATACTGGCCGCGACTGCGCACCGTGCGCAGCGCGTCGGCAAAGGCGATGGTGCCAGCAGCCACGTTGGCCGAGTATTCGCCAAGGCTGTGTCCGGCGACAAAGCTGGCGGCGATGCCTGGGTTGCCTGAAAGCTGCGCAGCAGCTTCCACAAACACGCGCCACGCCGCGACGGACACCGTGAGAATCGCTGGCTGCGTGATCTCGGTCAGCGTCAGTTGATCTTCCGGCCCTTCAAAGCACAGTTGCGACAGCTTGTAGCCGAGCGCGTCATCGGCTTCTTCAAAGGTGCTGCGGGCGACCGGAAATGCGTCGGCCAGCTCTTTGCCCATGCCGACTGACTGCGAGCCTTGTCCGGGAAATAGAAAAGCGATGTTGGGGGTTGCCATGATGATTACCTCACAGGGAATCAGATCGAAATCAATGGCTTAAGTGTAATCGTGAGGAATGTGGTATCGAAAAAATCGTACGCGATAGATAGTCTACTTCTTGATAGACCGATACATCTCGCGCGCGGCCCAGCCGAAGAGTACGATCTGAGCCAGTAAAAGCAGGACTACCTTTCCACCCCCAACTCCACGAGTGGCGACTGCGAAGACGGTCCCGGACGCCAAGAACGCCATTATCAAAAGAGCGGCGATATAGGACGCAACGAAAAACCATCTCACAGCAGATTCCCCATGCGACTAAGAACTTGCGGCCGTCAGCGTGTGCAACCGCGCTAACTCTTCCGCAATCTTCTGGTTCACGCCGTGTTCCACGAATTCGCGGGTTACGCGGATGGCGTTCTTCATCGCATTGCCATTCGAGGAGCCGTGTGTAATTACACACGCACCCTTCACGCCGAGCAGCGGCGCGCCGCCGTACTCGGTGTGGTCCATGGTTTTGCGGAATTCGGCGAAGGCATTGCGCAGCATGAAGGTATTGATCTGCCGCACCAGCGTTGCCTTCAGCGATTTTTTCAACTGAAAGCGCACCAGACGGGCCACGCCCTCGCTCGTCTTGAGCGCTACGTTGCCCACAAATCCGTCGCAGACAAGAACGTCCACTTTGCCGCTGTAAATGTCGCGGCCTTCCACGTTGCCAATAAAGTTCAGCGGCAGTTGCTTGAGCAGCGCAAAAGTCTGGCGGGTGAGTTCGTTGCCCTTGGTCTCTTCTTCGCCGATGGAAAGCAGACCGACGCGCGGCCGCTCCATCCCAAACATCCCGCGGCAGTAGGTCTCGCCCATGATGGCAAACTGCTCGAGGTTGATCGGCTTGCAGTCCACATTGGCGCCGACGTCGAGCAGGATCGCAGTGGAGCCAGTCGCCGTCGGAAACACCGCTGCAAGCGACGGACGATCCACGCCGGGCAGCGTGCCCAGCACCATCTTTGCGGTGGCCATCGCCGCGCCGGTGTTGCCGGCAGTGATGAAGCCCTGCGCCTTGCCATCGCGCACCAGCCGCAAGCCCACGCGCATGGAAGAGTCGCGCTTGGAGCGGACGGCCTGGGCCGCTTTGTCGTCCATGGTAATGACTTCGCTGGCGTGAACGATCTCAATGCGCGGATGATCGGCGGCACCTTGGCGTTCGAGCGCGAGGCGCAGCTCGGTTTCACGACCCACTAGCAGGATCTTGACATCCTGTTCGCGCAGTGCGGCCAGCACGCCCTCGATCTCAGGCTTGGGCGCGCGATCCGATCCCATCGCATCTATCGCAAGGATGGTTGGCATCAACTTTTAGACGCTTCGAGGCGCAGGCTATTTGTTGTCGGCAACTGCCAGAACTTCGCGGCCCTTGTAGTGACCGCACTTCGCGCAGGCGCGATGCGGTAGCTTCTTTTCTTTGCAGTTGGGGCAGTCGGCCATGGTGGGCTGGCTCAAAAAGTCGTGAGCGCGGCGGTTGCCGGTGCGCGCCTTGGAATGGCGCCGTTTAGGATTAGGCATGACGAAATCTCCTGTGGCCGGAGCGTGAGTCGAAACTCATGCACTCGCAGCTTCGAACAAAAAATGGGACGAACTCTGCTTAAACTTGGTGAAAACTCTTACTGCTTAAACTTGCTCTGCAACTCCTGCAAGGTTGCCCAACGGGCGTCCACCGGCTTTTCGCAGGTGCAGGTTTCTTTATTGCGATCCACGCCGCAGGTGGGACAAAGCCCCTTGCAATCTTCGCGGCACAGCACCCGCAACGGAAGCTCCAGCAGAATCTGTTCCTGCATCGCGTCAGCCAGTTCCAGGCCTTCGCCGCTGTAAAAGCTGATCTCGGCCTCGGCCCCGGTGATTTCCACTTCGCCGGCTTTGGCGCCCACGCGTTCTGGCCGGTACAGCAGGTCAAAGTCGCGGGCAAGGTCGGTTTCCACCGGTTCCAGGCATCGCGCGCACGGCATTTCCACTCGCGTGGAAAGACTGCCATGCAGACGCAGATCCTGCAATACCTGACCCTTGCCGTGATGCTCTTCAAACAACTCGGCACGGCCCACGGTTTTCACCGCAGCCACCAGCCTCCCGTCGGAGCCCAAGTCAATGGCTTCGGCAGGCAGCAGTTCCTCAAAATCAAGCGGCTTTAGTTCCAACTCGCGGATGGTAATCAACATGGGCGATCCCGCGCCTCCACAGTTCTGGTTGCAGTAGGCCCGGCGAGTTGCTGGCCGCCGGGTTGCGGGGCCCACACCGCGCAAAAAGATGGCGTAAGCACTTGAGGAAGCAAAGGTTTAGGATAGCTTCCCTACGGGGCTTAAGTCAAGAATGCGGCTCCCGCAGCTCTCCAGGTGGAACTCTGCTAGACTGAAGCTCCTCTCCCAGCCGGTTTCCTGCCGGTTTCCGTAGTTCTTCGTTTTGCAGATGAAGAGGAGTAACCGATGGTCCAATGCAATGTGCGCGTGCCTCGTGGCCTGTTCCTGGCCTTCATTTC
>JBBROM010000007.1:0-218020 GCA_038229415.1 Terriglobales bacterium
GCTATTTAGGCGATCAGAACGGCTACAGCGACTGGACCAACTTTGCCAGCACCTACACTGGTAGCGGCAACACCTGGTGGAGCCCTACGCTTTCGCCGTCGTTTGAAATCCCACCGACCTCAAACAACCCCGTCGCCCAGACGATTGATTTCGCCACTTGGCAGGCAACAACGGGCCAGGATCTAACTTCGACCTACGCGCAACCAGCGCCGCCCCCCACCGCCTGCATGGGCACCGCGAATCCAGTCACGGTTGACACGGCCGACTTCTGGCTCATCGCTTCATCCCCGGTCATCACGCTAGACAGCACCGGTGGAACCACCAACAGCTTTGTCGTAATGCCGGTTGGCACCTTCACCAGCGACGTGACTATCACCACCAACGTTTCGGCTGTACCCGGCTTGTCGGCGGCGTCGTCAGCCGCCACTCTGTCTGGCGGGAGCGGCATAGCCACCATCAACTACTCTGCGGCCACCACCACGCTGCCGGGAACGTATCAGATTCCGGTTTTTGCGAGCAGCAACGGCATCGTACACACGTCTACTTTCTACCTTACCGTGCCTACCGGTGGCGCGCGTCTCTCCGCCTCCAGCCTGGCGTTTCCGTCTCAGGTGGAAAGCACAACCAGTACGCCCATGAGCGTCATGCTGACGAATATCGGTGCGAACACCATCACGGGCATCGCAGTTTCGACTTCGGTGAACTCAGGCGGTGCGAATCCCTATGCCCAAGCCAACGATTGCAGCAACCTCGCCTCGGGCGCGAGTTGCACGATCAACGTGACCTTCACCCCCAGCTCGACGGGCGGCAACAACGGATTGCTCACCATCACCGACTCCGACCCTTCGAGCCCGCAGATCGCAACGCTTACGGGCACGGGCCTGGCCCTGCCGCAACTTAAACTCAGCCCACAGACGCTGAGCTTTGGCAACGTTGATGTGACGCTCACGTCCGCGCCAATGACAGCCACCTTCACCAACACCAGCGCTGCGTCGAGCGCGATCTTGAGCAGCATTGTGCCGGGTGGGGCCAACTTCGGAGATTTCAATGTTTCCAACAATTGCCCGGCGACCCTCGCGGCTGGTGCCTCGTGCACTTTCACCGCAAGCTTCAGCCCCACTGCGTCGGGGATTCGTACCGCTTCGATTCTCATTGACGACAACTCCAACAGCGGATCGCACACCTTGAACTTGGCCGGCACCGGAGTTGTCCCAGTTCCGACAATCTCGCTGTCGCCCTCGAATCTCGCGTTCGGGAACAATGATGTCACTACGACCAGCGTCCCCATGGTCGCCACCTTGACCAACACGGCAACCGATCCGCTGGCGGTTGAAAACATCGGCAGCCTGACGTTGGTCGGCACCAATCCCGGCGACTACACCTACACCACGAACTGCGGAACAACTCTGGCGGTCAATGCGTCCTGCACGGTTACCGTTACGTTCAGTCCTACCGCGTCAGGCAGCCGTCTCGCAACCCTGCAGCTCACTGACAACACGGCAGTTGGCGTACGCTCCGTTTCTTTGAACGGCACGGGTATTATTCCGGTTCCGACTGTCAGTTTCTCACCAGCAACCCTTGGCTTCGGCAATGTGGATGTCACGGCCTCCAGCACAACCCAGACTGTGACTCTCACCAACACTGCAACCGATCCACTGGCTGTGCTGAGCATCATCAACCCGACGCTGACCGGGATCAACCCGGGCGACTACAGCTACACCACCACCTGTGATGCGACTCTGGCGATCAACACTTCATGCGCCTTCACAGTCACCTTCAAACCGACTGTGTCGGGCAGCCGTCCCGCCACGCTCCAGTTCACCGACAACACGACACTTGGAATTCACTCGGTAAATCTGACTGGGACAGGAATTGTGCCCGTACCCACGGTCACGTTTACACCGACAACCCTCGGCTTCGGCAACGTGGATGTCACGGCTGCGAGTTCGACTTTGACCTCGACTCTCACCAACACGTCCACCGATCCACTCGCCGTGCTAAATATCAATGGGCTGGCATTGGGCGGCACAAATCCTGGCGACTTCACCTACACCACCACCTGCGGTGCGACGCTCGCAACCAACACGTCCTGCACGTTCACCGCGACCTTCAATCCCACTACGGCAGGAAGCCGCACAGCAACGCTAAGTTTCGCCGACAACACCAATCTGGGCACCCACTCGGTGACCTTGAACGGCACAGGCGTCGTGCCGGTGCCGACCGTAACCCTCTCTCAGGGAACACTCAACTTCGGTAACCTGGACTTGACCGCTAGCAGCGGCACGATGACCGCAACCTTGACCAATACTGCAACCGATCCACTGGCTGTGCTGAACATCAATGGGCTGGCATTGGGCGGCACAAATCCTGGCGACTTCACCTATACCACCACCTGCGGTGCGACGCTTGCAACCAACACGTCCTGCACGTTCACCGCGACCTTCCTGCCGACGGTGGCCGGTAGCCGCACGGCGACGATCAATTTCACCGACAACACCACCCTGGGCACCCACAACGTGACGCTCAACGGCACGGGCGTGATTCCCGTACCCACCGTATCCCTCTCTCAGGGTACGATCAACTTCGGCAACCTGGACGTGACTGCGACCAGCACTATACAGGCGTCCACACTAACCAACACGTCTACCGATCCACTCGCCGTGCTAAATATCAGCAATCTCAAGCTAAACGGGGCGAACCCTGGCGACTTCACCTACTCCACCACTTGCGGCGCGACCCTGTCCACCAACACGTCCTGCACCTTCACCGCGACGTTCCTGCCGACGGTGGCCGGTAGCCGCACGGCGACGATCAATTTCACCGACAACACCACCCTGGGCACCCACAACGTGACGCTCAACGGCACGGGCGTGATTCCCGTACCGACCGTAACGCTCTCCCCCGGATCGTTCAACTTCGGCAATGTAGACTTGACCGCTAGCAGCGGCACCATGACCGCAACCTTGACCAATACTGCAACCGATCCACTTGCCGTGCTGAACATCAGCGGCGTGAGCCTGACGGGTGCGACCCCCAGCGCCTATACCTACACCACCACTTGCGGCGCGACTCTCGCCATCAACACATCGTGCAGCTTCACTGTGACCTTCAAGCCGACGGCACTCGGCGCTTGCACCGCCACGCTACAGTTCACCGACAACACCACGCTCGGCACACACAGTGTTTCGTTGACGGGCACGGGCGTGAATCCGGTTCCTTTGGTCACGCTCTCGCCCGGCAGTTTCAACTTCGGCAGCATTACCCTAGGATTGAGCAGCGTTGCAAAGACCGCAACCCTGACCAATAGCTCGACAGACCCACTCGCGGTACTGAATATCTCCAGCATCGTGCTGGCGGGCAATGCGACCGGCGACTACGTTTCCTCGAACACCTGTGCAGCTACGCTAGCCGTGGGTGCAAGCTGCACCATCACGGTGACGTTCACTCCGGTTGCAACGGGCACGCGCGCAGCCATGATCACCATCTCAGACAACGCCAGCGGCGGATCACAGGTGCTGAGCCTGACCGGCAGCGGCACTGGGGCCGTTCCCACAGCTTCACTGACGCCAGCGACTCTGGCGTTTGGCACCAGCGTGAATCTGGGCACCAGCCTTATCAAAACCTCGGTGCTCAAGAACACGGCCACCAACGCGCAAGCCAATTTGGCAATTACCAACATCGCAATCACTGGTGCCAACCCCGGGTCGTATACCCAGACCAACGACTGCCCGAGCGTGCTTGCGATCGGACTGAGCTGCACGATTACGGTCACCTTCACGCCCACTGCTGTTGCTTCGCAGCCAGCCACCATCACCATCAGCGACAACATCAAGGCGGGACTGCAAACGATCACCCTCACGGGCACAGGCACGCAGCCCAAGGCATCGGTCACCTTGCTGCCGGCAACTCTGACTTTTGCCTCCACCAAAGTTGGGGTCGCTTCGGCTCCACAAACCGTGACGCTGACCAACACCAGCAGCAATCCGTACGCGACGCTGGCCATCACCAACTTCACGCTCACTGGCAACAATCCGGGCGACTACGCTTACAACAGCAGCGCTTGCCCCGCGATCTTGAATCCAGGGGCGAGTTGCAATGTCAACGTAACATTCACGCCGACGGTCAAGGGCACTCGCAAAGCGAACCTAAATGCTAACGACAACGGCACCACAACGAAACAGACCTCGACCCTGACCGGAACAGGTTCCTAAGCGACATCTGTTCCGGCATAACACTTACCCTCTGCCCGGGAATTCACCCTGTTTTTTGGGTGAATTTCCGGTTTTTTCGTATTTAGCGAATCCTATCTACCCCAAATTTTGTGGGCACAAAGACAGCTAAAACCACCAAATTTCTTGTCTTTTCCACAGCTTGGCCCCAAACTCCTCCGGGGCCTTATTCCCCTTTTGGAATGATTCTTTCGAATGTGCAGGCGCAGACTTGGAAATTTTGCTGGACGTAAGCCCGCGGTTCGCTTATCATCTACAGAAACTGAATCAGCTAAGAACCCATGTCCAACCGGAGCCCCGAACTCTGGAGTTCACTTTAGGAATGGTGATTTTTAAGATCAGGGTGGGGTGATAGAGACCCTCCCTTCGATCAAATGAAGTTCGTGTGCGCCACCAGCACCGGGCCTGAGCAAAATTGTGCCACTCGCCTACAGAAGCGAGAACACTCTCGATCGTCTCGAAAGTGAGCCGATGCCTGCATTGTTTTGGTTTGGGGTAGGAATAGAGTCGCTGTCAAAGGTGGATTTTTAATGAAGGTCATCCTGAACTGGTTGGCGCTGAGTGTTCTGGGACTCGCCACGGCACAGAGTCTATGGGCTCAAGCCTTCGTGGATGAGAGTCTGGAAACCGCTACCCTTTATGTGGATGCGGTGAACGGGGACGACGGCAATCCCGGCACCCTGACGCAGCCGTTTCAGACCATTGGTGCAGGTTTGGGCCAGGCGATTACTAACAACAAGAACGGCACCGGCACATTGGTCATTGTGAATCCGGGCACTTATCGTGAGGCGTTGTCCGCAGCCCAGACCAGTCGCGACACCACCCTTCCCATCACGATTGAAGCTGCAACCACCGGCACGGTTGTGATTTCTGGTGCGCAGCTATATACCGGATGGACTCCTTATTCGGGCAACAGCGCGATCTACACCACTCCATGGATCAACAATTGGGGCTTGTGTACCCCGAACAGCATCAACGGCCCGCCTGCACCTGACATCGTGTTGCGTCGCGAGATGGTCTTTGTCAACACTGTTCCCATGACGCAAGTTTTGTCGCTGAGTCAGATGTTGTATCCGGGAACGTTTTTTGCAGATGAAGCGGGCGGCACCCTCTATTTGTGGCCGCCGGTCGGAGTCAATCCCACCACGGCGAGTGTAGACGTAGCGACCCAGCCCACGGTTCTCGCCGTCAGCAGCCGCGACAACATCGTCTTCCGTGGTCTTACCTTCCAGTATGCGAATAGCTGTCGGGATGTGGGGGCGGTGACCGTCGCCGGTACCGCGAGTAACGTTCTGTTCGACAGCGATACTTTCGTCTGGAATAACGCGCTGGGTTTCCAGATATCCGTGCCGACCGTGAACTTCACGGTACAAAATTCAAATGCCGTGCATAACGGCGAATCGGGATTCCAGATCTCGCAGACCAACCACGGGCTTTGGCAGAGCAACTTTGCCGGCTACAACAACTGGCGTGGCGCACAGGGCAACTACTTCGCCTGGAATTCGGGCGGCTTCCATTTTTTCGAAGCGCACAACGACACGCTTGCCGATGACACCGTGGCCTATAACCAGACCCACGGCATTCACTGGGACACTGACCTGTTCAATATCGTGGCGACCAGACTGCACTCGACCGGAAACGTTCTGAATGGGTTGATGGTCGAGGCGAGCGAAGGGCCCGTCACCATCTCGAACAGCACGATCTGCAACAACGACATCGCGGTTCACGATAGTTACGCCTTTCAGGGCGGGTTGCTGCTGAGAAATTCCACGAATGTGACTCTCAGCAACAGCACTCTTTTCGGCAACCAGACAGCGCAGATTGATCTACAGGGACAAGGAGGCGGACTCTCCGTCACCAACTGGGAAACAGGAGAGGTTTACAGCCTGGTGACCAGCAACCTGACGCTGGCCAGCGATGTGATTGATTCAAGCGATGGCACGCAGAACGTTTTCAGCGACAGCTATCTGGTGGATGGCGACTGGACTTCGTTTGTGACAACGCTGACGTCAAACGCAAATACCTGGTGGAATCCCACCGACGCCAGTGCGTTTGTGGTTCCGAGCCCCAATCAGGCTACGCAGGACGTGTTTGCCACCTGGCAGTCATTGACCGGACAGGATACTGGCTCCATCTGGGCGCAGCCAGCGGATCCAACCACCGCATGCGCTGTACCAGTGGACGCGCCCGATTATTGGCTGATGTCGTCTACCGGCACGCCGCAAGTGGGCCTCGATGGCAAAGCCACGGTTACGGCCACACTGATTCCACTGGGTGGCATGACGGGGACGGTAAAGCTCTCCGCAGATCGCTCCGCCGTGCCAGGTCTTACCGTTTCGATCTCTCCCAGTACGCTTACGCTGGATGGCAAGAACAACACGACTGCAACGGTAACCTACTCGGCAGCGACGACGACAGCTGCTGGCACCTATCAGGTTCCAGTATTGGCAAATCTGGGCAGTACGACACGCACCAGCGTAGTGTTCCTGACGGTACCTGTGAGCAGCGTCAGACTCTCCACCACCAGTCTGACATTTGGCTCGCAGACAATTGGCACCGGCAGCGTTTCACAAGCGGTCACGCTCACCAATATCGGATCCACTTCCCTCAGCATCACCAGCATCGCTACTGGCACGAACTTCAGCCAAACCAATAGCTGCGGCAGCAGCCTGAAGGCTGGCCAGACCTGCACCATCACTGTGACGTTTGTGCCCGTGCGGGCGAGCTTGGTCACCGGGGCGGTGACAATCACTGACGGTGACACGACCAGCAGTCCACAAACGGTGAGCCTGAGCGGCACCGGTTTGGCGCGGCCCACCGTCACGTTGACCCCGGACAGACTGGCGTACGGCACCATCGGCATTGGGGCCAGTTTTACGCAATCGGCGACGTTGACCAATTCCTCTACTGGCGCTTCCGTGCTGGCAATTTCCAGCATTGCCGTGACCGGCACCAACCCGTCTGATTACAGCCAAAACAACAATTGCGGCACGTCCCTGGCGGCGGGAGCCAGTTGCACGATCAACGCTATATTCGCACCGAATAAAGCTGGAGTTCTGCCCGCCAGCCTTACAGTCACCGAGAATTCAAACTCGGGAACACATTCCGTGACGCTGACTGGCACAGGCGCGACTGCGGCAGCAGCCAGCTACAGCCCCGCTGCCCTGACCTTTGCCAATACAACGGTCGGGTCCACAGCGATCAACCAAATCATTACGCTCACGAATACGGACTCCTCCAACACACTCACCATCAACTCGGTGACGCTTACTGGCGCTAATCCCGGCGACTTCACGCTGACTAACGGCTGCGGCAGCACCGTAAAGCACGGCCGAACCTGTACTTTTACCGTCGGGTTTGTTCCGACCGCGGCAGGCATCCGCACAGCGAACGTCACCGTGGTGGATTCGGCGAATCCTGCGACGCAGACCGTTAGTGTGACAGGGACAGGCGTTGAAGCAGTTCCCTTGGTATCCGTTACCCCTGCTTCGCTGAATTTTGGGACTCTTACCATTGGCTCAACATCGGCTGGACTGTCCGTCACAATGACCAATGCTTCCATCGAAGCAGCGCTCTCCGTCACCAGCGTTACTATCACCGGTGCGAATCCCGGAGACTTTGCGCAGATCAATAGTTGCCCATCTTCGCTGGCAGCGGGGGCTAGTTGCACTATCACCGCGACCTTCACGCCGAAGGTGGCTTCGAACCGCAATGCCAGGATCAACATCAACGACAATGCATCACCGGCAAGCCAGACTGTGACTCTGAGCGGAAAGGGGAGCACTACTACGCCCACGGTTACGCTCACGCCCGCGAGCCTGACCTTCCCTGCCACCAGCCTCGGCTCAACCAGTGTGAGCCAAAACGTGACCGTCAAGAACACGAGCACGCTTGTGCCGTTGATCATCACCAGCATCACATTAGGTGGAGCCAACGCGGGCGACTTCACCCTGACCAACACCTGCCCCGTCAGTCTGGCCGTGGGTGCGAATTGCATACTGACTTCGACGTTCATCCCCACAACGGGTAGTGCGCGGACAGCGACAATTACGCTGACTGACAACACATCGGCCAAGACGCAGACGGTTTCGCTTAGCGGCACTGGGATCAATGCCACGCCAACCGTTTCGGTTACGCCTTCGTCGCTTACCTTCGCGGCAACAGCGGTGGGGACCAGCAGCGCAGCCCAAACCATTACGCTGAAGAACACGAGCGCAGCTTCGTCGCTTAGCGTCACCTCGATCCTCGCCAGTGGCACCAACGCGACTGAATTCGCGGTGACCAACAACTGTGGCTCCACGTTAGCTGCGGGTGCGAGTTGCACGGCGACCGTCATCTTCACGCCCGCAGCTAGCGGTATCCGGACGGCAACGGTGACATTAACCGACAACGCCAGCCCGACGACGCAGACGGTGAGCCTTACGGGCACCGCAGCGGTGCCGACTGTGTCGGTTACGCCAGTGACGCTGGCCTTCGGCAACGTCAGTGTGGGGGCAACTTCTGCGAGTCAAGCGGTTACTATCACCAACACCAGCGCTGCTGTGTCGTTAAGCGTAACCAGTCTGGCATTAAGCGGCAACAATGTGGCGGACTTTCACCTGACTAACGGTTGTGGCTCGTCCTTGGCAGCTGGTGTGAGTTGCACGGCCACTATCACTTTCTCTCCGGGAATTGCTGGAGGTCGCACGGCGACGCTGACAGTAACGGACAGTGCCAGTCCTACGACCCAGCATGTGCATCTCACCGGTACAGGCGTGATTGAAGTGCCTACCGCAACCCTTACGCCGGTCACATTGACCTTTGCCAGCACAACGGTTGGCACCACCAGTGCCTCGCAAATCGCGACGCTCACCAACAACGCCAAGACCTCGGCCCTGAACATTTCCAGCGTCATAATCAGTGGGTTGAACGCGACTGAGTTTTCGCAGACGAACAATTGCGGAACCAGTCTGGCTGCCAAAGCAAGCTGTACGCTGACGATTGCATTTGCACCATCCGCCGCCGGGGCGCGAGTGGCAACACTGACCGTTACCGACAATGCCGCTGTTACCACACAGATAATTAGCCTGAGTGGAACCGGCACCGCAGCTGTGCCTACCGCGTCGCTTTCTCCTGCAAACGTAAAATTTGGAAACGTGACAGTTGGCACCAAAACCACGCAAACCGTCACACTCACCAATACCAGCACCAACATCAACGCGGTGTTGAACATCACCTCTGTGAAGGTGATGACGATCAAGCCATTCTCACAGACCAACAATTGCGGGGCATCGCTGAATGCAGGCCAGAGCTGCACTATCACGGTCACCTTTAGTCCCACGGCAACCGGCGCAGCGAGTTCGACTCTGACGGTGACGGACAACGCGTCCCCGGCTGCGCAAAAAACTGGTCTGACCGGAACCGGCACCTAGTTCCCTCTTCTGTTTTTTCTTCCTGATTCCCCAAGCGGAGCGCAATCCTTCACTGTCAGCGCGCGTTGCATTTTCATGCACTTAGCCCTCACTGGTTACTACAGGACAATGCACCGAGTGGCCTACCGGCATATTCCCAAGTCGCTTGCGGCCCGCTATAAAAGACAACAGAACAGGTTGTCACTACTCCCCCGGTAACACGAACCCAGCCTGATCCCCCGCCCTAACGTTCCAAACGAAGTTCATCTTGTGCATCGCGACGGTTGGCCCATGGGCCACCAAGAACTCACGTTTTTCCGTTACGCATTTCTGAATCACGAGGGGCTGTCTTTATGTATGGACTGAATCGGACTATTACCGTTGCCGTGATGTTGCTGCTGGTATCCGGGTTTGCCGCAGGCCAGGCAACGGTGAACGAGGCGCTAGAAACCGCAGCTATCTATGTGGATGCCAACACTGGCAATGACGCCAACGCAGGCACCGCGTCGCAGCCGCTTAAGACGATCTCCGCCGCGTTGTCGGTTGCCAGCACCAACAATCGCAGCGGCATAGGCACGAATGTGCTGGTGAATCCGGGAACGTACCGCGAAAGCTTGAGCATCGGTACCAGTACGCGCGACACCAGTTCGCCCATCACGGTGCAGTCCGTGACGCCAGGCACGGTGACGGTCAGCGGCGCAGTGCAATACACCGGCTGGCAAACCTACTCCGGCAATCCTTCCATCTACAGTTCCTATTGGGGGAATGAGTGGGGCGTGTGTCCCGCGAATGTTGGCGGGCCAACTCCGCAGCCGATCGTCATGCGGCGAGAAATGGTGTTTGTCAACGGCAGTCCGATGACGCAGGTGCTCTCGCTGGCGCAGATGGTGTATCCGGGTACCTTTTTCGCGGATGAAGTCGCAAATCAGGTCTATGTTTGGCCACCAGCGGGTACCAACATGGTGACCGCAGACGTGGAAATCTCTACCCGGCCCACGCTGCTAAGCGTATCCGGACACGACAATATGGTGTTCCGCGGACTTAACTTTGAATACGCCAACACCTGCCGCGACAATTCTGCCGTCATCCTGTTTAGTACGTCACAGAACATTCTGTTCGATCAGGTCAACTTCTTGTGGAACAACGCCACCGGCTTGCAAGTGACCAACCCGGTGACGCACTTTACGGTGCAGAATTCCACCGCCAACCACAACGGGCAGTCCGGTTTTAAGGGCACCATGACCAAGTACGGTTTGTGGCAGAACAATGTGGCCAACTACAACAACTGGCGCGGGGCGCAGGGCGCCTATTACGTGTGGAACACCGGCGGAGCGCACTTCTTCGAGGCGCATTCCGACACCGTGAACGGCCTTACCCTGGCCTACAACCAGACTCACGGCGTTCACTGGGACACTGATAATGCCAACATCACCGTCACTGGATTAAAGGCGGTACAAAACGTAGCCAACGGCATTATGGTGGAGGCCTCGCAGGGGCCAGTCACCTTTGACGCAAGCTACGCCTGCTCGAACGACATCACCACACATGACAGCAGCAACTATCAGGGAGGCCTGCTGTTGCGCCACGCGCAGAGCGTGAGCTTCACCAACGGAACGCTGTACAACAACGGCGCATCGCAGATCAACCTGCAAGGGCAGCTCGGTGGTCTGGCAATCACCGACTGGGAAACCGGCACCGCCTACAATCTGGTAACGCAGAGCTTAAACCTGAATCAAAACGTGCTGTATGGAACCAATCTGCAACCGGTGTTTAGCGACAGCGTGCTCGGCGGCGCAGATTGGACGACCTTCCAGACCACGCTGACTTCGAGTAAGAATCAGTTCTACAACGCCACGATGAACAGCGCGTTTGTGGTTCCCTCGCCGGTGAATGCGACTTCCGATACGTTTACCCAGTGGCAGGGTCTAACCGGGCAGGACGCTAGCTCGAACTGGGCTCAGCCAACAGATCCGGCCGCTGCCTGTGCTGTCGCTGCGGATAAGGCGGACTTCTGGCTGATTGCTGGCGCGGGTCAGAGCACCCTCTCGCAGACAGGCGTTGCGTCGGCCAATTTCAGCTTGGTGCCCATCGGAAGCTTTACTGGAACGGTCAACTTTTCGGTGGACGCATCGCAGGCACCGGGAATCACCGCGTCGCTTTCCAGTCCGGCCGCCTCTGGATCGGCGGCGGAAACGCTCTCTTTTACGGCCAGCACCGGCGTGGTTCCGGGCACCTATCCCGTTACCTTGATTGGAAACAACGGCAGTATCAGCCGGGCTACAACGATCAATGTGGTGGTGCCACAGACGAGCATCCGCTTGTCAAGCAATGCTTTAGTTTTTGCCTCGCAAACAGTTGGCACTACAAGCGTTGCGCAAACTATAACAATAACCAATACCGGCACGACAGCGATCACTTTTTCGCCTCTGGCGGCGGGAACGAACTTCGGCGCGACCACGAACTGCTCGACCTTGGCCGCAAAAGCGTCCTGCACCGTCACCGTGACCTTCAGCCCACTGGGAGCTAGAGCGTATAGCAGTCTGGTCGTCCTTACAGACAGCGACGCAACGGCCACGCAGACGATTTCTGTGACTGGCACCGGACTGGCCCGGCCCTCGGTCAGCTTCTCTCCGGGCACGCTTGCCTTTGGCAGCAACAAAGTAGGAACCAAGAGCGTCGCCAAGACGGCGACCTTCACCAACACCAGCACTGCCTCCACGCTAGTGATCAGCAGTATTGTGCTTGCAGGTACCAACCCGGGTGACTACACGCAGACCAACAGCTGCGGCAGCTCGCTGGCGCCGGGAGCCAGTTGCACCTTTACGGTCACATTCACTGCAGGGGTTAAGGGTAGCCGTCCCGCCACCATAACGATGTACGAAAACACGGCGGCGGGTAAACACAATCTGAACCTGACGGGTAGCGGATCGTAATCTCACGATTCCGCTCAAGCGACACCGGGGGTCTCCTTTCAAGTGATTCAGAGGAGACCCTTTTCATGCAGGGTCGTTCTTCCTAGGCAAAATTTTTCTTCCTCAAGACATTAGCGAAAACCCGTAACTCCTTGAACGTTATCCACAGGTACCTTTGTTGCCAATACGGAACCAGCAAAGTTACTAGACCGTTAGTACATATTCGACGGAAAATTCAATGGTTTCAACTGTTTGCGTTGCTTTTGCCGCTTCGGCGACTGGGGCGACGTGCGTACTTCTCTCTCTGGTCACATTGCACTGCTGGAATGCCAGCAGCCAGAGATTCCTTTCCGGCCACGCGCTGGAGAAAGCGCGTAGGGGTGATGCGATGAAAAACCACTTTAGAATTTTTCTGTATCTGGCTGTGGCAGTGTCGCTTACAGGCTCGGCTCTGGGACAGGCAACGGTTAACGAAAGTCTGGAGACCGCCACCATTTATGTGGACGCCGTCAACGGAAGCGACTCCAACCCCGGTACGCAGGATGCACCCCTGGCTTCTCTCAACGCGGGCGTGAACATTGCAGTGGCCAATAATAAGCAAGGCGTCGGCACAAGGGTTGTGATAAACCCGGGCGTTTACCGGGAGTCGCTCACGCTCACCCAAACCGCGAAGCTCACCAGTTTCCCCATCACCTTGGAAGCGGCGACGCCCGGAACCGCAGCCGTGAGTGGCGCGGTCCAATACACAGGCTGGAACTCATCCGCCACCAATCCCGCGATTTACACCAACAGTTGGCCGAATAATTGGGGCAATTGCGCGCAGAAACACAGCGCTCCCCCGGCGCAGGATATCGTGCTGCGTCGTGAGATGGTTTTCGTGAACGGCACCGCAATGACGCAAGTGCTGGCAGCTACAGATCTGGGCCCCGGAACCTTCTTTGCCGACTCGAACAGCAATACGTTGTCGGTGTGGCCACCGAGTGGAACAGACATGGCGGCGGCAGACGTGGAAGTGGCATCCCTGCCGACGCTGCTCGACGTCAATGGTATGGACAATCTTGTGTTCCGCGGCTTGGTGTTCCAGTACGCGGCCAGTTGCCTCGATACTTCTGCCGTGCTCGTGGAAGGCAGCGCCCAGAACATAATCTTCGACAACGACCAGTTTGTGTGGAACAACTCGCTGGGCTTCCGCATTCTGCATCCGGCGACCTACTTCACCGTGCAGAACTCTTCAGCGATGCATAATGGGCAATCGGGATTGCAGGGCACACAGACCAAGTACGGCTTGTGGCAGAACGACGTTGCCAGCTATAACAACTGGCGCGGGGCGCAGGGTGCCTACTACTCGTGGAACACCAGCGGCGCGCATTTCTACGAAATCCACAACGACACCATAGACGGACTGACGCTGGCCTATAACCAGACCCATGGCGTGCACTGGGATACGGACAATACCAACATCACCGTCAGCGGGCTTACATCGGTCAATAACCTGCAGATCGGAGCATTCGTGGAAGCGAATGTGGGGCCGTTCAGCTTTGACAAGTCTTATGTCTGCGGCAACGGGGTTGCGTCCATGGCGGCAACTTCGGCTCTGGGAGGCCTGCAACTGCGCAACTCGCAGAATGTCAGCGTGACCAACAGCGCGATATACAGCAACAACCCGAACCAGCTCAACGTGCAGGGCAAGAAGCTGGGCCTGTGGGTGCAGAACTGGGAGACCGGGGATCGCATAAAGGTCGTAACCAGCAATGTGACGTTTACCAACAACGTGATCTACGGCGTTGGCGCACAGTTCTTGTTCAATGACAGCTATCTGGTGGATCCTGACTGGACCACCTTTGCGGGTTCGCTAATCTCCGACCAGAACACCTGGTGGAATCCTGGCGCAACCAAGGTGTTTAAGGTGGCCTACCCCAACGCTGGAACCCTGGACGACTTCCCTGCCTGGCAAGGTGTGACCGGGCAAGACGTTTCCTCCGCTTTCACCTCCACTCCCGATGAAAGCCAGCCCTGCACAGTCAATGCAGATGCGCCGAATTTCTGGCTGATCACGGGCAGCACCGCTGCGAACACTTCCGCCACGGGCTACGCCACGATTGCCATGAGCGTTTCTCCGTTGGGCGGGTTCGCCGACACCGTGAATCTGACCGCGGACACGGGCAACGCCTTGCTCACTGCGTCATTCGATAATGCGAGCATCGCTGGCTCAGGCACAACGAACCTTACTGTTACCACCGACCCCAGCCTGACGGACGGCACTTATCCTGTTGTGGTGATTGCCAACAGCGGCGATGTGACGCATACCGTCACTATTCCAGTGACGGTTTCGCAGAGTGCTCTGACGCTTTCCACTACCACGCTTAACTTCGCGGATACCTCGATCGGAAACACCAGCTCGGCGCAGAGCTTCAACATCACCAATAACAGCCAGAACGCGATCACCCTCACCAGCCTTACGGCCTCGCAGGATTACACACTTAGCAACCTGTGTGGCTCGACGCTGGGAGCGGGCGGCACTTGCCGCGCCTATGTCTACTTCAATCCGACCCATGTGGGTACAGACAACGGCACAGTCATCATCGTCTCTTCTGATGCAGGCAGCCCGCACACCATCACGCTGAACGGCAAAGGCATTGGGTTGCCGGGCATTGACGTGCGGCCGGGCAGTCTCTATGTCGGCGAGATGCCGCTGGGCGTGCAGAGTGCATCGCAGAACATCACCGTGACCAACACCAGCGGCAACGCTGCGAAGCTTTACATTGGCAACGTCACCTTAACCGGCGTGAATCCTGGCGACTTTCTGCAAACCTCAGGATGCCCTCCAGCGCTGGCGGCTGGCGCGGCCTGCACCATTCAGGTGGCCTTCAAGCCCACTGCCTACGGCACCCGCAACGCCACACTTACGGTGTGGGACAACTCTCTACGCGGGATGCAGGCGATTGGATTGACCGGGCACAGCCAGCGACCCAGTGGGGAGGCTGCCGTGGTCTCCACCAGTGCGGTGGCTGCGAAGCCGGTAAGCGCTGCTTCGAGCGGGAAGGCTGGGGTCGCACCTGCGCCTGCTGCCCAGGCGAACGTGAAGACGAGTGCACAGGCACCAGCAAAGGCTCACGCCAAAGTGGCGCGACACAGAGCACACGCGCGCCGACACAGCCGTCGGCACCATGCTCGCCGACGCCGAGTCCACAAGCGGCGATAGCAGAACACGGCAACAAAACAGAGGCGCTCCCCACGGAGCGCCTCTTCTGTTTCTGGCCGGCGTAACCCCGAAACGCAATCGTCCTCAGCGTCTCTGGTAGCATCGTCACCAGCAGCCGGATTGCGGAAGTTGCACCACATTCGCGGACTGCGACCATCTCATGAAGGAACACTATGTCTACCTTTGGACTCATCGAATACGCGGACGCCTCGCCGGAAGTGAAGGCTGTCTATGACGACATCATGGCCACCCGCAAGACCGACTACGTAACCAACTTTTGGCGTGCGATTGCTCACGACCCCGCCCTGCTGAAACGCACATGGGAGTCGCTCAAGGAGATCATGGGGCCGGGCGCGCTTGATCCGCTGACCAAGGAGCTGATCTACATTGCTGTGAGCGTGACCAATAGCTGCCACTACTGCATCGCCTCGCATACCGCGTCGGCGTTCGGCAAGGGCATGACCGACGCCCAATTCAAGGAGCTGCAAAACGTGGTCGGCGCAGCCAACCTCACCAACAAGCTGGTGACGGGCTATCAGGTGGAGACGGACGAGCGCTTTGTGCCGCCGCTGAAGCGGTAGTGGGCTACCTTTACATTTTCTCTTGACATCGCGATGCCGGGCAAGACATAGTATGTCTAGCAAGGTTGTCGGATTTAAATTGCCCGTGGAACCACCGAGGATTCGAGAGAGCCATGAAAATCTCCCAAAAGGGCCTTTATGCCTTGCAGGCCCTGATGATGCTCTCCCGGCACTATAACCAAGGGGCGATCAAGATTCGCGACATCGCGTATGAGGAAGACTTGCCGGAGAAGTTTCTGGAGCTGATTCTGCTGGAGTTGAAGAACGCGCGGATTGTGGAGAGCGTGCGTGGGGCCAAGGGCGGATATCAGTTACGGCGGCCTTCCAGCCAGATTCGGCTGAGCGAGGTGATCCGGCTGATAGATGGCCCGCTGGCGCCGTTTGGTGATGCGGATTCCCTGCGCGGGTTGATCGAGCGCGATGCGGAGCATAGGGCGCTTTATCAGGTGTTTATGGACGTGCGGGATGCGGCAGCGAAGATTCTGGAGCACACGACGTTGGCGGATATTTGTCCGATGCCGGATGCGAGCAACGTAAAGCCGATGTTGCGGCCTAAGCTGAAGCAGCTTTAGGTAGACAGTTCGAGAAGCTCGAATGAAAGCGGTTTAACGCGGAGCCCAGCTTCCGGGTTCCACTTAAGAGTGGAACCCGGGTTTTTGTTTGACAACTTTACTTGGTCAAGAACTTCAAGCGTCTGGCGGTTCATTTGCTTCCTCTTCGCCGCCGTCGTCATCGCCGTCCTCATCAATCGCGCCCTTCCCACCTACCTTGACGGTTGGATCCAAGCCAAAATAGAAGTTCGAACTGTTGGTAAAGTCCACCACTGCGGCACCGACACTGAAGCCGTAGAACGAGGCATTGGTCAGCGCGTTGATTTGGCCGAGACAATAGCTCCAAGTGGGTACGACAGTGCCGCCATTTTCAATGGTGAAGGCCACGGGCCAACTGGCAACGGCGGGCATGGGGTACGACAGCGCGGCTACCGGATTGCCGCCGAGGCGCAATGGCGACTGGGCGATGTTCGCCGGCCCACTGCTGCTCAATTGAGTCGCGGCACCCCAGATGAAGCTGGCGAGTATCCCGAGAGAGTCAGTGTTGTCGCCCGCCAGGCGGAAGATGCGTATGACAATGTAGTCTCCCTGCACGAAGCTCGGGGAGTAGGTATCCGAGGCTCCAAGAAACGTCCAGTCAGATGAATTGAGGGAGGTTACCTGCGATAAGCCGTTCGTCCAAATGGCACCGCTCCCGCCATAGGAGTACCAGGCGCGCGAGGTGGTCGCGAAGCCGGGGTTCGCACCGAAGTATGGTACGAACTGCCCGTATTGGGCGTTTTGAGCCTGAGTGCTAAAGCAGAGACTGAGGAGATAGGTTGCCATCGCAATTTCCTTTCCAGAACCGTGAAAAAGGGGATTCCGCTGTACTGGTAGCATCTCTTCCAGTAGCCGGAGAGAGAGTAGGACATTAACGCGTAGCAGCCAAAACGTCAAGCGGAATCGGCTAGTGCGAAGGAGCGTGCGCAGCTAGCACCATACTTGCATACTGCGGATCACCACGCAGGGCACTTAACTCCGGTTCATGCTTCAGGTCGGCAACACTCTGCCCCGCCTTGACCGATGCAGCGAGAGCCGCAAGAGCACTTTTGCGATCAGAGCACAGTTCATACACGATGCCCATCGTGAAGAGAACCGCCGGATCCTTGGTATCACCCGGCTTCCCAAGAACTTTCAGTTCCGCCAACGCGGCTTCTTTTTGCCCGATTTTAGCCAGATACATGGCGAGGTTAGCATGAAGATCAGGCGCCTTGGGAGTCTTGGCAATTTCCTGACGGACCAGGTCAATCGCCCTTTGATACGCCGGGTTGGCCTTACTCCGGTATCCGGGTGCCCAGCGATAGGCGTCGCCCAAATCGCCCCAAATGTCGTAACTGGTGTCGGCCATCTGTGCGGCTTTCTCGAAGGCCAACACCGATTCGGCATAGCGCCCCTGATAGAAGCGAATGGTGCCCAAGTTGGTATAGGTGAACGCCTGAGGTCGAACCTCGAGCGCGCGCTGCAGGAGCGTGGCCGCATCTTCGTCACGCTCCATCAAGTGGTAGACCGCGCTTAGATTGCTCAGGGCCACCACATTGTCAGGCTCTTCTTTCAGCGACTGCTCCCATTGGGCTGCCGCAGTCTTGTAGTCGGCTGCCTTGTAGGCGTTAACGCCGAGTTCCATGTAGGCTTCCCAGCGATGGGGATCAATCTGCAGGGACTTGTGCAGTGCATCGGCCGCTTTCGGCAGGTCACCCGTGCGATCATACAAGACGCCTAACCACTCGTAGGGATCGGGATTGCGGGGGTCGAGGTCAGTTGCTTTGCGCAGTTCGTCTTCGGCGGCAGCGGTGTCACCGGCATCCATCTTGCTGATGGCGAGGGCAGTGTGGGCGGCGGCAAGGTTGGGTTCGAGCTTAAGCGCCTGCTGGGCTGCGGCATCTTCTTTCTTCCAAAGACCGGCATCGAAGGTATCGTGCATGGCGCGGTGATAGGTTTCGGTGAGCGCCGCAAAGCTGGGAGCGGAGGTGGGATTCAGTTCCACGGCACGCTCCAGCATCTGCTGTGCCTGCTCTTCCGCACCTTCGCGATCAGCATGTGCCAGTTCCTGGCGTGCGTCTTTGTAGAGGCTGAAAGCGTCCTGCGCGTGAGCGCCGGAAAAGCCTGCAACGCCGGATGGCTTGGCCACTGTGCGGCCGAAATGCAAGTAGCCAACGGCCAGCACAGCCGCGAGAACCAGCCCCAGAGCCACAATCGCAAGACTCGCACGATTGCGTCTCGCCGACCGGAGCCATCCCCGGACCTCGCCGCCTGGGAGGCGTGTGTACATGCCAATATCATGGCCATCGGCGAACATCTTCAGCGCGGCAGAAACCTCCGCCATGCTCTGGATGCGCTGGGTTACATCCTTTTCCAGCATGCGCCGGATGAGCAGCAGCAGCGGCTTAGGTACGTCGTGGCGCACTTCGCTGAGGTCATGCGGGGCCACAAAGTGCAGATTGTGCAGCATGGAAACCAGCGACGGCCCATCAAACGGCAAGCGTTGGCTTAACAACTCAAACAGCACGATGCCGAGAGAAAAGATGTCGGAACGTGTGTCTACTTTTTCGCCGCGGGCCTGCTCGGGCGACATATAGGACATAGTTCCGGTGATGATGCCGGGTGAGGTGAGAAACGACGCCACCTGTGTTGCGTCTGGGTCCTCGGTTTCGCTCTGATTTTCGTCGAACTTGGCCAGGCCGAAGTCGAGCACTTTGACAACGCCTTCGTCGGTAACCATGATGTTGGCGGGCTTCAGGTCGCGGTGAATCACGCCCGCCTGATGCGCCTGGGCCAGCGCATCGGCCACCTGCGCGCCGTAGCGCACCGTCTCTTCCACGGTGAGAGGACGCTCTTTCACCAGCTTGCTCAGCGAGGTTCCGCGCACGTACTCCATGACAATGAAGTCCGCGCCTTCGTGCTCGGCGATTTCGTAAATAGTGACGATGTTGGGGTGATTGAGTGCCGAGGCGGCAATGGCTTCGCGATGAAAACGGGCACGCGACGCCGGACGCAGCGCCCGCTCTGCGTTGAGCATCTTGATTGCAACATCGCGCTGCAGCCGGAGATCGCGGGCGCGATATACCACGCCCATGCCACCCATCCCCAACTCCTTGGTGATGGAGTAGTGGGAAATCTCCCGGCCAATCATCGAGGCAGTGCCGCTCATCTTCGCGATTTTACACGGTTGAGCAGCGGGGGAATGTCGAAAAGAGGAGCGTGGGTATCTCGCTCAAGGCTTGCCCAGCAACTCCAGCAATACAGCCGTCTCCGCCACGATGCCGGTCTTCAACGTGGGCTTATAGTCGGGTGCCCAAAGTGACGAGTGGAGGCTGGGCAACGGATCGCCGCCCTTGAGGCTGGCAGCATATTTTTCGGCGTTCACGCCGCCGACCCAGAACTGCAGTGCAGGAATGCCAGCGTGGCCAAACTCGCTGAAGTCTTCACTGCCCATAACGGGTGGGGTTTCGATGACATTCGCGGAGCCTAGTGCAGCAGTAACCGCGGCCATGGCGCGCTTGGTCAGAGCCGGATCGTTGTATACCGCACTGACGCCTTCCCCCATTTCCACCAGCGGCGCTTTGGGCGCGCCCGCGGCGGCAGCTTCACCTTCAGCAATGCGCTTTATGGCCGCTAGCAGATGCGTGCGCACCTCGGGCTTGTAGCTGCGCACAGAGAGGGACATGGTCACTTCGTCCGGAATGATGTTACCGCGCGTGCCTCCGTGGATGGTTCCGACTGTAACCACCGCTGGGTCCAACGGGCTGTTTTCACGCGACACAATGGTCTGCCACGCCAGCACGGTGCGAGCGGCAAGCACGATCGGGTCTACGGTAGACTCTGGGCGGGAACCGTGCCCGCCGCGTCCGTAGATGGTGACGTTCACCACGTCAGCATTCGCCAGAGCATAGCCGGAGGTGTAGCCGATGGTGCCAGCCGGCTGGCTGGCTGAGTCATGAATCCCAATGGCGAAGTCGGGGCGCGGGAACTTGGTCAGCAGCCCAGCCGCCAACATTGCCTTGGCGCCGGAGACGGCCTCTTCGGCTGGCTGCCCGATGAACACGATCGTGCCGCGCCACTGGTCTTTGTGCTCGGCCAGCAACTCCATGGTTCCCATGCTGATAGCCATGTGAGTGTCATGTCCGCAGGCCTGCATCACGGGAATCTCGGTTCCCTGTTCGTTCTTCACCTTCACCTTGCTCGCGTAGGGAACGCCAGTGCGCTCCTCCACGGGCAACGCATCCATATCGGTACGAACGAGAATGACCGGCCCGGAGCCGTTCTTGAGCAGTCCAACCACGCCGTTACCGCCGAAGTGTTGGGTGACGTCATATCCAAACTTGCGCATATGATCGGCGAGCTTGGCCGCCGTGTTCACTTCCTGGTTAGAAAGCTCAGGATGCTCGTGCAGGTCGAGGTAAAGCGCCTCGGCCATGGGATACACGCCATCGACTTGCTGCGGGGAGGGCGATGACCAAGGTTCGGCGGCAAAGAGGTAAGAGGTAAGCAAAACAAGGGTAAACAGTGAGGTGAGAAGGCGCGACATAATCTTCTATCTTCCTTTGAGATTTGAGCGTTTGCTGGGTGCTTGCGCTGTGACGCCTGTCAGTGTACTCCGGTTGCAGTCGCAGTTCTCGAACGGCGCAGTGGGCGCTGCCTGCAGAATATTCATCTTTTTGTGTGGCAGACGCGTATCCTTAGGCTCGGATCAAGACTCTAACCACCTATGAAAACCTCTGCGATTGTCTTTAGCACTTTGGCACTGGCCGCCTTGACAGGACTTTTTCTCTTCGCGCGGCAGCCTCAAACGGTATCAGCCGCCAACGGTTCGCCAACCCCCGTCATTGTGGAACTGTTCACTTCTGAGGGTTGTTCGAGCTGTCCGCCAGCCGACGCCCTGCTCATGGAACTGGACAAACAGCCCATTGCAGGGGCTGAGGTAATCGCACTTGGCCAGCATGTGGACTACTGGGACCGGCTGGGATGGCGCGACCGCTTCTCGTCGCATCAGTTCACCGAGCGGCAAAACCAGTACAGCGGCTACTTCCGCATTGACAGCATTTACACACCGCAGATGGTGGTAGATGGGCAGAAGGAGTTCGTTGGCAACAGCAAGTCGGACGCCTACAACGCAATTCAGCGAGCGGCCAAGTCGGCTAAGCCGACCAGCGTAAAGCTTCAGGCCAGCGGTGCGGATATCGTGGCGATTGATGTGCGGGAAAGCGCTCCATCGGGCAAACAGGCGGTGTTTCTGGCGATCACTGAGAGCAGCCTGGAGTCGAATGTAGGCTCCGGCGAAAATTCAGGCCGACGCCTGCGCCACACGGCGGTGGTGCGCAGCCTGAAAAAGCTGGGCGAATTGCATGAAGGCGAGTTTAAGAGCACGGAAAAGATCGCTTTCAATCGCGACTGGAACCGGGCGCAGCTTAAAGCAGTCGTATTTGTACAGAATGAGGAGCGGGGCCAGATCACTGGTGCTGCTTCCCTCTCGATGGCGAATGCGAACTGAACTATGTACACGCAGCGGCAGTACGGCAACGAACAGGATGATGATGACCTATTCCATGCGGCGAATCGTGGTGGTGCTGTTTTTGGGGCTTCCTCTGCTGTGCTTTCCAGCACTGGCGGCGGAACATGCCATTGACACCTCTGCCAGCAAACTTACGGTGAAGGTCTGGAAGACAGGACTAGTCTCTGCATTCGCCCACAACCACGAGATCGCTGCTCCGATCATGGAAGGAGGGGTCAGCGATGGCAGTCCTGCTTCGGTTCATTTCCGCGTAGATGCCCGCAAGATGAAGGTGCTGGACCCGGAATCGTCGCAATCTACACGCGACACGATTCAGGGAAATATGCTCTCTGACGAAGTTCTGAACGTGGAGAAGTACCCTGACATCGCCTTCCAGAGCAGCGAGATCAAATCTGCTGGCGCGGACTATACAGTTCGCGGAAATCTGACGCTGCACGGGCAGACGCATCCAGTGGAGGTGAAGGTTCGCACGACGTCGGCAGGCAAGTATGAGGGCAGCGCCGTCGTTAAGCAGACCAACTTCGGGATGACGCCGATCAGCATTGGCGGTGGTGCGGTCAAGGTCAAGGACGAAGTAGATATTCTATTCACGATTGTGTTGAAGTAGCGCAACAATCGCCGCGACTTCCTCACGATCCGTAATCTCCCACACCTCTTCCGCTGGAGAGTTCGGTGCGCCGAACCGCAACTCCGGATTGTTCCCACAGGAGGAATCCACTTGCGGCTTGAGCGCGGCCAGATGAATCTGGTTGCAGCCAGTCAGCTTCACAAACTCGGCCAAATTCCCCCTGTTAATCCCTCCACCGGGCAACACCTCGATGCGCCCGGCCGCGCGTTCACGAACTTGGCAAATCAACGGCCAGCCACTCAGGGAATCGGCCTTCTGACCGCTGGTAAGGATGCGGGTGACACCTAGTTCAATCAGTTGATCGAGCGTGACAAGCGGGTCGGGCGTGACGTCAAATGCGCGATGAAATACGGTGGTATGCCCTTGCGCCAGCTTTATAAGTCGGCGGCAGCGTTTCGCATCTACTGTGCCGTCCGGGTGTAGAAAGCCAAAGACTATTCCGTCCGCGCCATGGGCCAATGCAACTTCGGCATCGCGCTGCATAACAGCGAATTCGGCTTCCGAGTAGCAAAACCCGCCAGACCGGGGGCGGATCATCACCACAAATGGAATTGTGAGCTGAGCTTTTGCTTGCTGAATGGTGCCGTACGAAGGCGTGAGTCCGCCCAGATAGAGCGCAGAGCACAACTCCACCCGGTCGGCTCCTCCCAATTCAGCCTCCCACGCGTCGGCAAACGAGCCGCAACAAATTTCCAGCAGAATCTTTCCAGCCAACTTCCGCCCCCAATAAACTAAATTGCTTTGAGCTTGAACGAAGGTGCCTGAATGCAAGACGGGAAGTCAAACTCAATCGCTTATTCCTAAAGAATAAAATGGTTCAGCATGGCACCGGAGAAATCATTGTGCGGCCCGAATTTGGCCCTTAGTGTCAGCCATAACCAATAGCAGGTCGTCCAACCATAGGAAAATCTTCGTGCCTTTGCGGAAGTTGTATCGGAGGAACCGAAAATGAAACTCAGACTGTTGCCTTTTTTAGTATCAGCACTGGCAGTGGGCATGTGGGCGCAAGCGCCACCCTCTGGAAGCCCGGATAGCGCTGTTGGCCCCCTGGCTGACGGCGGCCAGCAGCAGCGCAAGCGTCCGGATGTGGTGGGTAAAATCACCGCGATCACCGACTCCACAATCACGGTACGCACCATGGACGGCAAAGACGCCACAATCCAGGTGACGCCCAAGACGGAAGTCCACACGGACCGCAAGCTGGTTAAGCTAACCGACCTCGCGGTTGGGGATGGCGTGATGATGCGCGGGCGTTCGGTAGGCACCGACAAGTGGGAAGCCGACATGATTGGCGCGCGCGGCGCTGGCTCCGACGGCGGGTTTATGGATGCGCTGGGCAAGAAGTTCATCGTCGGAGAGATTAAGGCGATGGACGGTGTGAAACTGACCATCGCCCGGCCAGACGGCCAAACTCAAATCATCGCGGTGGATGAGAATACCTCGTTCAAGAAGGAGCACGAGAGCGTCACGCTTGGCGACTTCAAAGTCGGCGATCACGTTTTTGGCCGCGGCGAAGTGAAAGACGGAACCTTTGTGGCGGCCACGCTGGCGCTGGGCGATCCGCGCACGATGATGGGCGGGCCCCCGAGCGCAGGCAGCGGGCAGCCGCACTAAGAGAGAACGGCTGGGTTCACAGTCGCACAACATCGGCCGGGAGTATCCCGGCCGATGTTGCAATCACACGGAATGGTTCTGTCGTTTGTCGTTCATTGTTCATCGTTCAATTGTTCGCGATTGGTGCTTCAATTTCGGTCTTCAACTTTTTCGACGAGTTTAACGAGGATGGAGCAGTGCAGAGAGTGCTCGAGTTATGGAATCGCGGTGAGCGTGGGCGGAGGATTGGCATTGCTCCGACGAAGCAATGTTTCAGGGGCTCGAAGTTTGCCGCAACGACGATGACCGTTACGTTGGGGCTGGCTTGCATCGGAGCGGCGAGCGCGCAGAGCGCGCCTCCGCTGCCGGCTCCGCCAATTGCTTCAACGGCACCCAGCACCACTTCTAGTGCCGTCAAGGGCGGAGCGATTCAAGGCGTTGTGAAGTCCGGCAACGCGCCGATTCCCGGCGCGACCGTCACCGCTGCCAATACGCTCACGGGACAAAAGGTGACGACGTGGACCGACTTCGTTGGTCACTTCGTATTGCAGGTTCCGGCGGATGGCCGTTATGTGATTCGGGGGCAGATGCTGGCGTTCGCCCCGGCCACGCAAGAGGCGCGCATTGGCACCACGAGCCGCAGCGCTAACGTGACGCTTGAAATGGTGTTGCAATCGCGCGTGCAGTCCGATAGCCCGGCCACTCAACTCGCTGCACTGGCAGCGGGCAAGGGCTTCCAGAATCTGACGCTCGGCCAAGGCGATGGCACCGGATTCGCGGGAGCGAGTTCCGCTAGCGGCAGCGAACAAACTGTTGCTGGACTTTCCAACAACATCTCGACCGAATCCGTCTCGGTGCAAGGCAACGCCTCAGCATCCGAGTTTGGTGGGTTCCCCGGCGACCCGCGCGGCCGTTGGGATTCGCAGCAAGGCGGCGGCTCGGGCGGACCTGGCGGCGGCCCCGGTGGTGGTGGCGGATTCGGCGGAGGCCCCGGCGGATTCAGTCCATTTGGACGCGGACGCCCAAACTTCAACCGTCCGCATGGCACGGCGTATTACAGCGTTGGCGATTCAGCATTGAATGCGGCACCTTATTCGCTGACTGGCGCGCCCACGGCGAAGCCCAGTTATATTCAGCACCAGTTCGGTTTTGCGCTGGGCGGGCTGCTGAATATTCCCAAGATTTATCAGGGCGGCAGCAAAACGTTTTTCTTTCTGAACTTCAATGGCGCGCGCGCGAATAATCCTTTCGACGCGTTTTCGACGGTGCCCACTTTGCTGGAACGGGCGGGCAATTTTTCGCAGACTACCATCCAGACGCGCGACGCCACCGGCGCGCGCACCAACATTCCGGTTCAGCTCTTTGATCCGACTACCGGCCTGCCGATTCCTGGAAATGTCCTAACGAATATCAATCCGGCTGCAGCTGGTCTGCTGGCTTATATTCCGAAGCCGAACCTGCCCGGGACACAGCAGAACTTCCACTATGTCACTTCGGTCAAAAGTAACAACAACGATCTGAACTTCCGGCTGAATCGCTCGTTAGCCAAGGGCGCCAGCAAAGGGGCACTGCCGCCAAATCCATTTCGTGGGCCGCAGAATTCGATCAATATCGGGCTACACTACCACAGTTCTGATGGCACCTTGACCAATCCCTTTCCCAGTGTCAGCGGAACGACTTCGGTGCGCAGCTGGGATGTACCGCTGGGCTATGTGCGCAGCTTTGGCAAGTTCACGAATCGCTTCACCCTGGACTTTAACCGCAACCAGATTTCCACCCGCAACCTCTATCAAGGCGCAACCGACATTACGGGAGGGCTTGGCATCACCGGGGTCTCCACCAATCCGTTCGATTACGGGTTGCCCGGTCTTTCTTTCACCGACTACGGCAGCTTGTCCGACACGAATCCGCTGTTGCGGCGTGACCAAACCTGGTCGCTGTCCGAGTCGTTGATCTGGAACCACGCCAAGCACACCTGGCGCTGGGGTGGGGATTACCGGCGAATCCAGCTAAACACCGAAACCAGTACGAACGCGCGCGGCAGCTTTGTGTTCACTGGACTGAACACGTCGGGCGTAGGCACACCGGGCCCCAGCGCAGGCGATGGCTACGATCTGGCTGACTTCCTGCTTGGCTTGCCTCAGCAAACTTCAGTCCAGTTTGGCGCGAACAATTATCACTTCCGCGGCACGTCGTGGGACTTATTCGCGCAGGACGACTGGAAGGTACGCAGCAATCTGACACTGAACCTGGGGCTGCGTTACGAATACGTCTCTCCGTTGACTGAGTTGAACAACCGGATTGTAAATCTCGATGTGAACTCCGGGATCACCGCTGCCGTTCCGGTGCTGGCGGGCGCAATCGGCGCATTCAGTGGACGATTCCCGGCAGCGCTGGTGCGGCCTGATCGCAATAACTTTGCCCCCCGGATTGGCATTGCATGGAAAGCACGTGCGAAGACGGTGGTGCGCGCGGGCTGCGGCATTAATTACAACAACGGCGCTTACCAGAGCATCGTGCAACAACTCGCTTTTCAGCCGCCGTTTTCGACTACGCAAACGAATGTGCAAGCCGCCGTCGGCGCGCTCACTCTGCAGAACGGATTCCCTGCCGTGACGGAGGGTCAAGTCACCAACAATTACGGTGTCGACCCCAACTACCGCCTGGGCTATGTGCAGGTTTGGAACGTGGACGTGCAGCAAGAGATCCGTCCGACGCTGTTGCTGAACTTGAGTTATAACGGCACCAAGGGCACGCGGCTCGATATTGTCACCGCACCCAATCGCGACGCTACGGGTGTGCGCATTCCCAACGTGCAGGCGTTTACCTTTGAAGATTCGCTCGGTGATTCGACGGCAAACTCGCTGAGCGTTCGGCTGCGCAAGCGGCTGCGTGCAGGAATCTCTTTCAGTGGCAACTACACCTGGTCCAAGGCGCTCGACAATGCTTCCTCGATTGGTGGCGGTTCGACTGTGGTCGCGCAGAATGCCTTTGACCTGCGGGCGGAGCGTGGCCTTTCCAGCTTCGACCAGCGGCATCGCTTTACCGGCGATTGGGTCTGGGAGCTGCCCGTTGGCCACGAGAAGCGCTGGCTGGCACAGAAGAGCGCGGCGCGCGCAGTTCTGGGAGACTGGCAGTGGACCGGCGATTGGACGATTGCAAGCGGTACGCCGTTTTCGCCGCGCATTCTCGGCAGCACTACGGATGTGAGCCGCGGCACCAATGGCACCTTGCGTCCCGATGTAACTGGTGCGGAGATCGCCCTCGATAATCCGACGATCGAGCGCTACTTTAACACGGCTGCGTTCACGCTTCCGCCGGCTGGCCGATTTGGCGACGCCAGACGCAACAGCATCATCGGGCCGGGTTCGCTGCTGTTCAATATGGCAATGACCAAGTCGTTCCCGTTGCGCGACGCCATGAGTCTCGAGCTGCGAGCACAGGCCTCGAACGTGTTTAATACTCCGCAGTTCACCGGTATTGACCCGATCATCAATTCCCCAACATTCGGGCAAGTGATCGCAGTGGGATCAACGCGCACGATGCGAGTTTCGGCGCGCTTTCGCTTCTAGCGCGAGCAAGTTTTACTTCACAGATGCAAGTGCAAGCGGCATTCGATGGCGAAGCACAGCAATTCTTCAGACGAGGCACAGTCATGATGCAGAACTCGAAAGTTGATTGGAAGCGCAAGTTGCTGGCGATACTGTTGGCGCAAGCGCTACTTCCAGCGGGAATTGCCGCGCAGGAACCTACTCCGCCGTCCGCGAATGACCCGGGCATCGTCTTCCGCTCCAAGTCGGAACTGGTACTGGTGAACGTAACGGTGCGGGACGCCAGCGGCGATGCGGTGCGGGACCTGAAGCGCGAAGACTTTACCGTGCTCGAAGAGAATCGCCCGCAGCCGATTCTCTCGTTTGATCTGGAGAACACCGATCTCGTCGCACTGCCTGAAGCGCGGCAGGCTTCTCTGCTGTCATCCGTATCTTCGTCGGCCAAGTCTGCGGCGGCGAACAGCGCTCCGGCAGTTTCGTTGAAGGATCATCGCCTGATCCTCCTGTTTTTCGACCTGTCTTCGATGCAGCCGGAAGAGATTGACCGGGCCATCACCGCAGCGCAGAACTACGTGCGCAAGCAGATGACGGCGGCCGATCTCGTCTCAGTCATCTCGTTGGGAAATTCGCTGACGGTGAATCAGGACTTTACCTCCGACCGGGAACTTCTGGCCAAGACGCTGAACGGCTTCACCCGTGGTTCCGCCGCTGGCTTTGAAGCCGGCACTACGGGAACGACAGACGCTACTTCCGACAACAGTCAACCTTTTACCGCTGACGACACCGAGTACAACATCTTCAACGTAGATCGCCGCCTGCAGGCGTTACAGCAGATTGCGCAAGCTTTGGATAAGGTGGATCAGAAGAAGTCCATGCTGTATTTCTCGGGCGGGATGGATCGCACCGGAATCGAGAATCAGTCGCAGTTGCGCGCCGCCACCAATGCCGCAGTGCGCGCGAATCTTGCCATCTACACCATGGATGCGCGCGGATTACAGGCCATCGTTCCGGGTGGTGAAGCGCAAAGCGGCAGCCTGCGCGGAGCGTCCGTGTACTCCGGCCGTGCAACCGTCAATGCGTTCGACTCCAATGCCACCTCGCAAGAAACGCTGGTCACACTGGCAGGCGACACCGGCGGCAAAGCGTTTCTGGACACCAACGACTTTGCGCCCATGTTTACGCAGGTGCAGCGCGATAGCTCTTCGTACTACATCATTGGCTACCATAGCTCGAACCCGGCGCGTGACGGACGCTACCGCAAGATCACGGTCAAACTGAATCGTCCCGGGCTCAAGCTCAACTATCGCAAGGGTTACTACGCTCCGGCGGACTTCCAGCACTCAAATCAGGAAGATCGTGAGCGTCAACTGGACGAAGAGCTGGCAGCGGATTTTCCCAGCACTGATTTGCCGGTTTATCTCGCGGCGAGCTACTTCCGGGTCGGTGACAACCGTTTTTATGTGCCGGTTTCGCTGCTGGTACCGGGTTCAGAGATCCCCTTTGTCAGCAGCAGCCAGCAGGATAAGGCCTCGTTAGATGTATTGGGCGTTGCGACGGATGAGAACAAGCGGCCAGCAGGCCAACTGCGCGACACGGTCAAACTCGCCGTGAATACGTCGCAACAGGTAAAGCAGAAAAATGTACAGTACAACAACGGCATGATGCTGCCTAGCGGCAAATATCACCTAAAGTTTGTGCTGCGGGAAAATCAGACCGGGCGAATCGGTTCGTTCGAGACGGATATCACCATCCCGGAGCTGAAGTCCGCCCCCAAAACTGGAGAAGTTCAACTAAAGCTGAGTTCCGTGGTGCTGGCGAATCAGATTCAGGCAGCGGGAAAGAAGCGCACGGATAATCCTTTGGTGCGCGATGGCTCAGAACTGATTCCCAGTGTGACGCGCGTGTTCTCGTCGGCGCAGCACCTGTACTTTTATTACGAGGTGTACGACCCGGCCAAGGAGAGTTCCAGTGCCGCCAAGGCCGTCGCCGCAAATGACACCAAGGCCGCACCGGCAGTAAAGGGCGGCATCCGCCTGCTGAGCAATGTGGCGTTTTTCCAGGGCAATACCAAGATTTACGAGAGCCCTTCCGTGGAGTTACGCGAAATGAATAGCCCTGATCGGCGCGCCGCCGCGTTTCAGCTCGACGTACCGCTTTCGCAACTGAAACCGGGCTTCTACACTTGCCAAGTGAATGTGGTGGATGACGCGGCGGGACGCTTTGCGTTTCCTCGAATTACGTTGCTGGTGCGCCCGCAGGTCGCGGTGCCCGGCGGCTCACACTAGGGCAGCATGAAATCTTGTTTGGTGGAGCTAGTCGGGATCGGAACCCATCCCTATGTTGATACTACGTAAGTTATTGAATCTTCATGTGGCCACAATGCCTAAAAAGGCCACAATACCGACTCGGTTGTACAAAAATTGTACAAAAATATTCGAGCGTTGCAAGAACAAACTGCGGCAACCGACTATTTCACTTTTTCTCGCGTTGGCAGATGCGGAGGTCAATGGTGATAGCCGAAATATCCGGGACAATACCGCGTTCGCACCCCTTGCGCACAGGTGCATACCTCCCTGACAGTGAGCTAATGCTCCCTCTTCCTTAAAAGCGGCAAAGCAGGTTCGATTTCCTTGCAAATCTCTCTGGCGGTATCCTCCTTTATCAAACTCGGATTCCACGCTAGAAATCTCTCGACGGTGAAGTCGAACAATTCTGTTTTGGGTAGCCTGAAGAGGAACAGAACGCCGTGCAGGGTCTTTTTAATATGAGCGTGCGATTGTGCAAGGGATTGGATCAACGCAGGATAAGCAGGCTCAAGTTCTTGGAACAAACCAAACAGTCCACGACGATTAATGTCTGGAACTGCGGGATCACCCAGAGTGACTAATTTGCAGTCGTCTAGGTCGAACGCTCCCAGGATGATTTGTGAAATGTCGATTGCGACGAGATTAACTGCGTCCTGATGCGCTGTAAGAAATTTCGTCGGAGATCCATCTTTCTTCTGCACTTTTTCCAGTATCACTTTTTGCACTCGGACAATATCCTGGCGTTCGTCATCCCCATCTTTTGAAACTGTGTACACGTTCCGGGCGTCAAGCTGGCTAGAAATGGAATCAGCTGTTGCTTTGTCCTGCTGAAGCAAGCGCACCTCTATGTAAACTGCCTTCCCCGACCTGGTCTTCCAACAGAAATCAATTGAGCTCTCGTCCTCCGTATCCTGCCTGATTTCATATTGCAGCTCAATTCCTGCCGACTCAAATTGGAAAGCAATTGTTGCTTCCAATACCGTAGCCGTAAAATTGTTTTTGTCGTTTGCCCCTTTAAGACTGGCCAACAGCTTGCCGTACCTTCCGCTTTTTTCGAGCAAGTCAAGCTTCGACAACAGACCGCTGACTTGTTCTTCCCAAGCCCCTTTCCAACCGCATCTCGTTATCGCTGCTAACAGTGCCTTCTCGTCCATAAATTCGCCATCAGCCAGCCTGCAAGGAGCAGCCTCCAAGGAAGGCTGCCCCTAATATTTTCGCATGCAGGAAACGCTAGTTCGCAGGACCACGCGTGATCCTCATAACGTGTGAGCAGATCCGATTCCTACAAATTGCTACGACGCGTAGGCGATGCGCTGTCCGTTTATGGACCTTCCTAGCAACCGGCTCTTGAACAACAGTGAAGCCTTTCGTTTTACGACATCTTGGACAGCCAAGCTCGTAGCGTCGAAATCCGATCAAGTTCCAGCGGCGCTTACTCACACGATTTCTTGCTTTTTTTGTATGCATCATTTGATGCCTCCATGTGTTTTCTGCACAAATGGAAACAGGCCCGACTTGAAGTCGAGCCTGTTTCTGCGAGCATTTTGCTCGTAAACGACAAAAGGCCCGCTTTCGCGGACCTCTATCGACACGTATGCATTTGCAATTTTACAGCATATTCAGCTCAATTTCTCGACAAAAACCGCCGATTCCGCATCGTTCTTTTGCGTTTGTGTGGGCCAGGGGAGTACGAGGGACGCGGCCAGAGCGCCCCTCGAAAATTTTAGGGCTAAAAGGAACATGCCCGGACTGTGCCGGGCATGTTGAGAAGTGGTACGAATGAAGTCTTAGGTGTCGCCCTTTTGCTGTCTGACGAACGCCTCTAAGAAGCCCTGCGCTCTCAGGTTGGCGTCCCACGTACCAGCAAACGCAATGTGCTCACACCTTAACTTGGCGTTCAGGAGTGTTCGCCCCTCCTCCGTAACGTCGGAATACTGCTCGATGCCAGCATAGTCATTCCGCCAGTAGAAGGGCACCAGATTCATATCTTCGCCGGATTCCTCTGCCTCAAAGATCATTTCAGGATCGCGCATCAAATCGCCGTTCTGTTCTCCGTAGTGGGCCACGGAGATTGCCGGCAGACCGTTCGGGCCGCGTTCTTGCGTGTCCTCGATGACAAGAGTCATCCACGGTTCGTTTTCAATGCTGATGTGAAATCCCGCTTGCAGAGGCGCGGCAAGATCCAAGATCATGGCGACGGTTTTCATTGCTGCACCTCCGAAACCGCCGGGACAGTCCCCGCATCCTTGGGGTTGATGGCCCCAAGGATGACGGTGGAAGTGCGCTGCACTACTTCCAAGCTCTCTTTCAGCAGGTTGGCATCGCCGTGGTAAAGCTGAATGTAGTCACTCGAACCTGTTCCGGTCTCAAGTCCCAGAGCATGACAGACCACAAAGGCCACAGCCTCGGCTTCGGTTTCCCGTACAACCTTGGTCGTAAGCGTGCGGCGCTCGGCCCTGTGCAACATCTCGTGCGCTAGTTCGTGCACAAAAGTCGCCAGTGTTTCGGACGGCTCCATGTTCGGCAGGATGCGAATCAATCCGCCGTAAGACATGCCTCTCGCGGGTGCAATCTTGTCGGAGTATTCCAGCTTGATTCCCTGGCCAGTCGTAAACTCGGCTAACTTGTCCAGCTTGTCGCCAACATTACCCGCGAAGGTGCTCCCGAGTTCCGGCAGTTCTGCGCCTTCGGTCTGGCCAACGTCGAACACATACACGGCGCGAAAACCCACTAAACGCGGTTCTGGCTTGTCGGTTCTAGCATCGCTCTGCTGGCTCTGCTCTGCTTCGTTTGCGTTGTGCTTATAGCCGATCATCGGGGCAAAGATCATGATTCCCTTTTCCCCGCGTCTCACTCTCCGGCCCAACTCATTCCATGCCCGAATGCCTGCAACTCTGCTGGCTGTGGGACGCTGGCTGGCAATCAGAAGAATGTTCTGAAGACTGTAGTTGTGAAATTGTGATATCGCCGTAAGGTAGGTAGAGAGTGCTTCACTGTGTCCACCCTCCAAAGCCTTCACCAGTGCGTCAATGCTGGCCTTTACGAGTTCCTGATTGTTTTTGGTTCTGCTTGTATCCTTCAATAACATTTTTAATCCCCTGTTCCGCCGGGTAGGCTGTTTTTGTCTTTCACTTGAGCGGCAGCGAGACAAAAACAGTTACCGGCGGACACGGGGAAAAACGCAGCGCAGTGAAGGGTGGCAGGGCGCGAGCGTCGGCGCGGTGAGTGCCAAAATGATTTTGGTTTTTGTTTTGGCGCGAAAGCGGCGCTTAGACCTCGCGACCGCCCGAGCCGTGGCCGAACGGCGCCCACCTGAGCGCAGCGGAGTGAAAGAAAGACGCGCAGCCAACCGTCCGGTTTTTGACTTCAGTCAAGGGACGGAATTTATCCTGCGTTCGGCATGAAATCGGTGCTAGACCGGACGAGCGTCAGAGCCCTGGCCGAAGGGCGACCACCGGGAAGAGGGTGCAGTGGACAAAAGCCGCGCAGCTTACCGCTCTCATACGTTTGCCTTATTTAATCAAGTCCGACTCCCGGAGCGGCTCCAGCACGCCGTTCTGGAGTTTGTTCTTGTCGAATCCTTCGGCAGAATCGGCTCGCACTGTGACCGTGACCTTCCCAGCAAGATCAGCGAGGTTCGCGATGGCGTTCCACGCCGAAAACAACTGGGTCCGGTCGGCTGAAAAATTGATCTCAACAGACTTCTGGGCAGCAGCCCCGCCGGATGCTCCCGGTACCTCGCCCGGCCCAGGCGGAGGAGTGAGGATAAGTGCAGAGTCACCGCCTCCCGCTATATCTGTCGACCCAGTGCCAGTTGTGGCCGGTGACGGTGCCGCCAACGGCACCGCTTGGGGCATCATCAACAAGCCAGACTCCAAGTCGATTTCGTCCTCGCCGACAGAGGCATAGAAACGGACCCGAGCCAAGGGAACTTGATACTTGCCGTCACTTCCGAGCGCAGGCGTCGAGCCCGAATAGTAGCCGAAAAAACCGTCTGCAATTCCTTTTGCAATCGCCTTCTTCACTACCGCGCTGTTGACCAGCCTGGGGAAGCCGAGGAAGGAATAGAAGCCGTCAACTACCTCGGTAGTCTTTAAGCCGAGCATGGGCGGATTCCCCTCACCTAGTTTGAATAGCTCAACGATCTTGCTCGGGTTCACCGTCGTGAAGACGCGGCGCTGAATATCGACCAGCAATTCGATCACTCGATCATGGACTCGCGCCTGCTTCTTGTCGTTCAGGGTGGTTTGCAGTGGTCGGCCTCCCACGGCTACGACATCAATCACAATACCGTCGTTGCTAACTTTGGGCAGCCAAACCTCAGCGTAAAGTTTTAGCAGGGCCGATTCCGCTGCCGCGATCTCGGTACGCTCCCGTTCGCGCAACTGCGATTTCTGTTCGTCCGTCAGGTTCAGTTGCTTCGATTTAGCCAGTACATGCTCCATAGCAAGCAAATACCGAACAGAGCGGCGAAGGATTTCAATCTGTTCCGATGCGGGAACAGCCAGCGCAAGTCCATTGCGATACTTGCGCGGGGCATCGCCATAGGTCTCAAATATTGCCTTCGCCGCTGCTTCGCGGCTACTGCTTGCCGAAGTGCCAAAGTCCAGCGGCATGTAGGCAATCAGGAACGATGGTTCCTTGTCTGGAATATCACCAGACTTTGGCCGCCAGACTACTGCGTTGCGACCGGTGATCCTCGCTTCTAGCATCTCTTTGACGCGCTCTTCCACCTGGCGCTCGTCCCGACCTACTGCGTCCGATTCCTGCTCGATTAACAGCGTGACGTTGGGGTCTTTCTTGAAACAGTACCGAACGCCATCGAAGTGCAAGTAAAGGCATTGCTCCCTGAGTTCCTTGAGGCAAGCAAGCGCGGTTGTGCTGTCGAGGTCTGGCCCTATGCATACAGAGAGCAACTCGGATTCAGTGATCCCCGGCGGCAAGAACTCTGTGCCATTAGCACCATCACGTCTCTTGCCCCCGAATGAGTACATGAGGATTGCGGTCGCCAGCCGGAAAGCTGCTCGCTTCCCCGTTTCTGACGGACTCTCTTTTGCGCGCCTCTCGTCAATGCGACGGGCGCGCGCATTGGCACCGATCAGATCGTGTTCCAGCACGGCTTGAAAGTCAGACTGCTGCCCAACCTCCTTGAAAAAGGCCAGACGAACTTCAGCATCGTAGATGGGCACATCACCCGGCCCGAGAACTGTACGACTCTTACCCTCGCGGTGTGTGGCGCGGAGGCACGCCGCCAAGAAACGCAGTGCACCGCGTGTGCGCTGGAAATCGGGAATAGCCGCCCACTGCTCTCGCATCACATCGATCAACGCCGGGTGGAACGGGTATGCGGCACGCACGCGTTCCCGCAGGGCGAGCCCTTCTTCTTCCGCTTGCTGCTCCTCGGCTTTGCCTTTGGCGTACCCACGTTTCATCTGCGTCACAATATCCTGATACACCATCGCCGCAGGCGTGGCCTCCTCGGGTGTCGGAATGCGGGCGAGGAGGCGGCGCTGGATCACCGACAACACTTCGTTCCCCTCAACCGGCTCGCGTGACTGATCCTTGCGGGCTGCCAAATGGTCAACGGTCTGAAGCAAATTGACGTACTCAAGAGACTCGCGCTTGCTGGACTGAAGCGAGAACACCAGAGCGGTGTTAGCCGTGTTGCCCACAGCAGCCGTTAGTCGTTGCAGGAATGTCAGAGTTTCATCTCGTAACGTTGTCTGATGAATCTTCACCCCGCCAGCGCTAATCAGGTATTGCAGAACTTCGTCGAGCAGGATGAGGTTTGGGCCTTCCGCAAGCAGGGTAATGATCTCGTCTGCGCCGGGCGCGACTCGCGTTTCATCTTGCTCGCGCATGATCTCGTAGCCCTTCTTCCCGCGAAGTGACCAGGCGATCCAGCCCCACATCGTTTGCGCACGGAACTTCTCGCCGGGAACCTCCTTGCCCTTGGTCGCGTCGAAGAACTGGCCGTCGAATACCGCTGTGTGGACGTTTACGGGCCTCGGCAATCCCTGGGCCTCAGGAAGAACGTCCAGAGCTTTCCTGCTGCGAGCTGCATGGAACAGGGAGGCAAGTGTGTGGGACTTGCCTCCGCCAAAAGGCGTCAAAAGTTTTAGCACGCGGTTCCCAGCACCGTCCTGAAGGCGCGAAAGCACGTCTTGCAGCAACGAACGGAGACCTTTGGTCAAGTAGGACACGCGGAAGAAGTGTTCTGGATCGCGGTAGACCGCTGGAACGTTCGCGTTGCCATCGGCCAACGGGCCAAGATCGAGCGCAAAGATGTCCTCTGAGAAGTGCTCCGACACCACATCGGGGTGGAGCGCTGCTACTTGTATCCAAGGTTTGATTGCTGTTGAGGCATCACTATGTGCTGGGCTCATGTTGAACGCTCCGTGAGCAAGTTGGTCATGGCTTTTTTCTCTCGTGTTACCTTGCAGCCCTGAACAACGGCCCTTCGGCTGCTTCCGCTGCATCTTCAACCACACTACGCCAGTTCGCGGTCAACTTGGTTAGCGCAGCGAGTTCGGTGCCACTGGCAACTTCACCTAATTCGCCGCCCTTGAGTGCCGGTCCACCAAGCGCCTGCGCGACCAACCGCATTTGCTCAATGTTGGGTCGGGTTTCACGCAGGAATTCGGGAATTCCAGAAGGATGCCGTTCCATAAGCCATAACAGCCGATGTAGTGCATCAATCAATGGCGCAGACTGTCCTTCCTCCGATAGCGCCCCTAATTTTGCGTCATCGCCACGTTCGCTGTAGTCAAGCAAGCGATACTTAGTTTTTTTCTTTTCGACTAGCTGATGCGACCCCGATGACAGTCCTTGGACACCATCTAGCTCGACGTGCGTCCCATTGGCGAAGATAAACGCCTCGCCCGAATCCAACTCGGCAGACTTATACGTGTAGCGCCAGAGAATGTAGAACCGGGTTGCGGGATCGACACCCGCCAGACTGTATCTTGCGCTGCTTGCTCCGACAGTCTTAGACAATCGGGAAAGAATAGTATCTAATACCACTGTTTCCACTTCAGCGAGGAACCGCTCTGCCGGGACTATCTCACCGTTTGCGTATTCGACCCGAGCGTGTCGCGTGAATGCACGTAGGCCTGCACCGACACTCGCAATTACTAGATCTGCCCCAGCGAAGCCCAAATCCCAGAGCGTTGCGACTCTTTCTCCTGCAATGCGAAGTAGTTCCGGCTGCACCGTAGCCTCGTACTGGCCCGTAGTGTCCGTGTCACGTCGCCTTGCTACCAGGAAGATGCTATCGGAAAGTGCGGCTGCTCCTATCGCATTAGTCCGGCCTCGGGCCTCGGTTTGGATGGGCCATGCCTCAGTGACAGTCAGTCCCGCCGGTACCAGCACCCGAATGAGCGACGCCCACCCCGCCGTTGTTTTGTGCGCATAGACGCAAACGAAGGGAGCATTGGGCTTGAGCACACGTCGAGCTTCCGCAAAGGCACGCTCCATGACCTGCTCATAGTGTTTTTTGGCCCGGTCTTCATCTCCCTCATATTCGCTTGCTTGAGCAACCGCCTCCCGCCGCTTTGGAGGCGACCCCAAAGCAAAGTGCTCTGGGTAAAGGTCGCTCAAAATGCGGCGCAGCCAGACGTAAAAGAACGATGAGAGATCGGAGTAAAAGATCGAACTGTAGTAAGGGGGGTCGGTAACAACCGCATCAAAAGTTTCGTCCTTGTAGGGCAGTTCTTCAGCGCTGCACCGTGTCACCGTCGAGGGTTTTCCCACCGCAGATAGAATCTTGATGCAATGGACCTCGTTATCGAAAGCGAATGGAAGGCATCCGGCTGTTTCCGCGAAGGGATTGATCTCTGAAAAGTCATACACCATTTTCAAGGCTTGCCGGTCTCCAATTGCTGCAATAGTTTTCTGATCTTGCCCCTGCCAGCGACAAAATTTGGTGAACGAATTAGCCAAACGTCCAAAGCCCATTGCCAGAAAGGTCGTTACGGCCGCGGCACGTTCGGCGTCTAAACCATCGCCCACCATTTCTGTGTGCGCCTGACGAATCAGGCCTGCAAGAGTAATCAGCACACCTAATTGTCGGGCTGTGTACAGATCCTTGTGAGTTTCAAATCCGTAGCTGGGTAGCTGATCGCGTAGCTTTCCCTTCAGCTCCTCGGTGGGCATTTCCAGTCCGAATGAACGTGCAATAGCGTCTACGTCTGGGATAACGCGCTCCACTGATGCGAACTGGCCCGGCACGTACAACTTTGATCTAGGCCCAGGCAGGACTAGAGCCGCGAGCGATTCACCAATCTTTCCAGCAAGCCCGCACTCCTTGACATAGCTAGCAGGAACGGGGGTAGGACACGCCAGACAAACAGCGCCACCTGCTCCAGTTTGCTCGTCGTCATCACCCGCCGCCTCTGATCCAACCACAATTTCCCAGTGAAGCGCCGTGCTCCCCTTCTTTAGCGTCGGTACGGCAGATACTACACCCCCCTTTTTCCGAAGCCAAGCCTGCCGAACAAGCGGTACAGTCGAGCGGCATTGCGGATTCCGACAGGGGACAGTGCGAACCCAAATGTAAGCAACCGGATCGTGACCGACACTTGCAGCCGCCCCAGAAGTGCCGAACATACTAAGCTGTTGGGCGATGACTTTCGAGTCGTCAAGACGGACCTGCGGATACCAGTCCGCAACCTTATCGCGCAAACGACCAATGATGCGTTTGCCCCATTGATTTACATCATCCGCAAGTGTCGCTCCAAATCGCTGCGGGAAAACGAGCGTACAGAGTTCCACAAGGTGTGCCACGGGGTTGTACTCGACAGCGTGGGACTCGCAACCTAGCCGCGCTGCCTCAAGGGGAATTGCCCCGCCTCCAGAAAAGATGTCAAGGACCTTTGGACTATGCCCCCCATGCTCCGTTCTAATTTGGTCAGCCGCCTTTGCAATCACGTCAGGCGAGACTTTGAAGTTCGCGAGATTAGTTACGAATAGCGCTGCACGTTCACGATCTTCGGAGGTTTTTGGGGCCGCAACTAATGCCGCGTAGATGGCTGCACGACAGGCGGTAATCGGACGACGCGCCGGCCAGTAGTGAATTAGGGCGACCGGATGTTCCGGGTGCTTCTTCTCTTTGGCTGCGATTTCGTTCAATTCGCGGACTGGAAGATAGTCCTCGATCAAGCGCTTATGGTTCTCACTCACTGGGACGATCCTTATGCTTAGCTGCCGCACTCTCTATCGCGTCGGCAGGAATGTCGTAATAGCGGGCCGCAATGATTTCGCGTTTGGAATGATCGAGATGCTTCGCCGGGTTTTGAATCCGCACTGGCTCGGGGTCGGGATTGTCGAGCGGACTCCAAACCACATAGAGCCAATAGCTGTCTGCGAGCTGCGTTGCCTTGTACCACTCGTTCGTGGTGAGGCGGATGGGCTGACCGCGCCGACGCCCTTTGACCTCAATACGGCGAATGCCGGTGACCGGATCACGGTAGCCGGTTTGAGGATCGGCGGGGCCTAGGCTGCGCACGTCAAATCCAATCTTCAAGTGCCCTACGCGCTCGCACTCAAAGCCGCGGGCTGTCTCATAGGCAATGACGACATCCTCTGCGGCTATTTCGCATTTGCGCCGCACTTCAGGGTCGAGATCGTCAAGGACAGTACCGATTTGCTCTTCGACGGAGCGTGTCGTCGGGAGTACCAGCGCGGTGGCGACGTGGCGGACGGGACCATGCTTGGCCAAAGTCAGTCTCTGAAGGCCCGCAAGGCGCTCTGTGCGGGTCCGTTCTAGATCGGCAAGGTCGTTCTCCGAACGCTGACGCGCGATGGCGACTTCAGGTTCGCGCATTTCTCGGGCCTTTAGGTTCATCACGCGATCTTGCGCGGCTCGGATACGCGCGTTGAAAGACTTCTGTAGGTAGTCGCGGCAAACCTGGACAAAGTGTTGCCGTTCCTGTTGGCACTCGCCGCGACGTTGTGTCTGGTAAGTGCTTTTGAGGAAGTCGGCTGCGGGCGTGGCGGCTTCTGGTTCAAGGTTCTCCGGTGCAGCAGGGTGGGCCGGTAGATCGAGCAAGGTGTCCGCCGGAACGACCGAGAAGCGCTCTTCGGAGCTCGAAAGTTCCTCCCGTATTGCGACCAATTCGCCCAGAAGGGTTTGCACTTCGCCCTTCGTGTTCTGGCCCTTTACAGCCATCTCGAAGAAGTGCAGCTTGTAGGGTTCGTCGCTGTTCGTGTCCACGAACACGCCGACGGCCGTCGTGAGTGTGGCGAGCATTTCATTGAGGCGCTCATCAACGGCGGCATACAGCGGATGGCCAGGCCCGATCAGCACGGCGTCGATGTGCTGATCCATCTCAAGATGCTCTTTGTGGAATGTAACCTTGCGATAGGTAGTCTCAGGTTTTCCGAGCCGTCGTACAGCGGCAAGCCGCTCGGAGCGCAAGTCGGCTAGGACGTGCTCGACGCGGTACAGGCCGTCAGCGCGCGGCTCGACCTTCAGGCCTATCTCGCGAGCGGCATTCACGAAGTGTTGCTCAACGTAGCGCGGCATCAGTCGCCGCTCTTCCGCTTCGGCATTCGCGGCCTGAAAACCCGAAAAATCTACGTTCGCGCGTGCAAGCGCGATACCTGTGGCTTGCTCGTATTGGAGTAATCGGGCGGGGTCAACACGCTCTATCTGGTCGAGGTATTCGTCTAAACGCCGAGGATCGTTGGCGGCTTCACGCAAAATTTCTGGCAAATTGACATCATTCAGCGAAAGAACCTCACCGATAACGTCAAAAACGCGATCCGCCAGTGCGTTTCGCATCTGCTCCATCTTGTATAACAACCGCTCAAGGATGCGGCCTTCGATGATTGGCTGGCCATCTTCGGACTCGCTCGCAACAAAGTTGAAGGCGTGTACGTCGCGGTCCTGGCCGATGCGGTGAATACGGCCCAGGCGTTGCTCCAAGCGCGTTGGATTCCATGGCAGGTCGTAGTTAATCATTAGGCGACAAAACTGGAGGTTGATGCCTTCACCAGCAGCTTCGGTGGCGACGCAGACTTGGCGTGATGTGCGGAAATCTTCTTGCGCGCGCTTCCGCTCATGAGGATTCATCCCGCCGTGGATTTGGCACGTCGAGTATCCCCACCGGGTAAGGTGGTCGAGCAGATGATTCATGGTGTCGCGGTGCTCGGTAAAAATGAGCAGCCTGCCCCTACCGTCCTTCAATTCATTGAACTCGGCTTTCGCCAGGCAATCGCGAAGGGCAGTGAGTTTGGAATCCGTGGCATGGTCACGGACGCGGCGTGCCTGCGCGAGCAAATCCCGAAGCGCAGCAATTTCGGCCCGGAGTTGGTCGAGTTCAATCGCCGTCGTGAACTCATCCGTCAAAAGGTCGCGTTCTGCATCGTCGAGATCGTCTTCATCTTGCTCGGCGTCAATGAGTCGGCCTTGAATCTGTGCGAGCCGTTTCGCCCGCTGTGCCGGCGACAAAGACTCCAGCTCGTCCAGCAGTTCTTCCTGCTTCTCAAAACGGCGGCGTATCGATTCGGCGATGGCTTGTGTCGAACTGGCAAGGCGTCGCTGGAGAACAGTACGAGTCAGCGCCACACTTTGCTTCTTACGTCCGCTCGCCTGCGGTAAAAACTCGTTTATGTATGCCGTGACAGCCTTGTACAGGTCAAACTCTTCATGATTCAGCCGAAAGGTCACTGTGTGTGCGTGACGGTCGGGGAAAAGCCGCTGACCGTCGATGTCGCGGAGGTCTTCCTTCAGCCGACGCAACGCCCAGGGACAGTTTTCTCCGAGACTAAGAATGTCACGGCGGATCTCGCCTGCACGATCACCCACCCGAGTAGGTTCTGGAAATAAGTCAGGATCGATCAGCCGAACGAAATGACTGAACCGGTCATCATCGCCGTGGTGGGGTGTCGCTGTCAGAAGCAGCAGATGGTCAGCATCTGCTGCCAGGCGTTCCACCAATTGGTAACGGCGGGTCTTCTCAACCTCGTCTCCCCGACCAGAAGAACGCTTGGTGTAAGCGCTGCACTTGTGCGCTTCATCAACAATGACGAGATCCCACCGCTGCTGCCAAATCCGCTCGCGGACATCCTCCTGCTTGGCATAGTCTAACGACGCGATAACCTGCGTTGCGCGCTGCCAAGGATTGACAAGCTGCTGCTGGTCAACAGCGGAGAAGATAATTTCGAAGGACTCACCAAACCACCGCAGCAATTCATCCTGCCATTGAATTGTCAGGGGTGCAGGGCACAAGATGAGGATGCGTTCAATCGCCTCGCGCAACTTCATCTCTTTCAGCAAGAGCCCGGCCATGATCGTCTTCCCCGCTCCGGGATCGTCGGCCAGCAGGAACCGCAGTCTGGGCTGCGGCAGCATTTTCATGTAAACCGCCTCGATCTGGTGGGGCAGCGTCCGAATGCCGGACAAGCTCACGGCAAACTGACGATCATGTGCATAAGCCAAACGGATGCGTGCAGATTCAACAAGCAGGCGGAGTTTCTCGGCATCGGCAGGCCGGATTATCGTTGGTGTGCTGACTGCCTGGCCAGCCAACGCGGCAGCCTCATCTAACGAAAGAATGGCCTCGTCAGGCGTTCCGTCCGGTAGTCGAACCCGGCATTCGTAGCCTGAGCCGATAAACCGAATACTTTCCAACGTAATCGGCTCCAAGAAATGCCCAGCCAGAGTTACCCGCTGCCCGAGAGGGAACCTTTCCATCGAGATTTGCGGAGTGGAGGGGTACGCCATAGCTTATTGAATACAGAGGAATTATTAGAACACACAAGACTCCCGAAAAGAACCCACGGCGAGAGGCACAAGGGTGAAACGTGTCCACTGCAATTAAATTCTGTGAACCGTTAGAGACGTGCGAGATCTTGCTGGATTCGGGCGAGGATCTTGTTCAAGGGAATTTGGCCGCGATAGTAGAGGGGAGCCGTCTTTGAGTATTCCGCTTCGAATTGTTTGCGGATATTCTCATCTTCGATGGTGAAGGCGCCGCTTTCTGCGACGTTGTGGTTAAGGGACTTGAAGCGCTTTTTCTTGTGCTCGAAGTATTCCGGGGTGCCGATGAATTTCTGAACGGCTTCTACGTCGAGCAACTGATGGATATCGTAGTAATGCCTTAGGAAATTGGGCGAGACTCTCCCGGTCGCTTTGAACTGGCCGTATTTTCTGACCACCGCCTGTACCTTTTCGACAAAAGTGTATTCGGGGTTGTAGCAGAGGATTTCGACGGCTCTGTTGTCTGCGTATTGAAGCTTTTTGGCTTCAGCGAACAGGACGACCCAGGAAGAAATCGTAACGGCGCGGTTCGGAGTCGTCTGGTCAAAACCGACTTCTAAGAGAATCCCGTCCTTGAGGCCGGGGATCGAGCCGAAATGGGTTTCATAGCGTAGCCTGAGACCCGCGTTTCTCAGTGTCTCGTCATCGTATGTCGTATCCCTTTCGACCGCTGTAAACCCTGAGATATTGATCTTGTCACGAAGCTTGTCAAAAAACTGTCGTCTCGACTCCACGTGCTGGGGCTTCTCGTGACTTGGATTTGTATCGACCTGTAATCCATCGAATGGTTCGATGCGAATGTCGATGTCTTCCGAAAAGCGATGAATGATCCCAAAACCCTTGGAAAGCGAAGTGCCGCCCTTGAGTTCAAACGTTAAGCCAAGCTGTTTGAGCCCAAAGACGGCGTGCATGATCCAGTAGTCTTTTTCCACGAGAGCCGGATCATTGATCTTCTCGCTGTCGGCAACGGTCTCAACAAGGGCCTTGAAATCGTTCCTCTCATGAAGAAAAGACTCAGGAGGCATGTTGCAGCATCTCCTGGAACTTTTTCTGCGTGGAGTATTTGCCGTAAAGAGAAACTGCCCGTGAAAGCTTTCTTGGGTCCATCTCTTTGACTTTTTCGCGAACGCGAGAAAGGACGGAGTCCTGATCCTCGGAAAGCCGGTCCAGTTCATTGACGAGATCGACCAGCAGAAACTCTGGAGAGAGCTGCTTGGGAACGTTAAATCGGCGCTCGAAAGTGATCATTCGATTGCCAAGTGGAAATGTCCCATGCCGTTTCTGATTGTAGACAACGCGTTTGTTATAGAGCTGCGTTGTCCCGAGTCCCAACTGGTTGTAGGCATTCGGTGAGGTCACGACAAAATGGTCTGTTTTCAAGAATGCCCTCACCAGTTCGTGTTCGTCAGCCGGAGCCTCTCCAAACTCAAATTCTCGGGGACAGTAGTACAAACCAGTACGGAGCTTCTGGAGGGTCCCGTCAACCGTGAGTTCTTTGAGGTGCCGATCGACGCTCTGGGACCACGGCAGAAGGTCCTCCCTGCGGTAAACCCGTCCAGGGCGGAGATGTCGCTTCAATTGTTCTAGCGTGCTGGTCTGCATTGTCCCTGATCCTCCACATTCCGTATGCTACGCTAAAAACGGCACAATTGTCGATAATATTACTAACGTTTCATGCATTATTGTCTTGTAAGCTTATGTATATAAATGCTTTGTTATGTTGCCTCTAGTGTGAACACTGGTTCTTTGCAGAATAGAATTGTATGCGCGCGACACAATCGATTTGTATCGCACGACGCAATAACGTGCGGACAAGCTGCTTTCATGGGTTCAGCGCCTCAAGCTTGCATTGATCGCTCTCGTTGTCGAAACCCTGCACTGCTACTATCTCCGAAAGGGCGCGCTGGCCTCTAGTCCTGGCGATGTGGACAATGAGATCCACCGAATTCCCAATATTTGCAATGATCGCTCGGTGAGGCAGCTCGATGCCGCTCTGTAGGACGCAATCTGCAAAGCGGGCGACAGCCTGGCGTGCGGAATTGGCGTGAAGTGTGCAGAGGCTTCCTGAATGGCCAGTGTTCAGGGCTTGCAGCAAATCGAACGCCTCCCCGCCGCGCACCTCACCGACAATAATCCTGTCCGGCCTGTGGCGCAGGGATGCTTTCAGCAGATCGCGGACTGTTACTGCTGGTATCCTGGAATGTTCACGACGCGTTTCAAATCGCACCAAGTTGCTCTTGCGAATATTCAGCTCGGCGGTATCTTCAATGAGTAGAATCCGTTCGTCATCGGGAATGGAATCGCCAAGGATATTCAAAAGCGTCGTCTTGCCACTTCCCGTTCCTCCGCTGATCAGGATGTTCTGACGATTCCTGACTTTTTCGCGGAGAAACTCGGCGGTATCCGCGGTGAGTGTACGGTTTTCGATTAGGTCAGTCATCGTGAAATGCCTGGTGTTGAATTTGCGGATAGTGAGCGTGATTCCATCAATGCTGCATGGCGGAAGAACTGCTGCTACGCGGCTTCCGTCTGGAAGGCGGGAATCCAAGATTGGCTTCTCTTCGGAGATGTCGTCTCCTAATCGGCGGGCGATGTTCTTCACTGCCGCAGAGAGAGCTTGCTGGGAAATCGTAATGCCGGCAACGGGAGTAAGCTGACCGTTCTTCTCAACGAAGATCCGGGAGTCCGCGTTCACCATGATTTCAGAAATATCGGGGTCCAGGATGAGATGCTCAATCGGCCTCAGAAATGGAAGGATCGTTTCAAACTGCATAAAGCCTCTTCACAATAGTCCCCGGCTCACTTGGTCGAAATACGAAACATTAGGGTCGAGGTAAAAGGGTTTCAAATAGCAAATCGTGGCTGGCGTTGGGTTCACGCCGTCATATGGAAGTACGACCGCCTGAGCATTGGCTAACTCGGCTAGAAACTTTTGGCTGAATCGGTAATCCAGCCTCATGCTGTAGCTCTTGGAAGCGCTGATGCTGCCCCGGTCAGAGAGAGTTTTTCCGGTCAGCACGCTCAGTTTTGAATCCTGGCCAGATTCAGAAATGTTGTAGGTCACGAACGGCTTGTCCTCCCGCCCACATAAGTCGCTGGCAAGCCGGGTCGAGAAATCGTCAGAAAGCGCCAGAAATATCTTGGTGCGGAACGCCTGGAGAAGCGTTCTGTAACTTTCACCTGAAAGCGTGGATTTCAGGGAGCTGATGCTCTGCGTCGCAACAATCGAAACACATTTCGATTGGCGGGACAGACTGAAGAACTTTTCGTCGCCAATTGGATCGCTTTCCCCGACAGTTGCAAAGGTCTGGTATTCGTCACACATTAGAAAGACCTGCCGGAAGTATTTCTGCTTGTTCCGCTCCATTTCTGGGACGCGTAGCAAAACAGCCCGCTGAAAATCCAGCTTGAGCAGCGTCCCAAGAATTCGGGCAAGACCCGCGTTCAGGGAGATCGGAAAGTTCAGGGCGCATATCTTTCCCTGTTCGATGAGCCAATTGAGCGATGGGAGCGGCTTGCCGTAAGGAAAGTGCCCGTGTTCATCCGGTACGTTGAGTGTGGGATCATATGTCTGCTTCGGCGGACAGAAAACCTTCTTCACCACCGGATTGATATCGAAGAGCGAGAGGAAAATCGAAACGCCTTCAACAATCGAGCTGCGGAGTTTCTTTTCCAGCCCCATCCAGTCATCGAAATACCAACGTTGAATCGCTTCCAATTGCTGCCGCTTGATGTCGTCCACGTCCGAAGGCGCTTCGACCGTGATTCGCTGGCATTCAAGCCCGTCCTCTTGTTTTCTGAGCAACTCGTCGAGTCTGGCTAACGCCGGGGCCTTATACAACTCCCCCTGCTCGTCATATACAAAGCCAAACTCCGAGAACGTGCTGGCAAATTTTTCGCTCCCATAAACCTCGGGTGTCACGCAAACATACTCGCGGGCCTCAAACCTGCCTTTTCCCTCCTCGATTCTCTTTTCGAGTTTCGCCGGTGAGATCGCGCATTCGTAAACGTCAAAGAAAGTTACGTAGTCATACAGCACCTTATGAAGAAGGATTATGTGCTGGAGCATGTTCGTGTATGCCTGCTGCCAGAATGGTTCTTTGCCACGTCCGTACAAATTGTTCAGGAGCGAGGCCACGCTGTACGCCAACGCTGAGGAATCCAAGTCATTGTGGAGGGGGTTGTAGCGGTATTCGGAATCCAGGGCCACTTCGATGTAGTCATCCTCGCGGCCATGCTGACGGGCAATCTCCCGGATTTGATGGCAGAAATCTCCTTTGACTTCCAAGACCAAACCGCCAATCCGTTTTTCTGGCTCATCTGCTTTATATGCGATCAGTTGCTCTGCAAATGGGCGCATACAACAACTTGTTTTTCCCGTACCGATTGCGCCAAAGATCCCGATGCCGGTGAACAACCCCTTTTCTGGAATCGTCAGCCATTGAGGGTTGCTGCCCCGAACAATCCTTGTCGGATGATGAACCTCTCCGATTACCAGGAACAGATCGTCCCTGAAACTCGGATCGGGATATGGCGGTAGAGAGTTTGCTTTCTGCTTCCGTTTCCAGCTAAAGCTCAGGACATACACTCCCGAAAAGGCAGCGGAGTAGATGAAGAACGGGGTCGTAAACAGAAACAGGGTGTAGCTCCGGGCAAGGACCGCGCAGACCAGCGGGTCTTTGAGGGCAATGTATTGCAGGTACAAATTACCCTCGGGAAATGGATAGGCACGGAACAGAAACAATCCGGTTACGCCCGCGAGGACCAAACTCAGAAACGTTCGAGAATTCGTGACTCTTTCCAGCATGACGGCTCATTTCTTCGCGGCGGTAACCGGGACACTCTTGTCCTGGACTGCGGTCGCGGCATTCTGATTTGGTTCGGTGGGCATCCGCTTGCGCGGACCGCGCCTGGGCTGGGCGTCGTTCTTGTGGGCCTCGTACCACGGCGTAAATTCGGCATCGCTCTGAAAGAGGAATTTCAAAGCGCCGGAGACCACTCGGTCGTTCGTGGCGCCGCTGAACCGGCAATAAGCCCGTAATCTCTCTTGCACATCGGTTTCGATTGCGGCTTTGATCTGGGTCTTCATTTGTTTTCTTTCGACCTGAATAATTGGCATCTGATTCTCCTTTTCAATTCATTTGCGGTAATGCGGGGAGCGACCCCCGAAGCCGGTCACGGACACGCCGCATTGGGCGGCGGGTGGGGTCGCTCCCCGCATTACCGTTTCACTTAAGCTTGTCTGTTCCTGTGCCGTCATGCTGGAAAGCTCCTTATGTTCTAAGCCCTTTACGCACGTCGTTGGCCTGCGGGAGGTTGGGCGGTTGATTGGGCGGCCTCTCCGACCGTTGAAGGCCCGAGCCGCACAACATTCGGTATGGGCAGAAAAGTCTCAAACTGTCGTCTGGGATCAAAGACAACTTGGCCGGGTTCTACCTCCGGCAGCTTTCCAGTTTGTTTCCAGCTCTGGTATTGGCTCTCATGTTCGGGATCAGAATACCGCTTCAATCCGCGCTGCCAGTCGATGACATCCTTGTGCGCGAGTTCCTTGAATCGCTTCTCTTCTGCCATTTTGCGCAGCCAGAAGAATCTCCCGATCTGCTGGTTGTCCCGTTCACGCTGGGATGCAGACAAGCTCCTGGTGAATACCTGTCGGGCAAACGGAAAGCTATGGGTTGAATTGGAGACGAATATCAATCTGAAGTTTGTGCCGAGTTCGTCAAACAGTGGACGGTATCTCTGGACGAAAGAAGTGAAGGTTTGCAGTGAACGGATATCGTCCTCGATGTAGGTGAAATTTACGAGAGGCGCATCGGAGTCCGCAGAGAGAAATATCGGAAATTTCTCAAAGAAGTAACGGCGTGTCTCCGATCCCTTCTGTCCGTGGAAGATCTTTGCGGGCAACGTCTCCTCGCTGATCTGCTGTTCCACGGCAAAATAGGTAACTTTCTCAGTTTCTTCTTCTAGGTAGTGACAGTCCAGATGTGCCAAGACGAAATCCAAGCCCAGTAGTCTTACCGCTGCTTTGTCCAGCAAACCGTAGCGTCCGGGTTTGCGATTGCGAGAATTCTCCTTCCCGAGCGTGGCATAGACGCTCCGGGAGAATAGGTGATAAATTTTCTGGGTGCCCCGTTCGGGCAGATGCTCTCTGACATGTTTTTTCAGGATGGCTTTCTTGATGAAATAAGTGGCAGGGCCTCGGCCAGCAACGTCCACATGCTGCATAAACTGACGTTGCAGGAAGAAGCCGGAGTGGACGGCCACGATATAGAGGAACTCCGCTTCCCGTTCCGTATAACCGAACTGCTTCAAAGCCGTGAGGGATTCAGCCGCGATGTTCATAGCGATATCACCTCGCCAATCAGGTCTTCGCCGCGCTCGGCAGACCTTCCGCGATAGTCCTGGTTGTAGAGTTTGAATCCAGCGGCGGCCTTGGCCGCGATCTGCCGGGCCTTGTAATGCCCGGTCACGCATTCGAGGTCAACTTTGCATTGCTCCTGCTCTTGAGATTCGTATTCAACACGGACGTCAGGGATCTGCATTTTGCCGTTGACGATTTTCAGTCCGTGGGCGTCGGCTATTTCCTGCCGTTGCCGCTCCCGCTCTGCCGGAGACAACTTCTGGATTTTGGCAAGCTGGCGATTGACGTTCTTCTTCAATTCAAAATCGAGCACGACTCGCTTTGGCGTGCCGCCCGATTTAGAGATTTTCTGCGCTTCTTTCTGGTACACGTCATAGATGGCGGCATCATGGCGCAATTCCCGTTTCTTGACGATTCCCGAATAAATGGCTTGGTCTGGGTTGATGCGGAAATTGGCTTCGGTCAGACCCTTTCCCGCCCTGGTAAGCGAAACATAGCGGTCCTTCCCTTTTGATCCCGGCTGTACGGTCACGAGGCGCTGGTCTGTGAGATTGCGCAGGTCTTTCCCGAAGCGTTCTTCATTCCCGTGATAGAGGTGCTTCCGTAGGGAGTCGGCGGTAATAGTGCGGAATGCGCCCAAATCCCGAAGCATCGCTGACTGGCTGGAATTCAAGCGATAGTTCTGCCCGCGTAGCCGGTAGGCAGTCCTGCTGTCCTGCGCCCGATTATCTCGATGGCTTTGCTGCGGAACCCGCTCCCCGGCTCTCCCGTGGCCTTGCGCGGGCCTCAACGAATCATCATTCAGTGAACGGCCCATGACTACTCCTCAGACCGCTCACGAATCTCAGCCGAGAGGTCGTCGCCGCCGATTCTGAGTTGTTTGTCCACGTAAACAAGTTTCTGGCCGGTGTGCTTCAGAAAGAATCGGCGGGCCAGCAGAAAGAAGGCCGCGAACAAATTGCCAAAGAGCAACACGGCATACAGGCCGATGGCCCAACCGTGACTGTGAAAGATTGCCTGCCGATAAGGCACTAAGAACTTGAGGCGGTCCATGAGCAGAAAGCAAAAAGCCATGAAGAGAGTCAACGCCAGGAGTAACGCATTGCCGATCATTGCTGTACCTCTGCGTATTCAGACGCAACAATGCGGCCCTTGATTCGAGTCAGTTGAAAAGAAACAATCCTATTGAAAGTATTGAGCGACTTTGTTCATTCGAATAGTCGCCGCTTCAATGCATTTACCCAAGAAGTTCTCGTGTTCCAACGTCCGGATTGGCGGCGATACCGCAGAAAACAGCCGACTGCCACTCTACAGTTGAGCGTGAGGCGTCGACTTGGTTTCTGTGGAGTTGCGCAGTCACGCCATGCAGTAGCAAGCTAGACGTATGTCGATGAGAACAACGAGGGAAGATCCGTTCATCAAACTCTTCCTTTCAGCATATGAGAACGGCTCATGGGCGGACGCAGCACTTGTCAAGCCGGATGCCATTGAGCGGACAAATCCGGCAGTTGACCAGATTGCGACTAGGAGGTCTGATGGCAAGACGCTTGCAATTGAGCACACGATCATTGAACCGTTCGTTAGCGACAAAGAGGACCTCGCATCTTTTCAGGTGACTTTTCTCGGAATCGAAAAGGACGAATCCTTGTTGGTTCCTGGACGCTGGATGCAAGTGTTTGTACCCGTCGGTACGTTACGGAATCAGCCTCAAGAGGCGCGCGACGCAATCGTCCAAGCAGTCCATTGCTGGATCAAATTGAATCGGCTCATTGTTCCCGATGGAAATTCGCAACATGTTTGCCCTATTCCGGGAGTTCCCCGTGAGCCACCCCTCGACATTACGTTGAGCATCAGGGTGGAGCCGCTACAAGGCGGTTCCGCCGCCGAACGCGGCAGCTTGCACGTCCGGAGGCAAGAGGTAAGTAGCAGCCTTGGCGATGTCATCGAGAAAGCCTTGAAAAAGAAGACCCCGAAGCTGGCAAACACGACTGCCGACAAGCGAATTCTTCTGCTTGAGCGGCAGCACATGAACCTTTCTCCGCAACGTATGCTCGGAGAGATCGAGAAACGGCGGCCTTCATTTCCTGACCTGGCGGGGGTGGACGAGATCTGGATTATCGAAACGATTTTCTATGGAACCGCTTTTGGGGGGACTTACCTTCGTTTCGAGCGATACGAAGGCGACGTTGTTGTTGGAAGCTTCGATTTTGAAGGCGGGAAGTTGATGATGAAGTTTGAAGAAGGCATAGGTGAAGTTATCCGTAAGGCCGGCGACTCGTGAGCCACAAGCAAAAGACGAAGAATCGCCGCGATCATTACTTGCCTCAGGGGTATCTGAGGGGCTTTATCGACCCTGCACGGGCGGGGTTACCTAAGCCACTCTGGTGCTTTCATCTCCACACAAAGAAATGGAAGGAGCGCAGCCCAAAACAGATTGGCTATCTCGACGGTTTTTACGACTATGCGGTTGAGAACACGGTCGCGGAGCATCCAGACATAACTTTCAAGGGTTTGGAGAACGACTTTCCTCGCATCCGCGCTCAACTTTTGGAGGATCGCTTTCGTTCATGGATCGACCACAAACAATTCCTTCTGTCGTACATGCAGATGATTAGAGCCCGATCGCCGCTGTTCTTCGATCAGTGGCGTGAACAGTCCAAGGGAATACGCGTCGCAACGATCACGGAGGTCGGCGCCGACGGGCGCTCCATAAAGGTTGATTCTTTGGAAGGAAGACAGATGACTCAAGCCGAGATCCAGAACTGGACCATCTCAAAGATGCGTGAGGAAATTAGGAAGGGTCCCGACTGGCTGGCGAACTTTCATTGGGCACTGCGCTACACGGGTTCGCCTGGAGATCCAGTGATTACCGCAGAGCAACCTCTCGTCTGCATCGGCAATTGTTCGGACGCAGTAGCGGCACTGAAGGACCCGGAAACCTTGATCTATTTTCCCATCTGTTGGCAAGCATTTCTTTTTGGTAGCCTTCGGCGCTTCGATGTTGAAACAGAAATATTTCACGCCGACACGTTGCAACGGGTGCGTCGTGCTTACATCGACAATGGACGGAAATTCTTGGTGTCCCCGCAAAAGCTAGATGGTTTCTGATCCTGGGCGCTATCCATGACCCGTCGATTCCAGCGGGGCAACTTGTAGGCAGCATGGCATGGGAACTGCGAACAATACCTGCCCCTTACCAATGAAACAAGACGGGCCGGCAAAGTGCCCGCCGGTCTCAGCCCAAAGTGTGAAATTGTCTCGACGATCTCATGTGCGGTAATTCATACCGTTTCCCCCGTTCGACCCATTACGCGCCTGGTTCGACTGCTCAATTTCCTTCTTGATCCACTCTGCGACTTCTGCGGGGCAAAACCGGACCGCACCCTTGACGTGAAAGCAAGGAATTAGGCCAGCCTTGGCCATCTTGTAAATGTGCGCTGGGGTAACACCCAACATCTTCGCCACCTCGGAAACTTTCAGGGCCTCTTTGCGGTTTTCTAATATTTCGATGAGTCTCATGGCTGTCAAACTTTTGAATAACCGTTGCGGTCATCTCAAAAGCACCTCCGATTCGGGCACCAGGGTTTGTCTCGCTTGAAAGAGACACGAATACACAAATGCCAACACACTCGGCGGAAGAGAGTTGCAGCTTGATTGTGTGGGTGGCCTGGAGGCGCAGGGCAGCACCGAGTGGCGAACAAATATAAACCCAGTGGCACGAGAAAAGTTGCTGTGGCGCACGTCACACCTTCTCAACGGACGCAGTTCGCAGTCGGATGCGCCCAGAATACGGCGCTCCCCATTTCAGACACTTAGAAAATTGGATGCATCCCTACACTTCAAGTAAGACTTTAAATGTCTCGGAATTGTAAAAACTTCGACCTGCTTCGACGGCGCATACCCCAAACCGCCCGTCCGTAGCGGCATTCAACGTCTTCGATCATTTTCAATGGTGTGAGTTAAAGCCGCATCTTGACTTCGGTCGGAAAACTATCGGCAGCTCTTCTGTGTCTGAGTGTGTGAACGTGCAGCAAGGATGCGCGTTTCAACGGATGTGAAATATGAACATGATGCTCTCACTCATCTTGCTGCAAGCCGGGGGAAGTCCCTGGGAAAACGCGGTCACGCAGCTTCAGAACGCGTTCACTGGCCCGATTGCCAAGGGCCTGAGCCTTGTCGCCATCGTGGTTGGCGGGTTGATGTTCGCCTTCGGAGAGGGCAGCAGCAAGCGCATGCTTGCGGGGATTGTCTTCGGCATCGGCATGGCGATAGCAGCGGTAAATTTTCTTTCCTGGCTCTTTCCGGGGTCGTAGGTCGTTTGAGGGATGTATGCAGAAGGAACGCCGGATTAACGCTACGCATAAGGCGATCAACAAGCCGTTGACGATCCTCGGCGCGGAACGAAAGTTGTTCTTTGTCGCGCTGATCATGGGCGCGGCGGCTTTTAACCTCTTCGGCAGTCTGCTAGGTGGCCTTCTGCTCTTTGGGAGCCTGTTTTTGCTGGCGCAGTGGGCGACCCGGACGGACCCGCAGATCCTGCGAATTCTGCTTAACTCCAGCAAATTTCGCCGTGAGTACGATCCTGCAAAGTTTAGCGACCCGAACGTCAGGGTGATTGACCATGCTTAGGTTGTCAAAGATCGTCAAGAGCTACAAAGAGACGGGCGCTCTCAATGAGAACGTCAGCATCTATGGCTTTCTTGACGATCATGTCTTTCTGACCAAGCGCGGTGACGTTGGCGTGGTGTTGGAAGTCGAGGGAGTCGATTACGAGTGCTTGGATCACAAGCAGACGGATGGCCTGACGAAGCGCCTGGAATCGGCGCTCCGGCTCTTGGGGCCGCAGTTCCGTGTCTATCAGCTCTTGTTCAAGGTCAGCCACGAAACGATTCCTCATGAGGCGTATGAAAACCCGGTCGTCAAGCGGGCTGTTGATGACCGGATGGCCTACTTCGAGAGAAAGGCCGGCGAGTTGTACTCCCTGCGGATTTACTACCTGATTTTGTACGAGGGAGCCAGGCATCACGCCAAGCTGAGCAGAAGTGTACAGAAGTTGGCGTCAGAGCCGAAACAGGCAATCGAGGAACTCAAGGGATTTGTCAGCAGCAAGAAACAAACGGTCCTGATTGGGAGCGCGATTGAGAAACAGCACCGGCTGCTTCTGCACCAGGTGCGCAGCCTCATTCTTCAGCTCAGCGATTTCGTAAAGATTGAGATCAGCGACAAGCAACAAGCCTTCACTGTCCTGAAGCGGCTGCTGAATTTCTCTCCCATAAAACTCGACCATGCGCGGCTGAAATACGACACGCATGTGGATTACTACCTCGCGGACTCCGCGCTTGAGTGCTATCCGGGACACCTTCTCGTGGATGACTGCTACGTGAAAGTCCTCACCCTGAAAGAGCCTACCGCGCAGAGCTGGCCCCTGATTCTCCGACAATTGTTGGAAGTGGGGGCCAGCTACCACATCGTGACGGAATGGAAGCCCCAGGACAATACGGCCGCCCGCAAGCGCATTCAGTCCATGCGGCGGCACTTCCACAACAGCAAAACCTCCCTGTTCAGCCAGCTCAAGGCAGACAACTCCACGAATCCTGGCGAGCTGCTGGTGGACGATTCCAAGGAATCACTCGTCCGTAGTCTCGGTGAATGCCTGAAGGAAATCGAGTTGAACGGCAATTACTTCGGCGAGTTCTCGCTGACCGTGGTCGTGTACGACAAGAGCCTCTCAGCGGTCGAAAAGGCGTGCGCAGAGTTTTACAAAGTCTTCTCAATGCACGATGGCTTGGTCTTTGAGGAACGGTACAACCTGCTGAATGCGTTCTTTGCGACCGTGCCGGGAAACAAGCATTTCAATCTCCGTTATCTCTGGTTGCTGAACGCAAATTATGCCGACTACTCGTTCCTGTTCACGCTGCACACGGGAGAGCGGCGGAACAAGCACTTGAACGCTGAATATCTGGCGGTTCTCGAAACTAATCACGGTACGCCCTATTTTCTGAACCTGCACTATCAGGACACGGCACATACCGTTGTGCTGGGCCGTACTGGATCGGGGAAATCGTTCTTCCTTAATTTCCTGATAACCAATTTGCAGAAATATTCTCCGTACACATTCATCTTCGACCTGGGTGGAAGCTTCCGCAGCATTACTCAGCTTTTCGGCGGCGCTTATCTGAAGGTCAGCGCCGAGCACTCGGAGTTCACTATCAATCCCTTTTCTCTGGAACCGACGCGGGAGAACTTGAACTTCCTCTTCTCCCTGATGAAGGTCCTGGCCGAAGGACGTGGCCTGAATCCGTTGAGTCAGGCTGAGGAAAAGGATCTCTATGCACAGATTCAGAACCTCTACGTCCTGCCTGCGAATTTGCGAACCTTGAGCGTCCTGGTCAACACCTTGCAGAAGTCCTTGGCCGGCAAGCTGGAAAAGTGGATACGCGGCGGCCAGTACGAACAGGTCTTCGACAACGAGAAAGACGCGCTTACGCTCTCGCGCTTCCAGTGCTTCGATTTCGAGGGGCTGGACCGTTATCCCGAACTGATTGAGCCTCTGCTTTTCTATATCCTGCACCGGGCCAATGCGTCCATCTATAGCCCGGAGGCAGTCACCACGTTCAAGACGTTTTTCATCGACGAGGCATGGCGCTTCTTCGGACACCCGACGATTCGGAATTACATCGTTGAGGCTCTCAAGACTTGGCGCAAGAAGAATGCCGCCATGATCCTGTCCACGCAGTCGCTTGACGAGTTGGACAAGTCGGAAATCGTGAACATCGTCATCGAAAGCTGTGCGACCAAGATTTTTCTCGCTAATCCGGACATGGATCGGGAGCTGTACCGGAACACGTTTCACCTCAACGACAACGAAATCGAGATGATCTCGACCCTCATTCCCAAACGGCAAGCACTGGTGAAGCGTCCTGATCTAGCGAAGGTGGTCAATCTTGAGGTGGACGCAAAGAGTTATTGGCTGTACACCAGCGACCCGAACGAGAGCTTCAGGCGCGAGCAGGCTTTCCGGGACCACGGGTTTGAAAAGGGTTTGGAAATTCTGGCAAGGAGTTAACTATGAAAAGAGCAATCGCAATCGTCTTCTTCGCGGTCCTGGCAGCGGCCTCTGCTGCCGCTCAGAGCCGCGAAGCACGAACCGTCAAGTACGCGGCCAAAGATATCGTCCTGATTAAGGCCAAGCTGCGTTACACAACACTGATCGTTCTGCCTCAGAGCGAGAAGATCCTCGACTTTGTGACCGGAGACAAGGATTTCTGGGTGGTCGAAGGAACGCAAAACTTCTGCTACATAAAACCGGCTAAGCAAGGCATCAGCACCGATGTCACGCTGATCACGGCGGCGGGCAATGTGTACTCATTCCTTGTGAAGGAAATCGGGGAGAGCGACGATCCCGACCTCAAGGTATTCATCGAGCCGAAAGACCAGTCCATCGTTCAAGCGATGAATGCCCCGCCGAAATTCGTACCGTCGAGCGAAGTTGAAGGGCTGCGGGTGCAGGCCGCCCTTGCCACAGCCCATGCGGAAAAGGACAAAGACACATTTCGGGCGGACTACCCGGTTAAGAACCTGAAATTTGACTACGGTTTTGACAAGGACAAGAAGCCCTTCCTGGTCTCGGACATTTATCACGATGACAGATTCACGTACATCCGCTCCTCGGCTCAGGAAAAACCGACGCTGTATGAGGTAAAGGACGGATCACCGAATCTCATCAACTTCGACCTGAAGGACGGTGTTTATGTCGTGCCCAAGATTCTCGATTCCGGTTATCTCATGATCGGCAAACACAGGATGGATTTCAAGAGGCAGGAGTAATGCCATGTCGCAGCCCGATGAAGTACAAAACACGGTGCCCAATGTCCAGGACAAACGGAAGCCTGCTCCCGGAGTTCTGCCGAAGAACGCTCAGACGTGGGTAGTGATGGGGCTTACCGCGGTGATCATGCTCATGCTGTGGGTCTCCGGCCCGGCAAAGGGAGCAAAGTCGTCACAAAAGCCCGATGCTCCGAAGACCGAGACGGTGGCCGGACTCAGCCCTGCAGAAATTGGGGCACGTCTCGAACAGGAACGGCGCGAGCAGCGGATGCCTTTCCCGCCTGCACAACGTCCTCTGAATCAGCAATCCGGGCGTGGTGACTTTGCTCCTTCTGCTGGCAACCAAGAAGCCACTGTGCCAGTTGAGCAGGACCCTATAAAGCAGGACATGCGCAGGCGTGAGTATGCGTCGCGGTTTTCGTCCAGCGTCTCCCTCACCTATCGCCCTCCCCAAGTGAGCGAGTCCGCAAGGACTGCGCTGGACCCATCACCCCAACTGCCGTTGGACTTGTCGGCGCTGGAAATTCCGAATCTCCCTGCCGGTCTGACAAACAACGGACTGACTCCGGCGCAACCAACGGCAGCAACGGCTGAGACACCGCGCAAGAGAAGCAATCCGAATTTCAACGAGGCAAGCGGAAAGGACTACGTGGTCTTTGAGGGAACGGTTCTTGAAACGGCGCTCGTCACCCGTCTGAACGGAGACTTCTCTGGGCCGGTCATCTGCATGTTGACCAGCAACATCTATTCTCACGATGGTCAGCGCCTGCTTATTCCTGCCGGCACGAAAGTCCTGGGAGAAACCAAGCGGGTTGAGGGCTTCGGACAGACGCGCTTGGCCGTAGCTTTCCACCGGCTCATCATGCCGGACGGTTATTCCGTTGACCTCGACCAGTTTCACGGCTTGAACCAGATCGGAGAGACGGGCCTCAAAGATCAGGTCAATCATCATTACGTGCAAGTCTTTGGCGCATCCGTCGCTGTCGGCGCAATCGGTGGGCTGGCACAGGCAGGCACGAATACCAGCAGCCTGGGACTGCCGCAGACTACGGCGGATGCTTACCGTCAAGGTGTGGCCACAAGCTTCGCGCAATCGTCAACGCACATTCTGGACAGGTTCTTGAACCTGCTCCCCACGATAACCATCCGGGAAGGTCACCGCGTGAAGGTGTATCTCACGCAAGACCTCCTGGTTCCCGATTATGCACAACACGAGATGCCCTCGAATCTTTAAGGAGTAGTTATGAAATATCGAATCGCACTGCTATCGCTCTTGTTCGCTCTTACGGTCAGCCCGTCCTTTGCTCAGTTGGGCAGCCCGATTGTATTCGATCCCACCAACTACAAGAACGCCATTCTGCGCTATTTGCAATTGCAGCAGCAATTACAGCGGCTCCAGCAGACGTACAACCTCCACATGCAGCAGTATCAGTTCATCCAAGCGCAGGCCCGGCAGCTTCAGAATATGGTGGCTCGGTATCGCGCCGTTCCTTCTCAATGGTCGAATCTGAGCGCCAGCAACACCCTGGGCAACACCACTCGGTGGGTGAACGGGATCAACACCGGCGCTTATGGAATGGCTCAGCAGGGCTATGGCCAGGTCAATCGGTCATTGAGCAGTCCTTCCGGCGTCAACACGTATGACGGTCTGAGACAGGCCTATGGGTTGGAAGAACTTTCGGACGGCTCAACCATCAACGGGATGGCCACGATTGGCCAGTTGAGAAACAATGCGCAGCAACTTGAACTCCACATCAAGCAGCTCGAAGACGATTCGCTCTCTTCTGCCCCTGACCTGAATACTCAGATCGCGGTGCTGAACAAGATCAATGCAGCCAACGTGCTGTTGGTCCGTACGATGCAAGATACCAATAAGCTGCTGGCCTCTCTGCTGGAACAGCAACTCGTCGCGACTGAGCGCAACCGCACATCGGGCGTGGGGAGCATCAACACGGAGCTATATCGTCAACAGCACTTCACGGAAGTCATGAGTTTCACAAGTTCTATGCCTACCCGGCTGCAAACGCCCACAGGCAAGTAGAGGGAGCGCTTTATGTTTGTTCCCGTTCAAGATCCGCTCACCTCCCTTGAAGACATCATTCGTGGCCTGATGACCTCGAAGCTCGATTTGTTTGTAGGGATGGGTCAGAACCTGTTTCGTGGGTTTGCCACCATTCTCATTGCCTGGTTTGGCGTGCAGTCCGCGCTCTCCAGCGCGGAAGGCGGCGAAGGGTTCAATTTCACCCGTTTCAGCCGCTTGCTTCTCGTAATCGCCTTTGGCTTTGCGATGGTGAAGTATTACAGCACGCCAATCCCTGGGTTCGGCATGAGCTTCCCCGATTTGGTTATGCAAGAGGCATCTTCGCTGTCAAACAGCATTGGCATGGACCAGGCGCGTCTGATCGAGACCAAGGTCACCAAGGTGGAACAAGGGATGGAACAGCCCAGCTCCATCAACTTTCACGAGACTCTCACATTTGTCGTGTTGTACGTGATCCTGGCTACCGTCCAAGCGGTCGTGCTGATGATTATCGGATTCGGGCTGATAGCACAGGCTGTGCTGCTGCTAGTCGGGCCTGTATTCATTCCGTTTTTCATCGTGCCCAAGATGGACTGGCTCTTCTGGGGCTGGTTCAAGGCGTTTCTTCAGTATTCGTTCTATCAGGTCGTGGCCAGCGCCTTCGTTTACATCTTCGGCAAGCTCCTGCTGGCCTTCTTTGCCGTTGATATGGGCGGCATGAGCGTAGAGCAATGGATGACTGCTTTCCCGGCGATATTCATCTTTTTACTGATCGCAATTTACGGCCTGTTGAAGATTCCTGCCCTGACGAATCACTTGTTCAGTGGATCGGCGGGAGCAGACTCCGGCCTGGCTGCGGCAATGGTCGCGTATATCAGTCGAGGTTAGTTATGGCCGTAGATGCAAAGCAAGACGCAACTTTCAATTCTGCCAAGCAGCTCTACGCTGAGCAGTTCGGTGATGCCATTGTCACAAACACATATTTGAAGATCGCATTGCTGGCAATGGCCTTGGTGTCTGCCGCTCTGGTCTACACGAACATCAGGACTGTTCGGATGGTTCAGGACTTCAAGCCGTTGGTGATCCGCATCAACGACATTGGACGGGCGGAAGCCGTCAAATATGACACGCTTGGGTACAAGCCCCAGGATGGGGAGATCAAGTATTTTCTGAGCGACTTCTGCCGGCTCTACTACAACCGGAACCGCTATACGATTCGTGACAATTTCAAAAAGTCGCTGCTCTTCATGGAAGCGCAGCTCGCCAATAGCGTTGCTGAGGCATACAGGAAGAATCACACGGTCGAGGGGTACTTGCAAGATTCTAGCGGCCCTGACATCGACATCGAGGTCCAGAAGGTCTCAATTGAGGATTTGCGCTCGGCTCCCTACAAGGCCACGGTCGATTTTTACGAGATTGCCTACTCTCCGGGCGAGCATGTCGAGATCAAACGGACCCTTTACACGGCCCACTTCGTCTTTCTCTTTCGTGATTCGGTCCCGAACGAACTGATTCAGGTGAACCCGCTCGGCCTGGCAATCACGTACTTCCGTGAAGATGAGGCATTCAAATGAGTTCGCTTGAACCCTCGCTCACTCGTCTACCTCCGCAGAGTGTTTCGGAACAAGGACTCTCGGACAAAGCTATCGAAAAACACTACTCTGTGGAAGAGATTGGAGAACTCTGGGCGTTGAGTCCAAGAACGGTGAGGAGAATGTTTGAAAAAGAGCCTGGCATCATTGTCTTCGGGAACACGGGCAGCATGAAGAAACGCCGCTACGTCACGCTCAGAGTTCCTGAGAGCGTTCTAGTCCGCGTTCATCGTCGTCTTCGGAAGGCGAGCTGAGCCACTTGCAATGACGGTCGGCGATCGGTGCAGTTTGATTGGAGGAATCAATAGTGGTGGGAGCTAGCTCGAAAGATGTACGAGTACGCGCCTGTTTCGATTTTTTCTTTCGACTTAGCACCAAGCAAGCCAGCCGCGGCAGCCAATAACGCGCCGACGTAATCGTGGCTGCCGAGTTTCCACACCGCGCCGGCCATCCCGATGGCGAATGATGCTGGGCGCTTCCATTCCTTGCGGCTTACCGTCTTGAGATTATTGGAGAGTTCTTGCAGCTCTTCGCGGCGATCTTTTAGTACCTCCTTGCGCTCTTCCTCTGGCAGCGTCGAGAGATCCCGTGTCAGCTTCCGAATAGATCGAATATACGCACGGTGCTCTTTTCTGTACGTCTCGCGAAATCCCAACACTTCATCCATCGGTACAAGTCGCAAATCGACAGAGACGACCTCCAGATCGAGAGCCACAACATGCGGCGCGGATGGTGCGTTCGGCAATGAGAGCAACTCTTGCAAAGCTTCCATAACTTCCGGCCTATCCGTCGCAGGAGACAGTTCCGCGCCTAATTTCTCGCCATAGGGCCTGAGAATCTGCGACAGCAACACCAGAATGAGCGAGCGTACCATTGGATGCATGGGAATCGACACGCCATCTTCCGAGTCTTTCGCCAGTCCCTTCGCCTTCAAGTCGAGGAACAACTGTTTGGCGAGCTTCTCATCGCCGTAACCGCCGAGCCGCGAGTAGGAGATTTCATGGAAATGAGTATTCTTATCCAGACTGTCCAGCCCACCGGACTTGATCATCTCCACCATCACTTTGGAGAGCTTCTCGGTCGCCTTCTTGTCAATGATCTTTTCTGGCTCAAGAATATGGAGTAACCCTTTGTCCTTGAGAGGTAGCGCGATTGCCGGATCCTCGTACTCCGGCTTTCCTTTCAGGTAGTTGGGTAGGAGTAAAGCTACGCCATCAAAGAACAGGATCAGGGTCTTGATCCAATCCGAGCCGCGCCACATTGGTCCCGGATAATAGAAAGCGATTTCTTTGTTATTGCTGGGCAGCTTTGCAGGCATCCGACCTATTGTATGAGTAGACGAGCGGGGACGTCAAGAGACACGTGAGAGTCGCCAGTGGCTATCGCTGAATGGCTACGGCGGATAGATCGCGGCCCTTTTTCATAGCCAGCTGGCTGTAAATGCCCGGATGAGCATGAAGAAAAACCGATCCCCCTATTCGGCAGATTCCTGACCAATGCATGTCAGTGGACTCGCGGGGCTGCCTGGGCGCTGTGAGTAAGCCACTCGCTGTGTACCTGCCAGCTCAGCCTTACGCTGTTTTCAAGCTGTTCCTGCCGCGCTTTCACGAAGGGCGCGTAGTGCTTTTCCGTGACCTTCACGCTGCTGTGTCCAAGCAGGAGCGAAACTTGGTCAATCGGAACCCCCGAGAGCAGCAATTCAACTGCGAACGTATCGCGGAACATGTGAGGGTGGCAGCGTTTTGGCGTGCCATCTGGCTGCCTGATCTTGGCACGGCGAAAGAGTCTGCGGAACGCACGCTGCCAACCTTTTTTTGCGGTTTCGGGGTCTCCGTTGCCACTCCAGAAGAAAAAATTCGGATTCATGGTTGGCAGTGACCGCAGAAGTTGAGCGACCTCGGCGGGCAGGGGAACGCGAACAGGAACTCCGGTTTTGGCCCGGTACAAGAAAAGCTTTCCGTCAGCGCATAGCTTGTCCTTTTCGAGCGACACGGCGTCCCGGATGGCCAGCCCAGACCAGCGCATCAAAAGGATCAGGGCACGCATTCGTTCTGGGCGATAGCGAAAGTCGCGGCCTCCGCGCCAATCTGCATACGCGTAGGTCGCGTCAACGATCCGCTGAAATTCCTCGCGGGTGAAATAGTCTGTCGGAACACGCTTCTCTTCGGCCTTCTTCATCTTGACGGCTGGATTTTTTCCCAGCCAGTCGTTGCTGATGCAGAACTCGAAAAAGCCGATCAATCGCTCATGTTTGCGGCGGGTCGTATTCGGGCCGTTGCCCCAGGATGCGCGAAACTTGATTAGATTCGGAGTCGTCAGCTCTTTCAGCAGAGCGAGGCCAACATCTTTCGCCCACGGCAGCAGTTGAACCTCAAACAGTGTCTTGCTCTGTTTGGTCGTTGACTTCGACAAACAGCGGCCTGCTTCGTCGGCCCTGAATGCGGCCACTGCTTCCGCAATTGAGATCGCTGGCGCTGGCTTCGGTGCGCCGGGCCGCGCTGATTCTTCAAGCTGTCGGGCTTTGGCCTCAGCCTGCTCCCAGGTGCGGGTCTGTGCGCTGGTGCGAACGAATCCCTGTTCTTCGCTGGGAGTGCCCTGAATCCACTTGGGGCAGCGACACCGTCGCCATGCGATGTCGTCGCTGTGGGGGCAGGATTGCGTGTGGCGGGTGTACACGGAAAGCATCTCTTTCGCTCCTTTTAAGAGAGATGCTGTTCCGACCGAAAACTCTCGGTTGTACAAAAATTGTACAAACCAAATGCGACTCTGTTTAAACCATTGAAACTATTGAGTCAAAATTTGGTGGAGCTAGTCGGGCTCGAACCGACGGCCTCGTCGTTGCGAACGACGCGCTCTCCCAACTGAGCTATAGCCCCACAGACGCGGACACGCCTGAAACAGGACGCGCGGTCAACTTGTGTATTTTAGCAATCCTGCTGGCGAAGCGCCAGCTTTGCTGGATCGCCAATTGGATCGTCAGTGGATCGCCGCTGCAACGCCAGCCACATCAGCGCATCTATAATGCATGGTAGTGAACCCTTCCAGTCACATTCGACAAGTAGCCGACGCAGATTTCCCCACCCGTTGGGGCCCGTTTCGCATTCTGGGCTTCGAGGGCACCTTTGGCAGTTTTCCAGAGACGAGCAAGGAAGAGGCTGTCGCACTGGTGATGGGCGATATTCACGGCACTCCTCCGCTGGTTCGCATTCATTCGCAGTGTCTTACCGGTGACGTCTTCGGCTCGCTGCGTTGCGACTGCCGTGCGCAACTGGAGATGGCGATGCAGATGATCAGCGACGCTGGCGTCGGTATTCTCATCTACGAGCAGCAAGAGGGCCGCGGGATCGGCCTGATGGCGAAGTTGCAAGCCTATGAGTTGCAGGATCAGGGTCGCGACACCGTCGAGGCGAACGAAGATCTTGGCTTTGAGGCAGACCATCGCAACTTTTCGCTTCCGGTCGGGATGCTAAAGCACTTGGGCGTGGGTGAAGTGCGGCTACTATCCAACAATCCGGAGAAGGTTTCCGCACTGGAGCGGGCCGGCGTCAAAGTCGTCGAGCGAGTGCAGTGTGAAGTGGAGGCTAACGAGCACACAGTAGCCTACTTGAAGACAAAAAAAGAAAAGATGGGCCACCTGCTCACTTCGTTTTAGCAAGCAACCCGCATTACTTCTGGCACAGGCTCGTTGCCGCGGGGCCAGATGCAGTGTCTTGTCCCGTATAGTGGAAAGATGGCTACCAGCAAAACCTCACCAGCAAATTCCAAGCCTCCTTCACGTAAGCCCGTCAAGGGCAAAATTTTGTCATCGAAAGTTGCGTACGATGGCCCATTGTTTCGCGTCACCACCGATCTGGTGCTGGAGCCCAGCGGGGTTCGCGCGCGCCGTGACATTGTGCGGCACAACGGTTCAGTGGTGGTAATTGCGGTGGACGAAAGCGGGCCTTCTGGAACGGAGCCACGCATTCTGCTCGAACATCAGTACCGCCACGCCGCTGCCGACTATATGTGGGAACTGCCAGCCGGTCGCATTGATGCGGGCGAAGCGGAGCTTTCCGCCGCCAAGCGCGAACTGAAGGAAGAGACCGGATACACTGCGGCGCGCTGGAAAAAAGCGTTGATGTATTACGCCAGCCCGGGATTTCTGCAGGAAACGATGGCAGTATTCCTTGCCCGCGGACTGCGTGCTGGCGTTGCCCAGCCCGAGGCCGATGAGGTGATTCGCATAAAGTTTTTCCCTCTCTCGGAAGCCGTCAAAATGGCTGTGAACGGCAAGTTCCGCGATGGCAAAACGATTGCTGGCGTGTTGTGGCTGGCACAAATACTCGGTACGAACGCAGCGCAGTAGATTCGTACACATTCGCAACAACACAAATTCCATTTTTAGGATATCGGTTCCCGTCTCGTTGTATCTCTTTTTGGTGTGTACTATTTTCCAATTGACGGAAGCGGCCAGACATCGCAAAATTGTTGTAACGGGGTTACAGTTTTTGGGTCTCCTGACACGTGCCTGGCTCATGCTGGTTCGTCGCAAGGAATGCTTGGGGAAAAACGGGTTGGTCGGCTGACGCAAGTCCGCAGATCAACACAATTTTTCGGGGGTTCCCAAGTGAGTCGTATTCGTGGCACAGTCAAGTGGTTTAACAACGCAAAAGGTTTTGGATTCCTCGGACATGACGGTGGCGCTGACGTATTCGTCCATTATTCTGCAATCGAAAGCGAAGGCTACAAGTCTCTCGCTGAAAACGAGCCGGTCGAATTTGAGATCGTGCAAGGCGCCAAGGGCCCACAAGCCGCTAGCGTAACCCGCGTCACCTAGCGGGAACCTCCTCCCAATCACTCTGTCTACTGGTGCCAGGGTTTGGCCATGCTTCGGCGTGGCTGAGCCTAGGCTACTCGTTCGATGCGCTTCATCGAGCGCAGCCAAGGTACGTCTACAATGTGTTCATCGCGCCTTTGCTCTGGCGCGCCTACTCTCATGGACAACGCCAGCATTGCCCGCATCCTCAGTGAAACCGCGTCGCTTATGGAAATTGATGGCGGCGACTCGTTCCGCATCCGCTCCTACCGCAACGCCGCCGAGGCGATTGAAGCGCTGCCCCAGCAAGTTAGCGATCTGATTGCCGATCCTAAAAAGCTGTTGGCCGTGCAAGGCATCGGCAAGGGTATGCTTGCAAATCTTGACGAGATCGCCAAACACGGTCAACTGGCGAAGCACGCCGAACTCATCGAAAAATATGGCGCTTCGATGCTGGAGCTGCTTAAGATTCAAGGCCTCGGCCCGAAGACGATCGCGCTACTGTGGAGCGCGCATCAGGCGAATTCGCTCGATGCCGTGGCACAGCTTGCGCGTGAAGGCAAGATTCGCGAACTGCCGCGCATGGGCGAAAAGCACGAAACGAAAATCCTCAAGGCGATTGAAGATTATCGCCGTATCGCTGGGCGATTTTTGATTGATGACGCAGAAGCGGTGGCGACTCAGCTTGCGGAATATCTGGGAACATCGCCGCTGGCTGCGGGCATTGAAAAAATTACGCCAGCTGGCTCACTGCGGCGCGGGCGCGAGACAGTTGGCGATCTGGATATTCTCGTCACCGGCCCGGCCTGCGTTTCAGACGTAGATCGCCATGGCTTGATCGAGCACATTCTGCGCTTCCCTGCCCTAACCGATGTGCTGGCGAAGGGCGACAACAAGGTCAGCTTCCGCGTGCAGAGTGGTTTGCAGGTGGACGTGCGGCTGCTCGCGCCCGAGAGTTTTGGCGCTGCGATGTGCTACTTCACCGGATCGAAGTCGCACAATGTGGCCCTTCGTCAGCGCGCGCTGCGCATGGGTTACACGCTCAACGAATACGCGCTCGCCGAACTTGGCGCGGATGGCGCCGCAGGCAAGCCGGTAGCGAGTGCGTCCGAGGAAGAGATTTACGCGGCGCTCAAGCTGCCGTATATTCCTCCGGAGATGCGAGAAAATCTCGGCGAAATAGACGCCGCCGAGCACGGTACTTTGCCAGAGCTGATCACGCTCGCCGACATTCGTGGCGACGTACATATGCACACCACCGAAACCGACGGCAAAAACTCCATCGCTGAGATGGCCGATGCCGCGATCGCACGTGGCTATGAATACATCGCCATCACCGACCACAGCAAGGCGCTCGCCTTCGCCAACGGACTCGACGACAAGCGCGCGCTGGAACATATTAGCCGTATTCGCGAGGCGGACAAGCAGTATGCGGGCGACGCCGCTTCTACCAAGAAGCAAGGCCAGCCCGGCATTCGCATTCTGGCCGGAATAGAAGTGGACATTCTCGCCGACGGCTCACTTGACCTGTCAGACGAGGTGCTGGCCGAGATGGATCTCGTCATCGCCAGCGTACACAGCCACTTCAATCAGGACCGCGCCGAAAGGACCGCTCGCCTGCTGCGTGCTGTGGCAAACCCTCACGTCTGCATTCTCGGGCACCCGACCGGGCGCTTGCAGTTACGGCGCGAGGCCTATCCAGTGGACATGGAGCAACTGCTGCAGGCCGCGGCCAAGCACAAAGTGGCGATGGAGTTGAATGCGCACCCCGACCGGCTCGACCTGAACGACGTTCACCTGCGCATGGCCCGCGAACACGGCGTAAAGATCGTGATCAACACCGACGCGCACCACACCTCGCACCTGGAAAAGATGCGCTACGGAATCCTGCAAGCCCGCCGCGCCTGGCTGACGAAGGATGATGTGCTGAACACGCTGGGGGTAGAGAAGTTTGGGAAGATAATAAACATGACTGGTGAGAAACGCTAGTTAACGGCTCAGCGTTCAACGGGGCACAGCACGTAAGCGGGCGTCTCGGCTACAAGTAATTCCAAAACGGGAAGTAGGCCAACCAAAAGACGGGCCTCCTACCCACACTCGCCCGCCTTTTCCTCACTTCTGATTCGCTATCCATTTCTGCACGTTATCGTCCAAGTTGGCTAGTGCTCCACCCGCAGAGGATTGGACTCGCTCACGTCCCGAGATCAGGGTGACCAAGAAAGAGTTGCAGAGAGTGGAGATCGTGGTGACAACAGAAACTGCGGTGAAATTGTCACTCGGAGCGATCTGAACAGTTGTAACCCGCACGATCAAAAATGCGTCGGCGTCGGTTTCAACTAAACAGTATGAGGCCGAACGCCGTATCGCTTCTCGAAATTCAAAGAGCCAAAGCGGACCTACCGTATCACCACCTGTGTCAGTGCGTAAAATCATGGCGCGGACACCCGAGTGCGGGATACCAGGACTGCAGTTAGCACAAACCGCGAGCTTTGCTGATCCCGCGACAAGTATGGCAAGTACAACCAACAAATGACTGAACTTCATGTACCCCTCCCTCGCTACTGAAACCAAGACTCCTGTGGTGGGCGACCCAAGCTTTCTGCAGTCTCTACTTTCGTCACTCACCCGCTTCTCCGTGGCGCTTGTAATAAGTTCCTACTCCTGCGTACAAGAATCTTTTCTACGCAATATTCCATCATCAGGATCATAGAAATTCATTTCGAGGGCCCCTGTAGCGCCGATCTTATCGAACACAGCAGCAATACGGGAAGAATTTTCTGAAGCAAACAGCCATCGGTGAGCCATTGTCATAATGCCTTTATTGACCAGACAGACTCGGTGCCCCGAAAAGACTTGGATTGCAGGTTTCCTAGCCCTGCTGGCGAGCAGGCACGCCACTGGAGAAAGCGGGAAGACGACCTGGATACGCTGCTCTTTAAAGGATAGCCCGAGCGTCGCACCCCCGCCATCTCGCGGGAGTACACTCACTACGGGATTATCCGATGTGACGAAATGAGAGTTTCCGTCGCTGTGCAAGACAGTCCAGTTCATCTCCAACAGTTGCTGGTAATTGTTTTCAGCAAGGTCGAGCATCATTCGCAAATTGATGAATGGGTCCGCCTGCTGAAAAGATTCACCCTCTAGCATCTGTTGGCGAACTGTCTCCGGATCAACTGGTGTTTTCATTGGCACCTGTAATGCCTCAAATCGCCTGCGAAACTCCAGCGGCTCATTTATGAACGGACTAAGCTGATCCGTCATTTGTCCACCGGCGACGTCGTTTACCAGAACCCTTGCGATGGGTACCCGTGCAGACAGCGTTCCCACGAACTTTGCAAGGAGGTCTTTGTCCACATTTGACACGGTGCCAGCGTGCGCGAATCGGTTAATGGTTTCCTTGGTTCGACCAGACTCTAAACTTTGAAAGTATTCGTCAACGAGGTTGTTGCGTTCCCCTCCGTGATCGAAGGAGTAAAAATCCCGCTGGTGCGCTACTTCTCTGGGCGCCGCATGTCTTGGTGGCTCTCCCTTCTCGTATACCCACAAATTCTGCTTGCCCTCGCGTTCAAGATTGGGGTCTATGAACCATTTGAGATATAGCTGGGAAACGTAGTGCTGCGCTCTATTTGTGCCGGGCATAGTAAAGTTCGGTTCGCTTTTCTGCTTTGAATACACTTTCCCTACAGTAAACAAGCTTTCCGCGGGTGCCCGCTGATCAAAGCGGCTGCCGGGTGCCACCCTTCGATTTTTGAACGGTAGGACCTAAGCCTACCGATCCTCCATGTGTTTAACACCCGCTAGTGCGTCCCTCACGCCTGCGTTAAGTCAAAGGCTACCTGCATCCGCAGCCAGGTTTCGGCGGTACTGCCGAAAGCCTTGCTGAGCCTAATGGCCATCTCCGGGCTGATGCCCGACTTGCCGTTCACCACGTTGTTCAACGCTTGCCGCGTCACACCCAATACAGCAGCACCGTCGGTTACGGTAAGGCCGAGTGGTTCTAGGCAGTCTACGCGGACAATCGCGCCAGGATGTACGGGATTCTTCATGGGCACTTGCCTCAATCAGACTGTAGAGCGACGCTTGTCAGTTGTCAACGAGAGTTCGGGATCGGACAGATTCTTGCTTAGTTCAGACAGGCACTTGGGGACTTCCTCCCTCCCACTCTAGTTCGCAAAACAGGCGGACTAGCGTGCGGCACCAACGGGTGAGTGCTCGTAGAAGTCGCTTGCGTTTCACACCATCTCTGCAAGGTGCGCAGACAATGGTGGGTGCCCTCGTGTTTGGGCTGGCAGGTGAAAGCACGACTTTCCTCTGTCTTGAATCCTCGCGTTCAAACCTGAATCAGGACTTCGGAGACGGTACAATTGCGTTTGGCTAATAGACCGGGGCTTGGGGAACCACGCCTCAAATTTCGGAGGATTCATCATGCCCAAATACGTGATCGAACGCGACATTCCCAGCATTGGCGACGTGACCCCGGAGCAGGTGGTTGCGATCTCACAGAAGTCGTGCAGCGTGTTGAACACGCTCGGCCCGCAGATTCAGTGGCTGCACAGCTACGTAACGCCGGACAAGATTTACTGCGTCTACATCGCTACTGATAAGGAGATGGTACTGGAGCACGCCCGGCAAGGCGGCTTCCCGGCGAATCGCGTGTCAGAAGTGAAAATGATCATTGACCCGACCAGCGCGGAGGGGTAGGCAGCGTAAGCCTACATCACTGCTTCTTCCATCTGCTGCCGCTCGACCCTGATGTTGCCTTCCTTCTTGCGCGCTTGCGCCAAGTCGTACGCCACCTGCATACGCAGCCAGGTTTCCGCTGTGCTACCGAAGGCTTTGCTGAGACGAATCGCCATCTCTGGGCTGATGCCGGACTTGCCGTTCACGACGTTATTCAGGGCTTGGCGCGTCACGCCCAGCACGCGCGCGGCGTCGGTTACGGTGAGGCCGAGTGGTTCGAGGCAATCTTCACAGACGATCTTGCCGGGATGTAATGGATTCTTCATCGCCGCCTACGTCTGCTTGCGGTTCAAAAACCGCAACCTACGGTGGCTGCCCTTGTCGTTTCTCTCTGTGGGGTGAACGTCGTCATATCGGAGCACACTTACCGCGCCATCCACCTCCAGCACAGCGAGGGCTACATCCGCGCAATCGAGTACGTTATGCTCGCGCAAGGCGCGGTTTAGTTCGTCGCGGGTCATGTGCTCTTTGGCGAGATTTTCTTTCAGGACGATGCCGTTATGAATCAGCAGCGTCGGCTCACCTTCGATGAATTTCCTGGCACCGCGGCTCGTATCCGCTAGACGCGCCACGGCTGTATTCAGTATTAGAAGCGTTACTGCGGCCACGGCTCCGCCACTTAGCGACGTATCCGGCCCCGTCATGGCGTTTTGTACGGAATTACTCAGCAGCAGCAAAAGCACGAGATCGAACGGTGTCATCTGTCCGACCTCGCGCTTGCCTGTGAGCCGGAGACCGATCAGCACCAGCACATACACTGCTGTTGTGCGCAGAACGATCTCAAGCAGAACTGTGGGGGAGGACAACATCTTCAGTTCGCCGTCACCGGTACCGGAGCGCCTTTAGGCGTACTTACATAGCCAGTTACTTTGTTCTTATCCACCGTCCACACCACTAACTCATAGAGCAAGTGGTCGCGACCAGAGTAGAACTGGATCGGCTCGGCCATGTTACGATCTTTTTTCTCAATCACCTTGTCATCCGAAGTCACATTAAGCGTGTACTTACCTCGCTTCGGGTCCGCCTTCTTTAGTTGCAAAGAAACCGTGGAGATTGTCTGCGGAGCCTGACCCTTGTTCAGCGTGAACTCGTAGTAATTGCGGTCGCCCCTGTGCTTCAGGGTTTCCAGATCGTCGCGGGTGTGCGCGATGAGGCCGGTCTGCATGCCCAGGTCGCCGATGGTGCTTTCCAGCTTCTTCTTGGTCGCGTCTAAATCACTCTTGGTGGAAGCCACGTCCGTCCGGGTGGCGGCGATGTCGGTTTTAGTCGAGGCAACGTCACCCTTCACGGCGCTCACGTCGCCTTTCACCGCACCGATCGCCTGCTGAGCCTCTACGTTTTCCTTCTCGAGCTTGGCCGCGCGGGCCTGCGCATCACGCTGAATGGCTTCAGCACGAGCGGAAAGCTGGCTCTGCGTTATTCCTAGTTGCGAAGCCACGGATTGCGTTGCGGCCTCACTCTTGGCGATGCGCGCAGCGTCCTCTTCGTGCGCCGTCTCAGCCTTGGCAAGGCGGGTGCGGGCATCCATCATGTAGTGCGTGCTCACCGCCGCGTAAATTACAAAAAGTCCGCCCAAAATCCAGGTGAGCAGATTGCTGCTCTTGGCGGGGGTAGCTCCGTAGACGTATTGAACCGGAGGAGTATTCGGTGCTTGTTCTTCAGGCATTGCGCCCTCTCTTTCTTTCTGTCTTTCTTCGTGCTACCGGCGCGGGCACCGGATAAAGTTAAAGTTGCAAGACCCTCGCGGCTTGTTCTGCCGCGCCTGCTGCCAATGCAATGATAACTGCTCAAAGTTGGATGCAGGAAAGTACGTCATTGTTGTAGAACGCGGACCGGAAGTCAACCAGCAATCGTTAAGGAGGCCCGCGCACGGCGGGTCGTGAGCAGGCCGTGCGCTCGCGGTGAGCGATCTAAGGCGGGCATCAAGCGCAGATGTGCCCGACTTATCCGCTATACGGAACCCGCTACACTATAGCGTGGAATCAGCGGACATCCTCATCCTCGGCGGTGGCGTCATCGGCCTAATGCTGGCCGTAGAACTGCGCGATGCTGGTGCCGATGTGCTGCTGTTAGAACGGGGGCAGCCCGGCCGCGAAGCCTCATGGGCGGCTGGCGGAATGATTGCGCACTGCGACCCGCATCTAGATCCCCGGCTGCGCGATCTCGCCAAAGCGAGTGCATATCTTTACCCTGGCTGGGCCGCCCGGCTGCTGGCTGAAACTGGCATTGACGTAGACCTGCGCGCCCAGGGAGCCATCCTACTGAATCGCGAACCGACGGAAAGAGTTCACGGTAGCCGTGAGCTTTCCGCACAGGAACTTTCGCGTATCGAGCCGAATCTCTCTGCTGACGCGCACGGCCCGTGCCATGTCCAGCTCGCGCCGGAATCGAGCCTCGATCCCCGTCGGCTGATGCAGGCGCTGCAATTGCTGGCAGAGCGGGTTGGAGTGCGCATCCGCAGGGGAGTCGAGGTGCTGGGTGTTGAGTCTGAGGAAGGACGTGTCACGGGCGCACGGACTGCGTCGGCAAGATACGCCGCGCCAGTCGTCGTCAACTGTGCAGGTGCCTGGGCCGCTCAGATCACTCCGATTGCGATTCCGACGTATCCCGTCAAAGGCCATATGCTGGCAGTTCTGGACACTGGCAATCGCAACCTGCATCATGTCGTGCGGGCACCTGAGGTATATCTGATTCCTCGGAGTGGCGGCGCTGGTGTGGGTCGTATCGTAATCGGAGCCACGGTGGAAAATGCCGGCTTCGACAAGAGCGTAGACAAAGAAGTGATCCACCGGCTGCATAGGGTGGCATTGCGTTTGATGCCGAACCTGGCTGGTCTCCCGATTGCGGAGACTTGGGCAGGACTGCGGCCCGGAACCCCTGATTTCCTGCCTATCGTCGGAGAAACCGAGTTGCGCGGCTACTTCGCTGCCACTGGGCACTATCGCGATGGTATTTTGTTGGCTCCCATCACCGCGAAACTACTACTGGCGGCAGTACAACAAGAGAATTCTCCCCTCGAGATTAAGTCATTGACCCCGAGGCGCTTTATCGGCACAATAATGTAACTAAATTGTCACGAAATTGTCACAAGGTTGTCCCCTACAACCAAAGCTGACGTCTGGGTGTGATCTATTGGGTTCGCTGGCACCCAGGCAAACAGAAACGCACGAAAACTTTAAAAAATCGGAGCTATTTATGCCCTCCACTCTCAGAATCACTGCCCGCACATTGTCTGCGTTGCTGGTTGTAGCATGCCTGTGGTTCGCAGCCACACCAGATGCGCTGGCCCAAGCCGGAGTTTGCCCGCGTTTTCCCGCTGGCAGCACTGTCACGGAACCTGTCGCGCTGTACAGCGCTCATGGAGTGCTGGAAGCCAGCCTCACCTATAACATGTCCACCGACAACGTCGGCAACCCGGTCTACTGCTTTCTCACCGCGGATGGCCAGCAGTCGCCCACCTTTCACCTTCGTCCGGGTGACTTGCTTAAACTGTCCGTGCATAACCGCCTGCCCGCACCCACCAAAGCGGCGATGACCATGGCTCTGCCTGCTGACGCCAAGATTTGCGGAGCCAGCGAGATGAACTCTTCTTCAGTAAACCTGCATTATCATGGCCTCAACATCTCGCCACAGTGCGGTGCGGACGAAGTGCTCAACACCATCGTGAACTCCGGGGAGAGCTTTACCTATCAGATCCAGCTTCCCAGCGACGAGCCGCCGGGATTGTATTGGTACCATCCCCACATTCATGGCTTTGCGGAAGCACAAGTGCTTGGCGGCGCCTCCGGCGCCATCATCGTGGATGGCATTGAGAGCATCCAGCCTGCCGTGGCGGGATTGCCACAACGGCTGCTGATCCCACGAGACTCTCTGACTCCTGGCGGAAGGAATGGCGATGCTCCGGGAAAGGATATTTCCCTCAATTACATTCCGATCACCTACCCGGCATACACACCCGCCTCTATAACGGTTCGTGCGGGCCAGAAAGAGTTTTGGCGAGTCGCCAACATGGCGTCCGATACCATTCTTGACGTCGCTCTGATCTACGACGGCCAGCGTCAGGCTCTGCAATTAGTGGGCCTGGATGGTGTGCCAACGGGGTCGCAACTCGGCACCCGCCAAGGCAAACTCGTCCCCGTGCAGCACATTGTGCTTCCGCCGGCGGGCCGGGCTGAGTTTATTATGACGACACCTTCTACAGATGTGAAGAAGGCTGTATTCGCAACTAATACGGTGTTAACAGGGCCTGATGGCGATAGCGTCCCCTCTCGCCCCATGGCTTTGCTCAAAGTGAGCGATGCCGCAGCCCCGGTGGCACCCGCGGTAGTTGTGGTTGCTCCGTGGAAGCAGCGCTTTGAAGGTTTGGGCCAAGCCAAGGTCGACACGAACCGCCTGCTGTATTTCTCTGAAGACAACCCGAACGGGCTTTTCTACGTGACGGTGCAGGGTCAGAAACCGGTGCTGTTCAATGCCAAAAACCCACCCGCTATTACCACCACGCAAGGCGCAGTGGAAGAGTGGGTGATCCAGAACCGGGCGCTGGAACATCACGAGTTCCACATCCACCAGATTCATTTTTTGGTGGAGAGCCAGAACAACTTTGAACTGAACGGTACCCCGCAATCACCTGGCATTAACGGCCAGTTGCTCGATACCATCCAGATTCCCTACTGGGATGGCAATCCCAAGCATCCTTACCCCAGCGTCACCGTACGCATGGACTTCCGCGGGCCGATCACCGGCGACTTCGTGTATCACTGCCACATCCTCGAGCATGAGGATAAGGGTATGATGGCGATTATCCGGGTGAACCAAAGCAGCGACTCTGCGAAGGCTGCGACACCAGGAAAGGAATAGCCCCAAACGATGACAACTGCCCTCCCGTTCGTACCCGCGGTCGCTGAGGAGATTCGCGAACACTACGACTCTCTCGCTTTTGTGTACCGCACCTACTGGGGCGACCATATTCATCACGGATTCTTCGAGACGGGCGAAGAATCCGCATCCCAAGCCCAGCTCAAGATGCTGGAGCACTGCCTGAGCCTGTTGCCGCAACGCCAGTGGCAGTGCGTATTTGACGTGGGCTGTGGACACGGCGGCACCTCGAACTTTCTTTCACAGCGCTTTGGATGCAACGTCACTGGCCTGACCCTAAGCCCCAAGCAGCAAAAGCTGGCAACGGAAAATGCCGCCAAGGCTGGCGTTGCCAACAAGGTACAGTTTGTGGTGGGCAATGCCGATTTCTACGACTTCCCAATCAACTCCTGTGACCTGGTATGGACTATGGAGTCGAGCGAACACTACGCCGATAAATCGCTGTACTTTCCGAAAGTTGCTCACATGTTGCAGCCAGAAGGCTGCTTCATGCTGGCCGCGTGGACCGGCGAAATGTCGAACCCGACCGTGCAGGAGATTGCGCGGCAGTTTCTTTGTCCAGAATTTTGGACGGCTGAGCAGTATCGCACCGCCATCGAAGCCACTGGGATGAAAATTCTGCATCTCGAAGACATCACCGCGCAGGTTATCCGCACCTGGGAAATCTGCCGTGATCACGCGAAAATGGCTGGGCCTGCTGTCATGCTGCTCCCCAAAGCAGCGCGCGAATTCATTGAGGGCATTGACACCATTCTCGATGGCTATCGCAGTCGCGAGTTCACCTACACGCTGATCGCCGCACAAAAATAAGGATCGTCAGCCTTGCCTATCCCTAAATAAAGGACTTGCTCGCGGATTCAGGAACTTTTTCCGCTCCACGCCGTACTCTTGGCGAGGAGACAGCGCCCATGTTATTTCTTTCGAGTCCCCGATTTCTGCTTGTCTATTCTGCAGTTCTCACAGTTGTTTTCGTCGGTATAGTGATCTTTGGAACCTACAACTTGCGCAATCCAGCATTCGGCATCATCACCGCCAGACGCATCAATATCGTCGAACCGGATGGAACCGTCCGCCTGACCATTTCCAATCGAGCGGATTTTCCGGGCGCCTGGAATCGCAAAAAGGAGTATGCGAGACCAGACCGCACCGATGCTGCCGGGATGCTGTTCATGAGCGAGGAAGGAACTGAGCAGGGTGGCCTTATTTGGGGCGCGGAACAATTGCCAGACGGCTCTATCCAGAATCATGGACACCTGAGCCTCGATCAATACGAAGAAAACCAGGTGTTTGCCATAGATGCTGGACAAGAGGGCAAAGAGAAATTTTCGCGCATCACGATGGAAGATCAGGGCGAGTTCCCGGTTGAGGAAAAGCGGAAAGCCAACGAAGAGATTCAGAAACTGCCACCAGAAAAACAGAATGCGGCCTGGGACAAGTTCTTCGCAACCCATCGCCACGACGTGAAGAGGCTCGTGATGGGCCGCTCGCCCGACGGAGCCGTGGGCCTGAATCTTCGAGATGATAAGGGCAACGTCAGGATCATGCTTGCGGTGCAGCCGAACGGCAAGCCTGTCTTGGACTTCATGGACGAGTCCGGGAAAGTGATCAAGGAATTCGCAGCTACAGACAAATGAGTCGCCGACTCCTCCCTAGCGATACGCCCTCCCGCGTTATACTGGCGTTGTTCGAGGTATGTTCCACTTCGCGCCTCACGACCTTACTGACACGCCACAAAGGAGCACCATGTCCGCCGCTAAAGCTTCTCCCGCTGTAGAATTTGCCCGCCACAATCAGGAACGGTTTCTCGAAGAGTTAAAGGCCCTGCTGCGCATTCCCAGCATCAGCACGCTGCAAGATCATAAGGCAGATGTACGCCGCGCCGCACAGTTTGTGGCCGACGAACTCAAACGCATCGGCTTTGAGAACGTCGAACTCATCGAGACTGACGGCCACCCGCTCGTCTACGGCGACTGGCTGCACGCCGCTGGCCAGCCGACTGCTCTCGCTTATGCGCACTATGACGTCCAGCCACCCGATCCGCTAAACGAGTGGATTTCACCTCCGTTTGAGCCTGCCGTCCGCAACAACAACATTTACGCGCGTGGCGCGGTGGACGACAAAGGCCAGCTGTGGATGCAGATCAAGGCGTTTGAATCGCTCTTTCAAGGCAACAGCGGCAAGCTGCCCATCAACGTCAAGGTGCTGATCGAAGGCGAAGAAGAGGTTGGCGGTGAGTCTATCGCGAAGTACATTCGTGAAAAGAAGTCGAAGCTCACGGCGGATTTCGCACTGGTCAGCGACACCGAACTCTTTGCTCCGAATCTACCGACATTGTGCGTCGGGTTGCGTGGTCTCGTCTACACAGAGATTGAAGCTGTGGGCGCGAAGACCGATCTGCACTCAGGCATGTACGGCGGGGCTGCACCCAATCCCCTGTTTGCGCTGATTGAAATTATCAGCAAGCTCAAGGACGCCAAAGGCAAGGTTCTGATTCCAGGCTTCTACGGTGATGTGAAGGCACCGACAAAAGCGGAACTAGCAGCTTGGAAGAAGCTGCCCTTCAACGAGGAAAAGTATCGCAAAACCGAAGTCGGCTCTAAGGTCTTGACGGGTGAGCCCGGCTACAGCGCGCTGTATCGCACTTGGGCACGGCCTACGCTCGAAGTCCACGGCATGCCGGGAGGCTTCACCTCGCCCGGAGCCAAGACGGTGATACCAGCGCGCGCTTCCGCTAAAGTCTCCATGCGTCTAGTGCCCGACCAAGACCCCAAGAAGATAACCAAACTGTTCACCGATCACATCAAGAAGCTCACTCCCAAAGGCATCGAGATCAAGGTGAAGATTCACAGCTCCGGCCCGGCGTGCGTCGTCAGCACCGACAATTCCTATATCAAGGCTTCGACGGAAGCCATGCGGGATGTCTTCAAGAAGGATACTGTGTACATCCGCTCCGGTGGCTCGATTCCCATCGTGGCCGACTTCCAGAAGGTGCTCAACGTGCCCAGCGTGATGATGGGCTTCGGCTTGCCCGACGATAACTTGCACGCACCCAACGAAAAGTTCCACATTCCCAACTTCTACAAGGGCATCGAATCCATCGTGCGGATGTTTGAGAAGATTGGTCAGTAGAATCGAATCAGGCTGCCCCTGACGGATCGGGCGCGGTATACAACGCGCCCGTTTTCGTCGGCGGCAGGCAAGATTTTGCTTAGTTTCCCAGCCCTAATCTGCTATCCTCAGCGTGTTCGCTCCCCCACGAACATACATAAGGGTTTGTGAATTGCCCTGTTTGGCCCGATTTTCACGGATGGAGGCTATCCTAATGCCGCTCAAACTGCGTTATCCTGTTGCCATGTCGCTGCGGCGCATCACAGCTGTCGTTCTTTTACTGGCGGCTCACTGCACCTATGCTGCTTCTAACGGCACCGTGTTTCGCCTGAATGCACCGACAATTGCCGGCGGAGCCTGGACCAAGACCATCCTTTACACCTTTTTGGCTGGCAACGATGGTAAGTATCCCTTTGGGGAGCTGGCATTTGACGCTTCGGGGAACATCGTCTCCACCACGCAGTTCGGCGGCGGCACCGTGTGTGGCACCAGTAACCCCGGCTGCGGCACCGTGTTTATGTTGAAGCCGCCCGCCAGCGGCAGCGGGGCTTGGACGGAGAGCATTCTCTACAACTTCACCACCAGCGCTGGGGCGAACGGCGCGGCACAGGACGCAGGTACTTTCATTGACTCCAGTGGCAGGCTCTACAGCACCAACAAGTTCGCCGGGCAAGGCCCATGCCTCATGCAAAGCTACCCTATGGGTTGCGGCACAGTGTTTCGCGTGGATCCCCCCGCGATTGCTGGCGGAGCGTGGGTCTTCAACACCATTCACTACTTTTTAGGGCCGATTTCTGACGGTCGTACCGCCAAGAGCAACGTGACTGTAGACTCTATTGGCAATGTCTTCGGCGTGACCCAGAATGGCGGCCTAAACGACTTTGGGATCGTCTACGAACTGGTCGCACCCACCACCCAAGGCGGCGTATACACCGAGAACACCCTGTACACCTTTACGGGCCGTGGCGATGGCTCCATGCCACGCGCAGGAGTATTGCTGCTGAGTAACGGCAAGATCATCAGCACTACCCAGAATGGCGGCTCACACGGCTCTGGTACTGTCTTCCAGCTTTCCCCACCCGCAATCGGAACCGGCCCTTGGACGGAGGCAGTGCTGTATAACTTTGGCGCGGCGGGCGACGGCAAATTCCCCATCGGCGAGCTAATACAGGATTCTGCTGGCAACCTTTACGGCGCCACGAATCTGGGCGGTAGTGCAAACGACGGAACCGTGTGGAAGTTGGCTCCTCCTGCCACGGCTGGCGGCAAATGGACGGAAACGGTTCTGCATCACTTCACCAATACGCCAGACGGCAATCAGCCCCTTTCTGGGGTGGTGGCCGATGCGGCAGGCAATCTCTACGGCAGCACGAATAGCGGTGGCGCATCGAGCCTCGGCTTGGTGTATCAGTTGACGCCGCCAACGGTCGCAGGCGGCGCATGGGGCATCAACAACCTGTGGAGCTTCACCGGCAACGCCGATGGCAATAACCCCGGCGCGGGCGTGATTCTGGACAGCATAGGCAACGTCTACGGAACCACCGCCAAGCCCAACGGCCGGTAGTTAACTTCGAACGTCAAACCAGCCGTCTGTGCTTACGGCGGCTGGCTTGGCCTTCGAAACAACAAATCAAACCGCCCTACTCCCGCGCTAGCATTCTCTTTGCCGTTTGCAGGTGCTTTCGCTGCGCCGCATCCACCGTCGGGAAGCTCAACTTCATCTCGTCCAGCGCATCCGCGATCACAGCGGACACCACCATACGTGTAAACCACTTGTTGTCGGCAGGCACCACGTACCAAGGCGCATGAGGCGTGGCGGTGTGCCGCACCATCTCCTGATAGGCATCCATATACGCATTCCAGTGCTGCCGCTCGGCCACGTCCGCTTCCGAGAACTTCCAGTTCTTGTCCGGCATATCCAGCCGCGCCAAAAAACGGCGCTTCTGCTCTTTCTTGGAGACGTGCAGAAAGAACTTGCGAATCTTGAAGCCGTTGCGAGAAAGAAAGTTTTCGTAGGCGTTGATGTCTTCAAAGCGGTGCTTCCAAATATCCTTGCCGATTAGGTTCGGCGGAATCTGCTGCTTCTCCAGAAACTTCGGATGCACCCGCACCACCAGCACTTCTTCGTAGTAGGAGCGGTTGAAGATCGCGATTTGGCCGCGCTCCGGGGCACGCCGCATCGCCCTCCACAGGTAGTCATGGTCGAGGTCTTCCACGCTGGGCGACTTGAAGCTGTACACCGCAGCGCCCTGCGGATTCACTCCCGACATCACGTGCTTGATGGTGCTGTCCTTACCCGCAGCATCCATTGCCTGAAAGATCAGCAACAAGCCCCACTGATTCTGCGCGTACAACTTTTCCTGCTGCTTGCTGATTGCCTCAACCCCCTGCCGCAGCATCGTCACCGCTTCCGACTTGAACTCCGACTTCAAACCTTGGGTGTCACTTGGGCTGCAGTCTTTCAGCTTGAACTTTCTGCCATCGTCTACACGATAAGGCTGCGCAAATTCCGCATAGCGAGTGAGCTTTTTACTCATCTGTCATTCCCCATTTCTTCCCAACAGAGTCGGCGGCTTAGTGTACTCCGGGTGCCATGCTGAGCAAAGCCGTTGAATTTCGTGGGCGAGGCCATAGCTGTTGCACGAGCCACCGCGAGCAGGAAGGAGGCGCTGCCCCCGAAGCCCTTTGGAGTGCCCGAGTGCCGCGATTGCTACTTGCCTTGTGACCCCTTTCGCGCTACTCTGGGCTTGCTCTGCGGCATTCCGCTGCCCTCCTCTTGTGCCTCGAATTTATATTCGGCACGCCCTCGCTCTTCGCCTGTTTCCCAGCGCAAAACAACTGCAGTCCGCCAATTTGCTGCAAGAGGGGTGCAATATGAAGGATAGTGGAAAACGAGGCCCCAATATATGGGGCTACCCACTTGACTCAACCGGCTTTCGAGACTACATTCAGAATCACTCACTGCCCGCCAGCCCGGGCCGCCGCAGCCATGTTTCTCCGCCCCAGCCGGCCGGGATTCGTGGAGGCGGCCAAAATCATCCGCGACCAGCCAGCGTTTTCAGTCCAGCGGAAATGCTTGTGCGTCGCAATCGAATTTGCAGGAGTCCAAATTGCTCAAACTGAAGAAGCTCCAAATTCTGGGGTTCAAATCCTTTTGTGACCGCACCGAATTGCGCTTCCCTGGCGACGGCGTCGCCGCGATCATCGGGCCCAACGGCTGCGGCAAGTCGAATATTGCGGATTCGATTGCCTGGGTGCTGGGGGAACAGTCGGCCAAGACTCTACGCGGCTCCCGCATGGAAGACGTAATTTTTGCGGGTACGCGCGATCGCAAGGCGCAGGGCATGGCAGAAGTTTCGCTCACCCTGATTGACCCCACCGAATACGACGGACCAGTCGCAGTGGACGAGATCGAACTCGACATCCGCGACGAGATGCCCCGGCCGATTAACGAAGATTGGGACGAGGCGTCCTCGCGCAGTGAGTCGGAAGCTGAAGCTGAGGCATATCTAGCAGAAGTGCAGCCGGGCCAGCGTGAAGAGATTGAAGTGCATGTGCCTGCGGGCACCGCTGCTTCTTCTGCGGAATCCACTGAAGAAGACGTTCCCGAACAGGTGCAATCCATACCTGCCGTAGCAGTCGCGCCAGTTTCAGTCGCGCACACGAGCGAGCCCAGTGTCGTGCTGAAGATTCGTCGCCGCAAGTTCCAGCAGAAGTTCCATCGCGGAGAGATCGTCGTCACCCGGCGGTTGTTCCGCTCGGGCGACAGCGAATATCTGCTGAATGGCAAGCTGTGCCGCCTGCGCGATGTGCATGAGCTGTTCATGGGCACCGGCCTTGGGCCGGAGTCTTACGCCATCATCGAGCAGGGCCGCATCGGGCAGATTCTGAGCAGCCGGCCAACCGATCGCCGCGCAATTCTGGAAGAAGCGGCGGGCGTGACGCGCTTCAAGACCAAGAAGCGTCTGGCGGAAGCCCGTCTCGAAGATGCACGTACCAACCTGAACCGCGTAAACGACATCTTCGAAGAAGTCACGAAGCAGATGAATTCGCTGAAGCGGCAGTCGGCGAAGGCCGAGCGCTACGGCCGACTGCGTGACGAGATGCGTGGCAAGCTGCGCGTGGTCCTGGCCAGCCGATTTGCCGAACTCGAAGCCCAGCGCACCGAACTACAGCAGCAGATTCAGGCGCTGGGCGCAGCCATCGAAGAACAGACGCATCAGGTGGCCGCACTCGACGGCGAACACGCCGAGCGCAGTCAGCGTGGCTATGACGTTGCCGAAGAGGTCAAACAGAGCCGCGAGCGCATCGGCACGATTGCGCGTGAAGTGGATCGGGCGCAATCGCAACAACGCTTTAACACCGAACGCGCCGAAGAACTCGGCAAGCGGGCGGAAGCAGCGGAGAACGAAAAGGTTGGCACGGCGGCTCGGCTGATCGAACTGGAGCAGGAAGTCGCTGAAAATCGCGGCGTACTGGAGTCAGCGACCACGGAATTGGCCGCAGCACAACAGCAGTTCTCTGCCGCACAACAGGAAGCCGCCCAAGCCAGCGGCGCGCTTTCGCAGCTCGAGCGCCAGCAGCAGGATCAGCAACGCGACGTGATGGGCTCGATCAACGAAGCCTCGAATCTGCGCAATCAGATCACGCAGATTGAAGAACGCGCCGCCGCGTTGGAGCGCGACGCGCAGCGCATTCTGGCGGAAATCGCAGCCGCAGAAGCACAGATTGCCATGTTCGGCGGGCAGCGCGGACAGCAAGCACTGGACTTTGAATCGGCGGGTCAGAAGGTGAATCGCCTTATCGCCGAAATTGGTGAGACGCGCGCCACGCTCACCGGCAAACGTAACGAAGAGACCGCCGGCAAGCAACGTCTCGACAGCTTGCGCTCCGAATATGCAACCTTCCTCGGACGCAAGAGTTCGCTCGAATCGGTGATCGCTGAGCATGGTTACTCCACCGAATCGGTGCGGCGGTTGTTCCAGTCTGGCCAAATGCAGGGCGGACTTGCCCCAGCTGGCGTGCTGGCAGACTTCCTTGAAGTGGATGCCGCGCACGAGCACGTTGTGGAGGATTTTCTCCGTGACGAACTTAACTACATCGTCGTCAAGTCGTGGGACGCGGCCAACGAAGGGCTTCGCCTTCTGCGCACGGGCGTGGATGGTCGAGCCACGTTTCTCGTCCATCCCAACGATTCGCAAGCGAAGTTTTCCTTTGCGGCAGACGACTCAGTGCAGCGCAATCCGAGTCCTGCCAACGCCACGCCGCTCAAAGACTGCGTGAAGGTTCTGGACGGCTTTGGCCGCTCGCTGGAAGTGATTCTGCCCAAGCTCCGTGACGGCTACCTGGTGCCTGACCCCATCGCGGCCCGCGTACTAGCGCTGGAAAATCCTGGCTCTTACTTCCTTGCCGATAGCGGCGAATGTTTTCACAACGTCACCGTAACTGGCGGACGCCAGCGCAGCGAGGGCCCGCTGTCGCTCAAGCGTGAGTTGCGTGAAGTCAATCGCCAGATCGCAGACGTGGAAGTAGCGCTGCGCGACGAAGAAAGCGGTGTGATGCGACTGGGCCGCGAAATCGCCGAGCTGAGCGCGTTGCTGCAACAGCGCGAAGGCGAACGCATGGATGCCGAGAAGCTTGCGATGACGTCCGGTCATGCCCTGAAGCAACTGGACGCAGAGATGGCCCGCATCCGCGAGCGGCAAGAGCTGTCGCAGCGCGAAGTGTCACGCATTGAAGCGACTCGTAACGATCAGCTACAAATGCTGGAAGGCAGGCGCAGTGCTCTCGCTACCGCCGACGAGCGCCGTAACGCGCTGGAAGGCAACATGGCTACCAGTCAGGCCGACCTGATCACGCTGCGCGAACGCCGGGATACAGCGGCACAAGCCGTCGCTTCGCAAGGCGCAAGCGTCGCCACATTACAGGAGCGGCACCGCTCCGCCGCCGCTCAGCTCGGTCGCATCGAGGCGCTGGCGCAAGAGACTACCGCTCGCGCCTTTGCCTTGGAACAGCAGATTGACTCCGCTCGCGCGGAAAAAGCGCAGCGGCTCAACGACAACGAACAGATCGCGCTGCGCATCGTGGAACTCGAAGCGGAGGGCGAAGCCGCGCAGTCGCGCGAGCTTGCACTGCAAACCGAGGCCACTTCACTGCGCGCACGTCTCGCCGAGATTGAGGATCTGCTCAAGCAGCAGCGGGCGCAGCTCGATCAGGCACGTGATCATCGTGGCGAACTGGCCGCTTCGGCTGCCAAGCTCGATTCCGACGCGCAGCACATGGCCGAAACCTGCCTCGCCGAACTCACCATTGAGCGCGATGTGCTGATGGCCGAACCGCTGGCTCGGCTGGCCGGTGACGAACTAGCTGCTGAAGACGCTGCCTATCGCCAACTGCGCACACAGCTCGACAACATGGGTCCGGTGAACATGATGGCGCTGGAGGAATACAACGAAGCCGCCGAGCGCCACAGCTTCCTCGAAACCCAGCGCAAAGACCTGATTGACGCCATCGAGAACACCGTCGCGACGATCAAGGAAATTGACCTGATTAGCCGCGAGAAGTTCAAAGAAGCGTTTGACAAGGTAAACGAAAACTTCCAGGTCACCTTCCGCAAATTGTTCGGCGGCGGACAGGCGTACATGAAGCTCACTGACGAGGAGAACGCGTCAGAAAGCGGCATTGACATCGTCGCTTCGCCTCCCGGCAAGCGCTCGCAGAATGTGCTGTTGCTCTCCGGCGGAGAAAAGGCGCTGACCGCGCTGGCCCTGCTGGTTGGCATCTTCCAGTATCAGCCGAGTCCGTTCTGCATCCTGGACGAAGTGGACGCACCACTCGACGAAGCCAACGTCGGCCGCTTCAATCAGCTGGTGCAGGAGATGTCGCTGAAGACGCAGTTCATCCTGATCACGCACAGCAAGAAGACGATGAGCAGCGCGCCGGTGCTGTACGGGGTGACCATGCAGGAGCCGGGCGTGAGCAAGTTGGTGTCAGTGCGCTTTGGGGATGACGCGCCGGTGAGGGCAACGGCGTAGATCCTGACTCACCTGCCGGCGATGTTCACGATGAGCATCGCCGGACTTGCCACTCCCCCGCAACACCCTCCGCCCCGCTTTGTCAATCTTCCATCTTTCGCCGATTTGCGGGATACTAATTGAGTTCCATACGCGCCTGATTTGCCAATTGACATTCCGCGCGCGCCCGCTAGAATACCGAAACGCATTCGTCTCAACTTTTGAAAGATAATCGGCTACCATCGCCGAACGCGAAATATTATGACTGACGCCTCCGTTGCTTCCGCTTTGCTAAAAACCGACTTCCCTGACCTCACGCTTCATGCCAGTGGCAAGGTGCGCGACGTTTACACCGTGGACGACAAGCACCTGCTGTTCGTGGCCACCGACCGCATCTCGGCCTTCGACTACATTCTTGCGACCGGCATCCCCAACAAAGGACGCGTGCTGACGCAGCTTTCGCTGTTCTGGTTTGACTATCTCGGCGACATCGTGCCCAATCACTTCGTCACGGCAAACGTGGCCGAATATCCCGAGAAGGCGCGGCAATATGCCAGCCAACTCGAAGGCCGTTCCATGCTGGTCCGTCGGGCGGAGATGTTTCCGGTGGAGTGCGTGGTGCGCGGGTATCTTTCCGGCTCGGGCTGGAAGGAATATCAGCAGTCGGGCGCGGTATGCGGCATTGCGCTGCCCGCAGGTCTGCGCGAATCGGACAAGCTGCCGGAACCGATCTTCACGCCCGCGACCAAGGAATCCAGTGGGCATGACATCAACATCTCGTTCGAGCGCATGGTGGAGATCGTCGGGCTCGACATGAGCGAGAAGCTGCGCGCCGCTACGCTGGCGCTGTACAGCAAGGCTTCGGCATATGCGCGCGAGCGCGGCATCATCATTGCGGACACCAAGTTTGAGTTTGGCACCATCAACGGCGTGATCACGCTCGGCGATGAGGTGCTGACGCCGGATTCCTCGCGCTTCTGGCCCGCCGACAAGTATTCGCCCGGCAAGGCGCAGGAGTCGTTCGACAAGCAGTACGTGCGCGACTATCTGGAATCCATTAAGTGGAACAAGCAACCGCCCGCGCCGGCCTTGCCTGACGATGTAGCTGTGCAAACTGCCGCGAAGTACGCAGAAGCGTATAAGGTGATGACTGGGAAGGATTTGCTGGGCTAGCTTTTAGCCGCTAAAAACATAGCTATGAATTGGCCTGACTGGATCATTCTCGGAATCATCATCGCGTCCACGGTGACCGCCATCACGCAGGGATTTTTTCGTGAAGCGCTGTCGCTAGCCGGAGTGGTGGCTGGATTCCTGGTCGCTGCATGGGGATATCATCAAGTGGCACCATGGTTCTTGCAGTTCGTAAAAGAACCGTGGATCGCGGATATCGTGGCATTCGTGCTGATCTTTCTGGGCGTAGTGCTGCTGGCAAGTCTGGCAGGTCGCCTGATGCAGTGGATGATGAAGGAAACTGGGCTCAGCTGGTTTGACCGGCTGCTGGGCGCTGCGTTTGGGCTGGTGCGGGGGGTGTTAATGGTAGCTGTACTGCTGCTGGGCATCACGTCGTTTGTGCCAAACGCGGATTGGCTGGCCGGGTCGCGGCTGGCTCCGTATTTTCTGGTGCTGGCGCGGGGTGCCGTTTGGGCAGCTCCGGAAGAGGTTCGAGCACGCTTCGAGCAGGGGTTGGGTGTATCGCGGGAGCTGCGCCATAATTTGGAAAGCCACGGCACCACTTTGCCCGGCGCAAAACCTTAGTAGATTTCGTTTTTATAAGCGTTATTCGCAAGTAGTCACAAGAGTCATCGGCAACAATTTCATAAACCAGACCCGCTGGAGCGGGCCATATCAGGAAAGCGAGTCATAGTGAAGGAACAACTGGAAGCCCTCGTCCAGCAAATGCGGCAACTCGGCATTTCATACGAAGATGCAGCGCGTGATTTCAAGAAGCAGTACATCCTCAGCGTGCTGGCGAGCCACCGTGGTAATCAAAGCCGCGCGGCACGCCACCTGAACATGCACCGTAACACCCTCAGCCGCATCCTCGCCGAACTGGAGATTGACCCCCGGCAGGTGCGCACGGCCGCGCGGCGTCCGCCGCGCAGTGTGGAAAACACAACATTGCCGCAACGCAAGACGGTCAACCACTAGGCCCAGACAACAATTCTCAGTCCGGCACATGCCCGGCGACAACTACTCCGCACAACAGAAAGGCCGCCCTCGCAGGCGGCCTGATTCTTTGGGGTTGGAATCCCCCGAGCTTAGTGCTTGTGATGCACGGGCGGCTTCTTGGGGGCTGGCTCCTTTTTTGGTTGCGGCAGCGTCCCATTATCTAGCGTCATCATGAACGAAGGACTGGCTGTGTAGGATGCGAAGGTACCACCGAAAACTATGGTGTCGCCGACCTTCGGCATCAGTTTGGCCGGAATGATCTCGGTCATTTTGAGGGTTACGTCCGGCTTGCTTGCATCAATATCCTCTACGCTAGCGGCGAGCGTGAGTGTATCGGCCATCACTGTAATCACCTTGCCACCGAGCTGGATTGGCGTACCTTTAATCGCGTCCCAAATTTTAGTCTTCTGTGCCTCGGATCCGTCAGTCAGCGCAAACTGCCATAGACCGAAGTCCCACTCCTTGGGATCTTTCTTCAGGAAGTCGTTGACCTGATCCGCTGGCGAGGGCGGCGGCGGTGCTGCAGCGATCACAAAGCCCGCTGGAGGCGCATTGTTCGCAGCAGCGGCAGTCTGTACAGCATCCCATCCGTCATCGCCACCGTGGAACTTCTTATAACGACGCGCGCCGTAGTCACCAATGGACTTCTTCTGCGCCGGAGTCTGAGCCAAGCTCAGGGCTCGTGCCACATAGAACAAGCCGTTCACATCGTCCGAGGGCTTGCTGGACAGCATCGCGATGCCCAACTGATAGACGCTCTGCAAGTCCTTGGGGTTGGCATCCGCAGCCAGCTTTAAGTACTGAATGGCCGTCGGATAATCCTTCAGCTGGAAGGCTGCTCCGCCAACAATCCCGTTCAGAGCATCAGTAAAGGCCTTTTTCTGGTTGGCAAAGTCGGCATCGGCTACACCGTCCGGCTTGGCCATCACGCCTACGCCAGAGAGACCCTGCTTGCCATACTTCTCCGCAGACGCAAAATTATTGTCCGGATCTTGTTTTTGCAAGCCCGCCTGATTCTTAAAGTAGGCAGCTACGACGTTGGCGCGCACGTTATTCGGAAATGCATCCGCCATCTTGACCGCGGTTTCCGCCAGCTTAACGCCGTTCTGCGCCTGCTGGTAGGCACCCAGCAGAGATTCCATCGCATCTTCCTTCACCACGCTGCTGGGGTACTGGGTGAGGAACGACTCCAATCCGCTAGCTTTGGCCGCCGGATCGGTCTGCTTGATGGCGTTGTCGTAGGCATTAAACTCGGCTGGGTCTTTGATGGTTTTGGTGGCAGTGGCGGCCGCAGGCGCAGTTTGCGCTGCACTTTGCCCCACAACGATCATTGCGGCCAGAAACAGCGCAAGCGTGACAAACGTCTTCTTCATTCTCATAAGCTCCTTAACGTCTCGGGAAAACTGCGATGCCGATATGCTCTCACATCCTGCCAACTTTCCGGCAGAGCGCTTGGCTTGCGGCCGCATTATGGGTCAGGACTAGCCCTGAAGCCTTCAACCACCCCTACCTTCCCCTCTTCCCTCAAGAGAAGGCTGCTCCAGATGTCATCCGCCAGTTCCGAGGATTATAAGGATGCCTCTCGGAGATGGCAAGCCGTCCCGCAACATCTTTTCCCGCGAGAGCATTTTCACCCCCGCTCGCACTATGATGCACACAGCTCCGTGCAAGATGTAAGACCCCGTTTGGAGCAGAAAGGTTCCAGCATCGTATGAATCTACTAGATCCCGCCGCGGAATCCCGTCTGAGTGGTAAGGTCGCGGTAGTCACCGGCGCAGGCAGCGGCATTGGAGCCGCCATCGCCCGGCAGTTTGCGGCACTGGGAGCCACCGTAGTGCTTTGCGGACGCCGGTTGGAGGTTCTGGAAACTGCGGCAGCCTTGATTCATTCCACCGGAGGGGAGGCCTATCCCATCCAATGCGACGTTTCGCATCTCGAATCGGTAGGTGCCCTCGCCACCGAAGTTGCCCGCCGATTCGAGCGAGTGGACATTTTGGTAAACAATGCCGGAGTAGGCGGCTCCAGCCGCAAGCTGCACGAAGTTGACCCCGAGGAGTGGGATCGCATCTTCAACACCAACCTGCGCGGCGTCTTCTACTGCATGCGGGCCTTTACGCCGCTTATGCTCGTCACCGGCGGCGACATCATCAACATCTCCTCGGTAGTGGGCAGGAACCCATTACCCAACGGCGCGGCCTATGCCGCGTCCAAGTGGGGACTCAACGGCCTTAGCTACTCGGCTGCGGAAGAGCTGCGGGAGCAGGGCATCCGGGTGTCGGTTGTTTGCCCCGCCTCCACTGAAACGGACTTTAGCCCGCACAGCGGCAAGGACGCCGCCAAGATGCTGCAACCGGAAGATGTAGCTCACGTAGTGGCGATGCTGGTCACGCAGGCGCCCCGCTCGTTTGTGAGCGATATTGTACTGCGCCCCATCCGCAAGCCATGAGTAACTTGCTCTAAGGCTCATGTGAGTTTGAATCCCCTTTCGCCGGATGCTACCATCGGCTTTAGGCAGTATTTCGGAGGTTTTTATGGCAGACAATAGCGGTGGCAATCTGTTGTGGTTTTTGGCAGGCATAGGCATTGGTGCGGTGGCTGGCGTTTTATATGCCCCCCGCGCTGGCGAAGAAACCCGTAACGTACTGCGCGAACGCGCCGTTCAAGGACGCGACATCGTGACTGAAAAGGCCCGTGCAACTCGCGAGCAAGCTTCTGACTGGGTGGACAAGGGACGCGACACGCTCAACGATCAGCGTGACCGCCTCCGGACGGCAGTGGAAACCGGCTTCCAGAAGTATCGCGCGGCCACGATTGTGGATGAGCCCGAGGATGTGGCTCCCGGAGTCTAGTCTACTGTGTACAAGTGAAGTGCGGGGCGCTGCCTAGCGCCCCATCAAGACGTGCAGTCAGCACTTCTCCACTAGCTGGCGCACGAGGAGGATTTCCTAGCCCGATGAGTTCCCTAGATCAGTGGATGGTGCTCTTCGACGCCGCCGTCTCCATTGCAGTAATTTTGCAGATGGTGATCCTGTTCGCACTCTTCCTCACCGTGCGCAAAGCGCTCGCCCAGATGCAAGTTCTCTCCGGAGAGATGCGCGACAAGGCGATTCCAGCGATTGAATCCGCACACTCGCTGCTAAAGGACTCGCGCCCCAAGATTGACGCAATCCTTGAGAACACCACCAAGACCAGTGAGCTGGCGCGACTGAATATGGCTAAGCTCGACAGCTCCTTGAGCGATGTGCTCGACCGCGGCCGCAAGCAGATCATTCGCACCGATGCACTTGTAACCCGCACCCTCGATCGCGTGGAAGAGACTTCGGAGATTGTGCATCGCACCGTGGTATCGCCCGTGCGTAAATTTAGCGCGATTGTAGAAGGGGTAACGGCGGGTCTGGAGCACTTTCTGGGCAAGAATCGCAATCCGGGTAATGGGCGCCGCAAAGATGCCCCGCAAGACGATCTATTTATTTAGATCCTTTCCAACGTGTCTAATTATTTTCAGGCTGTCATTCTGAGCGAAGCGAAGAATCCCTACCACGCCACGAAGCCGAGAAGCCGAATAGAGAATCAGCGGGCTTGGCGAATCCAGCCGCCACCCACGACAGTCTCTCCGTCGTAGAACACCGCAGCCTGACCGGGCGTAATCGCACGCTGTGGCTCATCAAACATCACTCGCACTTCGCTCTTGCCAGAGTGTTCGCCAGCCGCCTCAATCGTCGCCAGCGCTGGTTCATGGCGATGCCGAATCTTGACTGCGGCTCGGATGCTCTGGCTCTCCGGCAATCCATCTATCGCAATCCAGTTCACGCGGTCCACGCGCATCTCGCGAGCCAGCAACTCTTCGTCACGCCCCACTACAACACGATGCGACTCCGGATGAATCTGCAGGACATACACCGGCTCGCCTGTCGCCACGCCGAGTCCTTTGCGCTGGCCCACCGTAAAGTTGTGGATGCCGCCATGCTCGGCGATCACTTCTCCGCTCGCCGTCACCAGTTCGCCCGAGGTGTCCGGCAATTGCTGCGCCTGCTCCTCCAGATACGCCTCGATGAAACGCTTGTAATCATTGCCCGGAACGAAGCAAATCTCCTGCGAGTCCGGCTTTTCCGCAAGCGCCAATCCTGCCTCGCGTGCTCGCTCCCGCACCTCGGGCTTGGTGAGATGCCCGAGCGGAAACATCGTTCGCGAAAGCTGCTCCTGCGTTAGGCCGAATAGAAAGTACGTCTGATCCTTGGCACGATCCGCCGGACGCTTCAACAGCCAGCGCCCGCTCGTCTCGTCAAACTCATTGCGCGCATAGTGGCCAGTGGCGATCCAGTCCGAACCCACCTGCCGCGCTGTCGTGATGAACTGATCAAACTTGATGTGGTCATTGCACAAGCTGCAAGGAATCGGTGTGCGCCCGGCAAGATACTCCGCCACAAACGGCTTGACCACATCGCGCTCGAAGCGCTCCTCATGATTCACCACGTAATACGGAATGCCAATCTGCCGCGCCACCGCGCGCGCGTCGTATACATCGTCGAGCGAGCAGCAGCGCCCGGTGACCTGCTCCGGCATACCTTCTTTGCCAGAAAGCCGCCGCTGATTCCACAATTGCATCGTCAGTCCGACGACGTTGTGCCCCTCGGCGTGCAGCATCGCTGCCACGGCAGAAGAATCCACGCCGCCAGACATGGCGACCGCGATATTGCGCTTTGTAATTACCTCTGTCATAAACTCTTAGCCATCGCCCGATGCCACGTCGGCGAAATCTCTCTCAGCCGCGCCACCGTTTGCGGAATCAGTTCCAGCGCAAAGTCTACTTCTTCATCCGTATTCTGCTTGCCCAGACTCAGACGAATGCTGCCCCGCGCCCGCTCGCCGCCGAGGCCCATCGCCGTCAGCACATGCGAAGGCTCAATTGCGCCCGACGAACACGCCGCCCCCGTAGAACACGCCAGCCCCTTCAGGTCGAGCGCAATAATCAGCGGCTCGCCCTCAATGTGATCGAAGTAGAGATTCGTTGTGTTGGGCACACGCAGGGCGTTTCCGCTCACAGCTCCGTGCGCATCCGAACCATTCACCCCCGCCGACTCCACCTGCGCCAAAATTCCCTGCTCCAGCCGATCGCGCATCGCCGCCATGCGCTCGGCAGCACCGTTCGCAAGGCCCTCGCGGGCAATTTCTGCTGCCTTGCCCAGCGCGACGATGCCCGGTACATTCTCCGTTCCTGCGCGGCGTGAACGCTCATGCCGACCGCCGTAAAACATCGGCTGCAACTTCGTCCCCTTGCGGACGTAAAGCGCTCCCACGCCCTGCGGCGCGTGCAACTTGTGACCCGATATGCTCAGCAAGCTCACACCTAGTGCTCGAACGTCCAGCGGCACCTTGCCAGCTGCCTGCACGGCATCGGTGTGGAAGGCGACACCTGCCTCATTTGCGACCTTACCAATCTCGGCGATGGGCTGGATCACGCCCGTCTCGTTGTTCGCGAACATCACGCTGATCAGCTTGGTGTTGGGATGCAGCGCACGGCGCACGTCCTCCGGATCAATCAGCCCGCAGCCGTCAACAGGAACATAGGTGACTTCCCCGCCCTGCGCACCCATCTCCTGCCAATGCTCCGCCGAGTTCAGCACCGCATGATGCTCAACTGTCGTGGTAATCAGATGATCCCCGGGCTTAAGCGTACCGAACAGTGCCAAATTGTCGCCCTCAGTGCCGCCGCTGGTGAATACGACCTCTGCCGGACGGCAACCGAACAGCTTCGCCACAGAATCGCGCGCCTGCTCCACGGCAGCCCGCGCATCCTGCCCATGATGGTGAATGGACGAGGCGTTGCCCACATTCGACTCCAGCCACGGACGCATCGCCGCAAACACTTCTGGAAGAAGCGGCGTAGTGGCGTTGTTGTCGAAGTAAACGCGGCGCATAGGGAGAGGAACCTACTCTATATAGATTCTACGCGAGGGCAACGCGACGCAAGCATCGGACAAACGAAGCGGGTGCCGCAAGGCACCCGCGATTTTGCTGGCCACTGGGAACTGGCAACCGGCAACTCCCTAGCGGCTCTCCATCGGCGGGTACGGCGCAGGATGCGCTGGCCCCGTGTAATCTGCGCGAGGACGAATCAGGCGGTTGTCATCGAGCTGCTCGATCACATGCGCGGCCCATCCGCTGATGCGCGATAGCGCAAAGATCGGCGTGAACAGATCAATATCGAGCCCGAGCATGTGATACGTAGACGCCGAATAAAAGTCCACGTTGGCGTTCAGGTTCTTTTCCTTCTTGATGAACTCCTGCATCTGGTGCGACCAGTCGTACCAGCGCGAGTCGCCAGTCGTCTTGCTCAGGCTCTCCGACATCTTGGCCAAATGCACGGCGCGGGGGTCAAGCACCTTGTACACGCGATGACCCATCCCCGGTACCTTCTTCTTCTCGGCCAGCATCGCCCTCACCTTCGCCACCGGATCTTCGCCCGTCTTGGCGATTTCCAGCAGCAGACGCATCACGTCTTCATTCGCCCCGCCATGCAGCGGGCCCTTGAGCGCGCCAATCGCAGAGGTGATCGCCGAGTGCATATCGGAGAGCGTCGCCGCTGTAACACGCGCCGCGAAGGTGGAAGCATTCAGCTCGTGATCTGCATGAAGAATCAGCGCCAAATCCAGCGTCTTGGTTGCGGTGTCGCTGGGCTTTTCGCCGTTCAGCATTAGCAAAAAATTGCCCGCGTGGGACAACAACTTGTCGGGCTCCACGAGTGCCTTGCCCTTGCGAATCCGGTCGAAGTTGGCCACAATCATTGCCATCTGCGAGGTGATGCGGATCGCCTTGCGCACGTTGGCGTCGTGGTCTCCCTTGTTGGCATCGGCATCGTACAAGCCGAGCATCGAGGTCGCGGTGCGCAGCACGTCCATCGGCTTGGAAGAGGTCGGCACCAGTCGCAGCAAGTCATTCACCGCCGACGGCAACTGCCGCTCCGCCGCAAGATCAGCGTTCAGCTTCGCAAGTTCCTCGGACTTGGGGAAGCGTCCGTACCATAGCAAATAACAGACTTCCTCAAAGTTCGACTTGACGGCCAGCTCATTGATCTCCACGCCACGATAGGCGAGAATGCCTGCCGCGCCGTCAATGTAACAAATGCTGGATGTGGTCGCGACAATGCCTTCCAGGCCTTTGGGCGCTTGGCTTCCGCTCGACATATGATGCCTCACAGACTACGTAAGATGAATTGGGATTTCGCTGTTGCTGCCCGCACGGAAGGAAACTGCGTGGGTCACCGCAACCTATTGTTATACATGGAACGACAGCAACTTTCCAGCGCGGTTCTACTGGCCCGAAAACGCTTCGGCTTGGGCTCGTCCCGCCAATGCAGCCTTGAACTCCAGACAAATCCGCAGCCGCCAGCGCACGTAGCCGCACAACCCGAACATCGCGAGCACCCCTAACGCTGGATCCGCGAACACCAACAACTGCGTGGCGATATACCCGAGTCCGAACTGCCAATTGATGCCAGGATTCGGCATACACCAGCGTGCAAAGCGGCCAAGCTCAAGCGGCCATTTGAAGATCCAGTAAAAATTGTAGAAAGGAATGAAGTGAAACCCTACCGCACGTTTCGCAGAGATCGGATGCTCCCACCCCGGAGTAGCCCTCGCCACTATGTGGAAGCGATAAATGCAGAAATAATAAAAGATCGTGCAAACCACAGACATGCCCAACAGCGGAACCGTAGACCATTCGGTTCCCGGCGGCAGTTTGTCAGGGAGCGCTTCCGGGGCAATGCCCTGCTTTTGGAGCGACCAAATGAAAAACAACTGCGCGGCCCAAAACCCGAGTGCACACAAATAGCCCCAACTGGTGTCCGGCAGCTGCTTTACCAATTCCGCAAAGACCTGCGAGTCCTGCAAACCGTTCGCGGAAGAATCTGGCAACTCTTGCGGCATGAAACTAGTCTATCGCGTTCGTGCGGGAAGCTTTGCAATAGGAAAACCTCTGTGCCTCAGTGCTTCTGTAGCAGATTTTGCTCTTATTCCGGCCAAATCTCCAGCGCCGTCCCTGAGAGAATCCGCTGCTTCGCCGTCTCACTCAGCGACAATGCGCGGAAGTCGGCCAAGTTGTGTTCAATCCCACGCAGACCCGGCCCGGCCCAGTCCGACCCAAAGAGCGACCTGTGCGCGATCTGCTCCAGTCGCGGAAAATATTCGAGGAGCTTCTTCGGCGGAATGCTGCTGATGTCGAAGTAGAGATTGGGATGCCGACGCAGCAGAAAAAATGCCGTCTCCATGTATAGTGGACGGCCACCATGCGCCATGATCAGCTTGAGATTTGGAAAGTCTACCGCAACATCATCGAGCGGCATGGGGTCGGCGAACTTATTACGTGCGCCCGCGAAAATTGACGTGCCCGTATGCACCATCACCGGCACACTCTCAGCCTCGCAGATGCGATAGATGGTGGCTAATCCGTCGAGTCCGTTCACATATTCATTCGCGGCAAACAGCTGATGCGGCGGATGAATCTTGATCATGCGCGCACCCATCGCCAGCACCTCGCGCAGATCGCCTTCCACGTTCCGCGAATGCTGCGGATTCACGCTACCGCACATCAGCAGGCGGCGCGGGTCGGTTTGCACGTACTTAGCCAGCCACGGATTGATCTCCGGCCCCGTGCCCATTACCTCAGGCGCAACGCAGCCGATAAGTACGACTCGATCCACGCCGCAGCCGTCGAGGTAGGTCAGCAGCCGCGCCGGCGAAGCCGCAAACTCGGCAATGCGCACAAACTCCTCAGGGGTACCCGCCATCTTGCCGCGCACCTCGGCCCGAAACATCTCCGGCGGCTGTATATGGACGTGGCAGTCAGTGATCATTTCATCCCGCAATTCTTATTCCAACACTTTGATACAGGAGTTCTGGGGATTGCCCGGCTCGTAGTGCACGATTACGACGCCCTTTTTCTCAATCCGAACTGCGGCGGCGTCAGCATTGCTTCGATACTTAACGTAAATCCGGTCCACGCCGCCCCAGCTCGTCCCTTCTGCAAGAAATGAGAAGGAAACAACCACTCGGTAGAGCCGCCTGCCAGCTCCCTCTACTTCAACCTTGAAGACATTCCCGTCGCAGATCACTGTTGCTTTGCGCCTGCGCCACCACCTAGGAATTTCCCACCAGGCTCCAACCAATGTAAAACCAAGGAACCCGAGCAAGAGATACCATAGCGTGCCGCTGGGATCCGATCCGTCTCCAAGAAGCGGGCCTAACATCATGCAGCACCCTTGCCGAACCAGTGCGGCAACTTCATTACTGATTCTTCCGGCTTGTGAGGGTTGTAGAACACTTCCACCTTTTGCCCTCGAAGCTGCGAGCCGAACTCCTCTGCCTTGCTGCGCCACAGAAATAGCTTGTGATACGTTCCTGCGTAAAAACTGCCCTCGGCACCGTAGTTGTAAATCACCTCAAGCGTCCGGGGATTATCCGGCATTGGCAACGCAGTATGAACCTCGCCCCATACCATCGGCCATCCATTCGATCGGCGCAGGCGATCGCGATAGCGCCATGCGACGACAGCGGACCAGCCGAAGCCTGCAATCAACTTCCACGATTTAATGGCAGCCCATATCCATATGTGCCAGGGCTGTAAAGTCACGTCAGGCGAGATCATATCCGCGATATCCCTGTTCCACCTTCCCGTGGACTGCTTGCAAACCCCTAGTTCCTTAGCCCCGCTACCAGCCGCACGATCTCATCCTTCTGCTCGCCCGTCAACGGCAGCAGCGGCAGGCGCGGAGTGCCGCCGTAATATCCGTTCAAGTCCATCGCATACTTAACGCCCGCCACGCCGCGCTGCGTCACCACATACTTCGCGGCCTCGCCAACAATCGTCTGCTTCTCTTCCGCCAGCTTGTCGTCACCTTCTCTATGCGCGGTAAAAATCTCAAAGCACGCCGTGGGAGAGCAGCAGGCAAAGCCCAGAATCGCGCCCACCGCGCCCCCTTCCAGCGATGGTTTGAGCGTGTGCGCCGCACCCACCAGCACCTGAAAGCCAACTTCCTTGCTGCGCATCTTGAACTTGGGCTTCGGCTCGACAGGAGGCGGGGCTACCAAAGTTGCAGTCTCGCCTTCCGCCGGAGCAGCTCCAAGCTGAATCAGCCCGGGCTGCACGATGCCCAGTTTCTCAACGTCAAGCCTCGGAGCCAACATGCGGCCCGTGACCGCCGCGAACACCTCTGTGACGTCCGCCGCGCGCTTCACGCCGCGCGTGGCCTCCACCATCGCCCGCGCCTTCTCCACATTGCCGCTCGAATCCTTGATGCCGATAATATTCGAATGCTGCGCCAGTTCAGCGACGACCTCAGTCGGCAAGTCGTACCCCGTAAACGCAGGCACCGTGTAAAGAATCACCGGCAGCGGCGACCGGTCGGCCACCGTGCGATAGAAGTTGAGCATCGCCACCGGCGTCATCTGACTCTTGTAAAAATGCGGCGTGCGCACCAGCGCCGCGTCATACTTACAAGTGGCAGCATGCTCAATCAAGCGCAGCGTCTCGACGACCGACTCCGCACCACACCCTGCGATCATCACCTTCTCTGGTGCGGCCAGCGAAATCGCCTCCGCCAAAACCTCACGCTGCTCACTACTGTTGAGCATCACCGGCTCGCCCGTCGAGCCCAGCACCACCATCCCCGCCACGGGAGTGCGCGAGTAGCGATCCACATTATGTTCCAGCTTGCGAAGGTAAATCCGGCCGTCGGGATAAAAAGGCGTCGTGATCGGAGCAAAGATTCCAGAAAGAAGCATGACTACAGTTTGAGGTTTCTGGTTTCAAGTTTCAAGTTGAGGCGCTTTGACGGCGGCAGGCCTGGTGGATGCGAGGCCGGGAGACGTCAGTCGAAATCCCGAAGCAAAGCGAGGGATCCCGCTGTCCTTACTTTGCATCTTCATGCGCGTACGCACAGTATTCCAGAAAATCGCGAAAGTCGCGATCGGTGAGCAGGATGAAGTTGATCCAGTGCTGGAAGGTGCCGCTGATGGTGACGCGCGTATCAGCTTCCAGACGCACCTTCAACTTGGCAGGGCACGGCTTCGACTTAGGAAACTTGAACGCGACCTGATTGGGCTTGAAGAAATCGCGCGTTGCTGGCAACACTGCAAAGATGTTGCCGTTGCGGTAGTAAGCGGAGCAGCCGAACAATCTCCGCGCTTCCACTTGCGGCCAAGTGAGCAATTCGTCGCCGATGAGCGCTGACCACTGCGCCATCTCTTCGCTAACCTTCTTGAACTTGCTGGGCACACGCTTAGGCTTAGCCGTTGACCGCGTCCCCTTGGGCTTCGGGGATGAATTTCGAGGAGCCTCCATGTGGACCCGACCGTTCTGAGATATTTCTTCCTCTGTGTCTCAGTGCCTCTGTGTCGGATGTTGCTTTTTGAGAGCTAGTCTCCCGCAATTCGATCCGCATGCACCTGCTGAATGGCAACTACCTTGAGGCCGCCCGCCCTCAGCGCAGCAATCCCCTCCGCCGCAGCGCGCGCAGCTGCCAGCGTCGTCAATGTCGGAATCCGGTGCAGCACCGCAGCCCGCCGAATCGCTTTCTCATCAAACCAGGTATCCGCACCCGACGGCGTATTCACAATCAACTGAACGCCATCAATCTTGATGCGATCCACCACATTCGGGCGGCCTTCCTTCACCTTGAAGATGCGCTCAACCGGGAGGTTTGCGGCTTCGATCACCTTCGCAGTACCTTCCGTTGCAACCAGCGAGAATCCTAGCTCCAAGAACCGCCTCGCAACGTCTGCCACAAACGGCTTGTCCGCATCGGTGATGCTGATGAACACGGCGCCCTTCGTCGGCAGCGTCTGTCCTGCGGCAATCTGCGCCTTGGCAAACGCCTCGCCGAATGTATCCCCAACTCCCATTACTTCGCCCGTTGACCGCATCTCTGGACCTAACACAGTATCTACCCCGGGGAATTTATTCCACGGAAATACCGGCGACTTTACAAAGAAGCGCTTACCAGTATCTAAGTCTGTTCCGCGTTCAATATTCTCGGGCAGGAACTCGCGCAGTTTGCGGCCAGTCATAAGGCGTGCAGCAATCTTCGCCATCGGTACACCCGTAGCCTTAGAGACGTATGGCACCGTACGCGATGCTCGCGGATTCACCTCAATTACATAAACCGTATCCGCAGGCCGTCCTGATTTATCGCGAGGAATCGCAAACTGAATATTCAGCAGCCCAATCACCTTCAGAGCACGCGCCAGCTTGAAGGTATACTCACGCATGGTAGCAAGTAAGTTTGCTGGAATGTCTACTGTTGGCAGTACGCACGACGAATCGCCGGAGTGAATGCCAGCTTCTTCGATATGCTGCATGATGCCGCCGATAACGACATCCTCGCCATCCGACAGTGCATCTACGTCTAACTCAATCGCATTTTCCAGAAAGCGGTCAATCAGTACTGGGCGATCTTGCGAGTACTCAACGCCCTCCTTCATGTAGCGCGCCACCGTTGCCTCGTCGTGTGCGATCACCATGGATCGCCCGCCCAGCACATAACTCGGTCTCACTAACACCGGGTATCCAATGCGTTTCGCTGCTTCCACTGCAGCTTCCACGGACGTGACCATCGCTCCCGGCGCTTGCGGAATACGCAACTCCTCCAGCAGCGCGCCAAAGCGTTTGCGATCTTCGGCAAGGTCAATGGACTCTGGTGAAGTGCCTATCACGGTCACTCCAGCCGCAGTAAGTGGCAGAGCAAGGTTCAGCGGCGTCTGGCCGCCGAACTGCACAATCACACCTACCGAGGCTCCGGCGGACACTTCATGCTCATACACCGCGAACACATCCTCCAGTGTCAGCGGCTCAAAGTACAAGCGGTCACTAGTGTCGTAATCGGTCGAGACCGTCTCCGGGTTGCAGTTGACCATTATGGTCTCGAAGCCGTCCTCCCGCAGTGCAAACGCGGCATGGCAGCAGCAGTAGTCAAACTCAATTCCCTGTCCAATGCGATTCGGCCCAGCACCCAGAATCATTACTTTCTTCTGTTTGGTCGGTGCCGCCTCGTCTTCCTGCTCGTAAGTCGAGTACATATACGGCGTATAACTCTCAAACTCGGCGGCACAGGTATCCACGCGCTTGTACACCGGCTTAACCCCATGCAACTCGCGCACTCGCCGGATCTTCTCCTGACCAACTTTACCCGAATCCATGCCCCACAGTGATGCCAGCTTGCCATCCGAAATGCCCATACGCTTGGCTTCGAGTAACTCATCTGCCGTCACAGATTCGGCAGACGACTTTGCAATCTCGGCCTCTACCAGGCTTACTTCATATAACTGTTCGAGGAACCACGGATCTATTCCGGTAAGTCGGGCGACCTCTGCAACTGACATCCCATGCGCCAAGGCATAACGCACATAGCTTAGTCGCTCTGGATGCGCCGTCACCAGCCGCTGCGTAAGCCGCTTAGGTTCGATCACTTCCGATTCGATCTTCTTGCCAGTGTCGAGCGAACGAATGGCCTTCAACATCGCTTCCTTGAAGGTGCGGCCAATCGCCATCACCTCGCCCACCGACTTCATCTGCGGGCCAAGGTTTTCGTCCGCACCGGGAAACTTTTCAAACTGCCACTTAGGAATCTTTACAACCACATAGTCGAGCGTAGGCTCGAAGCACGCTGGGGTTTTGCGCGTAATGTCGTTAGTAATCTCATCGAGCGTGTACCCTACTGCCAACTTAGCCGCAATCTTTGCAATCGGAAATCCGGTAGCCTTCGAGGCTAACGCTGAGGAACGAGACACCCGCGGATTCATCTCGATTACGATCATGCGACCATCTTTGGGATTCACGGCAAACTGTACGTTCGATCCGCCGGTCTCCACGCCAATCTCGCGAATCACTGCCAGCGCAGCGTTGCGCATTACTTGATACTCGCGGTCGGTCAGCGTTTGTGCGGGCGCAACTGTAATAGAATCGCCGGTATGGACGCCCATGGGGTCGAAGTTTTCGATGGAGCAGATCACGATGCCGTTGTCAGCAAGATCGCGGACGACTTCTAACTCAAACTCTTTCCAGCCTAGTACAGATTCTTCCAGCAACACTTCGTGTACCGGCGAAAGATCGAGCCCTCGCGATAGAGTCTCCGATAACTCTTCCCGGTTGTAAGCTATGCCGCCTCCGCTGCCGCCCAGCGTAAATGACGGTCGAATCACCAAAGGAAAGCCGATGGTAGTGGCGAACTCCAGCCCCTCGCGCACATTGCTCACCAGGCGGGAGCGCGGCACGTCCAGCCCGATCTTCTGCGTCGCGTCTTTGAAGAAGAGCCGGTCTTCCGCCTTCTTGATGGCCTGAATGTTAGCGCCGATCAAAATCACGTTGTGCTTCTCCAGATCGCCACCATCAGCTAGCTCCACTGCGAGGTTCAGCGCCGTCTGCCCGCCCACCGTAGGCAACAAAGCGAACATCGCACCGCCGCTTAGCTCGCTTTCCACTCGAAGTATCTCTTCCACATAAGCGCGAGTAAGTGGCTCGATGTAAGTGCGATCGGCCGATTCAGGATCTGTCATGATCGTGGCCGGGTTAGAGTTCACCAGCACGACCTCATAACCTTCAGCCTTCAGCGCTTTGCAGGCCTGCGTGCCGGAATAGTCGAACTCCGCCGACTGGCCAATGATGATTGGCCCCGAGCCAAGAATCAGAATCTTCGAGATGTCAGTGCGTTTGGGCATTCGTGAAAATCTATGAGCCGTATCTATTTGCTCTTCAATAAAGTCGCGAAAGGCAGATCAGCACCTTCCGCCACTTGGGGATTGCAGTCCACATAGGCTCGTTATCTGGCTCAGTAGGTTTTGCTGTGAGTTTCTGGTTAGTTGTAAGATCCCACCACGCATAGCTACTCGTTCGGGTTGCGCCATCTGCGGAAAAAGTATCTTGTTCGGTATATCCCCAACCCCACGCAGTTCGAAACTCCTCTGCTGCCGATTCTGCCTTACCCGTTGTGTCGAAGCAAAAGTAAACCAATTGGCAGAAGTCGCCACTCTCGTTGCACTCACCATACGAAAGCAACGTCCTTTGGCCCTTGCCACCCCACACATGAGCAACCATGTCGCGCTTTTCCGGAACTCTGCTCTGCGATGCGTATTTTTTCCAACCGCTCGAGGTCGACAGCTTGGCGAACACTTGGGGCTTTTTTGCCTGAGCACCGCAGTCTTTCGCAGTGATACGCAACAGATTCGGCATCCCTGTGAGGCTTAGGCAAGGAACAGACCAAGCGATGATGGCAAACAAGCTCGCTTCGCTCCAAGTCACCCTCATTACTTCCCCTCCATCATGCGCACAAAGTCCGCAAACAAATAGTGCGAATCGTGCGGCCCCGGCGCAGCCTCCGGATGGTACTGCACACAGAAGGCAGGTAGGGTGCGGTGACGCAGGCCTTCGCAGCAGCCGTCGTTCAGATCCACGTGAGTCAATTCCACCTCACTCTGCTTAAGTGAATCCGGGTCCACCGCAAAGTTGTGATTGTGCGCCGTGATCTCCACCTTACCCGTGGAAAGCTGCTTCACGGGATGGTTGCCGCCATGGTGTCCAAACTTGAGCTTGAAAGTCTTGCCGCCGAACGCAAGGCCCATCAACTGATGCCCAAGGCAGATGCCGAACACCGGCTTGCGGCCCAGCAACCCGCGAATCGCCTCGACGGCGTAGGTGCAAGGCTCAGGGTCGCCGGGACCGTTGGAGAGAAACACGCCATCGGGCTTGAGCGCCAAAACATCCGCCGCACTCGTTTGCGCGGGGACGACCGTCACCCGGCAACTATGCTCATGCAGCATCCGCAGAATGTTGCGCTTAATGCCAAAGTCATACGCCACCACATGAAAGCGCAGCGGTTTTTCGGGCGGCAGCACCTTGCCGCCGTGCGCGGCCAGCGCTGCGATGCGAGCCTGCTGCGTGGAGTCGAGCGGCGCGCCGCCGCCTTCCCATTCGTAAAGCGAAGGCGTGGAAACCACGCGCGCCAGGTCGGTGCCGTCCATCTTGGGAATCGCGCGCGCCTTGGCGACGAACGCGTCTGCGTTCACAGTCGCATCGTCGTCAAATGAGGCAATTACTCCACGCATCACGCCGCGATCGCGCAGGTGCCTCACCAGCGCACGCGTGTCAATTTCGGCGAGCACGGGAACGTTCGCGCGCTTCAGGTAGTCGTCGGTAGTCGAATCCGCCCGCCAGTTCGAATGTACGCGCGAAAACTCGCGCACAATCAAACCCTCAATGTAGGGCCGCGCGGATTCGTCATCTTCCGACGCCGTGCCGTAGTTTCCAATTTGGGGATTTGTAAGAACGACAATTTGCCCGGCGTAGGAGGGGTCGGTGAAGATCTCCTGATAGCCGGTGAGGGATGTATTAAAAACAACTTCGCCGCTACATTCTGACGCTGCGCCGAAGCCTTTGCCGTGGAAGATGCGGCCATCTTCCAGCGCAAGGATCGATTTCAAATTGATCTCCCTGCGTGGATTTTATGTATGGTAGCAGGATTGCAATGGCATTGCACAGGCGAAGCGAGGAGTGCGGCAGAAAACTGTGGAAATGCAATGTTTGCCTTTTTGGCAAATATTGCACTACACTGTAGTGCATGGCGAAGTCAGAAATCTACAGTTGGCGGCTCGATCCGCAGACCAAGATGGCCCTGGAGGCGGAAGCACGGGCGAAGAGCATCAGTCTGGCGGAGATGCTCGATCAGCTCGCGCAGCAATGGCTGCACGACGGCCGAAGCGCACAGAGCGAGTCTGAAGAGGCACATCAGGCAAGGCTGCACTCAGTGGTCGCTGCAACTCTGGGCACCATCTGCGGTGACGACGCGAGCCGCTCCGAGAACACTCGTGAGCTGATTCGCCAGCGCTTGCAACATAGGGCGAAATCCGCGCCGGTCAACGCGCCGATCAAAAAGACGACCTCTATCCGCAACGGTGACGCCGTACGGGCGCACGGCCGCCATGCCAGTTAGCGTGGTTCGTCCCAGCGCGCTGGCTGATACCGGCGCCCTGCTCGCATTGCTCGATCGTCGCGACCGTTGGCATAATGCCTGCGTCGAGTCACTTCAGGGCCTCCGCCTGCCGTTGTTGACCTCGCAAGCTGTACTTACCGAGCTGTTTCATTTGGTGGGAGATTCGCCACACGAAGTCGAAGCGGCATGGAACTTCATCCGGTCGGGCGCGATCACCCTCGGCGAAATCGCTGACAACGATCTGCCAGCACTCGGAGTTCTAATGCACCGATATCAAGATCGCCCGATGGACTTTGCCGACGCCACCTTGGTTCATCTGGCTCAACGCGAAGGCCTCAACACCATCTTCACGATTGATTTCGCGGACTTTGAAACCTACCGCATCGAGGCGCGCAAGCGGTTCCGCATTTTTCCGGACGCGGCGGTCCGACAAACGCGATAAGCTCCTACTTCTTCCCCGCCGGATCCGGCGCGCCGCCGTCGTAAATGATCTTCCAACTTCTGTCGACCTGCTTCTGCCAGATTGTGATGTACGTTCCGTGCTGCGTCGGCGTTTTGGCGTCATCGCTCACGAACGTCCAGCGGCCCACCGCGTAGCCCTGAGTCGCACCCTTGAACACTTCGGTGTGCGTTGGGGCCCAGGAGAGTTTGCCGCCCTTCACAAATTCCATCATCGAGGCGCGCACCGCGCTCGCCCCAGTCGCTGGCTTCTCGCCGCCCTCTACGGCGTTTTCCGCCACGAACGCCATCCAGCCGTCCACACCTTTTTCCTGCATCGCCCGATTCGCATCCCGCTCCAACTTCATCAGGGTCGCAGCCGTGGCAGCGGGTGCCATGGTCGGCGGCATCTTGTGGTGCGGAACCTGCCCAAACAACGTTGCGGTGAGAACTACAGCGACCGCGCAAATTGCAATTGATTTCATAAGAGTTCCTTCCGTAAGTAACGACTCACCACAACACCCTAGCTACTTCACTTTGCCCAGCTTGGCCAGCGGCCAGTAGCCGAATACCGCCTTGCCCACAATCAATTCCTTGCTCACCACGCCAAAGTCGCGGCTGTCGCTGGAGCGATTGCGATGGTCGCCCAGCACGAAGTAGGAATTTTCCGGCACCACCACATCGCGGTTGGTTCTGTGATCAAAGTATTCGTCGGCCACATACGGCTCGGCCAGCGGCTGGCTGTTCACGAATACTTGTCCGCGATCAATTCGCACCACGTCGCCCGGCACGCCAATCACGCGCTTAATGTAGCTCTTGCGCGTGTCGCGCGGAAACTTGAACACCACTACGTCGCCGCGGCTGATCGGCTCCAGCCGGTACACAAACTTGTTGATGAAGATGCGCTCGGCATCGTCCAGCCCCGGCTCCATGCTGGTGCCTTCCACCTTCACCGGCTGGTACAGAAACAGGATAATGAACGCAGAAACCGCCCCAGCCACCACCAAATCGCGCAGCCACGAAAACAGCAGGTCGGTCGCCCGATCCGGCGCTGGCTTAGGCCGAGCAAACTCAGCAGCATCCGAGGGCCCTTCTGCGATGGCTTGAGCAGCTGTAGCAGCTAGATCGGCTTTAGCTGCATCCGCATCTGATTGCGGGGGAGCTGCTTGCAGCTCGGCGCCAGCCATCTCTTGCGTCTCGGGATGTTGCAACTCGTCCATAGGCCTCTACCTCAAATTCTATATGGAAAGTGCGCCCTCAAACGTAAGGTTGTTCTCGGGCATCTAACAGCAAGAGTCTGTGGGCTGGCCTACAGTTCTCAATCCGTATTTCGGAGTACAATAAAAACTGAGGCAAGGATATTTTCATGCTTAAACGCTTTGTATTGTTGGCCTTGATCAGCGTCTCCACCATGGCAATCACATCGTCCGCCCAGTTTGCGGACTCTGAATCCGTCAAGGTTCCGGCGTACCACGCTGCGCCGCCCGCAGCCAGCCAAAAGCTGCCGCCGTTGCTCAAGCCGGATCAGCTCTTCGGTGAGAACGCCCAATATCCGTACCAGACCCACGCCTACGAGCTTGCCCCCAAGGTCAGCAAAGCGCTTTATCAGCAGCCCTGCTACTGCTACTGCGACCGCACCGGACACAAGAGCCTGCACAGTTGTTTTGAGGGCACCCACGGCGCCGAGTGCGCCACCTGTCTGAAGGAGCTTTACTACACTTACCAGCAAAGCCAGAAGGGCAAAACCGGTGCCCAGATTCGTGCGGGCATCATGCACGGAGACTGGAAGCAGATCAACCTGGAGACGGCAGCCTACATCCGTTAGCCATCCCGCATTCGCCGTCAGCTGGCGATTTGTTATATAGTCTGTTTCCAAGCTGGCGGTTGTCTTCCGCCCGTTACCGTCACTATGTCAAAAGCATCGCAAGACCCGAACGCGTTGGCCTACGAAGCATACGAAGCCGGTGTGCGCGCCATGCAGGATCGCAAATTCGAAAAGGCCAAGGGCCAGTTTGAAAAGGTGATCGCCAGCCCGGTGCGCCAGCTCGCCGACCGCGCCAAAGTGTACCTCCACAACTGCGACCAGCATCTAGCCAAGCGCATCGCCGTGAACTTCGAATCCGTAGAAGAACACTTTGACTACGCTGTTTCCCTAATGAACTCCGGCGACTACCTGACCGCACGTGAGCATCTGGAAAAGCTCAAGAAGCAGGCACCACAATCCTTTTTTGTGATCTACGGCTTGGCTGCACTCGATTCCGTCACCGGCCACGTGGAAGACGCTCTACAGCATCTTTCTCAAGCGCTCAAAGGGGATGCTAGCCTGCGCTTTCAGGCCCGTAACGATCCCGACTTCCGCAATCTTTCCGACGACCCGCGCTTCACCGAGCTGGTATATCCCGACCCTGGCGTCGAATACGTCAACGAGTAGTCTCCTCGTGCGATCAGTCTTCCCATGACGGCTTCGAACTCTACGCACTCGCCAAATCCGTTCGCTTCCGACGCAGCCTCGCGCGCACTGCGCGTCGTTGCCATCGGTGGGGGCACCGGGCTTTCCACCCTGCTACGCGGACTCAAGCGTCACGTGCGCCGCCCCGGTGAGCCGTTGCCCGCCAACGGCTTCCCCCACATCAGCGACCTCAGCGCGGTCGTCACCGTCACTGACGACGGCGGATCTTCCGGCCGCCTACGCAAAGAGTTCAACATCCTGCCGCCCGGCGACATCCGCAACTGCATCGTCGCCCTCAGCGAAGAGGAAAAGCTCATCTCGCGCCTGTTCCAGCATCGCTTTACGGCAGGATCCGGCTCCGGCCTCGAAGGCCACAGCTTCGGCAATCTTTTTCTCACCGCGCTCACCGCCGTGATGGGCGATTTCTGCGACGCCGTACGCGAGTCCTCCGCGATTCTGGCGACACGCGGGCACATCTTCCCTGCCACCACATCCGACGTCCAACTCGAAGCCGTGATGACCGACGGCACCATCGTGCGCGGCGAGACGAATATTACCGCCAGCAACGGACGCATCGCCGAACTCCGCCTGCTGCCGCCCAACGCACGCCCCCTGACCCAAACGCTCGAAGCCATCGCGCAGGCTGACGTCATTACCATAGGCCCCGGCTCGCTCTTTACCAGCCTCGCGCCAAATCTGCTGGTGCAAGGAATTCCTGAAGCCATCGCCGCCTCGCCCGCCGTCAAGATTTACGTTTGTAATTTGATGACGCAGGCCAACGAAAGCCTCGGCCTCACCGCCGCCGACCACGTTCACACTCTGCAAAGCTACGGCAAAGGCCGCCTCTTTGACTTCGCCCTGGTAAACACCTCGCCGATTTCCAAAGAGACGCAAGAAAAATACGCCCGCGAAAATCAAGAGCCCATCACCGCCGACCTCGACGCGATCACTGAGCTAGGAGTAACTCCCGTGTCCGGCAACTACGTGGAAGAGGCAGGGCTGGTCCGACATGCTGCGACGCAAGCTGCAAGCGACTTACTAGCGCTAGCCGACCGCGAGCTGGAGCGGCGGTTGCGCTTAGCGGTGAGTTCGTAGTTTTAGCTTTCGACGTATGTAGTACCGCTCTCACGCCCCGTCACTACCGCGTATAATCCGCCCATGTGTTTCGCTCTCTTCATTGGAACAATCAAGCCTTTGCCACGCGTTCCTTGGTCGAAGGATGCTCCGGACGTTCACGTTGAAGGGTTGACCGACCACAACGTCATGGTCAAAGTGCATCTCTGTAGTCCCGAAGTGCAGTATGTCGGTTCTTCGGAAGGCTGCGGCTGCTCCTTCCGGTATTGGTCTGAAGAAACTGGGGAATCCAGTGAAGACCGTTCGGAACAGATCGCCTACAACGCCGAAACCCGTCGAAATCGCGAGTCACTCATCAGGATTCTACAGAATTCCGGGGAACAGGCAGTCAACCTGTACGGGGTTTGGGAGGGCGACTTCGACAAGGCACCAGAGTCCCGGCATAACGTCGGGCTGAACGATCTTCTTACTGCGGAACTCGAAGAGCGCGGCTGCTACCACGTCAAAATTTCTTAGGCCGGGTGCCCTATCCTTCACGATTCGAAGGGTGGGATGACAGCTGTTACTCGGTCAAGCCTTCTTCTTCGTTTTCGCTTTCGCGACGGCCGGGTGCCCCATCCTTCGCGACTTTCAAAGGGTGGCCTGAGGGGTGCTCGCCGCATCACGATTTCTTCTTAGCTTTCGCCTTCGCCACGCCCTTGGCCTTCACTTTCGCCTTCCCCGCCAATGCCAGCCCCGCTTCGTACTGCTTTATGTATTCCTTCGCGGGCACCCGCCGAATCGCCTCGCCGACCACGTCGAGCGCCACATCATCCAGCTTCTTGAAGCGGATGCAGCTTCCGCCCATGTCGAGTTTCTTGCCCGTCTTGGCCCACGCCTCGCGGAACCAGTCCTTGCTCTCGCCCGGCCCGGCGTACAGGCACATCAAATAAAGCGCCATGTGATTCTTCTGCGACGCCACATTCGCAAACGGCACCGGCAGCTTCGGATTGCAGTGATATCCCGCCGGATACACCCGGTGCGGCACCACGTACCCGATCATGCCGTAGCTCATGCACTCCTCGTAATCGCCGTCGAGATTCTTGAGAATCACATCACGCACTGCCGAAATCGCCGTCCGCCGATCCTCGGGCAACTCGGCCAAGTATTCCTTCACAGTTTTCGCTTTGCTCTGCATGCCGGAGAGACTATCACGAAATGGATCATTCGGCGTGTCATCCTGAGCGTAGGTAGTGGGTCAATTTGAAAGTCAACCTCTTAAGAGTGTCATCTTGAGCGCAACCGGGAGAAGCCCGCCCAGCGGGATTCTCCCGGTGAAGTCGAAAGACCCCTACCCATCTCGCGCCACCCGCCTGGCTTGGATATCTCGCCCCGAATCCGTACATGGGAACGCCAAACGCTAGCACGATTGCCGAAAACCACTCGACGGTGGAGTTGCGTGCTTCAAACTGACCCACCACCTGAGCGTACCTGGACCTCGCCCCAGCGATCGAGGCTGGAACTGCGAGAGACGTGGGTCATGCCAGCAGCGTAGGGGTCCTTCGACTGCGCCAAGAGATTCGCTTCGCGAGTCTCTTGGCTAGCTCAGCATGACACGCTAAATTGGCATGAAAACGGTATATTGAGGAACGTGACCTCATCTGCCAATCGCAAACTCGCTGTGCTCATCCTCGCCGCTGGCAAGGGCACGCGCCTCAAGTCCAAGCATCCTAAGGTGCTGTTTGAAGTCGGCGGCAAGCCCATGCTGGCACACGTGGTGGCTGCAGCCCGCGCCCTCGCCGAGCCTGCGGACATCTTCGCCGTGATCGGCCATGAAGCCGAGCGCGTTCGCGCCGCCATGCAGTCCACTGGCATCGGCTATGTTCTGCAAGCCGAGCAGCACGGCACCGGACACGCCATCATCGTCGCTCGCGAAACTCTCGCTGCCTATGACGAAGTCATCGTGCTTGTTGGCGACGCGCCCTTGCTGCAATCCAGCACTCTGCGCACCCTCTACGAATTCCACCAACAACAATCCGCAGCGATGACGATACTCACCGCCGACCTCGCCAACCCATTCGGCTACGGTCGCGTCTTCCGCACCGCACTTGATTCTGCCGAAGTCACCGCCATCGTCGAGCAGAAAGACCTCGCGTCAAGCGAAATCGCGCACCGCTTTGCCGAACAAAGCGGCGACAATCACGAAATCAACTCCGCGATGTACGTCTTCCGCATCGCGCCGCTGCTCGCGCATCTCAATTCCCTTTCCACTGCCAACGCGCAGGGCGAATACTACCTCACCGACATGGCCAAACTTCTGCGCGCGGCGGGCGAGCGCGTCGTAGCCTTCAAGCATTCCGACGTCAACGAACTCCTAGGCGGCAACACTCGCGCTGAGCTTGCCGACCTCGACCGCAAGATGCGCGCCCGCAAGTGCGCCGACCTGATGCGCGACGGCGTCACCATTCAGTTCCCCGACACTTGCGTGATTGACGCCGACGTAATCATCGCGCCCGACACTACCATCGAACCCTACGTACAGTTGCTCGGCAACACGCGAATAGGCAGCGACTGTCGCATTCGCTCCTACTCGGTTATTAAAAATGCAGACATCGCCGACAATGTGTTGATCCGCAACGGCAGCATCATCGAAGAGGCGCGCATCGGCGTGGGTGCGCGAATTGGCCCTTACTCGCATCTGCGCCCAGGCAGTGACATCGGCCCCGGCGCGCACATCGGCAACTTTGTGGAGACCAAGAAGACACGCGTAGGCAAAGGATCGAAGGCCAACCATCTTGCCTATCTAGGCGACACCGTGATCGGCGAAGGCGTGAACATCGGAGCAGGCACCATTACTTGTAACTACGATGGTGTCCACAAGCACACCACCACCATCGAGGACGGTGCCTTCATCGGCAGCAACAATACTTTGGTAGCGCCACTAACTATCGGCCCTCGCGCTTACACGGCGGCAGGCTCCAGTATCACGCAAGACGTTCCCGAAGACGCACTCGCGCTGGGACGCGCCAAGCAGGAGACCAAGCCAGGCTGGGTGAAAAAGCGGCGCGAAAAATCCGCCAAGCCGTAGCTCAAACTAACTCGGTGCCAACAAAAAGATAAGGGCAGCCCAAGCTGCCCTTTCACTCCAATTACTCTTCCGCGTTACGGTCTGAACCACGGTGTATATGCTGACGTCTCAAAGAACGGATATAGCAGCATTTGTGTGATTTTGTTGGCGCCCTGTGTGTTCGGATGCTGATGATCGGTAGTGAGGTAATCACCCACTACCCACGTAAGGCCATCCGTAACACGCGGATTGGTTCCGTTCGCCCAGAAGTAAGGCCCCCACGCGATCCAAGGAGCTGTACCGTCTTTGTAGTTCAGATTACCAGCAACTTGATCCACGGTTCCGTTGCGAATCTGGTCAATCTGCGCTTGGATCGCAAATTTGGATGAGAACGAGTTCTCGTACGCAAACGGCTCCGGACTTCCCGAAATCAGAATGTAGCCTGCGTAGATGCGTCCAGCCAAGAACACCTGTTTCAGGTTGGGATATCGCACTCGCATCGCTCGCATAATCTGACCGATTTCCTGCTCGAAATACATAGCTGAAGTTTTGTTAGCAACGCTGTTAACGCAGCCCGACAACGTGATATCACATAGCGGAATCAAGCCGGAACCTACAGGGTTAGGATCGGTGTCCTTGAACCAGATCACCTGTACCTGCTTTTCGGTCACGCAAGGATTGGCAGGAGTTCCGCAGCCGCTCGGTGCTCCGGGAGCTGTGGTCGCAGTAGCCAGAACTTCGTCGCGCACCCGGTCGTACTGGTTCTGCGTCGACTTGCTAGGGTTGATCGTGCATAGCTGAAGAGGTGTTTTGAATGGATCAATCCAGTCGCACGGCTGTGCGCCCCCCATGGCACCATCGAGCACAGCCATCTTGGGGTTGAGGTTGAGATTCGACGTCGTGGCCAGGTAATTTACGAAATTGCTGAACTCAATATGAGTGTTCGATAAGCCAATGGAAATAAACGCAATTGTACCGGTTGAGCTGGGGTTGCCATTCTGGTCGAGTGGCTGAATTGCCGCGCCCCGCGCAATGCCTTCCGCGTCATGACCCACAGGAGCGGTATTCGAGCTGTTCTCGTAAAGGTTGCCAGAATATCCGCGATAGGTTTCGCCCGCTTTCATATCAATCAGGGGCACATCGGTTATCGGCAGCGTATAGCCAACCGACATCGAAACCGTCTTCGACAAGCCCCCGTACGACGCGGTGAAGTCCACCACACCCGTCTTCAATCCCGTGACCAAACCTGTAGAAGAAATAGTCGCGATCGTTGGGTCGGCGATGCTCCATGCAGTTTGGGTGGTCACATCAGCCGTGCTACCGTCACTCATCGTTGCGGTATTCCCCAGCTGCACCGTCGCATGCAGATAGGCAAATGCACCGTTCGGCGAGAGCGTCAGCATGGTCACATTGCCACCCGATGTAATTGGCGCGGACGAACTCCCGCCGCCACATGCCAACAATCCGCCAAAAACCATCGCCGCGATCGCGGCAAACCAAGCTGATCTCATATCTGAAAACCCTTTCCTTACGCACGGGGACTCGCTGCTTGATAGGCTTAACCCAAATTCCTGCCTTATGTTGCGCCTATCAGGCACAATCGAACTTCTGATTCGAGCATTGCTCAAAGAGCCGGACGGTCCGCCCGCTTTCGCTCACCTGCGGCCCCAGAGTATCCTAAATGCTTATGCGCAATCTTATTGAGTGTGTCCCTAATTTCTCCGAAGGTCGCAATCCCGCTGTCATCCAAGCCATTCTTGCAGCCATGAAAATGGACGGCGTCTACCTCCTCGGCCAGGAGTCGGACTCCGACCATAACCGCTGCGTCGTCACGCTGGTGGGCGAGCGTGCGCCGCTACAGGAAGCCGTCATCCGGGGCATCGGCAAGGCTGCCGAACTCATTGACCTCAACGTCCATACCGGAGCCCATCCCCGCATGGGTGCGACCGATGTCGTGCCATTTATCCCCATAGAAGGCGTGACCATTGAAGACTGCGTGGCTGTTGCCAAGCATGTTGGCGCAGAGGTGTGGAATCGCTTTAAGGTTCCCGTGTATCTCTATGAAGCAGCAGCCACTTCACCGGAACGCATTGGTCTGGAAAATATCCGCCGCGGTCAGTTTGAAGGTCTTCGTGAAGCCGTCAAAACAGACCCCGCTCGGCGTCCTGATTTCGGCGGCCCCGAGCTGCATGCCTCCGCCGGAGCGACCGTCGTCGGTGCCCGCAAGCCCCTCATCGCCTTCAACGTCTTTCTAAACACCACCGACGTAGACGTCGCGAAGAAAATTGCCAAAGCCGTTCGTTTTTCCACAGGCGGATTGCGCTTCGTCAAAGGTGCGGGCTTCTCAGTGCGCGGCCTCGCCCAGGTTTCCATGAATCTCACCGACTACGAGCAGACTTCGGTCGCCCGCGTGTTCGAGTTCGTGAAGCGTGAAGCTGCCCGTTATGGAGTCGGCGTGCTCAGTTCAGAGATCGTCGGCCTCATCCCTAAGCGTGCTTTGGAAGATGCCGCCGAGTGGTTCCTGCAGGTGGAAAACTTCGATTCAAGCATGATTCTGGAAAATCGTATGGCTGCGGTGATGAGCGGCAAGATGGCCGTCGGCGGATTGCAGGCAGGCATCGCTCCGTTCATCGAACAACTCGCCGCTCCCACAGCTACCCCTGGCGGAGGCAGCGCCGCCGCCGCCGCCGGAGCCATAGCCGCCGCTCTCGGACACATGGTTGCCAGCATGTCGCGCGGCAAGAAGGCCTATTTGCAGCATGAAGCCGCACTGACTGCTGCGATCACCCAGCTTTCGTCCTTGAAGCAAGAGTTGCAAAATGCAGTTGATTCCGACGCCGAATCGTTCAACGTGGTGATGAAGGCGTTTAAGGCGCAACGCGAAGCTGACTCAGCCGACACCAACGCAGTCGCAAGCGCCGAGGCCGCCGTCACCGACGCGATGAAGGGCGCGACCTTGGTTCCTTTAAGCGTGGCCGAAGCCGCACACGACGTTGGCAGCATCATCGCCAGCCTCAATCCCATCACCAACCCGCGCGCCAGTTCCGACCTAGTTGTAGGCCACCTGCTGGCTGAGGCGGCAAAGAAAGGCGCACTCGCAAACGTCGAGATCAATCTCGCAGAGATCAAAGATGCTGCATTCATGGCAGATGTCTGCGCTAGAGTAAATCGGCTGACTTAATCCCGGTGGGCCGATGCGCTTTCTCTGGTTCGTGCGTCTAAACATCATGGGAGTGAATGGCAGCTTAAGCAGGCTCCGCCCGAAGTTCCTTGCGAAACCTCGGTTCACCGCATCTAATAGAGTTAAACCGGGTTCAATCATTTGGACCTGCCAAAATACTTTGGAGACTTTTTGCAATGAATAAAACTTTTTTCTCTGGAATTGCGCGGCTCACCACTTCGTCTGTTGTTCTACTAGCCATGTCAGCGATTTCCGCCTCTGCCCTGCCCCTTGGCACCTCCACGCGTACCGTCGTCCCTGGCGACGTGCAGCAGATCATCAGTGTGGACTACCGCTCGCTGCGTGATTCCGAAACAGCCCAAGCGCTTAAGAAGCAGGTGCTGCCCGATTCGCTCAAGCAGTTCGAGACGGCGCTCAAGGGCATCGGCATCGTCCCCGAACGCGACACCGAGCAGCTCATCTTCGTCTCCTTCCGCTCTGAAAAGGAAGTGAAGCAGGCCAACGGCCGCATCCAGAAGGTGAAGGGCCAGCACGTGGTGGGCATTGCGATCGGCCAGTTCGAGCCCAAGCTTGTGCTCAAGAAGTTCCAGTTGCGCAAGGTGCAGCCCACGAAATATCGTGACGCCAGCCTGTGGCCCATGAACGCCATGCAGATGACCTTCCTCGACAACGGAACCCTGGTGTTCGGCGACCCATCCGCAATTCGCGCCGCGCTCGACGTTCGCGATGGCCAAGCTTCCAGCCTCGACACTAACTCGCAGATCACCGACCTGATTTCCAACGTCGAAAGCGGTGCGGTGTGGAGTGTGCTTGACCAGGAAGGCACCCAGAACATGATGCATTCCGCACTGGGGCAAGCTTCTGGCTTGGCAGACTTCGACTCGGTGAAAAAGCGCATTCTGGGCTCGGCCTACACCATGAACTTCCAGAACGGCGTAGACTTCAACCTCGGCGTAAAAACCTCGGACAACTTCTCGGCTGGCGTGCTCTCTGGATTGGTAAAGGCAGGATTGATCTACAAAAAACTGAACGGCTCACCCGCCGAAAATCAGGCTTTGGAAGGCATCACCTCGGAGTCCGATGCTTCTGACTTCCGTCTCAAGTTCCACTCGGACGAAAAAAAGTTTCAAGCTCTGATGCACACCGAACTCTTCGCTGCGGTCTCACATTAAGTAGCCGTTGTGAGCATTTCAAAATACGAAACGGGCACCCGCGGGTGCCCGTTTTCTTGCCTGGCGGTTTTGCAGTTTAGTGAATCCGGCCCCAGCCAAACCGTAGTTGTATCGTGTTAATTCCCGGGTTGGGTACGGTAAGCCCAGCATTTGAAATGTGCATATAACGCAGATCAAGGCTGAGCGCCGAGTTGCCCCGATGGGTGAACCCGATCGCGCCACCGCTGGTGAAGTTAATCTTCGACGTGCCCGGAGGCGCATTGTCGGTGGTGAACAGCGTTCCTCCGCCGAGTTCCACAAATGGCGTCCAGCTTCCGTGCGTCACAAAGTTCCACTTGAGATTGACCGGATTGACGCCCGCCCCAAACGCGGTGCCCGTTCCCCCGTCCGCGCCATGAAGAATCGAGCTGGCTGGCGTCGGCTGGTGCAGAATGAACACCGGAACCGCGTCCACCGCATACTCAAAGCTGCCACGCAGAAAACCCGGCAAATGCGGATTCGTCAGCACCCAGCCGTAGCGCAACCCGACATTCGCCACACTGGTGTCTTGAAAACGTCCGTTGGTGCCGTGCCCACCGCCTGCCCAGACCTGCCATTCACGGCCTCCCGCAGTGGTGAGCGGGTTCGCGGACTGAGCGTACCCGAAAGAACCTAGGAATACGGTAAGGAGTACCAACGCAACGACGGTGGCGAAAGCCTTCATAACGACTCCTGAGCAGGACGATCTAGCGAATCTCCAGTATGTCACGATCTGGCAACCGGTAGTCTTCTCTGTTCTATGTCTGCAAGACCGGCAGGATAGGCCTGTCGGCAGGGACGAGGGACGCACTACGGCCATGCGATTTTTTCCTGGGACGCAAAACCATCTCTGGGTCATGCACCTTTAGCTTTACAAAGCCTCGCGTAAACCCTAAACTGCGAGTGCTTATTGCCAGTCTCCCTCAACGGCCAACGCGCCTCACAATTCAAAAGGATTTCCTTTTCATGACCCAGACTGTTAAGCATCTTCTTCGCCTCAGCACATGGACCATGGCACTTCTGTTCATGGTTACAGCTGCGTTCGCGGCTGGTACTTCCGTCACCACCTACCACAATGACGTCAACCGCACCGGCTGGAACAATGCCGAGACGACTCTGACCCCAGCCAACGTCAACGCCGCCAGCTTTGGCCTGCTGCAAACCATCACCGTGGACGACCAAGTGGACACACAAGTCCTCGTCGTTCCAGGCGTCAACATCACGGCTGGTTCCCTGCCCGGTGTGCATGACGTAGCCTACATCGCCACGGAAAGCAACACCATCTACGCGGTGGACGTTAACACAGGAGCGATCCTGTTAAGCCCAAACTTTGGCACCCCGGTTCACAATCCGCTCGGCTGCACCAACAACGGCCCCAACGTCGGCATCAACGGAACCCCAGCAATAGATGCCGCCAGCAACACCATGTACGTACTGCTCTATACCAATGACGGCCCCACCTACCGCATCCATGCACTTGACCTCGGCAGCCTCACCGACAAGGTGACGCCAGTCGTAGTCTCGGCCTCGCACCAGCTTACCGACGGCACCACCTACAGCTTCAACGCCAAGTATCAGCGCCAGCGCCCCGGCTTGCTGTTGGCCAATGGAAACGTTTACGCGGGCTTCGGCAGCTTCTGCGACTTTTCGGCCAATCTGTCGCGCGGCTGGCTGCTGGGATGGCAGACCGGCAATCTGACTCCGATTGGCGCCAACCAGTTGCTTGATACGCAAGCCACCGCGCCCAACAGCTTCTTCCTCACCGCCATCTGGATGTCTGGCTACGGCCCAGCCGCCGATGAGAGCGGCAACATCTTCTTCATCACCGGCAATTCGGACTACTCGGGTACCACCTACGATGGCATCAACAACATTCAGGAAAGCGTCGTGAAAGTTTCTAGCGACGTAACCCGTGTAGTGGACATCTTTACGCCCAAGAATCAAGCCTCGCTCGAACAAGGCGATACGGATTTTGGCTCCGGTGGCTTGTTGGTGATCCCCGCACAGCCCGGTTCCACGCCCCACATGGCGGTCGGCCTCGGCAAGTACGGCCAGATGTACTTGATGAACCGCGACAATCTCGGCGGCTATAACCCAACGGGCGCAAACCGTGTCCTCGGCACCTACGGTGCCGGAGGCTGCTGGTGCGGCCAATCCTACTACCAGGCCAGCGATGGCACAGGACGCATCCTGAGCAGTGGCAACCGCAAACCCCAGGTGTGGAAGATAAATACCTCGCCCAAGGCTAGCCTCACCAAGCTTGCCACTGCGGCGACTGGCGTCGGCGGCGGACAAGATCCCGGCTTCTTCACCAGCATTTCAAGCAACGGCACTTCCAACCACGTTGTTTGGGCTGTGAGCCGTCCCATCAATGGAGGCAATAAGGCAGTCAGCCTATTTGCCTACGACCCCAACAACAATCTTTCGTTGCTGTTCAATTCCGTGGCTGGCTCGTGGCAGAATACGGGGGGCAACTCCAACATCGTTCCCACCGTCGCCAACGGACAGGTCTTCGTCCCCAGCAACAAACAGGTGCAGGTGTTTGGACTGAAAGCTACTGCAAAGACGAAAGCGAAGAAGAAGTAATTTACGCGCCGTACTTAGGCGCAATCCACGAGGAGTGCTTACGACAATGCCCCTAAGAAGCCGAATTCTCATTGCGGGATGGTTCGCAGCGCTCCTGATGGTGACGCCCACCGCATCCCATGCGGCGGGCGTCGCCGTCACCACCTACCACAATGATGTCAACCGCACGGGCTGGAACTCTGCAGAAACCACGCTTTCGCCAGCCAACGTAAATGCAACCAGCTTCGGCCTGCTCCGCACCATCGTGCTGGATGAGCAAGTGGACGCGCAGCCACTGATAGTTCCAGGCGTCAACATCACCGCAGGCTCACAACCCGGCTTGCACGATGTCGCCTACGTCGCTACGGAGAACAATACGGTCTATGCAGTGGACGTTCACTCCGGTGCGATTCTGCTAAGTCCGAACTTTGGCAAGCCAGTCCCAAAGCCGCTAGGTTGCGGCAATAACGGACCCAACGTCGGCATCACGGGCACCCCTGTGATTGACCTGCCCGCCAATACACTCTACGTAGTCACTTACACCAACGACGGCCCCACCTACCGCATCCACGCGCTCGACCTCGGCAACCTCACTGATAAAGTCACACCGGTCGTGGTGAGTGCCACCCATCAGCTCTCCGACGGCTCGACCTACAGCTTCACCGCCAAGTATCAGCGCCAGCGCCCCGCGCTTCTGCTGGCCAACGGAAACGTCTACGCCGCCTTCGGCAGCTTCTGCGATAGCAATGCCAACGTCTCTCGCGGATGGCTACTGGGTTGGCAAACCGGCAACCTCTCGCCCATCGGCACTAACCAGTTACTTGACACCCATGCGACCTCCCCGCAGACCCATTTCCTCACCCCAATCTGGATGTCCGGTTATGGCCCAGCGGCGGACGAGGATGGCAACATCTTCGTAGTCACCGGCAACTCCGATCCCTCGGGCACCGACTACGACGGTATCTCCAACTATCAGGAAAGTGCACTAAAGGTATCGGACGATATATCCAGGGTGATGGACTTGTTCACGCCAGCGAATCAGGCGCAACTCGACATCGCCGACAACGACTTCGGTGCCGGCGGACTGCTGGTCATCCCCACGCAGGCTGGCGCGACGCCGCACATGGCCGTCGCCGCGGGCAAGAACGGTTCTATGTATCTGATGAACCGCGACAACATGGGCGGATACAATCCCAACGGCAGCAATAGGGTGCTTGGCACATACGCAATCGGTGGCTGCTGGTGTGGCGCTTCCTACTACAAAGCCAACGACGGCACAGGCCGCGTCGTCAGCAGCGGCGCTCGCACCGCGCAAGTATGGAAGATCAACACCTCGCCCAGCGCGTCACTTACCCACGTGGTGACTTCCCGCAGCGTCGGTGGCGGACAAGACCCAGGCTTTTTCACCAGCGTCTCCAGCAATGGCAACTCTGGTCAGGTCATCTGGGCACTGAGCCATCCCGCGGCTAAGACCAATCCCGCACTCAGCCTCTTCGCCTTCGACCCCAACAACAAAATGGCAACTCTGTTTACCAGCATCGCAGGTTCGTGGCCTAACACGGGAGGCAATTCCGATCTCGTCCCCACCGTCGCCAACGGACAAGTCTACGTCGCCAGCAACAAGCAGTTGCAGATCTTCGGGCTGAAGGGATCATCTAAGCCCGTGGTGGCCAAGAAGCGGTAGAGTCCACCACTCGGCAACCTGTGAAAAGGAATCGACTGCTCCCAGCAGCGCTGGGAGCAGCTTTTTCCAGCCACCCATATTCGTCTACAAAAGGGCGTGACACATCGCCACTCCTCGGCGTAGCCTTCTAATATCGAATCTTCCCTGGATTCACGGCAACAATATCGTTTGCCAACTCTCAAGGAGTAGTTATGCCCAGGCCGCCTTGCTGTCCGCTCTTTCTGTTGTTGTTCGCCACGACTTCCTTATTCGCCTTCAATGGAATTCCGTCGTTAACCCAAGGCTTTGCGCCAGGCACCGTAGTGCCCGGCAGCAGTGGCTTCACGCTGACCGTCACTGGTAGCGGGTTCGCAACCACCGCCACCGTGAACTGGAACGGATCCCCCCGTGCTACGACCTTCGCCAGCACCAGCCAGTTGACTGCCAACATTCTTGCTACCGATGTCAAGACTCCGCAGGTTGCTTCCATCACCGTTACGAACCCCGGCCCCGGAGGCGGCACCTCAAACCCGGCCTACTTCGGGGTCACAATTAGTTCGGGGACCATTCGCCTACTCAAGGAATCCAGATATCTTGTGGGGAACGGTGCTAATGCTATTGCTGTCGGCGACATCAATAGCGATGGCATCCTCGACATCGTCACTGCAAATCATACCAGCGACAACGTTACCAACAGCATTTCCATTTTGCTGGGTAATGGAGGCGGCAAATTTAGCAAAAAGACGGATTTCGCAACGGGCCTTAACCCTCGAGCCGTGGCGATTGGTGACATGAACGGAGACGGCATTGCAGACATCATTACGGTGGGGGGTGACGGTGGGGTTCATGGCTCGCAGGTCTCAGTATTGCTGGGCGATGGCCACGGATTTTTTTCCGCTCACACCGATTACGCTGGATCATCAAGGTACCCGTTCGGTACCCTTTCGCTAGCCGACATTGACGGAGACGGTCACCTTGACGTCGTCGCATCAGGCCCCTTCAACGGAGTCACCTCAATTTACATCTTCTACGGCAATGGGGACGGAACCCTGCAACCATCTGTGGAAGTGCCGAGCACAGGAGACCTGTTTGCCGCTCGTGTTGCGGACATCAACCATGATGGCATTCCTGACTTGGTCGCAGGAACCAACCAGGATCAGGTTGCCGTTCTCCTCGGGACCGGAGGCGGAAACTTCGCGCCCTTAATGACGCAAACAGGGATTCAGTTCGCGTCAACTTTCACGGTGGCCGATTTCAATCAGGATGGAAATTCGGATATAGCCGTAGTCGACAATTTCAGCGAAGTTACTTGTCTACAGATGCTTCTGGGTAATGGAGATGGCACCTTTATTTTGTTACCAACGGTTGCCGTCAACTATTCAGGCGGCCCGCTCACCGCTAGCGCCTATGATTTTAATGGCGACGGACTGCTTGACATCTTGCTAGATGACGCCCCAGGCTTAGGACCCAATAACTACTTCGTTGGTAACGGCGACGGCTCCTTCCAAGCAGGCCAACTACTCTCCATACCCGAAAGCTATGTGGCTCCATCCGCGATTGGGGATTTCAATCATGACGGGCGCATGGACGTCGCCACACTGGAAGACGCCTTCTCCCCATTTGTTCGCGTATTTCTACAGGATCCAGTGAGCCTGTCTCCAACGATTTATACCTTCCCCAGTTTGGCGGTGGGACGTACCTCCGCAAGGCAGTATGTGACCCTCACAAATGCTGGAACGACAACTATCCAGATCAATGGCGTCACTGTTACGGGAATGACCAGTCAGTTTGCGACCTCGAACTATTGCGGGAGCAAACTGGCAGGCGGCCAGTCATGCAAAGTCGCGGTGAAATTCGCCCCCTCCCAGTCGTGGCAAACTCAGGCTGCTAGCATCACCATTACAATCAACTCTACTGCCCCCGAGTCGAGCGAGGCTTCAAGTCTGTCCGGATTCACGACAAATTAGCGGAATCCTAGGTGGGGCTAAAAGCCAGGCGGCTAACCAACACGAAAAAGGCCGCTCGCATCGCGCGAGCGGCCTTTTTCGTTTAAAAAACCGAAATTGCTGCTACCCCGCCACTTCTTCCAGCAGCTTCGGGTCAAAGTCAAAGTTCGAGTAGACGTTCTGCACGTCGTCCTGCTCTTCCAGAGCATCCAGCAGACGCAACATCGTCTTCGCGCTCTGCCCTTCCAGCTCAATATACGTTCCCGGAATCAATCCTACCGAAGCCGACTCCGGCGTGATGCCTGCCTTCTTCACCGCGTCCAGCACCCCTTCGTAGGCTGCGGTCGTCGTCAATACGTCCCAGTAGTCGCCATCGTCGCGCAAGTCGTCACCGCCCGCTTCCAGCACGATGCCCATCAGGTCATCTTCCTTGGCCGCCGACTTCGCCACCACAATCGAGCCCTTCTTGCTGAAGTTGTAGCTAACTGCGCCGTTCTCGGCCATGTTGCCGCCGTGCTTGGCGAACGCGTGCCGCACTTCGCTCACCGTGCGATTGCGATTGTCACTGGTGAGCTCAAGCAGCACCCCCACGCCGCCCGGCCCGTAGCCTTCCAGCATGAACTCTTCATAGTTCACGCCCGGCAGTTCGCCGGTGCCGCGCTGAATCGCCTTCTTGATGTTGTCGCCCGGCATGTTCTCCGCCTTGGCAGCCACAATCGCCGAACGCAGCCGGGGATTGCCGTCCGCATCCCCGCCACCGCTCTTCGCGGCCATGGTGATTTCGCGGATGAGGCGAGTGAAAATCTTGCCGCGCTTGGCATCCAGCGCGCCCTTTTTATGCTTGATTGTTGCCCATTTTGAGTGGCCAGACATGGCTAGACCTCTTTACCTTGCAGACTTGAATGAGTGCTCGCGCAGACGCAACACGCAAGTTTATCACGGAGATGCGGGGGCTGGGGGACACTGGGCTCGCTACTTTGGGGGCGTCTCCGATACTCCAGCATCGTACATATGCAGCCGATTGGAGGGTGGAACGAAGCCCTGGAGGACGGTCGCGCCGAATGGCGGGTAATTCGACATGCGAACCTCCACGATCGTGCGCTTCCCTTCGGTAATCGTCACCAGTTCACGCCTGGTTGCGAGACCCTTGCTCTCGGCCTTTACGGTATAAATCCCCGGCCTGAGGCCCGTCGAAAGCCACACGCCGTTTTTCCCAGCCTTGCCGGAAGACACAGTCCTATTTTCTTGGTCCAGCAAAGACATTTCGGCACCGGACACGACCGCCCCAGTTGGATCCTTGACAACGATTCTGACCGTGCCCTTTTCAACCGCCTGCAAAGGCTGGGTACTGCCTGCGGCGCTCGCTTTCAAGGCTGCGCCAGGCCCCATCTGCACCTCGACGACCTCTCCCATGAGTTTCCCCACCTCCAAGGTCACGTCTACAAGAAGTAGCTCTGAGCCGGAAATAATCACCTGCTCTGTCGCTAGTCTGAAGAATCTCGATTCAGCCTTCAGTGTGTACGCGCCGATCGGCACAGCCGCCGCCCTCCACGTTCCGTTCGACCCCGTCACTCCTGAAGCGACACTCTTTCCCGATTTATCGAAGAGATTCACGTCTGCATTCGGGATTACTGCTCCCGTCACATCTCTGACGGTAACTTCCAATGCATCCGTCTCCTGAATCTGAGTCAGTTTGCTGCCAGCTTTCGGTGCCTCCGCCTTCTGCTGCGCAAAAGCCCACACCGGACTCATCGCCGCAGCCAGCACCGCAGCCGCCCGCCGCGTCACCTTCTTGACCCGCGCCCGGAAGCCCACCGGACAATCCTGCGTAATGACGGTGCCGTCGGCCCGCTGATAGAAGCGAGCGCACAGCCGCGATCCTGTCGCGGCCGACTTCGCCACCAGCGTCTCGGCCTCGCGCTCGCTCATCGCCGAAAAGTTGTACACGTCGAGTTGGCACTCGGCACAGTGCCGGACGCGGTCATCGCCAACCATCCGATCCCAATCCGCCGTGCAAGGCGAAGCCACACGAAGTTTCTGCATAAATCTGACAATAGCCCCCGATCCTAACCCTGGTCAACCGCCCCGCTCCCACGCCGCGACCGGTACGCCCACACCACCGCCAGCAGCGGCGGAGCCAGCAACACGCCCCATCCCGGAATCGCAATCCCCAGCACAATCGGCGCCAGAATGGACGCCCACCACGGCACCTTGGCCTTGCGCCGCAGCAGCGTCGGCTGCAACACCAGTTCGTCCAGCACCATGATGCCCAAGTACAGGCACAGCACCCACACAATATCGAGCAGCAGGTCGTCGGGCTGAACCGTCAGCGTGAGGCTAAGCGCTGGCCCCAGCAGCGCCAGCGGCGGCCCCAAATACGGCACCAGATGGAAGAAAAACGCCAAAATCGCCCACAACGGCGCCAGCGGCACATGCAGCAGCCACAGTCCAATGCCCCACAAAACACTCGCGATTAGCGCAGACCACAGCCGCGCCACCGCCCAATTCTTCAATGCGCTACCCGTCAGCCGAAGGTGCTCCCAAAGCATCATAAGGTTAGGATGACATAATGCGCGTCATCCGGCTCGATTCCGTCTTCGTCTAATCTGGGTGACGTGCTGAGCGATGTACTAGATGGACTGAGCGATTTTTCAAACTCGACACGTCCGTGCAGCGGAACTCCGCCGAGGCGGCGACTTTGGCAACACTAACGCAGTTTACGCAGACGATGGAAACCACTCCAGCCGATTCGCAGGCTCGCCTGCTTGAGATCGCTGATTTCGACACCGTGGTGCGCAGCTATCAGCGGCGCATCTATCGCACCCTGCTGGCCCGGCTCCGCGATCCTGACCTCGCCGACAACCTCACGCAGGAGTGTTTCATCCGCGCCTACGAAAAGCGCGCCAGCTATCGCGGAGAGTCGTCACTAGTCGTCTGGCTCACGCGCATCGCCATCAATCTTTCGCTCGATCACTATCGCAATCGCAAGGCTAACTTCTGGCGCAACCTGATCGGCCTCGACGACAAAGAAGGCGACCACTGTTACTCGGAAGTCGTGGCGGCACATTCGTCCGATCCGCTGGCCTCTCCCGAGCGAGCCGCGGCCGTGCGGCAGGAGCTCGACCAGGTTTGGAAGGTTGTAGGCAAACTTTCAGAAAAACAGCGCTCGGTTTTTCTGCTGCACTTTGTAGAAGGAATGACCCTACAAGAAGTCGCGAACGTGATGGGATTGCACCTGGGCAGCATCAAGACGCACTTGACGCGCGCCCTGAAAGTGGTGCGTGGTATGAACCGTGCGCCCGGACTGGTTGGACAAAACGAGAGTTGAGGTAGAAGCATGAAGATTCACTTAGATGAACTGGAGCTAATGCAGGCGGCACAAATAAGTGTGAGCGGCGACGTAGATCCTCGCGTGCAGCAGCATCTTTCCGCCTGCAACGAATGCCGCGCGGCACTTACAGAAGTGACTGCACTGCGCGCACACTTGAACGAAGCGGTGGACACCGCCAGCAATCAGCCCGACGAATTCTGGCATCGTCAACAAGCCGCGATTCGCACTCGCATCGCAGCGTCACAAGCAGCCACGCAAAACGAAGGCGCGCGCGCTGGTCGCGGATTTCTCGCCGCACTCGCCACCGCTGGCGTAGCCACTGCCCTGCTCGCAGGTACCGTGGCGTGGAATGTAATTCATCGCGCACCAAACTCAAATAGCCCGAACGCTGTCAACCACCAAGTGGTGCAGCCCGTCATTCACAACAGCGGGCAAGGTGTCACCGACTCTGACCACGAAATGCTTGTGGCGATTGAACAAGAGCTCGACGGCGGAGCACCGGATGCGCTGGAACCTGCCATGGGTTTGGTGTCGGAAGTGAGCAAGGCGCATGCCACTCTGCGAACCACCCCCAAGAAAATTCAAGGGACAAAGCCCCAACTGAACCGGAATTGAAGGAGAATTTTATGAAAATGATTCGCGTAATGGCAATGGCGCTGGCTCTGCCCATGGCAGCTCTGGCGCAATCTCCGCCCGAAGCTCCCGCACCTCCACCAATGGGCATGCACGGCATGCATGGCGACCACGGCCCCATGGGCAAATGGTGGAAGGATTCCGAAACCATCAAGAAGCTGAACCTGAGCGACACTCAGGTTTCGCAACTCGACGCCCTGGTCGCTGGCAAGCACGAAAAGATGATGACGCTCGGTCAGGCGGCGGAAGCCGAATCCACCAAGCTGCACGGCCTGCTCAACACCGACGCGCTCGATGAAGGTCTGATCAACGCGCAGATGGAAAAGGTGCTGGCCGCACGCGGCAACCTGGAGCGCGAGTTCACCGGCATTCTGCTGGGCACCCGCAAAGTTCTCACGCTCGACCAATGGCGTCAGCTCGAAGCGCTGCACCCCATGCGCGACCACCTGAAGCACTTCCGCCAAGGTGGGCCAGATGCACCTCCGCCACCGCCGGGAGACGGCTTCTAACTAGTTAGCAGCACCAGCTCCGTAAAAGGAGATCGGGCAATCACGGCCCCGCCCGAGAAAAGGCCGCCAGACACCACCCCCGTCTGGCGGCCTTGTTATTTTTTCGGGCTTCAGGTTTCAGGTTTGAAGTCTCAGTTCCAAGTTCGAGTTCAGGTTTCGGGCAGCCAGTAGCTTATGCAGGGACAGGTGCCTCATTGGTCCAGCCGGGGCAAAGCTCCGGAAGCTCTTAGGTCGGATGATGTACGAAGCCGACCTAAGCCGAATCCCCACAAAAAATCCAAGACTTGTATTTCTCCAGCTTTTCCTCTGTGCCTCAGTGCCTCTGTGTCAGATTTTGCTTTTGCAAATGTTAAACTGGCAACAATCCCACGGAGGCACTCATGAAATTCGGCGTCCTCATCTTCCCCGGCTCCAACTGCGATCACGATGCCTTCTGGACCGCCTCCGAGGTCCTTAAGCAGCCCGCGACGCTGCTCTGGCATGAGTCCCACGACCTCGAAAACTCCGACGTCATCATCGTCCCCGGCGGCTTCGCTTACGGAGACTACCTTCGCACCGGCGCCATCGCCAGCCATTCGCCCGTCATGGAAAGCGTCCGTAAGTTTGCCGCAGGCGGCGGCCTCGTCCTCGGCATCTGCAACGGATTCCAGATTCTCTGCGAGAGCGGCCTGCTGCCCGGCGTGCTCATGCGCAACGTCGGACTCCGCTACGTCTGCAAGCCGGTGCATGTCCGCGTAGAAAACGCGCAAACCGCCTTCACCAACGCCTGCCGCCAAGGCGACATCCTCGAAATCCCCATCGGACACATGGAAGGCAACTACTTCTGCGACGACGCCACCCTCGCCGACCTCAAGCGCGGCAATCGCATCGTCTTCCGCTACGTCACGCCGCAAGGCGAAGCCACGCCCGAAGCCAACCCCAACGGCTCGCTCGAAAACATCGCCGGCATAGCCAGCGAAGGCCTCAACGTAGTCGGCATGATGCCCCACCCCGAACGCTCCGCCGAAGCCATCCTAGGCTGCGCCGACGGCTTCAAAATCTTCCAAAGCCTCGCCGGGGCCATGGTGAAGGCGTAATCGCAGTCCCGTTCGACCGGACACTGCCCGCTGTTAACACAGCTTGTCATTCTGAGCGCAGCGAAGAACCCCTATTGGGCCGGGTGCCCCACGTCTCGCGATTTTCGAGACGTGGGATCGCGGATGTTCATCGCACACAGAATCGTCCCGAAGGGCCGATTTGGAGTAGGCCCGGTACGGACGCGTTCCCGTGAGCGCAGCGAGCCAGAATGTGGGAGTGCCGGGGAATCTCGTGACGGCGGATACAGTCCCGCAAGAGACGGCTGAGCCACCGCAGGATCACGGGCCGACCCTAAAATATCTTCGCCTATAATTTAAGTCGAGATTGTTTTTGGCGCGCGTAAACCAGGTCCCGATTCACCCTCCCGCGTTTCTCTCATCCCCACCATTTTCTCCCTGCCGCCAGCTGCCCCACTTTTCGCGGTTTTCGAAAAGTGGGATGCAGCGAGGATCCCCTACTCAGCACGCCAGCTCGCAAGGCCATCGCGTACCATCGCCGCGTGCGGCGCTTCAATCTGCTCGAAGATGCGAAGCGAAGCTTCGGCGTCCGCAATCGCCTCTGCCTTTCGGCCAACCTTCCGCAGCGCCAGTGCCCGGTTCCACAGTGCGTTGCCCTCACCCCGCCGGTCGCCAATCTCGCGCGCGATGGCGCGATGTTGCTCGTAGAACTCGATGGCTTTGCGGTACTCCCCCAAATTGCTATACGCATTGCCCAGGTTGCCCAGCGCTGCGCCCTCGCCCCGCCGGTCGCCAATCTCGCGCGCGATATCGAGATGTTGCTCTTGGAACTCGATGGCCTTGCGGTACTCGCCCAGGCTGTAATACGCAAGGCCTAGGTTGCCGAGATCTTGCCCCTCCGCGCGTCGATATTCGATCGCGCGACTGATTTCCAGTGCTCTCTCGTGGTACTCGATGGCTTTGCGGTACTCGCCCAAACTGGAATACGCATTGCCCAGGTTGCCCAGTGCGTTGCCCTCGCCCCGCCGGTCGCCGATCTCGCGCGCGATGACGAGATATTGCTCGTGGAACTCGATGGCTTTGCGGTACTCGTCCAAATTGTTATACGCAAGGCCCAGGTTGCCCAGCGCGCTGCCCTCGCCTTGCCGGTCGCCCAAATTTCGAGCCGCAGCCAGCGCGCTATCGAGCCACGCAATCCGCGTATTGGCTGGCAATCGCAACGCGAGGCAGTAAACGCCCGCGTCCGGAAACTCATAAACGAGCCTGGCCAGGCGCTTATCGACCGTGCGCTCGCGCCTACGCTCCACCGCCCACGCCTGACCCTCCTGGATGTTGGCCCACTCGGCGTCGAACTGTTTCAGGCCAGCCATGACGGAGTCGCCGCCCTTTAGATACAGTTCATCCGCTGCTGCGAGGACGTTTTTGTAATGCTCGGCATGGCTCAGCTCCGCCTCAATTCGCTCCTCAGAATCCGCTGGCAGCTTCGACGAAGCAAAGTCCCGCACAAGGTCATGCAGGCGGTAGCGATCTGCGACTTCATCGTAAAGCACCATGCTTCGCCGCACCAACTCACTCAGGGACTCGTGCCCGCGTGTGACACACACGGCCTCCGCTGCTTCTGCGCCGAAGCTCGCCGGAAAGACCACCAATGCTCGGAACACACGCTGCAACTCACAACTCAGATCTTGATAGCTGACTTCGAAGGTTGCGCCGATAGTCACGTTTTCCACCTGGAGCGCTAAACGATCCTGAACCCCACTCTCAAGCCTTCTCGCATATTCGTCGGGCGAGACATCTGCATGGGTATACAGGTAGCTCCCAGCCGCGCGGACGGTGACTGCAAAGAGTTACAATCCGCTGCAAAGCTTCGGGCCCAATCGGCCGCTTAGCAACCTCCCGCAACAGTTCCTTTGCCTCCGTGGTCGTGAGTTCGTCCACCTTCCAACAACGGATTCCAGGTAAAGAGAGTTGCGTGCGCGAAGTCAGAAGCAGTGCACACCCAGGGGGCGGGATCAAAAGCCTAGCGTGGGCGTCGTCGCGGACGTTATCTAGCAACACAATAACGCGTTTCCCTTGCAACTGCTTGGCATAAATGGCGCGACGTTCTTCGGGTGAGTCAGGCAGCTTGTCTTCTTGCCCAACGAAAGCACGAACGCAGCGGGCGAGAGCATCTTCGGCGGGGATGGGGGCTGCATCAGTGCCGCGCATATCCACGATCAACTGGGCGTTAGAGAATTGCTTGCGTACGCTCGCGGCTACCCTGCGCGCCAGCTCCGATTTGCCAGCTCCGCCGATGCCGTGGATGCATGCAATGGGCGCGCCACCACCTCGCAAGTACCGGACTATCTCCTTAATTTCTTTGTCCCGCCCAACGAAATCCACTACCGGAGCAGGGATTTGATCGGTTGCGTTGAGGATAGCGGGCTGATCACTCCGCAACAGTCCGCTTATCCACTCGTAAAGACTAGGTACCGCCGCCAAGGCAGCGACCGCCGTCAGCGCCAGCATAGCTAGATTGAAGTGCTGGTCATGCTCGGTTACCATTTTGGGCCAAAGCCACCTGACAATGAACAGGCACGCCGCCAAGACAGCACACACCGCAGCGAGGATTACAAGTTTTCTCTTCATGACGTTGGGGTAAAGTCTAATGGAGATTTGTTAGGGATTGACAGGGAAATCGCTTGGAAGAATCTCTGGACGATCGCATTGGGGGCACCGATGAACCCGCAGAGTAGTCTCGTAACGCAACCTTAGATACAAGGCAAGCCGTTCCCTTCTTAGTGGTCGCAAGCATGGACGGGCTCGGCTTCGTCATGACGAAGAGCTGGACGCTGCGGGCAAAATTCGCTCGTGCTGACCAGAAATTGCTTGGCATCTCAAGGTATTCTCTCTTCCTTACCGTTTTTGTTATCCTCATTGCTCAGATCGCGCAGCGATCCCAAACCGTACCGGAAATGGTCGCTATTGCAACTGTTCCGAGGAGACATTCTCATGCGTTCCAAAGCTGCCTTCATCGCAACACTGGCCCTGAGCCTGAGCACCCTCGCCCTTGCCCAGTCCAAGCCCACCGCCAACCTTAACTACGCCGACTTTGAATCCGGTTGCCAGCAGGACGACTGCCACAGCACGCGCGGCGGCTACGTGACTCCGGCCTCGTGGCAGGAGCAGGCCGACAAAGCCAGCTTCATCCAGCCCGTGTTTGTGGACGCCGACAGCGGCGGCAGCAAGCGCATGGCCTACAACTACAAGCTGCTCGCCCCGCAGCAATATGCAGGCGTCGCGCTCACCATCGGCGGATTGCCCGCCGGGTCGGACGGCAAGCCGCAAGCCGAAGACCTTTCGGTTTACAAAGAGCTCAGCTTCGACATGGAAGCCGCAGGCCCACACCACGTACGTGTGCAGTTCCTCAGCGAGAAATCCGACGTCACCGTCAATCCCGGCTTCGAACCCTTCTGCGAAGTAGACGTGCAGCCCGGCATGCAGAACTATCGCTGCCCTATCAAGAAAATAGATACGCCAACCGGCGCGCCCGCGAGTAACTCCCCCGCGAAAGCGATCTTGAAGAAGGTCACGTCACTGCAGTTCGTGGTGAATGAGCTAGGCTCCTCCGGCCACGTGGTGCTCGATAACATCACCTTTGTAAAGTAATCAACAGGGATTGCGCATGCAACCACGGACTAACTCCACGGTGCCGAACGTACAGCAAGCCGTTCCCCTCTTCATGGTGGCCAACATCGAGGCCTCGCTGCGCTTCTATGTCGAGGGCCTCGGCTTCACCATCAAGAATCGTTGGGAGCCTGAAGGCAAGCTACGCTGGTGCTGGTTGCAACTCGGCAACGCCGCCATCATGTTGCAGGAGTATGGCAGCAACCATCCGCTCGCGCAGTCAGCAGGTAATCTCGGCGAGGGCGTCTCCGTCTGCTTCCAATGTAAAGATGCACTCGCGCTCTACCGCGAGTTCACCGCCCGCAGTCTTGCCCCGCAAGAACCCTTCGTCGGCAACCATATGTGGATCGTCATCCTCTCCGACCCCGACGGCTACAAGCTCGACTTTGAAAGCCCCACCGACGCGCCCGAAGAAACCACGCTCTCGGAATGGGAAGGCTGATGCCGGGTGCCCCATCCTAAACGCGCACTTTGCGTTTAGGGTGGGTCTTTCACGTTGTCTCTAACGTTGTCACTGCGCGCAGCGAAGAACCCCTGCCCCGGCTAACATCCCGTAGCAAACTGCACGTGCATCGGATCAGGCCGCGAAAAATGCCGCCCATCGCTCCACCCGTGCGTCGCCCAAATGCCGTACCACCAGTCCGGCAAGGTGTACGGCACCGGCTGCCCCGCCACTGGCTTGCGAATCTGCGGATTGTGCAGCGGGTCCCAGTCAATCGCAATACCAAATGCGTGCATCGAAGGCGCGCTCGCCCCGCGAACCTTGCGGAAGTTATATCCGCCGCCAGTTACGTCAACCCGCAACCCATGCAGCCACGCTCGCACGTCATCATCCGTCGCCGCCGAATCAAGCTGCAACTTGGCGTAGTTCCAAATTTCGTCCATCGCCGCCAGAAAATTCGCTTCCACCAGCACGTGCATCGAAATCGCCGAGATGCGCACTAACTCCGTCGCCGACTTCTGGTAATACAACTCCCAGCCATCCGGCGGAGCTACCCGGCGGATGTTCGCCGCCTCCCACTCCGCATCTTTGGTGCCGTCCGGCAGAAAGGGATTGCCGAAATCCGCGCGCACTTCGTCCAGGCCATTGGGCGCTTGCATCAACTCTTCCATGGTCGCCTCCGAAAAATACCCCTACTTCGGTTATAACGAGGTGGCGGGCTTAAGTCCTGCATACAAGGGCAAAGCGAAAGAAAATCTGGCGCGCGTCCCAGAACGGGAAAAATTGGCACTACGAATCGTTCGTCAAAGCGACGCTACTGGCCCAGCACCCAAAAATACTGTTGGGCATCCAGCGGCACCACGCTCAACCGGCCCTGGCGAGCCAACTGAGAGTCCGCGAACAGCGGTTCAGCCTTGCATTCCGCCAAGGTGACGGCCTTGGACAATAGCTTGCCCACCTTGATCTTCACCAGCGGCACCTTCGGGTCGCTCGCGTCCACTGACACCACCGTCGCAGTGCCCACCGCCGACTTCTCTTCGCCTGTGTGGTAAATAATCAGCTTGGTGCCGGGTGTCATCTCGCGCAGGTTCTTCACCGCCGCCGGGTTGGTCACGCCGTCCCAAATCGTCTCCTTGTCGCGCTGCAAGTCGGCGAAGGAATATACGGTCGGCTCGGTCTTCAGCAGGTAGGCTGCTATGTCACTCATTTCGTCACCTTCTTTGCGGATGGAGCGGATTTTTCGAATCTAGCTTTCGCCCGCACCACTTCGGCAATCGCCCGCACTTGCTGTATGTGATTTATGTCGTGCCCCGCATACATCCGTAACATGTGCGTGATCGTCTCTTTGCCGCGTTCGGCGTGTTGTCCGTAGTTGTTCCACAAAGCTTTGGGCACACGCTTCAGCAGCGCTAGATTCCCCGCCCGCACCGTCGCGTAAAGCGCCAGCGACTCCTGCGCATCCCGCGTTTGATACCGCATCGCACTCGCCCAGGCATCCTGATCGTAGGGTTGGATCGCACTGCCGTCGCTTGCGATAATCTGCCGCAACCGCCACGCGCCTACTGTCTCAGCATCCGCCAAATGAGCCAATATCTCGGCGATAGACCACTTCCCTTTGCCCGGCCGCCAATGCAACTGCTTCTTGTCCAGTCCGCGGATCGCCTGCTTCAACTGAGTCGCAGTTGCCGCCTGCTGCTTGATCGGATTTCCGTCGCCGATATTGCCCAAAAGTCGCGCGGTATATTGCTCAGCTGTTTCCATCATCAAGCATTCCTCTAATTCTTAAGCGCATGCAGAGAGCCGCGCCGCACCATTATCGTCCGCAATCCTCTCGCAGATAATTGTGAATCTCTTCGGAGTCGCGGTCTATGCTTAGCGTGACTTCATTGTGAAACGAGTTAGTAAACCCGCCCTGCAAACACAGAGTCGCATCATGCATGCCCGCCCAAGAAATCTTTGAAATTTCTAGATATTGACCGGCCAAAACAAGCTTCTTGTCGGACTTGCCATTGCGTTCAAGGTGCGCATACACACGAGTAACATCGGTATCAATTGCTCCGTGCCCATAAAAAGTTTCCACCGTGTAGAACACTCCCTCCGTTGGAGACTTGATCGTTGTTACTTGGTCTGGCTTGGCACATGCCAAAAGAAGTGTGAGAAGTAAGCACAGCACTCCAAGAAGACAGAATCTCAGGATGAGTTGCGACATCCAAGTGTTACTCATGTGATCTGCCATATGCCATCCCACTACTTCGGGCTATCCGCCTTCGGTGCGTCCTTGGGAGGCCCGTCCTTCGGAGCATCATCCTTCTTTGCATCCGGCTTGGCACCCTCCGCGGGCGGATTGTCCCTATAGATCGAGTATTGATCCTGCGGCGTCTTCAGCTTGATGGTGATCTCCACGTCATCCTTGGCAATGTCGTAGTCTTCGCCGTAGGTTTGCAGGCCGTGCGCCAGCACCTGAATCCGCCACTTGCCGTAGGGTAGGCCGTCGAACATGCACTTGCCTTCGCCATCGGCCTTCAGCTCCAGCCCGTTGCGCTTCTGCTTGCCCTCGTCAATCGGATGCAGAATCACTGACGCATTCCGCACCGGCTTGCCGTTGTTGTCCTTTAGCACAATAAAGTGAATCGTAGACAACTTTTCCGCCGCGTGCAGCGCGCTGCTGGCGGCGAAAGCGAGAATGGCGATTAGGGCGAGACTTCGGGTCACATTTCGGGTCATGGGTGGAAAATCCTTATGGCTGATTGTAAGCAGTAGCGGAGCGGCTGTCATCTTGGATGCGCCGGAGTGGGCAAGCCCTAACCCTCCCCCAAACCGTGTCATCCTGAGCGTAGCCAGTGAGGCTCGCAAGCGAGCCTCACTGGCGCAGTCGAAGGACCCCGAGGGTATTCGCAGCACGAATGAAGTATGCATCTCCCGCCGGTGGATACTTGGACGATGTCCTGCCCAATGCGGGAATCGAATTCGCAGCATCCGTCCGATCAATACTTGACAGTAGCGCTATCAACCTCATACACTAGCACTCGTGACACCTGAGTGCTAGCAGCCCCGCGCTTGCCAGCAATCTCCTGCGTCAACAAGCAACAATCTAAAGCAGTTAACAGTATTACCACTCATTTCAACGACTGTACATCTTGTACAGAAGGAGTCAGCACCATGGCCGTAAAATTTACTCCCCTGCACGACCGCATTCTGGTTCGCCGTATCGAAGAAGCGGAAACCACCAAGGGTGGCTTGATCATTCCGGACACCGCCAAGGAAAAGAATCAGGAAGGCGAAGTCATCTCCGTTGGCAGCGGCCGCATTAACGACAAGGGCGAAGTTCGCGCTCTGGCCGTCAAGGCGGGCGATCACATCCTGTTCGGCAAGTATGCCGGCACCGAGATCAAGCTGGACAACGAAGACTTCGTGATTATGCGCGAGGAAGAAGTCCTCGGCGTCGTCACCAAGTAGTTCCGCTTGCAGCCGTCCGCTGCGGCGGACATTGGCAGGTTCCCTGCCCCACATCTGATTTCAAAAAGTTTTGAGGAGAATTCGCAATGGCAAAGCAAATCATCCACGGTGAGGACTCGCGTCAGGCTATCCTGCGCGGCGTCAACATTCTGGCGAACGCCGTAAAAGTCACTCTCGGCCCCAAGGGCCGCAACGTTGTCATCGAAAAGAAGTTCGGCTCCCCGACCATCACCAAGGACGGCGTAACCGTAGCCAAGGAAATTGACCTGCCCAACTCTCTGGAGAACATGGGCGCGCAGATGGTTCGCGAAGTCGCCAGCAAGACCAGCGACGTGGCCGGCGACGGCACCACCACCGCCACCGTTCTGGCCCAGGCCATCTTCCGCGAGGGCGTAAAGCTCGTCGCGGCCGGTGCAAACCCGATGGCGCTCAAGCGCGGCATCGAGTTGGCTGTGACCGCAGTCTGCGGTTCGCATGACAAGGATGGCAACCTCGTGAAGGGCGCGCTCGACGCGTTCTCCAAAGACGTGGCCAGCGACATGAAGAAGATCGCCGAAGTCGGCACCATCTCGGCGAACAACGACTCCACCATCGGCAACATCATTGCCGAAGCCATGAAGAAGGTTGGCAAGGACGGCGTCATCACAGTTGAGGAATCCAAGACCATGGAAACCCAGCTGGATGTGGTCGAGGGCATGCAGTTTGACCGCGGCTACCTCTCGCCCTACTTCGTCACCGACCCCGAGCGCATGGAAGCTGTAATCGAGGATCCGTACATCCTCATCCACGAAAAGAAGATCAGCGCCATGAAAGACATGCTGCCCCTGCTGGAGCAGATTGCCAAGATGGGCAAGCCCTTGCTGATCATCGCCGAGGATGTGGAAGGCGAAGCGCTGGCGACTCTCGTCGTCAACAAGCTGCGCGGAACACTGCATGCCACAGCCGTCAAGGCTCCTGGCTTTGGCGATCGTCGCAAGGCTATGCTGCAGGACATCGCGATTCTCACCGGCGGCAAGGCCATTACCGAAGACCTCGGCCTGAAGCTCGAGAACGTGCAGATCGCTGACCTCGGCCGCGCCAAGCGCATCACCGTGGACAAGGACAACACCACCATCGTCGAGGGCAAGGGCGTTAGCGCGGAGATCGAAGGCCGCGTGAAGGAAATTCGCAGCCAGGTGGAAAAGACCACCAGCGACTACGACCGCGAGAAGCTGCAAGAGCGCTTGGCCAAACTGGTCGGCGGCGTTGCAGTCATCAAGGTGGGCGCGGCAACTGAGACCGAGATGAAGGAAAAGAAGGCTCGTGTCGAAGACGCCATGCACGCAACCCGTGCGGCTGTGGAAGAAGGCATCGTCCCAGGCGGCGGCGTAGCTCTGATTCGTTGCATTGACGCTGTGGACGCTCTGAAGCTGACCGGCGACGAAGCCGCTGGAGCCAGCATCGTGAAGCGCGCACTCGAAGAGCCTCTTCGCCAGATCGTGGCGAATGCGGGCGAAGAAGGTGCGGTGGTCGTGGGCAAGATTCGCGAGTCCAAGGACACCAGCTACGGTTACAACGCGCAGACCGGCGTGTTCGAGGATCTAATCAAGGCCGGCGTCGTTGACCCGACCAAGGTGACTCGCACCGCGCTGCAAAACGCAGGCTCCATCGCCTCGCTGATGCTCACCACCGAAGCTCTGGTGGCCGACATCCCCGAGAAGAAGGAAGCCGGCGGCGGCGGACATGGCGGCCCCGGTGGTATGGGCGGCATGGACGGCATGTACTAAGTTGCACCTACCTACCGTGCTCGGCCGAAGTCGAGCACGGTAGGCCGGGGCTTCCAGCCCCGGCAAAGCAAGCCAGTAAGACAAAGGCCCCGCGCAAGCGGGGCCTTTGTCTGCGTTCAAGATAAACTGCCGGGTGCCCCACGTCTCGCGACGTTCGAGACGTGGGAGCCCTGACTCAACAACGCAGGCCAAGCGTTTAGCAACACAGCCCCGCGCTCGCCAGAGGTATAGAAGCTGCTACTGCTCCATCGCCATTGCTCACCTGATTCAACGAGACCTCGCTCCACAGGATTTCGGTGAATGTAGCGCAGCTTCTCGTTGATTTTCTGTGAGCTGAAAACATTGAAGTCATAGAAGCGAGGCGTTCAAAGACGAGTACGGCCTTCCACGCAGGCTACTTCGCCACGTTTCACCGCGGCAAGCAAACGTTTCGTGAAGCCGAGCTTGAGGGCTTGTATGGAGGTCGAGAGTGTCGCGCGCTTAGGTTCGCCAGCTAACAGATGAAAATGCTCCGGCATTACCACGTAACCCACGATCACAGGGTGATAACGCCGCCGAACATCCTCGAGTACTGAAAGAAAAAGATCGCGGCATTCCGGCGAGCCAAGAATGGGTCGGCGCTCGACGCAACTGCACGTCACAAAATGCAGATGATCAAATCCGTAGAAGCGGTGGAGGCCAGAAGTCACAGAAAGAGCTTAAAGAGGAGTCATAACGAATTCTGTGACGGATGAACATCTGCGATCCCACGTCTCGAACATCGCGAGACGTGGGGCACCCCGCATTTGTGTTAACTTCCGAAGCTCCCCCGCAATCGGACCTTAGCGATTGATCGGACTGGGTAGCCACGTCGGGCGCTGCTTCAACATCTGATTGACGATGTGCTCCGCAACTTTCCTAGTCTCGCCCCTGTCAGAATCCCCCGCCCATACTATCGCAGAGTCCTTGTTGCGCACGAGGCGCACTGCAGCTTGAATCTCGTCTCGGTAGTGCAGCCGCAATCCGAAGACCGAGCGTGCGCTAAACGATTTACCCTCGGGATCTGCAGTTCCTGTCATCGTGAAATCGGACTTTGCAGGGTCACATACCAGTTTACTTGCATCGCCTGAGCTAGGCACTGTCGAGATAACTGTCACCGGAACCCGCTGCTTCTGCATTTCGCCGATAATATATCCGTCAAAGTTGCCGGTCATGGGCGCGATACATATTGTGGCATCAGCAGGGATCGGTGTCTTCTTGTCGCCAGCCAGCCCGGTAGCCGCCAGCAAGAGTACTAGGCTCGCCAAGCCGACCAATCTTCCGCGTACTATTTTCAAAAGAACCTCCGCAAGCTTACTAAATATAGGTGAGACCGAACCCAGCTCGTCTACAGCGCTGGCCCAAGCGTCGAATCATATCACAAGGCCTTACGCCGGGTGCCCCACGTCTCGCGGGGTTCGAGACGTGGGAGGTTGCTCAACGACCTGCGCCTAGGCTTCAGTGAGTTTGCTCCGGGCTAGGATCCCGGCGGCGGGATCGGTTTCGGTTTCGCCATCCCCTCTTGCACCATTTGCATCACCCCAACTGCCACCTTCACCGCTAAGAGCATTTCGAGTACGGGCAGCAGAGTGCCTTTGACCGTTGAGTCGAACATCATCCGATAACTATCGGACGCGGGTTGACACACGGGATTCGCGAAGAATGCGTGCACGCTCATTGCAACAATGATCGCAGCAACGACCAAAGCTGCTATGTGGGAAGTATCGCCAATCGTTCCAAGGGTTCCTTGCGTGCTCATTCCTTACAGCCTCCCGAAGTTATCTCGCTAACTCAAATTGCGGATGCGGCAGAACCGCCCCTGCCGGAGGCAAGTGTTACCAATGGAGCCGTGCATGTCAAGAGGAAAAGAGATGGCTCTGCGTCCCGGGTGGTGCGCCAGCTTCACCACCAAATGCTTACGCCGGGTGCCCCACGTCTCGCGGGGTCGAGACGTGTGAGCCAATCCTTCGCTGGTAGCCGGGTGCCGCCGGCTATGCAGACTGATAACGCTCCACCGCTATGTCGTCCGCATGGCTTCGTGCCTCGGCCACGTCATAAGCTAATTGCATCCGTAGCAGATGATCCATCTGTGGCCCGAACGCCTTCTCGATGCGCAGCGCCATCTCGGGCGTCAAGGACGACTTGCCGTGCAACAGATCGGAAAGCGTCGCCCGGCGCACACCCAGAACCTCGGCCGCCCGGGTCACACTCAGGCCCATCGCTTCAATCACCTCGGTGCGGATCAAATCGCCGGGATGCGGCGGATGCTTCATCGGCATACTCTGCTCCTAGTGGTAGTCCACCAGATCAAGCTCACTGGCAATGTTGGCGGCAGCATCGAAACGAAAGATCAGCCGCCAGTTTCCGCTGACGCTGAAACTCCAAAACCCTTGAGTCCGCCCTTCAGCCCGTGCAGCTTCCAGCCCGGGAAACGAGCCACTTCATCGAGGCTCTCCGCGGTCTCCAGAGCAAACAGCAGCTTGCGTAACTTATCCGCTAGGGCTGCCGGGACGCCGCGTAGATTATTGTCCTCATACAACTGCCGCAGGCCTTTGTGGCGAAAGCGCACAAGCTGCATTCAGTTCTCCTCAAAGGCACCTTCAGTATGTACGGTGCAGCCGTACACTGTCAAGCGAAGACGTGGCGAGGCCCACAGGTCACAGTTTGAGTCTAAGGATTGCGGTCCACTGGTTCTGTGACCGATGAACATTTCGGGTAGCTTGCGCCGTCCTGCCGCCGCACCTATCATGGCTGAATCCTAGCCAAGGGACATCCCATGAATCTCACATCCGTCCTGCTCACCGCTGCCGTTGCTCTCGCAGCCGTCCCCACTTCTGCCGCTCAATCCAACCCGGCGCCCGACTCCGCTACCTTCGACCCCGACGGCACCGCTCACATCACTCGCACGGTGCCGATGCCACAGACCATCAGCCCGGAGGCGCAGCAATGGCTTATCGGACTCACCCATCGCAAGTGGGGCAACGAGACCCTGGCCGAACGGCGCGTGGGCACCGACGCATGGCGTAAGTCGCAGTCTGCCGAGGCCCTAAAGCGCTTCCCGGTGAACATCGCAGAGACCACGATGGCTGGCGTCCCGGTGGACGTAATTACGCCACTCGATATGCCCGCGGCCAACCGCAGCCGCGTGCTCATCAATCTGCACGGCGGAGGATTCAACTCCGACTCAGGCTCGCGCATCGAAGGCGACCCCATCGCCAACCTGACCAAGACCAAGGTAGTTGGGGTCTATTATAGGCTCGCACCCGAACATCCCTTCCCCGCTGCGGTGGACGATGTCGTCGCAGTGTACAAAGAGTTACTCAAGAGTTATAAGCCGAAGAGCATCGGAATTTTCGGTACGTCGGCGGGAGCAATCCTGACGTGTGAAGTGGCCGTCAAGCTGAAGCAGTTGGGGCTGCCGCTACCAGCGGCACTGGGCGCTTTCTCAGCGCTCGGCGACTTCAGCCGGGTCAGCGACTCGCGCCAATTGTTTGGCCTGGACGGATTCCCCGGCAATCTCGAGCCAACGAATCCGATTCATCCGCCAGATGATCCCTATGTGGGCAAGACGGACCCTCGCAACCCGGTGCTGTCGCCGCTATTCGCCGACTGGCACGGCATGCCACCAAGCTTGCTGGTAACAAGCACCCGCGACCTGCTTCTAAGCGACACCTCCACCCTGCACCGAACCATGATTGGCGCAGGAGTGGACGCGCGACTCGTAGTGTTCGAGGCCTTGCCCCACGCCTTCTGGTATCACTTCGAGCTACCCGAGACAAACGAGGCGCTCACCCTCATGGCCAAGTTCTTCGACGAGAAGGTCGGACGATAAGTTCAGCGCACACGAGCTTCCGCCGCCAGTAAATTCCCTCGCTGACGCTCATATGGCTGATCTGGCGACCATGGCACAACCATGTTATTCAACTGCGGTAGAGCTTGATCCATATAATTTCGCGGCATCACGTTCACACTGGTTCTATCGGCAACTGACACACTTGCGCTGCCTGACCCACTTAGTTGCTCACGCAATGCTGCTCTTCCTTTTCCGCAACAAGACATATCTTGCCTCCTTAAATTCATTCTTCAGATAACTCATCACAAACTCGCTCGTGCGAATTTACTGTACCTCTCCAGTCAATCGCTCCAGCAGAATCGCAGCTCCCGACAAGGCTGGCCAGAGCAGAAATTTCTCCGCGGTAGTCCCACCAAGCCAGGCCGCGAACGGAGCGGCTACCCAAAGACTCATGCAGTAGAAGCAATCCATGAGGCTTGCCCAAAATCCACTTCCGGCGGCGAGACGCAGCCGCAGGATCACGTCCCACGGGCCGTCCTCCGCCTGCAAGAGGTGTGTGATGCGCCAAACCGCCAGCACAGCGAGCGCCAGATATAGAACATTCATAGTAAGTGCCACACGAAAATTCCGGAGGCGGTGAGTTGATCCGCCTCCGGAGAAAAGCCGAGAGAAGTTATTCCCCGGCAAGCACTAGTTGCTACCGGCAGTAGAGAATCTCGGTGCTGTGGCCCGGATCCAGATACTGCCGCGTCTGCCACGAGATACTGACGCGGTAGGCGCAAGACGGGTCGGCCGAGATATCCACGGGGAATCCGCCGGTGAAGGTTGCGTTATGCGGCCCGCTCGCCGCGCCCCGGAAGAAGAAGTCCGGGTTCGGTCCAGCAGGTAACGGGAGTCGCAGGAATTTCTCCAGTGGCATCACCAGATTGCCGTTCGGCGTTGGTGCTGGCAGTGGCACGGCCTGCGACGGATGTGGGGTGGCAATGTTGCTGCTGATCGAAAGCGAGTAGGTGTTCAGGTGCGGGTGGTCCACCGTATACAGCACGTGCGCGGTGTTCAGTCCACCCAGCGGATTGCAACCGCTCAGGAACAGCTCTTCCAGATTCAGCAGAATCAGAGGTGAACTGTTGTTTAAGATGATGGAACTGAGCGTATCGGTAAAGATAGTCGCCGACGTGCCGTGATCCTTCACCTCAAACTGCAGCTTGTAACGGCGAACAGGTTCCTGTTGGGCGACAGTCAGAGCAGTGCCCGCGCCAATCGCTGGCACTGGCAGCAACGGACCAGTAATGTCGTTGGAGTCCACCACCAGCAGGTCGTCGGTCCGAACGAAGTTCGCAGCCGACAAAGTGAAATTGGCAAACGTGCCGTTGTGCATGTCCACGTTGATGATGCGACCCTGCAGCGGTGGTGTAACCCAGCCGTTGGCATCCAGGTCTACATTGGTTAGTACGATGTCATGCGTGCTGTGCACGCCATTGGCGTCGGTGTAATCAATGTGGCCAACCGTGGTGGGGACGATGCGAGTGACTGGAGTTAGCGCCCCCCCCGGAGCTACGCTGGGAATCACCGTGGGGTCGTTCTGTGCTGCAGCGCCGCCCGGCCAGGTGTAGGCACCGTACAGAAAGCGATACTGCAACGGGTTGCCGGTGACGACGCTGGTCAGCGGGCAGTTGCCGCGCATTGGCACGCCGCCGCTGAATACGAATGACGAACCGGCGCCGCCCGCATAGCCCTGAGTCGAGAACATGGAGCCGATCAAGCCTGCATCGGGGTGCACGTCGAAGCCCCACACCGTCTCCCAGTGCGGAATTTTTTCTGCGGGGATTTGGGCGTTCTGAGAACACAAATCCACGCAGAAGCATGGCCCAATGTTTTCCCGTCCGCGCGAACGGCCCATGGACTGCGGCTCATCGAGAATCGTATCCGGGCCTAGCGTGGCGCGGAAGTAGACGTCGGGACCACCCACCCACTCGAAGTTCAACCACGGAGAGAATGGCGTGATCTTGAAGTCCTCGCTGGTGTAGTCAATGCGGAAGTTGCCGTTGACATCGGTAACGCCCGAGCCCAGGGGATCGTCCTGAATCCAGTCGGCATCGGTCGCAAACACGGTCGCGCCCCAGATGGGTGAGCCATCCACGCAAGCGGTCAGCTTGCCGCAGATCACCCACGCGTCGAATAGGCCGCGGATGTAACACCAATTACGGTAGGGGATGCAGTAGTTCCAAACCGCGAGGAATTCGTTCTCGCCTGTCGCCTTCCACGAAGGTTGCACCGTGGTGATAGAAAACTGCCGGGCTTCCACTTCACGGCGGCCGGGCTTGCGATGAGGAACCGTGCCGCAGTAGAGGTCTACTTCAAACGCCTCGCCGTTGTACTTCTGCTCGCGGCCCAGATTAAAGCTGTAGTTGCCGGCGGCATCCGTGGTGGTTTCGGCGATCAGCAGCTTTCCTTTGCCCTTGATCTGGTCGCTGGTCAGCAGATGGAATGTGTCGTTGGGGTTGGCCACGGCGAGTGCCGTAATATTGGTTTCGGGCAGGTGGCGATAGAGTCGTACCACTACGCCAGAGAGCTCTTCCGAGCATTCGTCGCAGAGGTAGCCGCAGAGTGTTCCCTTAAAGATGTAACTCATAATTGTTTCTCCTTGTGGTTCGGTTGGTTCACCTACTTCGAGCGTGGGGAATGGCGTCAGAGGGCTGCGCCGTCGGAGCCAAGGTCATTGGCAGGCGCGTGCCACTTGGGGCTGAGGGGACACCCGTGGGACGCGCCTAACCAAGTCGTGGAGCGGAGTGCCGTGGCCTTCTCGCTCAACGAGACGACGTAGTGCAAGCACGAGACCATCGCGGAATCGAGTCGGCTTCGCAAGAAGACGGCAACTGAAAGGGTGTAGCAGCGCCCGAAACGACTCCACTAAATTATTGATAATCAAGGACTTCCGGGATCTATACTGGCGGGGCTAGCGGGATTGTGCCGTCGTCTGGTAGGTGAACAGCACTCGTCGCAATGCTAGCGCTTCGGATAGGGCCTATCCAAGAAGTGAAAGTATCAGAGTGAGGAAGAAGGCCCCTCAGGCACGTTCGCGACCAAACAGACCTCAGGCCTTGCGAATCGGAACTCGGGTGCCCAAACGAGTACGTGCATCCCAGCACCTCGCTGCGAAACCGTAGTGCCTCACCAACGGACGTGCTATCCCTGCAAGCTCGCGCGCAGTTCGGCCACAATATCCCTCGCCGCAGCACGGGCCTCGACTTCGCTGTCGCGCGGGAACGAGATTGCGCCGACGCGAGCGTGCCCGCCGCCGCCGTAGCGTTCGCAGATGCGGGCCAGGTTGACCAGCTTTTCCACCGGAGTCGTTGTCCACGGGTTTGACCCCACCGATACTTTGACCCGGAAACTGCTCTTGCTGAGCCCGACGTTATACGTGGAGTCTGGGCACAGGTAGTAGGGGATGAACTTGTTGTAACCTTCGAGTGCCTGGTCGCTCACGTCAAACAATACGGTACCCCGCTCGAACTCGATACGGCTGCGGATCACCGCAATGGACTTCTGGTGACGCTCCAGCAAAGCCGGCAGCAACGCCGCGACAAAGGGCTCTGCCAGAGTGGCAGCGAGCGGCTGATGGGCGAGAAATGGAATCAGCCTCGCCGTGAAGCCCGGCTCCTGCGCCGCTTCAATCACCATAGTGAGCTTCATCGCCGGAGCAGCCATCTCCACTGCACTCTTGGCGTCGCGATACATTGCCCCATCCACAATGTCGGCCCATTCCACCAGATCAGCAATCGGCGCCGTGTCGAACCCGAACTTCTCACGGCCAATCTTGGCTAGAAAGCTGCAACACGAGCGATAGTCTGGATCATAAAATTTCTTGCCGCTGCGGTCAGCATGGAACTGCTCAGCATCCGCCGGAGTCAGAAAGGCGCTCTCATGGTGGTCAAACCACCAGGTGATCCGGGGGGAGGGAGAATATTTGAAGTCCACGATGGCGTTCTCGTCGCCATCAAACTGACTCTCCTCAAACAGCGCACCCGCCCGGTGCAGCAGGCCGGTAAAGCCAAAGTCTGCGTCGCGCTGGACGCATTCCTGATAGAAGCGGGTGAACACTGCGGCGGAGCACGCTCCGTCAAAACACTTGTCGTGGTACAAAATGCGAACCTTCACAGGACTCCCAATGGCCTAGACCGAGGCCTAGACCGAATACGAATGCTATCACTGAATCAAAAGCCAATAGGATTGCTAGTCAGGAGGGTCTGTGTCAAGTGGCGAATACCGCAGTTGTGCCATCCTCTGTGGAAAAAGACAAACCCTGCGACCGCCAAGCACCGAATTGGAACGCTTTGGAACGCTACTGACCAGCGCGAAAGCCGCCAGTGCGTTCGTTTGAAGGCAGGGGCGTACCGCAAAGGTCAGCCTTTTGGTACTCGGCAAGTCCAACCCATCCGAGTAATATCTATCTGGGACAGTCAGGAACAATCATCGTGCAACCCGAACGCATTCTGGTAGTAGACGACGAAGAGGCGATCCGCGACGTGGTCTGTTCCATGCTCGCTCCTGCCCACACCTGTGAAGCCGCCGCTTCTGGCGAGGAGGCCCTGGAGCACCTCAAGCAGGGTTCGTTCTCTCTCATACTCTCTGACCTGATGATGGGCGGCATGCATGGGCTGGTGCTTCTGGAGCACGTACGCAAGCAACATCCCGATACTCCCGTGATCGTGGTTACGGCGGTCGCGGAACTCAAAGTGGCATTAAACGCTCTACGCAAAGGTGCGTACGACTACCTGCTCAAACCCTTCGAGCGCGAGCATCTGCTCACCGCGGTGCGCCGCGCGCTGGAGCATCACCGCCTGCTGCGAGAGAACCGTGCCTACCAGGACGATCTGGAAGCGCTGGTGGCGGCTCGTACCGATCAGTTGCGGCAGGCTATGGAACGCCTGGAAAAATCCTATGACATAACGCTGGAAGCTTTGGGCGATGCGCTCGACCTGAAAGACGCTGAAACCGAGGGCCACTCTAAACGCGTCACCGCCTTTACCATTGCCATCGCTAAAGCGATGGATCTGCCAACCGCCGAGGTTCGCATGATTGCGCGTGGAGCGTTTCTCCATGACATCGGCAAGATGGCCATTCCAGACAGCATTCTGCGCAAGCCGGGTGCCCTCACCTCGGGCGAGACCGAGGTGATGCGGGAGCACTGTTACCGTGGCTACCAGATGCTGCGCAAGATTCCCTTCTTGCAGCACGCGTCGGAAATCGTTTACGCGCATCAGGAAAAGTGGGATGGCACCGGGTACCCCCGGGGTCTGAAGGGCGAAGAGATTCCCATCGGCGCCCGCATCTTCTCCGTGGCCGACACCTTGGACGCCATCACCTCCGACCGTCCTTACCGACAGGCCAAGCCCATTGAAGCCGCCCAGCAGGAGATTCAGCATTGGGCGGGCCGGCAGTTCGATCCCGCCGTCGTGCGCGTGTTCCTCACCATACCCACGCGTTTGTGGTCTGACCTGCGCCGCCAGATTGACCAGGGGTTGGACGGCCCCACGTCCGGTTAGACCCCTAGGCAGGCAGCCTTTACCCCCTCCCCGCCATCCAACCACGAGTACGAGCATTCTCGGTATTTGGAGGATCAGGGTCATGCCGCTAAGAGAGTCCGCTTCCCGGAATATCCGGCGACTGTTGCCAGCCGCCATGCTGCTGGCCACTGCGTCGTTGTTCGCGCAGACGGACGCAACCAGCCTGCAGAACCCGGCAACGCAATATCCGAACACTCAGGGCACACCAGCCCCCGCACCGCCGCTGGAAACCCGCCCAGCGAGCAATAGTGGCCCCTACGCCACAGCCCCGCAAGCGACGGCATTGCCGCCCTCGCCCTACGCCGTGTCCGAAGGCACCACGTTTCTGGCGAAACTGGAAGACAAGCTGGACACCAACAAGCTCCAGCCCGGCAAACGCTTTAAGGCGACCTTGGAAGAAGATTTGCGGGCTCCGAACGGCCACTTGATTCCGCGCGGCAAAAAGATCTACGGACACGTCAGCTCGATTGATCGGGGTCTGCACACCCGGCTCCTCCTGAGTTTCGACGAGATTGAAACCGACCATGGCAGGATGCCGCTGATCGCGACGGTGACCGGCGTCCCGGGCGAACATGGCATCAAGTCGCCCGACGCCGAAGGCACGATCCAGAAGAAGGGTGTGGACTCGCGCCGAGAGGCGGAAGACATCGCTGTCGGCGCAGCCATTGGGGCGCTGGGCGGAGCGGCCATCCATGGCGGCAAAGGCGCGGGCATCGGCGTCGGAGCAGGTGCCGGACTCGGTGCGATCGCCGGATTGCTCGGTGAGCGTGAGCTGCGCCTGGAAAAAGGCACTGCCATCGAGCTGCGGCTGGATCGCGATCTGGAGATTCCGGCGCGCTAGGTTGCGACCGGTTCACAAGACTTCTGCGTAACCACGCAGTCGAACAGGGCGGGACGGGCTGAGGGGCCTGCTCCCGCCTTTGTTATTGGCGAATCTTCTGAATCTTCCCCAGCGAAATGCGGAACCATTTGTACCCACCGGTGTCTACAACCTATGATCGGAATCCGGAATCTTGAAGGAGGCTTCATGTTAAGAAAAATGTTAAGAAAATTACTTGCAGTCACAATTCTCTGCTTCGGAACCGCTCTGTCGCTGGCGGCGCAGGAACGGCCCGCCGTCAGCGCGCAGGCTAATACCATCTACGTTGGAGCCGACGGCAAGTACGAAGCCGCGCCGGACACCGCGCTGATTCAGTTCAACATTTCGGCGCAAGAGACAACGTCGAGGGACGCCTACGACCGCGCCAGCCGCAATGCCCAGCAGATTCGTGACGTACTCAAGGCCAACGGCGTGGACTCCAAAGAAGCGCAGATTGGCTTCTTCCAGATCACGCCCGTATACGACTACAAGACCGCCAAGCGCAAGCTGGTGGGTTATCGCGTCAATGCCAACGTCAGCCTGAAGCTGCGCGACTTCACCAAGATCGGCCCGATCACGCAAGGTCTCTCCGACGCTGACATTACCGACAGCCAGAACTTGAACTACACGCTGGAGAATATTGACGCTGCCAAGCAGAAGGCGATTGAAGATGCGTATCAAAAGGCACGTGCCTCGGCGGAGACGGTAGCCAAAGCAGGCGGCAGGCCGCTGGGCGAACTTCTGTATGCCAGCGTGGATACCTTCGAGCAGGTGCGGGTGATGCCCATGATGAGCATGGCGAAGATGGCACCGGGAGCTATGCAGGCACAGGCCGCGCCGACGGACGACTTCACGCCACAAACCACAACTGTAACCGCGCACGTGAATGCGCTGTTCGGCCTGAAGTAGTACGCTTCATCTTTTAGAAATGGGGAAAATTCGCCACAATAGGGCCATTGCCACCAATTTAACACTGTGCGAAAATTGGCCGTGAGGTTGGAATGTCGAGGTTCACAATGAAGAAGTGTGTTACGTTTCTGACTTTATTACTGGCTGCAGCGCTTCCGGCGTTCAGCTCGGCCACGACCGTGATTCACAGTTTTCTCGCCTCGGAGGGATTTGGTCCATATGGCCCCCCCTCGCTCTATCAAGGTAATTTCTACGGAACTCTTTCCTACGGAGTTAATGGCTACGGGAGCGTATATCGCCTATATCCCAAGAAGGACGGTACCTACGCCTTCGTCAACCTGCATGAGTTCAATGGAACGGACGGCTCATTTCCCATCGGTTCGATTGCGATTGACGGCGCAGGGAACCTGTTTGGCGTTACTGAAGAGGGTGGAACGTATAGCCAAGGCACGGTCTGGGAATTGGTCAGGCCAACAAACCTTGCCGACCCTTGGGCTTTCATCGCGATCTGGAACTTTGACGGCTACACGGGCTCTTCGCCACGGGCGGGCGTGGTTGCGAACCACGGGGCCGTCTTCGGAACGACCAACACGAGCCTCTACAACCTCACTGCGGACACCAGCGGAACATACACCTTCAATCTGATCGCCACAACGAATATCTCGACACCGAGTGTGCCTTCGTTTGACCTTAGTGGCGACGTCTATGTTGTCGGCGGCCCCTCTAGTTCCCAAATCGTTCGATACTCGCAAAATGCTGACGGCACTTGGCTCGCAACGACAATCACTGGCATCTCCTCCGCCAATTTTGGTCCGTACGCATCCATCGGTGGGGTCATCATGGACTCCACCGGGACTTTTTTCGGCATGAGTCAACAAGGTGGCCTTTACGCAGGGGGAACAATATACAAAGTGTATCAAGACGGTTCAGGGACGTGGACCACCAAAACCCTCTACTCATTTGCCAGCGGTAACCTAGGCGTGCCCAATTCGCCACTCATCCAGGTGAAGAAGAAGTACTACGGAGTGACCTCGGGAGGAACGAGCTATTACGGCGACGTGTTTCAGGCGTACCCGGCAGGGCAGCAGTATTGGACCACGAACGAACTGCTCGATAGCAGCAACTACACCACGTTCGGATACATCTTTAGTTCGTTGACAACTGACAGCGTCGGGAATCTATACGGTGCTTCCTATGAAGGCGGTGTCGGTTATGGCACCGTCTGGAAGATCGCTCCATAGTCAACCAGGGATACGCCGGGAAACAACCCAGCCATCTCCGGGGGGAAAACAGAGTCCAAACCCTCCCTACTTCGCAGCCCGTGGCAGCATATCTCCATCCAGCGGCACATCGCGCTGAATCACCATCTCCACCGAAGTGCCTGATGGCAAATGAATCTGCTTGTCACGCGTGAGGATGCCAATGATGGTCCCGACCGCCGCCCCGGCCAGCCCGCCTTCCAGCGCACCCTTACCACCCCCGGTGACCGCGCCGATAATCGCGCCCGTGCCCGCAGTGCTGGCGACGGTGCCAATCGAATCCGTGCCAATCGGCCCTTTGCCCTGAATCTTGCCTTCGTCGCCCTTCATATGGGCGTCGGTGCCGGGCACGTTCTGCACCGCGCCGGGCAGCATCACCGTGTATCCACTGGGAAAGATGAGCGACGTGAAGTGCATCATGATCTCGGCGCGGCCCGCCACCAGGCCCGCCTTTTTCACGCTGGCAATGGTGCCCTGCACAAACGTGCCCGCAGGAATCAGGATGCGATTGTTCGCCGCGACTGGAAAGGTCGTCTCAGCGTAAACGCCATCGCCCACCCGGGCATTCTTGGTATCAATTGCCTGCTTGAGGATGAGCGGAACCTTGGTGCCCGATGGAATGATGACGCTGTCAGCCTTGTTCTTGGCGTCCGGGTCACCGACCGAGTCGCGATCATGCATCCCGGACTGCATGGGGTGCGGCCGAGGACGCGGCGCAACGGCTGGCGAGGAATCCTGACTGAACGCTGCTGGAGCCAACGTAATCGAACAAAGCAGCAGGGGCAGCACGCAGCGTGCGACGGATGTACTCACAACTGGCATCGGTTCCTCCGAGAGGTAGATCTTCAATCTTGAATCTAGAAACGATTTTGCTGCTATGCCCTTTGGATGCTGCATTCCGCGCAGCGCGTTGTGTAGGCAGACTGATGATGCCACAACTTACAAGGCAGATGCAGCCAAAAAGCGAAAGGCCCCCGCCAAAGCAGGGGCCTTCTCTTTCCAAACCGAACTCGCCAAAAACCAGAACTAGACCTTGGCGAAGATGATAACCAGGGTATACAGCGCGAGCGATTCGATCAGCGCCAGACCAAGAATCAGCGCGAACTGAATACCAGCGCGGGCCGCTGGATTGCGGGCGAGCGCTTCGGTGGCGGCAGCGGTTGCCTTGCCTTGTCCCAGACCGCAAAGACCGGAAGCGATGGCCATGCCAAGAGCGGCGGCCAAGGGAGACAGGTTAATAGCCGTGCTGGCTGTTCCGCCTTGTGCAAATGCAGGCGCGGCGAACATCAAAATCGAAGTAGCGAACAGAACGTATCCGAAGTTCTTCATGGGTATTGCTCCTTAAGTGGTGTTGCTTATGAAACGCCCGCGAGTAGGTGGTTGACGCTCACCGTGCTGGCGCCCTCACGCTTGCGGGGTGGTGCTAGCTTCCAGTTGCTAGCTTCCATTTGCCAGAATTTCGTGTTTTCGCAGGCAACCGGCAACTGACAACTGGCAACTTCGTTTAGTGCTCCTCTGCCACCGCTCCCGCCAGATACACCATCGTCAACAGCACGAAGATGTAGGTTTGCAGGAACGAGACGCCCAAGTGCAGCGCGAGGAACAGCACAGGCAGACCGATTGGCACCAGCGAAAAGAACACCATGGTGACCAGGTCGCCCGCATAAATATTGGCGAAAAGTCGAATCGTCAGCGACATGGCGCGCGCCATATGACTGATGATTTCAATGGGCAGCATCAGCGGCGAAAGCCACCATACTGGCCCCAGAAAGTGCTTGAAATACGCAACGCCATTCTTGCGGACACCCTGAAAGTGGTAGTAAAGCCACGCCACCAGAGCCAGTCCAAGGGGCACCGCCGGATTCGACGTCGGCGACTCAAAGCCGGGAATCAGGCCGATCAAATTCGCAATCAGAATAAAGAACGTCAGCGTCATCAAGAAGGCGATGTAAGGTTCGGTATGATGCCCGATAATTTCATGGCTCTGCGACACCACAAACTCACGAACCGTCTCCAGCATATGCTGGGGTATGCTGGGCTTCTCCGCCGATAGGCTGAGGCGAACCAGCACAAAAAACGCGATGATGAGCAGAACTGCCAAAGTCTCCATCGCCACAAAATTGGTGATGGGAGCCTCGGGCAACTTCGGCGTGACGCCCACAGCGTGCAGCAGGGCGTTTGCTGGCCCGGCAAAGATCTGGTTTAGCAGTCGGGTAAAGAAAAGTTGTTCCATTTAAACCATTCGTCCAGTTCTAGAAATTCCCTAAAGGTGATGCGCAAAAAATGCGGATATTGCTTTCCGCCAGCTCGGTTTACGACTGTCCGCGCAGCGCCGCCCACGTCTGGTAGGCCGCTTCCAGCATGATCGCAACCACTGGCACAAACAAGCCCGCTAAAAACCCGTAAAGGCTTCCGGGATAACTATATAGAGTAGCATAGGCCACTCCAATCAAGAGACTAAAACGGAGGAAAAAGCGGAAGAATGCACCCGTCCCAGAGGATGGTCTGCCGGACTCTTGCATCCGGTCGAGCAGTGCGGCAACACCTTGCTCCAGCCAGCGGAAATTGAGTGCGGCCAAAGCCGATCCCATGCCGAAACCGAGCGTGCTGCGCCAGCCGAAAAGCGGCCACGACGCCAGAGTCAACACTACGGCCACAATCAGCACCAGCCGACGAACTCGCGCAGGCGCGGCGGCCGCAAATGCCTCCTCCGCAGGATCCGGCGTAAACGGCAGGGGCTCGGGATAGACGTTTTCCGTCTCTTCTCGATAGACGTCCTCTGGATTCTCGAGCTCTGGCGTCACGCCCCGCCATCCTTGCCCGATTTATCCGACTTCAGCATGGTGCGCACCAACTCGATGAACCCAGCTACGCTGCCCACAATCACGCCAGCGAGATACAGCCACTTGGTGTGTAGCCAGTGATCCAGTGCCAGTCCACCCAGCCAGCCCACCAGAATCGCTGTGGGCAGCACGAAGCCGATCTGGCTGTACTCGGCAAGTTGCTGCATGCCGGTGCGCTCCATGCGGTCGCCTCCCGGCGCGCCGCTTGTGGATGCACTGTCATCAGAATCGTTGGGCGAATTGGGCTTCTTAGGCATAGGCACCTGGCAGTTCAGCGTTACAGATACAGCATCCATTTCACAAAACTCTGGACTGGCGCAGAATACGCTCCGGCGATCAGTGCCACTGCACTCAGCGTCAACACCAGCCGCAGGCTCCATGATGTCGCCACCTTGCGCGGCACGCCGTAAGCATCACGCGCAGCCTCGCCATCCATCATGCGCACCATCAGCCGAAGATAGCCCACCAGCGCGATCACTGAAAACAAGCCAGCCGTAATCGCCAGCATCGGATGCGCCAGCCACAACGCCTGTAGCAGCGTGTAGCGCCCCCAGAAGCCAGCCAGCGGCAACCCCGCCAGCGATGCCAGCAAAACCGTCATCAGCACCGCTTCAAAACGCGAACGATGGAACAAGCCCGCAAGGTCTTCCACCCGAGCCGAGCGGTCGCGACGAGACGCAACCATCGGCGACAGAGCGTAGCATCCGGCAAGCGCGATCGCCAGCGCGGGCACATGCATAAAGACCCCAAGCAGCCCATCGGGTGCAGGCTTTTCACCGACAAAGCTCCCGCTAAACCCCAGCAGCAAAAAGCCTGCCTGACTTGCGGCTGCATAGGCCAGAAAGCGATGCAGATTCCCCTGCAACAGCATCGCCAGACTTCCGACTACCAGCGAGAACAATCCAACCACGACGAACAGTGGCACCAGTGTGGCGCGAATGGGATACAGCGTCTCCCCAAACAGCCGAATCGCCAACGGCCACGCCACCAAAGGCAGCCCCGCCGCCAACATTACGCAAACCGAAGGTGCGGCGTGCTCCAGCGAGAACGGTGACCACGAAGAGAATGGCATTAACGGTGCCAGTGTTCCCAATACCAGCAGCGCTGAGAACGCTACCAGCCCTAGAAACTGCTGCGGCACTGCGCCAGTGCGCATCAACCCTTCCAGCTTGCCCGCAGCCGCCAGCAGGGCAGTCTGCCCGCTCAGCGCATAGAGCAACGAAAAGATAAACGCCAGCGCACCGGTACTCAGCGTTCCCGCGATGAGCAACTTCCAGGCTGCATCCCATTGGGGCCCAGTGGCATTGGCTGGCTCGGATACGGCCAACAACAGACTCAGTGCCAGCACCACCAGTTGCATACTCACCAGCAGCAGCACCATGTCGTGCGCGCCGACTACGCAAATCATCCCCAGCAGCGCCAGCAACACAGCAGCACAAAAAGCACCACTGAGTTCGTTCTCACGGCGATTCGCTCGCAGCGTGATGAGAAACACGACCGCTGTCGTCACCAGCAGTGCCACAGTTGCCGCCAGCGTAACTCGATCCAGCACAAAAGTTCCGAACAAACCATTCATCACCACAAAGCCGCGATCAGGATGGAGACTCGCTAGATAAGCCCGGCTCAATGCAGCAGCGCTGAACGCCAGGCCCATCAGCGCGGTCCATCCGTTTACCGCGCGCCACGAACGAGGCATCATGGTATCCATCACCAAAATGCCCCCGGCAAACAGAGCCAGCAGCACCAGTGGCAGGCTTATCAGATAGTCAGCGGGAGTAAAGTATTGGGCGAAGATTCCAGTCATCATAGGGGAAGTAGTGGGTCGGACTAGCTGCGGCCATCCTTCCCGGACTGATTACGAGCAGCCAGAACTGCAACCGCCATCACGCTGAGGGCCGCGCACTCCACCGCCAGAAATATCGCGAATGCCTGACCGTGTATGCCTCGCAAGCCTGACGCCGCCACCAAATTCAGCGCAGCGGCGGCAAACACCATCACCACTCCCATCACTCGAAGTAGCGGATCGCGGCGGAACAGTGCTGTCGCAGCGCCGAGCACAAACAATCCGCCCGCGATGGCGAAAACCAGAGCAGTGAGGTCGGCGATTCCCCCTGTCTGCAAAAGCAAAATGGCAACAGGAATCATCGCGCCACCTCACTGCTGTCGTTAGGGCCGGTCAAGATTTCTGGTTGGCTATACTGGTCCTCCCCTGTTGTTGCCGTAGCAAACGCCAGAATCACCACCACCAGCGTAGCCGCCAGCAGTTCCAGAGGAACCAGATACAGTGCATAGAAAAACGGCGAAAGATCAGTCAGATTGTTAGCCGCACTGAGGTTCGCACTGCGCGCTGGAATCTGACTGCGCATAAACGACAGCACAGGAGCGAGCCACCACCCCAGCGCTACGACAACAATCAGCGTCGACCACGCCATACCTCTGCGATGACTTGAAACTCCAGGCGCGCCTGCGGTCAGCAGCGCCGCGACGCTAGCTCCTGCGCCCAGCAGCATTATGGCCGCGCCAGCCAGCGGCGCATACAGCACAAAACAGATCGCACCCACCGCCAGCAACATACCGCACAACGCTAGCGCCGCGGTCCGCGTATTCTTGCGCGTCACGACAACCAGCCCGCCCAGCAGCGTTACCCCGCCAAACAGATAGATCATGTAAGTCTGGCTCATTCCAGTTCCGTCCGACTTGAAATAGAAGCACCAGTAGGCGGCTCCGCCAGCCTGGAAGTGTCTTGGCCTGCGCCTTGATTGGCAGCCCAATAGGCCGCAATCACCAGCAGCAGCGCGAATACACCCACGGTGATTCCGCCAAAGCTACCGAAATCGCCCGGACGGGTCGCCCAAGGCAGAAACAGAATCACCATCGCCCCCAAGCAGGCGACCGTAAGCACAACGGCCAGCACGCGCGACGAGTCTTGCATCCCCGCACGCGGCACCTTGCGTGCCACCGCCCATACGGCGAACACCGTCAAAATCGCCACGCCTGCCCCCATAAAATCGAGTGGATTCATACGGGTATGTCCTGCTCTCCGCGCACAAATTGCATCCTGCGCCGCGCGCACGGCGTCGCCCTTCTTTTATAATCGAGTTTCTCTTGCCATAGGAAGATCACACATTGTCTCTCGACGAAAAGATTTACGAGCTCCGCCAGGAAAAGCTGCGCCAGATTGTGGCCCTCGGCCAGCCTGCCTATCCTACCAAGTTTGCCGCCACTCACACCGCGCCACAGGTCATTGGCGAATTTTCCGCAAAATCGGCTGAGGAACTTGAGGCTGCAAAACCTGCCGTTGCAGTCGCGGGGCGGCTCATGGCCATCCGCGGCATGGGAAAGGCCAGCTTCGCTCACCTGCAACAGGGCGGGCAACGCTTACAGATTTACGTGAAAAAAGACGCCGTCGGCGACGCGGCGTTTGAGTTGTTCAAGCTATTCGATCTCGGCGACCACATCGGCGTCAGCGGCTACATGTTCCGCACCCGCACCGGCGAACTCAGCATTCACGTCGAGACGCTTACTTTCCTCAGCAAGGCCATGCTGCCGCTGCCAGAAAAATTTCATGGCCTCACCGACGTCGAACTGCGCTACCGCCAGCGTTACCTCGACCTGTTCATGAACCCCGATGTGCGCGAGGTATTCCTACAGCGCAGCCGCATGACGCAAGCGGTGCGCAGCTTTATGGTGGCGCGTGGGTTCGTGGAAGTCGAAACGCCAATGATGCATCCCATCGCGGGTGGCGCGGTGGCGCGTCCATTCGTCACGCATCACAACACGCTCGATATGGACCTCTATCTGCGCATTGCCCCCGAGCTCTATCTAAAGCGGCTGGTGGTGGGCGGCCTCGACCGCGTGTTTGAGATCAATCGCAACTTCCGCAATGAGGGCATCTCCACGCACCACAATCCCGAGTTCACCATGCTGGAGTTTTATCAGGCCTACGCGGATTGTGCCGTGGTAATGCAGTTGACCGAAGAGTTGATCACTCACGCCGTGCAGGAAGTCACGGGCGGCACAACAACCACATTTGCTGAACAGCAGATTGATTTCGGCAATTGGCGTCGCCTCACCATGCGGGAGGCCATCGCCGAGTTCTGGCCAGAGGGTGCGGGGGCCAAGCCCGCGCTGGCTGATTTCACCACCGCGGAAAGCGTTGCCGCCCTGGTGCAACGCTGCCGCCAGGCTGGCGCGCATGTTCCCTATGACGCCGCCGAGCCAACGGGCAAGACCATTGCCAGTCTTTTCGAGACACTCGCGGAAGAGCACCTCATCCAACCCACGGTCATTTATGAGTTCCCCACCGCCGTCTCGCCGCTCTCCAAACAGAAACCCGATGAGCCGGACTGGACCGAGCGCTTTGAGATTTACATCGGTGGCATGGAAATCGCCAACGGCTTCAGCGAATTGAATGATCCGGAAGAACAGCGTCGGCGCTTTGAAGGGCAACTCGCCGAGCGTGATCGCGGCGATGAAGAAGCCCACCAGATGGATGATGACTACGTGCGGGCCCTGAGCTTTGGCTTGCCACCGACCGGCGGCGTCGGCGTTGGCATGGATCGTCTAGCCATGCTGATTACTGGCTCAAAGTCGATTCGCGATGTGATCTTGTTCCCGCTACTGCGCAGGCAGACCTCAGAGTCGTCCGACGAACCCAGCGAGGCAACCGGCGCAGACGAAACTGCGTCCTCGTCTTAGGTAGCGAGGGTCGCGAGGGTCGCAAGTTCAGCCAGCGAATCGGCCTACTGCTGCAGCGAACTATTGACGTTGGAAAACACGGTGTTGGCGTTGGTGCCAATCAGCCGGATGGTGCCAATCACGATCACGAGAATGACCGCGAGCATCACCGCATACTCCGCGATGTCCTGACCAGCGTCGTCTTGGAAGAACCGATTAAGCAAATTGCGCATATATCCCTCCATGCGCGAACCCCGGTTCACGAAAACCGGATATAGTTCCTCGTTCGGGCTGAGGTGTGTCGCCCACCAGTATGTCACAGCATCTAGTCCCGGCGGTAGTCCAACCAACTTTTCTCGGCCCAACCTATTCCACTTTCATCGAAAGCACGGTGATGTTGTCGGGTCCGCCGCGCTCATTTGCTTGCGCCACCAGGCTCTTGCAAGCTTCGTCCAAAGGGAGCGTGGTCAGCGTCTGGTGTATCTCGTCATCGCGGAACTGACCCCATAAACCGTCGCTGCAAATCATCAGGATGTCTCCGGTCTGAACTTCCGTCGGCTCCGAACTCACGTCGGCGGAGACCTCGTCGCCGGAACCCAGCGCCGCCGAGAGAATATGCCTTTGGGGATGTACTGCGGCCTCTTCGCGCGTGATGGCACCCGACTCCACCAGTTGCCCCACCAACGAATGGTCGCGGGTTAGGCAGCTGATGCTGCCATTGCGCACCAGATATAGGCGGCAGTCGCCGCAATGGGCATAGTACATCGAGTGGCCCATCAGAACGGCTGCGGTGCACGTCGTCCCCATGCCATCCAGCTCGGGATGGTTGCGGGCGTAGTCCAATATCTGCTGGTGCGCAGCCTGGAATCCAGCCACCAGCGCCTTCGCCGGAGTCTCTTCCGCCGACTCGAAATAATTCTTATTCACAGCGTTTACGGCAATCTGGCTGGCCTCGCCACCACCCTGATGCCCGCCCATGCCATCGGCCACAATAATGACCCGGCCCCGGCGGGCAAACTGCTGCTCGTCAGCGCCCTCGCCGTATAGATAGGAATCTTCGTTATTTTCACGCCTTTGCCCGAGGTCGCTCAGACCACAGACTTCCGCGCCACTACGAATCTCATCCAGCTTCAATGTTTAGGACTGCCTTTCCCAACTGGCGCCATAGTGTCGCACACCGGCACACCTTGTGCCAACTCTATGAAGACGGTATGAACCCGGCCAGCCTCTCCATGTTACTGCCCTACACCACTCTTTGGCACTTTGCGATGCACACGAAGGGCCGTCATTGAACGGGTTCACTTGTTTGTCCCAAATGGGAACTCCTGGCTAACACGCCCGGCAGTCAAATCAAGGTCTGAATTTTTTCTGTCTCGAATCTACATAACGTCATCCGCACCCACTAGCAATTCCCGATTGAATTTAGAGATTCGCAATTTGTCGAGAATTCTTCAACTACCGGACTCGGAGCCTGCGAAGCAGGCTCCGAGCTTGTTATACTCGGTAGAGAATTCCCAGTTAGGACAGCCTGCCACGTCCTGACTGCCCTGTCGAAAGCTGAGTATTGGCCCCGTTCGCGAATTCTGAGCACGAGGTTTCCAAGCTATGCGGCGCGCATTCCTTCTTCTGATCCTTATCGCATTCTTCTGCGGCATTGTTTCATCAGCAGCGGCGCAAACGGTTTCCAATACAGGCAAAATTGCCGGCCTGGTGGCGGACGCGTCCGGTGCCATCGTCGCTGGGGCCACGGTCACGCTGGAAGAGCAGGCAACGGGCAATCTGTTCCAGCGGACTACGAATGGCGCGGGGCGCTTCGCTTTTCCATCACAAGTCGTCGGTAACTATCGCTTGAAGGTGACGCAGAACGGCTTCAAAACCGCCCAAATTGATTCCCTGCAAGTCACGGTCGGCCAAACCACCTCGGCAGACGTGCGGATGCAGCCGGGAGCACCCTCGGAGTCTGTAACGGTGGCTGGAACAACGCCGCTGCTGCGCCCCGACGACTCCACACTTAGCACAGTGGTGAGCCGCTCGCTACTCGACGCAGTGCCGCTCAGCGGACGTCGCTTTACCGACTTCGCGCTACTCTCTCCGAACGCTTCGCCCGACGGTCAAATGGGCCTCGTCAGCTTCGCCGGCCAGCAAGGCGGCGAAGACACCGGCTACGCCAACGGCAACAGTGCCAACTCCTTCACGCTCGATGGCAGCAGCGCCACCAGCAACTACTTTGGCGACGCCCGCGGCGGCACCCGCGCTCCCTTTGTCTTTGGTGAAAATGCGATTGAGGAGTTTCAGATTGCCGTGACGCCCTATTCCGCTTCCTACGGCGGGGGCGCGACCGGCTTCGTCAACACGGTGACCCGCTCCGGCTCGGATCAGTTCCACGGCAACGCCTTCTACTACAATCGCAACTCGGGCACGGGTGCAAATGATGCAGTGGACAAAGCCAGCGGCATCCCCCGTCCAGTGAACGTTTTGCAGCAGTTCGGAGGCAGCGTGGGCGGGCCCATCCGCCGCCAGCGCGCGTGGTTCTTCGCTGACTACGAACAGCAGCAGCAGAAGAATCCCATTTCGGTCATCAACGAAGATTTTGCCAGTTTAGACCAGACCAGCTTCGGCATTCCCCACGATGTGACCCTGCCCGTGCCGAACGGTTCCCTGCCGGTACCCGGCTTTGCAGGTACGCCTGACCCCACGAATCCTGAGTACCTGCAGCAAGTCGCAAACGCGTTAGGCGCTATCAACAGCGATCTCGGTACGCACTCGCGCTACCGCAATGATGTCGCGCTCTTCTCACGTTTCGATTGGCAAGCTCACCCGGCGGATCGCCTGTCACTCAGCCTCAATCTGAACCGATTTAACTCGCCCAACGGCGAAATCACCTCGGCTCAGACGCCGCTATTCGGCATCAGCACCCTCGCCAACAGCTACGTCCGCGACTACCAAGCCAGCCTGAACTGGACGCACAGTATCGGCGGAGATCTGCTCAGCGAGTTCCATGCCAGCTTCTCGCGGGACGATCAATACTCCACGCCCACGGGGCTGGTGGATCCGAAACTGCCTTCAATTCTGCTGAACTCGCCCGGCACCTTGCAGCTCGGCAACGCGGGCTTTGCCGGAGGCCGAACCAACGAGGCGCAGTGGCAACTGGCTGAGCGAGTCAACCTTCTACGCGGCAAGCACAACCTCAAATTTGGAGTCGAATTCAGCCGCACCCATGCCGCCGACCAGTCCTTTGGCGGATTCGACCCCGACGCCCAGCGCCAGAACGGCACCTTCCGCGGAACCTACCAGTTCGCCAGCCTCAGCAACTTTGCGCTGGGGATTTACGACACCTTCTTCCAGAGTTCCGGCAACCCGAACTTTGCGTTTAACGTGCCCTTCTTCGGAGTGTTTGCCGAGGACTCCTGGCACGTCCTGCCGCACCTCACGCTCGACTTTGGCTTGCGTGAAGACTTTCAGGTCTACCAACAACCTCAGGCCAACCCCGCCTTGCCGCTGACGGGCCAGTTCCCCAACCAGTATCAGCGGCTCTCGCCGCGCCTGGGTTTCGCTTGGCAGGCTTCGGAGAAAACTGTAGTGCGCGGCGGGTTCGGCTGGTTCTATGAAAATCTCAACGGACTCAACTATCGCAACTCGGTGATCTCTAACGGCCTGAGTTCGCAGCAGAGTTCCGCTGTAACGGAGTACAACCCCGACCTCGCACCCAATCAGCAGGTTGCCAGCGTCGGCGAGGAAGGCAAGTTCGGCCCGGCCTTCCCCAACCAGATTGCCGACTCATCGCTCTTCAGTGCTTCGCCTGACATTTCTCTGGTGGATCCACACTTCAAGTATCCCTATGTGCTGCAGGGCAGCTTGCAGATCGAGCGCGAGATTTTGCCCGACACCACCGTCAGCATCGGCACCCTGTGGACACACGGCGTCCACCTGATCAGTTCCAGCGCCTATGACGCGAATTTAATCGCGCCCCAAGGGAACACGACTTTCGTAGTCTGCCCACCCGGAACCACGACATTACCTTGCGTCGGGCGACAGATCATACAGCCGACGCTCGATAGCGTTTTATTGCAGGAAGGCGCGATCAATCCAAGTCTGGGTCAGATCAATGAACTCATCAGTCCCGGGCAGAATCACTACAACGCCTTCTTCGCTCAGGCCCAACGACGCCCCCGCCACGGACTCGGCTTTCAGGCTTCCTACACCTTCGCTAAGAACATCATGCTTCAGGGCGTGGACTTCAACAATCAGTTTGACTTCCGCAACACCCACGGGCCTTACCTGCTCGATCAGCGCCATCGCTTGACGTTTGCCGCGTTCTACCAGCCGCAGTTCGGGCAACACCAAAGCTCACCCATGCTGCGGGTTCTGCTATCGCACTGGACGCTCAGCGCCGTCGGGCAGTTTGCCTCGGGGCGTCCCTATGCGGCCCTGCTCACAGGAGCCTGCACCGAGACCGACCCGGCCAACTGTAGCGGTGGGGGGGATGGCTCCACCGTCAACAACAGCGCCGCCAACCAGAGCACAGCCAACTCGGCACTTGGCATCAACGGCTCCGCACCCAGCCCGGCGGTGGGTATCAACTCCAATTACGGCCCGTGGACGCAGCAAATTGACTTCGGCCTCGCCCGCCGCTTCCGCATTACCGAACATCAGTCGGTCAGCTTGCAGGCCCAGGCATTCAACCTGCTGAACCATGCCAACTACTACGTACAAAATGGAAATGGCGTGAATGCCCAGCAATACCAGCCCGTCGGCGGGAACTGTGGCGACGGCCAAAGCGCGAATCAGACCTGCTACCTACTGCCCAGTCCCGGTTTCGGCGCGCTGCAAACTATCAATGCCCTGAATGGGGCGCGAGTCTTCCAATTCGCCTTCAAGTACAGCTTTTAGCGATTCGCGCGGTTTGCGGTATTCTTAGAACGGGTGGTGCCGTGGGCCCGCCGCAGGATTTGTGGCCACCCGCAGTCAACCATATTGGCGACCCGCGCGTCTTACCTGATTGCCCGCACAGCCAGCATTTTCTTGAAGGAAGTGAAATGAACCTGAAATTAGTCCGATTTGTCGTGGCCACCTCCGCTCTCGCACTGGTCACTCTGTTTACCGCAAGCTGCGGCTCCAGCAGCAGCACCAAGTTCCGCGTGATAAACGCGTCGCCCGGCGAATCCAACTTTGACGTTTCTTTGGACAGCAAAGTCGTCGCCACCAACATTGCTTACGGTGCTGCCACCAGCTACCTGACGACCGGTTCTGGGAGCCATCAGTTTCAACTGAACCTTACCGGCTCTACCAACTCGCTGCTGAGCCGCTCGGCGTCCTTCGCAGCCAACACCCAAACCACGGTGCTGGCCACCGACTACCCGGCGCAGATCGCTGCCATCTCGCTGCTGGATGACACCACCACGCCCACCACCGGCAACTTCCGCCTCCGCCTGATCAACGCTGCCCCATCGGCCGGTGCGGTGGACGCCTATGTGGTGGCCCCCTCGACGGACGTCACTGGAGTTTCGCCGACGGTCACCTCGATCACCTTTGAGGCGCAGTCCATCTACCAGAGCCTGGCCGCTGGCAACTTCGAAGTGATCTTCACCCAGGCAGGCACCAAGAACGTACTCGCCGTTAGCGGGTCTTCGGCACTGGCGACTGGCAAGATCTATTCCGTGGTGCTGCTAAGCCAGACGTTTGGCGGCTTTACCACTGCGCAACTCAGCGACAACTAGACAGCAAGCATTTCGATTGGGATCGCCCTGCGTCCGAGCAGCGCGATCCCTGATCAGCCATGTCGCTGCCCGGCCCCGCCGAAAGGTTCGTTCGTATGCCCTCCACCGTCGCCTCCGGTAAGTCCCTCTACGCCGATCACGTCAATCCACAATGGGTTCGCCTGCTCGACGTGCTGCAACTGAACGCCGACTACGAGCACACCTCGGGCTGCGAGTTGTTCACGCGTGATGGCCGCCGCATCCTCGACTTTCTCTGCGGCTACTGCGTCTACAACATCGGACACAATCATCCGGCGGTAATCGCTGCATTGCATGATGAACTCGACAAGCGCGGGCCAGCGATGCTGCAAAGCCATATTCCCGAACTGGCTGGCGAACTCGCGGCGCGGCTCTGCCAAAAGGCTGGTGGACGCTTTCAGCGCGTGTACTTCAGCAACTCCGGCAGCGAGGCCGTGGATTCCGCCATCAAGTTCGCGCGCGCTCACACCAAGCGCGGCGGTATGCTGTTTGCCAAGGGCGGCTTCCACGGCCTGACTACCGGCTCACTCTCCCTGATGGACAACGAATTCTGGACGGCAGGCTTTGGCCCATATCTGCCGGAATGCGAAGGCATCGCCTTCAACGACCTGAACGCGCTGGAAGAGAAGTTGAAGACGCGTAAGTTCGCCGCGTTCATTACCGAGCCGATTCAGGCGGAGATCGGCATCCGCACGCCCGAAGGCAACTACCTTGCCGAGGCCGCCAAGCTCTGCCACAAGTACGGCAGCCTGCTTGTGCTGGATGAAATTCAGACCGGCCTGCATCGCGTCGGGCCGTTCCTAGCCGCGCAACACTACAACGCAGACGCCGACATCGTGCTATTAGCCAAAGGCCTGGGCGGTGGACTGATGCCCGTCGGCGCCGTTCTGATGACCGAAGAGGTCTGCCGCTCGGTGTTCACTTCGATTCAGCGCGCGTTTGTTCACGCCTCCACCTTCGGCGAAAACGCGCTCTCCATGCGCGCCGCCTTGGCCACGCTCGACGTGATGGAAAACGAACACTTGGGCGAACGCTCCACAAAAATGGGCGAACTACTGAGGTCGAAACTGCGCGACCGGCTGGCTCCTTACGAGATGGTGAAGCAGGTCGTTGGCGTCGGCCAACTCACTGGAATCCAGTTCCAAAAGCCACGCAAACTCACACTACGAATTGCGTTTGAAGCCTTTCACCAGATTCATCCCGGCATGTTCGGACAGATCATGGTGATGCGCCTTTTCCGCGACTGCAACGTGCTCGCACAAATCTGCGGCAACAACTTCCTGATGCTCAAGGCTGCACCGCCGCTCGTCATCAACGAAGCCCAGACTGACGAATTCGTAGACGCCATGGCCCACGTCGTAGACCTGATGCACCACTCCACCAGCTTTTGGACCGAAGCCCTGGGCATGGCCCGCCGCACGGCGAATATCTAGCCAATCGTTGTCATCCTGCGCGAAACTCCGTTGTCATCCTGAGCGCAGCGAAGGACCCCTACCCCACCACTCAATGTGTCATCCTGAGCGAAGTCGGGTGCCCCGTCCAAGCTCTGCTTGGGCGGGTTTTCTCTACCCTCGCACGCCCGCAATCAGCGCCCGCGCATCCTCATCCGCGATCTTCACCGGATACGGCATATACAGAGCAGTCCGATCCAGCAAGTCCCCATATCGTTCGCGCAACTTCCGCCCCAGCGACGCAAAATCCCCGCCCACCCCGCTCACCGCAAACTCACTCATCATCTCGTCTGTAATCAGGCCAGTCATCCCCGCCCAGTCCCCGCGCAACGAACGCGCATGCAGCTCCGGCAACAGCCCTTCCCAGCCATGTGCCGCCAGCACCGGCTCGTAGGTTCGCGTGGACGCATAGAACGCAATCTGCTGCCGCACCGCCGCCTCATTCCGGCTGCGTTCAGCCTCGCTTTCGCCCAGCACCACAAACGTCGAACTGACGAATTCAATCTCGCTTCGCTGCCGCCCGGAGATGCGAAGCCCTTCCGCCACCGCCGGGTGCACATACTCGCACAAATACTTCGGCGTGTGCAGAGGATGCACGTGAATCCCATCGCACACCTCGCCCGCGATCTTGCACATCAACTGATTCACCGCCGCAATGTAAACCGGAATCCGCGCCTGCTCGGCACTTTCAAGCGGCTCCGGCTGAAAGAACGGCGTCATCAGATCGAACTTGTAGAACTCACCCTGAAAGTTCAGCTTGGTTCCGTTTTGCGCACCGTTCTGCCAACTGTCCCAAATCGCGCGTAGCGCCAGCACAATCTCGCGCAGCTTCGGTCCTGGCGATTCAAACGGCACCGAAAATCGCCGCACGTTATGCGCCTTCACCTGCGAACCCAACCCGAGTACAAATCGGCCACCCGATGCCTTCTGTAAATCCCATGCGGTGTATGCCAGCACCATCGGACTTCGCGGAAACGCCACCGCAATCGCCGTGCCCAACTGTATTTTCGATGTTGCCGTCGCAGCCACCGCCAGCGGCAGAAACGGATCGTGCTGCGTTTCGGAAGTCCATAGGCAGTCATAACCCAGGGCTTCCGCGCGCCGCGCCTGCTCAGCAACAGTGTTTAAGTCATAGTCAAAAATAGCGGTATCAAGCTTCATCTCAATAAACCTCAGCGAAATCTTCGTCCAACACCCTTGAAATTGTGCGCCTCAACATACGGAACCGGGACGCGTCAGCCAACGTATCCATCCTCACGTCAAACTGTAACTACGTGCTGGCCACCGAAGCTCACGGGCCAGCGGAATCGTACTCCGGTTCCCGAGCATCTTAACCGATATACTCGCGAGAGGCCTGCGAGACCACAAGAACCGCCTAGCAGCACCGCAAATTACCTATGAACGATATTTTCGCGATTCGCACCGAACGCGCCTCCCGCCATCATCAACTCGGCAGTTCTACCATCCGCGCGCTGGATGAAGTCAGCGTCACCGTTCCGCGCGGCGAGTTCGCCTCCCTGCTCGGCCCCAGCGGCTCGGGCAAGTCCACGCTGCTGAACTTGCTGGCCGGACTCGACCGACCCACCTCCGGCGCGATTGAAGTGCTGGGCAAAGACCTCGCCAAGATGACTTCCGAAGAACTGGCCGTCTACCGTCGGCTCACGGTCGGCATGGTCTTCCAGTCGTTCAATCTGATCTCATCCATGACGGTCGCCGAAAACGTCGAGCTGCCCCTGCGCTTTGCGGAGACGCCGCGCGAAGGTCGCGCAGCGCGCGTGAAAGAAGCACTCGACCGCGTGGAGCTCAGCCATCGCGCTGGTCATCGCCCCAGTGAACTTTCCGGCGGCGAACAGCAGCGGGCATCCATCGCTCGGGCCTTGATCAATCAGCCATCGCTTTTGCTCGCCGATGAGCCGACCGGCAATCTCGACAGCCGCACTGGAACCGAGATCATGACCGTGCTCGACCGCCTGAACCGCGAAATGGGCATGACAATTCTGATGGTGACCCACGAACGCGCCATCGCCGAAAAGTGGTCGCAGCGCATGATCTTTATGGCCGACGGCCAATTTGTGAGCGAAGCGCGAACGGAGAAACTGGCATGAAGACGGGAGACTTGCTCGAACTGGCAGGACGCAACCTGCGCGAATCTATTCTGCGTAACTCGCTGACCACCGCCGGTATCAGCATCGGCGTGGCCTCGCTGGTGGCGATGCTCTCGCTCGGCACCGGCTTGCAGGAGCTCGCCAATCGTCGCGTGGGGCAATCGGGTTTGTTTGACACCGTGTACGTGACCTCGATGAAGGACGGCCGCGGTGGTAATCAGGATGATGAGGCCGACCAGCCGAAGACGAAAGAAGCGGCTACCGCCAAGCTGCTCGACGACAGCGCCCGGCAGCAGGTGGCTCAGTTGCCTGCCGTTATCAGTGTGGACCCCGAAGTTCGGTTTATGGGCGACATTCGCTCCAGCGACGCCCCGGCGGCACCAGCGACGTCCGATACTGCTGCAGCACCCGGCGAAAGCGCCAGCCACGCCACCTTCGTCGCTGCCCTGCCAGCTTCCAGTCGTCGCGACGAAGCCTTCGAGAGCATGAAAGGCCATTTCTTTTCTTCCGCTAATGCCAACGAAGCCATCGTCTCCAAAAACTTCGCCAAAGATCTGGACGAAAAGACCCCAGAATCCATCATCGGTAAAACCGTGACCGTGCAGTTCGCCTCGCGAGAAACCTTGCCCGGCAACACCTCCGGCGGCTTCAGCGTTGTTCGCAAGAATCAAACCGTTACCATCGTCGGCATGATTGACTCCGAGCCTTTCGGCGGTATGCGGCGCATATCCAGCGCAGGCATCTTCGTGCCAACCGCGATTGCCGAGCAGTGGAACGTGCTGCAAACCTCTGACTTCCGTGGCGTCGCGACCGACGCCGACGCGCAAAAGATTTATCCCGCGCTACTCGTGCAAGTAACCAGTGCAGGCAAGGTGCCTGAGGTGCAAGAGGCCATCAAGAAGCTGGGCTTCCGCACCTTTTCAATTCTTGACGCCACCAAAGGTATGCGCCGTTTCTTCGGAATCCTCGACTTGTTCCTAGGAATCTTCGGCAGCCTGGCACTGATCGTGGCCTCGCTGGCCATCATCAACACGCTGGTGATGGCCGTACTTGAACGCCGTCGCGAGATCGGCATCATGAAGGCCATTGGCGCCAGCGATAGCGACGTGAAAAAGCTCTTCTTCACCGAAGCCGGGGCTATGGGCCTGGTCGGCGGCATCTTCGGTGTGCTGCTCGGCCTCGGCATCGGCGGCCTGATCAACTTCGGCACCAACTTATATCTCACGCAACATCACGAATCGCCGGAAGCGGTGTGGGCGTCACCGTGGTGGCTGCTCGCGTCGTCGATTGCATTCTCGATCATCGTCAGCCTGATCGCCGGACTCTATCCCGCAGCGCGTGCCGCCAAGCTCGACCCTGTACAGGCTCTGCGCTATGAGTAAGTTCTGCTTCCGGCTAGCGGCACTTGTATGGTTCGTGATGGCGGCGACGTCCGCCTTTGCCTCCGGCCGCGCCGAGTGCGACTCCCTGCCCAGCAAGATTCTCGGGCATCCGGTGCACTATTGCGCGCTACTGCCAGAGCAGTTCGACTTGGACAAGACGGCGAAGTTTCCTGTGCTATACGAACTCCATGGCTTGGGCAACAACGAGCAGACGTTCGTCAGCATGGGCCTATGGAACACGCTGGATTCGCTGCGCGCGCAGAAGAAAATCGGCAACCTGATCGTCGCCACGCCAGACGCAGGCACCAGCTTTTATGTCAACTCGTTCGACCATAAGACGCGTTACGAGGATTTCTTCCTGCGCGAGTTTATTCCCTACATCGAGCATCGCTATCGTGGCCTCGGCACCCGCGCTGGGCGTTCCGTCGGCGGCGTTTCCATGGGCGGATACGGCGCGCTGCACTACGCCCTCGCGCATCCTGAGATGTTTCGCGCCGTCGCCGTCCACAGCGCCGCACTGATCGAAGATATCCCGCAAGGCACCCGCTTCGGCGGCGACATCCTCACGCCCTTCGGCCGTCCGTTCAACTCAGCTTTCTGGCGAGCTAACAGTCCATTCACTCTCGCTAAAATTTCCGGTGCGCGACTCAACGGCCTACGCATTTATTTCGACTGCGGAGAACACGACGACTACGGCTTCGAAGACGGCGCACAAGCCCTGCACAAGCAACTCACCAAGGCCCACGTCGCACACGAGTTCCATCTGTATCCAGGCAGCCACAATGTGCGCTACTTCGCCGCACATCTGCCAGAGTCAATCACGTTTGTGTCGCAGGGAATGTCAGGGAAATAGCTTTCTTAAGGATGGCTGGAAGATAGCCCGTGAAGCAGAACTCACCAAATGGTGAGCGCGCTGGGGCTCGAACCCAGGACCCTCTGATTAAAAGTTCTATACCCGCCATTTGCAGGTGTTTCGCGCCTCTTGTGTAACCGTGTGATTTCAAGCACTTGGCTGTCCTAGTCTCCACCCATACCAACCCAAACAAACAGGCACCCGCTACAGTTTTCGCTACAGTGCCCCGCTAGCCAGCGTCGGCGACTCACTCCCAGCCGTCAGCTGGTGGAATGCCCGTTCGATGGAATCGGCCTGCGGATGGCAATACCGTTGCGTGATCGTGATGCTGGAATGCCCCGCGATACGCGCAAGCGTGAAAGCGTCGCACCCTGAGGCTGCGAGGTTTGTTAGTGCGGTGTGCCGGAGACAATACGGCTGAAAGCCCTTTACCCCTAACGGAGCGAGGGCCTTGATTGCCCTCCTGTGACAGTTCTTTGCACTGCCGTTCTCCAAGTGACCGGACTTTGTGCCAGCCGGGAAGAGCCAGCCCTCAGAAGGCCGCGCCTGAGCCTCATAGCATGCGCTCAGGGCGCGGTGCACGGCGGGGACAAGGGGAAGCATCCTCCGGGCGGCTCTCGACTTCCCTTCCGTCACTTGGAGCACCCCGCCTATATCTGTGAGCAGGACACTCTCCCAACGCATCGCAAAGACTTCGCTCGGTCGCAAGCCCGTGCCGAGCATGACCGTCGCCACGTCGCGCCACGGTTGCGCACACGCTGCAAGGTACTCGGTGACCTCATCCGCCGCCAGCACACGCTCCCGCTGGCGCTCGCCTTTAGCGAGGGTGATCTTCGGCTTTCGGTCAATCTTGCCCCACTGGTAGGCGAGAGAAAGCGCGCGGCGGAGCGTGCGGAGTCCGCGATTAACGGTCGAGGGTGACCAGTGCTGCTTCTTCGCGGCGTATTGCCCCGCGTGTTGATCGGTCAATGCGGAGATGTCCAGCGACGCGAAATCCAACTCGCACAGGCTTCTGGCCCCGTACTGGTAGTAACTGAGGGTCTTGGGTGTTGTGGCTCCGAACTTCGATTCCACGAAAGGCAGGAATTCGTCTTTCAAGAACGCGGCCAGCGTCACAGCTTTCCGCTCTCGGAATCCAGCTTCGCCCTTGGCGAGGGCCGTCCGGTGCGCGGCTTCCATCTGGCGCGCCGCTCGGTGATTGACTAGCCGGGTGCTTTTTTGCACGTGCTTGCCGTCAAAGATGAAGTGATACCAATACACGTTCCCGCGCTTGAAAATGGACATACCCTCTCCTAATTGCCTTTCTTTGACTCTTTGATCTTCGCGTCTGGGCTGCGTCGTGTCGCCTTTCGCTCCGGCGAGATCACGTTCGTTGTCTTGTGGAGTCGGTAATATTCGCGCTGCCTCGCGTTGCGCAGCGCTTTCCATTCTGGCGAAGATTGGAAGTGTCGTTCCCGGCATCGCGACGAGCAAAAGTGCTGATGCGAGAATCGAGCGAACATCCACTTGCCGCAGTTCCGGCACTTCCGCACGCCGCTGAGAACACCAATTTCTAACAACTTCACCAAGTCAAGCACTGCGCTTTCTTCGCCGTAGGGAAAATCTCCGAAGAGCAGTTTCCGTGAAAAATGCGGGCCAGGGACGTGAGTTTCGGGCCACCAGGTCACGGGGCGCGCGGACAGATAGATCATGGGGTAGTAGCGGTACATGTACAACGCCGCATGAAGTTCCTCATGTCCGCCTCTCTCCCAGATCAGCTCCATAATTCGGAGGATGCGTGCTTGCGCTTCGGTCTGGTGGTTCAAGTTCAGCCAACGCACAAGCCCGGCGCTAGCCTCGTCGCCTAAAAAGATTCGGTTCTGCACATGGCTTTCATTGCTAGGCATGTGATTGATAGTATGACATGATCGGCTTTGAGTCAAGGTAGAACAGAGCCACGGCAATTTGCCCCGGAGGGTATCGACATGGACACGTTGGTTTCTGTGGAAGAGGCAGCAAAGCGGTTAGGCGGTATCAGCAAGTGGACGGTGTACGCCTGGCTGAGCCAAGGGCGGCTCCGGCGCACCAAGATTGGCTCTCGCACCATGATCCGTGAGTCGGAGCTTGAGCGGCTCATCAAGAGCTCAGAAAGCACTTCGCAGGAAATCATGCGCTCCCGCGTCCAGTAGAGAGGCGGCACAGAGCACAACGCAAACCCAGTGAGCGACAAACGTCGCGCCCTCGGAGATGCCGGGACGTGAGGCTTCCGGCCCGCATTCTTCCGTCACGCGTCCAAATCGAAACCAACGGCGCGCAACGCCGGTAGGAAAAAGGTGTGTCTGCAATTAGGCATGGGGAGTTGGTGGCGACGGCGGCTGAGTTCTTGGCCGGATTCAACGTAACGCACTACTTCACGCTCACTTATGGCACGCGCAGAGGGGAGAGCGCTCGAATGGCGACATTCCGCGAGTGGGTAGATGCGCTCGAACGCGAGCTAGGACGCCCTTTGGCTTGGTTCCGCGCGGATGAAATGCGCCACTATTCGGGCCTTGGTTTCCCAGCTATCCCTCCTCACCACCACGGACTGCTCATGGACGCGAGGGGCCTGTCTTGCAAGGCAGCGGAAGGATTCTGGAAGTCTCTCGCTGGGGATGCTCTGGTAGAGGAATACCGCACTGGCGGCGGCGCAATTCCCTACTGCCTTAAGCACGCGTTCTCGATTTGCGGCGACTGGGACATCGGCGGGAAGCCTCGACCGAAACGGACGCGGGCCGCCCTCTGGCGGAGTCGCGGCGAAGACCTAAAGTAGCATCAAAGAGGTGCTTTTCGTTCTGTGCCGTCTAGCAGCGGGGCGAGGCGGCGGGTTAGACTCCGCGCGGAACTCGAAAACAGTAGGACGGATTTGCCGTGCCTAAGGGTGGAATCCGAAATGTATTCCACCCTAGCCACAAACTGTATCAGTTCTTTACGGTCATCGCTTCCGAGTCTACCGCCTTCTTGCCTGAAACGCCCTCGAGCGCCGCCAGTATCCCGCGATACTCATTCTTATCGCACTGCATAGCAAGACCACCCTTCTTCTCTCCATCCGCCCAAGTCAAGCCGATGAAATGCTTCTTCGACTTGCTGAGAGCGGTTAGCGCACCCAATCCGAGCGTGAGCACTCCCACGGCGACAGCTGTTCCCACGCGACGATGCACATCCTGTCCATAACTAATCTCTGTTATCGCCGATGCTGGAACCTTGGCGATTTCAACCTTGTCGTGCATAAATCGAATGTGATCTCCTTCAACGTACATCTTAACGTCGTTCCCGGCCTGGACATCAGACAACGATCCGCCAGTGTACTTGACGGAATAACCATTATCCTTTGCCAAAAGCGCTAGTGGCATTGCAAGACAAAGAATCACTGCCAGTAATTGTCTCATTCTCAATATTCTCCCTTGGCCTTAATTGATAGAACACACTACGGTGTTGATGCGACCCGTCGCGCGTACTATACGCGAATCAAATAGCAGCAACAAGCCTTTTCACAAGCGCTTCAAACCCATCGTCACTGGGCTTCTTGGCCTTTGACTGAGCAATCCCCGCGACACAGGCGGCAAGCGCCAGCGTCGCTATCAGGAACGCCTTGAGAGTCGTATTTAGCCCGGGGGTAGTCACGTTCGCCTCGTTCACTTCCCAGTCCTCTTGTTGATGGCCGCGCAGATATCTTTGGAGGCGTTGCTGATTTTGTGGGCAGCTCCGCTAGCGCCGGAGCGAATCTAGTGCGGAAGCACTATAGCCTTCGCCGCTTCGTCTATTGCTTTCTTCAGCTTCTTTCCGGCTCCAATCAGAGGCCTGCTACCGTGTTTCTCTGCGAAAGAAACCATAATGGGATCAACGTCGACAGATTGCTTCGCCCTCAGTTCCGCTGCGTCGTACATCAGAATGCTACCTGTCAGAATGGTTGAAGGAAGCAAGGGCGGCGGCATCGGAGTGTTGGTGCAGTTTTCTGTGTAGGTCTGTCCCGTGACCTGTCCAGAGCAGTGTGAGCCAGCTTGAGAAGCTGCCATTCCCCAAGCCAAGCGGCCCCAGAAGGTTGGCTCAACCGTCATCGGCTCAACGACGACAAGCACCACGAGATCGGCCTGTTTGATGTCTTGGACGACTTGATAGCGATTCCACTTCTTGATGAACTTTTCGGCGTCATACTGCACAGCGTTCTGATCTGCGCGGCTTGCACTAGGCCAATACACTCTCGCCATAACCGTTTTCCCAGTCAGGGCGAGGGGCGGAACAATCTGTGCGGCTTCCGGCTGAGGCTTAGCGGGAGGCTGAGAGAATGTAGTGCTGGCGAGCACAGCAAGCAAAATTGCGAAGTGCGAGAACCTCTGAAGCACGGCAGTACCTCCCTATTCGTCCCTCGTAGGCTACTCCCTTTTCCGTCCCTCGTAGGCTACAACCGTGTCCAGTGCGAGAATCAGCACAAGGCCCTTCATGAACTGAAATCCTACCCCTGATTTCCCCGGCAAACAAGAGGGCGGTCGAATTCACGTAGAAACGTGATCGAAAACGAGATTTCGGTCAGTGAGATCGGTGAATTCCTGATCGGTGAGAACACCGGACGTATCACCGAATGGCGGGTTGCCCAAATTTGATTGAAACGGACAGCACAACGCGAATCGTGCCTGCGTGGAAATGCACGTACCCGCTACAGTTTCCGCTACAGTGCCCGGATCATGGCGTAATGGCACTCCCGCCAAGTACTTGATTACAATGGTGAGCGCGCTGGGGCTCGAACCCAGGACCCTCTGATTAAAAGTCAGATGCTCTACCAACTGAGCTACGCGCTCGCGCTCTTTTAAGGTTAACACGCAGCTGCCGCCCGGAATGCTGGACTCAAACGGATACCGTGAACCTGCTACCGCTCTAGCAGCGTTTCGATCGTGGTAAAGAATTCAGGGAACGAAATCCGCGCCGCATCCGCGCGATGGATCGTCGTCTCACCCTCGGCCCGCAGTGCCGCCACGCTGAACGCCATCGCGATGCGATGATCGTGGAACGAGTCCACTTCCGCGCCGCGCAGTTTCTGATTGCCCGGCACCCGTAGTCCGTCTTCGCGCTCTTCCACCTCGGCGCCCATCGCCCGTAAATTCGTGACAATCGAGCGAATGCGGTCCGACTCCTTGACCCGCAACTCACGTGCATCGCGAAACTCAATGCCCTCACTGGTGTAAGGAGCAATCGCGGCCAGCACCGGAATTTCATCAATCAGCGCCGCTGCGTCGGCTCCAGCAATCAGGCCGCCACGCAGCGCACCACCTTCCACCTGCACCGTGCCAATCAGTTCACCGTGCTGCTCTTCCATCTGCGTCACGCGCACCTTCAACCCCAGCGTCATCAGATGATCGAACAGCTTGGCTCGCGTGGGGTTCATCAACAATCCCGCAATCGAAAGCTGCGACTCCGGAAAGATCGCCGCCGCGCACAAGAAGAAAGCCGCTGTGGAAATATCTCCGGGCACAGCTGCCTCAATCGCGTGCAATCTCTGCCCGCCGCGCACGGACACGCGATTGCCGCCCGCACTCGATTCCCGCCGCAGCTCAACACCAAAAGCTCGCAACGCCACTTCGCTGTGGTCGCGCGTTGGAGTCGCCTCGATGACAGTCGTTTCGCCGTCCGCAAACAACCCCGCAAACAGTACGCAAGACTTTACCTGCGCGCTCGCCACCGGCGTGGTGTATTCCATGCCACGCAGCTTTTCGCCCGCTCCAACTCCCGCAAGCTTGAGCGGAGGCTTGTCCCCTTCCGCTGCCGAGATCTTCGCTCCCATTTCAGCCAGCGGACGCATCACCCGCGCCATCGGCCGCCCGGAAAGTGACTCGTCGCCAAACAGCTCGCTCGCAAACGGCTGCCCCGCGAGAATGCCTGCCATCATGCGCATCGTCGAGCCGGAGTTGCCACAATCCAGCGGCGCAGCAGGCTCTTGCAGCTTGCCTCCAACGCCTTCAATTTCCAGCGAGCCGGTTTCGTCGCGCGTCACCTTCGCGCCCAGCGCCTGCATCACGGCTAGCGTAGATGCGCAATCCGCGCCTGTCGAATAGTTGTGGATGCGTGACTTGCCCTCGGCCAATCCCGCGAGCATTCCATAACGATGTGAAATGGATTTGTCGCCAGGCAGTCGCAGAAAACCGCGCAGATTATGGGCAGGGCGGATGACGACGGAGGTGCCATCCGAAGGTGTGTGTGAATTGTTGCGGTCGGCCATTCTTAAGAATACAACGGGGGCGCGGCTAAACTCGTAAGGATCGCGAGCCAGGCTTTTTATCCAAGCAAAGAAAAAGGCAGCATCGGCGTTATGCCGTGCCGCCTTTCCCCGCCATTTTGCAACCAGCTTCTAGTGCGTCATCGTCATCGGCGTCAAGCGCCCATCCGCGCCGCTGGTTAAAGCAACAAACCCCGGATCCTGCTTGATGGATGCAAACACCGCATCCACCCGCGCCTCTTCCATCTCCATCGAGCGCACCGCATGGTAACGCTCGTAGGTAAAGAAGTGCCGCTTGAGCAGCGTCAATGCCTTTTCTTTTTGTCCGGTCTGGGCGTAGATCGCAGCCAAGTTATAAGAAGCAGGCAGCAGCGCAGCATTTTCCCGCGCAATCTTCAGCGCCTCTTCGCCATGTCCGTTGCCCGCCATAAATGCGGCGGCAAAAATCAGGTTATACGGATCCTTGGGGTCAAGCTTCAGCGCTTCCTGCGTATAGTGGTCCGCCTTCGCCTTATCGCCTTCCGAGTTCCAGAATACCGCCAGATTGCGATAGGCCAGCGGCAGCGCAAACGTTGCCACCGACTCTTCCATCAGGCCAACCCCCTTCTTGAAGTCGCCCTGGTGAATCGTCATCTTGCCGAGCCCATGTAGTGCCACTGCCCGCGATAGCGGATCGGCTGGCATCGCCAGTAGCGCATCGAAGCTCACACGCGCCTTATCCCACTGACCGGTCTGGTGACGATACAGCTCGCCCAAATACCGCAGCGGAGCCGGGTCGGCCGGATCGAGCTTGGCGGCCTGGGCATACAGCTTTTCCGCCTCGGTGTAGCGCCCCGCAACTTCAGCCCGCAGGCCCAGCTTCATTGTGCGCTCGATATTCTTGCTGGCAACGCGCTCGTAGACCGGCTCAAACACTGGCCCATCGGCAATCGAAGCGACATCCGTCGCACCCAGCTTCTTCAGCTCTTTCGCTGCATCTTTTGCCTTGCCAGGGAACAGACACTTCTGCTCCAGCACGGTACGTAGAATCGGAATCGCACCCGCGCTGTCGCCCGACTTGGCGCGCTCTTTCGCCTGCTTCAGGCTTTGATTGACGGTGGTTTCCCGGCGCTTGTACTCGTCTTCGACCAGCTTTTCCACCTGGTCTACCTTCAAAAATCCCTTGATGTTTTCGGCCTTGCCGAGCGGCGACCCATCCGCCGTAGCCAGCACAGCCACAGGCAACTTGGCATCTGCGGCAAGTTTTTGGCCGGTTGGCGAAGCCTGATCAGCCACCATCATGGTGACGCACTGTGACGCGTATAGCGAGAGGGAACGCGAGGTGCGCAAGCTCGACGCCTTGAACTCATCCACTGACGCGGGGAACCAGTACAGCACCAGTCCGCCCGCCGCAGGCGCGTCATTGGGCGAAAAGCCCTTCCACGGCACTTGATACACTTCTCCGCCCTGGCCGCCACCAGAGCTGGCTCCGCCTACACCACCACCGCCGCCGCCACCACAGGTGGCAGAAGAAGGAATCGAGGAGAACAGCAGCACCAAAATGCACAGCAGCGAGAGGGGTCGTGACCAAGCTTGAATCATGCACAGATCATAGCAAAATCTGATTGAATCCATGTCACACAATTGTCAGCAGAACTTCTCAGTTTGGGATTTTGGATTTGCCTCCAACGTTGGTGATGCAGCCTAACCAGCCGCCTAGCGGCGGAACAAGGTAGCCCAGGGCGTAAGCCCTGGGTAAGCACGGCAAGAATCGGGAGCCCCGTAGGGGCGGCACGGGATATGCATTCTTGCTTGCATCCGAAACTAAGCCACTACTCTGTCTCCCGAAGCTTATGAACGCCGCCCATACTTCGACGTCATCGGCACAGCGAAACCTGTTAGCCTGAAACCCTAACGAAGGCGTCCACACCGATTTGGAGTGGGGCTCACCAGAGGATCTATGAGACTTAAGAGTGTTGTTCTCGTGCTCGTGGTTTCTGCACTGTCGGCGTTCGCTGCTGGTGCTGCCCCCGACAACTACAAGAGCATGGTCGAGCATGTCATCCAGGGCGACCATACGGTGAACTTTCGAGACCTTCGCTTGGCCGCAGACGCGTCCAAGGGATATCGTAAGCGGCCAGACAGTAGCAGCCTATCCAAACGCATTGGAACCGAGCTAACCGGCAAGGATTACGCCAAGGCGGCGAAAGACGCGGAGGCCCTGCTCGCTACCGACTTCGTGAACATCGAGGCGCACTACAGCGCTTTTCTGTCATACCACGCATTGGGTAACACTGAAAAAGCCGAGTTCCACAAGTTCGTGTTCACCGGATTATTGCAGTCCATTCTGCAAGACGGCGATGGAAAGACGCCGGAGACGGCACACACCGTGATTACAGTGGACGAAGAGTACGTTGTGCTCCACTCGCTCGGCGTTGGCCTGCCCAAGTCTCAATCACTGCTCCACCAGGGCGGTCATTCCTACGACAAGCTGGTGTACGTTGACCCGGACAGCAACCAGGAAAAAACCGTCTTTTTCAACATAGATATCGTCTGGGCGCGCGAAACCGAGTTGTTCAAGTAATCGAGCTTAGTGGCAGCTCCCCTTACCCTTGTCCGTGAACGTCTTGCCCGCCTCGGGCAGAAACTCCCAGTCGTAACTATCAGCATGCAGGGTCAGCTTGAGGACACCATGCGCCTCTACCGACCGAACTTCGCTGGTGGCCGAGTGCGTCGCCTGAAAGCCCCGCAGATTCGCTCCGCCGGTTCCCACTACAAACTCGCGGATGCCTCGCTCCGTATCCGCCTTCCCCGCCGGGCTTTGCGGTGCAAAGCGCTCGTAGTCATGGTCATGGCCATTCAAAATCACGTCCACGCCAGCGGCGTACATCGTCTCCCACAGCGGAGTCATCTTGACGTTATCTCCGTGCTCGTCGCCAGTGCTAAAGCGGGGATGGTGAAAATACGCCAGCGTGCACTTGGCCGGATGCGCTGCCAAGTCCGCCCGCAGCCATGCTTCCTCGGGTGACCCCTTCTCGCATCCCCCAGTCTCCTTCTGCTTTTCAAAGCAGTCGCTGTCCAGCGCTACGATGTGCCATGCCCCAAGATCAAAGCTGTACCAGTAACGGTCGGGCGTAGGCGCATTCCAGTAATGGGCGTATCCCGCCGCATCCTTGGTATGCCATTCATGGTTGCCAGGCGCCGGCTTGGTGCGATCCTTGTGGCGTCCCCAAGTCTTGCCATAGCAATTCGCAAACTGCTCGTCCGTACCATCCGGATACGCCAAGTCGCCAAGCGCCAGAATCGTCCCCGGGTTGGCATCAAGCAACTTGGCGACAGCCTCGGGCCCCTTCATTTCGCTGCATCGCGCAATGTCGCCCGCCGCCAAAATGACAGGATCATTACCCACCGGGGCAGCCGCTGCTGGCGTTTGCGCCAAACCTGTTATTGCAGCCGTCGCCGCAAGAAACATCACTAGTAAGAAATTACGCATCTCCACGAATCCTCCAGCGATGCAGAAGCTCACTCCCGCATCGCCCTATTCTACCGTTCGCCAAACACATTCCAGCGCAAGCTAAACGTCACCGTCGGTTTGTAGAACTCGCGTTGCAGCACATTGTTCACGCTGCCGTTATAAAAGCCGAACACCTCGTTGTTCAGGTTTAGTCCAGAGACTACAGCGGTTAAACCATGCCCCAGCCGGTAACTGCCCTGCAAATCCACCTGCGTGTGCGCATACAGGTAAATGTCTCCGTTGGAGCCTTTGATGCCGCCATCCGCGCCATCTGAAAAGTTGTACTGGTAGATGTTGGGACCGTTGTACGACACCCCAAGCCTCATCGAGAGCGGCCCCCGGTCAAAGGTCGGACTAATGTTCCAGGTGTGTGGCGCCTGACGTTCGAGCGCCGGATTATCGCTGCGTCCCGGGACGCCTTTCGCCTGCGACTGGGTGTAGCTGTAGTTGGCCGAAATGCCCAGTCCGCGCAGGGCACCGGGAAGGAATGTCAACCGCTCTTCGTAGGCCAATTCGAATCCCTGTACATGAGCGCTGGAACCGTTCACGGGCTGGGTCTGATTGTAGCCCGCAAACGGCTGACCAGCTGCAACGGTCGTCTGCACAAAATATATCGGCTTCGAAATATCCTTGTAGAAATACCCCACTGTAAACAGTCCCAGCGGACGCAGGTAGTGTTCATACAGAATGTCGTAGTTATTGGCATGTTCGGCCTGTAGATTCGGGTTGCCGATGCTGATGCTGTTCCGCTTGTCATTTTGCACCAGGTACGGCGGCAGATCCCCAAAATCCGGGCGCGCAAGACCCCGTCCGTAAGCCAGACGAATCCCCGAGTCCTTGGTAAGCGCATAACGCGCCTGCACGCTGGGGAGTACATCCAGATACGAACCATTCTGTCGCTGCGGAGTGGTGGAAGCGTAGTTGCCGCTGCTGTCGAAGATCACATGATAGCCGAGAACATCAACGTTGGTGTTCTCAAACCGCACTCCGCCCAGCAGGTGCCAACGGCCCACATCCAGCGTATTCATCACATAAGCAGCGCCAATCTGTTCCACCAGATTGTAGTTATTCGGGTCGGTGCGCGACTTGCTACGATTTACATCCAAGCTAAACAACGTCGGATTCGCATCGAAGAAACTGCGAATCTTGCCATAGTTGGCCAATGGCGCGGGCAGGGTAAACTTTTTATCATAGTAACCTGAGTCGGAGAATGTACCGAGAAACTGGCTCAGCAACGGATTAGTGGTTGAGTTATATTCCAGGTCACTAGCCTCGTTGTATTTGTGCGCATTGCGGAATTTTCCACCAATCTCGATCGTGCCAGGATGACCGCTCCAACTGTAGTTCCGCGCCCCCGACCACGAGGCTTGCAGGTTCAGTTGCGCGCCACGTCCTCCCACCACGCTATAACGGGAAAGGCTGAACAGACTGGGATCATAAGGATTGGAACCATCCGACGTAACCAGCTTGGGTGTCAGTGAATCTGTGGTCACCACGCTAAAGGGCACGTTCTGCGGACCGTCGAAAGAAGCCGTTGGGTCGCCGCTTACATTCGTCTGCCCTGCGCGCGAGATCGAAACGCCCCACGCCATCCACGAACGGTCAAAGGTATGCTTACCCCCAATGGCCAGGCTCCCGATGACCTGAATGGGTCGGCGAATCTGAACGTTCGCGCTCACGTTGCCATCCACATCACCCTGAGTCGGGGTCAGAAATGTGTTGATGCCCGGGCTGTACACCCAACGATCTCCGAAGTTATCAAAGTGTGAGTAAAGCCCCCGAACATAGATACTGGAGAGTTCGCCGAGCTTGTAGTCTGCCGTACCGCCGTAGCCCCAGCGGTCGCGGTAGTAACGATAGTCTCGGAGATCCTCGCCCGCGTAAGTATTGACTCCACTAACTACCGTCGGGGCCGGCTCCAAGTCATTGATCCCACGCCCATTGAAATCATAAGTCCCACCAAACAACAAGCCGAACTTCTTGTTCTTGCCGAAACGATTGCCCGCCGTGCCAGTAAAAGTATCCAGATAGCGGCCCCCAACGATCGGCGTAAAACCACCATCGCCTTCGAGCGACAAATAGGGCGCATCGCCAGCTGACTTTGTGCGCAGGTTTACCGAACCGCCAATCGCGTCGCCATCCTGATTCGGTGAAAGCGTCTTGTTGATCTCAACGGATTCGACCAGATCAGACGGAATCACGTCCAGCTTCACATTGCGCACACCGTTCTCTGGGGAGGGCACGTTCACGCCATTCACCGTCACATTGCTTAAGCGCGGCGCGGTGCCACGAATCTGCACGTACTTGCCCTCGCCCTCGTCGCGCTCCAGCGTCACCGATGGCAAACGCCCCAGCGCATCGGCGATGTTCACGTTGGGCAGGCTGCGGATCACCTCCGCAGGCAGCACCTGCAAAATGTTGTCCGAAGTGCGCGAGCGATTGATCGCCTCGGCTTCCGCGCGCGGCCGTTCCGCCGTCACAATGATCTCTTCCCCGGCGCTCGCCACTCTCATCACGGCGTCCACACGTACCGCACGGCCGCCAGCAACGTCCACCTTGCCTTCATAAGACGTGAATCCGACATAACTGACCGTCACCGTATAGGAACCCGGTGCCAGATCTCGCACCGCAAACTCGCCCTGACTGTCCGTCACGGCTGACCAGTTGCCCGGCTCGATATCCACCTTGGCACCCACCAGTACCCCACCGGAAGGGTCGGCAACATGGCCGCTGATTAAGCCCGTCCCTTGTGCAAATAACATCGGTAAAGCGAAGAGTACGGCGAGAATTCCCAGCACAACGACTCGCAAATATTGGCGCATAAATTACCCCCTGAAAAGCAATCAGCCAAGGGCGGAATGAGCGACTGATTGACTCTTATCAGCCTAGTAATTCGTGGGGGCGCAAGCGTTACGAGAGGGTCAAGATTCGATGAACAGTTGATGAAAGCGAGTCATGGAACGTTAACAATGCCACCCGCCAGGAACGGGATCTGCGGTGTGATTTTCAGGCTAGCCCAGCTAGAAATCTTCTCAATTCGCCGCCAAATGCTGCGGGCTGCTCGAACGGCGCGTAGTGGCCTGCACCCGAGAGGATGGCAAGCTGACTACCCGCTATAGGACGGTGCATTACCTGCGCGTCGGACGGGCCTGTCAAAATATCCTCGTCGCCGGTCAGAATAAGTGTAGGCACCTTGATGCTCCCGAGCGTTGCCATCGAGTCCGGTCGCCCCGCCATGCCGCGCTGCACCGCCGCCATGCCGACCGCTGGCATTTCGTCCATCAGCGCGCGGGCGTCGGCCACCAGATCAGGGCGATTCCGCTGCGTCGTTGCACCGATCAGGCGCGGCGCCATTGCATCCAGAAATTCGCCAGTCCCGCACTCCAACACACTCTCCGCAATACGCAACCGGTTGGCTCGCGCTTCCGCCGGATCGGCTTGCGACTTTGTATTGCAAAGCACCAGCGCCTGTACCCGTTCGCGATGTCGCCGCCAGAACTCGAACAGAATATATCCGCCAATCGAACATCCCACAAACACCGCTCGGCCCATGCCCGCCTCGTCGCACAATCGCGCGATGTCAGCCGCGTGCTTTTCCATGGTCGCCGGACCTTCGCCAGCATCGGACTGTCCATGCCCGCGCAAGTCGGGCAGCAGAATGCGGTGGTCGCGGTCAAGCTCCGCCGCCGCAATCGCCGGAAGCCAGAACCTGTGATTTGCCGGAAAGGGATGCAGCAGCACCAGTGGCGCGCCACTACCGCGTATTTCGTAGAAAAGCTGCGCGTCCGAGCTGGAAACAAAAGCCATAGCGTGAGTCCGCAGCTAGGATAGCGCAGACTCACAGCCTGGTGGAGACACACTAAGCTGCTACCCGACGACGGCCGCAGACCCCACAGTCGGAGCTGCATTGGAGGCAGAAGCCACATACCCGCCCGGCAGCATCAGCAACTGCTCGGGGATCACGATCCAGCAGACGATGTAAGCGATGAAACCGGGGAAGCCTGCGCCCAGAATCGTGAGGAACAGCCACAGCACGCGGACGATGGTCACGTCCATTCCAAGACCGCGCGCCACGGCGGCGCATACACCGGCGATCCAGCGTCCGGTGCGCGGACGCTCCAGCCGGTAATTCATCCCCGGGCCGCGCGGCGCGGCGGTGGCCGCCGCTGCCCCTACCCGGGCTCCGCAGTTGGTACAGAAGTTGGCGTCGTCGGTGATGTTGCGTCCACAAGCGTTGCAAAACATGGGATTACCTCCTGAGACCTAACACTGGCACCCAGTGTTATTTACGGAAGAGCGCCCCGCAAAGTTCCAGCCAACTTCGGCACCAGGCAATTCCGAACAATCTTCCTTACCCACCCAACTCTTTCAGCCGGTCCCTAGCCTCTTTCGCCGCCTGCTCGGCCCCGCCCGGCTGGTTGATCGCCCGGCGGAACTGCTGCCGCGCGGCTTCATCTTGCCCCTGCGCATGAAGCGCTTCACCCATCCCCATCGCAGCCTTCTGGCGCAGCTCCGGGTCAGCCGTCGAGACGCCGTCCACCCACTGGTAGGCTTCGACCGCACTCGCATAGTTCTTCTGCGAACGACGTAAGTCGCCGAGGCCGATAGCAGCTAGTTCGTAGTGCAGCGCCCCGTACTTGCCCTGCTTGCCGTTCTCCCAAATATGCTGATAAATCGGCTCCGCTTCCTGCGGCTTGCCCAGCGCCCACAGCAGGCTGCCCTCTTCCAGCGCCATCAGCATATTTTGCGGATAGTAGCGCACCAGATGATCGCGCACAATCTTCAGTGCGTCATTCAGCCGGTTCTCCCGCCGATAAAACAGCACCAGCACCACCCGCGCATCTTCCGCGGCCTCGCTGCCGCCCGCCATCACCGACTCCAGCGAACGCACGCCATCCTCTTTCGTCCCGTGTTCGCCGACCACCGACGCAGCCACCTTTACCGCCCACGGCAAGCTGCCCACCACATATTCGTGTACACCCACAATGAGCCGCGCGTCGGTGAACTTGGGGTCGAGTTCGAGCACCCGCTCGTGATCATGCCGCGCGCCCAAGGCATTGCGCAACGCGGCAAACCAGCTCCGTTCCACCAGTCCTAAGAATGTTGACCGTGCCCCGCGGGTCACGCCCCGGCAGTACAGCGCCTCCACGTCATTCGGATTCGCCTTGAGCTTCTGCTCACTCACATCAAGCGTGTGCTGAATCAAGCCCCGCAGATGATCCACAGTCTTGGCATCCGGCGGATGGTGCGGCTTGCCTACAAATCCGTTGTCCGCATAGTCACCAGTGTTGAGCACGCCCATGCGATAAAGCTCCTGAAACAGCTCAGCGTTAATCAGGTGATTGAGGGCATAAAGGTTATCCGGCTGGCCAGCGACGGTCGCCGAAAACTCCGTCACCGCACGGGAATAATCGAGGCTATAAAACGCATGTTCGCCCGCGATGGTGTGGGCATCCGTCAGCCGCGACTTGAAGCCTAACGGCTGCTCGCTTTCTGCGGTTTGTTTCGTGGCCGCGCTCGTCGGAAGCGCCGCGCACGTAAAAGCCAGCAGGACAATCGCCCGCAAGAGCGCGAGCCCCAAGCCGCTGCCTTTCAGCCGCGCTGGCTGGGGGGGATCACTCCGAACCGTCGTCAATTTGGTCGCGTTCATCACGTTGATACAGATGATATAGCGGCCCGCTGCCCTTGCCCAGCGGATAGGCATGCAGCATCGCCTGACGCACAAATTCCTTGGCAAGCCCGACGGCCTCGGGAAGAGTCTGGCCAAGCGCCAGTTGGCAAGCGACAGCGGTGGCGAAAGCACAGCCGGTGCCGTGCGTGGCATTGGAGGCGATTTTGGGCGCACGGAAGACCTGCTCGGCAGGCTCGGTTAATTCGCTTGCCGCTGGCAGTTCTCTCAGCAAATCAACCGCCTCCTCCAGATGCCCGCCGGTAATGACAACACCGCGCGCCCCCAGACGGTGCAGCGCTTGTGCAGCGGCTTGCATGTCGTCAAGAGTGCGAATCGGATGAGGCGTCAGGTGCCCGAGCAATGCTTCTGCCTCGTCCACATTGGGAGTAATCACCCGCGCCAGCGGCAGCAACCGCTCCACAATCACCCGAACTCCTTCGCTATCAATCAGTTCCGCGCCAGAGGTGGACATGATAACCGGATCTACGACGACGTTGGCACAGCCCAGCCGCTCCAGAAAGGTCGCTACAGCATTCGCGACGGCTGCGGTGCCGAGCATCCCCACACGCACGGCAGCGATGGGCATATCGTCGGCGAGCGCCGCCAGCGTGTCTGCGACAGTGAGCGCATCCACAGGCACCACCCGCCGTACCCCTTGCGTGGACTGCACCGTCAGCGCCGTAATGGCAGTGACGCCGTAACATCCGTGTGCTGCAATTGTCTTTACGTCTGCTGTGACTCCCGCACCCGACGAGGGGTCGAACCCGGCGATAGAGAGCACCACCGGTGGCGTGGAACGGCGGCCCTTGTCTGCCGGCAGGCGAATCTGCGACGAATTTTCCTGCTCTGAGTGCATCAAATTGCGTCTTCGGCTGGGCGTGGTTGCACCTACACGCTGAGGGTAAACGAGCCGAGACGAGGCTGCAAACCTTGTTTCTGAATAGTTACTATATCGCTATGTAACGAATAGTACATAGGACCATGAATCTCTAAGCCAATGAAAACAAACAACCTGTGGCGCCGACTTTCTAAATGTTGATTATTATCAACAACTTAGAGATAGAAAATCGCTTTCCACAGACCGGACAGTCGGAATAATCTCTAATCGAATCAATTACTTACAAAATTTTCGGCCAAAATGCATGCCTCGATATGTATTAGTAAACATGACAATAGCTTTTCGACGTACTTTCCGGGGTTGACTTAAGCCTTCCAGGGTGCCTAGCATAGATACAGTCTAAGCAATATCGATGCAGTAGAAGCGCTACGGATTGTCCGGCATGCGGCGCGCGAACCAGAACACCGGCGAGCATCGGTCGCGAATCCGTAGTTGTAGTTTCATCGGCGAGCCCGCCCCATTCTGTGGGGAGCGGGAGCCCCAACGAAAGTGAGGCTTCATGCGAAAGACCCTGACTCATGCCCTGATCGCCGTGTTTTTCGGTACCGGCGGGATCGGCAGCAAGCCAGTGCCATCGCAAGCGGTTCCGGCCAAGTCGCCCAAACCAGCAGAACCACAGATTTTCTCGAAACAAGTCACGCAACCAGCGGCACGTTTGGTCACAGTGAAGGGTGACAAGCGCCGCGACTTTGAAGTCGGCCCCGCCTCCTGGTATGGCGAGGACTTTGACGGCCAGCCCACGGCCAGTGGCGAAGTGTTTGATATGTATGACCTTACCTGCGCCCATCCGCGGTTGCCCTTTGGCACCTGGGTGCGAGTCACCAATCTTAGAAACAAGCGCACGGTGGAAGTGCGAGTGAATGATCGTGGCCCCATGGTCCCAGGCCGCATCGTTGACCTTTCTTACCAAGCCGCTGAAGAGCTTGGCTTCCACGGACGAGGAATGGCTCGCGTTCGACTGGAAGTTGTCCATCCCCGCACGGTAGCAACTGCGGTTCCCGTGGCGTACTCGTTGCGGTAACCTTCTGCCTCCCTTACTCTTAAATCTGCAAGGTGAGATGCCTTTGAATCCGGAAGCACCCGCAAGAAGCCGCCTGATCGTCGCCTTGGATGTTTCCAGCGCCGCTGCCGCCCATAAACTGGCGGCGGCGGTCGGCGACTCGGCGGGATGCTTCAAAGTCGGCAAACAGCTCTTCACCGCCGAAGGCCCGCAACTGGTGCGCGACCTGATTGCCTCGCGCAATCGCGTCTTCCTCGACCTCAAGTTTCACGACATCCCCAACACCGTTGGCGCGGCCGTGGCCGAAGCTGGAAAGCTAGGCGCAAGTATGGTCACCGTACACGCCTGTGGGGGCAGTAAGATGTTGCGCGCGGCAGCCGAGGCAGCCAAGCCCTACCCTGGGCTGACAGTTCTGGCGGTGACCGTGCTTACCAGCATGGCGCAGGAAGATTTGGCGGAGATTGGCCTGCCCGCGGAAGTGTCAGTAGAAGACCAGGTTCTACGCCTGGCCGGACTAGCTTTGCATGCAGGATGCGGCGGCATCGTCGCCTCGGCGAAAGAGGCCGCGGCAATTCGGCATAAGTACGGCCCCGGTTCAGGCAATAAGTTCGGCGACTTCCTCATTGTCACCCCCGGCGTCCGCCCCACAGGCACCGATGCCGGAGACCAGGCCCGTGTAGTAACTCCCGCCCAAGCGATCGCCGCTGGAGCGACTCACATCGTCGTCGGCCGGCCTATCACCGAAGCGACAGACCCAGCTGCATCTGCACGGGCGATTGTTGCGGAGATGGCAGTTTGCGCCTAGGATGCATGAATCAACGAATTGAGCGCAAAATGCAGCAGCCTAGTCAGCGCTGGACTGACCGACTAGGCTGTACATTGATTAGATTAAGTCGAGCTACCGCATAGCGACTGGAACTTCGGATTTGTTATGCTCCACTGCGGATTCGCCGGTGGAAGAGATGTCTTCCGCCCCTGTAGACTTTAAAAGCTCCTTGGCTCGTGTGATTTCCTCCGAAGTGTCGCAGTGTACGGAGAGCAGAATACCGCCCTTTTGCAAGCGTCCTTCATAACGCTTGGCTTCATACTCCGGAATCCCCAGGCCAACCAACGCTCCCGTTAGTCCTCCCACAGCACCGCCGACTCCCAGGCCAGCCAGCGCTGCCATGATCGGGCCCGCCGCGATGAACGGTCCAAGGCCCGGAATCGCCAGTGCTCCAATACCCAACAGCAATCCAATCCCACTCCCTACCACCGCACCAGTAGATGCACCTACCGCAGCACCTTCAGGAGCCTTAGTTGATTTTTCTGTGCCCATGGACTTCGAACCCAAGTTTTCTGGCAGCAAAACGGAAATGTCGGAAACTGCGAACCCCGACCGAATCAGTGAATCCGTAGCATGTTCCACGCTATCGCGACTTGTGTAAATTCCCAAAACGGACGTCTTCTTGTTATCGCTCATGTCTCAATTTCTCCTTATAAGGCTTTCTTGTTATGGAGGTTCACTACTTCCCTACTTTGAAGGAGTGACGTCCAGTTGATTGTCCACGTTTCCATCCCCGGCGATCGTGACAGCCTTGGTCCCAAGTTTATTCTTCTCATCTTCAGACCGAACGGGCCCCTTGAGAGTGACCTTGCCGCCCTGCGTGACTATTTTGATGTTATGTGCGTACATGGATAGCCCAGCATCTTTGTGAATCGCCATCCGAATTTTTTTGGTCATCATGGTGTCAGATGTGCTCGTTGATTGTTGATCCGCCGTAGGCGAGGTGCTTGGCGTGTCACGCTGGTTCGTCTTGGTATTGTCAGCGGCCGGTTGTTGGGCGTCTTGCGAAACCCTAGCCTGTAATGAAGGCGCTGCAAACCCACTTATCCCAAGCAGCGTGACCGCTACTACATAGCCACTTTTATTAAACATACTTGCTCCTTTTGTAAAGACTTTTTGTAAAGACTTTCAATTCTCGGCTTACGCCGGACTCTCCCGTTACGCGGTGGCAGACTGCCTACCAATTTTGTCACTACCCTGTACCTTCTTAGTGTCGGCCTGCGTGCTCGCGTCCATGGCTTCGACGTTAATTTTTTCAGCAAGCTTGGTCAGCTTGAGATCCGTCTGCTTCTCTTCATCGAGCGTTTCTTGAAGCAACTTAGCCGCTTCGGGCTCACCTAAGAGTTCCGCATACGTGCGCACACAGCCATACCCGGCGATTTCATAGTGCTCGACGTGCTGCGCAGCAGCTATTAGTCCAGCATCCAATTCCTCAGGACTGGGTCCGCTAGCAATGAGGTCTTCCCCTTCCTTAATGAGACCTTCCATGCCTTTGCAGTGCTTTCCCTTGGGGTTCTCTTTGAGTGCAAGAAATATCTCTTCCAGACGAATGAGATGTCCTTTCGTCTGTTTGAGGTGGCCTTCAAACCCAGCCGAAAGATCAGGGGAAGTGGCGGCCTTTGCCATTTTGGGCAACGCCACGAGCAACTGGCTTTCAGCGCTAAACAGATCTCTGAGTTCACTGATATATAGCTTGTTTAGTTGATTTGTCTTCATTTGGAAGGTGCCTCCTGGCTCTGTTATTCCTCGCTTAGCGATCCATACACCGAACACTGAAGCAACCCTAAACGTTTTTCAGAGTGAACTTCTGTGCTTTACTGCTCGTGTCCGTAGGAAAGCGGAACCCATAAGGGCATGCATGCTTTTCTCCCGCCCTAGGCTCCCCGATTCGACTCGTTAGTGCTCACAATGAGCAATTCAGCACAGTTGCGTGCTTTGGCCACCGTTATGCTCCCTTCTATAGTGCGAGTTGCAGATGATTCGTTTTAAACCTCTGGCCCAACAAACGTTTTTTGACCACAAGGGAGATGAATTTTGAAGACATTACTCGGTTCCATGCTAATGCTTGTGCTGGCGGGTTCGACGTCAGCGATGGCACAAACGAACTCGACCAGCGATTCCTCAATGAAGAAGAAGGACATGATGATGGGCGAAAAGATGTCCATGACCGGATGCGTCTCCGAAAAAGACGGCAAGTACATGATGATGGATAAAGCGCATCCAGACGGAGTACAGCTCATGACCTCTGACGATCTAAAGCCGCACGTCGGACACAAGATGAAGATGACCGGCATGATGGAGAAGATGGACGACATGGGGACGATGAAGGCGGACAACGCCGCCAAACCAGACGGTTCGGCGAAGGCGGACGGCCCCCCACCTTCCGATGCCACGATGAAGCATGACGACATGAGCATGAAGCATGACGGCATGGCCATGATGGAAATGAAGGTCACCAGCATGAAGATGATCTCGACCACCTGTGATATGTCCAAAATGATGGACAAATAACTATCTCGCGCTCCATGGCGGCGCAAGCTCAGCTCTAGAGCTGCGCCGTTGTTCGTTAGGGCAGGATGCTTTTACACTTTTCGCATCTCTTGTATTGAAAGTGAAATATCTACCCTTGTTTTTGCCTGACAATACTGCTTCGGGCACGGTATGCAAAATTGAACATAAGTGAGCAGACCGACCGCAGGGCACGGCGTAGTTTCAGTGTTACCGAGGGGGGTGAAGAGAGCAAATTGAATGCTTGGGGCTGGGTTTTTACCGTTTCTTCAACTTAGCGATGTTAGTCGAAGCGGGGCGGTGTCAGACTAAAGCCAATAATTCATTTCTCTCTTCACCATTTACAACTTAGGCGTCGCATACGGAAGGGGAACTACGTGAGCCAACTAGTTGCGCCGCCTCTAGTAAGAAACGAGGCTTGCCAAACTATACTGGCCAGCCTGGTTTCTGGTGTGGCGGCACAAAACGAGTCGGCGATCGCTGACTTGTACGACGCGACCGTGTCGGCAGTATATGGGTTATTACTGCGACTTGTAAAAGATACCGTCCTTGCTGAAGGTTTACTCGTAGAGACATACTACCGCATTTGGCAAGATGCATCCGACTACGAACCAGCACGCGGTACAGTCACAGTTTGGATACTTACCATTGCGCGCGACCGCGCGAAAGTACACCTCAGCAAGACTCACAATGCCGGGCAGCAGCGATTTAGACTCTCTGGCGATTCCGACTTTGCCAAAGTGCTGCATCATGATCCAGTTCGCTGCTCTGTCTTGGATAGTCAGAGGATTGCTGTTTCAGTAGCCCTGACTAAATTTACCGAAATACAGCGCAATATTTTGTTCATGGCTTACTTTGAGGGGTACACCCATGGTGAAATTGCCGCGGAGAGTTGCCTTTCGATGAAGGCCGTCGCTACATGCATTCGCACAGGATTGCACGAGCTTAGAATTGCATTACAACAGGATGCCTTCTTGCCTCCTTGTTATTTACATAAGACGAACGACCGGTCGCTCGAGGAAAGCGATAGCGGTCTGAACCATAGCTCTACCCAACAGTTCTAACTAAAGAACCGTCTATTGGTCGGCAAAGCAGCTACTAATAAAAAGGGGACACATGGAAGATAAAGTTCATATTGGCGCTCCGGAAGATTCAATCACAGGGGCGATCGAATCACAGACCTCGAAAATACCGAGTGCGGGTTACCTGGCCGCAGCTCTAGCAGCGATTGCCGCCTCCGCGATTCTAAAAATTGCTGGCAAGGATGATTGGGCTTTGTTCGTAGGTCAATGGCCTGCCCCATTCCTTCTGCTGGGGGTTTATAACAAGATGGTGAAGCAACACGGATCGGATGCCTACAGCAAGTCTGCCTGAGGTGTGATTCGCTTGGTGTTGTTTCGTAGCTTGCACATTGGGTTGCGCTTTGAGTCTTTCTGAGCACCTGCTTGCCCCAGGGTTTAGAATCTGAGGTGGAGTAGCTTCAGCGGGAGCGCAATGCCCAAGCAAATCGGTTCGACGAACTGCCTCGGCTTTCTTGCGGTGCTGGCGTGCGTCGCGGGCATGAGCAGTTGCGGCGGTTTGAACACGCCCGCACCGTTGCCACCCACGCCCAGCAAAGCCTCTACGGCCCAGATGGTGTTTGAGGCACCAGGAGTTCCGGGCGATGGCCAGGTCCAGGAACTCTTCACCATGAACCTCGACGGTTCCAATCTCACCCAGATTACTCACGACGGCCTCCCCAAGTTCCTGCCCCACTTCTCCCCCGACGGGACGCGGTTGGCCTACACCAAGTTCTTCGTGGGCCAGTATGGCGAGCCGAACGCCCAAGCCGATGTTGTGGTTTATAGCTTCGCAACCGCGACGGAGACCCGGCTCACGAATACCTCCGCGAGTTACCAACCAGTCTGGTCGCCGGACGGCCAGCGCATCGCCTTCTTCACCTCGCACGGAAGCTTCTTCGGGCAGTTCCCTACTTTGTGGATTATGAATGCCGACGGTTCGAATGCGCACCAGATCGGCGCGCCAAGCGGGGCGCTGGACGACGGCGTTTGGGGAGATAGCGCCTGGTCGAGCGACGATTGGGTTCTGTTCTCAGTGGCTCAGAACACGAACAACTGCTTCAAGGTCCGGCTGGACAAGATTCGCCCCGACGGCACCTCGCGTACGCAGGTGACCGATGGCGGCCCCAACTGCACTCCCAGCGGAATGCAGCAGAGCGGCGACTCCGACCCCGGCTTCAGCGCCAACGGAAAGACCATCTTCAGCTCACGCGGATTTCCGAGGGATGCGGCGGGCATCCCCGGCCAGACGGAACGTCGCCTCTACTCGTTCTCCAGCGACGCCTGGACGCCAAGCAAGGTCGAGACCGACCTCAGCCTGCCCTCCGCGCCGGACTGCATTGAGGGCGTCCCCAAGGGATCGCCCGACGGCACGCGCGTCCTGCTATTCCGTTCCTGTGCAGGCGAATCCGCTGGCGTTACGCTGACCGACAACGCTGGCTCCTACCGAACCTTCATCATTGGCGGCTTTGGGCCAGACTGGAATCCGGTGGCAAAGCAGTAGATCCAAAGTTGTAAGTTGCAGTTGGGTCGAATTACTGGCTAGCCTCGCAATGCCCGCTTATTTTTCCTCAATCCTCGGCAATCCAAACTTGTCCAGCCCTCGTACTTAGAGTGGAAGTAAACACACTTTTCTCTACGAGAAAATAAGGACGAGCAAAATGAATAAGAAAACACTAGCGCTAATCGCAGTCGCAGCTTTGGCAGTAACTTCCGCCATGGCTGGCGGCATGAAGAAGATGGCAAACCCGATGGTTGGCGGACACGAGATGTTCCCCACCAAGAACATCGTGGAGAACGCCGTGAACTCAGAAGACCACACCACGCTGGTAGCAGCCGTGAAGGCAGCCGGACTGGTGGACACCCTGAGCAGCCCCGGGCCGTTTACCGTCTTTGCTCCAACCAATGAGGCCTTTGCCAAGCTGCCCGCCGGTACGGTGGACACTCTGCTCAAGCCCGAAAACAAGGCTCTGCTCACCAAGATTCTCACCTACCACGTTGTGGCTGGCACGGTAAGCTCCAAGCAACTCATCAAGATGATTAAGCAAGGCAAGGGCAAGGCTGTGCTCTCCACCGTTTCTGGTGGCAAGCTGACGGCCAGCCTGAGCGGCGGCAAAGTCATCCTGACCGACGAAAAGGGCGGCACCGCAACGGTTACGCAGGCGGACGTGTTCCAGTCCAACGGCGTGATCCACGTGATTGACAGCGTGGTGCAGCCGAACTAGTTAGCCTGTTCGGCTAAGCTGCACGATCCATGCAACGCCCGCCCGAAATGTGGCGGGCGTTGTTGCGTGTGGGCGTGTGTAATTACGGGTGTACCATACACCTATGAAGCGCACTCTTCCTATTACTGCCTGTCTGCTGCTAACTGGCGTTATTGGTTTGGCGCAGGAAGAAAGGCCGAACTATCCTTCGTTTGACTACGAAGAAGCTCGGGCGCACGAGATACAGCCGCACCGTCGAACGATTCCTTTGGCAGGCGTCCAGCCAGGAACCAACCAACTTCATCTCACTCTGACAGTTTCCCCAACCGGCGATGTCCTTGATGCTGACGCCGGCGGAGGCCCGAACGACTTGAAGTATTGGCCGCAACTGAAAAGCGAGGTGCTGCGGTGGACGTTCAAACCATTTGAGAAGGACGGTACGCCGATCACCGTGGAAGTCGAGGAATACATTGACCTTGTCCCACCGGAGCGGTTGCCAAAAACTCACGTGGCTGCTCCAGCAGTTCAGCCAAACTCCGACATCACAATTGAACTCGAGCGAACTGGCTGCCTCGGCAGTTGTCCCGGCTACAGCGTGACGCTGAGTACAAAAGGCATTGTGTTTGAGGGCCGGGGCTATGTGGTTGCGAGAGGCAAGCACACAGCAGCCATTGCGCCAGGAAAGGTTCGTGAGTCTGCCAAAGAGTTTGTTCGAGCTGACTTCTATTCGATGGATGCAAGATATGCGGCACCGGTAACAGACAGTCCTAGCTATGCGCTCTCTATCACGATTGATGGACACCAGAAAAGAGTGTCGGATTACGTCGGTGCTTGGGTTGGTATGCCTCAGGTAGTCACCCGCCTGGAGGACGAGGTGGATACCCTTGCCGATACGAGCCGATGGACCGAGGGTGGAGACGGATTGGTAACTGCGCTAAGGGGCGAACGGTTCAACTTTAAGAGCGCAGAAGCACAGGCGATTCTGAAAGATGCGGCGGGTCGCGGAAAGACTGCCACAGTGAAGGCTCTCTTGGAAGCTGGAGTGCCGCTCACTGCCCTGCCCGTGCCCAAAGCAAAAAGGCCGGAGTCGGGGTGGAAGCAAGTCGGGTGGCTCACGGCCGCCAGCGCTCACCCGGACACGCTGCAGGTTCTGATTGACGCCGGAGCGAGTAAGGCCGATCAGGAAGATAAAGATCTCGCTCTTGCAGGCGCGGCTCGATCAGGGCAGGTTGAGGCTGCGCGGGCCTTAGTCTCATATGGCGCCAATCCAAATATCAATCTCACAAACCTGACCGTTACCCTGGAGGGGGGCGGGATGACTTTGCAGGGGCCTGGCGCAGGCAGTGTTCTCATCTATGCAGCCGAGTCGGGAAACCCGGACATGGTTCGGGAGATTCTCCACTTCCACCCAAAGTTGGAAGCGCGCGATCACAAAGGCAGGACGGCGATATTCTCAGCAGGTGAATATGCGTACAAGGCTAGCGACGAGGCGCGGGCTGAATGTGTGCGTCTGCTCGTAGAGGCAGGTGCAGACGTCAACGCCCGCGATAATGACGGCAACACTCCTCTGCATGAGATCTACCTCACTGCCGTGGAAACGGAGTTGCTAAAGTTGGGAGCCGACGTGAACGCACGCAACAATGACGGCGAAACCCCAATTTTCACGACCGTAGATAATGATTTGATCCCGGTGCTCCTTTCGAACGGCGCGGACCTCACAATTCGCAATAACAAAGGCGAGACTGTGCAACAGGCCGCAAGAGAAAAGGGCGCATATCGAGAGAAAATTCTTCTCGAAGCGATCAGCAAACATCTTAAACGCTAGTCGAAAGCCTGCTATGGCGGTGGCGCCGAGCCGCGGAAGCACGCGCGAACCCCGGGTCGGAACTGGCGTCACTCTTGCTGCGATTTTCGGGGGTCGAGACCCGCTATACTCGAGGGGTGAAAGCGGGTCTTTTCATAGGCATTCTGCTTCTGTGCGGTCAGGCTGTCCTCGCGCAGAATCCGCCAAATCCACCGACTCCGGTGGATTTGGAAACCGGCAAACTGATCGAGCACGTTCCCTGCATCGAGCATCCCGAGCAATCCTATGCTCTGTACCTGCCATCGAATTACACGCCTGCCAGGCGCTGGCCGATTGTCTATTCGTTTGATCCCGGCGCGCGGGGCACGGTTCCGGTGCGTCGGCAACAGCAGGCGGCCGAGCGGTTGGGCTACATTCTGGCTGCCTCCAACAATGCACAAAACGGCGCATGGCAAATGGAGCTTGCCGCCGCCGATGCCATGGACAAAGACACCCACGCGCGCCTTTCGATAGACGACCGAGCCGTCTACTTTGCGGGGTTTTCTGGCGGAGCGCGACTCGCCGCAAAGCTGGCGCTGGTGTGCAAGTGCGCCGCCGGAGTGCTGCTGAGCGGAGCCGGGTTCGCCGTGAACACCGCGCCGACGCACGAGGTCACGTTCCCCGTCTTCTCCACCGTCGGAGCCTTCGACTTCAATTATGAAGAAGTGATTCCGCTTCAGGATGCACTCGATCAGGCTGGGTATCCGCGCTTGCTGTATGTGTTTGAAGGCTCGCATGACTGGGCTCCCGCCGAGGGCATGGAGCAAGCGCTGGCGTGGTTTCGTGTGCAGGCCATGAAGGCGAAGCGCCAGCCGAGCGATGCTGCGTTTCTGGCGGCGCAACTCGCCGAGGCCGTGCAACACGCTGACTCTCGTAAAGATGCCGGTGACGCGCTCTTCGCTTGGCGCGAGTACATGCAGATCGTCGCCACCTTCGACGGACTCGCCGACGTGAGCGCGATTCGCACCAAGGCAGACCAGCTGGGCAAGGATAAGTCCGTGCGCGACGCTGCCAAGCGCGAACGGGAGGACTTCGCCGAGCAAACCCGTCTGGAGAATGACGTACTCGGCAGTCTGGCCGGGCCGCCGCCGGATGGCGATTCTGCTCAAGCGGACGAGGCAACACGAAGCACCGAAATGCGGGCTCGGCAATTGCGTGAAGGCGCGGAGCGCGCCACCCGAGCGGATCGCATCCGTGTGTTCAAACGTGCGGTCGCCGGAGTGTTTGTAGGAGCAGTGGAATCGGGTGCGGGCGATCTGGAACGTCGCGACTACGCCCACGCTGTGCGGGCATTTTCCTGCGCCACCGAAGTTGCACCCGACTCCGAGTGGGCATGGCGCAACCTGGCGATGGCTCACGGATTTCGCGGAAATCGCAAGGAAAGCATCGCCGCCCTGAAGCGGGTGCATGGCATCGCCGCCGACCAGGCAGGCTTCGTCGAGTGGATAAAGACCGAGCCTGCCTTCGAGCGCATTCGCACTATGCCAGAGTTCCAATTTCTGCTGAAGTAAGCAGCGCTGTGCAGCAAAGCCAAAAAAACGGCCCACCGGGGCGTTCCCGGCAGGCCGTCAAGCTAAGTGCCAGAATGCTGCCTATTCCTTGGGGAAATTCGGGTCGGCCTTCACTTCCAGAATCTGCTTGGTGTGGCGTTCGCTGTGGGCGGCCAACAGCAGAATCCACTGGTAGGAATCCACCGTGCCAAACACTGGATGCGGGCTGAAGTGGTCACGCAGGTCTTCGTTCGTGGTACGAACAAAGTCAATCGTCGCGACGCGGCTGGCTTCAAAAGCCTTAACGTTGTCGGCCTCAGTGGCAAAGCGGCTCGTTGGACGCAACATTTCAGGCGCCTGCACCTTGTGGCTGCGGTCGGGCACTTTGGTTAGGATGATTTCATCCTTGCCAGCCACTTCGGCGCGTTTTTCCGGCGTGGCGGGCGACTTGAGCGTCTGCTGTACCAAACCGAAGATGGTCGCTTCCGACACGGCGATGTGCTCGGACACTTCCGCCACCGACCAGCGGTCGGGCGCAGGCTTGAAGCGCCACTGCTTCTCCGATAATCCCTGAATCGCGGCAAGAAACTGGTCGTGCGTAGAGTTGAGGTACTGGATGGCATGTTCGCGCTCGGCGGCGGTGAGGGTTGTGGGTGCCGATACGGCGGGTGCGGCGGCTTGTGCCAGTGCTCCTGCCGCCAAAGTGAATACGACACAAAGTGTGAGCAAAGTCTTGCGCATAAATTATTCTCCTGCGCCGGGGCTGCGCGGATTTTCACGTACCGCAAACGTCTAGCCTGGCACTTTGATTATAACCGCCGCGCCCTCAAGTCTTTTTGCGCATAACCATAGCCCAAAAGTGCAGTGCGACACCAGCCGCAAGACTGCTAGACTCGGGAAAGGATGTGCCAGTTTTTGCGCAAATTCGGCTGGGGAATATCGCTCGTATCGGTCGTCATTGTGCTCGCCTGTAGCTCCGCGTTGGCCCAGCGCGAACGCGGCGAATTGCGCATTGAAGCACGCGACCAAACCGGAGCAGCTGTCAGCGCACTCGCGGCTCTACTGAATGACGCCAGCCAGTTACACCGCAGCTTTCAGCTAAATGCCGAGGGAGCGTATGTTGCACGCAATCTGCCCTTCGGCAAGTATCAGTTACGACTGTCCGCTCCCGTCTTCAAGACGTGGTCGGGAAATGTTGAAGTCTCTTCGCCCATCCCTGTGGTGGTGACTGCTGTTTTGGCTATCGGGGAAAGTCGTTCCGTGGAGGTTGTGTCAGCTACTACGTTTCTCGACCCACAACACACTACCAGTGAATACGGCATGGGCGAACGCGCCATCCACGAAGCCGTTTCACCGTTTCCGTCGCGTGAACTATCTGACCTGGTAAACAGCTTGCCTGGCTGGATCTATGAGGCGAATGGCGTCCTTCATCCCCGCGGCTCTGAGTATGACGTACTATTTGTTGCAGACGGAATTCCGGTAACTCAGAATCACTCGCCAGCCTTCGGCCCGCCGCCAGATAATGATGACATACAAACTTTCCACGTACTTACAGCAGGCTATCCCGCGGAATACGGACGTAAGCTAGGCGGAGTAGTGGAAGTTACAACTGCCAACGACGCTCCTACAGGCTGGCACGGCCAGGTAGATGCGACCGGAGGAACTTTTGACGCACTGAATGGCAGTGCAGCCGTCTCCTTTGCAACGAAAGCTGACCAGATTTCGGTCAGTGGGCATGGCTTCCACACTGATCGCTTTCTCGATCCACCGGTACTGCAGAACTATACAAATCGCGGCAACGGTTCAGGCTACCTGGCTAGTTACGACCACAGCTTTCGCAATCGCGACCGCTTGAGCCTCTCTGTAACGCAAGGTGAGACGCGCCTGCTGGTGCCGAACGAGTTAGTGCAGCAGCAAGCAGGCCAACGGCAAGATCGCAGTAATCTCGAAACCAGCGGCCAAGCTTACTTTCAGCATGCTGCGTCAGCAAACCTATTGTGGACTGTGGCTGGCAGCGTGCGCGATGCCGCTGCAACGCTTACATCGAATGCACTGGCAACCCCGGTCATCGCGTCGCAAGATCGTGGCTACCGCGAAGGCTATCTGCGCACCGACTTGGCCGGGCATCACGGTCGCCATGACTGGAAGATCGGCGTGGATACATTAGTCGCCCCGGTACACGAGGCACTGAACTATCAAATTACCGATCCTACTCAGTTTGATCCGGTAACGCAGTTGCAGTTTGCCTTTGCGGCACGTCGTTGGAGTATCGAGCCAGCAGCCTATGTGCAGGATCACATTCACCTCGGCAAATGGAACATCAGCGCCGGCTTGCGCTTTGATCACTATGGATTTGCTGTCCGCGAATCGGCGTGGAGTCCTCGTGTCAGTGCATCGCGCTTCTTCCCGTCACTCAACTTGCTGTTACACGCGGCATACGACCGGGCATTTCAGACCCCAGCAGTAGAAAACTTGTTACTGGCCAGCTCGCGGCTGGTAGATTCGCTGCATTCTCAAGTAGTGCGGTTGCCTGTGCGCCCCAGCCGTGGCAACTTCTACGAAATCGGCTTTACGGAATCGTTCACCGGTAAACTCCGTCTCGACGCTAACATCTTCCAGCGGGACTTCGTGAACTATTCGGACGATGATGTACTGCTAGACACAGGAATCAGCTTCCCAATCGCGTTCGCCAAGGCACGCATCAAAGGCGAAGAAGTACGGATTGCGGTACCGCACTGGGGACGCTATTCGGGATTCGTTAGTTATAGTAACCAGATAGGTGTGGGACGCGGACCAATAACTGGCGGTCTGTTTCTTGGGAACGATGCGAACGGCATCGGCGATGCGAGTGCTTTCCCTATCTCCCAGGATCAGAGGAATACTTTAAGGACGCAAGTACGGGTGGAGCTACCCTGGCGTGCATGGGCGGCTCTGAGCGGACAGTATGGCAGCGGCCTTCCAGCAGATACAGGCGGGGCTGATCCAGCGTTTTTACTGGCGCAATATGGGCCTGCGATATTGGCACAGGTGAATCTCGAACACGGCAGAGTCCGGCCTAATTCATCACTAGACTTCAGCGCCGGAGTTGAGGCTTACCACCATGAACAGCGCTCAGCTTCGTTTCAGATTGGCTTGCAGAATCTTGCGAATCGAGTAAATGTACTGAACTTCGCCAGCCTGTTTTCTGGAACCGCCGTGGATGCACCGCGCAGCGCCGTGGTTCGCATACGCCTCAGCTTTTAGGTGGCTCCGGATTAAATTGATACCCGAGGCCCCGCACCGTAGTTAGATGGCGTGGAGCGCCAGACTCATCTTCGATATAACGTCGCAGGCGTACGATGAAGTTATCAATGGCCCGAGTGTCAGTATCTTCGTGCAGTTCCCAAACATCTTCCAGAATCGCTTTACGCGAGACAGGACGCCCCGCATTTCGAATCAGATAGCGCAGTAACTCCGCTTCCATCACCGTAAGTTGAATTACCTTGCTATTGGCCTCGACGCGCAGATGCTCGAAATCTACTACCTTGCCAGCAAACTCGAAACGCTCCGGCACACCGACCGTGATGGAATCAGTAGATAAAGCGGCGTTCTCGCTCCAGCGTTTGCGCCGCAACAACCCATGCACGCGCGCAATTAAGATATCAAGATTAAACGGCTTGGGCAGATAGTCGTCCGCGCCTGATTCGAATCCTTTTAGCACGTCCTCGGGGCGGCTCCGCGCGGTGAGCATCAGTATCGGAATAAACTGATTGGCGGCACGTAGCTCTTTCGCCACAGTAAAACCATCTTTGCCAGGCAGCATCACATCCAGAACCAGCGCATCGTACTGAACTTCTGCCGAGAACAGTCGTAACAGAGCATCTTCTCCGTCGCCGGTCACATCCACCGAGTAGCCCTCAGCCTCTAGATTGAACTGCAGCCCGCGCGCCAGGTGCTCTTCGTCTTCCACGACTAGTATGTATGCCATAGAATGCTCCGCGTTTTTGCTTGGAACGTCGCTCATGCGCGATGCACGCGCGGCAGTCGTAAGGTAAAGATGGCGCCTTTCCCTTCTCCCGCAGAGCGCGCCGTTATATCGCCGCCGTGCTGTCGCGCAATGGATCGGACGATGAACAAGCCGAGGCCAGTTCCCTTCACGCTACCGGAATGGTTCACGCGATGAAAGCGCTTAAAGATGCGCTTCAGTTCATGTTGCGGAATGCCCATGCCCCGGTCACCCACGCGCAGGCGTACCGAGTCCAGATCAGGCAACCGCATGCGCACAGAAATCCGGGGCTCAGCACCGGAATACTTTACTGCATTATCCAACAGGTTCAGCACTGCCGCGCGCAACTCATCGGCATTGCCGAGCACTACTACTTCCTGTTCTGGCAAGGTGGTCAGTTGCAACTCTTCCGCCGACAACTGATGCCGCACTCGCGCAAGATCCACTGCTTCGCTTACCACGGTGCCGAAGTCTACCTGGTGATAATTCTTTCGATTGGTGGCAAGCCGTGCTTCGCCAGCCTTCAACACCTGCTCAATGGTGGCCAGCAAGCGGTCAGTATCTTGCAGCATAATCTGGTAAAACTCACGCCGCTGGGTTTCGTTAAGCTCGCGCCGCTGCAGTGTTTCCAGATACAGGCGAATCGAAGCGATGGGTGTTTTCAGCTCGTGGGTTACGGCGTTGAGAAAGCTATCCTGCTGCTCGTTGCGCCGGATTTCACGCACCAGAAACGTCGTATTCAACACCAGCCCGGCAATAATCGCTGCAAACACAATGATGCCGAAGACCAGTGGCACCACCTGTCGCCAGTGGAAGAGTATCCAGCTGACGTTGAGCGCAATGGCCGCCACCACCAGCAATGCGCCCAGCGTGATGAAGAACGCGATCGTCTTGCCCGGAGTGCTGATGCGCATGGCGGTTAGGCTTCCGACGTTTATGGTAGGGGAAGCGGCTCAAAATTCAAAAGCCGCCCCAGCGAACTGCGTAACGCGGAGAGCGTCAGCAGAGGCTCAGGCGGCTGGACTTCCGCTTGGATGCACCATACTCTTACGCGGCGATTTTCTCTTCTTCCGCGGCGGGCACCAGCTTGTTCAACTTGATGTCCCACGCGAAGCCCAGCGCGCGCAGGGCGCAAATGCCGTACCAGTTCACGTCCACTTCATACCAAGCCAAGCCATGACGCGCTGCCTGCGGTGCGGCGTGATGGTTGTTGTGCCAGCCTTCTCCAAAGGTCAGAATCGCAACCCAGAAATTGTTGCGCGAAAGGTCGCCGGTGATGAAGCGCTGCGACCCCCACATATGCGTGGCCGAGTTCACCAGCCAGGTAAAGTGGTGCGACATTACGGTGCGCAGAAACGTTCCCCACAGCAGAAAAGGCAGCCCGCCCCAATAATAGAGGCCCACGGCCACCAGTACAGACGGCACCCAATGAAACTTGGTGAGCCAAAAATGAAAGCGGCTCTTACGTAGCTCGGGCACGTACGGCAGCAGTTCGGTGGTCATGCTATGCACGGAATTTCCGGTGATGATCCAGCCCATGTGGGCCCAGAATCCGCCGTCAATCGGCGAATGCGGATCGCCTTCTTTGTCGGTGTTCTGGTGATGCATGCGGTGCGTGGCGACCCACGCAATGGGCCCGCCTTCCAGCGCGAGCGAGCCGCACAGCGTCAGAAAATATTCCATCCACACCGGAGTTTTGTAGCCGCGATGCGTCAGCAGGCGATGGTAGCCGATGCCGATGCCCAGGCTGCCAGCGATCCACCACAACACAACCGCAACCGCCAGTGCACTCCACGAAAAATAGAAAAAGGCGGCAACCGCACCTGCATGCAGTGCGATAAATGTGATCGTAGCAAGCCAGTTCAGCGGCTGGGTAAGGGTGCGGTCGCGCTCGACGACCGGACGGGCTGGAGAGATTGCGCTCATGAAAAGAAGTCCTGAACTAAAAAATTTGATGTCCTATATTGACGCTATCAGGCCTGCCGGGAAGCGGCTGTAATACTTGTGTAATTCGGGGATCACGAAGGTCCGTTCGGACCGGAAAACCGCAACCACACGAGTGGCAATCCGACGACACACAGTGGCCTTCGCCACCTAGCCGCCAGAAAACTCCGGCAAAAGCAAAGAGGGCCGCGAAAATCGCAGCCCTCTCTGTTCCTGAAACTTGAAACCCGAAATCGTTCTTACAGCTTTTCGTAAAATTCGCACGCCGAGCAGGAGATGTAGACTCCGCCGGGGATGTTGCGCTCACGATCCTTGGTGCGCTTGACGATGCGAGTCGGCTTGCTGCACTTGGGGCAGTCCGTGCTCTTGGTGGTGTCCATTACTTTGTCGCGACCTGCAGTTTTTGCGGCTTTTGCCATGTGACATGCTCCTGATTTCAGCAAGATGAACCCATGTGTTCCTCGCAAGCGAGAAAATCTGGGCGGGCGGATGGGATTCGGAAATACTTGCAGGAGATGTGAAGCACCAGCAGGTTATACGCGAAATAATTCCGCCTGTTGATATGATACCGCAGTCTGTGCAATCAAATCGCGAGGAGGCGACATGGATGCATTCGGCTGGATAGGCGTCATCTTGATTCCGGTGGCAATCATTGGCGGCCTCTTAGCTTGGTCCAGCGCACGTCAGCGCCAAGAGGCAAGACGAGCTAAGTGGCCCATCGTTACTGCCACAGTTCAAGAAGGCGAGGCCATTTCCTACAGCGCCCCCGGGGACTGTGGTAAGAGTTTGGATTCCACTGCTTCGGTACTCGTTTCCGGTGCACGATACATATTTCTCCGGCTCGTTCGGCTCCGGCGCATGCTCTGGGCGCGATGAAGCCGAAGCAATCATCACTCTAGCGATTGGAGGCGAAATCGCGATTCGCTTCGACCCGCAACAGCCCGAATCCTCAGACACGGTTAACGATATGTACTTGGGCCGTGACGTGATGGTCCGACGGAGCTTGGGCTGGATTGCGAAAGGAGTAGGAATCTAGTGGCAAACACGCTCGATGAATCGAGTGTTTTTGCACATCCTTGACCCATAATAAGGATTACACGTATTATGGGTGAATGAATGTGACGCTCTCTTTAGAGGACGAACTGGTGAAAACCGTCCGCAAAATCGCGGTGGATCGCGACACCACCATGACAGCCATGATTCGGGACTACCTGAAGCAGATCGTGGCCTCCGCTGATGCGAAAGAAGCCGAACGCAAACGCCAGCAGCTCGACGCCCTGGAGCGCAGCTTTGAAGAGTGTAAATTCTACGGCGGGCCACACACCTGGACTAGAGCCGACTTGTATGACCGTACCCAAAAGTGACGATATCCTCCGGTTTAGGCGCACCAACAGCGTTTTTGGATACGAATGTGATTCTCTATGCCTATGACTACGCTGACCCTCGCAAGCAGCAAATTGGCAAATCATTGGTGCAGCAAGCCGCATTGCAAAACTGGGCCATTTCGGCGCAAGTGATTGCCGAATTCTGTGCCGCGCGACTGCATAAATTCAAGCCAGCAGCCACACTAGAAGAACTCGCCGCTACTCTTGTACATCTGTCCGTCCTCACCTTCGTCGCACCTGATCATTCGCTCATCCAACGCGCCGCCGAGGCCCATGTCAGCTACGGAATCCATTTTTATGACGGCATGATCGTCGCTGCTGCGGAACGGGCGGGCTGCACGCGAATCTTCAGCGAGGACTTGAACGCGGGCCAAACTTACTTCGGAATCGAAGTCATCAACCCCTTCGCATAGCACAGCGCTGGCCACTGCCACTTCCGGTTTCTAGAACAGAACGGCGTTCCCTTCCCCGCCTCCAGTCCGCCGTGGTAAAGTCTCCTTCGGTCGGCGCAAATTCAATCGCATGGCTGTGGCAAACGGGAGAGCAGTATGAGTCGTCGTCGGATGCAGATGGGTACAATTCTCGGTTTAACACTCGCGCTGATTCTGAGCGCAGCCGCTCAGGCACAAGACTTCAAGAAGCAGGTGATCTACCAGATCATCACCGACCGTTTTAGCAACGGTGACACCTCCAACGACAATCCTGCGCAAAGCTCGGGCCTTTACGATTCCACCAAGACCAACTGGCATCTTTACTGGGGCGGCGACTTGGCGGGCATTCAGCAGAAGATGTCGTACTTATCAGGCATGGGCGTGACGGCGATCTGGATCTCGCCGCCGGTGGACAACCTCAATCTGAATATCCCAGACAGCGGCGGCAATCCGACTTCGTCGTATCACGGCTACGGCGCTCGCGACTTCAAGCGCATCGAAGAACATTTTGGCGCTGCCGCCAATAGCTGGACCGCATTCGACAACCTCACCGCAGCAGCCCACGCACATGGCATCAAGGTGATCGTGGACTTTGCTCCGAATCACAGCAATCCAAACGCGTCGGGCGAGTTCGGCTCGCTCTATGACAACGGCACATTCCTCGCCGCTTACAACAACGACCCCAGCGGCTACTTCCATCACAATCCGGAGATCGCCGACTACAACGATCGCTATCAACTCCAGTACTACACGCTATTCAGCCTCGCCGACCTGAACCAGGAAAACGCTTCCGTCGACGCCTACCTCAAAGCTGCGATGACGCAATTCCAGTCCCATGGCGTGGACGGCTTTCGCGTGGACGCAGTGAAGCACACCACCTGGGGCTGGGAATACAGCATGGTCAACTCCGTGTACACCAATGCGCCGAGCTTCATCTATGGCGAGTGGTTGCAGGGCGGCACCGGCGACTCTCTCTACCACGACTCCTACAAGTTCGCGAACCGCAGCGGCATGGCGCTGCTGGATTTTCCGCTGTTCACCGCCATGCGCGACGTGTTCGCCTACGGCAACTCGTTCACCGAAATTGACAACGCGTTGACCGCCGAGGGCACCAACTTCGCATCGCCCAACGACCTCGTCACTTTCGTGGACAACCACGACACGCCGCGCCTGCTCAGCCTCTACAACAACGCAAATCGTCTGAATGAAGCGCTGGCGTTTGAGCTAACTTCGCGCGGCATTCCGGTGGTGTATTACGGCGACGAGCAGTTACTTCACAACGACACCGGCGGCGGAGCCGATCCCTACAACCGTCCACAGATGGTCTCGTATGACACCACTACAACCGGCTACAAGTTGATCAGCAAGCTGGCGGGCCTGCGCCAGTCGAATAATGCGCTCGCCTATGGCACCACCCAGCAGCGCTGGATCAACAGCGACGTTTATATCTTCGAGCGCAAGTTTTTCAACGAGGTGGTGTTGACCGCCATCAACAAGAGCGACACCACGTCCTATAACATCACCGGACTCAACACCGCTCTGCCCGCAGGCAGCTACACCGATTACCTCGGCGGACTGATGGGCGGCGGCGGCATCTCGGTTAGCACCGGCAGTGGCGGCAATAATCCGGTCACTGGCTTCACCCTTGGCGCGCACGCCGTGGCAGTGTGGCAAGTGGTGGGATCGGTTGCAGCGCCCGAAGTAGGCTCGATTGGCCCCATCGTGGCGCAGGCTAGCGTGAAGGTGACTATCGCTGGCAAGGGATTCGGGAGCGCCACCGGTAGCGTGCTCTTCGGAACCACGGCGGCAACCATCACCAGCTGGTCGGCGACGAGTGCCACCTTCACCGTGCCCAACGTGACGAACGGCAGCTATAGCGTGACCCTGAAGAACAGTTCGGGCACCGCTGCGAATGCGATTCCCTTCACCGTGCTCACCGCGAAGCTCATTCCGGTGACGTTCACCGTCAACAATGCCACGCCCACCAGCACCGGAGATTACATCTTCCTCACCGGCAGCACCGTGGAACTCGGCAACTGGACCGCAACATTCGACAGCGCGGTCGGGCCGATGCTCACGCCTAACTATCCCAACTGGTTCCTGAATGCGTCCATGCCAGCAGGCACGGCGATTCAGTTCAAGTTCATCAAGATCGCCGCCAACGGTGCAGTGACTTGGGAGAACGGTTCCAACCACACCTACACTGTGCCCGCCACCGGAACGGGATCGGTCACGGCGAACTGGCAGTATTAATGTCTCACTCACACAAGAAGAAAGCCCGGGCCACTCGGCCCGGGCTTTCTTCTTTTCGTGGAGCATAGCTTGGCTTGACTACACGCCCAAGCTCTTCAACTCGCGCGTCAAGAACCTTAGTTGACGGTAAAGCTCGTTGTGCTGGTCACGCTTCCGCCCTTGGTCGTCACCTTGATCTTGCCAGTGGTGGCTCCCGTCGGTACGGTCGCGGTGATTTTCGAGTCACTGACCACGGTGAAGCTTGCGGACTTGGCATTGAATGTCACTGCCGTCGTCTGCATCAAGCCTGTGCCGTTAATCGTTACCACCGTCCCCACCGGCCCGCTGCTCGGCGTGAACGTCGTCAGGGTGGGCGTCACGCGGAACGTGGTGGAACTGGTAAGCGTTGTGCCCCCGGTGCCAACTGTGACCAATCCGGTCAGCGCACCCGTCGGCACTGTTGCCAGAATGAACGTGGTGCCGGTCAGTGTCTTCGTCGTCGCCGTCACACCGCCAAACTTTACCACCGAACCGGTGCTGAATCCCTGGCCCAATATCCCGATCTTCGCGCCTTCCTTGCCACTCGCCGTTACCAGCTTGGCGAACGGCGCCAGCCCGGTGCTCAGCTCATACAAGCCGCCTTGTGCGTTGACTCCGCCCTGATAGCCGGTGCCATAGAAGTTACCGTTGGTGTTCTGAGCCAACTGCGAGAGGGGCGAATAGGCCGCTTGATTCGCCGTGCTGAAGTCGAATAGCTTGGTGAACACACCTGCCGTCGTAATCTTCCAGATTGAGCCCGCCGAGTTGGCACCGCCGCCCATCGCCGTTCCGTAGAGCGCGCCGTCGCTTCCCACGATCGGGCTCGCCGCAGGGCCAATGCCGTCCGCTGTTCCGGCAAACGTATGCAACACTTTGAAAGTGCCATTCGGCGTGACCCTGAAGATGGTTCCGTCATTGTTCGCGCCGCCAGAGCCGGTAACGCCGTAAAAGTTGCCGTCAGCGGCCTGCACCACGCCTTGCGGGGCGCAGCCATCCGTAGTAGAGGTGGACGTGAAGTTGTGCAGTTCGGTAAACACGCCGTTCGTCGTGGTCTTCCACACCGAGCCGCAGTTGAAGATTCCCGATGCGCCATATAGATTGCCGTCAGTTCCCAGCACCATGCCTTCCCCACCCATCGTCTCGCTCGCAGTGAACGTGAAGAGCGTGGTGAAGACACCCGCGGAGGTGATGCGATAGATCTCACCGCTGGTACCACTTTCCACCGTGGTGCCATAGTAGTTGCCATCATTGGCCTGCACGGGTGCAGCCACAGGACTGCGAGCCGCGCCGGTGCCAAAGGAGTACAAAAGCGTAAAAGTGCCTCCCGTCGTCAGCTTATAGATGGTGCCGTATGCGCCGCTTCCTACAACGAATGACTGCGATGTCGTGCCATACAGACTGCCATCCGAACCCAGCGTCACTCCGCCCTGCGGTGTCTCGCCATCGGCAATGTTGGTGCCCATCTGGTAGATGATGGTTTCCACGCCAGCCGGAGTGAGGCTGAGCACGCCACCACAGCCACCGATACAACTGAAGTTTCCTGTATCGCCGCCGATCGGCCCGGTGATGTACATGTTCCCGTCGCGCCCTTGTGCGATCGCCTGGTTGCTGCCGTCGTGCGGATCGGAGAGCGTGAGGCTGTAGACGGTAGAAAATGAGACCTGCGCCGACCCAAATTGAGCGGCCAATGCCAACAGAACGAAACAGAAGAGAGAACGGGGCAATTTCATGATGACTTTCCTCCGGGATTTTTGTAGAGCGCTTTCGGCGACTCACGTAGCCTGCCGTGTACGCCACGCCCCTTAAATTGAGGCCTCACCGAGTGGAAGTCAAAGCATCAGACGGATACATGTCGCTTACCTGATAAACCTCCTGTTTCTATTGAGTTGACGACAACGGTAACCTGACTTTTGGTGCCGGATTTGTTCTTCTCTCGCTGTCCGCTCTGCGTGCGGTCGCGTAAAATGAGGGGGCGAACCTCCGGTTCGTAATTTCGGTCATCAGGACTTTCGCCAAACACCGCATGGAGCCAGCTTCCAATCCGTCGCAAGTAGTGCGCTTCGGCTTATTTGAAGCCGACCTGCGCACCGGCGAGCTCCTGCGCAACGGGGTGCGAGTCAAAATGCAAGACCTGCCCTTCCGCGCCCTGCGACTTTTTCTGCTGAACCCCGGCCAGGTGCTGAACCGGGAAGACCTGCGTCGAGCCTTGTGGCCGGAAGGCGTTCATGTGGATTTTGATCGCGGCATCTCGACCACCATCAGCCGGTTGCGCGATTCGCTGGGCGACAACGCCGCCAATCCCATATTTCTGGAAACCGTAGATCGCCTCGGCTATCGCTGGATCGCGCCGGTTTCTCCTCGCGCGGAAGTCGAGGCACCAGCCGCCCGTCCGGGCTCGGTGGTGCCGATCTTCGGCGACGCGCATCGCAGTCCAACCGATGAAGAACATGCTGAATCCACTGATTTTCCGGACGCTTCGGAAACCGTTGGGCAGGATTCGGCTCGCGCATCGGGAAATATCGTCCGCCGTTGGCTCATCTTGCTGCTGATCGCCGCAGGGCTCGCAGCCGCAATTCTTTGGACGGTTCAACGCGGCTCCCACAAGTCTTCCGCACCCAGCACACGCGGCTCAGCGGACCCGCAAGCCGAAGATCTGTACCTGAAGGGCCGCTATTACTGGAATAAACGCACGCCTGACGATCTCAACAAAGCCGTCGAGTTCTTTGATCTGTCACTCGCACACGACCCAAACTACGCCAACGCTTATGTTGGCCTGGCCGACTGCTATAACCTGTTGCGTGAGTTCAGTGCCATGCCGCCTGAAGTTGCCTTCCCACGCGCGCTCGCTTCTGCCAAGAAAGCGGTGGAACTCGACCCCAGCCGCGCCGATGCGCACGCCTCTCTCGGCTTTGTATTGTTCTCGTGGAACTGGGATCGCGCTGGCGCGGAGCGCGAGTTCAAGCGCGCCATTGAACTCGACCCAGACAACGCCCGCGCTCATCATTGGTGGGCTACTACCCTGCTCGCCATGCGCCGCCTGCCAGAAGCGCTACAGCAGATTGAGATTGCCCAACAACTCGATCCCTCGTCCTCGGCGATTCTTGCCGATAAGGCGCTGATTCTCTCCTATGTAGGCCGCCGCGCAGATGCTCTAACTCTACTCCATCAAGTAGTCGAGGAGGACGCTACACTCGCTTCGGCCCACAGCTACCTCTCCCAGCTATATCTGAAGGATGGGGACTATCCCAGCTACCTCGACGAGATCACCAAGGCTGCGCAACTACAACACAACGAAGTCGCTTTAGCTCAGGCTGCCGCCGCGCGGAAGGGGTTTTCCACCGACGGCCTACCTGGTATGTACGCCGCCTTACTGCCATTGCAGTTGGCCGCCTATCAGCAAGGTCATGGCCAAGCCTTCCCTCTGGCTGAAACTTATCTGCATTTGAACCGGCGCGATGACGCACTGCGTATGTTGCGCGAAGCCTACGAGCGTCGCGAACAACCCATTCTGCTGCTGGATGACCACCCCGACTTTGATGCGCTAAAAGGTAACCCTGAATACGAAGATATTCTCAAGAAGTCGCGACAGCCGAGGGAATAACAGCGAACCGTAACGCGGGACGAGTGTACTCGCCCCGCGTTTATTAGTGTTAGTAGCTTAGTTCACAGTAAAGTTAGTCGCACTCGTTGCACTTCCGCCCGCCGTCGTCACCTGTATCTTGCCAGTCGTGGCACCGGTCGGAACCGTCGCTGTAACCTTGGAGTTGGAAACTACCGTGAATGACGTCGCGGCCTTCCCGTTAAACATCACCGCCGTAGCTCCGGTAAAGCTGGTGCCGTTGATGGTGACCAGCGTCCCTACCGGGCCACTTGCCGGCGTAAAGCTGCTGATTGTCGGGGCTACGGTTACGGTGAAATTGGTGGTCGTGCTCACGTTGCCGCCCGTGGTGGTCACCTTGATTTTGCCGGTGGTCGCGCTGGTTGGCACCGTCGCCGTGATCTGCGAGTCGGACACCTTGGTGAATGAAGTGGCGGCAAGGCCGTTAAACGTCACCGCGGTCGTTTGCGTTAGTCCGCTGCCATTGATGGTCACAACTGTACCCACCGGCCCACTGGCTGGGGTGAACGTGGTAAGCGCCGGAACCACTTTGAAGCTATTAGGGGTAGTAAGTGTAGTCGCGCCGGTGGTTACGGTCACTGCACCAGTTAGCGCACCTACGGGCACCGTCGCCAGAATAAACGTCGTCCCTGTCACGGTCTTAGTGATCGCCGAAACGCCCCCAAACTTCACCACCGAAGCCGTGCTAAAACCTTGCCCAAGAATTCCGATCTTCGCGGCGATCTTTCCCTGCGCCGTCACTAGCTTAGCGAAGGGCGCGAGGCCGGTATTGAAGCTATAGAAGACGCCGCCGCCAAACGCTCCGCCGCTGAACATAGTGCCGTAGAAGGTGCCGTTGGTATCGAGCGTCAGGTTGCTTTGTGGACCTGACCCCTTGGTGTTGTCGGGAGTGTACAAGACGGTGAAGACGCCGGCGGTTGTAATTTTGAAGATCACTCCGCAGCCGAAACCGGAACATCCGTTGGCAAGGCCGCCTTCGTAAGTCGTGCCGTACAGCACCCCGTCCGTGCCAAGTGTCAGTCCCGCGAGGACGGTTCCGCCATCCGGGCCACGATCAAAGGTTTTCAACACCTTAAAGGCACCAGTGGGCTTTAGCTGCCACACCGTCCCATCAATACCCGAGCCACTGTAGCTCACGCCGTAGTAGTTGCCATCATTCGCCTGCACCAAGGGAAAAGCACCCCCGTAGCCATCCGCAGCGGCGATGTTATGCAAAACGGCAACTGTACCAGCCGAGGAGATTTTATACAGCGTACCCAGATTGCTTGTGCCCCCGGAGGTACACTGGCCATAGAAATTACCGTCGCTGCCCAAAATAAGGTAGTTGCAGTTTCCTCCTTCAGCATTGGTGAAGCTGTGAAGTGTACTGAAAACGCCCGTGGCAGTGATCTTGTAAACGGTGGCGGTCGCCCCTGCCGTAATACCGTAGTAGTTGCCGTCATTCCCCTGCACTGGCGGACTGGCTGGCGTCCCACCGTCCGTGCCGTTGGTGAAGTTGTGGAGTACGGTCAGTGTCCCCGTCGGCGTCACCTTGAACACCGTGCCAAAGTTTGAGCCTCCTGAAAGTGAACCTGCGCCGTAGAAATTCCCGTCCGAACCAAGCAGCAAACCGCCGAACGGATACTCCCCCTGCGTCGGCCCCAATTCCGTGAGAATCGTCGGAGCACCCGCGAGCGTCATGCTATAAACCGTCCCATTCGCTCCCGAGACCCCATTCGGACTGAAGTGCGACATACTGTACAGAAGCCCATCGCGACCTTGGGAGATGAGGTCGTTGTCCAAATACTGCGGATCAACGCTAGGGTTAAAGTCGTGAAGGCTGGTGTAGGTTTGGGCGACGACTGAGGATAAGAGAATTGCGCTGAACATCGCAAGGATTAGAATCTTGGCAACGCGTCGGCTAAAAAGTTGCTTTGCTTTCATGGGTCGTTTCTCCTGGATAGCTAAAAGAACTGGATTGAATCGTCTGGGAACCGTGGATTGGGTCGTTATTCACATCTTGATCGAAGAGCCGCAAAAAGTAGCGCGGGACGAGTACGCTCGTCCCGCGCTGCTTGAGTTTAGTCGCCTAATTCACCGTGAAGTTAGTCGCGCTCGTTGCACTTCCGCCCGCCGTCGTGAGCAGAATCTTTCCCGTCGTGGCACCGGTCGGAACCGTCGCCGTAACCTTGGAGTCGGAGACTACCGTAAACAAAGCGGCGCTGGTGCCATTGAATGTCACCGCCGTGGCTCCGGTAAAACTGGTGCCGTTGATGGTAACCAACGTCCCCACCGGCCCGCTGGCTGGAGTAAAGCTGGTGATGGCTGGCGTTACCGTGAAGTTCGTAACACTGCTGACGCTGCCCCCGCTGGTTGTGACCTTGATTTTGCCGGTGGTCGCGCTGGTTGGAACCGTCGCAGTGATCTGCGAGTCGGACACCTTGGTGAATGAAGTGGCGGCAAGGCCGTTAAACGTCACCGCGGTCGTCTGCGTTAGTCCGCTGCCATTGATGGTCACAACTGTACCCACTGGCCCGCTGGCCGGAGTAAACGTCGTAATCGTTGGCACCACTTTGAAGCTATTAGGGGTAGTAAGTGTAGTCGCGCCGGTGGTTACGGTCACTGCTCCAGTTAGCGCGCCGACGGGCACCGTCACCTGAATAAACGTCGTCCCTGTCACGGTCTTAGTGATCGCCGAAACGCCTGCAAACTTCACCACCGACGCATTGCTGAAGCCCTGGCCCAGAATGCCGATTTTCGCTGCCACCTTGCCCTGCGCTGTAACCAGTCGGGCAAAGGGAGCCAGCCCTGTATTCAAGCTGTAGAACACGCCGCCGCCGAAATTCCCGCCGCTAAACATGTTGCCATAGAAGGTGCCGTTCGTATCCAGCGTCAGGTTGCTTAGCGGACCCGTTCCCTTGGTGTTATCGGGAGTGTACAAGACGGTGAAAACGCCTACAGTTGTAACCTTAAAGATCACGCCGCAGCCCCCCGGACATGCGACGAGATTACCTCCGCTGTAAGTCGTGCCATACAACAGCCCGTCCGTACCCAGCGTCAGTCCAGAATTGGGGTGCCCCCCGTCCGCACCATCATCAAAGTATTTCAGCACTTTAAAGGAGCCATTGGGCTTTAGCTGATACAGTGACCCAAAACCAAACGATCCACCCTCGTAAGTCAAGCCATAGAAGTTGCCGTCGTTCGCCTGCACCAGGGGAACATCTACATTTAAGCCATCCGCTGAGGCAAAGTTGTGCAAGACCGAGACCGTTCCCGCGCTGGAGATTTTATAGAGCGTACCCAGAGTGCCGGAGCCTCCCTTGTTGCATGCCCCGTAAAAATTGCCGTCATTGCCCAGAACAACGTAGGCACAGGCCGCTCCTTCGGCGTTGGAGAAGGTGTGCACCGTGCTGAAAACGCCCGCAGCCGTGATCTTGTAAAACGTACTGGCCGATGCGCCGTTGTTGCCATTAGTGACGTTGTAGTAATTGCCATCATTACCCTGCACCGGCGGACTGCCTGGTACTTGACCATCGGTGCCGTTGGTGAAGTTGTGCAGCACGGTCATCGTGCCAGTGGACGTCACTTTGAACACTGTGCCAAAGTTTGAGCTCCCTGAGAGTGAGCCTGTACCGTAGAAGTTCCCGTCCGAGCCTAGCAGCAGCCCGCCGAACGGATACTCGCCCTGCGTCGGCCCCAATTCCGTGAGAATCGTCGGAGTACCCGCGAGTGTCATGCTGTAGACGGTTCCATTCGATCCCGAAACATCGTTCGGGCTGAAATGAGACAGGCTGTATAGAAGACCGTCGCGGCCTTGGGAAATGTAGTAGTTGTCAAGGTATTGCGGATCAACGCTGGTGTTAAAGTCGTGGAGTTCGGTGTAGGTTTGGGCCACGGCTGAGGTCAGGGCCAATCCCCCAAAGATCGCTAGAACTGCCATCATCCCGATCTGCTGGCTGAGAGTGCGTATTGTTTTCATAAATTGTTTCTCCTGGGCTGCAAAATATCTGGATTGAATCGCACAGCAATGTCTGGCGGAGCATCTGGGTAAAGCCGCCGAACCAGGAACTGCACCGACCTTGCGGTCTTGTCGAACCGCCGCAAGGCCGGTCCAGTTCCTGCTGCAACTGACTCTGAGGCTGCCGGGGAGAGAAGTCAAAACACGCGTGGTCTACTTGTGGTTCACGCAGTAAAGTACTATTTATCAGTGGGTTAGCAGCATCGTTCACGCGGGGTTCGGCACGCCGGAGGAGCCCGCTCCAACCTGATAGAGTGTGAGCCGCATGGTATCCTCTGAATGGCTCCCCACCCGAACGGTTTTACATTTGTTGTTTTGTTCATGAGTTGCATTCATGGAACCTGCATCCATTCCGTCCCCAGTGGTGCGCTTCGGCATATTCGAGGCCGATCTGCGCACGCTTGAGCTGCGCCGCAATGGCGTGCGTATCAAGATGCAGGATCTCCCCTTCCGTGCGCTCCGCCTGTTCTTGAGCCGCCCCGGCGAGGTGGTGAGCCGCGACGACTTGCGGCATGCCCTATGGCCAGAAGACGTGTATGTGGACTTTGACCGCGGCATCTCGAGCGCAGTCAATCGTCTGCGGGAAACGCTTGGCGATACCGCCGCCAACCCAGTCTTTCTGGAAACGGTCGAGCGGCGCGGTTACCGCTGGATCGCGCCCACCCACTCTCCCACCGACGGTTCAGACAAGACCCCGGCCGCAGTCGCAGCGAAGGACGCAGCGGCTCTACCGACTTCCGCGACCCCACAACGATCAGGCACGGTGGTACCAATCTCTGGCACCGGATACCCCACGAATTCGATTGAGCCTACGCACCCTTCCTTACGCATTTGGGCCGGACTGCTGCTCACGCTGCTTGTCGCTGCTGGCGGTGTGCTCTGGGTGACGCATCGGGGAACAGCGAAGCCGAAACCCAGCCAGACAGCGCCGCGCCCTTCGGCAGACGCGCAAGCCGAAGACCTATATCTGAAGGGCCGCTATTACTGGAACAAGCGCACACCGGACGACCTGAACAAAGCGGTGGACTTCTTTAATCTTGCGTTGGCTCGCGACCCGAATTACGCCGATGCGTACGTCGGGCTCGCCGACTGCTACAACCTGCTGCGCGAATTCAGCGCCATGCCGCCGGACGTGGCCTTTCCCCGCGCGCTAGCCTCGGCCAAGAAAGCAGTCGAACTGGATCCCAACAGCGCCGAAGCCCATGCCTCACTCGGCTTTTCCACCCTTTACTGGAACTGGGATCGCGCAGCTGCAGAACGCGAGTTCAACCGTGCGCTGGAACTCGACCCTAGCAGCGCACGCGCCCACCACTGGTGGGCTACTACACTGCTGACGATGAACCGATCCCCAGAAGCGCTGCTACAGATTGAGATCGCGCAGAAGCTCGACCCCTCCTCCGCCGCCATTCTCGCCGACAAGGCCGCGGTATTGATGGTGTTGGGCCGACGACGGGAGGCCTACGCGCTGCTGCATCAAGTGGTAGACGCCGACGCTACACTGGCGTCCGCCCACAGCTATCTCGCAAGCTTGTATTTGGGTGACAACGACTATGCCAACTATTTCGCTGAGTCGGGGAAAGCAGCGGAGTTACAACACAACCAAACCGCCATCGCGCAGAACACAGCTGCACAAAAAGCATTCTCCTCCGGAGGTCTGCCTGCCATGTATACAGCGCTGCTGCCCCTGCAACTTGCCGCCTATCAGCAGGGCCGCGGCCAGGCCTTTCCTTTGGCTGAAACTTACTCACACTTAGGCCAGCGCACGGATGCCCTCCGCATGCTCCGCGAAGCCTACGAACGCCGCGAACAGCCCGTGCTCTTTCTGGGAGCCAACCCAGAGTTCGCCGTGCTGAAGGGCAACCCCGAATACGAAGACATTGTGAAGAAGGCCCAGCAGCCGCGAGGCTAACGCCCCGTTTGACCCCACATCCCCTCCCTCGATATCCTTAAAGGTTTGCACAGAGTGATTTTCTCGGGCCTGATTTTATCTGCCGCGCGGAAATCCGGAAAGCGATTTACCCCATGCCATCCTTCAAATTCAAAGGCGTAGATTTTTTCGACATTGACAGCCTCCTCACCGACGACGAAAAACTCGTCCGCGACCAGGCCCGCGGATTTATTGAGGCAAACCTCATCCCTATCATCGAGCAGTGCAACCGCGACGGCCGCTTCCCCAAGGAACTCATCCCCAAATTCGGAGCGATGGGCTTCTTCGGTGCCAGCCTGCAGGGCTACGGCTGCGCTGGCATGTCGAACGTGGAGTACGGCCTGATGAATCAGGAACTCGAGCGCGGCGACAGCGGCGTGCGCTCGTTCGTCAGCGTGCAGAGTGGGCTGGTGATGTATCCGATTTACGCCTTTGGCACCGACGAACAGAAAAATTACTGGCTGCCGCAGATGGCGAAGGGCGAAAAGCTGGGTTGCTTCGGACTCACCGAGCCCGACTTCGGCTCCAACCCCGGCGGCATGAGGACGCGCGCCCGCAAAGACGGCAGCGAGTACGTGCTGAACGGCGAAAAAATGTGGATCACCTCGGGCAGCATCGCCGACGTGGCCGTGATTTGGGCCAAGGTGGAAGACGAAGACAACAAAGTGCGCGGCTTCCTCGTCGAGACTGATCGTCCCGGCTTTAAGGCCGACGACATTCACGGCAAGTGGTCGCTGCGCGCCAGCGTAACTTCCGGACTTTCCATGCGGGATGTTCGCATTCCGGCGGCGAACTTACTGCCGGGAACAGGCGGGCTGAAGTCTCCGCTGATGTGCCTCAATCAGGCGCGCTATGGCATTAGTTGGGGAGTCATCGGCGCAGCCATGGCATGTTACGACTGCGCGTTGCAATATTCACTACTGCGCAAGCAATGGCGCGACCAACCTATCGCCTCACATCAGTTAGTGCAAGACAAGCTAACTTGGATGGTTACTGAGATCACCAAGGCACAGTTACTCGCCCTGCAAGCCGGACGACTCAAGGATCAAGGTAAGTTGAAGCCGCCGCATATCTCCATGGCCAAGCGCAACAATGTGTGGATGGCCCTCGAATGTGCCCGCCTCTCCCGTGACATCCTAGGCGCAAACGGCGTAGCCGACGACTACCCCATCATGCGCCACATGATGAACCTGGAGTCGGTGAAGACTTACGAGGGCACTCACGATGTTCACTCGCTCATCATCGGCCAGAGTATCACCGGGATAGATGCGTTTTAGGGGCCAAGCTGCACACAGATGTACGGGCACCGAGATACAGGCTGAGAATTAGACAAAGCCGCCCGCAAGGGCGGCCTTCCCATTTCGGGAGTACTGTGCAAGTAATTCGCTTTTGGGTGGAGCAGGGCTTCCAGCCCTGCATTAAACTGGCGGGAGTCAGCGGCTTCAGCCGCCGAGGCACCGTCTTGGCCATCCCCTACCGTGGCAACACTGGACTCTCCACTTACTTCATCACCTCTGCCACCTACTGCAAGCGCAGCCTATTCCAGACTGACCGCATGGCCGGATTGTTGATCGACGTCCTCTTCCACTACCGCGATCAGCGCAAGTACCAACTGCATGAATTCGTGATTATGCCAGATCATTTTCACCTGCTCATCACTCCGGCCGAATCACTGGAAAAGGCGTTGCAATTGATCAAGGGCGGCTTCTCCTACCGCGTGAAAAAAGAGTTGGAATTTATCGGAGAAATCTGGGAACACAGCTTTCATGATCGCCGTGTACGCGATGCGAACGAGTAAGTGCGGCTGCGCGAGTACATCCACTTCAACCCGGTGCGGCGTGGCTTGGTTCAGCAGGCAGGACAATATGCGTGGTGTTCCACCTCGCTACAGCCTCGGCTAGACCCGGTACCCCAGCGGCTAAAGCCGGCATCGTAGGCGGGCCTCAATGCAGGGCTGGAAGCCCTGCTCCACCCAAAGGCTATCAAGAGCAGGCTGCCCCCCTATACACTGATTTATCAGGAGGGTCTCTATGATAAGTTTCATCGATCTCTTTCTTTCGTTCATGTCAGGGCTGGGCGGAGCTGGAGTCGCCGTCGCAGGCGCATGGTGGTTCTTCTCCACGGCGGTCAAGGCTCGTTTGGACAAAGACCTGGAAAGTCACAAGGCAGGGCTCAAGTCGGAATCCGACAGTGAGATTGAACGCCTCAAGGGCTCACTACAGCTCGCCGCATTGGAGCATCAAGTCCGATTCTCTAGGCTCCACGAGAAGCGGGCGGAGGTAATCGAGGAAATCTATTTGATGCTGCTCTCTGTCTCGGAATCAGCACGAGCATTTGTCGTCCGATACGATTTGCATCAGCCGGGGCAGTATGAGGAATTCAAGAAAGAGCACAAACGGCTCTTAGACTTTTCCGATTTGGTCGAGAAGCGGCAAATCTACCTACCTGAGGGAATTTGTGCTTCGCTAAACGCATATGGCCAAACCATCCAAAGGCCGCTCGTAGAGTTCGGCGTTTTCGGTGCTATCGTAAATCCTGACCTGCCCCCGATTGCTCAACCAGTCATAACTGGAGTTTCCCGGGTTTGATTTGGCCTTGAGTTTACCTCGCAGCCGTAGTCGGGGCTGTGTAAATGTGGGAAGCGCGGTTGGCTTTCCACATTTACATAGCCTGCA
>JBBROM010000008.1:0-189423 GCA_038229415.1 Terriglobales bacterium
AACTCCCTTGGTGAGGAACGCGGTAGCGCCGCCACCATCAGAGACAAATGGCGCGAGCACTTGCGCGGGTGTGGCTGTCTTCATAGACCACGCACCTGTGTTCGAGAATCCGTTCGAGGCAGTGGTATTGAAAAACAGCGTACCAGTGCCCGGTTGCAGGGTAGGCGCAGTGGGTCCGCCGCTCTGGGAAAGACCGGAAACATTGCTGAAGGTGACCACATTTTTCTGATTTTGACCGCTTTGGGCCATTTTCATGATTTGAAGTGGCCCACCCGTAAGCCCGTCCTGGGCGACATAGAGGAGTTTGTTGGTGCCCCCACAGGTGAGGGTTCCGGCGGAAGTCAGGCCGCTGGCAATCACCGTTTGGGTGGTTTGCAAGGGGTCGAACGGCATGGGGAAGGAAATCTTCGTGACGGTGCCATTTGCGGGACTGGTCACGAAGGTGGTGCAGTTACCACAGCCCGAGTTGTCGATCGTCTCTTGCGCGGAGATGGTAACAGCGCCATTACTTGCCAGCGCTCGGCCATTCAGGGTACCGCCGTCGAGCGTGATGGAGGTCAATGCCAGGATGTTGCCAACGAACACGCTGCCTGTGCCGATCGTGGCTGACGATCCAACCTGCCAGAACACGTTGCACTTGGACCCGCTGTTGATCAGCGACACAACGGAATTCGAGGCAGTGGTCAGGGTGCTTCCCATCTGGAAAATCCATTGCGCGGTGGGATCGCCTTGACCATCCAAGGTCAGGGTACCTGTCAGTTGCGCCGAAGAAGAGAAGCAATAAACTCCCGGTACCAGGGTCAACCCGCCGAGATCCTGGCCGGTAAGAATGGTGCCACACGGAGCGCCCTGTGCCTGAAGATAGGCCGTGGTTAGATCGACTTGGGCTTGCGTCGTGATGGGCGAAGGACTGAGGTATAACGTGCCATTAACCTGAGTCGCCAAGAGACCGGTCACAGCGGGAGTCGGAGCGCTGCCCACATCGCCGGTAATGCTGGTTGCAGAACTTACATTGGTGATACCGGAACCAGCCAGGACGCCAAAGTTGCCTGAGGTACCTAGATTGATCGGGACACTGCTCGAGTAGGCGGACAAGCCGCTTCCCAAGAGCACGACGATGGACAAGTATCGCGCAAGAACCTTCATTTGTAACTCCTCGCCATAGGAGTCTGCGCCCGGGGAAGCGTAACCCTAAAAGAGATAGCAATTGACACTATAGTTGCAGAGATGTCAACTCGTTGGTCACTATTACTCACTTTTTGGTTACTTTCGTAACCGGTTAATTGGATAATAGCGAAGGCGGGAACCGGCTCTGGAGGGTGAGCTGGATCGCTCGCCTGTTTCGATCCGCCGCCGCTGCCGGGTAAGCCTGCCGGAGAGCGTCGCGATCTAAGAAGTGGCTTTGCGCTGCTCGCTTTCCAGCGTTTCACCAGCTCAGGCAGGAGAGAGGCATCAGGGGCGTTCCTGGCTCCCGGGGGATTCCTTAAGATTGAGCGGGCTTCGCCAAGTGGTTGCCTTCCATACCGCCCCCGGCGAGAGAATTTCGAGCGAAGATGCGGTGACCCCCCTCGGTGACCCCTCCCTAGCGCTACGACGTGTTTTCGAGCGATACCCTGTGCCCGAGCACTAAGGCGGAAGTGCGGGAACAGCACGTGTTGCGTACTGTGTATGAACTGGTGATACGCCCTGAGGTTCGACCTTTACCAACTACGAATCAGAAGGCCGGGTATTCGACGCTCCCAGGGCGCACCATACTTTCCCCGAAATCCCCTCTGCGATCACAGATTTACGCTCCCATCCTGTTCCTGCTTGTAAAATAGTCGGACACCATAGAGTTGAGGACGCGTCCTAATGAATGATCTGACCAAAGGCTCGGTCACCAAGCACATCGTTTCCCTGTCCGGCGCGATGGCAGCTGGCATGGTGTTCCAGAGTCTCTACTTTTTCGTGGACCTGTGGTTCATCTCGAAGCTCGGTAAAGAAGCGAACGCTGGTGTCGGTCTGGCGGGCAATCTGATGATGGTCGTCCTCGCCGCCAGCCAGATGCTCGGCATCGGCACCACCACGCTCATCGCCCACGCCGTCGGGCGCAAGGATCAGCCCCGCGCGGAAAAAGTCTTCAACCAGTCGTTCATCTTCTCGCTCTTGCTGGGCGCACTTTTCTTGATGTCTGTCCTGATCTTCCGCGACGCATACGCGAGCACGGCGGCCGATCCGCTCACCAAGCAACGGGCGCTGGAGTATATGCGCTGGTTCCTGCCCGGCCTGGGATTGCAGTTCGCGCTGATCTCCATTGGCGCAGCGCTGCGCGGCACTGGCGTGGTGAAGCCGACCATGATCGTGCAGATGCTAACGGTAGTGCTCAACATTATTCTTGCGCCAATTTTGATCGCAGGCTGGGGCACCGGAGTCCCGCTGGGCGTAGCCGGAGCAGGTCTGGCGACCTTTATCTCTATCGTCGTCGCCATAGTGGTGATGGTCCTGTACTTCATCAAGCTGGAAACGCACGTGAACTTTGACCGCAAGCAGTGGTCGCCCGACTTCAAGGTATGGGGCGATATCCTCGGCATCGGCATTCCCGCAGGCGGTGAATTCCTGCTGATTGGCGTGTACTCGTTCCTCATCTACAGCGTCATCAACCGCTTCGGTTCGGCGGCACAGGCCGGGTTTGGCACTGGCGTACGCATCATGCAGATGCTGTTTGTCCCGGTGATGGCGATTTCGTTCGCGGCATCTCCGGTGGCAGGGCAGAATTTTGGCGCGCGCTCAGGAGAGCGGGTGCGGCAGACGTTCAAATCGGCGGCGCTCATCACGGTCAGCATCATGATTTTGCTCACCGCGCTGGCGCATCTGGTGCCGGATAAGCTAGTAGCAATTTTCCTGACCGATCAGGCGGCGATCGCCTTCGGCTCAGAATACTTCCGCATGGTGTCTTGGAACTTCGCGGCATCCGGCCTGATCTTCGTGATCTCGGCAATGTTCCAGTCCATGGGAAACTCGTGGCCTCCGCTGTTTTCGTCAGCCGTCCGGCTGACGCTGTTTATGGTTGCGATTCTGTGGATGGCCTCGCGCCCAGACTTTGCGATTATCCACGTCTGGCAGCTTTCGGTGGCGAGTGTGCTGCTACAGGCGCTGGTGAATCTCACCCTGCTGTATCGCGAGTTTGGACGCAAGCTGACCTTTAACATCGAGCCGGATGCAGTGGAGATGGAGCCGAATTATCCGGAGCTTTAGACGGGCGGGAAAACAGTCTCGCCCGACTTTGCCAACAGTAGGAACTGGCGTTAGCGGCTCTTCGCTCTTGTAATCTTCATCTGCATTCCCAGCGCCCGCAACACCCGCAGGACGGTGCCGAACTCTGGATTGCCACCTTCACTGAGTGCCTTGTAGAGGCTTTCCCGCGAAAGGCCAGCGTCCCTCGCGACCTGCGACATACCCCGAGCCCGCGCGATCGCTCCCAAGGCGTGCGCGATGACTGCGGCATCGTCGCTCTCGATGGCATCCTCCAGATAAGCCTCAATCGCTTCCTCGCTGTCGAGGTAGTCGGCCGAATCGAAACGGGTTGTTTCCAGTGGCATATCGTCTACCGTCGTATGTCCGCTTGCGGTGAGTCTTATTGTATCCTGCGGGATACAATACAACTCAGTATCCTAGGCCAGCAGATGCTGCACAAACAATTCCTGAAGCCGCGTAAGCGACCGCGCCTTCAGCTTCACGACGCCGATGGTACGTGCAGCTTCCTCGTCGGCGATGGGGACAAATTGGCAGCCTGTCCGGCTTCCCTTCCCGCCTTTTCCACGCTCAATCGCCATCTCCGGCACCATGGAAACGCCCTGCCCAGCGGCGACCATGCTCAAGATACTGCTGAATTGACCGCTCTCAAACACAATTTGCGGATCCATGCGGGCGCGCTGGCAAGCGGCCATCGCAGCGTCACGGAAGCAGTGCCCGTCGCGCAGTAGCAGAAACGGCTCCCGCTCCAGCGCTTCCAGTGACAACGCCTGCTCTTTCGCCAGTGGATGGCGCGCGGGCAAAGCAGCATACATGCGCTCCGAAAGTATTGCGGTGGATTCGAACTGCGGGCCGCGCACCGGCAGTGCAAGCAGTGCCACGTCCACCACACCAGCTTTCACGCGTTCCAGCAGCAGCGGAGTGATGTCTTCCACCACGCTGACCCGTGCATGCGGATATTTTTTGGCGAACGAGGCAAGCAGCGGTGGCAGCAGGTACGGCGCAACGGTCGGAATCACGCCTACCGTGACAGTTCCGGTGAGCGAGGCGCTGCCCTCGCGCACCTCTCCGCGAGCGGTTTCGAGTTCACGCAAGATGGCGCGGGCGCGGGGCATAAACGTATGGCCCGACGATGTCAGCCGCACGCTGCGGCCGAGGCGATCAAACAGACGGACGCCAAGCTCTTCTTCCAGCTTGGCAATCTGCTGCGAGAGCGACGGCTGCGAGACGTGCGTCTGCGCAGCGGCGCGGCTGAAGCTGCCCGAATCCACGATGGCGCAAAAGTAGCGGAGCTGATGCAGTTCCATTAAGCGCAGTCCATAGGCGTTCCCTATTCATTCTATCGGAAGCATATATTGGACGTATAGCAGACTGGTCGCTATGCTTCATTAAGAAGGAGCACTCCCCCTATGTCTGACAGCAAAAATAAAGTGATGACCACCGACGCTGGCCGCCCGGTGGGCGACAACCAAAATTCATTGACCGTGGGCCCGCGTGGCCCAATCGTATTTGAAGATTTTTTGCTGTTTGAAAAGATGGCGCACTTCAACCGCGAGCGCATTCCCGAGCGCGTGGTTCATGCCAAGGGATCCGCAGCGCACGGTCATTTTGTCTGCAACAACCCCGAGATGGCTAAGTACACCACGGCGAAACTGTTTTCGTCGGTGGGCAAGAGTACGCCAACGTTTCTGCGGTTCTCGACGGTGGGCGGCGAGAAGGGTTCAGCGGACACCGAGCGCGATCCCCGCGGTTTTGCGCTGAAGTTTTACACCGAAGAGGGCAATTGGGACATGGTGGGCAACAACACGCCCGTGTTCTTCATTAAGGATCCGCTCAAGTTTGGAGATTTTATCCACACCCAGAAGCGTGATCCGGAAACGAACCTGAAGTCGCCAACCATGATGTGGGACTTCTGGTCGCTTTCGCCGGAGTCACTGCACCAGGTAACGATTCTATTTAGCGACCGTGGCACACCCGACGGCTATCGTCACATGAACGGATACAGTAGCCACACCTTCAGCCTGATCAACGCCCAGAATGAGTTGTTCTATGTGAAGTATCACTTTAAGACGAAGCAAGGCATCAAGAACTTCGGCGGCCCGGAAGCGGCGGCTTTTCGCGGGGTAGATCCCGACCACTCGCAGCGCGACTTATTCGAGCATATCGCCAAGGGCGACTTCCCTAAGTGGCGGGTTTGTATGCAGGTGATGCCGGAGGCAGAGGCGGAGACTTACCACATCAATCCGTTTGATCTTACCAAGGTGTGGCCGCATGGCGACTATCCGCTGATTGAAATCGGTGAGCTTACTTTGGATCGCAATCCGGAGAATTATTTTGCGGAAGTAGAACAGGCAGCGTTTGAGCCGCGCAACATCGTTCACGGCATGGGCTTTTCCCCGGACAAGATGCTACAAGGTCGCCTGATCTCCTATCCCGATGCGCATCGCTACCGGCTGGGCGTGAACTATGACGCATTGCCGATTAATCGGCCGCAATGTCCGTTTGCGACTTACAACCGGGATGGCTCGATGGCGCTGGATGATAATGGCGGCGCTGGTCCGAACTACGAGCCGAATAGCTTTGGCGGACCTACGCAAGATGCGGCTTATCGGGAGCGTCCCAAGATGATCAGTGGCACGGTAGATCGCCACAATCATCGCGACGAATCCGACTATTACTCGCAGCCGGGTAACTTGTTCCGCCTAATTGGCCCGGAAGCACAACAGCGACTGATTGACAACATTGTGGGAAGCCTGAAGGATGCCCCGGTGCGCATCCAGGAGTTACAGGTAACTCACTTCTACAAAGCCCACCCGAATTACGGCGGCGGCGTAGCTAAAGGGCTTGGCCTCGATGTCCACAAGATCGTCGGGGCAAAGGGCACGACAGCGGCAGACTAGCTGCTGACGTTGTTACTGAGGGGAAGGGCGAGCCTCGGGGGTTCGCCCTTTTTATGTCTTTTTGCTGGTAATTCGGCACTGCGCTTCGCTACCCGCCAGTCTTGCTTCAACCGCGCGGCTCGGCACCGGTCGGTGCCGACTCGGCGTATCGAACACTGCCGACGAGGAGCACCCGGATCATCTGAGCGAGCAGTGGGAAAGTTGCAATACGCACTCAGTAGTACTACCCCGATGACATTTCGCCGTCTGTGGCCTTATACTCCGCAATTGACGGGTTCTTCTCCCCAGCCTGCCTGATTTCAATTTGCTCCCGAAAGCTGAACCTTCATGAGAAATCGCACTCTCACGCTTGTTGCCCTCTTGGCTGCCAGTGTCGCCGTCAGTACGGCCCTCGCCCAGTCTGCTCAACCCAAGGCCTTCAACACGGTTCCAATTCCTAACGCTAAGCGCAGCGCTTTGCAGTACGTACCCCCTGCGATTGGCGTCGGCCCCAACCTTAACGTCACCAACAAAACGGGTGCCCAGAGCGAAACCAGCAACGCAGTCGACCCGCTCAACCCCTTGCACGTGCTGTTCAGCGTCAATGACCTGTCGTCTTCCACGGGCGCTGGTGCGGTAGTGTACGAGTCCTTTGATCGCGGCGCGACCTTCGCCGCCACCAACCTCAACCCCAGCGGGTTCTGCTACGACACTTGGCTGGGCTTCAACTCGAACGGCGACGCTTTCATGTCCTACGAGTGCTCGGACCAGCGCATCGCCTATAAGAAGGCTGGCACCTCCACCTGGGTTTCCACCACCCTGAGCATCGCAGGCAGCGCCCCCGATCGCGACATGATGACCGTGGACAATACCTCGACCAGCCCGTTTTTCGGCAGTGTCTACATCGGCTATGACGACAACGGCACCGGCAACACGCCCTATGTGCTGTATTCGCGGGACGGCTTCAGCACCTGGAAGCGCAGCGCGGCCATTCCGCACGCGGGCGCGACCATCGGCGTAAACGTCACCGTCGGCAACGACGGCACCGTCCACGCCTGCTGGGAAGATTACGGCGGGAAGAAGCTGTACTGCTCTTCGTCAACGGATGGGGGAGCCACCTTTGGCACGCAAGTGACGGTGACCACTTATCGCCTCAACACCACCAGCTTCTTCGTTTCCATTCCGCCGCAGTCCACGCGCGGCATTCTGCCTTTCCCCATGACGGCGACTGCGCCGGTCGGTACAGCCCACGCCAACCGCGTCTACGTCAGCTACCTGGACAAGGACACGGTGAACGCGAACACCAACGTTTATGTTCGCTATTCGGACGACAATGGCGTCACATGGTCAGCGGAGACGAAAGTCAACGACGACACCGTGAGCGCTTATCACTTCCACCAGCAGATTGTGGTGGACAAATTCGGCAGCGTCGGAGTCAGCTTCTATGACACCCGTCGCGATTCCACCAGCAAGAAGACCGACCACTACTTCAGTATGTCCGCCGACGGTGGCACCACCTACCGCCGCAACCTGAGAACTACGACGGCACAGTCGGACGAAACCGCGCGCACTGCGGACGGCAATCAATACGGCGACTACGCTGGCATGGCAGTGGACACTGCTGGCAAGTTCTGGCTGTCGTGGACGGACTCGCGTACCACGGGCGCCATCAAGGAAGATATGTTTGGCGACTATGTAGCCACCAAGTAAGCGTCAAAGCTCCACCAACAAGCTCTGAAAACACCCGGGTGCGCCATCCTCAAATGCAGCAGAGGCGTACCCGGTTCTTTTGCACCTACCGCCCACCCATAGCCCGCTGCTATTGCACTCTCACCTCATCCAGCATCACTTCATACTTTCCTGCCGCAGGTCCTCCGACGAAAGCGATGCCGAGTAGATCGTGTCCATCCAGTCCATCGAAACTTGCGATCGGAAACTCAAACTTCTGCCATTCGCTTGTCACTGTGAACATCTTCTGCGAAGGTGACTGCCCACGGCTCTGGGCGAACAGCATCACGCGATAAGCCTTGCCATCCCCCTTCGCCCAGAAGCTAAGCGTCTTCTTCGACGACAAATTCGCCGGAGCGAACGGTTGCGCGCCGGGATAAAACATCACGCCACCCCATGCATAGGGCAAGCCAGGTGCGATCTCTCCAGTCACTTGTAGCGCAAACTTGCTACCATTCGCGCCACCATCCACAACTTGCTTGGCAGCGGTGGACTTACCGCCCGCGATGGTGTCAGTGGTGACGTCCCAACCCGCGCCAAAGTTAGCGGTATCTTTGCCGGACTCGAAGTCGCTGATGAGGCCGGATTCGGAGCCTTTCGGCGCAGGATTCTTGGCGGCAGCTTCGGCCTCGGCACGGGCCTTCTCGCGATCCTGTTCGCGGGCTGCGCGATAACCCTCGCGATCCACACGCACGCCTGTTTTCCAAATCGCCACAATATCGCGCGTTGCCATGATGTCCGTCGTTGCATCGCCCTTCACCAGCACCAAGTCAGCGCGCTTGCCGGCCGCGATCCTGCCCCGATCCTCAAGCCCAAACTTCTCCGCCGGAGTAACAGTCGCCGCCGTCAGTGCCTCGCTCGGCGTCAGCCCCGACGCCACTAGCAACTCCAACTCGCGATGAATGCTAACGCCGTGTGCGGTGCCCGGATTCGGAGCATCCGTTCCCGCAAGAATCGGCACACCTGCCTTGTGCAGCTCCGCCACAGCGTGTTCGGCATAAATCAACTTCAAACTTTCCGGCATCTTGAGGAATCCCTGCTTGAGGCCGGAGACGTTGTTCGAGGAAAGATACGGCGCCAAGCGGGCATCCGTCGTCAGCGACTCTCCGCTGGCGTGGCCACTCACACTCTCGAGCACCGTCAGCGTAGGAATGATGAACGCATGGCGCGACTTGGCCAGCTGAATGAAGGCAGGCGTTGGCTCGGAGTCGGTGAACAGATGCACAAGCGCATCCGCGCCCGCGTTCAGCGCGTCCATCGCCTGCTGCTGCGTCCCAATATGGACGACTGCAAGCTTGCCGCGTTTGTGAGCGGCAGCGATGACGGCAGCCATCGTCTCCTTGCTGAGAGTCGGGCGCCCTTTCCCGCCGTATTCCAGCGCGTCGTCGTAAACCAGCTTGATGTAGTCGCTGCCTTCGGCAATGCGGGCGTCCACAAACGCCTGCGCTTCGGCGGGCGTGGTAATGGTCGGAATCGGGAAGCCATACTCGGTGCCATGGCCTCCTGGCACTGTAACGAGCGTTACGGCGGAGCGGATGTCGGCCTGATCGAGCGCCTTGCCCGCGGCTTCGGCCTGCTTGGCAGCAGCGGCGAACTTCGGGTCGGTGAACATATCCAGCTCGGTAGTCACACCGAAGACCAATGCCTGCTTAAGCGCATCTCCCCAGGCGTGGACGTGCGAGTCAATCAGTCCGGGCAGCAGCGTATCACCCGAGCCGTCTACCTCTTTGGCGCTCGGCGCACTAATGTGAGTGGCAATTTTGGAGATGCGCCCGCCCTCAATTAGCACATCTTCGGGCTTGCTCAGCTTGTGGCCATCAAAGACCCGCACATTATGGATGATCGTCGTCTCGGCGACTGGAGCTGTTTGTGCCTTGGCCGACATGCAGGCCATAAAGATGGCGATGAGGATGATGATGAAGTCGCGGTCGCGCTTGGTGGAGTGACAGATGCTCATATGAATTTCCAGTCCTTATTATGCAATTTCGTTGCAATTCTGTTGAACGAGCCATTGTTTAGTTTCGTCCTGACGCTGAGTCAGGCCTAGGCTTCGGGTGCAAATACATCCTCGATGCGGCATTCGAACAGCCGGGCGATCTTGAACGCCAGCGGCAAGCTAGGATCGTACTTCTCAGTTTCAATCGCGTTGATGGTCTGGCGGGAAACGGCGAGTTTATCCGCCAGATCCGCCTGTGACCAGCCTTGTTGCGAACGAATTTCCCGCAGTTTGCTCTTCATGTTCACCGGTACCTCCGGCGGGCCATATAGGTGCCCACTGCCCACAGAAATCCCATCAGCGGCCAAACCAAAGTCCAGCTCAGTTGCGGCAAGCCAGCATTTTCAAGAAAACCGTAAGCCATGGTGAGCACCGCGGTCAGCGTGAAGGCGAACGCCAACCCTTCCAACTGGATGCGCCGCTGGAGTTCATCCATCGAGCGCACAAAGTTGACTACGGCCACCGGCACCATCAGGGCCGGAAAGACGGGCATGATCGCCACCAGATATTTCAGCGGACCGCTCACGCCGTGTTTGATCCAGTGGACGCTGGCGAACACCAGCACCATGTAAACGGCCAGTCCACCGAACAGCTCCCGGTAGTACCGCCGCTTGGCTGCGGGGTTGGTTGTCATGCATTCCATCATGATTTGCTCCTCCTGCAAGGGCCCGTTGAGAACTTCCTGTACGTCAAGCACGCTTGTCATATGTAAAGATGCCTTGACATTCGATTTGTGTCAAGTGTTATTTACATTTTTCTTAAAAATATTTTCAAATTCGCCCACTAGGCCCTCATATTTCATCGAGGCACCTGTGGTGATTGCAACCCGTATCCTGTTTTGAATCTATCGCTTACGAGACGTTCTAAATATTGAAACTCCGTCTGCGCCCCCGCCCCGTCCCGCCCACACTGAAACGAGGTACCTCCCCAACGATTCCGGCTTTGCGTTTGCTCACAAGCGGAGTACACTCTCCCCAGCGATTTTGTATGGCAGTACTCATCCGTATTTTTTAAAGGAAGTGCTCGGCAAGAGCGAGATGTACAAGTCAAAACCTTCGATGGAGAACGGCGTAGCGTCGGTCAAAAGAACGCGCTGGGGCTGTGATCTCCGATCTAACGCTGTAGCATGAATAGTGTGAAACGAGTGAGAATAAGTGAGAAGACTAGCGGGCGAAGAAACTGATCCCGCGGAGCAGTTCGCTGGAGGCGATATGGAATTAGGTTCTCTGGAACGTGAAGTAATGAATGTGGTGTGGTCACGGCCCGAAGTGAGCGTGCGCGACGTGTACGAACACATAGACCGGCGACTCGCCTACACCACGATTATGACCACACTCGACCGCCTGCATCGCAAGGGCGTATTGGCCCGTGATCAACAGGGGCGTGCGTTTTTGTACCGCACCCGCATTACGCGAGAGCAGATCGCGCTGAATGGCTTGCAACGGGCACTGGCTCGGGTTACAGACAGCTTCCGCAACGAAACCCGGCCGGTGATGGCTTGCCTGCTGGATGCGGTGACCGAGCACGATTTGCTGAGCCTGGACGAGCTGGAAAAGATGATTCAGGAGCGGCGACAGTCAGAACAGGCACCGCGCAACAACAGCTAAGGAGCGCTATATGACCGAGCACTTTCAAGTCATGGTGGCTGCACTCACGCTGGCGACTCTCGGCGGCTTGCATCTGGTGTTTTGCGGCCTGGCCGAACTGGCGTGGTACAACTGGCGTCAACGCATTCTTGCCATGCCCGCAGGCATGGCGCAACCGATTCTGTTGGCGATCGCCGCTGGTCCGCTGCTCCTGGCGAGCGGAATCGTTGGCTTGTTGGTTCTCCCCGCCCTGCTGCATTACGAGCCCAATGAATCTGCCGAGCGCCCTGGTGTGCTTTTGCTATCACTGGGAGCGGTAGCAGTGCTGGTGGCGGCTCGTCGTGGCATTCGCCTCACCTTGGCAGCTTACGGCAACTGGCGGATGGCTCGCCTTTACCGCAAATCTGCCAAGCTGCACAGTGTGGTGGAGGGAGTGCCGGTGAAGGTGCTCGACACCAACGATCCGCAAGTGATGCTGCTCGGCAGCCTTCGGCCAACCGTGTACGTATCGCAAGGGGTAGTTTCGCGGCTGAGCGAGGCGCAACTACAGGCGGTGATTGACCACGAACTCGCCCACCACCGTCGCCATGATGTGGCGGCGATGTGGCTGCTGCGCGTCGCCGGAGAAACCACCCGCGCAGCGCGGGACGCGCGCAAAGCCTGGGCACTCCGAGCCGAGTTGATGGCCGACGCCCATGCCGCCGATGCGACGGGCGATTCCCTGCTGATTGCCGAGGCGCTGACCACGGTCGCGTCCCTTGGACGGCCCACTATGGCGCAACCCGCCGTGGCTGCGTTTCTTACCTCAGATGCCTTCTCTGACCTGCGGTTCCGCGTCGAACGGCTAATGACCTACCGCCGCGAGAATCGTACTGCACGGCCCATCTGGGTACGTCTTGCAATGCTCGCAGGTGTGCTGGCATTCATCGCAAGCTATCCAACCCTGATCGCGTGGACGGATCGCGCGGTAGAGTTTTTGGCAATGTAAGACGGCGAATCCTGAATGGCTTTACGAAGGCGCTTCGGTCAACGGAGCGCCTTTTGCTTTGCGTCTTGTGAATACCTCACAGACAAAAGAAATCGCCCGCACCCCGTCTCAAGTGCGAGCGATCCGGCAATGAAGGCCATTCCACCTCAATTAGTCTGAAGTTAGCAAAGGAATGTTTCAGGTTTGTGTCGTGAATGTTAGTAGTGCGTGAATGTTTGGGCCGTCGAGCGAGCACCCAGAACATACGTGGGGCAGCCGTTTGGGAAATGATTGGGAATGCTACACCACAGCGTTGATCGCAGCGACGAAAGCCCATACTAGTCCAAGCATGACGCTGGCAGTTCCAGTCCATACTTGGCGTTTACTCCTGCTAGAGAAGGCAGCGACAGATACCACCATCATAACGATGAAATTACCATCGATAATGGCATACCGCAGCTGGCTGTAATAAAGCCCCATACTGTTGGAAAGGTGGTGCCTAACAAAAGCCAGGCAAGGCTAAATGTAACCGCTGCTACATACAGGTAATCCACTGGGGCTGTCTTGGGCCTGTGCAAAATGAGCTTTCCCCAAGCGATCGTCAAGGGAACAGAAGGAGACGCGTAGGCGATCAGTGCCGTTACATATTGAGCGTTCATTCTGGGCCCCTTTTTCGGTGCCGCCGCGCCTGATGGGCACCCAGCGCACCACTTCGCTACTTTCGCGGCTTCCACTTATTAAGGAAAGCTTCGAGGTCTTCTGGTCCGAGGCTGCGGGCGGCTTCGAACTCGCCGGAGCGTTGGCTGACGAGCAGAGTTCCCTTCCCGTTGAGCACGGCGACAGCAGGAATGCCGCGCGCCATGGGCACGCCATACTGCTGCATCAGATCTTGATTCTTGTCGCCCTGGCCGACGTCTACGTGGACGACTTCATAGTTGTTCCTCACCAGCTCCGCAACGTCTCCCTTTTCAAACGCGAGATCGAGCACATGGCAGTCATAGCACCAGTTGGCGCCGAAGACGACGATCACATTCTTGCCTTCCAGCGCGGCGTGCTGCAGTGCGCTTTGGATGTCCGCATGGGCATCGTGGCCGGCGTGATAGATGTCTTTGCTGGTTTCAAGCGGCTGGCGCAGGCGCGAAGCGTCCGTTCGGCGAGCATACTTCAGGTGCCACTGCGTGCCATCGCTCTCCCAGAGCATGCCGATGTTGACGTAGCTTGGAGCGACTTTCGTGGACGCTCCGGTCAGCGAGATGCGGGTGATGAGCTGCATCTGATGGGGCGCGGGTGTTGTAGAGCTGACGTCCTCGAAGTTGACATTGGTGTGGCCGGACTGGCGGAGACTGAGCCAGAATTGAGCGTCTTGCGTGGCCGGGATATCCCCAGCCGAGGTGCCGACTTTGCCTCCGGGCGCGAAGAGGGCGGGCATGGCCGTGGGCGTGCCTGCGGCATAGGCCTTGCGCCAGAGGTCAAGGGCTGAGGCCGGAGCGGGCGAAGGAGACTCGGCGCGAGTGACCGAAACGGCGAGGGCAAGGAGGAATACAACTGCGAATCTGCTGGAAAAAAATAATGATGGGCGTGAAAACGTCATGCCGAAATCTCCGAAAGGTTGCGCGTTCTTAGGGCTCCCTGTCATCCATAACAGCGAGGCCAACACTTTTGAGTATAGCGGGAGGCCAGGTTTCGGTACTATGCTTGGTGCGTGCGTTCTCCCCATACGCACCACGCCTTCCGGCGCGTTCCACCACCGGAGAAGAATTTTATTATGAAGAAGACATCAGCATTGTTTGCAGTCCTGCTTGTGATCCTGCTCGGCGTAGGCCCCGCGTTCGCCGATTTTCAGTATTCTGAAACCTCCAAAATTACCGGCGGCAGCATGGTGACGATGACCAAGTCGCTGGGCGTGTTCAGCAAGAACGCGCGCAGCATTACCGAGCCACAAACCACCATCCATTCTCTTAAGGGCAACCGGCTGCGCATGGAACACAGCGATGGCCGCATTGAGATTATTGACCTGGACGCCAAGCGCTTTATCAACATTGACAACGCCAAGAAGACGTACTCTTCGATGACGTTTGCTGAGATGAAGGAAGCGATTGCGCGAGCGCAGCAGCGGATGCAGGAAGAGATGGACAAGGCTAGCTCGAAGCATCCGGAGGCGGGCAAGATGAAGATGACGCCCAAGCTTTCGTCCGAAGCGACCGGTGCGACGCGGACGATTCTGGGCTTGAACACCAACGAGCTGAAGACGCGCATGGACATGACGATGGAGAATGACGACCCCAAGACGCAGGCGGCAATGCAGAATATGTCGTACAGCTTCCGCAGCGATGCCTGGCTGGCACCAGAGGTTCCGGGACATGAGCAACTGCGCGACTTCTTCGAGAAGATGGCGCGGGAGATGGATTGGGCGCCGGGACAGTTTGGCGCGATGGGGCAGAATCCGATGCTGGGGCAGGCGATGACGGAGTTCCGCAAGAACGCCGCCAAGCTGAAGGGGCTGCCGCTGCTGCAGAATGTGAGTTTTGGGCTGGAAGGTATGACGCTAACCCCAGATCAGCAGGCCAAAGTGGATGCAGCACAGAAGCAGGGGCAAGCACAACAGGCCCAGCAGGATAGCTCGCTTCCGACAAGCGCGCGCGATGCGATTACGAAGGGATTGGGTGGAATGATGGGCGGATTCGGGCGCAAGAAGAAGCAGGATGCGACTCCGGCGACTGACGCAAGTGCGAGTGGTGCGGCGGCAGGTCAACCCGTGCAGTCCGCGCAAATGAGTAACTCGATGATGGATATGACGATTGAAGTTACTTCTTACAACAGTAACTCGCTCGACCGTTCTTTGTTTGAGATTCCGGCGGGTTACACGCAAGTGCAGAGCGATATGCAGCGAGAGTTAGGTGGAAAGCAGTAAGCGTGAAGAAGGTCTTAGTGGCAACGTCGAATCCAGGCAAGCTGCGCGATTTGGAAGGCGCAGCGCTGCCTTACGGCATCGTGATTGCCGGACTGCCAGGATTCGCGTCACTCACTCCAGTGGAAGAGGATGGTGACACCTTCGAGGCCAACGCGCGCAAGAAGGCTGAGGCCTATAGCATGGCCGCACCGGGTGAGTTGGTGCTGGCGGATGACTCGGGTCTGGAAGTGGATGCGCTGGGTGGACTTCCGGGGGTGCATTCGGCGCGGTATGCAAACTTAGACGTAAACGACCATCCGGGCAACGCAGACGACGCAGCGAACAATGCACGGCTACTGCGCGAGCTGGCGAATATTGCAGACGAGAACCGCACGGCGCGCTTCGTTTGCGTGCTGGCCGCAGCGCGCGATGGAGTTACTCAGGCAGTCTTTCGCGGCGAGGCGGAAGGTGCGATTCTGCAGGAGCCGCGCGGCGCGCACGGTTTTGGCTATGATCCGCTGTTTTACTTCCCTGCCCTAGGGAAGACGTTTGCGGAGATTAGTGCGGAAGAGAAGGCGCGGTACAGTCACCGCGGGGCGGCGTTCCGTGCCCTCCTGCGCTGGTGCAGCCTCTCAACCACGCCAACTCCTATCCCAGCCGTGTCATCCTGAGCGCAGCCACCTGATTCGCAACGCGAATCAGGTGGCGAAGTCGAAGGACCCCGAGACTCTCTCCTTACCCAATTGGGCCGCAGTTCCTGCCATAACCACCCACGCATCTTTGCCAAGAACTGCATTCAACCTAGAAGCGGCGGGCACCCTGGGATCCTTCGACTTCGTGCGGGGATTCGCCTAGCGAATCCCCGCACTCCGCTCAGGATGACACAGGTGACTGGTGAAACGATAGGAGCAACTTTTCTGGGGTCAGGCGACGTTGATAGTGGTAAACTTTGGGCGGTGATAAGTGAACGCTGAACCTATAGCAAAGGTGATTTCCATGATGTTCGTACGCGGTGCTGCGGCAATTTTGTTACTGTGCGCTACGGCGTTGGCGCAAGCCGACAAAGACATTGAGAAGGCGCTCAAGGATGGGTTCGCAAACCGCGCACTTACTTTGCGGAAGTTCTATGCCGGAAGCAAACTAGTCTTCGACTCGCACGGAGAGCTAGTCAAGGGCGGCACACTTGCCGATTGGACAGTGGCTGGTCAGGCCCATATTGTCAAGATAAAATTGGAATCTGATCGCCTCATACTCAAGGGCAAGCGTACCTACATCACCTTTGATGAAGCGAAGGGCATGGTGGCGGTAGACCTTCCTGAAAGTGACGTAACCTTCGAGATTGCACGGTTCCCCGCTCCAGAGGGCGAGGTTGAACTCTCCAAGGCGCTCAACGTGATATTTCTGACCAAGGCTGACAAACTGGCCGACTTTGTACCTGATTACTGGCGACCCTGCCTGCCCGAGAACGTTAAGCGGAACGCCGCCGGACATATGCGGTGCGCGGATGCACCGAGCCCCGGCGGCGGGGCGAGCCCTAGTGACGCGGTCTACAGAGTGGGAAAAGATGTCAGTGCGCCGCAAGTTCTTGAGGAACACGATCTCGATCCCACTGCCCTAGCATTTTCGCTTCACGCTCATGGAACCGTGATTCTTAGTCTCGTTGTGGAAACAGACGGAAAGCCCCGCGATATTCGCGTGCTGCGCCCGGCTGGAATGGGACTTGACGAAAGAGCAATCGCCGCGGTTCAGCGGTGGCGGTTTACCCCCGGACAGGCTCACGGACGGCCCGTTCCGGTTATGGTGTCCGTGGAACTGACTTTCAAGCTGCCTTAAGACCTCAACCCTCGCCTTGACGCTACTCTCATCTCGGTTCGATAATAGAGAGTTTGCTCAACGGAAATGCTGGTTGCGCGGCTGCGTCGTGATGCTTTTGCGAGCGCACCACCGAACGAGCATGGATTGAGCGGCTAGGAGCACTTGTGGCGGCATCTGATAGCACACTGCAGCATTCTGGCGTTCAGCCCCTGCGCGCCGGGGAGGGCAACTCCTTTCTATGGCGGCGGCTGCATTCTCTGAGCGGCATTATGCCGATTGGCGCGTTTCTGCTGGAGCATTTTCTCTCCAACGCGGCGGCGATTCAAGGGCCGCAGGCGTATGCGGAGCAGGTTCGTTTCCTCAACAGCCTGCCGCTGGTGCCGGTGTTGGAGTTTTTCGGCATCTACTTGCCGATTACCTATCACGGGCTGTATGGCATCTACATCTGGCTGCGCGGCAAGAACAACGTGGCGGAGTATCCGTGGACTGGGAATTGGCTGTACACTTCGCAGCGCTGGACGGGCATCATCGCCTTCCTATACATCGGCTATCACGTTTATACGCAACGGTTTAGCGGCGTGCATCTGGGGACGCATCCGGAGGCGGCGTTTGGCAAGGTACAGGCGGAGTTGCTGAATCCCTGGATTTTGGCTTTCTACGTTGCGGGTATTACAGCTGCTTCGTGGCACTTTGCGTATGGCGTTTGGCTGTTCTGCGCGAAATGGGGCATTACGACGGGCAAACGCGCGCAGAAGTGGCTGGGCTACATCTGCCTGCTCCTAGGGATCGCGCTGACTGGCGTTGGGCTGGCGAGTGTGGCGGCGTTCCGGAGTGCTCCGGTGCAGACGCATGCGACGTCGGTGGAGACGCAGGTGCGGTAGAAGTTGCCAGTTACCGGTTGCCAGTCGCAAGTAAGAGCGGCTCGATTGGCGTTACGAGAGGTTGAGAGGAATTCATGGCGGCAAGACCTAAGATTATTGTGGTGGGCGGCGGTTTGGCGGGGCTTTCGGCGACGATCAAGGCGTCCGAAGCGGGCGCGGACGTTGACCTGTTTTCGATTGTTCCGGTAAAGCGTTCGCATTCGGTGTGTGCGCAGGGCGGCATTAACGCAGCCAAGAATTTGAAGGGTGAGGGCGATTCGACGGCCAAGCACCTCGACGACACGGTGTACGGCGGCGACTTTCTGGCAAATCAGCCTCCCGTGAAGGCGATGTGCGACGCGGCACCCGGGATTATTGATCTGCTCGATCGCATGGGCGTGCCGTTCAATCGGACGGCAGAGGGCCTGCTCGACTTTCGCCGGTTTGGCGGAACGCTGTTCCATCGCACGGCGTTTGCTGGTGCCACAACTGGTCAGCAACTGCTTTACGCGCTGGACGAGCAAGTCCGGCGCTTCGAGTCGGAAAACCGAGTGAAGAAGTATGAAGGCTGGGAGTTTCTTTCCGCCGTGCTGGATGAGAAGGGCGTTTGCCGCGGCATCTGTGCGATGGATTTGCGCACGATGGAAGTGAAAACGTTTGCGGCGGACGCGATCATCATGTGTACCGGCGGGATTGGTGCGATCTTCGGAAAATCCACTAATTCAGTAGTTTGCACCGGCTCCTCTCAAGGAGCGCTTTACCTGCAGGGTGTGAAGTACGCCAATGGAGAGTTCATCCAGGTCCATCCGACCTCGATTCCGGGCGAGGACAAGTTGCGGCTGATGTCGGAGTCGGCGCGCGGCGAAGGTGGCCGGGTTTGGGTGCCGAAGAAGGCAGGCGACAAGCGCGATTGGAAGGCGATTCCGGTGAGCGAACGCTGGTACTTCCTTGAAGAGTGGTATCCCAAGTATGGAAATTTGGTGCCCCGCGATGTGGCGACGCGGGCGATCTTCAAAGTGGTGTACGAGCATGGGCTCGGCATTGACGGCCAACCGATGGTGTATCTCGACCTGACGCACATTGATCCGAAGATTCTGGACAAGAAGCTGGAAGGCATCCTCGAGATTTACGAGAAGTTCGTGGGCGATGATCCGCGGACGACGCCGATGAAGATCTTCCCCGGCATGCACTACACCATGGGTGGCATGTGGGTGGACTTCGACCAGCAGACGAATGTGCCGGGTATTTTTGCGGCGGGCGAGTGTGAGTATCAATATCATGGGGCGAACCGACTGGGCGCGAACTCGCTGGTGAGCTGCATTTATGGCGGATTTGTGGCAGGGCCGAATGCGGTGAAGTATGCCAAGGGCTTGCAGGGCGACGCGAACGCGGAACGCTCGCAGGAGATGGAGCGACGTCGGCAGGAAGGTATCAACGCCGGCTTGATGAGTTCGACTGGCTCAGAGAACCCGTTCAAACTGTGGCGCGAACTGGGCGAGTTGATGACCAAGAATGCGACGGTCATCCGCTACAACAAGGCGCTGGATGAGAGCGACAGCATTCTCGTGGATATGCTGGCGCGTTACAAGAACATTAACTTGAGCGATAAGTCGGCTTGGGCTAACTCAAGCTTTGCGTTTACGCGGCAGCTGGAAAACATGCTGCACCTTTCGCGGGTAATTGTGCAGGGTGCGCGGATGCGCGATGAGTCGCGCGGATCACACTATAAGCCGGACTTCCCGACCCGCAACGATGCGGACTTTTTGAAAACGACGAAGGCTGGGTATGACGCGATGAAGAATGCTCCGAAGTTTGAGTGGGAAGCAGTGGATACCTCGCTGGTGCCTCCGCGCGAGCGGAAGTATGATGCGGCGACTTAGTTAGCGACGAGCAAACACAAGGTCCCTCCACTGCGTTCCCTCGCCCGCTTCGCGGGTTCGGGCGCTCCGGTCGGGATGACACGATTATAGGTAACTGAGAATCTTATGGCGAACCAGACGGCGACTAAGACGGTACAGATCAAGATCAAGCGGCAGGATGCTCCCGCGCACAACGTGCATTGGGAGGAGTTTGCACTTCCATGGCGTCCGGGAATGAATGTGATTTCGAGCCTGATGGAGATTGCGGCGAATCCGCAGACGACCGACGGGCGCGAATCCACGCCGATCACTTACGACGCGAACTGCCTGGAAGAGGTGTGCGGGTCGTGTGCGATGGTAATCAACGGCAAAGTGCGCATGGCGTGCTCGGCGCTGATTGACAAGCTGGACCAACCGGTGACGATTGAGCCGCTTTCGAAGTTCCCGATTGTGCGCGATTTGCGGGTGGATCGCAGTGTGCTGTTCGAGAATTTGAAGCGCGTAAAAGCCTGGGTGCCGCTCGATGGCACTTACGACTTAGGCGAAGGACCGCGGCAGAGCATGGCGCTGCAGGAAGAGCTGTATCCCATTTCGCGATGCATTTCGTGCTGCTCGTGCATGGAGGCGTGTCCGCAGTTTAACGACGATACGAATTTTGTGGGCGCGGCAACAATCGCGCAGGTCAAGCTGTTCAACAATCATCCGACGGGTGAATCGTTGAAGCGCGAGCGGCTGGATGCGCTGATGGGCGATGGCGGCATCCACGAATGCGGCTACGCGCAGAACTGTGTGGAGGTTTGTCCGAAGGATATTCAGTTGACCAAGGCGATCTCTGAAGTGAGCCGCGATGTGATGGTGCAGGCGATTGGGGATCTGTTCCGGAAGTAAGGAAGTCGACCAGACAGCAAAGCAGCGGGCGGACTTCGGTTCGCCCGTTTTGTTTGGCAGACTGCGCTATTCGGCCTTAGCGCATAGCAAGCGCATAAACAAGAACGTTGCGGCGATGGTGATGATAAGGTCGGCCAACATGGGGTGTTCTGGCGATATCAGCCGCGTGATTCCGAAAAACCAGGCACCAGTGCCGATCGCGCTGGCGATGAGCGAAGCCTTTAGGGTCGTCATTGCGGATGTGTTCATAAGTTCTCCCTACAGACTATACGCGGCAAGGGGCTGGTTCGTTCCAGCGAATTTTCGACTACAATTTAGCCTATGCGCATTCACCCGCTAGTCACTTCCCTCTCCGCCATGGCGTTCCTGAGCTTGCCGGTCACCCTGACCGCGCAGGGCGCTCCGATGAAGATCTCCGCTGCCGCGAAAGCGATTCACGAGTCGGCGATTGTTGTGGATACGCACGCGGATACGCCGCAGCGATTTCTGGATCAGGGCTTCGACATGGGCACAGTCACTCCAGTGAGCGAGGGGCACATTGACCTGACGAAGGTGAAAGACGGCAACCTGGGCGCGGAGTTTTTCTCGATTTGGGTGGAGCCTAAGACGAACGAAGGCCACTTTGCCAAGAAGACGCTGCAACTGATTGACTCGGTGTATGAGCAGGTGCAGAGGCATCCGAATGAGATGGTGCTCGCGCGGTCGGTAGCGGACATTCGTGCGGCGCGGACGATTTCGAAGGAAATGCCGCACAAAAAGCTGGCCGTGCTGATGGGGATTGAAGGCGGCCATTCGATTGAGAATGATATTCGCCTGCTGCGCGATTATTACCGGCTGGGCGTGCGATATATGACGCTGAGCTGGTCAAACACGAATGAGTGGGCGGATTCGTCGGGCGACATGAAGGACGAAAAGGTGCAGCACCACAACGGCCTGACGGACTACGGCAAAGATGTGGTGCGCGAGATGAACCGGCTGGGCATGATGGTGGACATTTCGCATGTATCGGACAAGACTTTTTACGATGCGATTGCGGTTACGAAGGCTCCAGTGATTGCCAGCCACTCGTGCGCTCGAGTGTTGAGCGACCATCCGCGTAATATGACGGACGACATGCTACGCGCGGTGGGTAAGAATGGCGGCGTGGTGCAGGTAAACTTTTTCTCAGTGTTTCTGGATGACAACTATCGCAAGGCATACGCGGCGCAGGCTCCGGAAAGAGACAAGGCTGTGGCCGACCACATCGCGAAGTTGAAGGCCGAGGGTAAGGAGATTACGTATCTCAGTTCGATTGGCGTCGAGAAGGAGTGGGCGGCGAAGATTCCGCGTCCGCCGTTCAAGTCACTGATAGATCAGATTGATCACATCGCGAAAACGGCTGGGATGGATCACGTGGGGCTAGGTTCGGACTTTGATGGCGTAGATACGCTACCGGAGGGAATTGACTCGGTGGCGGATCTGCCGAAGATCACACAGGGATTGCTGGATCGCGGCTATAACAGGGAGCAGATTCACAAGATACTCGGCGGGAACTTGCTGCGCGTGTTTAGTGAGGTAGAGCGAGTGAGCCGGGAGAGCAAGTAACTATAAGTAATGACAAGTTTTGACTCAGAGGCACCGAAGCACGAAAAAGTACGAGTAATTATTAAGGAGAACGAATGCGTAAGAATATTTCGATTGCAATCATGATGGCGTTGGCGGTTACTGCGTTCGGCCAAACGAGCACCACCAAGAGACCAACTACTACGGCCAAGCCGTCAGCATCAGCATCGCACAAAGCTGCGGTGCCAGTTGTAGCTGGGCCGCCCAAGGCGGTGCTGATGACGTCCATGGGTAACATCACTTGTGAGTTATTCCCTAAGCAAGCGCCGGAAACGGTCGCGAACTTTGTCGGACTGGCACGCGGGACGAAAGCTTGGACGGATTCGAAGACAGGCAAGAAGATGGTCGGCAAGCCACTGTATGACGGCACCATCTTCCATCGCGTCATACCGAACTTTATGATTCAGGGCGGCGATCCGCTCGGTACGGGCGAGGGCGACCCGGGGTATCGGTTCAAGGATGAATTTGACCCATCGCTGGCATTCGACAAGCCGGGGCGGCTGGCTATGGCGAACTCTGGGCCGGGCACAAATGGTTCGCAATTCTTCATCACCGAGGTGCCCACGCAACACCTGAACAATCATCACACCATCTTCGGTCAATGCGACAACGCATCGGTGGAACTGGTCAAGAAGATTGCACAGGTGGATCGCGATCCGCAGAACGACAAGCCCTTTCTGGCCGTGGTACTCAAGCACGTGACGATTACCGGGATTCCTGGCGCGCCAGTGGCCAAACCTGCTGCGAAGCCAGCTGCTAAAACGCCGATGAAGCCAACTGTGAAGCACTAAAAGTGGTCGAGCGAATTGCGTGACGAGGGGCGGGCCACTCCGCCCATTTGGTCGTTTTAGCGGCTCATATTAATCGCTTGAATTGTATGCATCCTTTGGGAACGAAACCTTCTCTAAGTTCGTAATCAATATTGTGTGCTAACCCTACTTCCAAGGCTTGATCGTGAAAATATTTCAGCAATACCTTCCTGCCCTGATGATGCTGACTCTGGTTTGCAGCGGAGCTGGCATCGCACAAGATTCGACTACGGGCCCGGCGAAAGCTGATGCTTCGCTGAATGTTGCCAAGCCGCACCGCACGCTGATGAACGAGGAAATTCTTGCGCTGATTGCGCGTGTGACCGAGGCGGACATTGTCAACAACGTGAAGCAGGCGAACTATACCTACACACAAAATCAAGTGGAAGAGCGTCTCGACGGAAAGGGACAGGTGAAGTCGAGCGAGACGAAGACGATGGAGGTTCTGGTGGTGGCGGGTGAACAAGTGGAACGGCTGGTGGCCAGGGATGGCAAGCCGCTATCGGAACGCGATGCGGCGAAAGAAGAGGAGAAGATCCAGAAGGTTATTGACAAACACAAGAACGAAAGTGAGCATGATCGCCAGAAACGTGAGGAGAAGCAGGCGAAGGATCGTGAGGATGCCCGCAAGTTTGTGCGCGAAATTGGCGACGCATTCACTTTTCGCCACGTAGGATACGAGACGATGAACGGGGTGGAGTCGTATGTGATTGAGGCCGAGCCACGTTCTGACTTCCGGCCCCACGATCAGGGCGCAAAATACTTGAACAAATTCCGCTTCAAGGGATGGATCGCAACCAGCGAACCGGAGTTGGTGCGGGTGGATGCCGAAGCGGTTGAGACGCTGAGCTGGGGCTTGTTTGTAGCACGGCTGAATAAGGGCGCAAAGTTCACGCTGGAGCAGACCAAAGTGAACGATGAGGTGTGGCTGCCGTCGCAGCTGTCGCTAAAGCTGGACGCGCGGCTGGCGCTGCTAAAGGACTACAAAATCGCACAGGTGAATCGCTACAGCGATTACAAGAAGTTCCGCACCGAGAGCAAGATGACGGTGCTGGGCGAAGTGCAGGCTGCGCCAGAGCCGCCAAAGTAGCGCCCCCCGCTTGGTTTACCAGCAGCACTTGACCTTACCCGCCGAATCCTCTTGAATGGAAGTGAGCATTATTTCTGCTGACGCATTTTGACTGCTTGATTTTCATCCGGTCTACGCGACCGATTCGAAAGGAATTCAATTTCCATGGCAACGACCCGACCTGCTGGCACTTACGCAACGATTACTACTTCCGAGGGCACAATGGTGTGCCGCCTGTTCCCTGCCGAGGCTCCCAAGACCGTGGCCAACTTTGTAGAACTTGCCGAAGGCAAGCGCGAGTGGACGCATCCGGCGACGAAACAGAAAACGACCGACCGGCTTTATGATGGCACAGTGTTTCACCGCGTGATCCCCGACTTCATGATTCAGGCGGGCGATCCGCTGGGCCAGGGATTCGGTGGGCCGGGCTACAAGTTTGCGGACGAGACTGCGGGCTCGCCGCACAGCTTCGACAAGCCGGGCAAGCTGGCCATGGCGAACTCGGGGCCGAACACCAACGGCTCGCAGTTTTTTATTACGACCGCTCCGACGCAGTGGCTTACCGGCAAGCACACGATTTTTGGCGAAGTGGTGGAAGGCTACGACGTGGCGGTGAAGATCAGCGCCGTAAAGCGCGGAGCCCAGGATCGTCCGGTGAAAGAAGTGGTGCTGGAGTCGGTGGTGATTGAGACAGTGTAGGGTTCAATAGAAAGATGAACAAGAAAGGCCGCGAAGAAAACTCGCGGCCTTCTTGTTTGTGCACGGGTTAGTACCTAGACGCCGATCACAGCGACTAGCTCCTTCACGGCAGCGGCGCTCTTATTCAGGGCCGCCTGTTCGTCAGCAGTGAGTTTAATCTGGATTATCTCTTCCAGACCCTTCGAGCCGAGCTTGCATGGGACGCCGACAAAGAGTCCGTCAATGCCGTATTCGCCTTGCAGGTAGACGGCGCAGGGCATGATCTTCTTCTTGTCCTTTAGGATGGCTTCGGTCATTTCGACCGCGGCGGCGGAGGGGGCGTAATAGGCGCTGCCGGTCTTGAGGTGCTTGACGATCTCGGCGCCACCGTTGGCGGTGCGCTCGCACAGAGCCTTGACGCGCTCTTCCGACATCAACTCAGTGATAGGAATGCCCGCGACGGTGGAGTAGCGCGGCAGGGGCACCATGGTGTCGCCGTGTCCGCCAAGGACGAAGGCGGTAACGTTTTCCACGCTGACGTTGAGTTCGGTGGCGATGAAGGTGCGGAAGCGGGCGGAGTCGAGCACACCGGCCATGCCGATAACGCGCTCGCGGGGGAATCCGCTGAGCTTGTAAGCGGCCTGGGCCATAGCGTCGAGCGGGTTGCTGACGATGATGAGGAAGCAGTTGGGCGAGTGAGCTACGACTTGCTCCACTACATTCTTCATGATGCCGAAGTTGGTGTTGAGTAAGTCGTCGCGGCTCATGCCGGGCTTGCGCGGAATGCCTGCGGTAATAATGACAATATCGGAGTTAGCGGTGTCGGCGTAATCGTTAGTACCGGTGATGTTGGCGTCGCGCTTTTCAATCGGCATGGCCTGGAGTAAGTCGAGCGCCTTGCCTTGGGGCACACCTTCCACAATGTCAATCAGGACGACATCGGCCAGTTCCTTGGCCGCGATCCAGTGTGCGGCGGTGGCTCCGACGTTGCCGGAGCCTACGATAGTTACTTTCTTGCGCATAAATAATTCCCTTTCATATAAATACATTTCTTCGCAAACTACATATTCGCAATGATCGCGTCAGCGAATTCGCTGGTTTTGAGCTTGGTGGCACCGGGCATCATGCGCTCGAAGTCATAGGTTACCTTCTGCTGCTGAATTGTCTTCTCCAAAGCGGATTCAATCAACTTGGCAGCTTCTTTCCAACCCATGAATTCCAGCATCATCACTCCGGAAAGTATGACTGAGCCGGGGTTGATCACATCTTTATCGGCATACTTTGGAGCAGTGCCGTGTGTAGCTTCAAAGATGGCGTGCTCCGCGCCTACATTGGCCCCGGGAGCGATGCCGAGTCCACCTACCTGTGCGGCACAGGCGTCGGAAAGATAGTCGCCATTAAGGTTGGAGGTTGCGAGAACAGAATATTCGTCGGCGCGGGTGACTACCTGCTGGAAGACGGAATCGGCGATGCGATCGTTGATCATCAACTTTTTCTTCCATGCACCGTTGCCGTGTGTGGCATAGATCGCGGCGAGAACGTCAGTAACTTCCTTCACAACCGAGGCTTGAAACGCGGGCGCGGCATACTCCAGGCCCGGCTCAATCATGGCTGCGTTCTGCTCGGCGGTCAGGTCAGGATTCTTGTCCTTGTTATCAATGATCCAGCTCTCGCGTTCGGTGATGACCTGGTCGCGGAACTCGTCCACACCGACTTCATAGCCCCACTCGCGGAAGGCGCCTTCGGTGAACTTCTGGATGTTGCCCTTGTGAACGATTGTGACGGACTTGCGGCCTTCCGTTAGGGCAAACTCAATAGCCATGCGGACGAGGCGCTTGGTTCCAGTGACGGAAATTGGCTTGATGCCGATGCCGGAATCCTCGCGGATGCGCTTCTTGGTACCAGCGAGCATGTCGTTGTTCAGAAAGTCAATCAGCTTTTTGACTTCGGCGCTGCCCTGCTTCCACTCGATGCCAGCGTAAACGTCCTCGGTGTTCTCGCGGAAGATGACGAGGTCCATACGCTCGGGATTCTTAACCGGCGAAGGCACGCCCTTGTAGTACTTTACGGGGCGGATGCAGGCATAAAGGTCGAGAATCTGCCGCAGGGCGACATTGAGTGAGCGGATTCCGCCACCAACGGGGGTCGTCAGGGGGCCTTTGATAGCGACGCGCAGTTCGCGGATGGCAGCGACGGTGTCGTCGGGCAGCCAATTCTGAAATTTAGCGAAGGCTTTTTCTCCGGCGAAGACTTCATACCACACGATGCGGCGCTTGCCGCCGTAGGCTTTCTCCACGGCGGCGTCGAACACACGAACAGAGGCCTTCCAGATGTCGCGGCCAGTGCCGTCACCTTCGATGAAGGGGATGATCGGATTGTCGGGAATTTGCAACTTTCCGTCGGCGAAGGTAATGGCGGTGCCGTCGGTGGGTACAGGAATGCCGTTAAATGAGGCCATGCTAGGTGTGTTTCCTCCGAAAGACAGTCAGAATCCGCAGATCAATGTGGACTCACAATTATAGAAGCAGTGGACGGTTCCGGTCATGTGCAGCGCGAGATCGGCATTATCGCGACAAAGGCACACGTCGGTTTTGCACGCCGGGCAGGCACAGGGTAAGATGCCAGTGCGGTACCCAGAATAATGCCTAAAATAATGTACGGAATAATGTACGGAATAATGTGCAAAATAATGCACAGAAAAATCTGCAAACGATGGCGACTACCGGCACTCATCCTGCTGGCCAGCGCCAGTTGCGTCGCACAAACACCTGCCGCTCCAAGCGCTCAAGCCCGTGAAATACCCGAGGCTCCCAGCTCAACGCAGCGGAAGTCTGCATCCAGCACCCACATTTTTTGGGACACAAAGAATCGCTGGCTTTTCACGGGTGTCGCCGCCGTCCGTGCTGGGGACGGAATCTCCACGCGCAACTTCCGCGCGCGTGGACGCGACGAAATTCTTCTTAACAACCCCACGGTAGACAATGCTCCCGCCTTCGCTGCGATCGAGGCGGCTGGGCTGGGTGCCAGCATCGGCCTCAGCTACTGGATGCATCGCACCGGGCATCACAAGGCCGAGCGCTGGATTTCCATTCTCCACATCGGCGTGGCTGGATTCGGCACTGCTCGAAACTTTTCCCTCAAGAGCCATCACCCCGTCGCCAGCCCACTAGCCCCACATAACTAGGCAACTGCAAGCAGCAATTCCCGCCGGTTCTACTATCCGTGGTAGTACGTTAAGCGTCTCAATACACTGAAGGTGCGAGGCGGAATCCCCAGTCGCCCGGTAGAACCACACGTGATCCCGAAAGGCCTTATATGCCCCCGTTCTTTTCTCGAATCTCTTCCTTTCTCGGCACACTCAGCCTCGTCATGCTCTTGTTCGCGATGTCCACGAATTCATTTGCACAGGTGCCGACCGGAGCGCTCCGTGGATCGGTCGTGGATTCAACCGGCGCCCTCGTGAGCGGAGCAGGCATTGCACTGCGCGGCACAGGGGCTCTCGTGAGCCGCACTTCCACTTCCAGCGCACGTGGCGAGTTTCGCGTAGATTCCATCCCACCCGGCGCCTACCAGTTGGAAGTCTCCGCAAAGGGTTTTGCCGCCGCCGCCACCGATGTCATTATCTCCGTCGGCAGCGCTGTGGACGTGCAGGTAACCCTGCGTCCCGCCACCGAGAAGCAAACTGTCAACGTCACTGCCAATGCCTCTTCCATCATCACCACGCCACTCGATCCCTCCAACTCCGTCGTCCAGAGCCTCGTCAGTCCCAAGGACATCAACGAGTTTCCCCTCGCCCACCGCAGCTTCGCCAACATTGCTTACCTTGCCCCCACCACCGAGCCGGTCGAGCCTTCTGACCCTACAAAAGCGCGCATCACCGCGGTGGCGTTCGGCGGCAGCTCCGGTCTCAACGTGAATCTCGAAGTGGATGGCGCCGACAACAATGACGACTATATTGGCGGCTTCCTGCAGAACTTCTCGCCAGATTCCGTGGAAGAGTTCGGTGTTCGCACCTCGCAGATGGACGCTGACACCGGTCGCACCAACGGCGGCTCGATTCTCATCAGCACCAAGCGCGGATCAGACAACTGGCACGGCGGCGCTGCCAGCTACTTCCGCGACTCCGCCTTCAATGCGCGCTTCCCGATTGATAATCCAGCGTCAGAGCCCAAGCAGCCGTTTTCCCGCCAGAACTACGTCGGAACCATAGGTGGGCCGCTGGCCAAGGGCAAATTGTGGCTGTTCTCGTCGTATGAGTTTGTGCGCGAAAACGCCAGCGTTTCCTATAGCGCCAATAGTCTCGCCGAGTTTAATGCGCTGGCCACTCTCGCGTCGGATGGCCTGCTTCCCAACGTCAGCTCGATCACGGTGCCCAACGGCGTGACCGTTCCCTTCCACGAAAACTTGTTCACCCTTCGCGCCGATTGGAATCAATCACAGCGCAGCCAGTGGTTCTCGCGCTTTGGCCTCGATCGTTACCGCACCCAGAATGACCAGGTGCAGCAAGGCACGTTGCCGAACACAGGCGTTACCTCGGATTCCAAGTTCTTCAACCTGGTAGTCGGCAATCAATTCCAGTTCTCGGCAAACACCGTCGGCTCGCTCACACTTTCGACGCAAAACTTCCACATCACACGTAACCCCAACTCGCATCTTGGTTACGCGCTGGCCTTCCCATTCAGTGCAACCTTCCACACCATCTCCGGCTTCGAGACCTTCGGCGACAATCAGTTCGCCACGCCCATTACCGGGTTCCCGGTGCAGCGTGACCAGCAGAAATATCAGTTGCGCTACGACCTGAGCCACCATGCCGGCAACCATTCGCTCAAGTTCGGCGTGAACTTTATCCACGAACCCGTACTGCGCGGCGAACTGGCGGGTAACAGCACTCTCTTTGTGCTACCGCAGGATCCCTCGTTTTACGTAAACAACACCGAGCAGTTCGCCAGCGATCTGCAAGCTGGAGCGCAGCCTTCCGGCGGTGCGGGCCCGTTCGCCCAAAGCATTCGCCGTATCGGCGTTTATGCCGACGACTCCTGGCGCGCCACCTCGCGACTGACCATCAACTACGGACTGCGCTACGACACCACCTTCGGCCTGTTCAAAGCCGAAGGCCGCGACCAGAGCCAAAACCCTGCGCTGCTCACGTTGAAGGCTCTGCAAATTCCGCTGGCCAGCAGCGCGCCCAAGGACTATCGCAAAGCCTTTGGCCCGCGCCTCGGGCTCGCCTATTCCTTCGGTCCGTCCGGCAAGACAGTCTTCCGCGCAGGCGGTGGCGTGTACTTTAACGACCTCTACCAGAACGGCTGGATAGACGCATTCACCGCCGTCAACGTCGACCCGGGCACCTGCGGACAGCCGGGCGACCCCGGCTGCGTACCCAGCGCCGCTGATGGCGGCCAGGGTGCGCTGATTGACCCCAACTATCACACGCCTTACAGCATCCAGGCGTCGGCAGGCATCGAGCACGCCATCAACAAGGATTGGACGGTCAGCGCCACCTATCAGCACCACACCGGTACACACGAGTATCGCCGTTACGAATACGCAGGCGGCATCACGCTCAATTCAACCGTCGCGCCCGGGCTTGAACCGAATCTTTCCTTCTTCAAGTCCGACAACCGCTCCGCCTATGAAGCAATTTCATTCCTGGTGCGCGGCGAGATGGGCAAGCGCTTTGACCTCATCGCCCACTACACCCTCGCCAGCGCCAAAACGTGGGGCGCAACCGTGGGTGAACTCTCTGACTATGTGAACGGCGTCTCCGACCCGCGCAACCCATTCGGACCTGGTGACTACGGGCCGTCCGGCGAAGATGTGCGTCATCGTTTCGTGCTGGCGGGTGAGTTGAACCTGCCGTGGCATGTGCAGGCAACAACCTTGGCTCAGTTCGAGAGCGGGCGTCCCTTCACCTTAGGCACCGGCACCGACATCAATGGTGACGGCATCTCCGGCAATGATCGCGCCGTCGTAAACGGCGTGCATACTACTCTTGACCAGTTCCGCGGCACACCCTACCAGCAGGTAGATCTGCGAGTTACCAAGGAATTTAAGTTTGGCGAAACCAAATCGCTGCGCTTCTTCGCTGAGATGTTCAACCTGTTTAACCGCAGCAATCCTGCAAACAATTACGTCGGCGACATCGCCGCCCTGCCCGTTCCGGCAGATCAAGTTGCAGCTGGCAACGTGACCAGCTTCTGCCTCAATGCCGATTGCAGTTCAACCCGCCCCATCACCTTGAAAGACGTACAGAGGCCAGCGGGCGCGGTAGGCGACTTCTTCGGCCCCGGCACCACGGTAGGCATTCCATTCGCCGCCCAGTTCGGAGTCCGCTTCAGCTTCTAACCAGGTCGCAGCAACAGAGGCGGGTTGTCAGAACCTGTGTGGGGACGGGCGCCTCGCCCGTCCATTCGGAGCAAAGCTCCGAATGCTTTTCGCCAATACAGCCATAGAAGCTCCGCCCACAGCCACGAAACTAGCGCCAAAGCGCGGCACAGGATAGCCCAGCACGTAAGTGCTGGGTAAGATCAAGCAAGACTCTAGCCCCGCAGGGGCGACACTGGATGACCTGGATGCACAAGTGCCGAACTATCCAAGAACTACCAAACAGGCAGCGGTCGGATTCGCAAAGCGAGTCCGGCCGCGTAATCGAAGACCAGCTCTAATTCACGGTAAAGTTCGTAGCACTAGTAGCCGTGCCGCCCGTACTCGTAACCACGATCTTCCCAGTAACCGCTCCAGTTGGTACCGTAGCCGTAACTGACGAGTCCGAGTTCACCGTCAACCCCGTCGCAGTAACTCCACCAAATGTAACCTTAGTGGTCTGCGTCAGCCCAGTTCCCATAATTGTCACAATGGTTCCGACAGGCCCGCTCGCCGGAGTAAAGCTGCTAATGGTCGGCGTCACACTGAACGAGCTCGCGCTGTTTACCGTCCCGCCGGTCGTAGTCACTGCAACCTTACCAGTTTTCGCACCCGTCGGAACCGTCACCGTAACCTTGCTGTCCGAAACCACGGTAAACGAAGTTGCCAAGATCGTTCCGATGGTCACCTTCGTAGTCTGCGTCAAGCCGGTACCATTCACCGTTACTAGCGTCCCAACCGGCCCGCTGGCTGGCGAAATGCTGCTGACGGTCGGTAGCACTTTGAAGCTCACTAATGTCGTCAGCGGGCCAGACGGCCGAGTGACCGTTACTACACCAGTCTTCGCACCCGTCGGCACCACCGCCGTCATATAGGTATCCGAAGTCACAGCAAAGCTCGTTGCTGTTACTCCACCAAACGTAACCTTGCTGGCCCCAGTAAAGCCCTGCCCCAGAATCTCAGCCGTAGAGCCCACTTTGCCTGCTTTCGCTACCAGCTTCGCAAATGGTGCCGCGCTAATGTTCAGGCTATACACCACGCCGTTCCCAGAGTTTGGTCCAGTACCGCCAGAGTTCGTAACCCCGTAAAGGATTCCGTTGGTGTGCTGATACAGTCCGGAGTCAAGTAACGAACCCGTGGCACTCACGCCGGTGTAAAGCACGGTAAATGCGCCATTCGCGGTGATCTTGTACACGGTGCCCAGTCCGCTGTTGCTGCCGCCAGTCAAAGTCACACCGTAAAAGTTGCCGTCGCTGGCTTGCATGAATGCCCCGACCGGGCCAGTCCCATCCGTGGCAGTAATAAAGTCGTGCAGCACCGAATACGAACCCGCCGTAGTGATTTTGAAGACAACGCCAGTACTCGAATTCCCACCCGCGTTCGCGGTGCCATAGAGCTTGCCATCGCTGCCCTGCACCATGCTGTAGGCACAATTCGTTCCATCGGTGCTATTGAAGTTGTGGAGAACCGTAATCACGCCAACAGTGGTCGCCTTGAAGATGGTGCCTGCATTGACACCGACGGTGCCCCCCGAGATAGCGCACCCATAAAGATTGCCGTCCGTCCCCTGAATCAGGCCCGCACTCACGTCACTGCCCTCGGTGCTGCTAAAGGTGTGGATAGTGCTGAAAACTCCCGCAGCCGTAATTTTGTAAAGAGTAGACGCAATAAAGCCGCGGCCCGAGGTCACCCCATAATAGTTGCCATCCGCTGCCTGCATCGGCGGGGCCACCGGATACGCCCCGTCACCGCTATTGGCGAAACTGTGCAGCACCGTCTCCACGCCAGTTGAACTCAACTTAAACACAGTGCCGAAGGTTCCCACACCACGGTCGTTCAGCGCAGCATAATAGAACCCGTCGGTTCCCAGCGTTACGCCGCTGTACATCCCTAGGTCGGCCGTTCCAACGTTATAGAACGTCGAGTAAACGCCGCTCGGGCTCACCGAGAAAGCGCCGCCGTTGTTTGCAGTACCGCCGCCCAGGCCAGACGAATACACATTGCCGTCACGGCCTTGCGCAATGGTGGCCGGCGCTGCCGGCGAGGTAATCCCCGTATTCAACAAGTTAGTGACCACCGCATACGTCTGGGCTTGCGCTGCCGAAGCCAGCAACATCGCTATTGCCAAGCCTGCCACCGAGCCTAAAGAACGAATTGAAAGGTGCCGAAGATAATTCATGCAAGTCTCCTGAATACAATGGGTTGCGCGGAACATTCGGCATTCCATCCACAAAAGCTCTGCGGGGTTTGCACCAAGGGAGAGCGTCCCGGCCTGTATGCTATAGTCTGGCGAAGGCTCCCCCAGCGCAACCAACAAGTGCGGACATCTGCGGTCAAATTCGGACAAGCCTGCAATGGATAGCGTTTTGAAGCACCGAACCGAGGAACCACGGCTCAATTCGTGGAAGGAGATCGCTGCCTTCTTCGATTGCACCGAGCGCACCGTCCGCCGCTGGGAACAGGAGCGTGGCCTGCCCATCCATCGCCTGCCCGGCAAATCCGGCGGCAAGGTGTACGCCTATCGCCACGAACTGAAGCAGTGGCTGGAGGCACCCGGCTCCGCACAGCCACTGGGGCCCGAGCTGGTCGAAGATCATGCGGACGCGGAATCCGAAGCCTCTAACTCGTTTGACGAAGTGGAGACATCCCCGGAGACCTCTGCCGGAAATACCCATCCCCGCCGATCAAAGCTCTGGCTGATCATCGCTGCGCTGTCCATCGCCTTGCTCGTCGGCGGAGCCTACCTGCGCGACCGCATCGTGCGGCAGTCGGCCGAAACCGCGAAACTCACCGCTGGCAAGTCGCTCCACCACCCGACTCCCGAGGCCGAGGATCTCTACCTCAAGGGCCGCTACTACTGGAATCTGCGCACCCCAGCGGGCCTCACCAGCGCGGTGGACAACTTTACCCAAGCCATCGTCCGCGACCCCCAATACGCCCAAGCCTACGGAGGCCTAGCCGACTGCTACAACCTGATGCGCGAATACACCCTGATGCCCTCGAATGAGGCTTATCCCCGCGCCCTCGCCGCCGCCCAAAAAGCCGTCGAGTTAGACGACAGCCTCGCCGATGCCCATGCCTCCATGGGTTTTGTGCTGTTTTATTGGAAGTGGGATGCCGCCGCCGCTGAACACGAGTTCCGCCGCGCCATCGAACTCGATCCCAACAACGTCAAGGCCCACCAGTGGTATGCCACCGTGCTCTCCACCCAACGCCGCAATCCCGAAGGCCTCGCACAAATTGAAATCGCCCGCAAACTCGCGCCCGATTCCAAGTCCATTCTCGCCGACAAAGGGACGCTCCTGTCGCTCGCTGGCCGTAACGACGAAGCTGCCGCACTCCTTAAGCAGATGGAAGCCGCCGAGCCCGACTTTGTCTCTCCGCACCGCTACCTCATTGGAATTTACTTTTCACGCGGTGAATATCACGAATACTTAGCAGAGTCCCGCAAAGTTGCGCAGTTGATGCACGATGACTCCGCGCTGGCCCTCACCAACGTCGCCGAAGCGGGATTCCAGAAAAGTGGATATCAGGGAATGCTCGAGGCTTTGCTCGACGCACAGAAGAAATATTTTGACCAAGGCAAGCTGCCAGCCTATACCCTGGCGGAAACCTACGGCATGCTCCGCCAGAACGAAGCAGCCCTGCATTATCTCCAATTAGCCCACGACCGCCATGACGAAGGCTTCCCCTACATCTACTTGGACGGGGGCCTGGACAACCTGCGCCCAGACTCCCGCTACCAGAAACTAGTCCACTCCATCTTCCCCGCAGCGCAGTTCTAGCAGTTCCGAATCGGGTACAAATCGGGTGCCCCATGTCTCGCGCCTTTCGAGACATGGGAGACGACACCTAGGGCACCTAGTCTATCCACTCGGTGTAACCCTCCGAAACCTTCCCACCATGCCGTGTCATCTTGAGCGCAGCTTCAGGATTTGCAAAGCGAATCCCGAAGCGAAGTCGAAAGACCCCGACGGTGCCGACTTAACCCAAACCGCCCGCACCACCAGCCACCACCCCAGCGCAAAGCGCGGCACAGGATAGCCCAGCACGTAAGTGCTGGGAAAGATCGAGAGAGCGATGCGAGCCCCTTAGGGGCGGCACTTCGACCAGCCACCAGAGCATCGGGAAAAGCCCCCGTGCTACCCTACCCAAAGTGTCCCCCGAACTCCTCGCCATCTTCCAGACCACCTACCGCGAACTCCGTCCGCGTGCGCCAATGCCGGAGTTCTCCATCCGCTTCTACCCCTACGCCAACCTCAACCACACCATCCGACTCCGCCAGGAAAAGATCTTCGTCCGCCTCAGCGACCTCCTCGAATCCGCGCCAGAAACCGCGCTCCGCGCCATCGCCCACATTCTGCTCGCCAAGCTCTATCGCAAGCCGATTGAGCCCGCGCACGCCTCCCGCTATCGCCGCTACGCCAGCAGCCAGCCCATGGCCCAGCAATCCGAGCGCATCCGCCAATTGCGCGGACGCAAGCCCATCACAAGCCCCCAAGGCCACGTTTATGACCTCGACGCCATCTTCGAAGACATCAACCTGCGCTTCTTCCACGGACTGATGGCCCGCCCCACCATGTCCTGGAGCCGCGCCCGCGCCCGCCGCCTCCTCGGCCACTACGACCCCGCCCACAACGCCATCGTCGTCAGCCGCATCTTCGACGACGCCCGCGTCCCCCAACTCGCCCTCGAGTACATCGTCTACCACGAGATGCTCCACCTTCGTCATCCCGTCAAACTCCGCGGCAGCCGCCGCTGCATCCATCCCGCCGCCTTCCAAGCCGACGAAAAACTCTTCCCCCAACTCGCCGAAGCCAAAGCCCTGCTAAAGCGCCTGTAGCCAAAGGCTCGTGTGGGGACGGGCGCCCTCGCCCGTCCAGTCGGGCAAAGCCCGAAAGTTCTTCCCTCGCAAAGGTACCCCCTCAAGCCGTGTCATCTTGAGCGGAGCGTGTGGAAGCGCTCTGCGCTTCCACTCGCGCAGTCGAAAGACCCCTACTCTGCCCGCGCCCATCACCACCGCCCGCAGTTCCAGCTTCAGAACCGTAAGCCCACACTGCCCCAGTTTCGTGCCGAAGGCACAACCCGACGTAAGCCCGGTACGAAGCGCAGCGGAGTGCCGGGTCCAGCCGCAAGGCGATCAAGTCCTGAAAGGACGACTGACTGGCATTTCCCCCCACTCTTCAGGTATGATTTTAATATCCGACCAAATCGGTCTTAGATTAAATATCGTTGAAAGCCATGCCCACCACTCCCCAACCCGAAACCCTGCTAAGCCTAAAGCCCGGCGAAGCCGCCATCATTGACACATTTCAGTTGCCCGAGCAGATCAAGCAACTTCTCGTTCGCTTCGGATTCATCACCGGCGCAGAAGTTCGCTTCTCTCGCCCCGCTCCCCTCGGCGACCCGCTCCTCTACACCATCGAAGGCAGCGACGTAGCCCTGCGTGCCGATACCGCTCGCCGCATCCTGATAACCAAGCGCATCGCGCCCAAAGATCGCGAGTCCCGGTAATGGCGTCCCGAACGCACTTGTCCACGGCCCCCGCCCGTAGTCCTCAGGGCGAGTTTCGCACCGTCGCGCTCATCGGGCCGCCCAACTCCGGCAAGTCCACGCTCTTCAATCGCCTCACCCGGCTGCGCCAAAAGGTAGGCAACTATCCCGGAGTCACCGTCGAGCAGCACACCGGCCAACTGTCCGGCTTTCGCGACCTCACGCTCGTGGACCTCCCCGGCGTCTACGGCCTCGAACCCTTCAGCGAAGACGAACGTGTCGCCCTCGACGTGCTCCACGGACGCATGCCCGGCCTGCCTCGCCCCGACGCCGTTTTGCTCGTGCTAGACGCCACCAACCTCACGCGTCAGTTGCATCTCGCCGCCACCGTCATCGCACTCGGCCTGCCCACCCTGGTACTGCTCAATATGGCCGACCTCTTCGCCAAGCGCGAGGGTAAGCTCGACGTCTTAAAGCTCGCCACCGAACTCGGTGCACCCGTCGCCATGATCAGCGCCGCATCCGGCACCGGCCTCGACGCCATCCATCGCTTTCTCAGCCGCGGACGCAGCGTCGAAGGTCCAACCCTGCTACCGGTCATTCCCAACGCGCCACAATCGCGCCAATGGGCCGCACAAGTGCGCACCCGCTCCGGCTACCGCGCTCCGCTGCCTTCTGTGTGGAGCCGTCGCCTCGACCAGATCCTGCTCCACAAAATCTGGGGCCCGCTCATCTTCATCCTCGTCGTCGGAGCCGTCTTTCAAACCGTATTCGGCATCGGCAAGCCTCTAAGCGACGGCTTCCAGCTCATCCTCAACGATGTCGGCGCCCAAGCCGCCAACTTACTCCCCGAAGGCTTACTCCGCTCACTGATTATTGACGGCATCTGGAAGGGACTAAGTGCCGTACTGGTTTTTCTGCCGCAAATACTCTTATTATTCTTGTTTATCGGACTACTGGAAGACTCCGGCTATCTTGCCCGCGCTGCACTCATCTCCGACCGCACCTTTAGCGGCATTGGACTCAACGGCAAAGCCTTCATCCCGCTGCTCTCCGCCTATGCCTGCGCCGTACCCGCCATCATGGCGACGCGCACTATTGAAAATAAGCACGACCGCTTTGCGACGATCTTCATCGCACCATTTATGACGTGCAGCGCACGTCTGCCCGTTTACACGCTACTTATTGCGGCGTTTATTCCAGATACTCCCGTGCTCGGCCCATTCCTCAACGCCCGCGCCGCCGTCATGATGTCGCTCTATGTTCTCGGATTCGTCGCCGCCTTCGCCACCGCCAAGTTACTCAACTCGTCGGCGATGAAAGCCAGCAGTATCCCCTTTGTACTCGAAATGCCCGAATATCGCCTGCCCACGCTGCAATCCATCGCACTGCGTCTCGTGGATCGCGGCACCGTATTCCTCAAGCAAGTAGGCACCACCATCCTCGCGGTCACGCTCGTCATCTGGATACTTACTACCCTGCCCCTGCAAAACGGACACGCGCCCGCGCTCGAACATAGCGTAATCGCCACGCTCGGCCACTTAATCGAGCCGGTCATCAAACCGCTGGGATTTAACTGGAAGATCGGCGTCGGCCTGCTAACTTCGGTCGTCGCCCGCGAAGTAATGGTAGGCACGCTCGGCACCATCTACGGCACCGACCCCAACACGCACTCCCTACCCCTGCAGGCGGCCCTGCGCGGAGAGTTAGCCCTCCCCGGCGCCATCGCCCTCATGGTCTTCTTCGCCTTCGCCATGCAATGCACCAGCACGTTAGCCGTAGTCCGCAGAGAAACCAACGGATGGAAGTGGCCAGCCATCCAGTTCCTGTATATGTCGGGGCTGGCGTACATCTCGGCTCTACTAGTGAACCAAATACTGAGCTTGTGGTGGTGAGAGAATACCCTGACACTGTAGTAAGCTAATCAGCCATGGGCGTCCTTAAGTTTATGTTCAAGGTGGCTGCTTGGTCACTCGTTGCTGCTGTCTGCGCGATCGTGTTCGGATCGATTTTTTTTGCAGTTGCAGGTAGGAATGCGGAGGTACCAGATCTGCTGCGCATTCCGCTTGGAACAGCGGGCGCCGCCGGGGCGATTGGCTTTTTCATCCTCTGGCCAGGCATGCTTTTTGACTCTCTGGTAGCCAGTGATTTGCCGATTTTGAAGAGATTGGGGTGGTTCTTTGGAGTTCTCTTTCTGGGTCCCTTTGGTGCTGTCGCGTACTACTTTATTTCATTCAAGCCGCTTCGCGATCCCAGTTAGCCCCCAACTGCGATGGGTGCGCAATCCTAACGACGCGGCTGTTCGCGGCGTTAGGGTGGGATGCAGCCGATAATTCCGCCTAAAATTCTGATTCGCGGGTGGCCCATTCAAGCCTGATTTTGGCTTGAGTCGTAAAGTTCAATGGCTAAGTGCCACACCGTTCGCGCTTGTCGAAGGGTGGAATCTAACCCCGCCACCGCCCCTTTCCTAGCCCGGAGGGCGGTGCCCCATTCTAGCCCAGCGGGATAGCGCTGGGACCGCGTCGCTCACCAGCCGCAGCCCGCAAGGGCCGCATGAAATGCGACAAATCCAACTCAACGGCGATCATTTTGGCAAACGATGCTGCCCCTACGAGCCGAGATAAAACTCGGTGCCCCACCCTCGCGCCGTGCCGTTCGGCGTTAGGGTGGGATAGCACACCGCCACACCGACCCAAGTAACCTCCGTGCCCCTCTGTGTCTCAGTGCCTCTGTGTGCGCCTTTGCCTCTAAGCCAACCTAGCTTCCACCACCGGCAACCCCGCCGCGACCATCGCATCAAATCCGCCAACCACGTTCACGACATTCGTAAACCCGGCCTTCTGCAACAAGCTCGCCGCTACCATGCTCCGATAGCCACTCTTGCAATGCACCGCCACCGCCGCATCTTTTTCTAACTCAGGCAACTCACTCGGAAACGCATCCAGCGCATGCCAATGCGCACCCTCCAGATGCCCCGCATTCCACTCCGCCTCGCGCCGCACATCCAACACCGCCCGCCCTACTAACTCGTCCGCACTTACTTGGACCACCGTCGCCACGGGATACCCTTCCGCCGACCAGGCCACCATCCCACCGCCCAAATACCCGACGACCTCCTCAATCCCCACCCGCGCCAACCGCATCCGCGCCTCATGCACTTGTTCTTCATCTGCGCCTACCAGTACCAACTTCGACTGCACCCCAAACAACGTCCCCGCCCACGACGCGAACTGCCCGCCCAGCCCAATCTGCACCGACCCCGGCAAGTGCCCCGCCGCGAACTCGTCCGCAGTCCGCACATCCAGCACTGTCACGCCAGTTTCTTGCAGTCGCGCCACGTGAGCCGCAGCCAGCGCCGGAATCGTCGCCAACTCCGTCAACGCCGCCGCCCCCTCACGATTCAGCCGGGCATCCTCGGCAAAATACTGTGGACGCGTTGGCAAATTCGTCGTAAGTTGCCGCTTAAACTCCTCGCGCGACGCAATCAGCAACGCATAGTTAGTAAGTCGCTCGGTCCCAATCGTGGACGACTTCGCATCCCGCATCCCTCGACCGCATAACGACCCGGCCCCGTGTGCCGGATACACCAGCGTCTCATCCGGCAACGTCATCAACTTACTATGCAGACTGTCATACAGCATCCCCGCCAACTGTTGCGGCGTATGCGACGGCGACAGATCCGGCCGCCCCACATCTCCAATAAACAACGTATCCCCAGTAAACACAGCCCAGGGCTTCACCAACGCCTCGCCTTCCGAAGAAAGGTCGTAAACCTCCACGCAAATCCCCTCCGGCGTATGTCCAGGAGTAGCCCGCGCCCGCAACTTACAATCACCCACGACTAACTCAAATCCATCCTCTACATCTACATGAGCGAACGTCGCGCCCGCCTCGCGCGAGATATATACCTTCGCGCCCGTGCGCTCCGCCAACTCCAAATGCCCACTTACAAAATCAGCATGTAAGTGCGTCTCAAAGATGTGCGCAATCCGCAGCCCCTGCTCCTTGGCGACCTCAAGATAAATCTCCACATCGCGTTGCGGATCAATCACCACCGCCTCGCCACCCGACGCGATCATGTACGAAGCGTGCGACAAACACGTCAAATAAAATTGTTCAAAAAACATGGCAATAGTCCTCCCGGAATCAGCTAGAGATTACCACGCAAGCCACGCCGCGCGCAGTAGTTCGCCCCCAAAGCAAAAGGGAGGGCGCAAGCCCTCCCTTCCAAACCACATCCTGCTTTTTCTCCGTGCCTCCGTGGTGGTCTTAATACAGCCGAAAGTCTACCTCGATATTCACCGCCACGCCCACCGGAGTTCCATTCAGCTTGGCCGCCTCAAACCGCCACAGCTTCACCGCAGCCACAGCCTTTTCGTCCAATCCCAACCCCAAACTGCGCTGCACGCGGATGTCATGCGCCCGGCCATCCGGCCCCACCACCAGCCACAGCACCACTGTTCCCTGATACTTCGCCTTGCGCGCCTCTTCCGTAAACTCCGGGTCGGTCTGGTAAATCACCCGCGGAATCCCCACGCCGCCCTTGCCCGCCTGGTAGTTTCCGCCACCATAATTGCCACCGTTTCCCGGACCAAATCCCGGCCCGCTGCCTGGCCCCACACCCGTACCCTTACCATCGCCAATGCCGCCTCCAGTGCCTGTCCCATTCGTCGGCACCGCCAGCGCCACCTTGGTAAACGGATCGCCCAAATCCGGCAACTTCTGTGTCTTTAGATCCGCAATAATCGTCGGCGCAACCGGCAGTTTCGGATGCTCCAGCTGCACCACTCGCGGCGGCGTCAACTGCAACTTCGCCGTCTCCGGCAACGCACCCTTCGGAGCCTTCGTCAGCGCCGCTTCCCCGCCCCCACCACCGCCATGCGGTGCCGGAGACAAATCCGGAGGCAGCGTCAACACCACACTCGTCAAATTCTCATCCGGCTTCACCATGGCAGCCTTCGGCGCGCGCGGCCACAAGAAAAACGCCAGCACCGCCGCAATCGCCACCACATGTACCGCGATCGAGACCATCGCGCCTTGCCGGCTGTGATCGTAAAACCCCCACAACTTCTTTACCGGAACCGGCTGCGAAGTCACCATCAGCGGCGGCAATTTCTCCGGTGCAAACACGCCTTTCACGCCCGCTGCCAGCGATGCCAACAATCCCGGACGCTCCACCGTAAAGTGCTCTTCTCCCGCTCCCACCGGCCGCGAAGTCAACACCAACGGAGCCTGCTTCTCCGGATTCAGCAATCCCTTAATACCCGCTGCCAACGACGCGAACAGCGACAACTGCTCCACCGTAAACCGTTCTTCGCCCGCTGCCACCGGCTTCGATGTCAACACCAGCGGAGCCTGCTTCTCAGGCGAAGCCATCGCCTTCAAGTTCGCGAATAACGAACCCAGCGTAGACTTCTTTTCCACCGTAAAATGCTGCTCACTCATATCCAGCGGACGGAAGCTCAAGATCAGCGGCGCCTGCTTCGGCGGAAACAACGCTTCCTTCACGTTCAAAAACAACGACTTCCACAGCGGACGCTGCATCGTGCTATCCCGCATCGCAAAATTTGGCGCAGCAAATTCTGGCGCGGACTCCAGCTTCGTCGCGGCATTCTGCACAATCGCCTCCGTATTCAAATTCGCCCGCGCCGCAGCCACCACCGCCGCGTCATTCGCGTTCAGCCGGCTCTCCATCTCTTTTTCCAAACCATCCAGTCCGCTCATTCGCCGCCAACCCCCACTTGTCTGACGCAACCCAGAACCCAAAAGACGACCCGCAAACCGCCCAAGCCAAAAATATCCCTAACGGTCGGATGATGTTTGGATGCATAGAGTTGCCTCAAAGGCGCATACAGAGCGCGGGTGCCCCGAGGATGCGGGTGACGTAGGATGCCGGGTGCCCAATGTCTCGCGCTTTTCGAGACGTAGGAGCCACCGCCCCCCGTGTCATCCCGACTGGAGCCATCTTGCGCGCCAAGCGCGAAAGGTGGCGCAGTGGAGGGACCTTGTGTTACCGCTGGAAGCCCCACCGAATCTGACTTGAGGTACGAACCGGGTGCCCCGTCCAAGCTCCGCTTGGGCGGGTCTTATTTGCTAGGCCACAACCGTGTGGGGACGGGCGCCTCGCCCGTCCAATCGGGGGCAAAGCCCCGAAACGCGATGCCAGATGGAGAACCAACCGCCAGCCGCGCGAGCACCCCAGCGCCATAGGCGCGGCATAGGATAGCCCAGCACGTAAGTGCTGGGAAAGCAGCAGAAAAGATGCGAGCCCCATAGGGGCGACACTCACCAGTTCGCGTGGGGGCAGCCTCACCTGCCCAATCGGCGCAAGCCCCGGACTACTCCGCCAATGCGGGTGCCCCACGTCTCGCGATTTTCGAGACGTGGGATGCTCGGTGTCCCAGCATTTTCCTTCCCGGTGTCATCCTGAGCGAAGCGAAGGACCCCTACCCCGCCACCACCGTGTGTCTAGAAACGCCCCAGCGCCGTAGGCGCGGCAGAGGATAGCCCCGCACGTAAGTGCTGGGAAAGCAGCAAAAAAGACGCGAGCTCCGTAGGGGCGACACTCGCCAGCTTGCGTGGGGGCAGGTGCCTCCCCTGCCCCGTCGGGGCAAAGCTCCGAAGTGCTCCAATGCGGGCGCCCACCGTCTCGCGCCTTTCGAAACGTAGGATGGTCCGAGCCTGACGGGAAGAGGTTGCCACAAACGTGTCATCCCGACCGCAGCCACCTTTCGCGCCAAGCGCGAAAGGTGGCGCAGTGGAGGGACCTTGTGTTACCGCTGGAAGCCCCACCGAATCTGACTTGAGGTACGAACCGGGTGCCCCGTCCAAGCTCCGCTTGGGCGGGTCTTCGTTGCTAGGCTACAACCGTGTGGGGACGGGCGCCCTCGCCCGTCCAATCGAGGCGAAGCCTCGAAACGCGATGCCAGATGGAGAACCAACCGCCAGCCGCGCCCGTACCCCAGCGCCATAGGCGCGGCAGAGAATAGCCCAGCACGCAAGCGCTGGGATAGCAGCGAGAAGACCTCTAGCCATGGTGCCACGACTCGCGTCTTTCCAAAATGACGGGAAATACAAAGCCCGCAAAGCGGGCGACATTGTCGTTAGCCCACCGCGTAAGCGGTGGGTGAGCAGCAAGAGAAGCCTGAGCCCCGTAGGGGCGGCACCACACCAATTTACGTGGGGGCAGGTGCCTAACCCGCCCGGTCGGGGGCAACGTCCGAAGTACTCCACCAATGCGGGCGCCCACCGTCTCGCGCCTTTCGAGACGTAGGATGGTCCGAGCCTGACGGGAAGGGGTCGCCTCAAAGGTGTGTCATCCCTTGTGTTCCCGTGAGGGCGACAATCCCATCCGTGCTACCATCTTCGCAGGCGGATCCCCCCTGCCCAACGTTCGACTAACCTCGCACCAGCAGGAGTTCGTCCATGCTCCGTCAAGTCGCCCAAGCAATAACCCGCCCGATCCATCTCGCAGGGACCGCACTCGTCGCCATCTTCCTAACCACACTCTGCACCCAGCCAGCAGCTGCCCACACTGAGTCCGTCTTGTATTCGCTTGACGGAAGCCCGAATGATGTCTCCGCCAATGGTCCTGTTGTGTTCGACACCGCAGGAAACCTCTATGGCACCACCTCGGGATCAGGAGGGTCCTACGGAGGCACCGTTTTCGAACTCAGTCCTCCGTCCGCGGCGGGAGGCGCTTGGACCGAGTCTGTGATATATAGCTTTACGGGCGGTACCGATGGTTCGTATCCGTCAGGCAATCTAGCGATCGACAAGGCTGGCAGTCTATACGGCACGACTCAATCTGCCGGCGATGCCAAGTGTCACTGCGGTGTCGTTTTCAAGCTCAAGCCACCAAGCACGCCCGGCGGCGTCTGGACTCAGCGCACTATGCACCGCTTTACCGGACTTCCCGACGGCTCAACCCCTAAGGGCGGCGTGATCCTCGATAGCAAGGGCGTAGTTTATGGCACGACTTCCGCTGGCGGGTCGTTGAACTACGGAACGGTTTTCACGGTAGCCTCCTCCGGCAGCGGTTTTGTTGAAACAATTCTCTACAGCTTTGAGGTAAACATTGGCATCGCTCCTGTCTCTTGGCTAACATTCGATGGCATCGGCAACCTTTACGGCACGGCATCCCAAGGCGGGCTCGCGCGGGGAACAGCGTTCAAGCTAGCGGTTCCGGCTGTTGCGGAGGCAGTTGGATTCCGTCGGTTATCCAGTACATCAATGGTGGCCATGTTGGGGGCGTACCTACCTCTAATCTTGTCATCGATTCGAGCGGAAATCTCTACGGGACTGCTTCTTCAGGCGGCGACAGCCTCGCCGGCACAGCATTCCGGCTTTCCCCGCCAGCGAATGGTGGAACGTATTGGACTGCGAGCGTCCTTTACACCTTTCCAGGTGCTGCATCCGGTGCCACTCCGTGCGCGGGTCTGCTGCTCGACACCGCAACCGGGAGCTTCTACGGCACCACAAGGAGCGGCGGATCAAAGAATAAAACTGCGCAGTATTCCGGAACCGTCTTCAAACTCACGCCGCCAGCGGTTGCCGGTGGAGCTTGGAGCCAAACAGTCGTGCACACCTTCCTCGGCGATCCCGACGGCAAATGGCCAGTCTCGCCAGTCATCTTTGACGCCAACAAGAATCTGATCGGCACAACTTCTACAGGAGGAGCAAAGAACGCGGGCTCCGTCTATCAAGTGATACCTTAAGCAGACGGCGCGACCGGTAGCAAGACTTTGTACCCGTCGCGCCCATTATTGTCCGCGCACTTACTCCATGCCTCTGTGGTGGCTCCACCCACGCCCCGCTATAATAAGAATTATCCCCAACACCGGAGCCCCACATTCGTGCCGCTAGACCTGAAAAGCACCATCAACCTGCCCAAAACCGACTTCCCCATGAAGGCCAACCTGCCTGCAAACGAGCCAAAAATCCTCGCTCGCTGGGAAGAAATGGGCATCTACGGCCTCATCCGCGAAGCGCGCAAGGGTCGGCCGGTCTACATCCTGCACGATGGCCCGCCCTACGCCAACGGCCCCATCCATCTCGGCCACGCCCTCAACAAGTCCCTCAAGGACTTCATCGTCAAGTCGCGCACCATGCTCGGCTACGACGCGCCCTACATCCCCGGCTGGGACTGCCACGGCCTGCCGATCGAGATCAAGGTGGACAAGGACCTCGGTGGCAAGAAGCTGAAAATGGCCCCGCTCGAAGTGCGCCACGCCTGCCGCGACTACGCACAGAAGTATCTCGATCTGCAACGCTCGCAGTTCAAGCGCATCGGCGTCTTCGGTGACTGGGACCACCCCTACTCCACCATGACGCCACAGTACGAGGCCGCCGTCCTCCGCGTACTCTATCGCTTCTTTGAACAGGACGCATGTTACAAGGGCCTGCGCTCCACTTACTGGTGCATCCACGACCGCACCGCCCTCGCCGAAGCTGAAGTCGAGTACGAGAATCACGTAAGCCCCACAGTGTACGTGAAGTACAAGTTATTAGATGAGCCCGCCAAGTTCTTCGGCGATCAGTTCGACGCTGACTTAGCCGCGAAGCTCGCAGGCAAGCAAGTCAACACCATCATCTGGACCACGACTCCATGGACCCTCCCAGCGTCCATGGCGGTAACGGTAAGCCCGAAAGATAACTATGTCGCTTTAGCACCAGCGCCGGATTCCGCCCACGCAGGCGAAGTCTTCCTTGTCGCTGAAGCACTGGCGAAAGAAGTGGCAGAAAAGTGCAGCTTCGGCGACTTCACCACGCTCGCCACTTTTCCCGGCACTAAGTTCGAGTACGCCAACTTCCAGCACCCATTCTTAGACGACCGCAAGATCCTAGGCGTCCTCGGCAATTACGTCACAATGGACACCGGCACCGGCGTCGTCCACACCGCGCCCGCCCACGGCGCTGACGATTTCTTCACCGGCGTCAAGTACAACCTCGACCTTACCTGCAACGTGGACGCCGCTGGCCGCCTGCAAAACGGCTTGCCCGAATACAACGGCAAGAAGGTACCGGAAGCCAACCCCATTATCATCGAGTTACTCCGCGAGAGCGGCGCGCTTCTGCAATCCAGCAAGATCGAGCATTCCTATCCCCATTGTTGGCGTTGTCACAACCCCATCATCTTCCGCTCTACCGAACAGTGGTTCATCGCCATGGATAGTAAGATGGACGGCGATGCCAACGGCACATTGCGTTCCATCGCGCTCGACGAAATCAAGAAAGTCAAATGGGATCCCGCCTGGGGTGAAGAGCGCATCACCAACATGATCGCCACCCGCCCCGACTGGTGCATTAGTCGCCAGCGCTTATGGGGCGTGCCCATCGCAGTTTTCCTCTGCGATGGCTGCAACGCGCCCCTGCATGACGCGGCCACTAATCAGCGCGTCCTCGACTTAGTAGCTCAACATGGCGTGGACGTCTGGTACACCGACGCCGCCAACGCCGCCCTGCTCGAAGGCACGAAGTGCACGAAGTGCGAAGGCATCACCTTCCGCCGCGAAATGGACATCATTGACGTCTGGTTCGAATCTGGCAGCAGTCAAGCCGCCGTACTCGGCACTAGTGAGCGCAATCCCTGGCCCGCCGACTTGTATCTAGAGGGTGGCGACCAGTATCGCGGCTGGTTCCATAGCTCACTACTCTGCGCCGTCGGCGACCGCCACCAGTCCCCCTATCGCAGCGTAGCCACCAATGGCTGGACGCTCGATGAACAAGGTCGCGCCCAGTCTAAATCGCTAGGCAACGTAGTTGACCCGGTGGATATCGCCGAACGCCTCGGTGGCGACATCGTTCGCCTCTGGGTTAGTTCAGTAGACTTCCGCGAAGACGTAACCTGCTCCGAACACCTGATGCAGCGCGTCTCTGATAACTATCGTAAGATTCGCAACACCTTCCGCTACATCCTCGGCAACTTGTCAGACTTCGAGCCTTCACGCGACAGCGTCGCCTACGCGGACATGGAGAGCATAGACCGCTACATGCTCCACCAGACCGCCGACCTTGCCGATGAGATCCAACGGTATTACGAAGAGTTCGCGTTCCACAAGATCTATCAGCGGATAATCCAGTTTTGCGTCGTAGACCTCAGCAGTATGTACTTTGACGTGCTCAAGGATCGCCTTTATACCCAAGCACCCAACGCACCCGGCCGCCGCTCCGCCCAAGCCGCTGTTTGGCGCATCGGCACCGCGCTCGTTAAGTTACTCGCGCCCATTCTCAGCTTCAGTTGCGAGGAAGTCTGGTCTTACTTACCGAAACCAGCAGGCGCACCCGCCAGCGTCCACCTCGCGGAGTTCCCGACTAATGCGGACACCCTTGGCGAAGGAGTAACCGCGGACGCTAACGAATTGTTTCGAGACTGGAACGCGCTCCTTGCTGTCCGCGAAGAAGTGATGCGATCGCTCGAAGCAGCTCGCACGGCCAAGCAGATCGGCGGAGGCCTCGATGCGCAACTCATCATCACCGCACCTGAGCTGACTTACCCGCTCTTGGCACGGTATGAATCGCAGTTGCGCTATCTATTCATCGTTTCGGAGGTAAAACTGGACGCTGCACCCGCCGGCGCTGCACTTTCCATCACCGTAACCAAGGCCGACGGCACCAAGTGCGAGCGCTGCTGGAACTATTCAACCCGAGTCGGCGAAGACGTCTCGTATCCAACCGCCTGCGAACGCTGCGTTCCCGTATTGCACGAACTGGAAGAAGCAGCCTCAAACCTAGCAGGCTGACAATTCTACAAATAAAGATGGTGCCCCACCCTCGGGTCGCCCGATGTTGGCGACGCTAGGGTGGGAGGCAGAAATTAAGTTCCGCGAATAAAGCCAGTCCCGAAGGGATGCAACAAGAAAGCCCGGCACGTAAGTGCCGGGTAAGTCGCAGACAGAATCGAGTCCCGTAGGACGCCACAACGCTCATGACCCGATCCATCACAGCTCGCCTTTCTCTCCTGCTAGTCTCACTCGCGGTCGTAGTCGCTGACCGCGCCTCCAAACTCTGGATCATCCACAACATCATCCTCTGGCAAGAACGCGTCGTAATCCCTGGCTTCTTCCACCTAACTCATCTAGAAAATCACGGTGCAGCCTTCGGCATCTTTACCCAGAATCCGTCCAGCCTCAAGCTCTGGCTTCTCATCTCCTTCTCCATCATCGCGCTGTTAGTCGTCTGCTTCATCCTCTTCCGCGCCACATTTAGTCAGCTGGCGGGCGTCGGGCTCGCCCTCATCGTCGGTGGAGCCATCGGTAACTTATGGGATCGCATCCACAACGGCTATGTCGTGGACTTCCTAGATTTCTTTATCCGTATCGGCGGCCACCGTTATGACTACTGGGCCTTCAACATCGCCGACAGCGCCATCGTCACAGGCGCGTTCCTGCTGCTCTACGAAATGTTGTTTGCGAAGTCCGCGCCGGAAACTCCCAAATCCGAACGGGGGTGGTGGCGGGATTTTCGTTACTTCCCATACAACCGCCTATAAACTCCCACATTCCGCAGAATCGCCTGCACATACTCTCGTGTCTCAGTAAACGGAATGGACTCCACAAACTCCGCCGAATCTTTGTACTTTAAGCTCGATCGCCATTGCTCCACTCGCTCAGGCCCTGCGTTATAGGCGGCAAGAGAAAACTCCACATTCCCGCCAAAATGATCCAGAATGGTCTTGAAATAATGTGTGCCTAGCTGAATATTAGTCGTCGGCTGATACAACTGATCCGCGCTAAATCCCCTGAGCCCGATATTCTTCGCAACCTGTTTCCCAGTTACCGGCAACAGCTGCATCAGCCCCAGCGCGTTCTTTTTCGAGACCGCCCCAGCATAAAACTCACTCTCCTGCCGAATCAGCGACGCAGCCAGATAAGCATCCAGCCCATTGTCGCCAGCATACTTCTGTAAGTCGTCCCAGTAAGGTCGCGGAAACAGCAATTCCCAATACTTACGATCCATTGCGTCCGTATCATAAGTAAAATATCCGGGCAGCGCGCGCTTCATTGTCTCAATCGAGCGATCATATCTGCCGCTATCCGCAAAGAGGCGCGCGCTCTCCAGTGTGAACCAGTGCCCCGCGAACGAATCTGCCTCACTATTCAGCTCTTTCACCGCAAACTCAACCAATCCCGCATTCTCCAGCAGGTGCGCTCGTTGCAAGCGCAAACTATCCGTAGGCGGAGCTTCCCCCACACTCAAATCCGGAGGCGTCGGCGCTGGTCCAATCTTCTGCAGCACCGCATAGGGCTGCGGAGTACCCTGCATCTGCAACCGCTCCAACTCCCGCCGCGCTTGCTCGCCGTAATAATAGTTCTGGTAACGATCCGTCAACTTACGCAAGTAAGCATGTGCTTTTAAAAAGTCACTCTCTTCTTCCGCCAGTCGCGCACGCCAAAACAGCGCCGCAGGCGTCTCTGGAGTCGCCCCATACACCTGGATCTGTTCTTCCATCTGCGCTGCTGCGTCTTGCCGCTTCCCCTGCCGCAGCGTTAGCCACGCCGCCTTCCAATGCGCATACGAACCATGCGCGCCATGCGGATACCGCTCATATATCTCGCGATAGTATCTGGTTGCATCCGCTAAGTTATCCTTGAGTAAGTAGTAGTTTGCCGTCGAAAGTAGCGCCTCCTCCAGCGAACTTGACCCTGGAGCATTCACCCTTAACTCCGTATCTTTTGCCAGCATCGTCGCCTCATCCTCCAGCGACCGCGCCACTTCCATCTGCTGATACAGTTTCTGTGCCAGAATCCCGCCCCCATCCGTCGCATCCGGGATCTGATCCAGCACCTCGCGCGCATCCTTATACTTCCCGCTCTTCCGCAGCGCCTCCGCCAACTCCAACTGCACTCCTGGACGCTCCGCCTCCGTTAACTCCGTTACGATTGATCGCAACTCGCGCGCCGCCTGATCGTAGCGCTTCCCCCGTAGCAAAGCCTCGGCGCGAGTCTTGCGCTCGGCCATCGTGGTCTTACTCGCACCCATCTTAACCAACAGCGCGCCCGCATCATCCGCTTCCACAGCCAGAGGAGTCTGGTAGTAGATTCGCCGCGCCACAGCCAGCGCCTTGTCGTTCTGTCCATTCGCGGCATACCCCCGCGCCAGAAGTATGCTCTCGCTCGCCCGCTCGTCCGCTGGATACTTATTCAGCAGTGCAATGGCTACTGCAGGCTTGCCTAACTCTAGCGCCGCCCGCGCATTCAAAGTATTTGCCTCACGCTGAAACAGCGAGTCCGGATACTTCACCGCAAAATCCTTCACCACACTCTGCGCTTGCGCGTACTCTTTCGACTCCACATACGACTGCGCCAGAAAGTAGGCAGAGTAATCGGCTAACTCGCCATCATGTCCATGCGCTTTTGCCAGTGCCACCGAAGCCGCATCATATTGTTTATCTTGTAAGTGCGCATAACCCAGCACTAACCATGCCATCGCCCCCGCATCGTCCTGCGGATGTCGCGCCGCAAATCCTTCCACGCCTGCGTACGCCGCCTTGCTATGCGTCTCCAGCAACTGCCGCGCCATCGGCTTCAATTCATTCGACGCCACAAACGCCCGCGCAATCTTCTTCATCCGCAACGCAGAGGCCCGGCGATGCCCATGCTTGTGCGACTTAGCAGAAACTTTGCCCTTGCCCGCCGTTCCCTTCTTTGTAGAGTGCTTCCCTGCTGAACTCGCTGCACTCTTGTGTGCCGGGGTCGCCTTCTTTGCATCCTGGGCAGATAGCCTATACAAAGCACCACTCAGCAGCAAAACGCATAACGACGCAACTCCCGCCGAGCACAACCAGTGCGATGCGTATCGCTTTGCAGACCACACCCCTCGCCGCTTTGCCCACCACGAAAACTCTCTTGCATCATCTTCAAACATCTGGCACTTCTCCCATTCCCAACTACCCACGCTACGCTCTAGCTGATTGTAGAACCGCCAACCACCCCTTGCCGCTGCACCAGCAACCTTGTGCGGCAGTGTGCCCAAAAGGTCAACACGGCAACCTGTACAATAGAGGTTTGCACTTACATATTCCTGAATCGAAAGCCTTATGGGTACCATCCAAACTAGCGTGATCGGACCTGCCAGTGAAGAACTGGCCCTCGTACATGCCGCCAAAGGCGGAGACGACGCGGCGTACGAGGAACTCGTTCGGCGGTACGACCGGAACGTGTTCCGGATCGCCAACCACATTACGCAGAATCGTGAGGATGCCGAGGACGTAGTTCAGGAAGCCTTCCTCAAGGCTTACCAGAATCTCGACCGCTTCCAGGGCAACTCCAAGTTCTACACGTGGCTGGTGCGCATTGCCGTGAACGAAGCGCTGATGAAGCTGCGCAAGCGCAAGCCTGAGCGCTTCGTCTCCCTCGATGAAGATATTCAAGTCGGGGAAGAATCCGTTCCGCGTGATGTCGCGGACTGGAGTCCCAACCCGGAACAGCAATACGGTCAGGCCGAGCTGAAAGAGATCCTGACCAAGACAATTCAAGGTTTGCCCCCCGGTTTCCGCACCGTGTTCGTTTTGCGCGATGTGGAAGGGCTTTCCACCGAAGAAACTGCCGATGCGCTCGAACTGAGCATTCCGGCCGTCAAGTCAAGACTGCTCCGCGCTCGCCTGCAACTTCGCGAGCGGCTCAGCCGATACTTTAGAGTGCCACAAACAGGAGAAGCCACATCGTGAAGTGCTCGCAATTCCTCCAGGAATTAACCAACTATCTCGACGGCGCGCTCGACGCCCGCACCAAGTCCGAGCTGGAGGAGCACCTCACCTGGTGTCACGACTGCCATGTCGTCCACGACACCACCAAGAAGACCATCGAAATCTACCGCGACTCCAAGCTCTACGAACTCCCTGTCGAACTCGCCGGCAAACTGCGCGCCGCCATCATGGAAAAGTGTCTCGGCTCCAAGAAGGCCAAAGCCTGCTCCGAAGAAGCCAAGCCAGCAACCGACCCCACCACCACCCCGCAATCCACCTAGCTTTTCGCCTCACCCCAGCCCTGTGTCATCCTGAGCGGAGCATGACGAATTCGCCTACGCGATTCGACATGCGCAGTCGCGAAGGACCCCTAAGATCCGCACGAATCAACCATTCGGGGTGCCTCCAGCCCATGAGGCGGTACTGCTTACCGAAAAATCAAGGCTGAAACATCTAACCCCATATCCTGCAATAACTTAAACACTAGCCCTGTGCAAATCCCTCCATCCCCCTCCCATTTTGGAACCAAGCTTGCTACGTAAACGCCTGTGTCCCTCATTTTTAATAAGAGGAACCGTTCCAGGTCTTTCAGAATCAAAATAGCAGAGACAGTAAAGCGGGAAACAACCCGCAAACGATTCCACCAGCACTCTTCCGGCAGCATTTCTGCCGGACTCACCACCAGGAGGTGTCCTTATGCTGAACATTTTCTCTGAGGTTTTCGGTTGTGCGCACGCCCACTACAGCTTTCCCCGGACGATCCGCGCCGGCGTCCGCCGCAGCCAAGCCGCTGCAATCACAGGCACTTACGTGGCCTGCCTCGACTGCGGCCAAGAATTACCCTATGACTGGAACGCCATGAAAGTGCTCTCGCCTCGCGAAGTTCGCCGCTACGAGCGCCAGCACGAAGCCGTCCCCGTCGGCACCCGCATCGCTATCAAGTAGTTCTACACAATCAGTCATAATTCCTATCTAAACCGATAGGCATGCCTCGCCACGAGCCAGACGCCCGCATTATCCACAACGTAAAACCGGCAGCCAAGGCTGCCGGTTCGTGTACTTCTTACTTTACTCCCTAGTTCCCATCCTTACGCCGACTCAGCGTCGGACGATCATCATCATTCGTCGTCCCGGTGCCCGACTTGTCCGCCGTAGAAGTCCTGCGCAGTGTCGGACGGTTCTTATCCTTCTCGTCAAACACCTTGCGGCGATTCTCCAGTTGCGCTAGCCGCGCCTTCACGTCGTCGAACTCGCTGGTCGTTACCACATACTGCTCCCGCGCTGGCAACACCTTGGCAATCTCCTCCTGCGTATGCTCAATCCGATCCGGCGTCGGAGGATGCGTCGAAAACGCCTTAGACAGAGTCCCCGGCTTCTTCTTTTCTTTCGCTTGCACTTTTTCAAAAAACGTCACAAACGCATTCGGGTCGTAGCCCGATTTATACATATACTGCAAACCCAAATAGTCGGCTTCCGCCTCGAACTCCCGCGAAAAATGCAAAAACGTCAGCGGAATCCCGATCCCCGCCGCCTCGTACAGTCCGTAGCCCAACCCGCCGCCCACAAAAATCAGTGGAATCGTCGCCAGGTTTGCCATATTAGACCGCGTCTTCTGCCGCGCATAATGCCGCGCCGCCACGTGAGCAATCTCATGCGCCATCACGCCTGCCAGCTCAGCCTCTTCATCCGCCGCCAAAATTAATCCCGAGTTCACATAAAAATATCCGCCCGGCAGCGCAAACGCATTAATTTCGTCCGAGTCCACTACCTTGATTGTGAACGGTACCTTCGCGTCCGAGTTCCGCACCAGATTCTGCCCAATCCGGTTTACATACTCAGTCACCACCGGATCCTGCACCAGCTTCAGCGTCGCCTCGATCTCCTGTGAATACTGCTTCCCTTCGCGAATCTCCGAATCCAGCGAGTACCAGTTCCCTAACCCGCGCTTACCAATCTCGCGATTCCCAATCGCATCCACGTCGTTCTTGCTGCCTTGCTTCACCTTTGGAGTTGTCTGCGAGGGCTCCACCGGATCCTTCGCCGCCGGGGGCGCATTCTTGTCCATCTTGTCCATCTGAGCTTTATCGTCTTGCGCCGCGGTGTCCGGAGGCGTACTCGGCGCGGGCGTTACCGTGGGAGCGTTCGTCTGCGCCGAAGCGGTCGCTGCCGGAGGCGGGTTCGCTGTTCCACCCGCCGCACTACTCGACGGCGTATTCTGCGCGATTGCGGCAAAGCTTGCGGTCAAAGCAAACATCGCCACCAGCATCAGCTTGGAAAATTTCATAGGCCACCTCAATCTTGTGCCGATTATACGCCCGCCCAATCGCGCCAGACGCACCTTACCGAACACACTTCCACATATTGATTGGACGCAAAAGGACACCAAACGGTTGGCTGAAGCTCGAGCGGTGGCCCATGCACGTGTGGGGACGGGTGCCCTCGCCCGTCCATTCGGTGCAAAGCACCGAAACCGCCCTGCCCGTAAACCGTGTCATCCCGACCGGAGCCATCGTCCGCGCGCAGCGCAGACGACGCGCAGTGGAGGGACCTTGTGTTTCGCTCAGCCTGGCACCGAATCGGGTGCCCCACGTCTCGCGCTGTTCGAGACGTGGGTTTCGGAAAACCTCTGCCGCGCCCCCGCCCTTGCTCTGCCAATTCCCCGGGCGTACCATTCTCACGTTTCCACATCAAGCCATTTGCAGGAGCCCGACCATGCTCAATCGCCGCCACTTCCTCTCCTCCTCCGCCGCAGTCGCCGCCGGACTCTCCCTCAACGCCCTCGCCTCGCCAGAGTCAGCCGAAGCCAAAGACATCGTCATCCCAACGAATCCGGCCTGCACCCTGCCCACCACCATGCCCGACCCCGCCCTCTACACCACCAACGAAGACCGCTACTGGGCCCAGCTCCGCAAGCTCTTCGTCATCCCCGAAGGCAACGTTTACATGAACAACGGCACCGTCGGCTCCAGCCCTACGCCCGTCCTCCAGGCTGTCTTCGATTCTTACTTCGAGTGCGAGCGCCTCGACCAGGAAAATCCCGAGGACTATCCCATCTGGGGCTACGGCGCCTTCAACGCCTATCGCGACCCGCTCGCCGCCTTCATCGGATGCACCCGCGACGAGCTCGCCATCACGCGCAACGCCACCGAATCCAACAGTTACATCGCCAACGGACTCGACTTCAAACCCGGCGACGAAGTCCTCATGACTGACCAGGAACATCCCGGCGGCGAGCATCCCTTCGACGTCCGCGTCAAGCGCAGCGGCATCGTCATCAAGAAAATCGAGTTACCCAAGCCCGTCAAAAACGCCGCCGAAGTCCTCAACTTATTCAACGATGCGATAACTCCCCGCACCCGCCTCATCTTCTTCAGCCACATCACCACAGTTACAGGGGTCGTCCTCCCCGCCAAAGAAATCTGCGCCCTCGCCCGCTCCAAAGGCATACTTAGTGCCGTAGACGGCGCCCATGTTACAGGCATGATGAAGCTTAACGTCCACGACATCGGCTGCGACTTCTATACCTCCAGCCCACATAAGTGGCTGCAAGCACCCAAAGGTTCCGGCTACTTATACGTTCGCGACGAAGTAATTGACCGCGTGTGGAACACCATCGTCACCGAAGGTTGGGACGACCCCAAGCTCCGCGCCGAGCGCTTTCAGCAAGTAGGCAGCTCGAATGTGCCAGTAATCGCAGGAATGCGGGCCGCCGTAAAACTAGCCACCGAAATCGGTATGGATAGAATCGAAAAGCGCCATCGTCAGTTAGGCGACTACTTACTAACCGAGCTACTAAAGCGCGGAGTAGAAAGCTGGACGTCGCCCGACCCCGCACTGCGCTGCTCCATCATCACCGTAAACGCCCCGCCCATCATCCGGACCGACCTCGAAGCCTGGCTCTGGAAGGAAAAGAAAATCCGCCTCCGCGGCGGAGCCCAGCCCAGCAAGCTCCGCATCTCCACTCCCTACTACGTCCTGAGACCAGACATAGACCGCTTCCTATCCGCCTTCGACGAATACCGCGCCACCCACAAAAGCTGATCAGGGATTAAGGCCGGGTGCCCCACGTCTCGCGCCTTTCGAGACGTGGGATCAGCCCCCATCCGTGTCATCCTGAGCGCAGTAACAAGCCCGTGTGTGGACGACCGCGCACCACCAACTTCAACGCTTGTCATCCTGAGCGCAGCGAAGGACCCCTACCGCACCCCTACCGTCGGTGGCCCATTCAAGCCTGCATTTGGCTTGAGTGGGGATATGCCCATACCGCCGGGTGCCCTATCCTAGTCCGCGCCTTTTGCAGACAGGGTGGAGATTTCCGCCCTCCCACTTCCACCGTGTCATCCCAACCGGAGCCATGCTCCGCGCGAAAGCGCGAAGCATGGCGCAGTGAAGGGACCTTGTGTTTCGTCCCCCCACCCGTGTCATCCTGAGCGCAGCAAGAAGCCCGCGCCCCTGGCGCGGGCTTCTTGCGAAGTCGAAGGACCCCGATGCCCGCCAGCACAACCCATACCGCCTGCCCTTCCAGCCCTACCCCCGCAGACGATACCCCCTCACTCCCGCAACCTCTCATCCTCTTTCGGCCAAGGCAGATCCTTCACCGCCCGCCACCACACCCCGCGCCTTTTCCGCGCCTCCTCCAGCACACTTCGATCCAGCTCTACCTGCTCCGTCGCACAGGCCAACTTCCACGCAATCTCCATCACTCCTTCATACGCCGGATGCAACACCCGATCGATCCTCCTGTAAAACACAAACCGACCCTCCTCCCGCCGCGTCAGCAACCCCTTCTTCCACAAATCCTTGAATGCCCGCGACACTTGTGGCTCCTCCACAATCAACATCCGCACGCAAAATTCCACGCACAACTCTTCATGCCAAACCAAACACAACAGCCGCAGCGGAACCTCCCGCCCCAGCACCCGGATCACCTTCCCCAGGTCCGCCACGGGTACCGTCTCCTCATATTTCCACAACTGCCTCACCAAGCGATACATACTTCCAGCCTACCCACCCCAAACTCCTTAAGTCACCACTTAGCCATCGCCTCACTCATTTCCTTCAACCCCACAGTTCCATAGTGGAACAAAACCCACATGGACCGGTGGCCCATTCAAGCCCGCCTTTGGCTTGAGTGGGGGAATCTCCCCCGCTGTCATCCTGAGCGCAGCGAAGGACCCCTACCACCCCCATACCGCACGCTGATCCCATCCCCCAACCGTGTCATCTTGAGCGGAGCGAGGGGGACTCGCCCCGCGAGTCCCCTCGCGCAGTCGAAAGACCCCGAGTCCGCCAACCAACCCATGCCGCCAGACCCTCCAGCACCTTCGGCGGCCCAAACCGGGCGCCCCCACGTCTCGCGTTTTTCGAGACGTGGGCCTTCCCCCACGTGCCGAAGGCACAGAATGAAGTAAGCCCGGCACGCAGCGCAGCGGAGTGCCGGGTTAGCATCCCACCAACCGTCAAGTCCTGAAAGGACGACTGACCAGAGGTGGCGATTTTGACGTGTCATCCCGACCGCAGCGGAGCGACCCTGCGTTCTCCCTTTACACAGACGGTGGCCCATTCAAGCCCGCCTTTGGCTTGAGTGGGGCAGTCCCAACCCTGAATAATCCCGCCGAAAATTCGTGCCCAGCCGGGCCAAAAACGGCAAGCCGAAGCCGATGTTAAGCCGCTTTTCATAACCCAAAGCAAAATCGCGTACCAAATTCACCCCCGCCGGCAGCCAAAATCCGTAGAGCGCACCTTCCAGCCGCGTGTCCAGAAGGTCATATAGATCAATACTTTAGCCGATTTAGTAACGTGCAATCCCGCTCAACTCCCGCACCAAAAACTCCGCAAAATTCGCGCGCTTTTTTATGCAAATCCTCACATGCAGAAACACACATGTTTAATTTTTTTGCTTTTTAGCCTTTTTCAACCCCATCGAGCCGTACTTTTTTTCGCACAAAAAGCGGCCACGGAATTCGTTCTCCGGGGCCGCTTAAGTTTCTATTTTCTAACAACTTACATCATCTCTCGGAGCGCGCGCCCCCAGCAAAACTCTCCCTCGTTTTTTCTAGTCGTAGTACTCGAGTCCAAGGTGCGTAATTAGGTCCGAACCCATAATGTGCCGCAGCGTGTTTTTCAGCTTCATGGACTGGATGAAAAGGTCGTGTTCCGGATACAGTCCGGCGGGGGTCATCGGCGACTTGAGGTAGAAGCTCAACCACTCCTGAATGCCCAGACTTTGCAGCTCCTTGGTGCGCGCGGCGAGATCCATAAATAGCACCAAATCCAGTGCAATCGGTGCAGCCAGAATCGAGTCGCGGCACAGGAAGTCCACCTTGATCTGCATCGGATAGCCCATCCATCCGAAGATATCAATGTTGTCCCAACCCTCTTTGTTATCACCACGGGGCGGGTAATAGTTAATGCGAACCACGTGGTGAATGTTGCCGTAAAGTTCAGGATAGGTCTCCGGCTGCAGGATGTGCTCCAGCACGCTCAGCTTCGACTCTTCCTTGGTCTTGAACGACTCAGGATCGTCCAGCACTTCCCCGTCGCGATTGCCCAGAATATTCGTCGAAAACCATCCATTCAGGCCCAACATCCGAGCCTTGAATCCGGGGGCCAGAATCGTCTTGATCAGCGTCTGCCCAGTCTTAAAGTCCTTGCCGCAAACAGGAGCCTTATTCTCCCGCGAAAGTTGAATCATTACCGGCAAATCCACGGTAAGGTTCGGAGCGCCGTTGGCAAAGGGCACGCCTTCTTTCAGCGCCGCATAGGCATAAATCATACTGGGTGCAATCGAATGATCATTCGCGATCATAGCCGCCTCGAAGGCTTCGAGCGTCTCATGCGCCGGGCCCGGCTTCAGAAAAATTTCCGTCGAGCCGCACCAGATCATCACCAGACGCTCGGCGCCCGACGACTGCTTGAAGTTGCGGATGTCCTGACGAACCTGCTCGGCCAGCTCCATCTTATTGGCGCCCTTTTTCACGTTGGGCCCGTCGAGCTTCTTCACATACTTCTGGTCAAACACCGCTGGCATCGGCTTGATGGACTCCAGAAACGGACGAATCTGGTTTAGCGTGTCCTTGTCCAGCACGCCGGCCTTGATCGCAGCAGCGTACATATCATCCGGAATCGGATCCCACCCCGTGAATACCAGGTCATTCAGATCCGCCAGTGGCGCGAAGTCTTTGATCTTAGGCGAGTTGTTATCCGTGCGCTTACCCAGGCGAATGGTGCCCATTTGCGTGAGCGAACCGATTGGAGATGCGAGGCCCTTGCGGACAGCCTCGACTCCTGCGACAAAGGTGGTCGCGACAGCGCCCATGCCGGGGATCATAACGCCGAGCTTCCCCTTGGCGGGCGCGACATTGGCGGGGATTGCAGTTTTGGGATCAGTCGTTTCAGTCATGGAATTATGGCGGCGCAGTTGGAGCGCCTTCTTCTCTCCTAAATAGGGATCTCCTCGGAATTCCTCGGGGGGACGCCACTCATGTTGCATCAGACCTGTTGCAGCAAACATCTATGTTCTCGTATTGCAGCACTGGAATGCAACCGATAGAGCGCTAACCCCAAGAATCGCAAGGGAATGGCAAGGAAACGAGGCGGAATGGCGAATCAGAGCACCGGAAAGATCGCACTGGTGACGGGCGCGTCGAGCGGAATCGGACTGGTATCCGCAGTGGAGTTGGCACGCCGCGGTATGACGGTGGTGGCGACGATGCGGAATCCGGAACGTCGCGATCGGCTGATGGCTGCGGCGCAGAACGCGGGCGTGGCCGAGCGAATGGATGTGCGTCAACTCAATGTGACCGACTTCGATGCCATTCCGGGCGTGTTCGAGAAGGTGGCGGCCGATCACGGCCGCATTGACGTTCTGCTGAACAATGCTGGCTTCGCCGTCGGCGGATTCGCCGAAGATATGCTGCTGAGTGAGATTCGGCATCAGTTTGAGACGAACTTCTTCGGCAATGTGGCGACCTCGAAGGCCGCGATTCCCATTATGCGGCGTCAAGGATCGGGACACATCATCACCGTCACGTCCATCGGTGGACTAATCGGCCAGCCGGTGGTTTCGAGCTACGTAGCGTCGAAGTTTGCGCTGGAAGGCTGGACGGAGTCGTTGCGCCTTGAGTGCGCGGCGCTTGGCATCAAGGTGGCGCTGATTGAGCCAGGCGCGTTCCAGACGGATATTTGGGAGCGGAACTCTCAGCTTGGCGAGAACACCACCAAGCCGGAGTCGCCGAACTATGAGCGCTCGCGGCGCTTTCAGCGGGAGATCATGAAGACGATTCCTAAGCGCAACGCGCAGGAAGTAGCAGATTTGATTGCGGATGTAGCGGAGAATCCGAATCCGCGGCTGCGCTACATGATCGGGCAAGACGCCAAGATGCAGCACTTTATGCGCACATTGCTGCCTTGGCACTGGTATGAGCGACTGATGGTGAAGTACTTGAAGCTGGGCTAGGACTTCCCCGCCTGTCGCGAACCCATGTCTCGCAAAACACGAGACATGGGGCACCCGGCGTTGGAATAAAAGGCTAGGGCAGGCGCTGCCACTTGGTGCGGGTGTAGGCGACGCGGAATCCCTGGCGTTCGGCGTTGCGGTGCGAGTTGCTGGCAGGCAGGGCGACCATCATAGCGAGATCACAGCCCTGAGCCGCGGCATAACGCATTCGTTCGCGGAGCAAGGCGGACTGCAGGCCGCGACGGCGCAGCTCTGGAATAGTGGAGGAGCCGCCAAAAACGGCTACGCTTTGGTGGAGGCTCAGCACGCCGGTGGCTCCGGGAACGCCGTCCGCAAAGGCGAGAAAGCTGGGTGAATTTTCGCGGGCTACTGTGACGACACCGAGATCCTGAAGAAACGGCAGATATTCGGGGTGATCGTGTGCCCAGCCCCGGGCGCTAAGGTCGCTCCATAGGGCGGATTCGCTGGTAGACACTCGCTGTACGGTGATGTTTTCCGGCAGAGCCGCCGTGGGAGCTTCGACCGGGCGGTAAAGGACATTGCTGATTTCGATGGGGCGATAGCCTCGGGCGCAGAGCAGGTCGGTGGTAGGGATTCCGGCGAAAGGGCTGACTTCATGCTGAATGGACGCGCCCCGGTCAAGGAAGAAGCGCTCGATATCGTCAAGCATGGCGGGGGTGAGGTCAGCGAAGAGGCCGAGACCGAAGGTTTGGGTTACGGGGGAATCGGGGCCGTCGAAGATGGCGTAGGCACCATCGAACTGCTGCCACTCAGAGGGTGCGGCTGGGAGCAGGCGACGGCGGGCGGCGGCGAACTCAGCTCCGGCGGAGCCTTCCGCAGCTTCGAGGCGGCGGGAGAGTGTGAGGTCGGAAAAGATCATGCCGGGATTGTATCGCGCGAGAGCTGGGTGCTTTGGGCCGGGTCGGATCCTGCCTTCCCAGCAATTCGTAATCCCATGTCTCGAAAAAGCTCGAGACACGGGGCACTTGGCTTGGTGTTTACGGAATCACTTTCGCGAATCTTGAAAGCGGCGTATATTTCTCGTCGGTTGCAGTTGAGTGGAAATGTGAGTCGGCTGTCTGTTCCTGTGGAGGAACCCCATGTTTGAAGAGGATGTGGCATTAGAGAAGAAGAGTTCGTCGTATATTCCGATGGCGCTGATTGTGATTTTGCTGGGCGCCATTGGATATGGCATCTACTACGTGATCAGCGACAGTCAGCGCAAGCTGACGGTGGAGCAGGCGACGCCGCTGGCACAGTCGCTACTGGTAAGGTTCAATCCGCCGATACTCGACTTTCACACCGGCAACGTGGCCTATGGGATGAAGGAGAATCCCTCGGACCCGCACTTTAAGCTACTGGCGAAAGCTGGCTTGATTACGGTGAAGCCAGTGGGCGATCCACGGCTGAAGATCAACGTGACGCTGACCGATAAGGGGAAGGCGCTTCTGGAGGGAATCCCTGGCACCAAGAAAAAGGACGACAAAGACAATACCGTGGAATACATGGTGCCGCTGGCTTCGCGTTCGCTGGGCGCGGTGACGGGCGTTACCATGCAGGGCACTACGCACGCGATTGTCGCTTATACGTGGACGTGGAATCCCAATGACTTAGGCAAAGTGCTGGATGCCGATAGCGCGCTGATGAAGAGCATGGGCACTTACGAGCGGCAGACGCTGATTGATAAGTATGGAGCTAAGTTTTATACGTCAGCGGGCCCGCAAGCGGCTAAGTTGGCAGCGGAATACAGTAGTGGGAAGTGGCAGGTGCAAACGCAGTAAGACTCTCTAGTCTTCTTAACGAGTAAAAAAGCCTATCCGCGAGGATAGGCTTTTCTACCCTGAAAGCGTGGATCGTGATTGGGTTACAGGATGAACTCGAAGATGATGCCGCCATCGAATCCTCTTGCCGTGTAGGCGGTACCATAGAGGTTACCGTCGGGCCCATAGGCAATGCTCAGAGGAGCTTGACCGCCCGAACTACCTGAGAAGCTGTACAGAACAGTGTCACTCCAGGCACCACCGGCTGTCGCTGGTGGATCGAGCCTGAATATTACCCCTGCGCCGAACGCACCACCGGCCTCACCAACGCCGTAGATGGACTTGCCATCGCGGCTTAGCAAGACCCCAGCGTAAGGCGCTCCTCCATCAAGTCCTCCAGAAAACTTGTAAAGTGCACGGTAGGCCCAACCGGTCGAAGTGGGAGTCAACTGAAAAACTTCTCCTGCTGAACCAAATGTGCCGAACTCGTCAGCCGTCGTTCCCAAAATTCGCCCATCTCCCAATGCCGTGATAGCGAGCGGCACACCGCGTTCACTTCCGTCAAATGAGTAAAGTACATTCTCTAGCCATGTGCCCCCGGACGTCTTGGGCCGCACCAACTGAAAGACTGTTCCCTTTCCGAGCTGCCCTCCAAGCAAGGTGATTCCATAGAAGTTCCCGGCTCCGTCCGACACTAATTGCGACATCGGGCTAACAGCGCCGGGGCCAACGCAACTGAAGTCGTAAAGGGTCTTTGCGGTCCAAGCACCAACTTTCGTTGGCATTAGCTGGAAAAACTCGCCGCAATTTCCTGGCCCTCCATATGGGGTAGTGCTGTACAACAGGTTTCCGCTGACAACAGGGCCGCCCACAGGAAGAATTCCAACTGCCGAAGGATCGGTGCCGAAGTCATAGATGTCTCGCTCTTGCCAACTGCCAATTCCGTTGGCGGGCGGCTTGAGGTCGAACACAGTTCCATCTCCGTTCTTGACCCCAGGTCCGCCGTTCGTGGTTTCGCCATACAGGTGTCCGTTCTTGCCTAGCGCGAGGTTCTGCATAAACTCCAACTCTACGTTATACAGGCAAGTCACAGTCCAGGAACCTTCAGGTGAGGCTGGCGGCACTGCCTGATTTGCGCAGCTCGGGTCGACGCTACTAAACCCATAAAACGACATATAGAAGATGTTGCCGGATGAATCCACAATCGTACTCCCTGTAGGCGTGTCATAGGTGTTGGCCAGAATCTTGAAAGTCTGTGCGGATGCAAAACGAGCCGACAAGCTCAAACACGCCAACAGCAGGCCAAGGCGGCCAAGTCTTTTGCCAAAAGTGGTGAACATCACGGGGAGCCTCCCATCTGCAGGACTTGATTCGAGCCGGATTAGGGCTCGCCAGCAGAAGATAAGGGTAGCACGTGAATGCTCACGCGGTTGCCTTCTATTACTCCGCGCGGCGAATCCGATGCGACCAGTGGTTCCAGACGAACCAGACTGCGCCGATGATGATGACTCCGCCGATGACGGCGTCGAACTTATGGAAGTAGTCCTTGAGATAGTCCCAGTTAGCGCCGGCCTTCATGCCTAGATAGGCGAGGGCGAAGCACCACGGCCATGATCCTAAGAAGGTGTAGAGGTGGAAGCGGGCTTGCGGCATGCGGGCGATGCCAGCGGGCAGGGCGATGAAGGTGCGGACGACCGGCAGCAGGCGGCTGATGAAGACCGCCGAGTTTCCGTACTTGGCGAAGAAGCGATCGGCCCAGTCGAGTTCGCGCGCGCTCATCAGGATGTAGGAGCCGAAGCGTTCGACGAGCGGGCGGCCTCCGTAATAGCCGACGGCGTAGGCGACGGCCGAGCCGATGTTGCAGCCGATCGCTCCGGCGGTGGCGACCCAGAAGAGTTCGAAGCGTCCCTGAAAGACGAGAAAGCCAGCGAAAGGCATAATGACTTCTGACGGCAGAGGAATGCAGGCGGATTCGATGGCCATGAGCGCTGCGATGCCGAGGTAGCCGCTGGCGGAGATGACGGCGATGATGAATCCGCTGAGCGCGGCGAGGATTTTTGCGACCATGATTGTTGAGACCCTTGTGTTTTGATAATGATGAGCGCGACTTTGGGTAGGATATAGGATTCAGGGAGTTGTGAGGAGGCGGCGTGGCACGAGGAAACGAGCGCGTTCAGGCAAGACAGGCATCAAAGGGCGGAAAGCAGACGGGGGCTAAGAAAGCGGTTGTTGGCGCGAAGGAAAAAGTCAGTGCAAAGACTTCCCTGCCCAAGGCTGAGAAGCAGTCTGCGTCGAAGACGATTGGGGCTACGGTCGGCAAGGCTGAAAAGGGCTATGATCCGCTCGCGCCCAAGCGCGTGAATGCGATTCTGGCGGAGCTTGACCGGATGTATCCGAAGGTGCGGTGCGCGCTGCATCACACTTCGGCGTGGGAGCTGCTGGTGGCGACGATTCTTTCGGCGCAGTGTACGGACGTGCGGGTGAATATGGTGACGCCTGGGCTGTTCAAGAAGTATCCGACGCCGCAGGCGTTTGCTGCGCTGGAGCCGGAGGAGTTGCAGCCGGACATCCGCTCCACGGGGTTCTATCGCAACAAGGCCAAGAGCGTGGTGGGCGCGGCGCGCAAGATCATCGGCGAGTTTGGCGGCGAGGTTCCGCAGGAGATGGAGAAGCTGCTGACGGTTCCGGGGGCGGCGCGCAAAACCGCTAACGTGGTGCTGGGGTCGTGGTTTGGGATTGCAGTGGGCGTGGTGGTGGATACGCATGTGCATCGCATCTCGCGGCGGCTGGAGCTGGTGAAGAAGGATTCGGATGATCCCGTGAAGATTGAGCGCGACCTGATGCAGCTGCTGCCGCAGAGCCGCTGGATTGATTTTTCGCATCAGATTATCCATCACGGGCGTAGCCTGTGCGTGGCGCGGGGGCCGAAGTGTGAGGTGTGTCCGATGGAGAAGTTGTGCCACGCGGCGGATAAGACTTGGAGTACTGTGGCGATGCATAAGGATGCGCGGTAAGAACAAGAATCAAACCGCCAAGAGCACGGAGGGCACTGAGTTGGGTCGTATGGTCGGGTTTTGGGTTGCATACTTCTTCTTGGTCATCTCGGCACTTCAGGTTGCTGAAGCGGCGTCGCCCTCAACGCGGAACAAGCAGCTTGGCACCCTTGTGGGAAGCCGTAGCACCATCACGGTCAGCCCTGAGATGCGCACCCTGCTGCCGCGCACTCCTGAGGTCTGGGTGCACTTGCACACTACACTCACACCCGAAGGCGAGGACGTGTTCCTGTTTGCCGGCAAGTGGCAGGCATTTTATCGGCCCGATCCTCACATCGGCATTATCCGACGGGGCAAATTTGTTGCCGACCTAGAAGTGGCGAAACTCCTCCCGCGGCAGCCGGATGACGACGGCCCCGGAAGCGGTCTATACACCGAGACCTGGCCTACGGGCGTCGCTGAGCTTTCCTTAGGCCGGGAACGATTTCTAGCGGTCGTTCTTGAAGAAGGTGGGGACGGGCTGGGATCCTTCATCGTATTAATTCAGTACCGCGATGGACAATTCCATGTGGTTTTTCAAAGCCAGACTGAACACGGACGGATTAACGTTGTGGACCAAGACTCGGGCGTCATAGAGCTGTGGAGCAGCAAGGTCGAGTCCTGCAATGCGTGCGAAAGTCACTACGAAATCGTCACACGGCAGTGGGATGGCGAGGGCTTCAAGAAGCTTTCCAAGCGGACCACCCTCAGAGCCCTGAGTTCCCTTGGAGTCGCAGCGCTACCCATCACGCTACAAGAGGCAAAATAGCCCATGTTCAAGTCCAATTTGTTTCTCTCTGCTATTTTTCTAATTATGAGCTCTCATATTTCTTTCGCACAGACTCCAGCGCCCATGCAAGCAATTACTGACCCCAAGCTGATCACCAGCAAGAACAAGCTGGAGGTGCAGAAGCTTTCTATTGAAAAGCTGTACATGACGCGCGCCGTCGGGGGTTCAACGTGGGCTCCGGATGGCAAAACAGTGGCGTTCATTACTAACATAAGCGGGCGGAATAATTTATGGACGATTCCGGCAGGTGGTGGATGGCCGAGCCAACTGACCGTCAGCGATCAGCGGCAGGCTTCGCCGACGTGGTCGGCGGACGGCAAGTGGATTGCGCTGATGAGCGACTATGACGGCGACGAGCAGTGGGATATTTTCTTGGTGTCACCGCAAGATGGGACGATCTTCAACCTGACTAATACGCGCGAGATTGCGGAGACTTCGCCAACGTGGTCTCCGGATGGCAAGAAGTTGGCGTATGAGTGGAAGCCAAAGACGGCGGCTTCCACCGAGATTCACATAATGGAAGTACTAACGCGCCACGTGGAGAAGGTTACAGAGAATACGCCTGCCGAGCTGTCGAACTACGGGCCGATCTGGAGCCACGACGGAAAGCACATGGTATATTCGCAGTCGAATGCCACAGGTAAGAACTCGAATGTGTTTCTGGTGGAGTTGGCGGGGTTGCCGGGCAAGAAGGCGGTGAACCTTACTCCGCATGAAGGCGACGAGACCTACATCGCCAGTGCGATTTCGCCGGATGGCAAGTGGGTTTTGGTTACGTCGAATGCGAAGAATGGGTATGACAAGGTTGGATTAATTGACGTGGCGACGAAGCACATTGAATGGCTGACCGAGGATAAGTGGGAGATCCACGCTGCCGAGTTTACTCCTGATGGCAAGGAGGTTACCTGGACTGCAAACATTGACGGGAATACGAATATTTTCTTTCACGACTTATTGACTAAAAAGACGAGCTCCCTACCCTTACCGACTGGACTAAATAGTCCGGGTGGGAGCGAATCGGCATTCAGCCATGATGCAACGCGGATGCTGTATTACCATAACGGACCGATCTCACCGAATGATTTATGGACTTATTCGCTGACGGATGGCAAGTCGCAACAACTTACCCATGCGTTGATTGGCGGCATCAAACCGGCCGATATGGTCGAACCGTTTCTGGTACATTTTCCCGGCAAGGATGGGAAGTTTACTCTTTCTGCGTTTCTATATGTGCCGCATAGTGCACCGCGGAGTGGCGAACATGCTGGGATTGTGTACGTACACGGCGGCCCATCGGCGCAGTCTGAGAATTCTTTCAATCGCATTGTGCAGTATATGGCAAACCAGGGATACTTCGTAATTGCGCCGAATTATCGCGGCTCGACTGGGTATGGCAAGGAGTTCGAGGACGCAAACATTCGTGACTTTGGCGGGCAAGATATGGAAGATGTGGTCGCAGCAGCGGATTTCTTGAAGGCCACAGGATTTGTTGACCCAAAAAAGATTGCGCTGATGGGCGGAAGTTATGGCGGCTACCTTACGATGGTGGGAGTTACTAAGCATCCCGAGTTATGGGCGGCGGGGGTGCCGATTGTGCCGTTCGTCAACTGGTTTACTGAGATTGAGAATGAGGACCCGCTACTGCAAGAGTATGACAAGGTGATGATGGGCGATCCGTCGAAGGAGGCGGACCGGGCGTTGTTGCATGAGCGGTCGCCGATCTTCTTTATGGATAAGATCAAGGCGCCATTATTGATCCTGGCGGGCGGGAATGATCCGCGATGCCCGAAGTCAGAGTCGGATCAGGTACTGGATGCGGTAAAGAAGAATGGTGGCGTGGCTGAGTTAAAGATTTACGAGAATGAGGGTCACGGGTTTGCACGAGTGGAGAATCAGATTGATGCTTATAAGCGGGTGGCGGACTTCTTGAAAGCGCATGTACCGCCCGCACCTTGTGGATGTAATTTGAATGAGCAGTAAGTTCCGCACCCTGTCCAGGGCAGAACGCTGGGCAGGTTTGGCACCACCTTATTCATGTTGTTTAGAATCCTTTCCGCACAGCCTTCACAATCGCATCGATCAAGCCCGGCATAGTGTAGTCTTTGGCGCGGATGTGGGGAGTTAGGTTGAAACTGCGAAGGGTGGCCGACGTAACGGGGCCGATGGATGCAAACTTGGTATTTGCGAAGGCCCTGCTCTTGGCGGCGCGCTTACCTACCAGTGCGACGAAGTTCTTCACTGTTGACGAACTGGTGAATGTGATGATGTGTGGCATTTTGTCCGGATGCTGCAAGAGCGATGTAATGCGCTGCTTGGAGCTTACGGGGACGACGGCTTCGTAGGCCTCAACAACCGTCACTTCAGCTCCGGCCTTGCGCAGATCATTGGGGATAACGTCACGTGAGACTTTAGCCCGGACGAGCAACACGCGCTGGCCCTTGATGAGCTTGCGCAACTTTTTGACTACGGATTCTGCTTTGTATTCTTTGGGAACAACGTCCACTCCTAATCCGTAGGTGCTTATAGCTTTCGCTGTGGCTGGCCCTATCGCAGCGACCTGCAGATGATTGAGCTTCTCCAGTGCTGTCTTACGGATTGTAAGTCGTGCGAAGAGGACATCCACGGCGTTTATGCTGGTTAAGATCAACCAGTCGTATCCCGCGATTTGCCTTAGCGCTTTGTCGATTGGTCGAAAGCTGGCGGGCTTCCGGATTTCGATGAGGGGAATCTCGATGACCTGAGCGCCTAGTAACTTCAGGCCGGTGGAGAGTCCGCTGGCTTGGGCCTTGGCACGCGTGACTAGGATGCGGGTGCCGGTTAACGGCTGTGCTTCTACCCTTACCTCCCGCTTCGTTCCCTTCCCTGGTTTAGGTCGTGACATGGGCGAATCCCTTGGCGTAGACGTCGCGCAGGATGGCTGCGGCACCGGCCTTGAGTAAGGCCTCACCGACTCGATTGCCAAGTTCAGCGGGATCGTCGCCGAGTGCGGTTTCGCGCAGAAGTATGGAACCGTCAGGATGTGCCACAATGGCGACGAGACGTAGCGCGCCTGAATCTTCAGGGCGACGTTCTGCAAACGCTCCAATAGGCACTTGGCATCCGCCACCAAGACGACTTAGTAAGGTGCGCTCACAAGTTACAGCGTCGCGCGAATCTTTGTCGTCAAGGAAATGTAGGTGTTGTAGTAGAGCGTCGTCGCCTTGGCGAATTTCGACGGCCAGCGCGCCTTGGCCAGCAGCGGGGCACATCATGCTGGTGTCTATGCGCTCGCGAATGTGCTCGGTTAGTCCGAGGCGCTCCAAGCCAGCCGCCGCGAGGATGACTGCGTCGTAATCGCCGTCCAGCATTTTGCGCAAGCGCGTATCTACATTGCCGCGCAGAGGGAGGATGTCTAAGTCAGGGCGAACGGCCTTAAGTTGGGCCTGACGGCGCAGGCTACTGGTGCCTACACAGGCACCCTGCGGCAGGCTGGCGACGGATTCATACTTCTGCGACACAAAGGCGTCACGCGGATCTTGCCGCTCGGTGATCGCGGCGATGGCGAACCCTGCGGGCAGTTCGGTGGGGAGATCCTTCAAGCTGTGTACCGCGAGATCCACTTCGTCCGCAGCTAGCACCTCTTCTATCTCTTTGGTGAACATGCCCTTGGTGCCGACTTGGGCGAGTGGGACATCGAGTATCTTGTCGCCGGTTGTTTTGATGATAGTGATGGCGACGGTGTGCCCTTGCCCGCGCAACAGGGCGGAGATATGATTGGCCTGCCACAATGCAAGTTGTGAACCGCGAGAACCGATGCGGAGATGAGCCATATTACTCGCTGTCCGATCTTGGCGAAGCGGAGACCGCTTCTTCGGTCTGTGACGTTGGCTCTAAGACTGCTTCCTGCATGGCTGGGTTACTGGGTAGTGTCTCCATATTCGGCTCGCGAAGGTTGAAGAGCCGCTTCACTAAGTCAACTACGGTGGTAGACTCCGCCGCACGGGCCGCCGTTTTCAGTGTAGTAATCGGGGTGTGCATGATCTTGTTGATGATGCCCTTGGTAAGTGCATCCAGCGCAAGCTCCTGCTCGGGCGTCAACTTACCCATGCGTCCTCGTACGCGGTCGAGCTCCGCCTGGCGGATGGCTTCAAGGTGATCTTGCAGCGAGACGATGGTCGGCACTACGTCGAGCATTTGCAATCGCGACTGGTAGCGTTGCACCTCTTCGCCTACAATCGCTTCCGCAAGTTCTGCTTCTTTGTGGCGATCGGCTACGTGAGTTGAAACGACTTGCTGCAAGTCGTCAATATCGTAGACAAAAATGCCGTCAAGTTTGTTGCATTCAGGGGCGACATCGCGGGGAACGGCGATGTCAATAAAGAACATAGGGCGACCGCGACGCTTGGTGAGAAAGCGCTCGCAATGCTCCTTCTTAAAAATATGTACAGGTGCGCCAGTGGAGGTGATGACAATGTCGGCAACCCCAGCGGTTTCATAGATTGCGTCGAAGCGAATGGCTTCCCCGTTGAACTTTTGGGCCAGGGCCTGCGCACGTTCGTAGGTACGGTTGGCGACGAAGATAGAGCCAGCACCGTGGGCGATGAGGTGACGGGCAGCAAGTTCACTCATTTTGCCTGCGCCGACTAAGTACACGTTCTTGCCTTGTAGCGACCCAAAGATTTTCTTTGCAAGTTCCACCGCTACCGATGCGATGGAAACGGACGAACTGCCAATGGCAGTTTCAGTGCGCACACGCTTGGCGACGGCAAAGGCGCGGGTCATCAGGGCGTCAAGTCCGTCAACGCCTCCGCGTACCGTGCCCACGGCGCGCCCGGTGGCATAGGCTTCTTTCACTTGCCCAAGAATCTGGGCTTCGCCGACGACGAGCGAATCGAGGCTGGCAGCGACGCGGAACAGATGGCGTACGGCTTCTTCTTCGCGATACTCGTAAAGGTGCGGCTCGAATTGGCGGGTCTCAATCTGGAAGTAGTCCTCGAGAAAACTGCGAATGTCGGCAACGCCGCTTTTTTGGGCCACAATCAGTTCCACGCGATTGCAGGTGGAAACGATGATGCTTTCTTCGACGTCAGGTAAGGCGCACAGGCGCTGCAAGGCATCGGGCAGACGCGACTCGGAGATCGCGAAGCGCTCACGAATATCCAGCGGAGCCGTATTGTGATTGATGCCGAGCACACGAATCTTCATGGCTGCACGTAACCGTGGACGGCGCTGAAGAAGTTTGCAGCCCATGCGACGACGGCAACCGCGAAGGCGAGTGTTGCCATGTAGGCAGCACGACGACCGCGCCAGCCGCGATTCCAGCGGGTGAACAGCATGATCAGGTAGACGCACCACATTACTAGTGAGAGCAGCACCTTAGAGTCGAGAAAAAAGACGGGGCCGAAGCGTGCGGCGGCGACGATGGATCCGGCGACCAAGCCAGCCGTCATGAACGGGAAGCCGATGAGCAGCGCGCGGTAGCTGAGTTCGTCAATCACTTGGAGTGCGGGCAGGCGACCTAGCAGTTCGCTGGGGCGTTTCGACTTCAGATTGCGCTCCTGCAGCAGGTAGAGCAAACTGGCACCGAAGCTGACGACCAGTGCGGCATAGCCGATAAAGATCAGAGCGATGTGTCCGATGAGCCAACCGGTGCGCATACCTTCGCTGGCAAACAGGATGGGTTGCTGGCCGAGCGCGGCGAAAAAGGTCAACAAAAATGTGAGCGGGAAGGCGACGATACCGAGCGACATGGTGCGATAGATCATCCACGCGCCCATGAAGCCGAGCATGACGACGAAGGCCAGCAACGAAAGCGAATTGTGCACTGATCCGGTGAGCAGGTGACCGGCTTCGAGCATGGCCTCTGTGAGCGAAACGAAGTGGAAGATCATACCCGCGAAAACGGCGGGGAGCACGACGCGGTCCAGCCATGCGCTGCGACGGCTCATCACCAGCAGAGCGTAGATCATCCCCACGGCGTAGAGCGCCACTGCACAGCGCAGCCAAAGCATGGATGTAGCGTCTATGGTGAGGCTCCCTCCACTGAATCAGATCTGCCCTTAATTTGGGCCAACACTTGATTATAGATGGCGGGGATGGCGTTACCTCAGCGGCTGAAGCAGAATCTGTCTGGGTACTTTCACGGGGGGCTAGAGCTCCGCTCTTGCCTGTGCCTCAGCAGGATTCGGTTCCACTCCAGTCTCCATCCCGCTAACTCCGCAAACTGCGCGGGATTAGGATGAGGAGCCTACCGTTATTTTCCGCTGCTGTTTCTCGGGGAGATTACTCTGCCGTATTCGGTGGCGCGGCCCAGACGGTCGAATGTCTGGAAGGCCGCGAGGCCGATGCGGCTGATGGCATCTTCGGCAGAGCGTTCGTTCGCGTCGAAGCTGGTCATTACGCAAATCACAAACGGGCGGTTGGTGGCCCAGACGATGCCCGACGAGTTGCGGACGCCTTCGAGCGCGCCGGGCTTGGTGGCGGTGCGCACGTCGTCAGGCAGAGCCCGGGCGATGTAGTCGTCCTTGTGGGTGGCGAGGACGGTAAAGAAATCCTTGGTGAGGTCGGGGCCGAGGAGCTTGCCGCGATAGAGAATGTCGAGCAGGAGCATCATTTCGCGCGGGGTGGAGACGTTTTCGCGGCCTTCGCTGGCGGCCTTCAGGTCCATCATCTTTCGGCGCAGACGGGTCTCGTGCAAGCCGAGCGAGTCGAGCATCGCGTTGACGTTGTCCATGCCGACGTGGTCAATCAAGACGTTGGTCGCGGCGTTGTCGCTGACAGCGATCATCATGGTGGCGAGGTCGCGGTTGGTGACGCGAGTGACGCCGGGGGTGAGTCCGCCCAGGATGTCGCTGTCGGGGACGAGGTCGGCGGCGTTGACGGTGTAGAGGTCACTTAGTCGGGCGAGATGCCCGGCGCTTCGCTGCTGGGATGGTTGAGCTTGCTGGGCGGTATATTCCTGGCGATAGAGTTCGGCGAGGACGGCGATCTTGATGGAGCTGGCCTGCGGAAATACGGCGTCGGCGTGGTGCAACGTCATACGTCCTGAGGTGAGGTCAAGAATAGCGACGCCCATGACGGCGTCGAGAGTGCGGTCGGTGTCGGCGATAGTGGCGTCGAGCTTCTGCCAAAGGGCGTCGGCCTTTTCGGAGGGTGCGGGCGGGGCTGCGGTTTGCGCGGATGCAAAGGCGGCAACACACGAAAACAAAATCGCGAGAAATAGATGCTTCTTCATGCCGGGATTATATGACGGAGGCGACCCATCCTGTCCGCAAAGAACGCAAACAACGATGGCGCACCCGGCGGGATGACTCTACTCCCCCGTGGGCCCTTCGCGGAGGCGTTGGGCGGCAGTTTCCGGGCTTATAGGCGAGTAATAGACCTCTTTGAAGGTGTAGGACTTGACCTTGTTGCTGAGAATGGGCGTGATCTCGATGTGCCAGTGGTAGTCGTCGTCGAGGGTGCGCCAGTACTCGAGCGTTTCGGATGCGTAGCGATTAGGCGAAGTGTGCAGCACCAGGTGAAAGGCGTCTGCCACGCTGAGAATGCGGTTGAGGGTGTGGCGCAGCAGGGCGGCCAGGTCGCGCAGTTGCGATTGGTGAGCGATGGCCGACTGCTCGAAGCTGGCGCTGTGGACACGCGAAGTGAGCCAGGTTTCGTAAGGTACGCGCGGCGCATAAGGGCTCAATGCGAGAAAGTCTCCGCGCTCTTCGATGATACGTACGCGCTGCTTCAATTCTTGTGCGATGATGTCGCAGAAAACGCAGCGCTCTTTCGTTTTGAAATACTCGCGGCCGGAGCGCAGCTCGTAGAGCACGCGGCGAGGGACAAATGAGGTAGCGACGAGGGATGAGTGGGGATGAGCGAACTCTTGTCCGGCGTGTTCGCCAAAGTTCTTGAAGATGCAGACGTACTTGAAGCGGGCGTCGCCTTTGAGGTCTTGGATGCGATGGGCGGCGAGCAGCAGGAACTGCACGATTTCGGCGTCCGACATTTGCCATAGCTGGCGGTCATGGCCGGGGCCTTCCACCAAAATTTCATGCGCGCCGATGGAGCGCATGCGGTCGTAGATGCCGTCGCCACGACGTCCGGGGTCGCCTTCTATGTGGTAAACGGGCGCGGGATGCACGACGGCGCGCGACGACCACGGCCCGCCATCCACCGCAGGCATGCTCGAAAGTACCGGCGGCTGCACGGGCGCGTCGGCGCAAAAACGGCAGAAGGAATCGCGGCTGGGGTTCCAGTCAGGGGCGTCGTCGCCGGTGACGACCCAACTGCGGGTGATGGGATCTTTGCGAAGTTCCATGACACTAGCAGACAACATTGAGGGTTGGGCGTCAACTCCGCCAATGCTTCCACATGAGGCTTTGCTATACTCCGCGTTGTTCCTGTTGTTTGCCGCCGATTTTGTTAACCCGTGATGACCGAAGCCTCCACTCCATTGATGCGGCAGTATGCCGCGATAAAGAAAGAGCATCCCCAAGCCCTGCTGTTCTTCCGGCTGGGCGATTTTTACGAGCTGTTCTTTGAGGACGCCAAGACGGCGGCGCGGGAACTGCAAATTACGCTGACCTCGCGGAACAAAGAAAAAGGCGAGCGGATTCCGATGTGCGGGGTGCCCTACCACGCGGCGGAAGGTTATATAGCGAAGCTGATTCGCAAAGGCTACAAAGTGGCCATCTGCGAGCAGATGGAGCAGCCCGGTCCGGGGAAAAAGCTGGTGCGGCGCGACGTGACGCGAGTAGTGACACCGGGCACAGCTACTGATTCTGGACTTGGCGCAGACGAAAATAATTATTTGGCAGCAGTGGCGGAGTTGGAGGGAACATTCGGGCTGGCGGTGCTGGATCTTTCGACGGGCGAGTTTCGTGCGGCGGAATTCGCTGGGCCGGATGCGATGCGGCGGATGCAGGATGAGTTGGAGCAGTTTCGTCCCAAGGAAGTGTTGTATGGCAGCGCTGCGTCATGGACGGATGCGCGGACGGAGCGCGGGGCTGCGCGAAAATTGATTCCAGAGACGGTTGCGGTAGGCAATGAGCGCGGGGCGACTGGATTGGCCGTTGGCGCGGCGTGGGCGGAGACTCCGCTGGAGGATTGGGTGTTCACGGCGGCCCACGCAGTGCCGCTGCTGGAGAGCCACTTTGGGGTGCTATCTCTGGAAGGATTTGGGCTGGCGCAGCACGGGGCGGCGACAGCAGCGGCAGGCGCGGTGCTGCACTATGTGAAGACGACGCAGCGCGGATCACTAGAGCATGTGGATCGCATCGCGTATTACGAGCGGCAACAATTTTTGATGCTGGATGCGGTTACGGTGCGGAATCTGGAACTGGTGGAGCCACTATTTGCTGATGCAGGTCGGGATGTGACCCTGTTCCGCGCGCTGGATGCGACTACAACTCCAATGGGCAAACGGTTATTGCGGTCGTGGATTCTGCGTCCGGCGATTGAGGTGACGGAGATTGAGCAGCGCCTGGACGCAGTGGCTGCAGGTGTCCGCGACACCATGTGTCGAGAGGAGTTACGGCGCGCGTTCGATGGGATGCAGGATTTGGAACGATTGCTGAGCCGGGTGGCGCTGGAGGCGGCAACACCGCGGGATGTACTGGCTCTGGCAAGTTCACTGGAGCGGATTCCGGGAGTGGTAGCTGTGGTTACGTTGTTGGCAACGCCAAGATTTGGCACCCTGCTGGAACAGATTTGTGACCTTAGTGCACTTAGTAAATTGATTCACGAAACACTAGTGTCTGAGCCCCCGATTTCTCTGGCTGACGGTGGGGTGATTAGGGACGGGAGGCATGCGGAGCTAGACGAGTTCCGCAATATCAGTCAAAACAGCAAACAGATTCTGGCGCAAATTGAGGAACGCGAGCGGCAGCGAACGGGGATTGGATCGCTCAAGGTACGATTCAACTCCGTGTTTGGCTATTACATTGAGATTTCCAACGCCAATAAGGCGCTGGTTCCGCCGGACTATGACCGCAAGCAGACGCTGGTAAATGCGGAACGGTTTACGACTCCGGAGCTAAAGGAGTACGAGTACAAGATACTGGCAGCACAGGAAAAGATTGTTGCGATTGAGAAGCGACTATTTGAGGAGCTGCGGGCCGCTGTGGTAGCAGAGGCGAAGGCGATTCGCCAGACCGCACAGGCACTGGCGGAAGTGGATACGCTGGCGTGTTTTGCGCACCTCGCGGCAACGCGCGACTATTGTAGGCCAGAGTTCGCTGGTGATGACGTGATGGAGGTTGTCGAGGGACGGCATCCGGTGATTGAGCAGCAGGAGGCAATGGCGACCGGTGAGCGCTTTGTACCTAACGATTTATACCTGAACCAGACGACCCATAACGTGCTGTTACTTACTGGGCCGAATATGGGCGGTAAGTCTACTTACTTGCGGCAGACTGCACTTATCGCGATCATGGCGCAGATGGGGTCATTCGTACCAGCGAGGTCGGCGAGGCTGTGTGCGCTGGACCGCATCTTTACGCGTATAGGGGCTAGCGACAATTTGGCGCGTGGGCGCTCCACTTTTATGGTGGAGATGACGGAGACGGCTGCAATTCTGAATATGGCTACCCCACGTTCTCTGATTCTTCTAGATGAGGTGGGCCGCGGCACCTCTACTTATGACGGTTTGGCGATCGCGTGGGCGGCTGTGGAGTACTTGCACAGCCGGGTTCACGCCAAGACGTTATTTGCAACACATTACTTTGAGTTGACCGAACTGGCCGAGCAGTTGAGCGGTGTGAAGAACTATCATGTATCGGTGAAAGAGGCAGGCGGGAGCGTAATTTTTCTGCGCAAGGTTGCCCCCGGCGCTGCGGATCGCAGTTATGGGATTGAAGTTGCCAAGTTGGCAGGTTTGCCAGCGGAAGTAGTAGGCCGGGCACGCGAAGTGTTGGTAGAGCATGAAACTGCCGAACGCGGCGCCGCAGGGCACCTAGCGCAGGAGTTCGGGATGGCGGCGGAACGTCCAACGAAGGTACAGCTTACTATGTTTACTCCGCTGAGTGAGCAGATTGTGGAACGGCTGCGAAATGCAGACTTGAACCGGTTGACGCCACTTGAAGCCATGAACTTACTAGCGGAACTGAAGCAGCAATTGTGAATTACCGATAACAATAATGAAGACAAAGACGATGACGTTGCTAGATACCAAGAGTAAGACTGTAAAGCGGCCAGCAAGAGCTGCTTCGCCTCGCGCATTGGCTGCTGCTAAGGCTGACGTGGGGTGCCTATTAGTGATGGGCCTGCCGGGGCCTGTGCTGGATTCGGCAACTAAAGCGCTGCTCCGCGAGTCACGGCCGGGCGGGGTGATTCTTTTCAAGAGGAACATTATTGGAGCTGACCAGGCCTTCAACTTGCTACGAGGCTGCGGGGAGTTTCTGGCAACGCCTCTGCTGAAGTGTGTAGACCTGGAAGGCGGAACCGTGGATCGGTTGCGCGATGTGTTTGGGCGGGTGCCGTCGGCGGCAGCAGTATTTGCCACGGGGGCCACTAAACTATTTCGCCTGCATGGGGAGGTGATTGGGGCGGCGGTGTCTGCGGTGGGATTCAACGTGGACTTTGCTCCGGTGCTTGACCTGGTGAGACCTGCCTCGGAGAAGGTGTTGGGATCAAGAGTTGTTTCTCCTGATCCAGGGCAGGTCGCCACTTACGCACGCGAATTCCTGCGTGGGCTGCGCCACGCAGGAGTAATGGGGTGTGGAAAGCATTTTCCGGGTCTTGGGGAGGTCGGTCTGGACACCCATTACGCCCTGCCTGCGATTGACAAGCCTTGGGCGCAGCTTTGGGCGGAAGATATCTTGCCCTATCGCTTGTTGGGTGCGGAGTTACCTTGCGTAATGCTTGCGCATGCTTCGTATGTGAGCGTCACGGGCAAGGCTGAGCCGGTTTCGATTTCGAGTAAGTGGCTAAGAGGGATATTACGAAAGAAGCTGGGCTACAAGGGCTTGGTAATCACCGACGACCTAGACATGGGCGCGGTACTGGCTGGAACGGGCGGAAGCGCCAGCGAGGCTGCGATACGAACGATTGCGGCAGGTGGCGATATCTATCTAATCTGTCAGCATCCGGAACACGCGCCGGACGTGCAAGCCGAGGTGATGCGCAAGTATGAGCGAAGTAGTATTTTCGCGGAAAAGGTGCGGCGAGCTGCGGGGCGGGTACGCAGAGTGAGGCAGCGTTTGCAGGCGATACAAGCAGGAGCGCGGCGACCTTCGGAGGCGACCGTGCGGCGGATTACTACGACGGTAACTGGGCTGCGCGAAGCAGTAGAGCGGGCGGCCCCGCTGATGGTGGCGTGTAGTGCACCCGCCGGCGAGGTATAGGCGAGTTCATGTTGGCGAAGAACCGCAAGTCGGGACATTTAAGTGGGGGGCGAGGTGCGCCTGCCGCGATGACGGTCGCTGGAGTGATGAGCGGAACGTCGGCGGATGGCATTGACGTGGCGCTGGTGCAGGTGCACGGCGGCGGCGAGGAATCTCCACAGTTTGAATTTGTGGGGCACGCGGCGTTCGCGTACCCGGCGCGGGTACGGCGCGCAGTGCTAGGGGCGATGAACGCAGAGAGCGCGAGTGTGCCTGACTTGGCACGGATGAATTCTCTGCTCGCGGAGTTGTATGCGGACGCGGTACGCGCGACAGCGAGACAGTTCGGCGCACGTATTGATCTAGTTGGATGCCACGGGCAGACGCTCTACCACCAAAGTGAAGCGGCGGCATTTCTGGGGCGAAAGTTGGCAGTAACTTGGCAGACTGGTGACGGGTCAGTGCTGGCGCAGCGGCTGGGCGTATCTGTAGTTAGTGACTTTCGTCCGGCGGATATGGCAGCGGATGGGCGGGGCGCGCCGTTGGTTCCCTTCCTCGATGCCATCTTGTATCGCGATACCAAGGCGGGGCGCATTGCGCTGAACATCGGCGGCATTGCGAACATTACGGCGATTCCCGCCGGTTCAGGCACGGACAAGCTAATTGCGTTTGATACCGGTCCAGGCAACATGGTGGTAGATGCACTTTGCGAACGGTTCTTTCAACGTAAGTTCGACCGCGGTGGGAACATTGCGGCGAAAGGTACGATAGACGATGCACTGCTGAAGCGGCTTCTACGGCATGGCTATTTTCGCCGACCTCATCCTAAGACTGCGGGGCGCGAGCAGTTCGGGCGCGAATTTGTGGATCACCTGCTTGGGAAGTCTGCACAGCTTGCGCCACACGATCTAGTGGCGACGGCTACGGCGCTCACCGTGCAGTCGATTGTGGAAGCAATTCGTGAAGTGGGGCGATCGCAGAGGAAGTCCTTTGCGGAAGTAGTCGCCTCCGGTGGTGGAACGCGCAATGCGACCATCATGCGATGGCTTGGCGAGGCGCTGCTGTCGATTGGGGTTCGGGTGCGGCGCTCGGATGAGTTTGGGATTCCGAGCGAGGCCAAGGAAGCTGTGGCGTTTGCACTGCTTGCGTATGAAACCTGGCATCGGCGGCCTTCGAATGTTCCTTCCGCCACTGGCGCAAAACGACCTGTGATTCTGGGCAAGGTTTCGTATGTATAGGCGTGATCCTCGCGCCCTCTGTATGCGAGCGCTAGCCACGCTTCTGCTAAGCGTGAGTGTGGCGGGTCTGCTCTCGTGCAGCAGCCCGCTTCCTGATCCGAACACTTTTGTACTAATGATTGAGAGTAGCCCGCAAAATCTTGATCCTAGAGTTGGCGTGGATGCTCAGTCGGAGCGGATTGATGAGCTGATTTTCGATGCACTGGTGCATCGGGACGAGCATTTCGAGCTGAAGCCGTGGCTGGCCGAACGCTGGGAACAGCCGGATCCACTGACGTATGTGTTTCATCTGCGGCGTGATGTGCGCTTCCATGATGGTCGTGGACTCACCGCGCGAGATGTGAAGTGGACGTTTGATTCGCTGTTGAGTGGCAAGGTGCGCAGCGCAAAGACGGGCACCTATCAGCACGTGGCCAATGTAGAGGCACGTGACAATGCCACAGTCATCTTTCACTTGAAGGATGCGGATTCGTCGCTACTGTGGAATCTTTCTGACGGCGCGATTGGGATAGTACCGGAGGACAGTGGCGACGAAATGAGCCGACATCCGATTGGCTCGGGACCGTTTCGATTTGTAAGTGCGGAGGCCGACAGCGAAGTGGTGGTGGAGCGCAACCCTGACTATTGGGGCGAGAAGGCAAAGCTACCCCGGGTGCGTTTTGCGGTCGTTCCCGACGTGACTACGAGAGCGCTGGAGTTGCGCAAGGGCAGCGCGGATGCGTGCATCAACGCACTTACGGCTGACATGGTGACCGTGCTGGAGCAGGACCGGAGCGTTGAGGTGTTGCGGGAACCGGGCAGCATTTACGCTTATATTGCGCTGAATCTGCGCGATCCGATTTTGCGGGATGTGCGGGTGCGGCAGGCGCTGGCTTATGCGATTGACCGCGAGCCACTGATTCACAATCTGTGGCGGGACCAGGTTCGCCCTGCTGCCAGCATTCTTCCGCCTCAGAGTTGGGCGTTTAATTCGGATGGGATGACGTATCCGCATGACCTAACAAAGGCTGCGATGCTGCTGGATGAGGCGGGCTATCCGCTACGCAATGGTGAGCGTTTTCATCTGACGATGAAAACTTCGTCCGAGGAGATGCCGCGGTTGATCGCTTCGGTGTTACAGCAGCAACTGCGAGAAGTGGGCATTGTGCTGGAGATTCGCAGCTTTGAGTTTGCGACGTTTTTTGCCGACGTGACCAAGGGCGCGTTTCAGGTGTATTCGCTGCGCTGGATCGGCGGCAATCAGGACCCGGACATCTTCCAAACCTTCCATTCCTCGCGGATGCCACCCAACGGAACCAATCGCGGCTTCTATACAAACCCGAAGGTAGATGGGCTGATTGATGCGGCGCGTGTGGAGACTGATCTCTCCAAGCGACGCGCGATCTATTTTGAATTGCAGCGGATTTTGGCGGAAGAGCTGCCGTACATTCCCCTGTGGTACTTCGACAACGTACTGGTGCATACGCATCGGACCAAGAATCTGGCGTTGAGTCCCTCGGGCAGCTACGATTTTCTGCGCACCGCAACTCTCGAATAGCCGTAGAGCTCGCGGTGGTACCATCGAAATATCCCCATTTAGATTTTAAGTAGAGGCGACTTTTGCGCATTCTTTTTATTGGCGATATTTTTGGCCGTCCGGGACGGACGATTGTGCGGCAGAGTTTGCCTGGGCTGGTAGCGAAGCATCAGCCGGATTTGATTATCGCCAACGGCGAGAATTCGGCGGCGGGGTTTGGCATCACGCCGCAACTGGCGGATGAGATCTTCGATCTTGGCGTTCACGTCATCACTACGGGCAATCACGTTTGGGATAAGCGTGAGATCCTTGACTACTTCCATTCGGTCGAGGGGAATCCGTATAGTCCGGCCCGACGGCTGTTGCGGCCTGCCAACTATTCTCCTGGTCTGGCGGGGACAGGACTGTATGAAGGCGCGACCAAGGCAGGTGTGCCCTACGCGGTGATCAACCTGCAAGGGCGAGTGTTTATGGGCTCGTGCGATGATCCCTTTCGCGGTGCCGACGCTTGCCTGGCTCAGGTGGAGAAAGCACGCGTGATCTTTGTGGACGTTCATGCCGAGGCTTCGTCAGAGAAGATGGCGCTGGCCTGGTACCTCGATGGACGGGTGACGGCGGTTATCGGCACTCATACCCATGTGCCGACGGCGGATGAGCGCATTCTGCCGGGCGGTACTGCCTTCCAGACCGATACCGGTATGACGGGACCTTACGAGAGTGTGATTGGGGTGAAGCGCGAGGCGGTGGTGGAAAAATTTCTTACCGGTATGCCTGCGCGCTTTGAGCCAGCGACCGGCGACGTGCGGCTTTGCGGCGTAGTGATTGATTGCGATGAAGCGACCGGCAAAGCACTCTCGATAGAACGCGTCATGCTGAAGGATGGCGATTTGAAGTAGTCGGACGACTGCAAGCCGCCTCCCAGCGGTAACGGTCGTTCCCATTCTGTTGGTTCCGAAGGTTCCGGGTGCTTCCTCTTTCGGCTGGAATCCGTCCAATACACAGTAGAATCATGCTGATGCGCTGGTGGAATCCCATATCGCGAACGGCTGGGCTAATTTGCGCGCTGGCGCTGGTTCCCGGCGCGCTGGCAAGCGCCAAGCCTGCGGCGTCTGTTGGTAAGCCGCCCGCCACTTCGACCGTTACCTGCTTTACGCCAGAAGCACAGTTGGGCAACTGCACGGTGCTGGCCGATTCCCTGAAGGCTGGCCGAAAGCGCTTTGACGAAGGCGTGCGACTGGAAAAGCAGGGTGACTCCGCGGCGGCGCTGGAGCAGATGGAAGCGGCTGCGGACAACGTTCCCGAGAGTATAGAGTTCACCACCGCGCGAGAAATTATTCGGCAGCGGCTGGTGTTTCAGCATGTACAGAAGGGCACCGACCTGACGGCCTCGGGCAAGGCGATGGAAGCACAGGCTGAGTTTGAGACGGCGCTCTCGATTGATCCCGACAATATCTTTGCCAAGGAGCGGCTGAGCGAGGCGCTGCCGCCCGCGGATGTGCCCAAGCGTGAGCCGCCGCAAATTGTCGAGGATCGGGGATTACTGCAAGTGGATCCGTCGGCGGGGCTGCATGACTTCCACCTGAAGGGTGACTCGAATGATTTGCTGACGCGAGTGGCTGCTACCTATGGCATGACCGTGATGTTTGATGAAAGCGTCAAGGGGCGACCGATCCGGTTTGACGTGGATGCGGTGGACTTCTACACCGCGATGCAGCTGATCGGCCAGATGAGCAAGACCTTCTGGACTCCGCTGGACAGCAAGCAGATTTTTATCGCGACGGAGAGTGACCAGAATCATAAGCTGTACGACCGTCTGGTGTACCGCACGTTTTATATTCCTGGGCTGCCTGCACAGGAGATGAACGACGTCATCACCACGCTGAAGACGATTTTGGATGTGAAGTTTGTGAATGCCGAGCCGCAGAACCAGACGCTTTCCGTGCGCGCTCCGCAGCGTTCGATGGAGGCAGTGAACCAGCTGATTGAAAGTGCGACAGCAGCGCGTCCGCAGATGGTGCTGGATGTGCAGGTGATTGAAGTGAGCGGCAACTTTACCCGCAATCTTGGGCTGAACGCCAGCCCGCAGTTCACGCTGTACAACATTCCGGCGGGAGCGCTGGCTGGGCTGCTGGGCAGCGGATCGCAGGACTTGCTGAACCAATTGCTCTCCGCTGGAATCAACAGTGCAGCAGGAGCAGCGGCGCTGGCCGCGTTGCTGGGGCAGGCGCAAAATGCGGCGAACTCCATCTTTTCACAGCCACTGGCTACATTCGGCGGAGGCACAACCCTGTTCGGCTTGTCGCTGCCCTCCACCAGTTTGCAATTTGCGGTAAACAAGTCTGACGTGAAGAGCCTGACGCGCTCCACGCTGCGGGTGTCGCACGGTGACACGGCGAGCCTGCACATTGGGTCGCGCTATCCGGTGTTGACTTCCAGCTATTCGGCGAGTTTCAGCAACTCTCCGATTTCAGGTCTCTTCAACAACGGCACGATTCGCCAACCCACGCCGTCTTTTAACTTTGAAGATCTAGGGCTGGTGGTGAAGGTGAAGCCCTACCTGCACGCGGGCGGCGATGTGACGATGGAGATGGAACTCGAGCTGAAGGCGCTGGGCGGGCAAAGCTTCAACGGGGTTCCTGTCATCTCCAACCGGCAGTACAAGGGCACCATCCGGCTGGCGGACGGCGAGCCTGCGGTGATGACGGGGATCGTTACGACCTCGGAGCAAAGGGGTTATCACGGGGTTCCGGTGGCGGGTCAGTTGCCACTGCTCAGGGAGCTGACCAGCGGCAGCACGCGCGATGACACTGAAGATGAACTACTTGTGATCGTGACGCCACATCGTGTGCGCGACGCGCACGAAGAGGCTGGCAGTGAGATTTACTTCTCGCCTGCACACTAGAGCTACGCCCAAGCTTGGCCTCTACTCTATTTCTTCCCTGCCATTTCTTTCACGTGGAAGTCCACAATACCCTTGATGACATCGTAGGGCGCTTCAGCCAAGGCTGAAATGCGGCGTCCGTTGATGAATACGGTGGGGGTGCTGTTGACATTCATCAACTGGCCAAACTCAATGGAATTTTGCACGTGTGTTGTGGTCTCGGGCAGCGCGGCGCAGGCGGAGATTGCTGCCGGGTCGCCACCGGCTTTGGTCACCGCGGCCTTCAGCTTTTCGTCCGACGTGGCTTCGGTGATGTTCTCCTGGTCGTCGAACACAGCGGCGAGAAATGCCTCGAAATGATCGGGCGTCTTGCGTCCCACACAGTCAGCGTAGTTTGCGCCCTTGCTGGCCCAATTGTGGATGGGCAACGGAAAGTTCTGAAACACAAAGCGCACGTTCGGCTCGTCCTTAATCAACTTCTCTAGAACCGGATGCGCCTTTTTGCAATGCGGGCACTGCAAGTCGCTGAATTCGACGACCGTCACCGCTGCGTCTTTCGGTCCGACCGCGATGCCGTTGAAGCCAGCGAGTTTGGCGCGATCAGCGGCAAAGGGGTCGGCGCCAAAGGGCAGAATGTCGCCGACGATAGCGTAATTTCCGTCCGGGTTCACCTGAAAGACAAACTGCTGCTTACCCTGCGGTGCGGACACCAGAACGGACACTTCGGTCAGTCCCTTCACGACGGACGGCTTGATGGCCTGCACCTTCCACTCCAACGTGGAGTCTTGGCCGAACATCCAGTGCATGAACGAGTTCACGGTATCTTCTGAGACTGCGGTAGATTGCGCGAACGCAGACGGCAGAACTGCAAGGCTAAGCACAAGGGCGGCGACAGTTAACTTAAAGTTACGCAAGAGAAAATTCCTTTCATTGCATGTTTCTAAAGAGTTTATGGGTTTGCTGACTCGGATTTCGCTGCAATGGGAAAGCGGCGTCCGGTGCCGAAAGCTTTGCTGGAAATTTTCAGTCCCGGAGCGGCCTGTTGACGCTTATACTCGGCGCGATCCACCATGGCGATCACGCGCTGGACGAGCGCGAGGTCAAAGCCGTGTTCGGTGGCAATTTCTTCGACGGGCTTGGCGTCCTCGACAAAGTCTTCCAGAATCGCATCCAAAATATCATACGGTGGAAGCGAATCGGTGTCTTGCTGGCCCGGACGTAGCTCGGCAGAGGGAGGCTTGATCATGGTGGATTCGGGAATTACCGGCTTGCCATTGCGCTGGTAATTCTGATTGATCCACTGGCAGAGGCGATAGACCAGTGTTTTGGGCACGTCGGAGATGACTCCGAGGCCACCGCACATGTCTCCGTAGAGCGTACAGTAGCCGACGGCGAGTTCGCTCTTGTTACCCGTGCTCAGCACCATAGCCCCGAATTTATTGGATAGCGACATCAACAGCGTTCCGCGCACCCGCGCCTGGATATTTTCTTCGGTTACGTCAGGCTCTCGTCCTACGAAGACCGGTGCGAGCGACTCGCAGAACGAGCTGTACATCGGTTCGATGGGGATGATCTCGAAACGGATGCCCAATCGCTCGGCCAAATCGCGGGCGTCGTCAATACTGCCCTGCGAAGAATACTGACTGGGCATGCCGACGCCGATTACGTTTTTGGGGCCGACGGCGTCCACGGCGATCGCTGCGGTCAAGGCTGAGTCTATGCCTCCGCTGAGTCCGACAATAACCTGCTTGAAGCCGCACTTGCGCACGTAATCGCGCGTACCGAGGACGAGGGCTCGGTAGACGCTCTCTTCTTCGGTCACCTCGCTAATTGCTGGCTTCGGCTGAACGGAGTTAAGGGCTTCGGAGTTAAGGGCATCGCTATCGAAATAAAGAATCTCTTCTGCAAAGGCGGCGGCTTGGGCGACTACGCTGCCGTCGGGAGCAAGCACAAAACTGGCACCGTCGAAGATGAGGCCGTCGTTACCACCCACTTGATTGACGATGGCGACGGGGACGCTGTATTTGCGGGCAATGGCGGCGAGCATTTCACGCCGCAGACCGCTCTTGCGTAGCCAAAACGGTGAGGCGGAGATGTTCAGCAGTATCTGTCCACCCCCGCGCAACAGGGTTTCAACAGGGTCGGCTGTATACAGGCGGTGCTTCCAAAAAGTTTTATCGTTCCAAGCGTCTTCACAGATGGTGAGCGCGAACTGCTGTCCGTTCAGTTCGAGAAGGTGCTGGCTCGGTGCGGGGGCGAAGTTGCGGGCCTCGTCGAAGACATCGTAGGTGGGCAGCAGCATCTTGGACTGTACGAATCGGACGGCACCATCTTCAAGAAGTGCGGCGGAGTTCATCACGCTCTTGCCGGTGCTGGCCTGGGCAGGCGTGGGCAGACCTAGAATAACGGCGATGCCCTTGGTGGCGGCGGCAATCTGCAGGGCGGTTTCGCCGCAGCGGGCCACGAACTTCGGGCGCTCCACGAGGTCGCGCGGCGGATAGCCGCAGACGGAAAGTTCGGGAAACAGGATGAGGCTGGCGCCAGCACTGCGGGCGCGGCCTGCAAAGTCAATCATCTTGGCGGCATTGCCGCGAAGGTCTCCGACTGTGGGGTTAATCTGGCCCAGCGCAATCTTCACACTTCTAGTGTACGGGGGAGAGGAAGGCGAGGCAAAGAGCCGGGGGAGTGCTGATGGCAAGCCCCACCCTGTCCGCAAAATGCGCGGACAAGGATGGGGCACCTGATCACTTATTTTCCTATCGCGTGCCTGAACTCACCATGTGCGGCGCGTTGGGGTCGTTGCTAGGCGGCGGGCCACCGGGTGTGCTGGGTGGGCCCAGCACTGGAACTTTTGTGGTCTTGCCGATGTCGGCATTGGGGTCGGTTTCGCCGGGGCGTCGCAGCGTTGGCGTCTGAACGCCGATGGTCGCGGGATTGCCCGGCAGACTGCTGACCGGAGCGGGGTCTATCTGAGGCAGCTTGGCGACTTCCACTTCACGCTCGGTGCGAACTTCTTTCTGACCGCTGACATGCATGGTCTCCATGCGGACGACTTCATCACCCATCAGGCGTACAAACTCGACCGGCTGCGGCGGGGTGCCATAGATCCACTCCTCGAACTCCATGCCGTCGGCGTCCTTTTCGCGAATCTTTCTTTCAGGACGGCCCTTGGCGTAGGTAACCATCTCGCGGTTCATACCGACCAGAACTTTGTGGTCTTTTACGGCCTGCTTGACGGCTGGCGGCACGGTTTCCAGATAGGCCTCGACCGGCGACTTGGCGTCGAAGTCGAAGACGGGATGGAGCAGCACTTTGAGTTGCGCGGGCGTCAGTTCCGGCACCTTTTCCGCAAAATCCAGTTCCACGTAGGAACCGCGCGCATTGGCCCGGGAATCATTCGGTGCGATGGGTGTGAAGCCACCACCACCTCCAACCTCGATACGCTGATACCACTTTGTCTTCTTGACCGGGCCACCGTTGATTTCAAACCGGATCGAGTGATCTTTGATGACGATGGTACTGATGCGAGCCTGGTCGCCAGCTTTGACCGAGGGGCCGAAAGTAGCCAGTATGCGATCAAGGTCCACTCCGCCGGGGCTGATTGTGCCGTCTTTGAGCGAGAGGCCCTTGGTGCCCATGGGGAACGGGGTGCGGATGTAAACGAGTTCGGACTCCAGCGAGCGATAGATGGCGTAGCGTTCTTCTTTGGTGAGGCGAGTGTCGGGGTCCACCGGAGGTGGAGGCGGCGCAGGTATATTGCTGGCGGCGACGGGCGGGGTTGCCGGAGGCTTGGAGGTAGAAGCTGTGGCGGAGGCTAGGCACAACAACTGCAATGAGACCGCGGCTGAGCAAATCGCGAAGAAAGCATAACCACGCAGGCGGAGCATAGGCACCCCCTAACACTATCCTTAAGAAGGATTATAGCGCGGAAATGGGGATGGATTAACTGGGAATTACTCCGTGACCAATCGGCATCCCGGTTTCGGGCCTTGGTACGACTGGACGGGCGAGGACGCCCGTCCCCAGACAAGCTCACTTTCTTAACGCTGGCTCACGGTTAGGCCTTTGAGGTCGAGCTGGGCGGGCAGCACGACGGCACCAGCTGCGGTAATCGCTTCGGCGACTCGCTGGCGGGCGTCTGGCTCGACGAGGAAGACGACGCAGCCTCCGCCGCCCGCTCCGCAGACTTTGGCGGCGCGTCCGCCGTACTTCAGGGCGGTGGCAACGAGGTGGTCAATCAGCGGCGTGGTGATGCCGGGGGCGTTGGTGCGGCGCAGCTTCCACTCTTCGCGCATCAGGCGGGCGACCTCGTTCCAGTTCTGCGCCAGCAGGGCGGCGCGCATGGCGGTCGCGATCGCAGCGATGCGGTCGAAGTTGCGAGTGACGCGCTTGTCGCCATTGATGCTGGCCTGGAAGACCTCCCAGTTATTGATGCCAGACTGGCGCGGCGCACCGGTGTAGGCGATGAGGAAGCGCGAGTTGATCTCGGCCGCGGGCACGGCGAGAGCTTCGCGGCGGATGCCGTTCACGGCGAGATGCAGAGCGCTGGCGCCGCCGTAAAGCGCGGGATAGTAGTCCTGTGAACCGGTGGGTACGTGGATGATCTGGGTTTCGACATTCTGCGCAATGACGCGCAACTGTTCTTTGGTTAGCTTGCGGCCGCGCTGTTCCTCGGTGTATTTCGCGAGGGCGGCGGTGGTGGCGATCATTAGCGCGGACGAGCCGGAGATGCCTGCGCCTGCGGGCGACTCGGAGTGAGTCTCGATCGTGAATCCACCTTGCGGCTCGAAGAATTTAACCATCAACGCAGCGATGCTGTGCTGATGCCTCGCCGCGTTGGCCAGCGCGGAAAAGTTGGCGAAGCGGTCTTCGCGTCCGGTATCGAGCGACTTGAGGTGGATGGCGCCTCCCTGCTGCTTTGCATTCGGTGTGATGCGGCATGACGTGCGAATCGTCAGCGCGAAGTTGACGGTGACGGCGGGCTGGTGAAAGAGGTAGATCGGCCAGAGGTCGAGCGTGCCTCCTGCGAGGTCAGCGCGGCAGGGGGCGGTGGCTAGGATGGAGAGGGAATTTATCTGGTTCAACTAACGGCTCCTCACGGTTCCCTGATCCAAGGTGAGCATGAATTTTCCTCGGCAAGATAGGCCTGTAACTCCTTAATTCTTTGTTCGATGTAGCGCACGTTTACCCTGCCCCAACAAACGGGGAAGATCGAGCCAAAATGCTCGTTGTCACGGGTGCCCGGAGGGTACATAGCGTCGAGTTCCGCATCTCGAAATGCGCGCCACGCCCGCTCAGATCGCTGGATCGCGCCGAGTCGCTTGGAGTCTTTCGCGAACTTGGCAAGCACTTGGTGGTAGACCCTGTTCAATTGCCCGTCAGCCGACTGCCAATCTTGCTTAGCGCACACATTCATCTCGTTCTGGCTCGAAGCTTTGTCCCAGCAAGGCCTGTGCAAGGTTTGTGGATGGTCCTCGCTCTTCGACTCACAAGCATCGCTCGCGTGGCACGGCACACCGAATGCTATACGTGCGACGCACAAAACAAGACTTATCCTAACTATTCTCGAAACCATGGCTCAGACTCCTAGATCAATTCGTTGCCTACGGCAGAGCGCCCAAAGAATCATAGTGCAAAAGGAAGAGGAGGCGGTCATCCGCCTCCTCTTTGGAATTCTATTGCTGCAACCGTAAGCACTTATGATGTGATGTTCAGCGCCCGCGTGATCGTTCCGCGCTCGGCTTGAATCTTTTCCTGCAGCAGGGTGATGGCGTAGATGAGCTGCTCGGGCCGGGGCGGGCATCCGGGGACGTAGATGTCCACTGGGATGACCTGATTCACGCCCTGCACGATGGCGTAATTTTGGAACACGCCGCCGGACGTGGCGCAGGCGCCCATGGAGATGACCCATTTCGGCTCGGGCATCTGCTCCCACAACTGGCGAATCACCGGAGCCATTTTGTTGGAGACGCGGCCCGCGATGATCATCAGGTCGGCCTGACGCGGCGAGGGGCGAAACACTTCGGCGCCGAAGCGGGCGATGTCGAATCGCGACGCGCCCATGGCCATCATCTCAATGGCGCAGCAGGCTAGGCCGAAGGTCATAGGCCAGATGGCATTTTTGCGCATCCAGTTGACGGCGCTGTCGAGCGTGGTCAGCAGGAATCCCTGATCGTTGTCGGCTCCACCAAAGTTCAGCTCGCGCACACGCGAACGGTCGCTGCCCCCGACCTCCATGGGCTGATGGAGGTTGTGAATCGCCGGGATGATGAACTTGTCGCCAGATGTCAGGCTCGAAGGATTGCTCATAGTGAGTTGATTGTACCTTTCCGCGAAATGGATTGCCAAGGGTTGGGCCGCCATTTGGGCTTAGACTGAAAACTCTCTAGATAGCATCGCAGGTCAGGGCGTCACCAGCACTTTGCCAAACACCGCCCCCGCCTCCAGTTTTTCGTGCGCCGCTCGCGTTTCACTCAGCGGAAATGTCGAATCCACGACAGCTTTCAGCCGTCCGGCGAAAACGTGGCCGAGAACCTCGTGCAAGTCGCCCATGGTACCCATGTAGGAGCCGACGAGCGTCAACTGCTTGGCGAACAGCACGCGAATGTCAATCTTTGCCTCGGGCCCGGTGGTGGCACCACAGGTCACGAGAGTTCCGCCCGGCTTCAGGCTGCGGACACTGTCGTCCCAAGTGGCTTGTCCGACGTGTTCGAAGACGATATCCACGCCTTCTTTCGCGGTGATCTTGCGCACTTCATCAGCGATCTTCTGCTGGTAGTGATTGAGCACAAAGTCCGCGCCGAGCTGGCGGGCGCGCTCCATCTTTTGCTCGTCACCCGCCGTGGTGATGACGCGGCAATGAAACATCTTGGCAATTTGAATCGCGGCCGACCCGACCCCAGAGCCTGCGCCCCAGATGAGCAGCGTCTGCCCGGCGCGAAGCGAGGCGCGCGCGAAGAGCATGTGCCACGCGGTGAGGAATACTAGCGGCACACTAGCGGCTTCGGCAAAGCTAAGGCTATCGGGAACCGGAATCACGTTGATGCGCGGCACCGCGATGTATTCACAGTTGCCTCCCTCGGCGCCATTGCCAAGTACGGCAAACTGGCGGCACAGGCTGTGCTCGCCACGGCAGCAACGGACGCAATGTCCGCAACTCAGCATGGGCGCGAGCAGAACGCGCCGGCCGGGCTTGAGTGTATTTACGGACTCATTGATGTATTCGCCGGTTTCGACGACCTCACCAGCGATGTCGCTACCAAGAATGTGTGGGAGCTGAACCCCGGGAAGTCCCTTACGCACCCACAAATCAAGGTGATTGAGCGCGCAGGCGCGTACGCGGATGAGAACGTGATCCTTGCGAAGGACGGGCTCGGCGATGTCTTCGTAAATGAGGACTTCCGGGCCACCGAATTGATGAATACGAACCGCTTTCATAATGAAACCAGTCTAGCAAGATGCGCCGTAAGGCGTGGTTGTCGGAATGGATGAGGCTAGGAGTAAAATCACTGGCATGGATCCCATTTGGATTACTCTCTGGGTATGCATTGCAGTCGCGATCGGTATCCCTCTCCTCATCAAGAGCAAGAAAAAAACTGATAAGGGCAAGCGGGAATAGTCGCGCAAGCGGCTGGCTGGGCGCGAAAAATGCCGATGGATATTTACGAAGAGATTGTGGCGTTGCGGCGCGGCGGAAGGTGCGGCGCGGTGGCGACCATCGTCAATGTGCGGGGCTCGATTCCGTCATTTCGCACCGCGAAGATGCTGGTGCGTGACGATGGCTCGATTGTCGGCACGATTGGTGGCGGCTGCGTGGAAGCCGAGGTGTGGCAGGCTGCGCGCGAGGTGATGGAGCAGGAAAAGTCGCGCACGCTGACCTTTGACTTGAATCACGACCCCAAATTTGACACCGGCCTGGTGTGCGGAGGAACGCTCGATGTGTTTATCGAGCCGGTGCTGCCTCCTGCTGTTTTGTATTTGTTTGGCGCAGGTCATGTTTCGCAAAGTCTGAGCAAAGTTGCTTCCATGGCCGGGTTTGAAGTGACGGTAGTGGATGACCGCGAGGCGTATGCGAATCGCGAGCGCTTTCCTGAAGCACATGAGGTGATTGCGGCGGATTTTGCGGAAGCAACGCAACAGCTTTCGCCGGAGACTTCGAGTTACGTGGTGATTGTGACCCGTGGACATCGCGACGACATGCGGGTGTTGCAGTGGGCGATTACCACGCAGGCTCGCTACATCGGCATGATCGGGTCGCGTCGCAAAGTGATTTCGATTTGCGATGAACTGGTACGGCAGGGCGCGTCGCCGGAGGACTTTGCCCGCGTTAACGCACCGATTGGGCTCGACATTGGAGCCGTAACGCCAGAAGAGATTGCAGTCGCAGTGACGGCGGAACTGATTGCAATCCGCCGTAGCTCCGAAGCGGCGCTGCCGCATATGAGCTGCGTGACGCAATGGCAGAATCGGCGCAAGGATTCCGCTGCGACGCAGCAGGCGAGCGCCGAGAGCGATCCAGTCGAGTCACTCCCGCTGAAGGATTCGTTATGAATGCGTCGAGGCGGGCACCAGCACTTTGCGGCATCATTCTTGCCGCTGGGGAATCGTCGCGCATGGGCCGTGAAAAGGCGCTGCTTCCGTGGCCGCCAAGTACAACAAGTCAACTGCCTGCGCAGCCTTCCGGAACGTTTCTGAGCGCGATGATTCGCCTCTTCGCTTGGCATACCGAACTGGTGCTGGTAATAGTTGGGCGCAATGCTCAGGTTCTGGCGCCGACCATCTATGGCGAGGGTGCATTCCTCGTGGAGAACCCCGAGCCAGAGCGCGGACAGTTCAGTTCCCTACAGGTTGGCTTGCAGGAAGTGCTAAATCGCGGGCGCGACGCTGTGTTGGTTACGCTGGTGGATCGGCCGCCGGTCTCCCAACCGACTCTTGCGCAGATTATTGGGGGCTTTCACGAGGCGATTGAGCGCGGCCGTTGGGCTGCGGTGCCGGAGTATGAAGGACGGCATGGGCATCCCATCGCGTTCGATCGCGAGATGATTGAGGCGGTGCTGAAGGCTCCGCCAACTTCGACCACGCGCGAGGTGGAACACGCGCATCAAGATAAAATCGAGTACGTTTCCGTCAATGATCCGCTGGTGTCTTTGAATCTGAACACTCTGGAAGAGTACGCCGCGCTGACGCAGCGTTTTGCAGCTCACCCTTGACGTAGTATCGCGTGTCTCGTCGCAACAGCCCATCCACTTACGAGCCACATCTTAGGAGATTCGCTTGAGTTTTGCCCATCTGGAAAATAATGCTTCGGAGTTCGTCCAAGCCATAGTTGACTTGAAGCCTTGCATTGCCGCATTCGATGCCGATGGCACGCTGTGGGCTCCCGACTCAGGCGAGCAATTTCTCTATTACGAGCTGGAGCACCAGTTAGTTTCGGATGAGATTGCGACCTCGATTCTGCCTCGGTACCGCGACTACAAACAAGGCCTGATTGATGAAGACACCATGTGCGGCGAGATGGTGCAGATCCATAAAGGGCTTAGCGACGGATTTCTTCGCGAGGCCGCGACCGCATATTTTCAAGCACGCATCGCCCCCACCGTTTTTCCGGAGATGCAGGAGCTGGTTGCCAAACTGATCGCGCAGGGTTGCGAGGTGTGGGCGGTTTCTTCTACGAATCAGTGGGTGGTGGAGTGCGGGGTGGCAACATTCGGCATACCGGGGCATCGCGTGCTCGCCGCAGCGGTAGAGATGGACGGCGACATCGCCACGGATCGCCTGATTCGCGTGCCCAGCGGTGACGGCAAACCGGCTGCGCTGCGGGCAGCGCTGAAGGGGAATCTCGATGCGGCGTTCGGCAACTCGCGCTTTGACTGCGGGATGCTGGAGATGGCGACGGACGGCGTCGCGGTGAATCCGAATCCTGATTTGGAAGAGATAGCGCGCACCAAAGGCTGGCGTATTTATTTTCCAGAGGCGAGTCGCAACAATCGTTAACGCACCGAACGCACTGAATCGAGCAGCTTGGTGAGTGCGTCCATCGCCAACTGAGCGGCGTGGCCTGAAGCGGGTGGCACGCCTCCCACCGCAGCCATAATATCTTCGCGAGTGATCTGGCAAACTTGATCGAGCGAGCGTTTCGCCGCAAGTTCGGTCGCGGCAGAGGCGCACGCCATCGCCGGTACGCAGCCTTTCGCACGAAAGCGTATCTCGAGGATAATCCCATTCGCGATGATTGCGGTGAGGTGCAGCACGTCGCCACATGCGGGGTTTTCGATTTCCGCCACCGCGTTGGCCGAAGCTACTTCTCCCACGTTGCGGGGATTCTGGAAGTGATCGAGAAGTTGCTGTGAGTACATGGCGAGCCGACGGGTTCCCTTTCAGCGCCAAGATATCATGGAGATGACGCATCGCTATGTCACAAACCTTCCATCCCCACCGCGTGGTCAGTTTGCAGCCGAGCGCGTCGGTCGTGCTCTGTGGATTGGGTCTCGCGGAACGCATCGTGGCCTGCACCCGCTATTGCGCGGACGTTTGCCCCGAGTTGCGAAACGGTGAAGGCGCGGGCCCGGTCATCGTTTCCGATTCGTGGACGGCGCAATGCCGCGAGATTCTCGACGCCCATCCGGATCTCGTGATTGCGGCGATTCCCTATCAGCTCGAAGCGGTCGCTGAAATATTGAAAGCGGGCATTCGCTTTCTCGGGCTGGCGCCGCGCACACTTCAGGATATCTACGTTGACATTGCGTCCATCGCTGGCGTGATGGGGGAAGCTGGGCGCGGCAGTCAGTTAGTCCAGGAAATGCGCGATGCCATTGCAGCAGTGCGCGAAGAAGTAAAGAAGTCGTTGTCAGAGTCAGATTCTTCCGCATCCTCTAAGCCGCTGGTTTATTGCGAAGAGTGGGGCAAGCCGCTGATCGCTTCGCAGCTGTGGGTTGCCGAGTTGATCGAAGTGGCGGGCGGACGCTTTCTGGGTGAGCCGGGCAAGACCACTACTGCGGAAGCAGTCGCCGCCGCGAATCCGGATATGATTTTGGCGGCGTGGTGCGGTGCGGGCGATCGCGTACCGCTGGAGAAAATCATTGCGCAACGCGGATGGGGCACCACTCAAGCCGCGTTATCAGGACAGGTCTATTGCATCGCCGATGAACTACTGAATACGCCAGCGCCAACTCTGGTAGGCGGCTTGCGGGCCATTGCCCATGCGCTACATCCTAAGATCTTCGTGCTGCCGCCCGGCATTCGGCGCATTCACATGCTGTGATGTAATAAAGGTGTGCAGATACATCCCACAATCATCGCCTTCTCTCGCCTGTTCTTCGCCGGACGCTTCGCATGAAAGTAGAAAAAGGCACCGTCCGCGCCCCGGAGATTGGACACACGTGGCTAAATTCGCCTCCACTTTCGATGCGCCATCTACGTGGCCGCACCGTTCTCATTGATTTTTGGGACTACACCTGCGTCAACTGCATCCGCACTCTGCCCTACGTGCAGCAGTGGCACGAACGCTACGCAGCGAAAGGTTTGACTGTGATCGGCGTCCACACGCCGGAGTTCACGTTTGCGCAATATGAGTCAAACGTCGAGCGCGGCATTCGCGAGTTCGGGCTTACCTATCCAGTAGTGATTGATGCAGACCTCGAACTGTGGAAGCTATTTGCCAACCGTTTTTGGCCGTCGAAGTATTTGATTGATGGCGAAGGATATCTTCGCTGGGCGCACTTTGGCGAAGGCGCGTATCGCCCGACAGAAGAGGCGATCCAGGAACTGCTGCGCGAGATTGACCCCCGCGTTGAGCTGCCGCCGCTGATGGATGCGGTGCGCGATGCGGATCGGGAAGGCGCGGTCTGCTTTGCTTCTTCGCCAGAGACATATCTCGGCCATCGGCGCGGGCGATGCGGCAATCCCGGTGGTTTGAAGGATGACTCGGTCGCGGAGTACGACTTCCCTGCCTCGCTTGAGCTTGAGGAAAGTTATTTCTATCTGCGGGGTCGCTGGGCTGCGACGGCGGAGTATGCCGAAGCGGTTGGCGAAGGCTCGCACAGCATCGTGATCCCCTATGCCGCCGCTGGAGTGAATCTGGTACTCGCGTCGCCGCGTAAGACGAGCGGCGAGATGATTCTGCTGCAAGACGGCAAGCCGCTGACTCCGCTACAGGCTGCTGCTGACTTGCGCTTCCGGCAGACTAGCGCAGGGCCAGAGAGTTACGTCTCCGTAGATCGCGCGCGAATGTATCAGTTGTTGGCGAATGCGGAGTTTGGCAAGCACACGCTCGAACTGCGTTGCAGCGAAGGTATTGCGGCGTTGGCTTTTACCTTCAACAGTTGCCTGGATTCGCGGCATCCGTCGAACCGCAAGGCTGGAGCAACGGTATGAGCCTGAAGCTGGTAGTGGCAGCGATGATGGTGCGGGACGGCCAGATTTTGGCGTGCCAGCGCTCGGCACAACACGCTATGCCGTTGAAGTGGGAGTTCCCCGGCGGCAAGGTGGAGCCGGGCGAAACGAAGCAGGATGCTTTGCGCCGCGAGTTGGAAGAGGAACTAGGCATAGAGGCTGAGATTGGTGCTGAAGTAGCGCACATTGTCCACCATTACCGCAGCGGGCTGGGTGTCGAACTTTACTTTTATCTAGTTACGGAATTCCGCAGCGAGATCATGAACCGCATCTTTCACAAGCTGCGCTGGTCGTATGCGGCGGAGTTGCTGGGCCTCGACTTTCTGGACGCCGACAAGTTAATCGTGGAAGATCTGGCACAGGGTCGGCTACTCGGCGATATGTTGTTGCCTACGCGCTCCCAGTAAGCTGGCCATAAAGCAGAATGCCCGTCAGCACCACCATCACCACGGTGAGCCCCCAAGCGATGGTATTGAACACGCGCCCGTTTACGTAGTCGCCCATCAGTTCGCGCTTGTTGCACAGCAGCAGCATAAAGATCAACACAAAGGGCAGCACCGCTCCGTTCACCACTTGCGAAAAGACGGTAATGGTAATGAGTGGCAGACCGGGAATCAGAATGACGGCCGCGCCCGCCACGATGAGCGCGGTGTAGAGCCAATAGAAAAACGGGGCTTCAGAAAATTTGCGGTTCACCCCAGACTCGAATCCCAGGCCTTCACAGACAACGTAAGCAGTAGAAAGCGGCAGAATCGAAGCCGCAAACAGAGACGCGTTGAACAGGCCGACGGCGAACAGAATGTGAGCGAAGTCACCCGCCAGTGGCTTGAGCGCCTGCGCGGCTTCCGAAGCGTCGTTGATCTTGAACTGTCCGTGAGCAAATAGGGTGGCCGCGCAAGCCACGATGATGAACCATGCGACGACGTCGGTAAAAATGCAGCCGATGATGACGTCCCAGCGGGAGAGCCGGTATTGCTTCTTGGTGACGCCTTTTTCCACGATGCTGGCTTGCAGGTAAAACTGCATCCACGGCGCGATGGTGGTGCCGATGACGCCGACGACCATGTAGATGTAGCCTTTGGCTTCGCCAGCGTGGCGTGCGGGCAAGGTGACGGTCGCCTTAAGTGCCTCCGTCCACGAAGGGCTGGCGTAGAACCCGGCGATGATGTAGGCGAAGTAGATGAATGAGGCGATCAGGAAGATTTTTTCCACACTCTTGTACTGGCCCTTCACCACCAACAGCCACACAATCAGCGCGCATACTGGCACGCTGTAGTAGCGGGAGATGCCGAACAGCCCCAGGCTGCCTGCGATGCCCGCGAACTCGGCGATGACGTTGCCGAAGTTGGTGATGATCAGGCCCAACATCAGGAAGAACGTCATGCGAAAACCGTACTCTTCGCGGATGAGGTCGCTGAGGCCCTTGCCCGTGACCGCGCCCATGCGAGCGCACATTTCCTGCACCACGATCAGTGCAATGGTGGTGGGAATGATCGTCCACAACAAGCCCGTGCCGAACTGCGCGCCTGCCGCTGAATAGGTGAAAATACCACCTGCGTCGTTGTCTACATTGGCCGTGATGAAACCCGGTCCGAGTACGGCCAGAATCATGGCGACGCGAATTTTCCAACTCTTGAGCAGCTTGAATTTCATTTGAATACGCGAGCGATCAGAAGGAATCTACGAAACTTTGAACCATGAATGAAGCTATGAAGTGTCAGGATAAACGCGGAGCAGGGATTTGGCCAAACGAACATTCGAATGCGAGGCAGATCGTCGCAGATCGTCAACGGGGAGGGCGCGGGAGGGCTGCGAAATGACAGCTCGCCCTCTCCGCTGATCGGCTACAACCTCGACTACTGCGGAATGATCTGAATCCCGTTGATGGGGGCCCGCAGGGCGTCCGTGGAAGACGTAGGCGTGCCCACCAAAGTGAAACTGGTTCCTGTCACCGTGAACACCATATAGTTGCCAATGGCATTCGCCGCCGTCACCTGGCTAAAAGTTCCGCTAAAAACATTTCCGGGCGCATCGCTTAGGGCGATGGTTTGGGTGGTAGTTCCTGATCCCGACAAGGTGTAGTTGGCGTTGCGTGTGCTGCCATTGCTATCGCCGTTGGCGTAGACGTAGACGAGATACCCGTTTGCGGCTCCGGTCAGGCCGCTCACGGTAAGCGTGGTCGGGTTCGCTGCACCATCGTCCAAATAGCCGTTCATCATCGTCCAGTCTGGACTATTCGGAGGCACACTCAACTGCCAGCCATTATCGCCAGCCCACGTAATGGTGGCAGAGGTGGCCGTGCCAAACTCATCGGAAAGAGACTGTGGGGTTTGGTTGTTATAACCGGTCAGGTTGTTCCAGTTCGCCTTGGGGGCCACACCCGCTACGTCGCTGGCATTGAGTGCCGCTCCGTTACCCAAGAAATTGGCGCTAATAGCACCGATAGTGTTAGTAACAGTCAAGGTGATCGTCACTTTGCTGGTGACACCCTTGCTGCTCTTTCCTGTAACGGTGATGGTCGAAGTGCCAAGCGGAGTGGCCGCTGTGGTGCTGATCGTCATTACCGTAGAGGATGCACCGGTCACTATGGTCGGATTAAATGACGCGGTTGCGCCAGTCGGAAGTCCAGCGGCGGTAAAGGTAATATTGCCACCAAAGCCAAATCCGGTAACAGGTTTTACGCTGATCGTAAAAGTTGCACTGCCGCCGGGAAGCACTCCAGACGATGCCGGACTCGCCGTCAGAGTGAAGTTGTTACTCAACGGCAACAGGCCATAGGCGTGAACGTAGTTCTGCTGCGCGTAGTCCGTGAACGTGGCTACGTAGAGCCTGCCGTTGGCAATGGTCGGCGGCACAAACTTGGCGTGAAACGGCGTAGGAGCGTCGTTCAAATTGATGGTGCTGTTCCACAACTCTGCCCCCGTGGTGGCGTTGATGGCCCGAATCAGGCCCGTTGCCAAGCCGTGGTCAGCATCCTGCGTAGGGAGGGAGGCCCACACAATCGCGGAAGAATCTACGGTGCCATTGGAGGAGACACTGAGCACCGCGCCGGGATCGTATCCACCTGCGGAAAGCACGGTGCTTTGCACGACCGGCGTGGTGACGAACTTGCCGCTTACAAATTTGTATCCCTTGAGCACGTCGCTTAGAGTCCATAGATAAACAATCTGACCAAGAGATGCACTCTTGAAGTAGGCAGGGCCGGGGAAGATGGCGTTGTTGACTGCCTGAAATTCTTGCGGGATTTGAGTGTCGCCCGGCACATAGTGACCCAGTTTCGCAGGATTCAGCACGTAAAACAGTCCCTGTTTGCCACCGCCCACCACCGCGTTCGCGCCCGGAATCAGCAGCGGGCCGGACGACCCAAGATCTTCATCCGCATTATTCAAATCGCTGTAGTTATCGGTTTGGAAATAGTCCACGAATGCGAGCTTGCTGTTTTTAGTACTCAGTTTGATGACTGACTCGCTGAAGTCCGTAGCGCTATTGGAGCCGTTGCCCGTCATATAAAACAGGTTGCCGTTGCTATCCACCGCCGGACCACGACCCGCCATCCAGATGCCGCCTTGATAGCCATTCGCGGTGTCGCAGTAAGCTCCAGTCTGGGCCAGTGTGGTCGCGTTATAGGCAATCACCCAACCGTGATAGGGCTGGTCATCTTCGTGCGACGACCAGGCGATGATCACCTGTCCATTAGCCTCGGCCAGCGCCGGGCGCTGATTTTCCCAAAAAGAATCGAATGGCACCATGCCGCCGACACTTTCTTCACCAATGCCGGGTACCGATGCTGTGACTACGACCGGGCCACCGAACTTTTCAGCTCCAGTGGTGATGTCGAGCGCATGCAGTCGTTGCACATAACTGGCAGTACTGCCAGAAACTTCCTTCGTCCGCGCCACCAGGTACATCGTCTGTGTGGTCGCATCAATCACAGGCGTTCCCGCAATTCCCACGGATCCTACGATATTCAGGTCGTTGGAGCCGGTGATGTCTGAAATGGGAATCGCAGTAACACCCGCAGATGCATTGGTGAAGTTGACCGACCACAAGGTCAGATTCTGGGCGGCATCGAAGGCATAGACGGTGTCGTTCATCGTCACCACGTAAAGCACGTTGTGCGTACCTTGGCCGGGAATGGCAACGTTCGAGACGAAGAGCGGCTGGGCGTAGACCGATCCATCCACTAGATAGCTGTAGAGTTTGCCGAAGTTAGACGAGTTCACGTTGGTCGTCTTGAGGACGGTTTCCAATGCGTTTAATCCGGTACGGGAACCATCATTGCGGTTGGTAAGCACGTTCACCGGAGCAGCTGGCACGAGTATAGGAACGGGAGCCACCACCTGAGCGGCAGGTGCTGCACAAGAGAGCGTGGATAAACCGCAGGAGAGCACAAGCAACCCAATGGATGAACGAAACATGAAGGCCTCCAAGCCGCTAATGAGCTTAACACGAAAGTACCGGGACTTTCGTACTTAAACTTCCGCGTTCTGGAACCCAGATTTCACTCAGGGAAAAATAAGGCGGCATCTGCGGAAAACTTTATCAAAAAGGCTTACGGCAACATTTCGTAACGAAAACTGTTCCTATAAGCATCTCTCAAAATGGCTTTTTGCAGCTTTGTGCTATTGGCTGGGGTCACTTGCGGGAACTACAGTTTACTTCTGAGCAGGTTGATGATGTCGTCTGAGGTGATTACGCCGCTGAGTTTGCCGGCGTCGTCCACGACCGGCAAGGCTGACAGGTTGTACTTATCGAATAGCTCGGCGATCTCATGCTCTTTGGCGTCTTCGTGGCAGCTAATCAGCGGATCAGACATCAGCGAAATCATCGGCGTCGCTGGTCCGGCGAGGACGACGTGCGGTAGCGGCACCGAACCTACCAGCGTTTCGTGCGAGTCAATCAGAAAGAACGTGGTGACCGTTTCAACGCCGCCTTCATAGCTGCGCAGAGCCTCGATGGCGTCGGTTGCGGTCGCGGTCACCGGCAGGGAGAGATACTCCGTCGTCATGCGGCCCGCGGCGCTATTTTCTTTATAGCCGAGCAGCTCGGTGACGTCTTCGCGCTCCTCCTGCTCCATCTCGCGCAGAATCTCCTGCGCACGATGACTGGGCATGTCGGCGAGCAAGTCGGCGGCGGCACCGGGGTCCATTTCTTCGACGATGTCGGCGGCACGGTCGGAGTCGAGCGACTCCATAATCTGCGCCTTCATCTTGGGGTCTTCGACTTCTTCCAGCGCGTCAGCAGCCACGTCTTCGTCGAGCGTCTCAAAGACCGCTTCGCGCTGATCGGGGTTCAGATCTTCCACGATGTCGGCGATATCGGCCGGGTGTAGGGTGGAGAGCTTTTCATGAGAAATCTTGAGCTTGACCCGGCGGGCGGGGTCGGTTTCGATCAGATCCACGAACTGCCACGGGATCATACTGGGAGAGACATTCGCCAGCAGCGAACGCAGGGCGCTGGCGGGAACAACGCCCTTGAGCAGGCGGCGCATCGCGCCCCTAAGTCCGACGTCTACAGCTTCGACCCGCAGGATTACGTGTCCGTCGGCCATATCGGCGAGGAAGTGTACGTCATTGACTCGGACGACTTTGCGTCCGTTGATGTCAATAATCTGCTGGTCGAGCAGGTCGCGCTCCAGCAACAGCAGGCCCTCGGTGCCTTCGACGGGTAGCCATTGGGCGGGCGGCGTTGCAGCACGGAAACTGCCCGTGATGGGGTCTACCGAAGAAATGTGGGCCATCAGCAGCATACGTCGGCCCAAGTCGGTCTTGACGATCAGGGCCCAAACTGAGGCCAAATCCTCTTGCGGGGCCATCGCAACTTCGCGCACGGAAGCGATGCGCCGGCCAGTGTTGTCCACTACGGAGGCGCCCAGCAATTCCGAGAGTGCAAAAGTGCTCATAAGCCTACCGAAGGATACTTGAGCGCGTACGATTCCGCCAAGAATTCGGGCAAATACACACACGCCGTTGACAACACACCGCCTTCCAAGAGACACTGCTGCCTTCATCGTTCGTTCCTGTTTGGGACGCGGCTACCCCGTGGAAGGCCGCATACCAACAGACAAGCTGGACAGAGTATTGAGCAAAATGACGGCGAGCCAGGTTTCATACACGATGGAGTCAACGCTGGAGACGGTGAACGAGGCCGAGGCTCTGGCAGTTCGCTTTGCCGAGGAATCCGGCTTTGACGAAAGCGACGTAATGCAGATTTCGCTCGCAGTGCGGGAAGCTGCCATTAACGCCGTGATGCACGGCAATCAGCGTGATCCGGCGAAAAAGATGACGCTGGGTTTTGAACGGATGCCGGGCGAGATGACGATTACAGTGCGTGATCAAGGTGCGGGCCTGGATGTAGAGTCGTTGCCTGACCCCTTGGCTCCGGAGAACCTTATGAAAACCTCCGGTCGTGGCATATTTTTGATTCGTACGATGATGGATGAGGTGCAGTTTCGAATCCTTCATCCCGGCAATGAGATTAAAATGAAAAAGCGGGTTCCTGGCCCAGCCACGAACTCAGAGGAGACCTTGAAATGAGCTTGAAAACAACCACTCGGCAAGTAGATGGCGTAACCATTGTGGATTGTAGTGGCCGTATTACCTTGGGCGAAGGCAGCGTGGTGCTGCGCGAACTGGTGCGCGAACTCCTGAGCAAGGGTGACAAAAACCTTCTGCTGAACCTTGGCGACGTGACCTACATTGACAGCTCCGGCATCGGCGAGTTGGTAAGCGCCTTTACCACGGTGAAGAACCAGGGCGGCGCGCTCAAGCTGCTGAACCTGACCAAGAAGGTGCATGACCTTCTGCAGATCACCAAGCTGTACACGGTGTTTGACGTTCACGACAACGAAGTCGCGGCGATTCAGTCTTACAAGTAAGCTGGCTGGCATTTTGTGCCAACGCACAGCCGCGTAAGTACATGGGCGGGAGCCAACTCGGCTCCCAGCTCTCCCATTCCTGATTCCCAAATTGGGCCACCCCGGCTCGAACCTCGCTTTTTTCGGGTTGCATCCGTTCTAAAATTGAAAGTGGAGGCATATAATGCGCCTAAGCAGGCTTGACCGTTCGCAGGTGGATGAGGCGACGGGCGAGGTCTTTGACAACTTCCAGAAAGAACGCGGCAACGTGCCGAACATGTTCCGCACCATGGCCCGGCGGCCGGAGTTGATGCGTACCGCCGCGGCGCATATGCGGGCCTTGATGACGACCGGCACGGTGTCGCCGAAGCTGAAGGAATTGGTGATCTGCCGCACTTCGCAGATTAACCACTGCGAGTATTGACTGGCCTCACACGCCGTCTTGGCAAGACGGCAGGGCTGGTCGGACGACCAGATTAACGATTTAGCGAACTTCGAAACGCGGGATGATTTCAGCCCCGCGGAAAAATCCGCGCTGCGGCTGGCCGAGCGTATGGCCGACGACAGCAATCGGGTGGATGATGCTCTGTGGAATGAACTGCGTAGCCACTTTGACGAAGGTGAGATCATCGAACTCGCCTCGGCGATTGGACTGTTCCACTACTTCAATCGCTTTAACAATGCACTGGGGATGGAGCCGACTAAGTAGGGCTCGTTCAGTTCGTGAGAGTGATCACCGGCCCGCAGGACGATTCGTCGTCTGCGGGCTTTTGCTTTGGGTGCTGGGCTCACCTAAGGCATTTGCGGGGCACAAGGTAGAACCTCCCGTCGGAACCGAGGCATGCGTTCCCTTCACCGAAGCACCGAAACATCTGGGCAAGAAGGTATGCCTGCAAGGCAAGGTGATGGAAGTGCGTGAGGGCGAGGATGCCATCTATCTGAATTTTTGCGCGGATCACCGCAAGTGCGGGCTGAGTGTCGTGGTATTCGACGAAGACCTAAATCGCATCGGCGATGTTCGTACGCTCACTGGCAAGGAGATCACGATTCGCGGCAAGGTCGAGGAATACGACGGCCACGCAGAGATTGTGCTCCGCCAGCGCGCGCAGCTCGATAAGATCGAGTTGCCGCCGATTCCGCGAGAGTATGACGTGTCGCAGCAGGGACACGCGTCAGCGGGAAGGTTCGCCCGGCCCCATCATCGGACTGCGCCTTCTTCTAAACGGCACCGCACCGACCCTAATGTGGATGTGGCACTCACTCCAGATGATGTGGAAGACCGCTGAGGCAGCCTTCCGGCTAGACCAAACCCTTGCGCAACTCGTCGAGCGGATACAGCGTGCCGCGCCAGATTACGCCGTTGTTGCGAAGGGCGTGCGCGGTAGACGCCGCCAGTCCGTAGGCAATCAGCACGGTGCTGACGGGATGCAGGAAGATGTAATACGGCGGGATGCCGGAGCGCTTGCCCATGCCGAAGTAGATTGCGGCCATCGAAAGCAGTGCGATGACGAACGGCAGGCGCGCCCAGCCCGAAATCAGAACCGTCCCCACGAACGGCCCCAGATTCAGGAACAGCAGCCCAAGAAGGCCTCCGACTACGCGCCAGGTCTGGAATGACATTACGGCATAAAAGTTCTTGGTGAAGTTGTTGACGACACCCATCGCGCTCTTGGCCCAGCGCAGTGAGATCATCTGGTCGCCAAACACGTTGCGCTGGCGGAAGCCGTGATCTTTCACCAGCTTGCCCAGTTTCATGTCGTCCACTACTTCCATGCGCAGGGGCAAGTGGCCTCCGATGGCGTCGTACACAGTACGGCGAATCAGGTTGAAGGCGCCGACGCCGATATGGTCCAAGGCCTGGGGGTCGGCCACCTTCCACGGCCGATGTCCAAAGACGAACATGGTCTGAAAGAAGGCGATCATCATGTGCTCGCCTACGGACTTCATGACCATCCACGGAAATAGCACGAGATGGTCGGCACGCTCGCGCACAGCGTACGTCACGGCGCGACGCAAGGTGTCAGGCCGGTAAAGAATGTCGGCATCGGTAAAGAGCAGCCAGTCGCCTGTGGCCATCTTCGAGGCCTCGTGCATGGCGTAGACCTTGCCCAGCCAGCCCGCTGGCAGTTCGGTTACAGTCACTACGCGCAGCAGCCCATGCGCTTCCGGCGAAGCGGCCACTTGCGCCATCAGTTCGCCAGTAGCGTCGGTGGAGCGGTCGTTCACCGCGATGACTTCGTAGTTGGGATAGTCGAGGTTGAGCAGCCGGGTAAGGGCTTCGGCGATGGTTTCTGCCTCATTCAGCGCTGGCACGATAATGCTGACGCGTGGCCACTGGAGAAACTCGCCGTCATGCGCATCCCACTGCGGCTCAGCGATGTTCGCGACCGACGGCATGCCAAGGCCAGCATCAACTACGCGGGAAAACCAAGCCAAGGCCAGCAACACCCCTGCAATCCAGACAGCTATCATCCAGCCGCGGCTCCAGAGGGTGGCAACAGCGATTCTGACGAATCTTGGACATCAGCAACCATGGCAGGGGCAAAACGCATTCCGTAGAACAGTATGGCAGATGACAGCACGATGGCACCAACCAGCATCGCGAATGCGGCACGCAGCGAGCCATGGTCGGAGACCCAACCCACGAGCGTGGGCGAAGCCGCGTCGCCAAACATGTGGATTACAAACAGGTTGACGGCGAGCGCGGTACCGCGAATGGGGGCGTCCACTGAATTAATGATCGCGGCATTCAGCGGCGCGGTATTCAGCAGCAGCAAAAATAGCGCGACGCCAACACATGGCAGCAGCCACTTGTCTGGCGAGTAGAGCGCCAGCAGAATCGCGGGAGCCGACAGCAGCAGGCTCCCGGCGGACACCAGATAGTGTGCGCCCTTCATGCGATGCAGCAACTTGTCGCCGAGCCAGCCTCCGGGCAATGCGGAGAGCAGTCCGCTTACTGCCAGCAGCACGCCAAACCACTTGCCAGCGTCGCCGACGCTGAATCCGCGCTCACGTTGCAGATAGGTTGGCATCCATACCGAGAGCGCTCCTTGCGCGAACACCATCGCCGTCATGCCTAGCGTCGCCGTCCAGTAGGCGCGATTGCGAATGAGGCCGAAAGCCGTCTTGCGCTCCACGGACTCGCGGCGCGTGTCTTGCACGCCACGTTTCGGTTCGGGCAGAAACGCCAAAGCCAGCCCCAGCACAATACCCGGTGGGCCAGCTATTTGGAATGGAAAGCGCCAACCGTGGGTTGGGCCGAGCCATCCGCCGATGATGTAGCCCAGGGCCGCGCCGACTGGCAGCGCCAGGTAGAAGATGCCCAAGATGCGCCCGCGAATTTTCTCGGGGAAGATGTCGGCGATATAAGTGGGGCCGATGATGACGAATGTCGCCTCGCCTATCCCAACCAGCGCGCGCGGAATCAGCAGGCCCCAATAGCTGTGCGCAGTCGCAGTCAGCATCGTAGCGGCGCTCCACATCAGCGCGCCCGCCACCAGTATTAGACGCCGCGAGTAGCGGTCGGAGAGCGGGCCGACGAACAGCCCGACCAGCATATACACGATGATGAACGCGGAAGTAAGGAATCCGAACTGAGCGTCCGAGCCGTGAATTTCGGCCTGCACCAGCATCTGCACCGGCGGCAGAATGAACCGGTCCATGTAGTTCAGAAAGTTGAGCGCGGTGAGCAACAGCAGCGCAGTGATGGCGTAGGCTCGACTGTGCGTGGCGTTCATTAGTGGGGGACTATATCACGCGCACTGCTTGCGTGCTAGAACCGTGCATTCCCCTTGGGCCGTGGATAGTGCGCATACACCGTCGTCCCAATCCCGCCCCGGGGACGGAAGTCGCCTTCCACTTCGGCCCATACCGGCTTGGCGGCTTTCACTACATCGTTCAGCACCTGGTTCACGATGTTTTCCTGAAAGATGCCCAGACTGCGGTAGGTAAACAAATATTCCTTGAGCGACTTGAGTTCGAGGCAGCGGCCATCCGGCATATAGCGAATCGTCAGTTCGCCGAAGTCGGGCAGCCCGGTCTTCGGACACACCGAAGTGAACTCGGGAATATCAATCGCAATTTCATAGGCAGGAAACTGATTGGGGAAGGTTTCAATCTCGGGAAAAGGTGCATCTAACCCAGACTTAGCGTGGTCGTCGGTGTAGCGCGAGGTAGCAGTCGGTTCGGGCGCGGGCTTGGACTTGCTATTGGTCTTGGGCATAGCTCTATTCTATCCGCCCAAGCGGGTGTTGGCGCGGAAGAGCAGACGGCCAAGTTCGAGTGCGTTTTATACGCTTCCAAACCGCGCGAATGGTAAGGTAGGAGAGACGGAAAACATCTGAATGGCAGACCGCAAGCCCTCATCGAACTGGTTGCAACGCAATCGCCGCAGCGTTGTCATAACAGCAGCCGTGGTTCTGATCCTGATCTTTGTACGCACCATGACCCGCGGCGATGCGCCTGTGCCGGTTCGTGCGGCGACGCTGGCGCGCGCCAGCATCACCAGCGTGATCTCCACCAACGGCAAGGTGGAAACGCAGGACAATTTTGAAGCGCATGCGCCTAGCAATACCACGGTCAAGCGACTGCTGGTGCAGGAAGGCGACCACGTAAAAGCTGGTCAGTTGCTAATGGAGCTTGACGCTGCCGACGCACACGCAGGACTCGCGCGGGCGGTGGCGCAGCTAAAGGCAGCCGAGGCTGATGCGGCAGCGGTGCATCAAGGTGGAACACAGGAAGAGATTTTTGCCACACGGGCACAGACGACCAAAACAACCGCCGACCGCGAGGCAGCCGCACAGAATCTGGAATCGCTCAAGCGGCTACAGCAGGAGGGTGCGGCCTCCACGGGCGAAGTACGTGACGCGGAAAATAACCTGAAGCGCGCCGACGCCGACCTGAATTTGCTGAGCCACAAGAAGAAAGATCGCTTCTCCGCTGGCGACTTGGAAAAGGCGGATGCGCAGGCTTCGGAAGCGCGGGCTGCTTATGCCGCCGCGCAAGATGCGCTGGCCAAGTGCATCATCCGCGCACCGCGCGAGGGTGTGGTCTATCAAGTAGCGGCAAAGCAGGGAGCATTCGTCAACAGCGGTGACCTGCTGTTGCAGCAAGCTCCGCTGACGCGAATGCTGGTGCGGGCGTTTATTGACGAACCCGATCTGGGCCGATTGAGCGTGGGTCAGCCGGTCAACATTGCGTGGGACGCTCTGGCTGGTCGCAAGTGGCAAGGCAAGCTGACGGCGCTGCCTTCGGTGATCAAGCTGCGGGGCACACGGAATGTGGGCGAAATCGCCGTGGCGGTGGATAACACGGATCGCACGCTGCTGCCGAACGTCAACGTCACGGTCACCGTGGTGACCGCCGAACATGACAACGTGATGGTGCTGCCGCGCGAGGCTCTGCGTCAGGATGACGGTACAAGGTATGTGTATCTGATCCAAAATAACAAGCTGATCCGACGCAACGTTACCACCGGTTTATCGAATCTAACCCAGTACGAAGTGACTCAAGGCGTGGATGCCGGGTCGCAGTTGGCGTTGGGATCCACCAACAACAAGCCGCTGCACGAGGGGCTTCGAGTTCAGGTGGTGGAGTAGGCATGGGCGGATTCAAGCGGCTAGCGTTGCGGATCGCGTGGGTATCGGGATTGGTGCTGGTGATCGCGGCGGTATCGGCGTGCGCGGAGTCGGCACGAGAGTTGCTATCGGCGGGTCGCGTGGATGAGGCTGTAGGCGTGTTGCAGACTCGCGTTCGCGGCAATGCCAATGATGCTGAAGCGCAGAATTTGTTATGTCGGGCTTACTACTCGGTCGAGCGCTGGGACGATGCCGTCTCCGCCTGCGAAAACGCTGTGCGAGTAAGCCCCAACAGCAGCGAATATCAGATGTGGATGGGCCGCGCCTACGGCGAAAAAGCGCAGCGGGCCAGTGTTTTTTCGCAGCTGGGTTTGGCGCGCAAGGTACGCGATTCGTTTGAGAAAGCGGTGCAACTCGACGGAAAAAATGTGGATGCACACAGCGATCTTTCTGAGTTCTACATGGAAGCGCCGGGCATTTTAGGCGGCGGAAATGACAAGGCACGAGCACAGGCCGATGCGATAGCCGCTCTGGATGCCGGAACCGCTCACTATATTCGCGGAAGACTCGCGGAGAGGGACAAGAACGACACGCAGGCGGAACAGGAATACAAAGCAGCGACGCAGTCCGCGAAGGATGTAGCACAGCAGTGGCTCAACCTGGCGCTGTTCTATGGCAAGAAGAACAACTGGAGCGGTGTGGACGATGCCTTGTCCAAGGCCACCGCGCAGGCAACAGGCAAGAGTTCGGCTGTGCTGGTGGAGGCCGCCACGGTACTCGGCAAGGCGAACCGCAATCTGCCGCTGGCCACGCAGTGGGTGCGCCGCTATCTCGCTTCCAACGCGATGAATGAAGATGCGCCCGCCTTCAAGGCTCATTGGGTGTTGGGGCGGCTGCTGGAAAAGCAGGGCGACAAAGCCGGAGCCGAGCAGGAATATAAGGCGGCACTGGCACTGGCACGCGACTTCAAGCCAGCGAAAGATTCTCTCGCAAAGATACAGGGGAAGGGCTAGCTCGCTTGATGACATTCCCTTCCTTACGCTCCGGTGCATTACTGTTGCGCAGCGCATTTATATTGGCTGCGGTCAGTGCAGCGTCGGCGGAGCCGATCACGCTACAACAGGCCATCGAGCGAGCGCTGGGGCACGGTCCGGGCATCGCCATTGCAACCTCGGGTGCAACCAAGGCAGAAAAATCCTACCTCGAAGCCAGGAACGCATTCATTCCGCAACTCACGGTGGGCTCAGGCGCGGGATATTCCTATGGCTTCCCGCTGCTTAGTGGCGGCGCGCCTTCCATCGTAAACGTGAATAGTTCGGCGACGGTGTTTAACCCGGCGCAGCAGCAGTTTGTGAAAGCTGCTCGCCTGGAATGGAATGCCAGCCGCTTTCATAGTGAAACGCAGCGCAGCGAGACATTGCAAGACACCGTCCTAACCTATGCCGAACTTGATAAATGGTCGCGCAAACTGAAGCTGTTGCAGCAACAGGAAGCTGAATCCGTACAGGCGGAAAGCAAAATCGAAGCGCGCATCAAGGAAGGCATAGACGCTCCGATTGAAGCGAAAAAGACCAAGCTGGCAACAGCGCGACTGCGTCTGCTGAAGGCGGAAGCAACCGGTTCGGCTGAAGTACTGCGCTCGCATCTCGCGTGGCTCACCGGAGCGCCGGAAACTGACATCGAAACTGTCACCAGTTCCATTCCTGGCCTGCATGAAGCTGACGCGCAAGCGGACGCGCAGAAGAAAGCGGTCACGTCGAACCCAGCGATCAAGGCTGCCGAAGAACACGCCAGTGCTGAGGCGTTGCGAGCTAAGGGCGAGCATCGCGCCTTGTGGCCGTCGTTTGACTTGGTGGCACAGTATGCGGTGCTGTCGAAGTCCAACAATTACGATGAGTTCTTCACCCGATTCCAGCGCAACAACGGCAATGTGGGATTGTCGCTGCGCGTGCCAATCTTCAACGCCGCACAAAAGGTACGTGCCCAAGGTGCGGACGCGGATGCCGCCAAAGCCCGGCTGGAAGCCGACTCCACGCGGAACAGGATCGCCGAAGAGACGGCCAAACTGAGGCAGGCTGTGCTGCAATTCGAAGCCATGCGCGACGTAGCCGAGCTAGAGTACGAGGTCGCCAAGGCGGAGTCGGATGCTTCCGATCAGAAAGCCGATTCGGGCACCGTGACCTTCAAGGAACAGCACGGCGCGCATCAGCAGGCTGATCTGCGCAAAGACACACTACTGGACACGGAATTTGACCTGACGCGAGCCCGGATCCAACTGTTGCACGCTACGGGCGAGCTTGAGGCTTGGGCGAACGGCAAGTAAAAGAAGTCTGGAGCCCAAAAAGCCTGGTCTTTTGAATTTCTAGCGGTTTCCATTCGATTCCCGGATTGCCCACTTCCCTGTGCGGATTCGGCCAACTGGCCTTGATTGTTTGTCTATGGGTTTGGAACTAAATAGTCTAAGAAGTCATCCAATAATCGTATTTTCCGCCCCCAAGGTTGGGGAGCGCATCAAACCGGATTGAACCAGATCGTACCGGCCTGATACCTACTTTGTCACTCTTTTACGGTGTCAGTCTGACCGCAGAATGCTAGAATAAGAAGACTCCTATGCCATTGAAAACATTGTTCCTAAATCCTCCGTCGTTCGAGAATTTTGATGGTGGCGCCGGTTCGCGCTGGCCCGCTACCCGTGAGATCGAATCCTACTGGTACCCGGTATGGCTGGCCTACCCGGCTGGCATGCTGGAAGGCTCCCGCCTGCTCGATGCGCCCTCCCATAAAGTTTCGGCGGCTGAAACGATTGAACTTTGCAAGCAGTACGAGTTCCTCGTGCTGTTTACCAGTACCCCGGGCTGGCCCGGCGACGTGCTCTTGACCGCCAAGATCAAGGAAGTCAATCCCAAGATCAAGATCGCGTTTGTGGGGCCGCCGGTCACGGTGGCACCTGAAAAGTCGCTGCGCGACTGCCCCTCGATTGATTTTGTGGCACGGCGCGAATTTGATTTTGCCACCGTTGAGTTTGCCAATGGCAAGCCGTTGGCCGAGATCGCGGGTATCAACTACCTTCAGGACGGCCAGATGGTGGCGACGCCCGACCGGCCACCGGTCGAAGACCTCGACTCCATGCCGCACGCCACAGACATCTATCATCGCGACCTCGACGTCCGCCGCTACAACGTACCGTTCCTGCTGCATCCTTACGTTTCGCTCTACACCACTCGCGGATGCCCGGCGCAATGCACCTTCTGCCTTTGGCCGCAGACTCTCAGTGGCCATCCGTGGCGCAAACGCTCCACAGACGATGTCGTCGCAGAGATGAAGAAGGCCAAGGAGTATTGGCCGTTTGTGAAGGAATTCTTCTTCGACGACGACACGTTCAATATCCAGAAGGCACGCACCATTGAGCTGTGCGAAAAGCTGAAGCCGCTCGGCATGACTTGGTCGTGCACTTCGCGCGTCACCACGGACTACGACACGCTCAAGGCGATGAAGGATGCTGGCTGCCGCCTGATGATTGTCGGCTACGAGTCCGGCAATCCGCAGATTCTTAAGAACATCAAGAAGGGTGCCACCGTAGAGCGTGCCCGCCAGTTCACCAAAGACGCTCATAAGCTCGGCCTGGTGATTCACGGCGACTTCATCCTCGGCTTGCCCGGCGAATCCCGCGAAACCATCCGCGAGACCATCAACTTCGCCAAGGAACTTGATTGCGAGACGATTCAGGTCTCGGTGGCGCACGCTTATCCTGGTACCGAACTGTATGACTACGTGAAGGCTAACGGATTTCTGACTGCTGACAGCATGGTGGACGAAGGCGGTCACCAGATGGCGCACATCGAGTACCCTGGCCTGCCCGCTGACGAAGTCATGGAGATGGTACACCGCTTCTACGACGAGTATTATTTCCGGCCTCGCGCGATCTACCGCATCCTGCGAAAGTCTATCTTCGACAGGGACGAGCGCAAGCGTCTGTACAAGGAAGCCAGGTCCTTCCTCAAGCTACGTGCGGCCCGTAACAAGTGGGTCAAGGAAAAGCGCGAAGATACGGCAAAGACTCCCGAGGTTGCCAGCGCCCATGTTGGTTCTGACTAACCCCTAACCTCCGAGGCTGGTTTCTTGAACTTTCGCAGATGGATGATCCTCGCCGGCGTGGCGCTCTTCAGCTCCGCCGGCGATACTGTTTTATCAGCCGGCATGAAGCAGGTAGGCGAGATCTCGCTCGCCAACCTGTTTTCGGTATTCCATGCCGTGACGAATCCCTACGTGCTGCTCGGAATCGTCCTGCTACTCGGCTTCTTCAGCTGCTACCTCACGGCCCTTTCCTGGGCCGACCTTACTTACGTGCTCCCTGCGACATCAATGGGCTATTGCCTGGTCGCCGTATTCGGCAAGATCTTTCTGCATGAGCAAGTGACGCCGTTGCGTTGGTTGGGTGTGTTCTTCATCGCTGCCGGTGTGGGCTTTGTGGCGCAGAGTCCTCATAACACCACGCACGAACACACGACGGATGAAGCTCTGCCTGCCGACGAGGTGCGCTCGTGAAGGCTGTATACACTTGGGCCTTCATCCTCGCGATTATCGTCTTCGGCTCTGCGGGCGATGTACTTCAAGCCTATTCGATGAAGCGCGTCGGCGATCTGGGCGAACTGCGAAAACGGCACGGATTCTTCGCGATGCTGGCGCGCATCTTCCAGACGCCAACGTTCTTCATCGGCATCGGCGCCATGGCCCTGGGCTTCTTTAGCCTGCTGCTGGCGCTCTCCTGGGCGGACGTCAGCCTGGTCGCTCCAGCTTCGGCTTCCCTCACCTTCATGGCCAATGCGTTTGCGGCGCGGGTCTTCCTAAAAGAAAAAGTGGACGTCCGCCGTTGGATCGCTGCCGCCTGCGTTGCCGCTGGGGTCGCGCTCATGGCGATCTAACTGCAATATTTGCAATACCAGCAATATTTGTAATATCCGCCATGCGGGGAACTTCGCTGCGCAGCTTTGCGTTCCACTTCTTGTACAATCCATTTGACGCATGACTCTCCGTAGCCATCGCACCACTCCACCGACCAGTTTCTGGCGCAGCCTCCCTTGCCTTGGCGCTCTTCTTGCGATTTTGGCAGCGGCAGCCTTCGCCGAGCCACGCGCGTCGCTTAAGCCCACCGGCTATGTAAACGACTTTGCCGGTGTGCTTTCCGCCGACACTCGCAGCCAGCTCGAAAGCTATTGCTATCAGGTGGAGCAGAAGACGCAGGCGCAGATTGCTGTCGTTACCATCAAGTCACTCGATGGCGAAGATATCGAAGGCTACGCCAACGGGCTCTATCGTCAATGGGGCATTGGGGACAAAAAAGAGAAGCGCGGCGTCCTGGTTCTGTTTGCGATTAACGACCACAAGTATCGCGTGGAAGTTGGCTACGGCCTGGAGCCAATTCTGCCCGATGGCAAAGTCGGGGGCTTTGGCCGCGAGGCGGTGCCCTTCCTCAAGCAGAATGACTACGACGGCGCCGTACAGCTGATGACGCAGCGCATCGGCAGTGTGATTACCGGAGGCGACGCAGGGACGACGACCGGCGCTGACGCCCAAGATGAACCCGCGCCGCAAAGCTCTCGCCAGGGCACGCACATCAACCCCTTTCTGCTGATCATCGGCGCTATCATTTTTCTGATCATGATCTGCACGCGCACAGGGCGTGCGATTCTGTTCTGGTGGCTGCTGACGGGCGGAGGCCGTGGCGGCGGAAGTGGCTGGGGCGGTGGCAGCTTCGGCGGCGGGGGTGGCGGCGGCGGATTTAGCGGATTCGGCGGCGGCGACTCCGGCGGTGGTGGTGCCAGCGGAAGCTGGTAAGTTGCGAAGGCACAAGCTACATAAGCGCACCAAGATATATGGGGACAAGCCCTAAAACGGATACTTATGACAACACCACTACATCAGATCGAACAGTTCATCGAGCGCCTGCAACAGGCGGCGGGCGGTATTTTGGAGAGCGTTTCCCTCTATGGCTCAGCTGCTTCGCGCGAAAATGACAGCTACTCCGACGTGAACCTGATCTGCTTCCTGAACAACACGTCTTACGAGTCGCTGACGGCGCTGCGTCCGGCAATCGCCTGGTGGGTTGGCCAGAAACATCCTCTGCCACTACTGGTGACGGCGGAAGAGTTCCGCAGTTCGGTGGATGTGTTCTCCATCGAATTTCTCGACATGCAGAACAGCCATCGCTGCCTGTTTGGCCCGGATCATATTCAGAAGACGGTAATTCCGATGCACTATCATCGGGCGCAGGTGGAGTACGAACTGCGGGCTCGGCTGTTCAACCTGCGCAAGCGAATGCTTGAACAAGCCGCCGAGCCGGGAAAGCTTTGGGAGTTGATGCTGCACACACTGCCTTCCTTCCTAACGCTGTTCCGCCACGGATTGCTGGCGCTGGGCGAGCCGCTACCGGAAGGACGTCGGCAGACTGTGGAACGCATTCGTGCGCGCTTTGCGCTGGACGTGGCCAGCTTCGCCCATCTCCTGGATATTCGCGAAAAGAAGGCTAATACCGACGACTTTGACTTAACACAAACTGCGGGCAACTATTTGGCAGCGATTGAGCGGGTAACTAAGGCAGTGGATGAAGCATTGGATGAGCCGCAGAGTTAAAGTAGCTCGATTTTTGCAATAAACCCTGTAGGAAGAACTTGAACCCCGAAACTAGAAACCTGAAACTGTTCTTAAGGAGCGATTTATGTCGAAAGCGTTAATCGGATTGCTGGTCGTAGTACTCATCATCGGTATGGGCTTTATGTGGTTCGTCGGCGTGCGCAACGGACTGGTGCAGAAAGATCAGGACGTGCAGGGTCAATTCGCGTCAGTGGACACCGCCATGCAGCGGCGCGCGGATCTGATTCCGAACTTGGTGGAAACGGTAAAGGGCTTCGCCAAGCAGGAAACGACCGTATTTGGCGAGATCGCGCAGGCTCGGTCTGCTTTGCTCGGCGCCAAAATTCCCGAAGATAAGATGGCAGCCAACGGGCAGCTCACCAACGCTTTGGGCCATCTGCTGTCGTTGCAGGAGAACTACCCTGTACTGAAGTCGAACGAGCAGTTTCTGCGCTTGCAGGATGAACTAGCGGGCACGGAGAACCGTATCTCCGTGGAGCGCAACAAGTACAACGATGTGGTCAAGACTTATAACACCGCAGTGCAGCAGTTCCCCACTAGCTTCGTCGCAGGCATGTCGGGATACTCAGCTAAGCAATATTTCAAGGCCGACGAGGGCGCGAGGGTTGTGCCCAAGGTTAGCTTTGGGGATGGGAAGTAGTAGACGCTTAGATGAAAACCCCCACCCTGTCCGCACAGAACGCGGACAAGGGTGGGGTACCCATTTTGTAGCTTTTTTCGCAGCTCCTACTTCACCGGCTTTACGTCAGCGACTCGTTCGAATTTGTACTGATGGCGAAAGGTGAATTTTGCTCCGGGCAAGCGGGTTTCGCGCAAAATTGAAATGGACTTATAACTCAGGTCAATCGTAGTTCGGACGTCCACTTCTTTTCCGTTCTCCTCGCCCTTGCCTTCTAGAATCAGGTGCGCCGGGGTGTCTCCTTGCAACTGATCGAGCCCTGCCACCTGATACGCATCGCGATCCTTGCCGTCCGCGCTCACCACCAGGTAGCGGTTCATAGCCACATCAATCGAGATCGTCTCGCTCTCACGCACAGTCTTGCCCGGCCCATCGTCGTAGGTGTAGCGGAACTGCATGGCATTCCCGTCGGCATTCAACGCGACTTCCAGCTTGGTGGGTAGAGTGACGTGCTTGTCCTTCGAGTCTTTGCTGGAGTAGTCGCGATACTCGAGCGTGCCCGTCCAGTGGCCGATGAATCTCTGGTAGATGGCGTCAGGAGCGTCCACGGGCGGTGAGACGACCGCTTGAGCGCTGGCGGTTTGGGCAATTGCACACGATAACGCGAACAGGCACAAGGCGACGAGAGTTCGTGAGTTCATAGCTAATAGACGGCAAGTTCGGCGGAAGGTTATCAGGAACAGCCCAGTTCCGTGTCTACCCTTGCACCGGCAGAATCCTAATTCGCTTCTTCGTAGCCGAGTAAATCGCGTTACACAGGGCTGGGCTGACTGGTGGCACCGTTGGCTCGCCGATACCGCTGGGCGGCTCGGTGTTCTTCACCCAATAGGTTTCTACCTTGGGGAACTCGTTCATGCGTAGCGGTTCGTAGTCGTCGAAGTTTGCCTGCTGTACGCGGCCCTGCTCGATAGTGATTTTTCCGCGTAGCGCGGCGGATAGGCCGAAGACAACGCCGCTGTGCATCTGCTGTTCGAGAATGTTGGGATTGACGACGGTACCGCAGTCCACCGCCGCGACCACGCGATGAACCTTGGGCTGGTCGCCTTCCATGGTGAGTTCGACGACCTCCGCTGCGTAAGTGTTGAAGCAGCCCCAGCAGGCGATACCGCGATACATTCCCGCTGGCAGAGGCTTGTGCCAGTCTGATTTTTCTGCCACGAGTTGCAAAACGCCGCGCAGTCGCGCGGTCTTCCAGTGATCGTCGGCAAAGCGAATTTCTTTGTCTTCGCGCAGCAGATGCAGCCGAAGTTCCAGCGGATCTTTTCCACCGGCGGCGGCGACCTCGTCGAGGAAAGCTTCGGTCGCGAAACCGAACTGCATGTCCCACACCGAACGCAGCCAGGCAAGCGGCACCGGCGTTTCCGTGGGCACATGCTCGATCAAGATATTCGCAATGGGATACAAGAACGCGCCCTCGGTGTAAATGTCGGGGTCAATTCCGTTGGTCAGCGGGAATCCTTTTTGGGAGCTGATGCCGGGGGCAACGACTTTGTGGTGGAACGCGATGGGCCAGCCGGAACCATCCAGCTTCGCGCTCAGCAGATGCAGACTCGGCGGACGATACGGGCTGTGCTGCATGTCGTCCTCACGCGTCCAGACAACTTTCACCGGAGTGCCCGGCATGGTTTGTGCAACCAGCGCCGCTTCCACACCGTAGTCGTGTTCGAGGCGACGTCCAAAGCCGCCGCCCAGCAGCGTAACGTTTACCTTCACTTTGTCAGCAGGCAGGTTGAGCGCGGCGGCGACGGAGTCGCGCACATCCTGCGGCACCTGCGTCGGCGACCACAGTTCGCAGCCGCCATGTGCAACAATCGCCGTGGTGTTGCCCGGCTCCATGGGAGCGTGCGCGAGAAATGGCAACTGGTAGGTTGCTTCGACGGTGCGGCCTCCCGCCTTTGCCACGTCACCAGTCGAGTAGAGCGTGACTGCTTTCTTGTCTTTCTTATCCGCCGACTGTTTTAATCCATCCCAAATCGCGGCTGTGCTCAGGTCTTTGTTGGGGCCGTCGTCCCACGTAACTTTAAGCGCGCGACGACCTTCCATTGCCGCCCAAGTAGTGTCGGCGATCACCGCGACGGCGGAGTCGCCGATCTGGCTGACTTGGCGCACGCCTTCGACCTTCTTCGCATCAGCATCGTCAAAGCTGGCGACTTTCCCGCCGATCACCGGCGCGCGCGCCAGCACGGCGATCTTCATCCCTTCGCGCTGGACATCTATTCCGTACTGAGCGCTGCCGTCGGTCTTGGAGGGTGTATCCAGCCGCAACACATGCGTGCCGACGATCTTGTAATCTTCCGGCTTCTTGAGAGGAGGATCGCTCGGGATTGGCAACTTGCCTGCAGCGTCAGCGAGGTCGCCATAAGTCGCCACACGGCCCGATTTCTCGTGCTTGATGCTTCCCTTTTCGGCCTTGCACTCCGCCACTGGAACGCTCCAGCGTTGTGCAGCGGCAGCCAGCAGCATTTCGCGCGCTTGTGCGCCAGCTTTACGCATCGGGTCCCACGTCAGGCGGACGCTGGCGCTACCGCCGGTAGTCTGGTCGCCAAACAGCGTACTCGCGCCCGCCTGTTCGATCTTTACCCGATCCCAGTCGGCTTCGAGTTCCTCGGCGAGAATCATGGGCAGAGCTGTGCGGACACCCTGCCCCATTTCCGAGCGCGCAACGATGATGGTTACGGTATTGTCCGGCAAAATATGAAGATAGGCGTTAGGACTGAACTCCTTCTTCCCGCCAAGCATTCCAAGCGACCCGAGGCGAGGCCCATAAATTCCGATGACCAGACCCGCGCCCGCAGCGGCGCCGCCGAGTAGCAATTCGCGACGCGATACCGGGCTCACAGGGCACCTCCTGCATTCGAAGACGGTTGACCAGCGGCGCGATGAATCGCTTTACGGATGCGGTCATAGGTGCCGCAGCGGCACAAATTGCGCGACATACCAGCGGTGATCTGTTCGTCATTCGGCGCGGGCGACTTCATCAAGAGTGCCGCTGCGGCCATGATCTGTCCACTCTGGCAGTAGCCGCACTGCGGCACGTCCTCGGTGATCCACGCCTTTTGCAGGGGATGCGAGCGGTCGGGCGAGAGGCCTTCGATCGTAGTGATTTTCCTGGCCCCGACTTCACTCACCGCCACTGAGCAGGAGCGCGTCAGTTCGCCGTTCAAGTGTACAGAGCAGGCTCCGCACAACCCGGCGCCACAGCCGAACTTGGTTCCGGTCATGGCGAGCGTGTCGCGCAGCACCCAGAGCAGCGGCGTGTTAGCAGCAACGCTGACCTTGTGGTCGCTACCGTTTACGTTCAGAGAAAAGTCGGGCATTGGGCCTCGGATCATTGCAAAAATTATGCGAATGTCTACGACTCAACATGGTACTTGAGAAGCACCACACTTTGCAGAGGAAGTAGATGTCACAGATCTAGTCCGAAAATAGACCAATGAGGCCCCGCGCCGCGAGGTCAGGCACTAAGAAAGACGACGCTTCCAAATTAGCGGATTGGGCCAACGCCTCCGCTGCCAAGTAGCCGCTGCGCACGGCGCCTTCCATGGTGGCGGGCCAGCCGGTCTGCACCCAATCTCCGGCCAGAAAGATGCGCGGCCATGCAGTGACTGGCGAGGGACGAAACGCGTCACATCCTGGGGATGGCGAGAATGTCGCATGCACTTCCTTGACGACCGTTGCTTTGGTCAGCTTGGCCTCGCGGACAATGGGGAAGAATTCCGCCAGTTCGCGAATGGCGAGATCAATAATTTCCTGCCGAGGCATTTCCACCAGACTCTTTGACGCGCTGACCACTAGCTCGACGTAGCTGCCCTGCGATTGCAGCGAAGAATCGCCGCTGCGATAGTTCCGCTGAATACGCGACTTGTGATACATCCACTGAATGGTGCGGTCGAGCAGCACGGCGTGATCAAGCTCGGTGATCTCGCGGTCGAACCACAGGTGAATGCCGGTGATGGGAGAGGGCATGAAATGCTCGGCCTGGGCTTGCAGTGCGTCACGCTGCAAGCCTTCGGGCAGCAGGCGTGCCACCGAGCCGAACGGCGCGGCCAGAATCGCATAGTCGGCATGAATCTCTTCGTCTGCATTGGCGGTGAGGATGCGAACGCAATCGCCGTCAGGCTCTACGCCCGTTACAGCCGAACGCAGTTTCACTTCTCCGCCCCGCTGCTGAATGTACTGCGCAGCGGAGGCGTAGAGTTCAGTCAGCGGTACCATGGGCACGCCCATTTCGCCCGCGCGAGCCGACTTTAAGAACGACTCGCGGAACACGTAACCCGCGTATGCAGTCGAGGTCTTGTCCAAATCTTCGTTGAGCGCACTGACCAGCACTGGCTCCCAGAAACGCTTGATCGCGTTGGGAGTCTGGCCCGCACGTTGCAGCCAGTCGGAGAAAGGGCGGCCATCGTCCTTCGGGAGACTAGGCATCAGGCGCGCTAACGCGAATGCGATGCCGAGCTTGTCACGCAGCGAGAGCATCGGCACACACAGAAACGAAAATGCGTTGTGCAGCGGCGCTGGCAGAAAGCTGGGTTCGATTTCAGAGGCGCGTCCGCCGGGTTCCAGAAAGGTGAGGCGCTTGTACCATCGGATCTTCTGTTCGCTGCCGATGCGGTGATAGAAGTCGAGCAAGTTGGTGCAACATCCGAGTAGAATGTGCTGACAGTTATCCAGCACTTCGCCAGTGCCGGGATGTTCATAGGAGGAAGCACGGCCGCCGAGATAGGGACGACGCTCATAGAGCGTGACGTTGGCGCAGGCGGATAAGGCGCAAGCAGCAGCAAGCCCGGCGAGGCCACCGCCGATAATCGCCACTTTCGGCCGGGGTGCTGCCCACGCGTTGTTTTGCAGTGCTGAAGACGACACAACTGTGCTCACGCGGTGCGCCGCCGCCACAAGCCTTGCAGTAGAATGCCGAGCTTTTCGTCGGCACCCAGGCGCACGCGCTTAGAGAACACGTCGAATCCATGCGCCTCGATGGTCTCCAGCAATCGCCGATAAATTGTCACCAGCACCCACAGAGCGGCGCGGCTATCGGCATTCACCAGAGGGATGAGCTCCTGCGCAGAGCGGTAAAACTCGTGTGCGCGCGCCGTTTGCATCGCCATCAATGGACGCCATAGGGCTGCGTCCGCGCCATTGCGGAGTTCAAGCGCGGTGCGTCCATACCGCAGCAGTTCGTCCTGTGGAAGATACACGCGGCCCTGCATGGCATCTTCCTTCAAGTCGCGCAGAATATTTGTTAACTGAAATGCGATGCCGGTGCGTTCGGCGAGAAGCTCCGCCGCCGGATCCTGATAGCCGAAGATGCGAATGCATACCAGCCCGACCACCGACGCCACGCGATAGCAGTAGGGATACAGATCGCCGAAGGTGCGATAGCTCATAAAGGTTGGGAAGGCAGAGTCGCCTTTCGAGCGCGGCAACCCAGCGGCTTCCTCGTCGAGATCCATCGCTGTGCCCTGCGCCAATTGATCGAGCAACGCAGCGGAAATGCCAAAACGACGCTGTGCGTCGGTCAGCGCGAGATAAATTGGATCATCGGTGGGTGCGCCTGACTGGGCGGAATGCAGGCCATCGAGAAATCTATTTAATAGAGCGCGCCGCTCTTCCAGCGGCAACTTCGGATCGTCACAAATGTCGTCGCACTTACGCATGAAGGCGTAGACGGCACACAACGCGAGCCGTTTGCGCTTCGGGAGGGCCATGAATCCGTAATAAAAATTCTTGGCTGCGCTGCGGGCGATGCCCTTGCACATCAGATAGGCCAAGTCGAGTTGCGACTTCGTGGGAGTAAACGGGACTGAACCCGTGGGTGAGCTGGGACTCATCGCAGCCTCCCCAACGCGAGTCCGGTCAGCGCGCGCACGAGCAGTCCAAGCTTGCTGCGCTTGCCGACTTCCGGACGCTTCGCCAGCACGTTGTAGTTCTGCTGCTCGATGGCATCGAGAATGGCGAGTCCGCCGCGGCTGAACAGGTCAATATCCACGGCGAGTTCCCGATCAAGAGTCTTTACCAGCGGCAGGCCGTCTCGGAACCATTGCCGCGTGCGTTCCACTTCAAACTGCATCAGGTCGCGGAAGGCAGGAGTGAATCTTCGCTCGGCAATGTCGCTCTCGCTAAGGTTGAAGCGTCGCAGGTCTTCCACTGGCAGATACACGCGAGACTTTTGCCAGTCCACGGTTACGTCCTGCCAGAAGTTCGCGAGTTGCAAGGCGGTACACGTGAAGTCGGAGAGCCGTTGCCGTTCTTCGTCGCGGTATCCGCACACATACAACACTAGCCGGCCCACGGGGTTCGCGGAGTTCTCGCAGTAGCCGAGCAGATCGTCGAAGGTTTCGTAGCGGATCACGTGCTGGTCCTGCCGGAAAGCTTTTAGCAGGTTCGCGAATGGAGCCTTCGGGATGTCACATGCGCGAATGGTTTCCGCTAGCGCCACGAATACGGGATGACGCGATACGCCCGCATAACACTGGTCAAGCTCACCTTCCCACTGATCGAGCAGGGCGAGCGAAAGTGCTTCGTCGCCCACTTCGTCGCCAAGATCGTCGGAGATACGGCAATAGGCGTAGACGCTGAAGAAGTGGCGCTCCACACGCTTTGGCAAGAACCACGATGCCACAGAAAAATTTTCGTAGTGGCTGCGCGCCAAGCGACGGCAGTATTCCTGCGCCTCGGCTAGCGATGGAGCTTGCTCAGGAATAGCGTATTCGGGCGGAAGGCGATCCCATCCCGCTGCAATTGCGGCGGAGCGGCTCGCTAAATCTGAAGTGGCGGATTCTGTGGCTTCTGTGGAGATGGTCATGCGGCGGCCGCGCCCTATTCCCAGGGAATGATGGCGGTCTTGATCTCGCGCCCTGCCTGTAGCATCTGCGAAAACACATGTTGCAGCCGGGAGAGCGGAACTTCGCCTGTAATGTAATCGGTGCCTTTCACCTTGCGTTCCACAATTAATGCGAACGCCTTGCGAACCATGTCTGGCGTGTGGTGGAACGTAGCCTTGAGCGTGATCTCGGAGTAATGCAGACGGTTGGTGTCGAGCTGCACTTTGGTGCCAGCAGGCGGGCCTCCGAAGAAATTCACCGTGCCGCCCTTGCGAACCATTTCGGTGGCCAGTTCCCATGCTTCAGGGCGTCCGACCGCCTCAATCACAACGTCCGCGCCGCGTCGGCCAGGCGTCATGTAGCGCACCGCTTCAATCGGGTCGGCGGACTTGCCAAGTTGAATCACATGGCTCGCGCCCATGCGTCGCGCGACGTTCACCTGATTATCGTGCTTCACCACCGCGACCACATCGCATCCGGAGGCCTTGGCTACCTGCATGAACATCAGGCCGATCGGCCCTGCGCCAATCACCACCACAGTGTCGCCAATTTCCGCGCCGGTTTCGTGCAGGCCGCGGACGACGCAGGCCAGAGGCTCGACCATTGCTGCGTCCTGATAACTAACGCTGTCGGGAATGGCGAGCATGTTGCGCTCTACGATGCGTCGTGGCACTTTGATGTATTCGGCATAGGCGCCGTTATTAAACAGCAGGTCTTCGCAGAGATTTTCCTGATGGCGGGAGCAATGGAAGCAGCGACCGCAAGGTGCAGAATTGAGCGCAACCACGCGCTGCCCCTTGCGAAAGTCTTTTACACCCGGCCCAACGGAGTGAACTACACCGGAGAGTTCATGCCCGAACAGGGCGGGAGGCATGATCATGCGCGCGTGATATCCGCGCCGGTACACCTTAAGATCGGTACCGCAGGTGAGTGCCACCAGCACCTTGATTAGAACTTCCCCTTCGCCCAGCCGGGGAATCGGAACACGCTCGATCTTTACGTCCTCTTTGCCGTACAGAACCGCCGCGTTCATCTGATGGCTCATTCGGTACTCCCTTTCGCGGACAAGCCCGGCTGGATCACGATCTTCAGCGTATCCGGCTGCGGATGTGCCGCAACGCGCAAAGCTTCCACAGCATCGGTCAGGGGATAACGGTGGCTGATTAGCCGCTCCAGATTCATCTCGCGGCCAAACACAAACTTCACCGAATCATCCTGCAAATCCACCGACGCGCTGTAGGAACCCATCAGCGTCTTTTCATCCACGCAAATCGCGGAGGGGTCAAGCACGGCCTCGCTGCGCTGCGTTTGAGCAAACAACATCACCTTGCCACCGGGCCGGATGGCACCCATCGCCACCCGAATCAGACTGTTGCCGGCCACTGCCAAGATCGCGGCATCGGCTCCCCGGCCATTGGTCAACTCCCGCACCCGCGAAATGGTGTCTTCCACAGATGCATCAATGTGGCAACCCAGGCTAAATTCCCGTTCCGCCATTGTAAGTCTTTGTGAGTAAAGGTCGGAAGTTATTACACGAGCCCCTGCCCGGCGCGCCAACACCGAGAGCATGATGCCGATGGGGCCTTGCCCCATCACCAGCACGTTGTCGCCAGACTGCAAGCCCATGCTGGCTATACCTTTGATGCAGGTATTCGCCGGTTCCACGAAGCACGCTTGCTCGAAACTCACGTTGTCGGGAATCGGCACCACTCCCCCGTCGCGAACGATCCAGTCCATCACGCGGACATATTCGGCGAAGCCGCCGCCGCTAGGCTCATACCCGGCCGTGCAGCCAACTTTCTTATAAGTCGGGCACTGGGCGAAAACCTTGCGGTGGCAGTAGAAACAGTCGCGGCAGGGAATGTGATGGAACACCATCACCCGGTCGCCAATCCTGAAGCGACTCACACCATCGCCAATCGCCGCAACAGTTCCGGCAGTTTCGTGTCCGAAGATGCGAGGCGCGGAATGTGAACCAGTGGCAATCTTCTTGAGGTCAGTCCCGCAGATACCGCACGTATCCACCTGAATCAGAATCTCCCCCGCACCAATGGCTGGCACCGGGACTGTCTCCAGACGTACGTCGTTGAGTCCGTAATACACGGCAGCGTGCATCTGCTGCGGAATCTCGCGCAGTCTGGTCGAACGCGGTGCTTCTGCGGAAATTGTGTCTGACGTAGCCAAGCTCTAATTCGCCTCCGTTAAGGGAATGCCTTCAGCAATCGAAACGCCGGTCTTCACGCTTTCCAAATAGCCGAGCAGAGCTTGCGCTAGCGCCTGCGCTGCCAAGGAGGAGTTCCTGCCTAATCGCGCCACCGGGAGCCACCAGTCGGGATGCATCACTGTCGCCAGCACGAATCGCGCGGTCTGGAATTGCCCCTGAGCGTCCACAAACCGATCCATGGGCGGCAAAGCGAAATCCAAATCGTCCGAGACTGCCTTCACCGCGCGAAAATCCACGCCACGCCAGCCACAGGCGCGTGCCACCGACGACGCTTCCATGTCCACAATTTGCGCCCCGTACTGGGTGGCGAGTGTTTCTTTGCCGGGCTTGCCCACCACGGAACCGTGGCTAATGAGTACTCCGTACCCCGCGCCGCGATCCTGTCGGGTACCGTCCCGCGAATCAAGGACCGTTCGCGGCCAAAACACATTCCCCACCTTAAGCTCCGGAACCAACGCTCCGCACAAACCGGCTGAGATAATTTCGTGCGGCGCAAAAGTCTGGATCATGGCCTCGGTCGCTCGCCGTGCTGCCTCGCCGCCAATACCGCCCGCCAATGCCACCACGTCATTGCTCTCAAATACGGTGTAGTCGCGATCGTTCATGTGGCGCACACTTCGGCTCCAACCCTTTACCAGCGGGGCCAACTCCATCGGCAAAGCCGTAAGTATGGCGACTCTACACATAGCCGTTTTCCCGGTACCACTGGGCTGCCCGCCGCAGCGCACCCTCTACGGGCAGCACCTTCCATCCCAATTCACGCTCCGCTTTGGCCGATGACGCAAACATCTTCTTGCGGCCCATCCGCACCGCTTCCACCGTGGCGCGTGGCTCTTTGCCCTGTAGGTATCCGGTGAACACTTCATCCACCACGGCCGCGCCAAACGCTACAAAGAACGGAACCTTCACTGTCGGCGAAGGCAAACCTGTGATCGCACCCAGCTTATCCAGCAGCGCCTTGAGGGTTAAATCCTCACCGCCCAGAATATACCTTTCGCCGGGTCGAGCCTTCTCATATGCCATTAGATGCCCGCGGGCGCACTCGGTGGCATCCACCAGATTCAGCCCTGTATCCAAGTAGGCCGGAAATTTGCGCTTCAGGAAATCCAGCACAATCCTGCCTGTTGGCGTCGGCTTCAGATCACCTTCCCCCACTGGCGTCGTAGGATTCACGATCACCACATGCTGCCCGATCTTCGCCGCCTCAATCGCAACCTGTTCGGCCATGAACTTTGAGCGTTTGTAGTGCCCGATCATGTCTGGCAGAGCGACAGGAGATTCCTCGTCCACGGTCGTTCCGCTCCTGGTGAGTTCCATCGTGAAGCCCATGGTCGCTACGCTGCTGGTGTAAACCACGCGCGAAATACCCGCTTCACGCGCCGCTGCCAGAATCGCCCGCGTTCCCTCGACATTCGAACGGTACATTTCTTGTGGATCCCGCACCCACAGGCGATAGTCCGCCGCAACGTGAAACACCGCATCGCATCCCTGCATCGCCGCACGTAGCGACTCCGGCTGGCGTAAGTCCCCGGTCACATGCTCCGCCGCTAGCGATGCGATATTCCGCAAGTCGCTCGTGGGTCGCACCAGCAGGCGCAGTAGCGCGCCCTGCTCCGCCAGAACTTTCGCCACGTGGCTACCCAGAAAGCCCGTCGCACCGGTGACGAATGCCTTCACCTAGGGCTGCCCTCCCGGATTCCACTTGGGTTCGAAATCGGCGTTCACCAGCCACTGCAACGGCGCGATCATACTGCCAATCGCCCGCTCCATGTGGTCAAAGTCAATGTGCGCCAGGTCGTCGCTCGGCTCGTGATAGTCCGGATGCAATCCGAAGCTCGAAACTGTTTGCGCGACAATACCGCGCTTGGCTAGCTGGTAGTTGTCCGAGCGCTGAAAGAAATTTTCCTCGGGCCGGGCATCGGCCACCAACTTTGCACCATGCGCCGCTAACGTAGGACCGAGGTTCGAGCGTGTCCATCCCGTGAGCCACAATTCGTCAGGCTTGTACTTGGGATCGGGTCGGCCGATCATCTCAAAGTTCAGGTTGGCGGCGATATTCTGCAACGGTAGCGGCGGATGACTGGTGAAGTAATCCGACCCAAACTCGCCCGCCTCTTCACTCCCAAACAGCGCAAAGATCATCGTCCGCCGAGGGCGAGGCCCAGCGCCAAAAACCCTCGCTAACTCCAGCACCGCCGTGGTGCCGGACGCATCATCGTCGGCTCCGTTGTATATCGCATCGCCTTTTACTGGCTCACCCACGCCCAAGTGATCCAGATGCGCACTCAGCAAGATCGCATCCAGATTCAGCGCCGGATCGCTTCCCGCAATCATCCCCACCGCGTTCCATGTGTAGGTATGCTCTTCCGGCTTTAACGGGCCCGAAAAACTGACCACAACCCCGTCGGCCATCGCCTGCAATGCGCTTGCCGCCGCAGCGCTTAGTCGGACGATGTTGAAGTGACCTTCCTGGGATGCGCTGCCTTCCACATGCGCCCCCACTTCGGGCAGTCCTTCCACCTTGGCGTCCATGCCCTCGTAAAGAACGGCGAACGCACCCTTGGTCAAAAATCCAGAGATCGCGGCACGCCGCTTTTCTTTATCGCCCGTGACGAACACCACCGCTCCCGGATGCACTTGCGCCGGATCGCTGCCGACATCAAGCTTTTGCAATGGCCCAGTGAAGGACGCGTCACTTAAAACGCGCACCTGAATGTCTTTACCATGTGTCCACATGGCCATATGCTCGCCTTCGCCTATTTTGAGCTCCGGCGCGGCACTAAACCCACGCTTTATGACCGTCACCTTTTGGATGAACGTACCCTTGTCGCCAGCGGGTGTCAGCCCATAAGCATGCATTTGGGCCGCAATGTAAGTGGCAGCCAATAGCTCGTCCGGCGTTCCGCTACCACGTCCGCGCAAGGCATCGCTAGCCAGGAACTCCATGTGCGCTTCAATACACGCCGGACATAACAGGGCTGGCAACACCAGCTTGGGCTTGTCTTCTGGTCGCGCGGAATAGTCCTGTGCGAACGTAGCACTCGCCGACGAAATCACCCACATTAGCAAGCCCGCAGCGCAAATCCGCACCATGCTCGTCACTCTTCTCAAACCCATCTCCTGCATCCGTTCTTGCTTGCCATCCACGCCACTCAGATAAAAGGCGCAAGCTGCACCAAGCAGCCTGCGCCATGTTCCGTTTCAAACTTCTACGACGCCCGCGCGGAACTCCCTCCCGCTGCGCTCGTCAGGTTCGCTGCGTTGGCTTCCATGCCTCGCCGATAAGCCGCCAGCGCCAGCAGCGGGAAGTACTCGGCATACATGTGGTACTTCAGGTAGAACACGCGCGGGAAGCCGGTGCCGGTATACGGAACTTCCTTCCAACCACCGCTCGGCAACTGATTCTGTAGCAGCCACTCCACGCCGCGATGTACCGATTCACTGCGCAGGTCGCCCGACGCCACCAGTCCCATGATGCCCCACGCCGTCTGCGATGCGGTGCTCGGCCCCACGCCGCGCAGTACTGGATTGTCGTAGGATCCCAGCGTCTCGCCCCAGCCACCGTCGCTGTTCTGCACCATGCGCAGCCATTCCACGGCCTGCAGCATGTAAGACTCGTCGCGATCCACGCCGATGGCTTCCAGTCCGCGCAGACACAGCATGGTGCCATACACGTAGTTGCAGCCCCAGCGCCCGAACCACGAACCGTCCGCTTCCTGTTCACTCACAATGAACTCAATCGCCCGCTGAATCCGCTTGTCATTGCGGGTATATCCTCGCGCTGCCAGCATTTCCAAAACTCGGCCAGTGATGTCCACCGTCGGCGGATCGAGCATGGCGTTGTGATCGGCGAACGGAATGTTCTGGAACACCATTTTGGTGTTGTTCTTGTCGAACGCCGCCCAACCGCCGTTCCGGCACTGCATGGAGAATACCCATTCAATCGCGCGATCCAAGCTCTCCATCTGGTAACGCTCGTTGGGATGGTCAATCAGGTTCAACGCGAGACATACCTGCGCCGTGTCGTCGACGTCCGGATAGAACTCATTGTTGAACTCGAAGTACCAGCCGGCCGGTGCCACGCCTGGATTCTTGACGCACCAATCCCCGGGATGCGTCACCTGCTTCTTCAGCACCCAATCGGCAGCCTTAACCAGGCGCTGCTCCTTGCGGTCTACTCCGCTCTCGCTCAGCGCAAACATCGCGTACACCGAATCCCAAACCGGCGACTTGCAGGGCTGCATGCGGAAGGTGTCTTCCTCCTCGATGCCGAGTTGCTCGAACTCATCGAGAGCGCGGATGAACAGCGGATCGTCCACCGAATAACCCAAGCAGCGCAGTGCAATAATCGAATTCATCATCGCCGGGTAAATCGCGCCCAGGCCATCGCTCATCTCAAAGCGTTCCAGCATCCACTTCTCTGTGGCCTTGATCGCCACCGAACGCAGCGGGCGAATATGGAAGCGCTCCAGCCAGTGTGTCAGCCGATCCGCCGCCAAAAAGAAATTCCGCCAACTGACGATCCGCTTCGCATCCCAATGCAAGTGCAGATCGGCGTCTTCCCTGCCGCCCACAAACAGTTCGTCAATCGCCATCTCAGGCGAAATTTTCTTAAATGGCTTCTTGGCATACACGATCGCCAGCGGCATGAAGATGCCACGCGACCACGACGACATCTCGTAGATGTTGAACCAGAACCAGTTGGGGAACAGCACCATCTCTGGCGGAATGGCGGGGACGGCATCGTAGTCATACTGGCCGAAGAAGCAGAGATAAATTTTGGTGTAGGTGTTGCACTTGGTCACGCCGCCCAAGGCAAGAATCTTGCGGCGGGCGCGCTCCATCGCTGGATTGTCTGGCGTAAATCCGCACAGCTTAAGCGCGAAATACGCCTTGACGGACGCACTGATCTCCGACGGGCCCAGCTCATAAATCGGCCAGCCGCCATCCTCGTTCTGATGCGCCAGTATCCAGTTACAGGCTTTGCGGAATTTTTTCGCGTCGCCCGTACCCAGCAGCGTGTGCATCATGATGTAGTCGGACTCGAGCGTGGAATCCGCTTCGAGTTCGCCACACCAGTAGCCATCCTCGTGCTGGATGGAAAATAGATAATCCTGCGCCCGTTTGACCGCCGAAGAAACCCGGCCGAGCGCTACTTCCCAGGGAGACTGCCGCCGCTCCCGTTCCTGACGCGGCGACGAGTAGGCTTCGCTCATCGTTTTCGCTCCTCGGACTTAATCTGCGTGCACGGTGGTCGGTTTGGGTGCGCTGGCAATCGCTTCCACAATCTCGGGAGGCAAGCCAAAGCGCACATTTTCCGGCATCACTTCTACTTCGCGCACGTTATTGAATCCCCGCTCGCTGAGGAATTGCACCACTTCCTCAACCAGACATTCAGGAGCCGAGGCCCCAGCCGTCACCGCCAGTGTATTTACTCCATTCAGCCATTCGGGCTGAATATCCTTGCAACTATCTATGAGATGCGAACTGGTGCCTAAGTTTCGCGAAACTTCCACTAAACGGTTGGAATTGGAAGAATTTTCCGATCCGACAACCAGCAGCAGGTCCGCTTCCTCGGCCACGTGCTTTACCGCAACCTGCCGATTTTCGGTCGCATAGCAAATATCCTTGGCGTGGGGACCGCGAATCTTGGGGAACTTTGCCTGCAACGCAGCGATGATACTCACCGACTCGTCGAGGCTAAGCGTCGTCTGCGTCAGGTAGGCAATCCGCTCCGGATCGGGCACTTGCAATCCGGCTACTTCTTCCACCGAACCGACCACCTGGGTCACGGCTGGAGCCTCGCCCATGGTGCCCACAATCTCATCGTGATCGCGATGGCCGATGAGGATGAGCGAGTTCCCTTCCTTGGCGAACTTCACCGCCTCCACATGCACCTTGGTGACTAGCGGACAGGTTGCGTCCACTACGCGCAGGCCGCGTTCTTTGGCGTCTTCGCGAACTTCCGGCGAAACCCCGTGCGCGCTATAAATCACGCGCTCGCCCCTGGGCACCTCGTCCAGCTCGTCCACGAAGATCGCGCCCTTGCTTTGCAAGTCTTCGACTACGAAGCGATTATGGACGATCTCCTTGCGCACATAGATGGGCGGCCCGAAGGTCTCAAGGGCGATGCGAACAATGTCAATGGCACGAACCACGCCTGCGCAAAATCCGCGCGGCTTCAGCAAAAGAACGGTCTTCCCAGTATCAGACAATGCCAGACCTCGTTTAGGACAAGAATCCCCAAAATAGTGATGAATCTATAGCTTACAAGGTTAGCTCCCCTTAAGTCGAGAACTGAGGCTAACCCATTGGATGCGCGGGAATTAGTAGTGGTTGGCAGGGTGGTGCAGGGAGTGGCAATGAGCGAAAGTGCAGCCACGTGCACTTTGTATTTATTGCGCCGTTTTGAGCATCTGTTCGGCGTGTTTGAGTGAGGTTTCGGTCAGTTTGGTGCCACTCAGCATACGGGCAACCTCTTCGGTCCGCTCGACGGGAGCAAGCAGTTGGATCGATGTTTGCGTCCGGCCCGCACTTTCTTTTTTCTGGATGCGGTAGTGCTGGTCGGCAAACGCCGCGATTTGAGGCAGATGCGTGACGCACAGCAACTGTGCGGCGCGGGAAAGCTCCTTCAGCTTTCGTCCGACGGCTTCTGCAGCCCGGCCGCCGATGCCGGTGTCTATTTCGTCAAACACGAGGGTGCGCTGGCTGGAAGATTTCTTCCGGCCTGAGGCTACGGCGCGGCTGGCCTGCTCGCTTAGCCGCTCCACGCTGACCTTAAGTGCCAGCATCACCCGAGACAGTTCCCCACCCGACGCAATCTGCTCCAACCGCCGCAGCGGTTCGCCAGGGTTGGTAGCGATCATAAAGACGACCTGATCGAAGCCGTGCGGCGTCCAGCCGGAGTCGGCCCCAGATGCGTCAAGTGAGTTGTGAATTTCTATTTGAAACCTGGCGTTCATGGCGAGATCGTTAGTTTCAATTTCGACGCGCTTTTCCAGCTTTCGCGCGGCCTCTTTTCGCTTGCCAGAAAGTGTAGCTGCCTCGCCAAAGTAAACGTTTGCTGCAGAGCCTAGTTCCTTGCGTAGACGACCTAGAATTTCGTCCTTATTTTCCATCTCCGAAACCTTGCGGGCCATGTCGTCGCCGAGGACGATTACGTCGTCGAGCCGAGGCCCATATTTACGTTTCAGCCGATCGAGCAGCGCCAGTCGGTCTTCGATCGCCTCCAGCCGGTCGGGCGAGGCTTCGACTCCGCCCGCGTAGTCCGGTAGCGACGCTCCTACGTCCTCGATATTGATCCGCGCTGCCTCCAGCGCCTGCACCGTCTCGACAAATTTGGGCTCAAAGCGGGCCAACTCTTCCAGATGTTTGATCGCCCCGCGCAGCCGCGCGGCTGCTGAATTTTCGCCTTCGTAGAGCAGGTCGAACGCGCCCATGGCGGCGGCATAGATTTTTTCGGCATTGGCCAGCACCCGCTTCTCGGCTTCCAGCTTTTCGTCTTCGTTGGGGGTCAGACGAGCATCCTCAATCTCGCGCTTTTGGAAGCTCCACATGTCGAGCAGTTGCAAGCGTCCTTTTTCGTCACGTTCAAGTTCGGCGATGTGGTCGCGGAGTTGCTTCCATGCTGCAAAAGCGCGGGCAACGGCGTCGAGAGCGCAGGAACCGGCTTCGTCGAGCAGATCGAGGCGGGTGGCTGCGTCAAAGTTGGCGAGGGTTTCATTCTGCGCGTGGATGTTCGCCAAGTGTGGGGCAAGTTGCTTGAGAACGCCGACGGTAGCTGCCTGATTGTTGATGAAGACGCGCGACTTGGATTCGGATGCGATTTCGCGGCGGAGAATGACGGTGCCTTCGGCGGAGTCGAGGCCATTGGCGTCGAGCACCTCGTGGACGCGGCGTTCGGCATCGCCTTCCAGCTCAAACACGGCGCTGAGCAGCGCCCGCGACTCACCGTGGCGGACGACGTCCGGTGACGCCTTTTCGCCGAGCAGCAGGGCCAGCGCATCAATAAGAATGGACTTGCCCGCGCCGGTTTCGCCGGTCAGCAAGTTCAGGCCGGAGCTGAACTCCACCTGCACTTGGTCAATCACGGCGTAATTTTCGAGTCGCAGTTCGCGCAGCAAGGCAGGGTGTCTCCGCAGGAACGGTTTGGGGGAAGAATAGCACGGAAGCGAGGACGAGGTTGTTGCAGTGAAGTCGGGATGACCAGAGGAGTGCGAGGTGTCTCTGAGGCCTGTGTACCGTACTCTTGCAAGCTATACGCGCGTATCTTCTTCAAGGATGTGACGATCCTCAGGGAACGATACGTCTAGCTTAGCCCCTGCTAGCGCTTGCTGAATATCAAGCGGGAGATCTTCCAAGCGGAGCGGCATAAGAGGACGGGCAACGAGATAATACCCCCGACTCAATCCCACTGTCATGTCCGAATCATAGGAGTAAAGGCCCCGCGCCGCCATGTCTAGAAAGCTGCTGAAGTCCAGAGGCTTCTCATTGAAGCCGCGCTGATCTGCCAAACCCGGCTCAAGTGGCGGTTCGGTCTGCAACGGGATTATTCGAAAATAGCCGCAGAGAAAATCCAGTTTCTCTATCGCCAGACGAAATGAAACCGGAAGGACGTGGCCTCCGGCTGTTGCAAAATGGCCGAGATTGCCGTGCTTGTCGGCGCCAAACCAGTCCCAATCTGTCCCGTAGGTTTCGCTTTCCGCTATTTCCATAGAATCCTCCGCGTGCACCACTGCATGATGTCACTGCAAAACAATTGATATCAAACGTCAGCAGAAACTCATGCAAGCTGGTGTCCGCGTCCAGGTGTTAACCAGCGATCCTGTCCCACGCAACCACTTCCACTCCCGCAGTCTCAATTTTTTTGGCCGAGCCTCATAGTTCAATCCGCTCGCAAATCGGGTTCCAGCTTATGGAATTGCTGCCGGAGTTGGGTGACCGTGGCGGTTTTCATGACTACACTCTAGCACTAGCGGCGGAATCTTCGGCGCTCGCTGCGCACTATAATTGGCGTAATGATGCACTTTGGAGTAGCCCCTTTTACCCACACACTTGCGGTCGCCACCATCGGCGGCGAAACCTTTGACTTGCTGCTGCAAACTGGCTGGCTGGCCCGCGCTGTGCTGGTTTTGCTGGCCGTTATGAGCATCGCTTCTTGGGCCATTATCTTCAGCAAGTGGGGCCTGTTTCGCCGAGCCCGCACTCAGAGTGGACGCTTCGTCCGCGCCTTTCGGAAGGCGAATCGGATGGAAGAGATTGCCGCTGTGGCCGAGCAGTTCCGGCCGAGTCCACTGGTCGGCGTGTTTGAGCGGGCGTGGGAGGAGTACGAGCGCCAGGGCGCGGGAAATCCGGCGGCGATTGAGCGTGCGGTGAGGATCGGGGCGTCGGAAGAGATTTCAGCGTTCGAGTCCGGCCTAGCATGGCTGGCGACGACGGCTGCGGTCACGCCGTTCATCGGACTGTTTGGCACGGTTTGGGGCATCATGGACGCGTTTCATGGGCTGGGCACCGCTGGCGCGGCAACATTGCGTGCTGTGGCTCCGGGAGTCTCGGAGGCGCTGATCACCACGGCTGCCGGACTTTTCGCCGCGATTCCGGCGTTGATTGCCTACAACATTTTTAATCAGTCACTACGGGAGTTTGCGGGCAGAGCCGATGACTTTGGGCTGGAGATTCTGAATGCGCTCGATTTGCGCGAGCCCGGCCCGCGCCCGGTGCCGAGGCTGGATCCTCGCAGAGACTCGACGCCGGAGGGTCGCCGCTAATGGCCTTTTCAAATTCAGGAGGGCGCTCTGACGGCCGCACGCGCAGTTCGCTCGCTGACATCAACGTCACTCCGCTGGTGGACGTGGTGTTGGTGCTGCTCATCATTTTCATGGTGACCGCTCCGGTATTGCAGTCGGGCATTGATGTATCCGTCCCGCAGACCAAGTCGGTCAAGGAGATCACCGAAGAGCGGCTGGTGCTGACGATTGACCGCCAGCAGCGCGTGTTCCTCGGCAATGACCCGATCAACATCAACGAGATTGGCAAGCGCCTGCACCAGAAGATTCGCGATCCGCAGAACCAGGCGGTGTACCTGCGCGCGGATGAGAACGTACCGTTTGGGGCTTTTGCGACGGTGATGGACGCGGTGAAGCAGGCTGGATTCAGCAACGTGAGTATTGTGACCCGCCCAGTGGAGCCAAGCGTTGCTGGAAATGCTGCGAACACTGGAGCGCGGTAAGCTATGGCTCGATTCGTACTGCGGTCGGGCGAACTCGGTTGGGGCAGCGGTCTGGCTGCGTCGCTGGCCATGCATGGCGGATTGGCGGTAATCCTCGTGGCTGGAGCGACGTTGCTCCAGCAAACTTCCGGTGCGCGCTGGGGCAGTATTGACCAAACCGGCGACGCCATCAGCGCCACACTGGTTAGCGGGATCCCACTACCTGCGCCGCAGCAACCCACGGACAATGTGCTGGCGAATGACTCCAAGGGGTTGAGCCAGTCGGTGCCGGATGTCGCGCCGCCCCCTCCGCAAGCGATTCCGATTCCTGAGCGGGAAACACCGCATCGTCCGCAATCCACAGCACACACGTCGCCGATTCCGGCCAAACCGCTGCCGAATCAGGCGCCTCCGCCGCCAAATGTGGTGCCGTTCGGCAAAGGCGGGCCAGTGAGTGGGCCGTATGGTGCGTTCCATGCTGGGGGAGCGCAAGGCGGAATTGGCGTGACTGGGGCAGGTGGCGACTTTGGCACTCTTTATGCGTGGTATGTACGTGGTGTGCAGCAAAAAATCACCGAAAATTGGTTAAGGTATGAAGTAGACCCAACGATTCACGAAGGCCACCGGGTTTACGTTACGTTTGATATTGGGCGCAGCGGTCAGCCGGGAAACGTACGGCTGGCGGAGTCGAGTGGCATTCCGTCGCTGGACCAGTCGGCGGTGCGCGCGGTGCAGCGAGTGGATACATTTGACGTGCTTCCTGTCGGATATTCCGGCAACAAAGTTTCTGTGGAGTTTTGGTTTGACTACAAGCATTGACCGAATGAAACGACGGGTGAGCAAACTGCGGCGCATTGCGTTTGCAGCAACTTTGTTGGCCGCTACCTTGCCGCTCGCTGCGCAGGACTGGATTCGCACGGGCACCGGCCTCGGCGTAGAAAAGCTTCGGCTCGCAGTGCCGGATTTCAAGAGTGCTGCCAACGGTTCCGCAGGCGACGCGAAAAATGATCCGCGTAATGCTGACCTGGCGCAGACCTTTAACACCACTCTGTGGAACGACCTTTCTACTTCCGGCTTGTTCGAGATGGTGTCAAAGAGCTTCTATCCGCTGGAGACGCCAAGCTATCCGAAAGATCTGAGCCTTGCGGTATGGGGAGGCGTGCCGGTAAATGCAGGCATGGTCGCGTTTGGCAACGTAGGCGTAGATGCCAGCGGCTTGGTATTGCATGGTTGGCTGTATGACGCTAAAAACGCGCAGTCGGCAGAAGTGCTGGGCAAGGTGTACAAAGACGAGCCCAGCACGAACGGCGCACGCACTCTAGCCCACAAATTCGCCGACGATATTCTCGTCCGGTTGGGCGGAGGCACGCCCGGTATCGCGGAGAGCAAGATTTTCTTCGTCAGCACACGCAGTAGCAGCAAAGAAGTTTGGCAGATGGACTACGATGGCCAGAACCAGCAGCGGGTCACCGAGTTCAATTCCATTTCACTTGGACCCAAGGTTTCGCCTGACGGCAGTCGTGTGGCCTTCAGCTCGTTCGTAAACGGTGGGCCGAGCCTGATGATGTACTCGCTCGAACTGGGCCGCATGGTCGCCTTTCCGCGCTGGGGAGGAACAAATCTTTCGCCGGCATGGTCACCCGACGGCACTAAGCTCGCGTTTTCGTCCTCACTCAGCGGACAAAGCCAGATTTATCTTTCCGACGCGGGCGGCAACAATCGCAAGCAGCTCACCGCAGCGAAAGGACCGGATGTTTCGCCGGTATTCAATCCGCGAACGGGTGGGCAGATTGCCTTTGTCAGCGGGCGCAGTGGCCTGCCGCAGATTTATCTGATGGATACCGACGGTTCGAATGTGCAGCGCGTGACTGAAGAGGGTTATGCGGTTTCACCCTCGTGGTCGCCGAATGGGCAGCTGCTGGCGTTTGCCTGGATCCGTCATTATGGCCCCGGCGCCCCAGGCGCGCAGGATATTTATGTGATGGACATTGCTGGCAAGCGCTGGATACAGTTGACACATGCAGGCGGGCGTAACGACTTCCCCTCATGGTCGCCGGATGGCAGGCATATTGTGTTCCAGTCGAACCGATCTGGCGTGGAACAGATTTGGACGATGCTGGCCGATGGATCGGAGCCAAGGATATTAACTGCAACCGGTAGTAACAGCCAGCCTAATTGGAGCTGGAAGTAAGATGCGAAGAAATAAAGAAATAGATTGATGCAATAAGTTACTCCATCAGCCGATTCGCGAGGAGCGTCCGGCCGAGGAAGGCTAACTGAAAAGGATGAACCCCAAAATGAACCTGCTCGCAAAGCCGACAACCCCGAATGTGTCTTTGAAAGCTACTCGCATAGTCATTACCTCGGCAGCGTTACTCCTACTGGTTTTTGCCGCTGCATGCGGCAAGAAGAAAACGATGGCAGACGTACCGCCTCCCGTGGATCGCGCCCCCGCACCGCCCACTGTCAGTCTTAAGGCGAATCCTGCTGGCATTCAGCAAGGCCAGTCGGCGTCGCTGGCATGGCAGACTACCGGCGCGGATACCGTGACCATTGACCCCATTGGCACGGTGGGACTCAGCGGTTCGCAGGCGGTTTCACCTAAAGTTTCCACAACGTATCAGCTGACTGCGACGGGGCCCGGTGGAACCAGCTCAACTAATACACGATTGACAGTTATTCCGGTTGTGGTAGTCACCGCGCCTTTACCATCGGTCGCCGCCAATCAGTCCGAAGAAGCTATCTTCACCCAGAGTATGCAGGACGTGTTTTTTGACTATGACAAGGCCGACATTCGAGAAGACCAGCAGGCAGCGCTGAATCTCGACATTCAATTTCTACGAATGCACAGCAATATCCGCTTCATTGTAGAAGGCTATGCTGACGAACGCGGCTCCACTGAATACAACCTGGCACTGGGTGCCAGCCGGGCCACGGCAGTAAGGGATGCCATGGTACGTGCGGGTATCAATGTGGGGCGCATCCAAACTACCAGCTACGGTAAAGAGAAGCCCTTCTGTGCGGACAGCACGGAAGAGTGTTGGCAGCTAAATCGACGCGGGCACTTTAGCTACCAGAAGTAGTCATGGAAAATAGCTATTGTTGGACGGACGCCCTCGCCCGTCCAACTCGCCGTGAGTAGCGGGAACTTTGAGGAACGGTTCATCATGCGAATTCGAAGAACACTGGCCCTATTTGTCTTGATTCTGTTTTCTCTCCCCTCCTTTGCCGCCAGCAAGGAGATGATCCAACTACAGACCCAAGTGGATCAAGTACTCAATCAGCTCAACGCTTTACAGCGCAGCAACGACGAGCGACTAGGCGCACTAACTACTCTGGTGCAGCAGAATACCGACGCAGTGAACAAGATATCCACTGCGATGGACTCAATCCAGAAGACTTTCGCGCAGCAAAGCGCGGACGGCGCTACACGCAGCGACCAGCTTTCTGGCCAGATACAGGCGCTTAACGACAGCATTGACGAGCTGAAGGCGCGCATGGCCAAGCTGAGCAAGCAAATGGAAGATGTGCAGTCGGCCCAGCAATCCATGCAAGCGCAGACCGTGGCACAAGTGCAGGCACAGAAGGAAGTAGCAGCCGCTCCGCCTCCACAGACGCTCTATGACAATGCTCTGCGCGATTTGAATGGTGGGCACCCGGATCTGGCGGCACAGCAGTTCACCGACTACATCAAGTATTACGGTAAGACCGACTTAGCCGGGAACTCCGAGTTCTATCTGGCGGAGATTGCCTACCAGAATGGTAAGTTCGACGACGCGCTTGCTGGATATGACAAAGTCTTAACCGACTTCCCGGGCGGCAACAAGGCAGCGCCAGCCCAGCTCAAGAAAGGCTATGCTCTGGTCGCGCTGAACAAGAATGACGACGCCATCACTGCATTGCAGTTCGTAATTCAGCGATATCCGCGCAGCCCTGAGGCGTTGCAGGCGCGGGAGAAGCTGCGCAAGATGGGTGTGGGAGCGGTGAAGAGAAAGTAGGCATCGAGAAATGGCGGGTCAAGCGCGCTTCGAGAATCACCCTCAGTCAGCACCGGGTGACTTCTATGTCTGCAATCACGAATGTATCTTTTGTGGAGATCCACACGTCGTTGCGCCAGACATGATTGGTTGGGCGGAGGACGGCGGCGATGCCTACTTGCACTGCGTCTGGAAAAAGCAACCGGAGACACCCGAAGAGCTTGACCAGGCGATCGCCGCTTTTAACGCCTCTTGTGTGAGCGCGTACCGATACGCGGGCAGCGATCCCGCGATTCTGAACCGTCTTGGGCCCGACGTTTGCGACCATTATCCAGGCTCGCGCTACTCAGCACGGGAATCAGTACCAGTGGTATTTGAGTTTTCGCTTGGGGGCTACTCCGTCGAGAAAGCATCCGACTCATGGCTTAAGCGTTTGCGGCAAATGCTCGGTTGGAAATAGCTGGTAAGCACCGGAACTCGAGAGCGGACACGGGCTTCTCTCATAGCCGTCGCTTTCAAGACTAGTGCCCTCGCCCTGCGTTTCGTGCCAGAGTTCCTCCACTTCGTCCCGGGACATGCGCATTTCTGCTTGTCTTCCCCAATATCCGGTGCTAGACTTCCCTTCGATATCAGGAGGTCGCGATGCGACGTATTCTAGGTACTGTATTCGCAGTCACCATGCTGGTTGCAGTATCTCTGCCGGTTCTAGCTCAGGATGCTTCGATGGCGATCCTTAAGGCTCCGGCGATGGAGAAATTTGGCAACCTGCCCGACTTGCCGAAGTGCCTGACCGCCAGCGTGCAGCGCGGCGATCCCGGCAAGGAAGCGTCGGTCATCCTGCTGAAATTTACTGCGGGTTGTGTGGTTCCGTGGCACTGGCACACTCCTAATGAAACGGTGATGATGGTGAGTGGCCAGGGCAAGGTTGAGATGAAGGACGCCAAGCCTGTGATCGCCGGAGTGGGTGCCTATGCCTACCTGCCGGCCAAGCATGCACACCAATTTACGTGTCTTAACGGCTGCATGGCGTTTTTGACTTCAGACGCAGGACCGTTTGACACGCACTATGTGGACAAGGACGGCAAAGAGATTTCCGCCGACCAAGCGCTGGCCAGGCCGAAGATGATGCACAAGGTGATGGCAAAACCTGTCGCCAAGTAGATATCTGCCGGTGACAAAAACCCCCGCCCCAGCCTAGCTGGGGCGGGGGCCCGGTCGCGACTTCCCTTCCGTACTTCAACCTTATTGCAACTCTGCCATAATCTCGTCTAGCACGCTCTTGGGCGGGCGGGTGACACTCTCTGGCAGACTGGCTAGAGGCTCCGGGACCATGTTCAGCATCTCCACAAAATTTTGCGCTTCGGTGTTGATGTAGAGGACGCCGGTCAATACTTCCTGCTTTTCGTGCGCTTCCATCAGGCGTGAAACAGCATGGATTTTGCTGGTAGCGTCATAGTCCTCTTCCAGCTTGCGTAGGCGTAGCTTGGAGCCATCGTGCATAGTAACTTCGGTCGTCGTTCCCGGTTCATATTCCACTTCAATATTTTCAAAGTGCGGAATAAAGCGGACGTCATGTACCGGCTCTTCATGGTCTTTCATAAACTGGTACGACTTAGTCGAACCGACGTGGTCGTTGAAGGTCACGCACGGCGAGATTACGTCCAGCATGGCCGTGCCGCGATGCGACAGCGCCGCCTTCAGCATAGCTTGTAACTGTTTCTTGTCCCCAGAGAAGCTGCGGCCGACAAATGTGGCGCCAAGTTGAATCGCCAAGGCACAGGTGTCAATAGCGGGCAGGTCGTTGACTATGCCAGTCTTTAACTTCGAACCCACATCAGCCGTGGCCGAAAACTGGCCCTTGGTCAAGCCGTACACGCCATTGTCTTCAATGATGTATACCATAGGCAAGTTACGCCGCATCAGATGTACAAACTGCCCCATGCCGATCGAGGCAGTGTCGCCGTCGCCACTTACACCGATCGCCAGCATCGAAGTGTTAGCCAGAATAGAGCCGGTGGCAATGGCGGGCATGCGTCCGTGGACGGAGTTGAACGAAAACGACCGCGAAGAAAAGTAAGCTGGCGTTTTGGAGGAGCAGCCGATGCCACTCAGCTTCATCAGGCGCTCGGGCTGGATGCCCATCTCGTACATCGCGTCAATAATACGTTCGGAGATAACGTTATGGCCGCAGCCCGCGCAGAGCGTGGTCTTGCTGCCACGATAGTCGAGCACTTGCAGGCCTATGCGGTTGGTTTTGGGCGTGGGCACTTGCGGCGGTGTAGTCGTAGTCGCCATTTACTTACTCTCCTTGCTGCGCGTCTCCGCTTGCTTGATTTTCTCCGAAATGGAGCGCGCATCCAGTGGCAGGCCGTCGCTTTCCGCAAGACTACGCAGCTTGGGCAGCAGCGCAACATCGAGGTCGAGCTTCAACAGGCTGAACATCTGCGCATCACGATTCTGCTCCACGACATAGACCCGATCATGTACTGATACAAACTCCGGGATACTCTTGTGGAAGGGATAAGCCCGAATGCGGAGGTAGTCTACTTCCAGGGCTGCCTCGCCGCGTAACTGGTCGCGCGATTCCATCATTGCAAAATCCGACGAACCGAATGCGATCACACCAACCCTGTTACCAGTTCCAATTACAATCGGTTTGGGCACAAACTCGCGGGCAGTTTCAAACTTCCGTGCCAGCCGCGCCATGTTGTTTTCGTAATCGTCCGAGCGTTCCGTATATTGCGCTTTGGCGTTGTGACCGCTGCCACGGGTAAAGTAGGCCGCGCGCGGCGAATCGGTACCGGGCAACGTGCGGTACGGAATGCCATCACCATCCACATCGGCATAGCGGCCCCACTCGGCCAGCTTCTCCAGTTCGTCCTTATGCAGCACCTTGCCGCGATTCAGTGGCTTAGTTGGATAAGTAAAAGGCTCACTCATCCAGTTATTCATGCCGAGGTCGAGATCAGACAGCACAAACACCGGGGTCTGGAATTGTTCCGTAATGTCGAAGGCCTCGCCAGCAAACTCGTAGCATTCCGTGACTGAGCCAGGCAGTAACATGATCTGCTTGGTGTCACCGTGCGAAAGGAATGCGGTGGAGAGTAAGTCTGACTGTTGGGTTCGCGTGGGCAAGCCCGTTGAAGGACCAACTCTTTGGATGTCCCAAATCACACCGGGAACTTCTGCATAGTAGCCGAGGCCCGCGAACTCGCCCATCAGTGAGATGCCGGGGCCGGAGGTGGAAGTCATCGCGCGAGCGCCTGCCCACGATGCACCGAGCACCATGCCAACGGCGGCCAACTCATCTTCCGCCTGCACGATGGCGAATGTGGCCTTGCCTTCCGGAGTTACCCGGTACTGCTTGACATAGTCAATTAGTTGCTCGACCAGCGAGGAGGACGGCGTAATCGGGTACCAAGTGACGACCGTTACGCCTGCAAACATCGCGCCCAGAGCGGCAGCCCCGTTGCCGTCAATGATGATCTTGCCCGCAGTCGCATGCATAGGCTCGATTTTGTAAGGGTCTTGCTTCGATAAGTTGGCAACGGCATAATCGAATCCGGCTTGCGCGGCCGTCCAGTTCAGGTCGGCGGCTTTCTTTTTCTTGGCGAACTGGCTGCGAATCGCCTTCTCTACTTCCACCATGTCGAGGTGAAGCAGGTTGGCCACGACGCCGACGTACACCATGTTCTTCACCAGCTTGCGCAGTTTGGCTTCGGGGCAAACCACGGCGGTCAGCTTGTCGAAGGGGACGGGATAGAAAGTCAGGTCGGTGCGCAGTTCATTCAGCTTCAGCGGCGCGTCGTACACCACGGCGCGGCCCGGCTCCAGCGTCAGCGTGTCTTCTTTCGCGGTTTCGGCGTTCATCGCGACGAGGAAATCCACTTCCTTCTTGCGGGCCACGTAGCCGTTTTTGTTGGCGCGGATGGTGTACCAGGTGGGCAATCCGGCGATGTTGGATGGGAAAAGATTCTTGCCGCTGACTGGAACACCCATCTGAAAGATGGTGCGCAGCAGTACGGTGTTGGAGCTTTGCGAGCCGGAACCATTGACGGTTCCGATGTGCAGGCTCATGTCGTTCACAATGGGCGAATCGTTCGCCCGCATTTGCGGGGAAACTGCGACTTCGGTGGTGGCCATGATGACGTTCGTTCCTTATGATGCGCGGGTGCAGACTATGATGCACAAAACTCGCGCGCGTTACCGGGCCGTGATCGGCGATAAAGCAGATAACCCTTCATTATAAATCGCACGGGGGAAACAAGGGCAACGCCAGGTACCGAAGTGGAGACTGAGTGCAGAGAAGTGTTGAAATCCGGGGTTGAGCAGCGCCAGGCCGCTTTAGTCACTCTCCAACATCGTCAAATAGGCTGGGAGTTTGGCGGAAAAGCTCGTTCAGCATCTGCTTTCGCCGAGTCACAAAGCTGCTGACGATCTGGAAGGGTTGGGTTTCTTCGTAGGAAATCTCGTGAATCTGCCCATCGTCGAACGACATGATCTGCCGGAAAGCCCAGCAAAATCGGCGAATGGGTGGAGATGACGAACTGGGCATCTTTGTGGCGCTCCAACACGTCGTGGAGAAGAACCAAGAACGCCAGTTGTCGTTGCGGGGAAAGAGCAGCTTCGGGTTCATCCAGCAGGAACAAACCATCGCGCTGGAAGCGAGCTTCAAGCAACGTGAAGAACGTTTCTCCATGCGAGCGCTCGTGAAGGCTCTTTCCACCGTAGGTATCTAAAATGTCTGGACCGAGAGTGTCAATGTACGTTGCAGCGTTGAAGAAATTTTCAGCCCGTAGAAAGAAGCCTTTTCCTGTACGCACGTCGAACGAGAGTCGCAGGGCTCGCGCCAATTGATCTACTGAGTGATTGCTCGGTGTCGAATCGAGTTGGAAGTTGCGCGATCCGCCTTCGCGGCCTAAGCCGTAGTGAACGGCAATCGCTTCCAATAGCGTGGATTTTCCGGTCCCATTCTCGCCGCAGAAAAAGCAGGCGCGAGAGTGGAAAGAGAGTCCACCAATGGAACGGATGGCTGGGACGAAGAATGGGTAGGCCTCCCAGTCTTCCACTCGATCCTTGAGGAAAGAAATTCTTCTCAGCAACAGCGCACCTTCCGGTACAGCGGTCGCTTCTTTCCTACTCCACATTGAAGAACTGCGCCATGGTGCGGAATTTCTGGTAGCGGCGGTTGAGCAGGGCTTCCAACGGCAGGGCTTTGAGCGTAGCCAGATACCCGGCCAGCACGGCGTCGAGATTCGCAGCCATCGCTTCATGATTCAAGTGCGCGCCGCCTTCGGGTTCGGGGACGATGGCGTCAATGATCCCCATGGGCAGAAGTTCCTGCGCGGTAATCTTCATGGCCTGGGCGGCAAGGTCGCGCTTGCTGGCGTCGCGCCACATGATGGACGCGCAGCCCTCGGGCGAGATCACCGAATAGATGGAATTTTCCAGCATGAGAACGATATCCGCCACGGCAATTGCGAGTGCGCCGCCGCTGCCGCCTTCACCGGTCACCGTGGTGATGATGGGCACCTTCATGCGCGACATCTCGCGCAGATTGCGCGCAATCGCTTCGGCTTGGCCGCGCTCTTCCGCACCGAGTCCGGGGAAGGCTCCGGGTGTATCCACAAAAGTAAAAATTGGACGGTGGAACTTCTCCGCAATCTGCATCACGCGCAGTGCTTTGCGATAGCCTTCGGGATTCGGCATGCCGAAGTTGCGGTACACCTTTTGCTTGGTGTCGCGAGCTTTCTGGTGGCCGACAACGAGGCACTCTTCCCCGTGAAAGCGCGCCATGCCGCAGACAATCGCCGGATCATCGCCAAAATTGCGGTCGCCGTGAATCTCGCTCCAGTCGGTGAAGATGCGGTCTACGTAGTCGAGCGTGTAGGAACGCTGCGGATGCCGCGCCAGTTCGGTGCGTAGCCAGGCTTCGTTCGTCAAGCTGGTAGCTTCGCTAAAAACTTCAGCTTCCGGATTCGCGTTTTGGGGGATATCCATGCGATGAGTGCTATGAGATCTAATGCCGTCAGTGCAATGCGGTTAGTCCACCACAGTCATGCTGCCGGGGCCGCACAGCAATTCCACCTGAGAACGGAAGTCGCTGTCTGGAATTACATTATATCCATCCACTTCCATCACAATCTTAAAATCGCGCTCGCGCTCCAAATCGAACAGCACTTTGGCCTCACCCTTGCGCTCTAGAAATAGCGCATGGAGCGCGTCAATGGTCAGGGGTGTCGCCGTCTCCAAGGGAATGCGAATGCGGAGCGATTTTGCCAGTTTGGGAACAGCGGTGTCGAGCGGTTCGATAGAGTGGATGCTGAGCTTCGGGTTGGAGCCTTCTTCCAGCAAAATGGCTGCACGCACCAGCACCGGCGTTTCGATCTTCGTCTTTTCGCCGAGCTTTTTGTAGGCGTCCGGGAAGACGACGAACTCAATCGAGCCGCTCATGTCCTCGAAGGTGCCGGAGGCAAACATATCGCCGCGGCGGGTGGGCCGGGCCGAAACCTTGGTGATCAAGCCGCCGACGGAATAGCGCTCTTCCTTGCCCGACGCACGCTTGAAGGCTGAAATTTCTTCCACCGAATAAGCATCGAAGTCGCGCAACTTACTGGCATATTTATCCAGCGGATGTCCGCTAATAAAGAAGCCGAGAATCTCTTTTTCGTTGGCCAGCCGCGTGTGTTCATCCCAGTCAGGAATATTGGGCAGTGCGTCGGCTTTCTTCTGGGCTGCGGCATCATCGAACACGCCAAACAAACCGTGTTGGCCGCTGGCGGCATCGCGCGCCGCCTTCTGGGCATGCTCCATCGCCTTGTCCATCGCAGCAGTGAGAGGAGCGCGGCGACCGAGTGAATCCATCGCGCCGGATTTGATGAGCGACTCAATCACACGCTTGTTGACGGTCTTGGTGTCCACACGCTCGCAGAACTCGAACAGCGACGTGCAGGGGCCGTGCTCGGTGCGGCCCGCGACAATGGATGCAATCGCAGTGTGGCCGACGTTGCGCACAGCCGCGAGGCCAAAACGAATCGCGCCGTTGTGGGGAGTGAAGTTCGCGTCCGAGATATTCACGTCCGGCGGTAGCACTTCCATCCCCATCTCGCGGCACTCGCGGATGTACTTCACCACATCGTCGCTGCTGCCGGTAACGGAAGTAAGCAGCGCAGCCATGAACTCCACCGCATAGTGCGTCTTCAAATACGCGGTGTGGAACGCGAGCAGCGCGTAGGCTGCTGAGTGCGACTTATTGAAGCCGTATCCGGCGAACTGCTCCATCAGATCGAAGATGCGGACGATCTTCTTCTCCGGAAATTTGCGGTCGAGTGCTCCCTTTACAAAGCGATCACGCTGCGCCGCCATCTCATCTTTATTTTTCTTGCCCATGGCGCGCCGCAGCAAGTCAGCATCACCTAAGCTATAGCCCGCCAACGTGTTCGCGATCCGCATCACTTGTTCCTGGTACACGATGACGCCCAAGGTTTCCTTGAGAATCGGTTCCATCTCAGGCAGGTCGTATTCAATCGGCTTGCGGCCCCGCTTGCGATCAATAAAGTCGGGGATCATGCCGCCTTCAATCGGGCCCGGACGATAGAGTGCATTGAGCGCCGTGAGGTCTTCCACGCTATCCGGACGGTAGCGCCGCAACACATCGCGCATCCCGGTGGATTCAAACTGGAACACGCCGGAAGTGAGCCCGGTGTGGAAGACAGCTTTATAAGTCTCGGGATCGTCGAGCGGAATTTCCTCAAGCCGCAGCTGGATGCCGCGCACTTGCTGGATGAGCTTCAGCGCGTCGTCCAAAATGGTGAGCGTGGTGAGCCCGAGAAAGTCCATCTTCAGCAGGCCAAGCTTCTCCACCGCCTTCATGTCGAAGGCGGTCACAATTTCGTCGTTCTTGGTCTTGTGCAGCGGCACCAGATCGGTAAGCGGCTGCGGCGAAATCACCACGCCCGCAGCATGAACCCCAGCGTTACGGACGAGTCCTTCGAGGCGCTTGGCGGTATCAATCAGTTCTTTGTAGCGCGGCTCGCCGTCGTAGGCCTTCTGCAACTCGGGCGTAGTCTCCATCGCCTTTGCAATGGTGATGCCGATGGTCGCGGGCACCATCTTGGCGATGCGATCCACGTCGGCGTAGGGCATGTCGAGCGCGCGGCCTACATCCTTAATTGCGGCCTTGGCGGCCATCGTTCCGAAGGTGATGATCTGCGCTACCTGTTCGCGTCCGTACTTGTTCGTCACGTATTCGATCACACGCCCCCGCCGGTTCTGGCAGAAGTCAATGTCAATGTCTGGCATGGAGACGCGTTCAGGGTTCAGGAAGCGCTCGAAGAGCAGGTCGTACTGCATGGGATCAATGTCGGTGATGCCAAGAGAGTAGGCGACGAGGGATCCGGCTGCCGATCCACGACCTGGCCCTACGGGGATTCCATTTTCTTTTGCATAGCGAATAAAGTCCCACACAATAAGGAAATAGCCGGAATACTTCATTTGCTGGATGACGCCGATTTCGTACTTGAGCCGCTGCTCGTAGTCGCTGATTGTCTTGCGTAAAAGGCCCTTCGCGGCTAGAGGTCCGAGCGCCTCCATACGGCGGGCATAACCTTCGCGCGCCATATGCTCAAAGTAGCTGTCTATGGTGAAGCCGGCGGGTACATCGAACTGCGGGAACGGGTTTTCCACCTTATGCAGTTTGAGGTTGCAACGCTCGGCGATTCCCATGGTCCGAGCGAGCACCTCGGGTTGCGCGGAAAATACCTTGAGCATCTCCGCCGGGCTTTTGACGAAGAATTCCTGCGTATCAAACTTGAAGCGATTTAGATCATGTACGGACTTGCCCGTCTGCACGCACAGCATAACGTCGTGTGCATGAGCATCGTCGTCACACAGGTAGTGGCTGTCGTTGGTGGCGATGGTGGGCAAGCCGAGGTCATTTTCCAGGCGGAAGAGGTCGGGCAGGATGCGCTTCTCGGCCTCAATGCCTTGATACATCACTTCCAGAAAGAAGTTCCCTGCTCCGAATATGTCGCGGAAGTTGGCCGCCGCCGTGCGCGCGGCTTCATACTTGCCAAAGCGAAGACGCTCGCTGACTTCGCCGCTGAGGCAGCCCGAAAGTCCGATCAGCCCGGCGCTATGTTCGGCGAGATATCCCTTGCTGATACGCGGGCGGTGATAGAAGCCATGCAGTGAGGCTTCGGAAACGATCTTGACCAGATTCTTGTAGCCGATTTCATTTTCTGCCAGCACCGTCAGGTGGTGATAGTTCTGATTTTCGCGTTCGCCGCCTTCGTCCTCTTCGCCCCCGCCCCGCTCAATCACGGGGCGGTTGCGTTCAACATTGTGGTCGTCGAGCTTGCTGATATAGAGTTCGCAGCCGACGATCGGCTTTACACCTTCTTTGTTCGCCGCGTTTACGAACTCCACCGCGCCAAAGATGTTGCCGTGATCCGTCATGGCGACGGCGGGCATCTTCAATTCCTTCACGCGCTTCACCAGCGATTCGACGGAGCAGGCACCGTCGAGCATGGAGTAGTCGGTGTGAAGGTGGAGATGGACGAACTCGGGCTCAGCCATGGTCAGTCTCAGACTACCGCAAAGGGCTGAGGAATTTCGGGGAATTGCGGCGGCACGAGAGTCGCGCAGGAAAGCAAATCCGGTGGCCTCGTGGCAATGCTTACATGATTCCGTCGCTCTTGCCTGCGAACGCGGCCCTCTGCAATGACTTCGCGAGCTCTTCCATCTCGAACTGGGCTGCGGAAACGACCTTATTGAAGGTACCAATGGGAATGTCGAACCAGAGAATCTCGTGCAGTTTGGCGATGGCTTTGGGGCTTGTTATCCTGCACGGGCAAGGTCGGCGAAAAACGAAACGTTCTTTGTCGCTCGTCTCGATCAGAATGGCTACCCAGCCTTGAAACGTCAGATTGTCGTTGCCGGCCAGAATGAACAACGACGGCAGAACGCGAATACTCTGGCTAGCGAGAGCTTTGGCTTTGGCATGCGGGGCGCGAGGCTTTGGCTTGATTGAGTGTTCCTCGTACAAACACCAATCCTTCGCCCATAGCGCTCCGTCCATGACTTCCTGAGGAGTCCAAGAGAGCACGATTGCGCTGGCGGCTTCGCGGTCTTGGGTTAGAGCTCGTTCCAACGGAAGTAGGGCGACCCACATCGCCTCCAGCCCACTCGTGTCGCCGATCGCCTCCCCGCGAACCCACAACCAGAGGGCGGTCGAGCGGTTATTCCACCAGCTCGCTGGCTCACCGGGCCGACCAGCCAACTCAAACTCGACGGCGAAGATGTGCCGTAACCCGATGCGCCGCGAAACCAAGCAATCCAGCGGCGGCAATTCGGCGAGCCTGTGCCCTAAGCGTTCTTGCTCTTTATCGGCCACGGAGTCTGCTCACCCCTCGTGTCTACCGCTTCTTCTTCGCCGGCTTGGTGGGCTTCGCCTTCTTGGACGGAGCCTTCGAGGCTGCCTTCTTCGCCGGGGCAGATTTCTTGACTGGCGGCTTGGGGGCAGGCTTTTTTGCCACTGGTTTTGGAGCCGTTTTGGCTACCTTCTTCGGCAAAGATTTTGCCACCTTAGCTGCTGGCTTCATAGTCTTCTTGGCAGCAGGCTTAACCACCTTGCCGGTAGCCTTCGCAGGACTCTTCACCGCAGTCTTAACCGGAACCGTCTTCTTGACGGATGCCTTTGCACTAATCTTCGGCTTAGCTGCTGTGGGTTTGGCAACAGGTTTCGGCTCAGGCTTCTTTTCGGGTACTTTCTTGACCGGAGTGGGCGCTTGCACAGGGGCTGGTCTAGATGGAGCCGCAGGCTTCGGCGCTTCGACTGGAGCCGCGGTAGCTGTCGCAACAGTTTTGGCTGTCTTCGCCGCCTTGGGTGCCTTCGGAGTCTTGGCCGCCTTGCCAGCCTTGGTAGCGGACTGAGCTGCGACCTTGGCGGCTTCTGCTGCGGCAGCGGCGCTTGCAGCTTCCGCGGCCTTGGCGCGTCCGCGCTTGCCGGTTGCAGGCGGCGGAGGCGGGGGCGGCGGAGCCAGTGGCTTCAAGAACTTCATAATCTCAGCCGGATTGCGCAGCTTGCCGTCTATCAATTGCAGGAAGATTTCATGCGTCACCTTGGCGTAGTCCGCCATGGCGCTGGTGATGTTCAGCTCGGTCATCTCAGCTTGCGGCAGCTTCTTCTGCATCTCGCGCCACTCGCCGAGGAACTTCTCAATCTTGTCGGTCACCGACGACTGCCTTGATGTGGCGGCGACGAACTGCACCAAGTCGGGCCGCGTTGCAGCAAGAATCGTCCACGCTCCCGAGGGATGCGCTGCTTCTTTGCTGGAGAGCGCATGTGCCAACTCTTTGGCTTCGCCTTCCACATGCTTCCATGCGTCTACCAGATCTTTGCGTGGAATCTTGCGGCGAATCGCGGCGACGTCGTTATCGGCCAGCTTGTGGGTCAGGAAGTAGAGCACACCGGGCGAAGTCTCCGATCGGTAGCCTAGTTCGGCCATGCGCTTGCGAATGTTCAACATGCGCTCCAAACCGTCCACGTCTATCTTGCTCAGGCTCCAGTGCGGATTCAGAACCTTCAACCATCCCTGCTCGTCAAGGGCGCGCAGCGCGGCGAGGGCGTCTTCTTCATAGGCGAGCTGCTCCACTTCGACCGCGAGATGCGCGTCGCGGGCATGGTCCATGTAGCTACTCTCTTTGGCTGAGTTGTAGCGAGTCTGGGTCTTTTCTTCGAGCGTCCAGCCAAAGCGCGTGGCAAAACGAATAGCGCGAATCAGTCGCGCTGGGTCTTCTATAAAGCCGTAGTTCGAGACCAGCCGCAACACTTTGGCTTCGATGTCGGCGATACCGTTTACCGGATCAATCAGCAGGCCGCGCGAACCTTCGTTCAGTGATAGCGCCATGGCGTTGGCAGTGAAGTCGCGGCGGCGCATGTCGTCCACAATGGTGGCTGAATGAATCACCGGGGGTTTGCCGATCGAGGGGTACTCTTCCGTGCGCGACATACTGATTTCGGCGCGGACTTTGCCGGGCAAAGCGAGGTGTAGCGTGCGGGTGTTCTCGTCCGAAGCGACCACGGTCGCACCGTGCCGCTCGAAGTCCTTTTGCAGCTTGAGCGCGTTGCCCTGCACCGTAAAGTCGAGGTCGCGGATAGGCGTGGCTGCAATGAGGTCACGGATGGCTCCACCGGTTAGGTAGAGATTGAAGTCGGAGTGGCGCGCAACTTCCTGCACCAGATTGATGCCCTGGAACTGTTCCGGGGTTAACCGGTATTCGAGTGTGTAGATGTAATCTGCCATCGGATGTCAGGTGCCAATTCCGGGCTGCTGGTGCCCCGTGTTTCAGATTTCTGCGAATCCCAACGATTTCCACAGCCTGCCGCTCTGCGCTTCCGGCAGTAGCCCACAACCTGCAATAAGCCACGCCTTTTGAAGCACTTACAAGTCGAATCGGTGGCTTGGCGAACGCGGTAGTTTAACACACCTGTCATCTTTCTGCCACATAGAACGTGCATAAATCGGCTCGGAACGGGCCAGTTCACTTTCGATACCGCCGAGGCACCACACTAACCATTCGCAAAGCTCGAATTTTCTGCTATTCACAAGAGAGCATGTCTTCCACGCACAAGAAGGTCGTCGTCCGCAAAGTGGACCGTGACGCGATGAATGGCTACGTCTCGCCAGCCGCGTTTCTGGTGGAGGGCAAGCTGGAGCTGCTGAATACTGCAGGAAACGTTGTAGGCATGGAACTTAGCGACGTGAAGGCAGTTTTTTTTGTGCGCGAATTTGGCGAAACCAGCGCCCTGAACCGCAAGACGTTCAGCGCCCGTCCCCGGACGGAAGGTATTTGGGTACGGCTCAAGTTTCGCGACAACGACACATTGGAAGGCGTGATGCCCGCCGATCTAAGCCAAAATCCGCCGGAAGGCTACTTTCTGATTCCGCCTGACCTGCGCTCTAACACCCAGCGCATCTTTGTGCCCCGGCTGGCGTTGGAGTCCATCACAGTGCTAAGCGTGATTGGGGCCGCCAAGGCCAAACGCCGCGCCGCAGCCGACGCCGCGCAGGAACCGCTGCTGTTTCAGTAGTAAACTGCCCTCACGATGCCAAAATCTCTTCTTCTCGGCGAAGTCGCGACCGCGCTTGGCGCTCGGCTGCATGGTAACCCCGAAATCATCGTCACCGGCGTGGCTGGGATTGAAGAAGCGTGCGAAGGCCAGATCACCTTCGTTTCCAATCCCAAATACACGCCGCTGGCGCGGACGACCCGGGCCTCTGCTGTGATTGTGGCGGAGGATTTTCCCGAAGTTGCCGCTGCGACGCTGCGGACGAAAAATTCTTACCTTACATTTGCGCGGGCGCTGGAGCTTTTCTACGATGCACCGCACTACGCTCCGGGCATTCATCCGACAGCTGTGGTGGACGCTTCGGCGAAGATTGGTGCCAACGCGCACATCGGTGCTTACGCCGTGGTGGGTGCTTATGTAGAGATTGGCGATGACTGCATTCTGCTGTCGCACGTGGTGATCTATCGCGGCGCGAAGATCGGCCACAGGTTTCTGGCTCATGCACATGCGGTGGTGCGCGAGTTCTGCCGCATCGGTAATAATGTGATTTTGCAGAATGGAGTGGTTATCGGCGGCGACGGCTTCGGCTTTGCCAAGGACGACCACGGCCACTGGCACAAGATTCCTCAGACTGGCCCTACCGTGCTCGGTGACAACGTGGAAGTGCAGTCGAACGCAACGGTGGACCGAGCAAGTGTCGGGGAATCGCGCATCGGGCGTGGCACGAAGATTGACAACCTGGTGCAGGTGGGCCACGGCGCCATCATCGGAGAAGACACGCTGCTGTGCGCGCAGGTCGGCGTCGCAGGCTCCGCCGAGGTTGGCAACAACGTAATTCTCGCCGGACAAGTCGGCGTCGTCGGTCACCTGAAAATCGGCGACGGAGCCATCGTCACCGCCCAAAGCGGCGTCGGCCATGACATCGACCCGGGAGCGTTGGTCAGTGGATCGCCCGCATTTGATAACAAGATCTGGCTGCGGAGTGTGGCCCTGTTCCAGAAGCTTCCGGAGCTGGCGAAGAAGATCAGAGGGCAGTAGCTGGCGTCGCATGCGCCTTAAGCCTGGTCAGGCGAATTTCAAATTGTAGAGTTTCTTGAGAACGTTCTCGACTACCTCGACGCCCGCAACTCATGGTCGTCCACAGCGACTGACGTGCGCTCGTGGATCAACTTACATCTCAGCCGATAGTAGTAGTTGATCTTTTTCCATATATCTGAGCCAATAGAATGGATATATTTTTCGATTTCCTTGTGAACGTCGCCTCGATTCCCGAATAGCGAGAGAAGGCGGGAATCGGTATAAGACGCACCTGAGTCGTTGACGAGATATTCTTTGAACGCTATTTCTAGAGTGCTATCGAGCACAATAAGTGATAGACGATTCCGTTGTTCGAGACGTTGTTTTGAAATCAGGTCAGCAGCTATTACGCCTTCATAAAGCCCTTTTGTCCAAGGCTTAGCCTGCGCTACGTTCCTGTTTTTCTGTGCAAGAATGTCCCCCAGACGAGGCCGCGACTTCGGGAGCGGCGGTAGATGAGACCTCGTGATAGCTTCTAGGCTCTCAGCTTCAACTCTCTTTATTTGTCCGGTCTTATACCTGAACACTTTTTCGGGCCAATCGCCCATCCAGATTCTTGACAGCGACGTGTAGTATTTCAGCGTTCCTGTCAACCAATCACGCATCGCGGAGAACACCGGATGCTTGCCATTTATATCCGACTTGCTGCTATTCCATGGCATCGACCGCGCATCGCCATTCATAAACACCAGTACCCTCGTAAGGGACAGCTTCGGATGTGGAAGACCTGCGAGACCCTTGACAAAGCCCACTTCCGCCGTTTTTAGCGCCCGGGCAATGAGACGGTCGTTGCAATAAAAGTACACGCCATACTCGCCTGATGCGGGACTCGATTCAAGCGTGAGACCGGCGATCACCCTCATCCTGATGACCTGCCCGTCGTCGGTCTTGATTTGGAAAACAAATTCCTGAGGAACGTGGCCCGGCGGGTACGCCCAATTTTCGAAGAACTGTGGAGCAACCAACTGACCGTTCAACGTCAATTCCAGCGAACCACCGGACACGAACCGAGCGTATGTGGCTCCCAGGTGGTCGGCGAGTTGCTTGATTGACTCATCGCTAAGGTGACTTCGCAGTCTCTGCAGCTGAATTATGGTTGTGCCTTTAGCAATCTCATCTACTTGGTAGATCGGCAATTCCCAGTTGTCGTCTTGAATCCATTGATCGTCGAAGTCAAGCTGGAAAGTTTCCTGGTTCCGGAATCGAGTACGCATCCGGACATCTTGAGCGAGAGCGACGACGGCTCTCTTCGTCCCCACCCCGAATAGCCCAATAGTTTCATCGGTGGGATTTGTGCCCGTCTGCCCTGGACTGACGATAAATTTCAGATCTGACCTCGGCAGGCCGCCTGCATTGTCTTGAACTGTTATGGTCTGTTGGGAAACGTCGAGAAGTATGCTGATACTGACGCGCCCCTTTCGCCCGGCTCTTGTCCAGACGTCAATTCCATTGTCGACAAGCTCGCAGATTGCCCTATTTAGATCATAATCCGCGATAATTGAAAGAAAGAGCCTCTTGGATGGCGTGGCGTCGAGGATCGCAACTTCTCTTTTCACCCGGGCTCCCTAAGGCGGCGAAGTCGGTGGCCGCACATGCCAAATATTTCTACTACTTAGCAAACGGATTGTCTAGCTCTGGCAACTTGCGACTAACTGCGCTTGGCAGGCTAACTTTTCGACTCTTCAGGCAGTACGCTGGCAATGACATTGCGGACCTTCTCCAGTAACTCCTCTTTGGTGCCGAATTCCGAGGGTGGAATTGGCGAGTGGAAGACGACGCGCACTAGGCCGGGATAGCAGGCGAACTTGCCCTTCTTCATCACCTCGCGGCTGCCAAGAATGGTGATGGGAACGACCGGCACCCCACACTCGACTGCCAGATAAAACGGGCCCTTTTTCATTGGCAGAAGCTTGCCGTCCCACGAGCGGCCGCCTTCGGGATAGACCAGCATATTCAAGCCGCTGCGCAGCACGCGGGCGGCATCGCGCACCGCCTGCACGCCAGCATCACGATTGCCGCGATCCACCGGAATGAGTGATCCGATGCGCATAGTTTGGGCCAGCAGCGGAATCTTGAATAGCTCTTTTTTCACCAGTACGGACGATCGGCCAGGAATGAGCGGAATGGTGATCGGCGGGTCGAGGTTCGAGACGTGATTCGACATGAAGATGTAAGACTGCCCGGCGACGAGATGTTCGCGGCCTTCAGCCTTCACGTGCGCACCGCCGATCCAGGTGCCGGCGCGGCAGCCCCACATTACGAAGCGATAAAGCACGGCGGGATGACCCTGCACCCATGCCACAGGAAATCCGACGACCGCGGCGAGTGGCATGGCCACGGCCCAGAATGCGACCATCAGCGCAGCGCGGATCAAATTGTGCCTCCGGCGCTCAATGTAGCGAAGCGCGCGCGAAGAGCTGTTGGCAGCTTTTCGTAGATGCCGCCGAATGCGCCGTTGGAAAGTGTTGCGATTACATCCCCTGCGCGAACTTCCGGCACGATCATTGCCACAATCGCGTCGGCATCGGCGAGACAGCGCGCGGGCTTGCCGAGGTGCTCAATCCCGGCGATCAAATCGGCGACGCTAAGACGCTCGGATACCGCGATTGCCTCCGCCTTGAACACGTCGGCGACGATCACCTCATCGGCCAAGGCAAGACTGGCGGCGAGTTCCGCCTGGAAGATTTTGCGCCGCAAGGTGTTGGAGCGCGGTTCCAGCACCGCCCACAAACGGCGTCCGCGATAGCGATCACGCAGGGCGGTCAGCGTCTCGGTAATAGCCGTCGGGTGGTGCGCGAAGTCGTCAATGATGGTCACGCCAGCGATCTCTGCTTTCACTTCGAGCCGCCGCTTGACGCTGCGGAAGCTGGCCAGCGCCTCGGCGACCTTCGCGACCGGAATTCTATGGGCATCGGCCACCGCTGCTGCGGCCGTTGCGTTCAGTACGTTGTAGCGGCCCGCGAGCGGGAATGAAAATTCCGCCCAAGGTTCACCCTGCTTGCGTACGTGCCACTGCGTGGAATCGGATGCAAAGTGCAAGTCGGTGATCTGCCAATGCGCGGCGGCGGTGAAGCCGTAACGCTCGACCGGGCAGAATGCTTTGGCCAGGCAGCGCTCCACACTTGCGCCTGAGTCAAACGCTACAATCCGCCCGCGCTGCGGGATCAAATTTACCAGCCGCTGGAATGCAGTCTCGACGGCAGGTAAGTCCGCATAGATATCGGCGTGATCGAATTCAACGGAAGTGAGGATGAGTGTAGTGGGAAAGTAGTGGAGAAACTTGGGACCCTTATCAAAGAACGCGGTATCGTATTCGTCGCCTTCGATGATGAAGTGTTCGCCGCCGCTGACTGCAAAACTCGAACCGAAATTCTCGGCAATGCCGCCGATGAGGTAAGAGGGGTCGCGTCCGGCTACGGAGAAAATCCACGCCAGCATGGAGGTGGTGGTCGTCTTGCCGTGAGTGCCCGCGACGCAGAGCACTTCCCTTTCCTGCAAAAACTCTTCCTGCAGCAACTGCGCCATCGAAGTCATCGGAATACGCTGATTGAGCACATACTCTAGCTCGACGTTGCCGCGCGAAATGGCGTTACCCACTATCACGAGGTCGGGGCGTGGCTCGAGATGCCCGGCTGCATAGGGCTGCGCTATGGCGATTCCAATCGAGGCGAGGAAGTCCGACATAGGCGGATAGGCCGCGGCGTCCGAGCCAGTCACGCGATGGCCACGGGTCTGCAACATCCCCGCGAGCGAGGCCATGGCGGTGCCGCAGATTCCGATCAGATGAATGTGTCTAGGCAAGGGTTTATCCATGCGGGAAAACGTGAGTGTATCAGTTTGAGACTGTGGACGGAATGTATCGTGGGTTACGGGGCGGATTCCACGGACGCTTCGAGCGCTTGCAAACGGATGGAATCGGCACCGGCGGTGAGGCGAACTTGGATGCCAATCGGCAAGGTAAGGTTCGCCCCGGCGACGTGACCGAAAGGAAGTCCGTAAGCCACTGGAATGCCGAGGTCGCCGACCATACGCATAATTACGTCTTCCAGCGTGAACTTCTGTTCGGGCGTAGCCTGGCAGTGCAGCATCTCGCCAAAGACGAGGCCTCGGACGTGGTCGAACTTGCCCGCGTGCTTTAACTGCATCATCATGCGATCCACTTGAAAGGGCTTTACCGAGACATCCTCGATGAGCAGGATTGTGCCGTCTGTTTGGATTTCATAAGCTGTGCCTAACGACGACACCAACATGGAAAGGCACCCGCCATAGAATCGGCCTTCAGCTGTACCGGTTTGCAGGGCGCGGAGGCGGTGCGTCGCCGGAAGGCTTATGTCGAGCCAGCGTTGGCCGTTGAGCGCACCAAACCAGGAGTCCACATCAATGCCGCTGGGGGCAGCGAAGTCTTTGGCGATCATGGGGCCGTGGAAGGTCACCAAGCCAGTCGCGTCAGAGATGTAACTGAGCAGCGTGGTGATGTCGCTGTAGCCCATAAAAATCTTGGGATGAGCGCGCAGCTTGTCGAGATCGAGCAGCGGCGGCAGATAGTTCGAGCCATAGCCTCCGCGAGCGCAAATGATGGCGCGGACGGTGTCGTCCTCGAACATCGCTTCGATCTCACGGGCACGGCGTTCCGCAGAACCGGCGAAAAAAAGATCTTCCTCGAAGATCGTATCGAGGTACTTCCACTTGTAGCCCATTTCTTCCAAGCGACGGCATCCCAGCGCCAGCAGGTCTGCCCACATGGGACTGGCCGGGGCAACTATGCCGATGGTGTCGCCGGGGCGAAGCGCCGGGGGCTTGATAGCTGGGATGGAAGGCCTCAACGTGCGATCTCCGGCACAAAGAACTCGCCACGTCCGATGATGCGCGCGGGGCCTTGCAGAAAAACTTCGCCTTCCCAGCGCACGGTTTGCGCTCCACCCGGGCCGATTACCTGCACAGGCGAGTGGCAATGCCCAGCGCTGATGGCGGCAACGGCGGAGGCGCAGGACCCAGTTCCTGATGAGAGCGTCTCGCCCGCGCCGCGCTCGAAGAATCGCACTTCCACGGAGTGGCGGTCGAGGACGTGAACAAAGTCAATATTCACACCCTGCGGAAAATCCGGCTGGGATTGAATTGATGCGCCGAGCGTTTGCCAGTCTGCGAGAAACTCCTGCACAAACACCACATATTGCGGATTGCCCATGGAGAGCCGCGTTCCATGCACCGGGCGCTGCTGATTCCCTTGCGTCAGTGAAAGCGTAAGCGCATCTTCTAACTTCGGCATGCCCATATTCGACTCGAACGCAAAGTCCCAGCCAGTGCGCGAAGTGAGGGTGCAAGTTTTGACGCCCGCTGCTGTCTGCACGCGCACCCTATTTAACTTGTGCTGATCCACTAGCCACGCGGCGACGCAGCGCGTGCCATTCCCCGACACTTCGGCTTCGCTGCCGTCGGCGTTGATGAGCACGGCACGAACATCGCTGTCGGCGTCCGGAAACATCCACTCCACACCGTCGGCTCCGATACCGTTATGGCGGTCGCAAAGCACGCGAGACAACGCAGCCAGTTCGTCCTGAGCAGCGGGCGCGAACTCCGCATCAATCAGCAGAAAGTCATTGCCACAGCCTGCGGCCTTCACAAATGGAATTAGAGAGTGGGATGGACTCGGCACGCGCTACTCACTCTCCCTGCGTCCCACCGCGTTGGCGTTGCCAAATACTGACGATTGCTTGAGCCGAGCCAGCAACCGCACCTGCTCGCGGTGTGTCCCTTCCACGGTAAATTGCATCCGCCAGTGCTCGGGCGTCTGCGCCGGCGCAAACTCGGTCATCAGCTTGTGATCGCTTTCCAGAATCGCATTCACTTCCGTGCTGATCACCTCTACGCTACTGCCGGTCACTTCATAAATCGTTCTCAGATTGCGCAGATTGAGTTCCACTTCCAGCCATCCCACCACCACTAAGGCCAGCAAGACCAGCAATGTCGCGAAAATAGCGGTGGTGTACAAGCCTGCACCGGCAGCCATGCCCACCGCAGCCACCACGAACACGGTAGATGCAGTGGTGAGACCCGACACCGAGCCACGCTCGTGCAGGATCGCACCAGCACCCAGAAATCCAATGCCGGTGATGACCTGTGCCGCGATGCGTGTCGGATCTTGATGCCCGGGCAGTGCGAGCTGCTCACTCAAAGTGGTGAACAAAGCAGCCCCGAAGCAGATAAACATGTTGGTTCGGATCCCCGCGGGACGCCGCCGCCAACTGCGCTCCACGCCGATAACTCCGCCGAGCACCGCCGCCAACAACAAGCGCGGCACTGTCGCAGACAACACTTGCGACATATCACTCAGCATGTCAGTCCCTGCAGCCATCACAGTCTCTCTGTTGCGAATCTTTCTGAATCAGGTAGCTCTGCCTTGCGCCTTGATGGTGCAACACCCTTCGAGCTTCAGCGCGATTCTAGCACTGTCCCTGCTATCGCGAGCACATCGCGGACGTGCAGTCTATTCGTGGACTTGGGAGGCACGTGCCGCGTAAAGCGTCGCCGTCGGCCAGCCGGGGGAAGCGGCTGTCCCAACCGATTCAATCGTCTTCAACGCGGCGAGGTGGTGCGCGCGCGCGCTGGCATCCACGGGGTCGCCCGCAAACCCGATGGCGTAGTCCACCTCGGACGCAGGATTGGCGAGCGCCCTTTGCCAGAGACTCCCGTCTCGCGTGTCTTCGTAAATGAAGTCCCGAAAGTTCCGTCCTGATTCCTGCACCGCGCGCCCCTGCAAGGCCACAGCCATCAAGATCCTCGAATTGAGAGGTAATGCGGCGATGGCAGCTGCGACCCGCTCATCCATGGTGCGCCACGCAGGCCAGGCATCGGCAGCTTCGCGATAACATACGGGTGCCGAATAGGAGTTGCCGATGGGTATCAGAATCACGCCGAGCAGCAGAACAGCCGGCCAGGCGTCGGCCAATTTGCCAAATACGCGGACCGGAAATCGAAACTGCCACAGCCATACCGACGCCCAAGCGAGCCCTACCGCCAGCGCAGGGATCAGCTCGACGCCGTAGCGGACGTTGTACAGATTTCCGCCACTGCTGCCCGGCACGTACACAGGTACATTGCCATAGGCGATGGAAAGCGCATAAAACGGCAGCGGCAGCCACAACAGCCAAGCCACGGAACCGCGACGATGACCCGCCGTCCACACCGCACCTGCGAGCGCAAGAACCCATCCGCTCACCAGAAATATTCCTTGAGAAAAGTTCGCGTATGCCGCCTGTAGGTACACCAAGCCCGCCAGCAGTAAGTGCCCATCGCCCGGATGATGCGGGTCTCCCAACGCCAACATGCGTTGCTGAATCGCCTTCGCCGAATAAGGACCGTTTGCGAATTCCAGCGGATTCCCGTAGATGATCCAATTCAGGCCGAGCCACAGCAAACCCGCACCGGCAATCAGGTCGAACGCCGAAATCCAAGTTCCCAGTGCACGGAACCACTGTACTGGCGCGTTCGCGGACGAGCGTGATGCAGCCGCCGCGCGCAGAGTTATCACTAGGCCCCAGGCTCCGAAGAAGGGCGCGAAGAACCAGAAGTCGTAGCGGGTAAGCACCCCTAACGCCAAGCAGGCCGCGCAATACATCAGGCTTCTGCCGCTATTTCGGTCGGTTGTCCCTTGGAGGCCGCTGCGAAAATGAAACTCCGCCAGCCAAACCACTGCCCAGACGAACAGAGCAAGGCTCAACGTCTCCGACATTGCACTTGATTGCAGATACAACAGATTTGGATTGCATAGAAAGGCAGCGAGGCCTGTCCATGCGCCCAGCCGCGCCGTGCGTGGCGGATAGCCGGATCGCTCCAGGCCGCGACTCGCTAAACGAAATACGCCCGCAGCCCCCAGTATGAATGCAGCCATCGAGGGCAGCGATGCGAGCGCGCCGGTGCGCCACGCCCAGTCGTTGATTACTAGGGGAATCAGCAGTAGCTTGGGCAGCGGCAGCCACACTCCGCCGATTTGCAGAATCCCGGGAGTGAGCGAATCGAATACGCGCCGCGCCTGATTGATGCGGGCCGTGGCGTCACCGTAGAGCATGATCTCGCCGCGTACATAGAACCAGAAGAAGGCAGCGATAGAGACAACCGACGAAAAAAGCAGCACCCAGAAGGAATCGCGATTCTTCGAAGCGAAGCCATCCCAGTTCGAGGTGCGAGCGTCGTTCACCTTGGGCGGAGGTTTATTCAAGATGCGTCAGTTCGCGGAAGATCTCGAAGCGCTCGTCAATTTCTTCTCGGCTGAGCGATTGCAAACGTTCCGTGCCAAAGCGCTCCACTGCGAACGATCCCATCACGCCGCCATAGAACATGGCACGTTTGAATACCTCGCGGTTCATCTCGCCCTGCGAAGCGATGTAGCCCATAAATCCGCCGGCAAACGAGTCGCCAGCTCCGGTGGGATCCTGCACTTCTGCCAACGGCAGAGTCGGCGCGCGGAAGGGGTGGCGTCCGATGCCGAACGAACCTTCGCGGAAGAACACAGTTGCGCCGTATTCCCCGTGTTTGATGACCAGCGCCTTGGGGCCCATCGCCAGAATTTTTTGCGCGGCTCGCATCAGGTTCGGATCCTCGCCCAGCATCTTGGCTTCGCCGTCGTTGATCAGCAGCACATCCACTAACTGCAAGGTCTCGCCCAGTTCTTGCCGCGCACTGCTGATCCAGTAATTCATGGTGTCGCAGCCAGTAAGCCAGGCATCTTTCATAGTGCGGCGCACCTGCGCCTGATTCGCTGGCGTCATATTGGCGAGGAAAAGGAAATTGCTGTCGAGATAAGCGTCAGGTATTTTGGGATTGAACTCGGCCAATACATTGAGTTCAGTAAAGGTTGTCTTGGCCTCATTCAAATTGGCCGTGTAGTCACCGCCCCACCGAAACGTCTGGCCTGAAGTCCTCTCAATGCCCCGCGTATCCACCTTACGATTGGTAAGGACTGCCTCGTGCTCGGCGGTAAAGTCCGCGCCAGCAACTGCCACCACACGAACCTCAGTAAAGTAACTCGCCGAAAGAGCAAAATAAGTCACCGAGCCGCCGAGAATGTTCTCGCGCTTGCCGGATGGAGTAACAATAGTGTCTAGTCCGATAGTGCCAACTGCAAGAATGCTCATGATCTCTACAGGTACTTTCCTAAAATCAACTTTATTTTTTCTTTCGTCGCGGCTGGAATCGTACTCTTATCGGTGAGCATGGCGAACTGCAGCGCACTGCTGCACTTACAACTTGCTGTGGCTGGCATGGCGGCGACAGATTGGCGCACTACTTCCTGTGCATTGGCTGCATTCTGGTGGAGCACAGCTACTATTTGATCAATGGTCACGGCATCATGTTCAGGATGCCAGCAGTCGTAATCGGTGACCATCGCGATAGTGACGTAGCATATCTCGGCTTCGCGAGCGAGCTTGGCCTCCTGCAGGTTGGTCATGCCAATTACGTCCGCGCCCCAACTGCGGTAGACGTTCGACTCGGCCTTGGTGGAAAACTGCGGCCCTTCCATGCAAACATAAGTGCCGCCGCGCTTACCCACTACCTTCGCCGTCTTGCATGCGCCTTCGACTAACTCGGCCAGCTCGGGGCACACCGGATCGCCGAATGAAATGTGTGCGACCACGCCCTCTCCGAAGAAAGTGGAGATGCGTTGCTTGGTGCGGTCGTAGAACTGATCTGGGATTACGAAGTCGGTCGGCTTGTGCTCTTCTTTGAGCGACCCGACGGCCGAAACGCTCAAAATGCGCTCGACACCGAGCTGCTTCATGCCGTGAATATTGGCGCGGAAGTTGAGTTCGGTGGGCAGGATGCGATGGCCGCGACCGTGACGCGCCAGGAACGCGACCTTCCTGCCTTCCAGCGTGCCAACGGTGTACGCGTCCGACGGCTCTCCGAACGGGGTTTGCAGCCTGACCTCTTGCGCGTCCGTCACGCCCGGCATCGAGTACAGTCCGCTACCGCCAATAATGCCAATCTCTGCTTGCGACAAATACGCCTCCACACAGCCCGTTTACAAAAAAGTTTAGGCGCTGCATTCAAAAGTAATGAACTAAAAATTATAGCGGAGAGCGCTCAATGCCCTGCCGATACGCTCGCCGCAGAACTCACAGCGCTCAATCCAGCCGCATGATGCAGCGCTGCGCGCAGTTCGTTGGCCGTCGCCTCGTCGAACCCTTCCAGGGCGAAGACGAATGTGCCTTGCACTTCGAGCGTCGCGATTCCCTCTTCGGTCGTCCAGCGGCGAATCGGCGAATCTTGCGGCACAGTTTTATCCGGCTGAGCGTTGGTATAACGCTGGCCGAGGCCACGGGCGTAGACGTCGGCGAAGTCACGCGCGGCGGCTTCATCCTTCCACTGTGAAGCAAAGATCAGATTCAGGCGATCTTTGGCAACAGGCGGGGCAACGGGTGACTCGCCCAGCTGGGCCAGCGGACGCACGGCGAAATAATACCCACCGCGCCAGCCTGCGGCTACGCGGTCGGCTGTGGCTGCATCGGCATACTGCTTGGCCAGAAGGTGTGCGTCGAACTCGCCGATGGCACCGGCATCGTAGCGCTCGAACTTGCCGTGCAGAATGGGCGAAAACCTTGCCAGTGCCATAGGTACAATTCGCTCTCCACGTGCGAATGCCTCGGGATTCATCACATCATGCGAAGTTTCTGGCGGTGTGCGATAGGGCTCCCGGAAGGCTCGCTCCTTCTGCTGCTTCGTCATGGCAATGTGTTGGGCATCGCCCTTCGCTGCATCCTTGCCGCCGTCGCGCTCATGCTGAAGCAGGTAGCGCGCGAAGTCCAGACCGTAGAAATAGGGAAACGTCAGCGAATCTTTCAAGAACAACGGCGTTTCTGCCATCGCAATAGATTGGTCGCTGGTTTCCATACTGTGCTTCATGGCGTCCACCAGAGAGGGCGAGTCAGCGACGCTGGTGCCTTCGTCGCGCAGAAAGTAGTCCATCATCACGACCATCGCCTGACCTTCCACTACGGCTTCACGAGCGCCTCCGCGCTCGTCGGCGGCGACTTCGGCTTCGGTCACGTCGAGCTGCGAAGCAGGTGGATCGGGCGACGCTTCTTTCTCGTACTTCAGCAGGTTGAAGTTCTGATCTTGAATGGCGTGCGTCAACTCATGTGCCACGACCGACTCTTGCTGATCGAGCGGCACCCAGTCCAGCAGATTCACGGTTTTGGTTTTGGGATCGTAGTAGGCGGCCACTTGATCTTGCAGCAGCTTTACAAACGCTTTGTGCAGATCGAACTCGCGAGGGATCAATCCGAACTTTTTTAGCACGAGCTGGCTGCGTTCCAGGCGCTTGGCGGATTCGTCCTTGTTCAACTGTGTCTCGACATAGTTCGCCACTTCCTGACGGGTGACGATGCGCTTCTGGATCGGCCCCTTCATAGGCAGGCCCGTGTCTTCCGACACAAACGTGAAGATGCGATCCACTTCCTCGAAAAGCTGCTTCGTCTCCTCCGGAGAGATGTGGTAGTCCTTGTCTGGAGCGGCGGCAGCGGGCTTTTTCGAGGCAGAGTCACTCGAGGCATTTGGCTGAGTTGGGTTCGCCGGTGCCGCCGAGGGTGACGTCGCCGAAGTCTGGGCTACAACGTCCAGAGAAGACGACAAAGCAAGCCACAACAACAGCACGAGGCTAGAGGCAAAGAGCTTTCGACAAAATTCCATACTGTTTAGACGTTACACCAGTGCAATTGGGATCTGCCGCACGAGCAGGACAGCGTTCAGGGGCACAAAATTGGGACGGGTCGCCGTGCGGATATAATCTAGAGAGTCTACGAATGTCTACTCAGCCCACAATCACAGACGCACCCTCGGCACAAACCCGCTATTGTGGCGTACCGGCCACAGCTGTGTATACCAACGTGCGCGAGGAGTTCGCTGCGTTGGCCAGCGGGTGCGGCCTTACTGACGCCACTTGGCGCACGGGATGGACTGTTACAGGAGAAGATCGGTCGCGCTGGCTCAACGGCATGTTGACCAACAATGTGCGGGACTTGGCAGAAGGCCACGGCGTTTACGGATTTTTTCTGGACCCGAAGGGCCATGTGCAAGGCGATGCGCATTGCTGGAATCTGGGCGATCGCTGTCTGCTTATGACCAATGCCGCACAGAAGGAAAAGCTGTTCGCTTTTCTCGATCACTACATCATCATGGATGATGTGACACTGACCGACGCGGAAGGCATGTGGACTTCGCTCATCGTGACCGGGCCGAAAGCTCTAACGGTGCTGGCAATGCTGGGCCTGCCCGCCGCTGCGCTGGAGCCGCTGTCAGGTGAGCGCGCAGAGTGGAACGGTGCACCGCTCTTGGTGACACGCACGGACGCTCGAATCGGTACACAGTTTGAGATATGGCTTCAGCCCGACCAGAAGACTGCGTTCTGGCAGGCGATGATGGAACAATCTGCCACGCCCGTCGGAAGCGAGGCTTACGAGATGTGGCGCATCGCCAACGGCATTCCTCTCTATGGTGCCGACATCCGTGAACGCGACCTGCCGCAGGAGATCAATCAGGATCAGCGAGCGCTGCACTTTACCAAAGGCTGCTACATCGGACAAGAGATTGTGGAGCGCATCCGTTCACGGGGGCAGGTGCATCGCGAGTTTACGGGATTCACTGTGGCGGGGGAACTACCTGCGCCCGGAACTCCGAGCGCGACCATTAGCCTGGAAGGCCGGGATATAGGCGAGATCACTTCTGTCGCGGCACTTCCGCTGGCCGACGGGGATCGGACGGTTGCGCTCGGCTACCTCCGGCGCAAGTCTGCTGCCAGTGGCACAACATTTGAGATTACGGGTGCGACGCTCACCGTTGCGCCACCACCCTTTGAAGTTACTTAAAAACGAAGTTCACTAAGGTTTAAAGGAATCTGCTATGCCGAGAGATCGCGAAGAAGAATCTGGATTTGTAGTGAACGACCGCCGCAAGTTTACGGTGGAAGGCGAGGTGCGCCCGGATGCACCGAGCAACGCGCCCGCGGAAGAAAAAACTCCTGTGGCCGTTGCGACCGCCGCTCCCGCAGTCGCCGAAGAAGCGCCGGCCGTGGACGCTGAGCCTGAGGTTCCTGAACCCACCGCAGAAGAGCACGCCGCTTCCGAAGACGCTTACCACCAGAGCAATACGGCCTTCGATCGTGTGATTGAGAAAGAGATCGGTGCCGCTGGCATGGGTGATTTGAAGATGAGCTTCGAACGCCTGATCGGCTCGATGCATATGACCGGACTGATGCAACTTGGCCTGGTTTACCAGCGCAACGCGCAGCCGAAGGTGGATATCCTGAGCGCGCGCCAGACGATTGATACGCTGGCGATTCTGTACGAAAAGACCACGGGCAATGTGACCGAAAATGAAGAGGCAATGATGCGCAATAGCCTTTACGAATTGCGCATGGCTTATTTGGAGGTGGGCGACGCGCTCGCGCGGCAGGCGCAAGCTGGCCCCAAGGGGGTTGTCGGCGTCTAGCCATTACGCGCCGAGCAGCACATGAAGGCCACTCTCACCGTCCTCGGCAGCGGCACTTCGATGGGAGTGCCAACCATCGGCTGCGACTGCAACGTCTGCCGCTCGACCGATCCGCGTGACCGCCGTACCCGGCCTTCCATCCTGCTGGAGTTTGGCGGGAAAACCGTGCTGATTGACACCACTCCTGACTTTCGCGAGCAGGCGCTACGCGAGAACATTCGGCAAGTGGACGCGGTGATTTACACGCACACCCATGCCGACCACATCCTTGGAATTGATGACTTGCGCCCGCTGAGTTTTCATCGTAAGTCGCCGATTCCGCTCTACTTGCGTCCTGATATGGCAGAGTTTCTGCGCGGTATGTTCGCATATATCTTTGAGCCAACCTACAAGTTCGGCAGCATTGCTCGGCTGGAGTTACAGGCGATCGAAGGGCCGTTTGAAGTTTGTGGCGTGCGCTTTGAACCTATTGTTGTGATTCATGGTGAGGCGGAGATTTGGGGCTTTCGTTTCGGGTCGGCGGCCTACCTTACCGACTTCAGCCAAATTCCTCCTGCCTCCATGGAGCAGTTGCGCGGGCTCGACGTTTTGTTTCTGGACGCGCTGCGGTACAAGCCGCATCCGACGCACTCCACTGTGGAACACTCGCTGGCTATCGCCGCAGAGTTACAGGCGAAGCGAACGTTCTTTACCCATATTTGCCACGACCTGCCGCATGAAGCGACGAATGCAGCGCTGCCGCCGAATGTGCGGTTGGCATATGACGGGATGAAGCTGGAGTTTGAGATTTAGTCGCCGATGAGTACCCAAATCTTCCACAGCATTGACGCAATTCCCGCAGGCTTCGGGCCGAGCGTCGCTAGCGTTGGCAATTTTGATGGCGTCCATCGCGCCCATGCTGGCGTGATTGCTGCGCTTCGCGAGGAGGCGACGGCGATGGGTGGCAAGTCCGTGGTCATCACGTTCGAGCCGCATCCTACGCGCATCCTGCGGCCTGACCTGCCGCTGCACCTCATTACGCCCACGCCTGACAAGATTGAACGCCTCGCCGCAACTGGCGTGGACGCGGTTCTGGTGCTTCCCTTCACTCGCGACTTGTCTCTACTTTCGCCGCGGGAATTCGTTGAGCAAGTGCTGGTGGAAGGGCTGCACGTTTCGCAGATTGACGAAGGCTTCAACTTCCGGTTTGGCAACCGAGCTGCGGGCGACGTCAACCTGTTGCAGGAATTTGGCCGCGAGTTCGGCTTTGGCGTCACCATTTATCCCGAGATGCGGCTGCGCGGCGAGACTGTTTCCAGCTCGCGCATTCGTGAGTTAATCCGCGAAGGCCGCGTCGAGCGAGCGCGTGCATTGTTGGGCCGTCCGTTTAGCATTGTGGCCAACCCTGGGCGTGGACGCGGCATCGGCAGCAAGTTGGTGGTGCCGACCATCAATTTGGCGCGTTACGAGGAACTCGTGCCCAAGCACGGCGTGTATATCACGCGTACGCGCATCAGGAATGGTGCGGCCACGGAGTGGTTTGAGTCCATCACCAACGTGGGCAATCGCCCCACTTTTGGCGTGGATTCGTTTGCCATTGAAACCCATCTGCTCGACTTTCACGAAATCGAACTAATGCCGGACACTGAGGTGGAGATCGTCTTCCTGGCGCACGTCCGCGAAGAGCGTAAGTTTGAAAGCCCAGAAGCGCTTAAAGAACAGATCGGACGCGACGTAAAGAAGGCACTGCGGTATTTGCGGTTGGCACATCATCACACGGTCTAGCCCTGCTACAATCCCCATCGAATGCCGACCGCCTCTTCACGCTTCTTCCTCTTCCAAGCCACACCCGCGCAGCGCCGCACGCTGTTTGCGGCTGCCCTCGGATGGATGCTCGACGCCTTTGACGTGATGCTCTACGCCATGGTGCTGGCGCATGTGATGCAATCGCTCGGCATGAGCAAAGCGCAGGCCGGCTTCCTCAACACACTCACGCTTCTGGCCTCGGGCATGGGCGGCGTGTTGTTCGGCTTCATCGCTGATTCGGTGGGCCGCAAGCGGGCGCTAATGTTCAGCGTACTTACGTATTCGGTGTGCAGCTTCGCTTGTGGACTGGCGACGACCATCCCCATGCTGGCTGCATTTCGCTTTGTGCTGGGGCTCGGCATGGGCGGCGAGTGGAACACTGGGGCTACGCTCGTCGCTGAAACTTGGCCGACGGAAATGCGGGCCAAAGCAATTTCATTGGTGCAGAGTTCGTGGGCGTTTGGCTACGCGCTGGCTGCGGTCACTGCCGGAATCGTGCTGCACTTTGCCAACTGGCGAGCGGCGTTCTTTGTCGGCATTTTGCCCGCGCTCGTCACCCTGTGGATACGCCACGATGTACCGGAATCGGGCATGTGGCAGGAACAGCAGGAGCAGCGCAAAAAACAACGCTTGGTTGAGACGTCATCAAAAGTCGCCGACGTGCAACGCGACGACGCTGATCGCAGCTTCTGGCAGCTGTTCGCGCCGCAGTATCGCCGTTCGACGCTTGCGCTGACCTTCATGAACTTCTTTTCGATGTTTTCCTGGTGGGGGCTTTTTACGTGGATTCCGCCGTATCTATCGCTGCCAGTGTCGCAAGGCGGACGCGGGCTTAGTTTACTAGGCACCACGACGCTGATGGTACTGCTGAACCTGTTTGGAATGTTCCCCGGCTACCTAAGTTTCGGTTGGGTCGCCGACGCGATTGGGCGTCGCAAGGCGTTCCTGATTTATCCGCTGTGCGCTGCGGCCGTGGTGCCGCTATACGCACAGGCGCGCTCCACAAGCGCTTTGTTGATCTTCGGAACGTTGGTGGCATTCTTCGGTACTGGGCTATTTTCTGGCTCGGGAATTGTTGGCAGCGAGATTTATCCAACGGCTCTGCGCGCGCGCGGACTCGGGCTTACCTACAACGGCGCCCGCACGCTGAGTGCGCTGGCTCCGTGGGTGATTGGACGCATCGGCGAACAGCGCGGGCTCAACTCTGCCTTCTATTTGTGTGCAGTGTTTTATCTGATTTCCGCTGGATTTTCGTTGCTGTTGCCGGAGACGCGGGGGCGCGAGTTGAACTAGCACAGACCCTAGTCAATCGGCTCAAGCGCGAGATCCTCCGGTGGATTCATTCGTTCCGGCATTTGCACTAGCAGAATTGCTGCCAGCACAACGGCCACACCGAGCACCTGAATCGCAACGAGCGATTCGCCTAGCAGTGATGCGGCGATGAGGATCGACAGCACTGGCTCAAGGCAACAAGTGACGATGGCGCTAGTCGCGTCCACGTATTGCAACCCCAGAAAATAAAGCGCAAATGGCGAAAGCGACGAGCCCAGCGCGAACAATACCAGAAATATCCACTGGCGCTGCGTGTATCCCTGCATAAACAGGAGCCACGGCGGATGAACGATGGCCCACAGAAGCGCCGCGCCGAGAAACGCATATAGCACCACCAGCCAGCGATCATAGCGGAGTAGCAGGTCGTGTCCAAAGACGCTGTAGAAGGCGAAGCTGAACGATGCCAGCAGGACGGCGAACAGGCCCAGCGGCGTGCCGTGAAGGCCGCTGCCACCGATGGCTCCTACGACTAACGCGCAGCCTAGAATCGCCAGCAGAACGGCGCCACCCTTTGTCCAGGAAGGGCGCTCTCGCCTCTGCGTTGCTACGTAAATCAGCACCCAGGCGGGTGCGGTATATTGCACGATGATGGCCGAGGCCACGCTGGTTGTCTGCATGGCGTAGTAGTAGAGGAAGTTCGATGCGGCGAGGCCCAGCGCGCCGAGGATCAGGCAGCGGGCGGCGTCGGCGGGCGGAAGAATCAGCGGGCGCGGGCCGCGACGCCACATCAGCAATGCGCCCAGAACAAGAAACGAAACCGTGGCGCGGACTTGGGCCAGCGGAAGTGCCGCAATGGGGTGCGCCAGTTGATCCGCCACGAGCAGCTTGCCAGTGAACATCGCGCGGCCGACGTTGGCTGAGATTGCCCAGAGCAGTGTCGCGCTGGCGATCATCAGGTAGCCGCGCAGACGGTGGGTTTTAGCGGGCACTGGCGACCTTGCAGATATTGTGAACGATCAAACGTTACGCCTCGTCCACCAGTTCAATCACCGACTCCATCGTGGCCGTTTTGCTGAGCATGGCCGAGACCGAGCAGTACTTTGTCTTGGAAAGATGCACGGCGTCTTCCACGGCCTTACGGGTAACCTTGCCGCCTACGCGGTAGGTGAGATTGATGGAGGTGAACACCATAGGGTGACTCTCAGCGCGCGCGGCGTGCGCCTTCACTTCAATGGTGGTCACAGGCTCGCGCTTCTTGCGCAAAATGCTGACGACATCGGAGGCGGTACAGCCGCACAGTCCGATGAGCACCACTTCCAGCGGACTCGGCGCTGCCTTCTTTTCGCCTGCGTCCAAAATCATGGCATGGCCGCTCGTGGCCGTGCCTACAAATTCGTCTGCGGACTCGTACGGTCCGGCCCAGGTTACCTTTGCATCCATCGTCGCTCCTCCACTTCACAGAATAATCTACCGGAATCGCTGCCGCTCGGTCTCGCGCATCATCGCTAAGCCGCTAGCGACGGTTGTCGGTCTGCGGCTCGGGATGAATCAGCACGCGGAACAGCTCGGGCGCCGCCTGCTTGAAGCGTATCTCAAGCTCTGTGCAGACCTCATGTACGCGCGACAGCGGCAATTCGTCCTTCATGCTGCAATGGCACGAAAGATACAGTTTTTCGCGTACCCGCTTGATTTTTACCTCATGCACGTCGGAAATTTCGGGGAAGGCTGCCGCCTCGTGCCGAAGAGCCGCTTCCAGGCGCTCGTCGCGCAACTCGGCTTCCCCTGGCTCAATGGTCGCTGGTTCGCTTTCAATGTGAGTCAGGATGGAGTCAATCTCCGGAACCTTGTCGCGAATTTCGGATTCCAGTTCGGTCACCCTATTATGGGCTTCCAGCAGTGAGAGCCGCTCATCGAGCTCCAAGTGCTGCTCCACATAGAGCCGGCCGGCGAAGTTCTGCACGCTGATGTCATGTACGTTGAAGTTGTTTTGCGCCGCCACGGCTCGCACCCGGTCGAAGATGCTTTCCTGCCTGCCAGCGCGGGGCACCGAGTGAACTACCACATCGGCGTCCGGCAGAATACGCTGCACGGCTGAGGTCACGTCCTGCGTCATTTGTGCGGAACGCTGAAAGGTCAGATTGCGTTCGAATGCGGTGGTCACGTCAGCAAAGTAACCGTTGCCTGCGCGGCGAATACGTAAACGATCTATTGCCAGCAGGCCGGGAACGCTGTTCAGTTCATTGATAATCTGGCTGCGCACACCGCGCGGAGCTGCGTCCAGGAGTGCGTCAATGGTGCGGCGCGCCAGCCGCCAGCTTACCCAAATCACCACGCCCGCCACAAACAAGGCGGAAATCGGGTCTGCTGCCTTGAGCCACGGAAGGTGATATTGCTTCCCCGCCCACAGCAGCACCAGGCCTACAATCACCACTCCACTCGACCAGATGTCGGTGGAAAAGTGCAATGCGTCGGCTTCTAGTGCCTGGCTGTCATACTTGGTGGCGATGCGGCCCAGGGCGCGGGAGCGCCACCAGTCCACCACCATGGAGACCAGCATCACGCCAATCGCCCAGGCGGAAGGCTCGACCTCCACGTGATGGAAAAACATACGGCGGATGGCTTCATAGATGATCCAAATGCAGGTCAGCAATAGCAGGCCAGTTTCAATAAAGGCGGAGAAATTTTCCACCTTGCCGTGACCGTACTGATGCTCGGCGTCGGCAGGCTTGTCTGAAACCCGCACCGAAAGCCAAGTGACGATGGCAGCCACCAGATCGAGGGCAGAGTGCGCCGCCTCGGACAAAATGCCCAGACTGCCGGTAGACAGGCCTACCACGATCTTGAGAACCGTAAGCCCGGCAGACGCAAACACGGAATTGCCCGCCACTTCGCGTTTCTCTTCGCGCATGGAGTCAAGGGCAGCAGAGCCCTTAGGGACACGGTCAACAGGGGTGTAAGGCATGGACACTGATTATCGCCCGCAAGTGCAATCCCAACAAGGACGGCTCCCTGGCCGCCGGAACTGGCGGCAAATTCACGGTACACTTATGCTACGATTCTGTTGGAAATTACTCGCAGGAGCTACTAAATATCCGTATGCGAATCACAAGCATTGCCATGATTTTTCTCTCGGGAGCACTCTTGGCCCAGGCCCCGCCCACACCCACTTCCTCTCCAGTAGCGCCGACCGCTGCTACTGCGGCTGTGATTGAACCCTCGACGCCGATTATCACAATTGCCGGACTTTGCCCCGAGGGTACCCCCGCTGCCGATTGCCGGACGGTGATCTCGAAGGCCGACTTCGACAAGTTGCTGGAAGTGGCTGGGCCGAACATGCCAGCCGCCATGCGGCGTCAGGCGGCCGAGCAGTACGCGCACATGCTGGTTCGCTCCAAAGCAGCCGAAGCCATGAATCTGCAAGGCACGCCCAAGTTCGAGCAGCAGATGAAGCTAGTACGACTGCAAGTGCTCAGCCAATTCCTGACGCGTAGCCTGCAGGAGAAGGCGGCGGAAATCCCGGATGAAGAGCTGAAGAAGTATTACGACGACAACCAGCCAAAATATGAGCAGGTGACGATGGAGCGCCTCTTCATTCCCAAGACGCGCGTGCATGCCGAAACGAAGCCCGCCGTGAGCCAGCCCAAAATGCCGGGCAAAGCCGAGCCAAAGGCAACGCCCGCACCGGATCCGGCAAAGGTTGCGGCTGCGGACGAAGCGTTTATGAAGACAGTGGCAGAAGGCTTGCAAAAGCGAGCCGCTGCTGGTGAGAAGTTCGAGGTTTTGGAAAAGGAAGGCATGGCGAAGACTGGCAGCCCCGGCCCTCCGCCGACTACGGCCATGGGCAAGATGAGCCGCGGCCAATTGCCTGCCCCGCACGCCTTCGTATTCGACTTGAAGAGCGGCGAGGTTTCCATGCTCATCTCCGATGCTTCTGGCTTCTACATCTATCACCTGCTCAAAAAGGAGTTCCAGCCGTTCGATGTGGTGAAGCCCCAGATAAAGGCTCAGCTATCGAGCCAGCGAGCGCAAGACGCGCTGAAGAAAGTGGATGACGCAGCCAAGATTGAGGTGAACGACGCCTACTTCGGACCTCCGAGCCCATCAGCCGGACCATTCCGTGGCCCTGCCGGTGCCGCCCCCAAGCAAACACCCGTTCCTCAACCGAAACCCAAGCAGTAACGAAGGGCATGCCTGACGCTCATCCAGTTATCGTTGTCACCGGCATCTCCGGAAATTTGGGCCAGCGCCTGCTGGCCCAACTCACCGATTTTTTGGTGATTGGCGTAGATCTGGTTCCGCCAAGAAATGCAGCTACTCTGCACCGTTTTGTGCCACTCGACCTGGGTCGCGAAGCCGCGACTCGCGAACTCACCCAACTATTCAAAGAGACCACCCCGGTTGCCGTGGTTCACCTCGCCTTTGTGCTCGACCCAGTACGCAACGGCGTGTTCGACGTTGACTCCATGTGGAGGATTAACGTAGCAGGGACAGCGCGCGTGATGGAAGCGATTAGTGAGGCCAACCGCGACTACGACTGTATTACGACCTTCATCTACCCCAGCAGTGTGGCGGCTTATGGCCCTGAAACGCCGGAAGCCGTCAACGAAGATTTTCCGCTTGCCGCACACACCCTGCCGTATGCCATTCACAAGCGTCAAGCCGACCAAGTGGTGCAGGCGCGGGCTGCTTCCCTGCTGGAGTGTTCCTCGTACATTCTGCGGCCTCATATTTTTACCGGGGCAACCGTGGACAACTACATGGTGGGTGCATTCCGCGGAACTCCGAATGGTAAACGTGCCTATGCCCAGCGGCTTAGGAGCGCGGGCAAGCGGTTGCCCTGCGTGCTGCCCATGGGACAAAAATATCTCGACAATCGTTTGCAGTTCGTCCACGTGGACGACATGGCACGCTTGATTGCGCATCTGTTGCGCCGGATTCGGATGCCGCAGCCGCCGGTGAGCATCTTTAACGTAGCCGGGCGCGGCGAACCGCTCAGCTTTGCCCGCTGCATTGAGATTGCACAAGCGAAACTGATTCGCGTGCCGACACGATGGACGATGAAGGTTTTGCTGGAAACCATGTGGAAGTTGCAAATTTCCGCGATTCCACCCGATGCGCTGCCTTACATGACCAGCGAATACATCATGGATACTTCACGACTGCAAACATACCTGGGCTACGAGTATTCGCGCGTGATTCGCTACACCATTGAAGATGCCTATGCCGACAGTTTTGCCAACCTGCTGAATGCAGCGGAAGCGCAAACGCAGGCCGCGCCTACAGCTTAGGTACTCGCTTTTAGTTGCTAGCTACTTCCAGCCGCGATAGAGTCCAGCAATTCCAAACGTATAGGGCGTCCACTCGACTCGCTGAAAACCCGCGCGCTTCATACGTTCGAGCATCTCAGCTGGCGCGGGAAAGCGTTCCACGGAGCGCGGCAGGTATTCATATGCCTTACGGTCGCCGGAGATCATGCCACCCACGGTGGGCAGAACATATTTGAAGTAGAAGCGATAGCCGACGCCAACAATACCCTGCGGCTCGCTAAAGTCGAGAATGCCGCATTCACCGCCGGGAGCCAACACGCGTGCAATTTCACGCAATCCAGCGTCGTAGTTGGCGAGGTTGCGGAATCCGAATGCTGCCGTCACCAGATCAAAACTGGCATCGCGCAATGGAAGATGCAGCGCATCGGCCTCCAGCCAGCGCAAATGCGATCCACGAGCTTCGTCTTTGGCCTTGCCGCGAACCAGCATGGGATGAGCAAAGTCCGCGCCTAGAACACGCGCTCCGCTACCGCCAGCCCGCTGATGGAGCGCAAACGACATATCACCAGTGCCGCAGCACAGGTCAAGCACACGTGCATCCGTCCGCGAAAGCACATGACGAAACGTGCGGGCAGCCCGCCACCACCACAGCCGGTCCACGTTGGCCGACAATACGTGATTCAGCAAGTCATAGCGCGGCGCGATGTCGCTGAACATCTGCCGCACCTGACGCGAGGCGGATTGCTCATCGGTCGCGCCGTCGGGGGTAGCGCCGATGGTGGGTGTTTTGATCTCTGTTTCGATCTCTGTCTCCAAATCCAACCTTTTACTAACCATTCATCCGACGAACATGAGAACTGTGGGCTTTCGGTTCATGCAATGAGCGGACTGCTTTCATAACCACGGCATCCGGCACGCCGCGCATCACTTCACACGCACCGATTGCCGTCGGAATCACAAATCGCACCTGCCCGCCGCTGGTCTTCTTGTCACTTTGCAGGCGGCGCAGAATCACTTTCGCATCCGCATTCACAGGCGGTAATTTGCCCAAGCCCAGCACCACGTTGACGATCCGCTCGCATGACGCTGCATCGAGTTTGCCCAGTTGATGTGCGATATCCGCAATCGCAACGAGGCCCCAAGCGACGGCTTCTCCATGCAAGTAGCGGCGAAAGTTGCCTTCGGCTTCAAGTGCATGTCCGATGGTGTGGCCGAGGTTCAAGTGCATACGCAGTCCGCTCTCGCGCTCATCCTGTGAAACCACCTCGGCCTTCAGCGCAACCGACTCTTCAACGATTCGTTCGACCAGCGCAGGATCGCGGCGGAGGATCGCTTCACGATGCGTTTCAAACAGCTCGAACAGCGCGGGCTTGCCGATGATGCCGCACTTTACGGCCTCAAACAGTCCGGCGCAATACTCGCGTTCGGGCAAAGTGCGTAGCACGTCGGGATCAATCAGAACGACGCGTGGCTGATGAAACGCGCCCGCAAGATTTTTGCCTGCACGCAAGTTCACGCCGGTCTTTCCGCCGACCGAAGCGTCAACCTGCGCCAGTAAGGTAGTTGGGATTTGCACCACGTCCACGCCGCGCATGTAAATCGCGGCAAGAAATCCGGCGCAGTCGCCGACGACGCCGCCGCCACAAGCGACGACGACTGCGGTGCGATCTGCACCCAGCGCAACCATCTGATCGGCAAGTTTTTCTACAGTCGACAGCCGTTTGTGCCGCTCGCCATCGGGCATCGTCAACACGTGGGTTGCAAAGCCAGCTCGCTTCAGCGAGCGTTGCAACTGCGTACCCCAGAGTTTCTGCACGGTCGGCGTGGTTACAACAAACAACGTGCGATCACCACCCGCCTTGTTTGCCTTCGCGCCGTGCGCGGACTTCACCGTAGGCGGTGCGGGGTACAACGCGCGCAACACTTCGCCGGCACCGCTCAGGATCCCGCGCTCCACCATCGCGTCATACGGGCGCAGCGTTACCGCTACTCGAATTCGCTTCATCACTCTCCATCATAAAGGCTGTATCGCCTGTACGCAGAACGTTCGAAACGACTGCGGTTCGCGCAGGTGCATTCCTGCACCATTCGCCGACGTGATAGCATCAAAAGTTTTGTAGGTCTTAATAGTTTTGCTTTTCCTAATATGAAAAATTCCTCTGATCCCACCCGCAATGATTCTCCTGATTTTGTAGTCGTCGGTGCCGGTATTGCCGGGCTACGCGCCGCCGTTTCTCTCTCTGAAGCGGGAAGTGTGTTGGTGCTAGCCAAGCGCGAGGTGACTGAATCCAATACGCAATACGCACAAGGCGGCATCGCCGCCGCACTGAGCGACGAAGACGAAGTCGGCCTGCACCTGCAGGATACGCTCGATGCGGGCGATGGTCTAGTGAACGAAGCTGCTGCGCGCGTGCTGGTGGAAGAAGGCCCTGACCGCATCGAGGAACTCATCCGCTGGGGCACCGAGTTCGACCGTGACGGCACCAAACTGTCTTTTACGCGCGAAGGCGCGCACAGCCGCAACCGAATCCTGCACGCGGATGGCGACTCTACCGGTCGCGAGTTGCAACGCGCGCTTTACGCCAAGGCGCGGACGCTAGCAAACATTAGCGTGGCTGAATTTGAATTTTCCACCGACCTTTTGCTGGACTCCGGTCGGGTGGCTGGCGTCGCGGTGATCGCTGCCGGAAAAATTCAGCACATCCGCGCCAGCGCAGTGCTGCTGGCAACCGGAGGCATGGGCCAACTCTACCGCGACACCACCAACCCAGAAGTCGCTACAGGCGATGGTGTGGCCATGGCATTTCGCGCCGGAGCCGAACTCAGCGACTTGGAGTTTATCCAATTTCATCCGACGGCGTTGTGCCTGGAAGGTGCACCGCATTTTTTGTTGAGTGAAGCCTTGCGCGGCGAAGGCGCATACCTGCGCAATACCGAGCGCCAGCGTTTTATGTCGGATTATCACGCGCTGGCCGAGCTCGCGCCGCGTGACGTCGTCGCGCGGGCCATCACGCGTGAACTTACGATCAGCAAGGCAGCAGCGCCGGTTGTGTATCTAGATCTGACGCACCTCGACGCCGAGCATCTGCGCAATCGCTTTCCACGCATCTACTCGACGTGTCTGCAATACAAGATTCACATCACCTCCGACCTCATTCCAATCCGTCCAGCAGCGCATTATGCCATGGGTGGCGTACGGACTGATCTCGACGGACTGACCTCGGTGCCCGGCCTTTATGCTGCGGGCGAGGCGGCCTGTACGGGTGTACATGGGGCCAATCGTCTGGCGAGCAATTCGCTGCTGGAAGGGCTAGTGTTCGGCGCGCGGGCGGGCGATGCGATGCGTGCTGAACTGCGCACCACATCGCGAAGTGTTTCGGCACCAGCCACGCCCAAGGTTTCGCACCCAGACGACATTCAGAAGCAGCAGATAGACGCGACACTGCGCGAAATTCAAGAGCTGATGTGGCAGGAAGTTGGCATCGTACGCGATGGTGCCGGGCTGCAGCGGGCCATCATCGCGCTGGAAGAGATCGCCCCGCGGCTCGACGAAAGCAGTTCCCGCCGCGGTCTGCAAGTTCGTAACGTACTGGAAGCGGGAATGCTGGTGGCACAATCGGCGCTCGCGCGCGAAGAGAGTCGGGGCGCCCACTACCGCACCGACTTCCCTGCGCGCGACGACGCGCACTATCAGAAACACTCGGTTGTGCATCCAGGCGTGAGCTACGAAGAACCCAGCATCAGCTTTCAGGACTGACGGCGACAGGTTAGTGCTAGGCGACTTTCTTCTTTGGAAACATCAGACTTGCGCCAATCGCAATGCCCAGCACGGACACCACCACCACCAGCGCCCACAGCGTAGGAATCTCGTAGTATCCCGACGCCAGCATTTTGGCCCCGATGAACATCAGCACCACGGCCAGTCCGTAGTTCAGATAGTGGAAGGCGTCCATGAGGCCAGCCAGCGCGAAGTACATGGCGCGCAGGCCAAGGATGGCGAACACATTCGACGTGTAGACGATAAAGCCGTCGCGCGTAATGGCGAGGATAGCGGGAATGGAATCGGTGGCGAAGATTACGTCAGTCGTCTCCACCATAATCAGAGTGATGAGCAGCGGGGTGGCGTACAAACCGCCGCGATGCCCAGCGCTTTTGCGTACCAAGAATCTCTCGCCGTGGAATTCTTTGGTAACGGGTAGCAGCTTGCGCACCAGCCGCAATACAAAATTCTTTTCGGGCTCAATCTCTTTTTCTTCTTCGCGGAACAGCCGCATTCCGATGAACACCAGAAACGCGCCAAAAATATAGATAAGAAAGTGGAAGCGCTGAATCAGGGCCACGCCAGCCGAAATAAAAATGCCGCGCATCACCAGCGCACCCAGAATCCCCCAGAAAAGCACACTGCGCTGGCTGCCCGCTGGAACCTGGAAGTAGCGGAATATCAGCAGAAAGACGAAGAGATTGTCTACGCTGAGCGCGAGTTCGACGAGATAGCCGGTGGTGAACTCCAGCGCCGCCTGATGCCCGCGTTGGGTGTAGATAAATGCGGCGAATGCCGCCGCCAGCACCACCCAAATCGCGCTCCACAGCAGAGCCTCACGAAACTTCATGGCGCGATGCCGCCGCTGGACCACCACCAGGTCCACCACCAGCATCCCCGCGACAAAAATGTGAAAGCCAATCCAGAAGCTAAGCGGCAAAGTGCTCCTTTTTCTCGTCTGTAGTCTGCGCTAAGCAAGTTGCAGCCAGCAGCAGGGTCATCGCGGATAGAGCAACGATTTCACGCGGTGATTTCAGGCGTTGCTCCAGAATGTTCTATTAGAAATCACGGGAGAGAAAAGCGGAAGCGCTGCACTGATCGAGAAACGTGTGCGATCGTCGGGACCGGAACTGCGAAGCCGAGGTGGGCAAGTGGGCAGGATCGGGGTTCTTCGACTGCGCGGAGCGATTCGCGTTGCGAATCGCTCCGCGCCGCTCAGGATGACACGCAAAAATTTAGCGGACACAAGATGACGTTTAACGGGCGAAGAAGCGCGATAGCCACAGTGCGGCGCAAGCCAGAAAAAGTGCGCTGCCGATCCAGAGCAGCACTTTAGCCGCGAGTCGCTTCTTGCTGTCGGGAAATTGCTCTTGGTGTGCTGCGGCCACGCGGCGGGCGAAGTCGAAGTCCTTGAATCCGCGACGCTCACCGACAACATCGGCCACATCCTGGCGGATGAGCAATTGCAGCAATATGAACCCGAAGAACAGCAGGTCACTTGCGATGAAGAGGATGGCGATGACACTAGTGCGGGTCATGTGTGCCTAATCACGATGAAGCGCAAGGAAAAAAGAACTCACCAGCACGAGCACGCCCCCAAAGATAAGAACACCAGACCAGAAGCGCTTGCGGCTGTTCGGAAAGCGTTCACGGTGCAGTCGCTTCATCCGACGTGAAAAGTCAAAATCGAAGATGCTCTTGCGGTCAGATGAAGCAACACCTAGATCGACCAACGTTGATAGACGCAGGAGGTTGCCAATGAATAAACCGACCACCCCCGAAACTACCATCACGGCCAAAGGCAGATTGGGCACTAAATCTCCTACCGGCGATCCAGCATCTTCACTGTTTCCAGCGTGGTGCTGCCTACGATCTCCAGGCTTTTTGCGCTTAGCTTGTCTACCGTGTCTTGTGTGGTGTGCCAGTAGACGTTGTTGTAACCGTACTGGAAGTCAATCAGGTCGGCGACGGGCACTCCCAATTTGGCGAACGGAATGTGGTCGTCCTCGACGGCACTCTGGGTGGCGAAGAAGTACGACTTGTATGTAAGCCGATCCGCAGCTTGTCCCACCAAGTCTTCCAACCACGGCGTTGAATTCCCATCGCGTAGCACACCCAAGTCAGCGTCGCCGATCATGTCCAGCAGCAGGAACGCCTTCATCCGCTTGATAGTGCCATCTTTTGTCCACGCCTCGGCCAAGTGGCGCACCCCGTACAGGCTGTCGTCGTCGGTCCAGGCAATCTTGTCGTCCTGAATCGCCTCTTCGCCGTCATCCCACATCAGCCACACGCTGTAGCCCGGGCGCTTAACGTTGTTAAGATGACGAACTCGCCCGGCAAAGTCTACCTTGCCTGGCACCGAGTCAAGCTCGCCTTGCAAGTGATGCGCCAGCTCCAGCAGCAGCGCGCTGGTGCAAGCACCATCGTTCGCGCCGACATAATTCGTCTTGCGCAGCGGATAGTTGGTGTCGTAATGGCTGGCAATCACGATCACGCCGTCACGCGTGCCCGGGAACTTGGCGATGAAGTTTCGCATAGGCAACGGACCCACCGGCGTTTGCGCGGTAAACGCATCCTCCTCCACCTGGCCATCCGCCACTATCGCCTTGATGCGCATCCGGAGGTAATCCTCGACCTTCTTGTGCGCCGGACTACCCGGCCAGCGCGGCCCAAATGCCACGATCTGCCGGGTGTATTGCATCGCCCGCTCACCGTTTACGTGGATCGGCGGAGGAGGATTCTTATCCGTCGCCAAGTTGATGGGTGGAGCAGGTAGTTGCGCTGTGGCCCCGGTTAATTCAGAACGCTGTTCGGGAGTTAGCTGTTGCGCCGCGGGCTGACTGGGTTTCGCCTGGCTGCATGCCGCGAGAGTTGCTGTCAGCACTGTCACCAGAACAAGCTTCGCCGAAGTTGCCGCTGGGCGGCTTCCGAAAAACAGGGCAGCGAATGCTTCGCTGCCCTTCCTAAGTGTTTGCCTAAGTTGGATCACTTCCCTGCCGCCTTGTCTGCGGCCTTTGCAGCCCGCTTTTTACGCTGCTTAGGATGTACCAGGAACGCCACCAGAATGCTGATCATGTACAGCACCACCATGGGCGCGGCAAACATGCACATGTTCATGATGTCCGTGGTTGGAGTCACAATGCCTGCGATAGCGAAGATGGCCAGAATTGCATAGCGCAGAGTACGCCACATAAATCCGGCGTTGACGATGCCAAACAGCGCCAGAAAGAACACCAGAATCGGCATCTCAAAAATAATGCCCAGCCCGATGATGATAGCCATGAACAGCTCGGAATATTTCTCTACCGTGATCATCTGCTGGAACTGCGATCCGGTATCAATCAGGAAGTTCATCGAAGCCGGAAAGACCAGAAAGTAGGCAAACGCGCCACCCGCCACAAATAGGCCCACGGTGCTGAACATGAACGGCAGCACCAGCTTGCGCTCACTGGGATAAAGCGCTGGCGAAATGTACAGCCAAAGTTGATACAACACGAACGGCGAGGCCAAAAAGATTCCTGCCACCAGCCCGACGTGGATGTAGGTATTGAAGGCGTCGGTTGGGCTCAACACCACGAGTTTTTCAGGCAGGCCGTGGTTGCGTAGTGCAGCCGCGATCGGGCGCTGCATCAAGTCCACAAAATACGAGGAGTAAAACCAGCAACCAAGAAAGGCGACGATGATCGAAACGAACGAGTAAATGATGCGCCGCCGCAGTTCCTCCAGGTGTTCCAGAAAACTCATGGCGGGCAGTTCAGAACCTTCGTCAGCATTGCGCGAGAAAAATTTAGGCATCGGCACCTTTGGGGACAGTGACAACTTCTGCGTGATGGGGTGCAGGCTCGGTGGCGGGGGCAGGTTCAGCAGCAGATTCGGTAACCGGTTCACCTGCAGGCAGGGCGGGAGCGTGTTCTTCGGCTGCCGTTGTCGCTACGGGGGTTGCCTCGATAACGGTTTCCCGAGCATGGGCATCCATGCGTGACTGCTCAGGCGAAATCGCCTCGTTCAGCATGGCCTGACCGCGGGCCACGATACTCTGCATCGGGTTGCGGATAGATTCGATGGTTTCGCCCAGCCGGGTCTCTTCGTCCAGTTTGGCCACTTCGGCCTCTAGCGTGGACTTGAACTCGTTGCTGGCCGACTTGAAGTCGTTCATCGCCTTGGCCAGCGTTCGTCCAATTTCGGGCAGCTTCTTGGGCCCAAACAGCAGCAGGGCCAGCACAAAAATAAATATGAGTTCGCCTATCCCTAGTTCCATCCAACGATTATATCGCCGGATTGTGCCCTGCGAACCCCACTTTCGGGCAGGTGGATAACCGAAGTCCCAATCTCTGCGTCTAATGGACATGCTTTTAGGGCAAGGCCCTAGTAGGGCCGACCGGGCCGGGAGGGCTATCAATCCCGTGCTATACTCCGGTTAATTGTCGCGCAAATGCTTCGCCAGATTTAGGGCTGATAAGGACAAGATTTCATGGCGCGTTCCATTCGCAGTTTCCTCCTCGTAGTCGGCTTTCTCACCCTCTGTGGAACCATTGGCGTACTTTCGGCGCAGCGGCTTGGCCCCGAGTCGGTGGACGTCAACGAGGGCAGCCTCCGCGACAATCTGAAGCAATTTTCGCAGGTGTACGACCTCGTCGAACAGAACAACGCCGACCCGGTCAGCGCCGACAAAGCCGTCTATCAGGGTGCTATCCCAGGCATGTTGCACGTGCTCGACCCGCACTCGAATTTCTTTGATCCCAAGTCGTTTGGCCTGATGCGTGAAGAGCAGCGCGGTAAGTACTACGGCGTCGGTATGACGGTCGGCCCACGCAATAACAAGGTCATTGTCATCGCTCCCTTCGTAGGCACTCCAGCCTACAAGGCTGGCATCCGTCCCGGCGACATTATCTCCGCCGTAGACGGCAAGTCCACCGACAACATGACCACGGGCGAAGTCGCTGACATGCTCAAGGGCGCTCGCGGTACCCCGGTCAAGATTACGATTCTGCGCGAAGGCGCGGATAAGCCCATTGTGTTCGACATTATTCGCGACGAGATTCCGCGCCATAGTGTGGATATCCACTTCAACATTCGTCCTGGCATCGGGTACATGCACGTCTCAAGCTTTGGCGAGACCACCGAAGATGAAGTGCAAGCATCACTGGATGAGTTCGGCGACCTCAAGGGCTTGATTCTCGACTTGCGTGGTAATCCAGGCGGACTGCTAAACGCAGCCGTCGGCGTAGCGGACAAGTTCCTGCACAAGGGGCAGGTCGTGGTTTCCCATCACGGACGCTCATCGCCAGATCGCCGCTACTACGCGACCCACGGCAATGATGGCAAGGACTACCCCATCGTGGTGTTGGTCAACCGGGGCAGCGCTTCGGCTGCGGAGATTCTTTCCGGGGCTTTGCAGGATCATGATCGCGGCTTGATCATCGGCGAGACGACCTTCGGCAAGGGCTTGGTACAGACCGTGTACCAGCTCTCCGAAAATACTGGCCTTGCCCTGACCACCGCCCGCTACTACACGCCCAGCGGACGCCTGATTCAGCGCGACTACAGCAACGTTTCGCTCTACGACTACTACACCCAACGCCAGGATGAGAACGCTTCCAAAGCTGACCGCGAGGTCAAGCTGACGGATGGCGGTCGCACCGTCTACGGCGGTGGCGGCATCAATCCTGATATCAAGCTGGATCCACAGAAGTCCACCAAGTTTGAAGACACGCTGGTGCAGCATTATGCGCTATTCAACTTCGCGAAGCATTACTCGCTGACTCACCATGTCACGAAGGATTCCGAGGTGGAGGAGCCGGTTTTGCAGGACTTCCGCCGCTTCCTTGACACGGAAAAGATTACCTACACCGAAGCCGAGGTGCTGGAAGCCCACGATTGGCTCAAGGCGCAAATTCGTGCAGAGCTATTCACCGACGCCTTTGGTCAGGAAGAGGGCCTACGGGTACGCGCCGAAACCGACAACGAGATCCAGAAGGCGCTCGACCTGCTTCCCAAAGCGCAGGAGTTAAGCGAGGGCGCCAAGAAAGTGGTAGCCGAACGCAACGCTCAGAGCCCCTCTTTGCAGCGTTGAATGTTGATTACTTTCGTTTGCGTTAAATTTCGATGGGGGCAGGCAGTGCCCGCCCCCATTTATCTGCCCAACGCATCCGTCGTTGACCCAGCCCCTCTCTGCATGAAAGAATTTCATTAACTCAGGGTACGCTGTTCCTAGCCCTGTCGCGAATCGTCCGCACCAGTCTAAGCGGCACAACATGAAGAAACCGGCCTCAACTCGACTTCCTAAGGCGGGTATGCACCGTGGACAAGCGGCAAACCTTGCCACGGGTTCGCAGATTGCCGAGTTCGCTATCGTGCTGCCGCTGGTGTTTGTGCTTTTGTACGGCATCTTCTGGTTCGGCCGCGCCTTCGAGACCTATGAAACCATCACCCGTGCCGCCCGCGAAGCCGCGCGCATGGCTGCGGCACCCACTTGTGCTACTTGCGGGAACGCCTTCTACGATTCCAGCGCTCTGCGTACAACCGCGGTAGACCCGATTCTTCGTGCCGCCCGGCTGAATCCCGCCGACCTTACCGACGCGAATTTTCAGGTCACGCGCAATGTGGCCATGAACCCCTCTACGAATCCACTGCATACCGATAATCCCATGGGGGATGTAGGCACTGTGGTCTCGATCGCCTACCCGGTCAAATTTCCGCTTTATGGAATTGCCTGCTGCCCGGTGCGCGTTTCGCAGATGAACTACAGCATCACCATTACCACCCAGGTACAGATGCGCGAGGAGCACTAGCGTGGCCCCGCTGCGGTACATTCGGCGTGCCCGGTTCGGTACAAACAGGGCGGGTGTCCAGATTGCTGAATTTGCCCTGGTCCTGCCTTTGCTGCTCACCATGGCCGTCGCCGTCATGGACTTTGGCACCGCCGCCAATATGCGCCAGAAGCTCAGCAATGCGGCTCGCGAAGGGGCTCGCTTCGCTGCAACACAGCCCACCTTTGACGTAGATCGCGCCGGGGCTACTCCACGTTCCACCAACGCCGTGTCCGAAATTGTCTTTGCCTATCTTGCCAACGCCCACGTATTACCAAACGCAGGACTTTCCAGCTGCACCGTCGGATCTGCGGTTGCCAACATGTCTGCCGACGGCACTTCCACGTGGACTTACGCCTTCTCCGGTTGCCCTGATGACCTGACCATTCGCATCAGCCGCAACTTCGTGCTCGGAACCACCACGCAGGGAGCCATGCTGCTCGGCACCCGGATTCAGGTGAACTATCCCTATCGCTGGCAATTGGGCAAGTTTATTGGCCTGATTGCGCCGGGCTCCACTCAGTTTTCTGGCGCCACTACACTGGCTGGAGAAGCCGTGATGCCGAACCTCTATTAAGCCAGCCTCCGGGCCCACCCTGCATCCATGTTGCACTTGCCCAAATCGTTGCCTAAGCCCCATAAGCCTCAAGATCAGCGTGGAGTTACCGTGCTTCTGGTGGCGGCCTCTCTGGTGTTCATCGTGGCGATGGCCGCGCTTGCCATTGATCTGGGAACGCTTTACGTGGTGCGCAGCGATATGCAGCGCACCGCTGATGCCGCCGCCCTCGCTGGAGCACGGGCGTTCGTGGATTCCAGCATCACTTCGGGTGTAGGCGTCATGAGCGACGCGCAAGATCTGGCATCGCAATACGTGCAGCTAGTGATTGCCAACTCGCCCATCGCGGGCCGCACCCTTAACGGTACAACCGAGATCAGCATAACCTTTCCCGGCACCGGCATTTCCCAGACGAACCCGGAGATACAAGTCACCTTGACGCGCAGCGATCTACCCACCTTCTTCGCCAAGATATGGGGGACGCGATTCCAGACGGTGAGTGCAAAGGCCACGGCCGAGGCCTACAACCCCTCCGGCAACTCGCTGCCCGTCGCCAGCAGCATCAAGCCGTGGGCCCTGCCCAACTGCGACCCGAATCATGCGTCTCCTGGCACCACGATTTGCCAGGGATCAGCTCAGTTTGTGGATCCAACTTCAGGCACGGTTCTGAATCCTGACATCATTGGCCAGACCATCAATCTGCAGGAGCGTCTCGTCGGAGATGTCGAGGGCCCCGGTGTCTACTTCAACATCGTGCCCAACTTTGATCCGGATGTTTCGATATGCCCCGCCTTGGGCAATGCACCCGCGTGCATCCCGTCGCTCGACCACGCAAACTACTACGACGCCATCCAGTGCTCGACCAATCAGACCGTGCGCTGTGGTCAGGCACTTTACGCGGCCCCTGAACACCGCATCGCCGATATGCAGGCGGCAACGAGTTGCATGATTCATGCCAACGGCCTCGGGCTCAATCAAGGCCAGGATATCTTTGCTTCAGCTTCGGTATCGGGCACAATTCCCCCCGTGACCATCACCGCTGGAACTAACAACCCGAGTCTTGCCGTGCGGAGTAGTCGCGTTACCAATAGCGACTCAGTGGTAACTGTCCCGTTGTTTGAACCGGGCATTAACCGCGTTGTAACTGGCTTTCTCCAGCTCGGCGTCACCGAGGTATGCAACTCCAATACCCCGGAGTGTGGAGGCCTGCCGCTGTCCGGTCCTCAGGTGGTGGTTCTGAATGTGGCGGGCTGTGGCGGTACCACCGGGGGATATCCTGTGACCGGCTCCGGCACTACGCCAGTCACAGTGCGGCTTATCGCAAACGGTTCAGCGCCGCCGCTAGGGCGCTAGGTTCAAGATTCGCAATCTCTTGCGCGATCCGCTGTGAGCGGTTCGCTCTTCTACTTTTCCTGCCCCCTAAGGTACGCTCCCCATCTTCCGTAAACCTCAGTAATCAGGGTCATGTCCCTTCGTCTCCGGTCCTTTGACAATTTCCTAGACACATACCGCCCCGTTTCTTTATCTATGGAACAGAGAGAACTAGAGCACGCGACGGATTGACCAATCGCCAATCCACCCCCCCGCAGGAGTCCTCGACCTCTTCCGCCGTTCTTCCTCTCCTGAATGCAATCCACCGGTATGTGCCGGTTGATAGCAACCTGCAAGCCACGTCAGTTGGAGGGATTTCGCCATGCGTATGTGCAAGAACTTACTCGCAATCGCCGCCTTTACTTGTGTTTTGTCTGCCTTTGCTCTGGGACAGGCCGTCGTCAATGAATCGCTCGAAACCGCCACCGTCTGGGTAGACGGCGCGAATGGCAGCGACTCCAACTCTGGTACCCTGTCCGCGCCGCTCAAGACAATATCCGCCGCGATCAACACAGCCATTGCCAATAATCAAGGTTCGATTGGGACGAACGTATTTGTGCAGCCCGGCACCTATCGCGAGAGTTTGTCGCTGTACCCCACCTCAACCGACACCAGTCTGCCCATGACCATTCAAGCAGTGACTCCAGGCACGGTAACGATCTCGGGAGCAGTGCCTTATAGCGGATGGGTGGCTTACTCGGGCAACCCAGCTATCTTCACCAACACCTGGTCGAATAACTGGGGGCCGTGCCGTACCAGCGGTACCGCAGGCGCGCCGCCGTTCCCGGATATCACGCTGCGCCGCGAGACCATGTTCATCAACGGATCCCAGATGACGCAAGTATTGAGCCTAGCCAACGTGGTCGCCGGCACCTTTTTTGTGGATGAATCCGCAAACTTGATTTATGCCTACCCTCCCTCAGGCGTCAGCATAACGACGGCGGATGTTGAGGTCGGCACGCTGTCAAATCTGGCCCTGATCGTGCGCGGGCAAGTCGTGCTTCGCGGCCTCAACTTTCAATATGCGAATTCCTGCAAGGATGGCTCTGCCGTCAGCATCACCGGGACCTTGGCAAGCAATGTATGGCTCGATCAGCTGAACGTCAACTGGAACAACTCGATTGGCGTGCAGGTCAGCAATCCCGCCACGAATTTTTCCATCACCAACACTGCATCCAATCACAACGGGCAATCCGGATTCGGGGCTTATAAGGTGAAGAACGGCCTGTGG